>NZ_JBXVVV010000002.1:0-1083647 GCF_057219895.1 Tabrizicola sp. T46
CGCGACCCACCAGGGCCGCAACTCGACCAGGCCGAACAGGCCAAGCGTCGCGGGGTGGAGCAGCCCGGTAGCTCGTCAGGCTCATAACCTGAAGGCCGCAGGTTCAAATCCTGCCCCCGCAACCAGGTTTTACGAATAGCCTCAACAGGTTAGCGGCCGCCCTCCCGGGCGGCTTTTTTCTGCGCTGCGCGCAGGTCAACAATAGGTCAACAAGCGGACGAATTCCGCGTGCGATTCCAGTGGGATAGTGGCCAATCAGGATCAGGAACGCGCGAAAACCGCAGGAGACTGCGTTCAAACGGGACGAAGGCTGATCCGCAGATGGGAAAGCGCCTCGTGATCTCGTCCCGCCTCTGATCCAAGCTCCAGACTCATTGATCGTCAAAGCCGAAACAGGACGGTTGCACCGGTGGTGAGTTCCGCGTCGCTATTGGGCGACCGCCCACCACCTGCTCATGGGCGTTCGCCGACGAAAACCCCTTCTCGGCCCGACCGCGAAGGCTCCGAAGCGTCCTGGCCGCAAGGTCCATCAGGTGGAGGTGGTAGACCAATACGTCCCACCCTTATGGTTGACGTATTCGACAAAGGCCCGCGCTTCGTCCAGACCGCGAGACCCGAGGTTGACTGCCAGCATCATGTCGGTCCCGGCCTTCTCGGCCCAGTCGGCGAATTCGTGGATCCCAACCTGGTTGGTCTCGGTCGTGCGCCAGGCGAGGTCGAGGCGTTTCGGACGCTGGTCCTTTGGGCCGATGCCATCCTCCCAGTTATAGGCGGAGACGAAGTTGCCGCCCGGATAGCGGCAGATCGGGGTGTCGAGGGCACGGACAAGATCGATCACGTCCCGACGCATCCCTTCGGCGTCGGCTGTCGGATGGCCCGGTTCGTAAATTCCGGTATAGACTGCGCGGCCCAGGTGTTCGAGGAACGAGCCGTATAGCCGCTTGTCGATATCCGCGATCGTATAGGCGCTATGCGCCGTGACCTTTGCCTTCATTCTTCCCTCCCGGCCGGATGATGCGAATCCGCCTATCCGGTCCATACCAGTTTTTCCGGTATAGTTCGCCGCGATGTGAAAGTCCGTCAAGCGAAATGGTGTAGGGTTTCAGCCGCGCATCAGGCGAAGCGTGATGTCACTGTCGTGGTTGCCGAAACCCCGACCGAAGATGTTGAGCCCCCCGGGGTGACGCGCATCTTCCTTCACGCCAATCCGCACCCGGATGGAGCGGTGGTCGCTCAGCTCGAGGTCTGACAGAGCGCAGTTCGAAATCCGCTGCCCATCCAGGAAGGTCCCGTCTGCGGTCACCTCCCAGCGCTTCAGATCGCCATACTGCGACCCCGCCAGTTTCCACCAGTCCGGCGTATAGTTTCCCCGCTTGTCGCCGTTGTCACCAGGCGACGTCCAGGTCCCGATCTCATGGCCATTGATCGCAATGGTGATGTCCGACGGCCAGTCCTTCGAGGTCCCGGGAACTTCGGACGAGATCTCAAGGGTCAGCTCTACCGCTCGCACAGCCGTTCCGGCCAGCTTGGCGTTATTGGGGAACTGGTACTCGACGAAGCCTCTGGTAAACCACAGCAATCCAGCGCGCATCCGGTCTGGATCAAGAAAGGTGTCCGGCACGTCCAGAAGCCCGATCACACCATCGGGCGAGCACAGACCGCACGGCGCCGAAACTTCGCAGCGCGTGTAGAGCCCGATGGGCATGGACACTTCGATCGCATCCGAAAGTTGCGCAGACGGAGGGTCCTTGAAGGCAATCAAGAGCTCGGTGAAGGTCGAAAGGCAGATTTTCTGGCTGCCTTTTCGGCCCTTTTCCGACCTCGTCTGCACCAGTCCGGCATCGACCAGGATCTGGATGTTCGACGATACAGTCGACTGCGGAAGGTCGAGATCCTCCGAGATCTGATTGACATTGCGGGGTCCGCGACGTGTCAGATGCTCAAGAATCCTCGCCCGGACTTCGCTGGCAAGACTGCGCAAAATGTCCTGGCGCTCAAGGGGATCGATGACGAGAATCTGGTTTGTCATGACATCACTGTTCCAGCCTGACCCTTTAGTATCAGGATCATCGATGCAAATAAAGTTGAACGACGACAGTGGCTTTTCCCACGGCAAGGCCCAACGAAACAATCCAGCACGCAGAAGAATGTGTTCTGCTGGCGCGCAAGAAGCAGAATTGACCTTGCGCCACGGCTGCGTATCCAAGGCAGTATGCAGCCCTTTCTACCCCGCCAGAACTCTGCGCCCCTGACCACGGGAGACTTGCCGGATGGATGTCTCGCCCAGCTTCGAACTGATCCGCGGCCGGGCAAACACGTTTCTCTTTGCCGAAGTGGTCCGGCTGGAAGCCGGAGCCGACAGACGGGGTGCGCCGGTTCATTTCCATCCGCAGACTGAACTTGTCTGGTTCCGCAGGGTGGAAGGGGCGGTGGTGCTGGATGGCACCAGCTATCCGTTGCAGGACCGCCAGGCTGTTCTGCTGCCCTCAATGCAGGTCCATTCCTTCGAAACCGGCACCGGTCCGCGCGACTGGGTCCTTCTGCAGTTCGAGCCTTTCCTGATCGAGCCGCTTCTGCCGCGGGCACCGCTTCTGGCGGCAGCGCGCCCGCTGATCCTGTCGCCCGACCCCGAAACCGCGGCGCGCATCGATTTCCTGTGCGACTGGCTGTGTGCGATTTCCACACGGTCCGATCGCGCGCTGGAAGCGCAGCAGGTGCTGGTTCTGATCCTCGTCACTCTGGCCGCGGCACGTCCGGAGCCGGCCAACTGCATCCCGGAGGTCCAACCTCTGTCAGGGCCCCTGCAGGATGCTCTTCGGCTGATCCATGCCGACCCGCGCGGGGCCCCCAGGCTTGCGGCGGCTGCCCGGCGCGCGCGGGTCAGCGATGCCCATTTCTCGCGCCTGTTCAAGGCGCGGGTCGGCATGGGTTATGCGGCCTATGTCCAGATGCACCGGCTGAACGTCGCCGCCCGGCATCTCCTGACCGGTCAGGATCCTGTCTCGCAGGTCGCCTACTGCGTCGGCTTCTCGTCGGCTGCGCATTTCTCGACTGCCTTTGCCGAACGCTTCGGTCTGAACCCCAGAACCTTCCGCAACCGCGGCCTGGGAAGATCGGACCATGATCAAGACGGGAAAAGAAATTGACCGCAGCGGAAAAGAAGCTCTCGTTCGCCAAACGCGACCGAGCCGATATCCTGTCCCGGCATCACGACACGGGAGACAGAGGTTGGCGACGTTCACATTCAAGCTTGGGGATGGGCAGCTCAGGACCCTGACCGCGCACGGCGGAACGGTGATGGAGGCGGCTCGTGCCGCTGGTGTTCCCGGGATTGTCGGCGAATGCGGTGGTGCCTGCGCCTGCGGAACCTGTCATGTCCACCTGTCCCCTGCGGCACTTGCCGCGCTTGGGACGGCCACGCAGGCCGAGGCGAACATCCTTGAATTCGAAGACAGCGCGGCCCCATCCAGCCGCCTGTCCTGTCAGATCAGGGTCGCCGATGTGCCCGACGGCACGCTCTTCGTTGTTCCCAGGGTGATCGCATGACCACGACCGTCGAGCGCAATGCAGAGGACGGGGACGAAATCGTCCATGTCCGTGCCTATCGCAGTCTGCGCCAGATCGCCAGGGACTGGCAGCAGTTCAGCAATGACGCGCTTGGCCGCATCCAGATCCCGGCAGAGGACCAGACGCGCACGTTCCGCCAGTATCCCATCGAGGCCGACCCGCCACAGCACACCGCCTATCGCGCCCTTGTTCAGGCGACTTTCAATCAACCCTTCGATCCTGATTATGCCGCCCGGATTTCCGAACTGATCGAAGGGATGGTGACCGAAGCCCTGGCAAAGCCCGATGTCGAGGTTGTCGAAGGATTTGCCCTGCCGCTGCAGTCGCGCGCGTTGACCCATCTGCTGGGCATGCCGGCAGAGGAAGCGGATCTCTGGGTTGGCTGGGGCTTGCATGCTTTCCGCGCCGAGACGGGCTATGACCTTGCACGCGCACGCCGGCTGGTGGACTACATCGCCGACAGGCTGGAGCGTGCGCCGCAGGAATGGCCGGGAAGTCTCTTTGCCGTGTTGCGAAAGGCAACCCTCGACGGTACCCCGCTGTCGCATGACATGGAGATGGGCTTTGCTCATCTGGTCTTTGCGGGGGGACGCGACACGGTGATCCGGCTGATCTCGGGCGGCATCGCCTATCTTGCCGGGAACCCAGGGGCTCTGTCCGCACTCAGGGCCGAGCCGGGCCTTGCCACGACGCTTACCGAGGAGCTGGTCCGATACCTCTCGCCTTTGCCATACCTCGGTCGCATCTGCTCCCGGCCGACCGAGATCGACGGCGTCCCCGTGGCGGCCGGTCAGCGTGTGGCGCTGTGCTTTGCCGATGCGAACCGCGACCCGAGTGTGTTCTCCGACCCTGATCGCATCGTCATGGACCGCAGCCCCAATCCGCATGTCGGCTTCGGCAGCGGGCCGCACAGCTGCCTCGGCTCGGCTCATGCGCGCCTGCTTTCGCGCACTGTGCTCCGAACCCTGGCAAGTCGTGTCGCGCGACTAGAGCCGGTGGACTCCGTGCCGCCGGGGCTCGACTTCGAAAAGCTCAGGGTTCGTTTCCATGAAACTTGAGGCACATCACATCCGTGCGCTGAAGGGTCAGCGCCAGCTGATACAGATCAACGTGAACGGCGCCGACCAGGCTGCCGCAGCCGAGGCTGCCGGCGGCATCGACATCATCGTGAATGGAGAGAAGTCGCGCTGGTCCGAGATCCGGCGCGCTGCGCAAGGCACCCATCTCTGCCTGTCGCTGGTGCATGGTCAGGCCGCCAGCCGGTCCGACGCATTGCGGCAGGCCTTCGAAGCCTTGGATATGGGGGCTGACTCCGTCTACTGCTCGCTGTCACCGCATTTCATCGAGGCTCTGGCGCGCGAAGGCATCCCGGTCTGCGCCCATGCCGGACTGGTGCCGCAGAAGGCGCGGCTGACGGGGATGCGAGGCTTTGGCAAGACTGCTGCCGAGGCGCAGCAGGTGTTCCGTGCGGTCAAGGCCTTTGAGGATGCCGGTGCCGCGATGGTCGAGCTTGAGTGCCTTGCCGCGCCGGTAACTGCGCTGATCACGTCGGCGACCCGCCTGACGACGGTCTCGATCGGGTCGGGGCCGGGGGCGGATGTGCAATACCTGTTCGGCTGCGATATTCTGGGAGAGCCGGGTTTTCGCCCGCGCCACGCACGTGCCTTCGACGACTTTGCTGCCGAGTATTCCCGCCTTCAAACCCGCCGCATTGCGGCCTTCGCCGCCTTTCGCGATGCCGCCCTCTCGGGCACCTATCCCGCCGATGCCGAAACCGTCGCAGCCAGTGCCAACGAAATGGCCCGCTTTGCAGAGTGGTTGAAGTCTGCCTTGCGGGAGTGACCGGATGTGAAACGCGGTTTTCGGTCTGACCTTGCTGTTTCGGGTGCAGCCCCCGGTCAGGCCTTGCTTGAAAGAAGTGCGGCCCCCAGGTCGGCGGCCGCCTCCCGGACGGCGGCAACCAGCAAGCGATGGTCGGGCGAGCTGAGGCGCTGCTCGGGCGCGGCAAGGCTGATCGCGGCCATGACTTTGCCTTCTGCGTCCAGAACCGGCGCGGCGATGCAGCCGGCATGTTCGTTGGTCTCGCCGATCTCGATGGCAAAGCCCGCACGACGGCACGCTCTGATTTCGGCCATCAGGCGATCGACGTCCGTTTCCGCCCGGCCGGTGGGGGAAGGGGCTACCGTCGCCTCCAGAAGCCGGCGCAATCCGACGTCGTCAAGGTCAGAGACCAGCAGGCGTCCTGCTGCGGCCCAGTTCACCGGAACCCGCGAGCCGGTATTCGAGATGATGCGCACCGCGCGCACGCCTTCTTCCTTGAGAAGCACGTGCATCAGCGGGCCTTCCATGGCCGAGAGCTGCACCGTTTCGCCGGTCTGATCGCGCAAGGCGCGCACGATCTGCCCGCCAACCCGCAGGATGTCGATCTGCGCGCGGTACCCGGCCCCAAGTTCGTGCAGCCGATGGCCCAGCGCAAACCGCGTGCCATCTCCTGCGGGGGTGAGCAGGCCTTCATGCAGCATGGCGTTCAACAGGTCATAGGCTGTCGACTTCGGGATCGAAAGGGCGGTGGCCATCTCGGCGACACTCTGCGGCTGACCGCGGCCGTGGATCAGGGACAGCATGGCAACGGCTCGGCGCAGGCTGCGCGCACCCGAGCCGCTGGGGGCGGTCCCGGCCGGATTGGCCCGGGCGGTCAATACGTCGCCCGGCCGCCGGAGAGATCGAAGACCGCGCCGGTGGTGAAGCTGTTCTCCTCCGAGCACAGCCAGGTGATCATTGCTGCCGCTTCCTCGACCTTCAGAAACCGGCCGCGCGGGATCTTCGAAAGCATGTATTCGATATGGGTCTGCGCCATCTGGTCGAAGATCCGGGTCTTGGCTGCCGCCGGAGTGACGCAGTTCACCGCGATGTTCTGCCCGGCATGTTCCTTGCCCAGCGACTTCGTCAGCGCGATTACCCCGGCCTTCGATGCCGAATAGGCCGCTGCGTTCGGGTTCCCCTCCTTCCCCGCGATCGAGGCGACGGTGACGACCCGACCGTATCCCTGAGCCTGCATCTGCGGCAGGATCGACCGGCAGCAGTTGAAGGTGCCGGTCAGGTTGATCTCGATGATCTGCCGCCATTCGGCAGGGTCATAGGCCACGACTGGTCCGTTCGACCCCGCAATCCCCGCCGAGGTGACGAGGACGCCCACCTGGCCCAGCGCCGCCTCTGTCGCCGCCGCCGCCTGCGCCACCGCCGCCGTATCGGCCACGTCTACCGCGAAGGACCGCCCGTCAAGCGCCTGCGCCGCCTGCCGGGCAAGGTCTGCGTCCATGTCCCAGATCGCCACCTTCGCCCCTGCTCGGGCAAGCCTCTCGGCCACCGCAAAGCCGATACCCTGTGCCCCTCCCGTCACCACCGCGACCCGTCCTGCCAGACCCGTCCCGTTCATTCGCCTGCCCTCCGGCCCGCTTGACTCGTGGTAGGGTCAACCCTAACCTGTACAAAACCCCGGACGCAATTCCGAAATTTCGGAATAGGGGCAGGGAGGATCGGATGTCGCGCCAGACCCTTTCCGCACGATCCCGCCGAGGCCCTGCGTGAGCGGGCTGCTTTCCGGCCTTTCCTGTCTGGTTACCGGCGCGGGCCAGGGCCTGGGCCAGGCAATAGCGGAAGAAATGGCCGCTGAGGGCGCGCATGTCACGCTTGTCGACCGCAATGCCGCGACGGTCGCAGAGGTTGCCGCAACGATCCGTGCGAAAGGTCTAAGCGCCGAGGGCCATGCGCTCGACGTCACCGACGCCAAGGCCTTTGCCGCGCTGGTGGCCGACCTTGGCCGGCACCGCGGGATCGATGTGCTGGTAAACAATGCGGGGATCAATCCGCCTGCCCGCAGCATCCTCGACGACACGCAAGAGGACTGGGACCGCACCATCGCCGTCAACCTCGAAGCGGTCTGGCGCGGGTCCAAGCTTGTCGCCCCGCACATGGCCGAGCGCGGCGGAGGGCGGATCATTCACATCTCCTCGGTCCAGGGCTTCGTTTCCTCGGGCAAGTGCGGGTCCTACAACGCGGCCAAGGCCGGGGTCATCGGCCTTACGACCTCGATGGCGGTAGAGCTTGCGCCTCACGGCATTCTCGTCAATGCCGTTGCCCCGGGCTTCCTGCGCACCCCGATGTCCGTGGTCGATGGCGTGGACGAGACCGAAACGCCCGAATTCCGCGCCTGGTATGTCGACCGCGGGCGTATCCCGCTGCGCCGCGCGGGCGAACCATCGGACGTCGCCGGAACCGTCGTATTCCTGGCCTCACCGCTTTGCCGCTGGATGACGGGTCAGGTCCTGACTGTGGACGGCGGCATGACAGCAACATTCTAGCTCGCAAAGATAAAGGGAGGACGACATGACCACGCTTGCAAGACTTCCAACCCGTCTCGACCGCCGCCGCTTCCTTCAGGCCGGGGCGGGCCTCGGCGCGCTCACCTTCAGCGGCGGTCTCGCCGGCCGTGCCCTTGCGCAAACGCCCGCGCTCGACATGTGGTGGTGGGGAGAGCAGGAACTGCCCGGCCTTCAGGCCTATCTCGACAAGGCCATCGCCGCCTTCACCGAGGCCCAGATCACCCCGATGCTGCAGGATACAGCCGTCGTGATCTCACAATTCCAGACCGCCGCAGCGGCAGGCGAGGCACCTGACATCCAGTATCTCTGGAACGGTATCTACCATATGGAAAGCGTCTGGCTGGGTTATCTCGCCCCTCTGTCCGACCTGATGAATGCCGATATCCTTGCCGCTTCGAACCATGGCCCGCTTTCGCGTTTCGACGGCAAGGTCTGGCGCATGGGATGGTATCCCCTGCCGATGCCCTGGTATTACAACAAGGACCTGTTCGAGAAGGCCGGACTGAACGCCGACGCGCCACCCGCAACCTGGGATGAACTTCTTGCCGCCTGCGAGGCGCTGAAGACCGCCGGGATCGAGCCCTTCGGCGGCGGCGTGCAGGACGGCTACTGGGCCGAGTGGTACCTGACCCACGCCCTGTCGCAGAACCTCGACACTGTAGGCGACGCGGTGAACCTCTTCATCGGCGATCTCGACTTCCGCGAGCCGCGCTACCACCAACACTGGGTAAAGCTTGCCGAGCTCCGCGATGCGGGCTTCCTGAACAAGGACATGGCAAGCCTTGGACTGTACCCCGGGATCGACCTCTGCGTGAACGGCCAGCTTGGTATCTGCTCCTCGATCGGCACGCGGCTGCCGGCGGATGCCAAGACCACGAACGGCCGCATCGGTTGCATGACGCTTCCGGTCTTCGGTCAGGGGCAGCTTGCAGGCCGCCCTGTAGTGGACATGCAGGGCCTTGGCATCAGCGCAGGGTCCGAGGCTCCCGACGTCGCGGCACGGTTCCTGGAGTTCCTGAACGCGCCCGAACAGCTCGCCTCCTTCTGGGAAGCCACCGGCTGGATTCCCGCCGCTTCGGGCTTTGATGACAGCGTGATCGCCGACCCCTCGGTCAAGGACCTGTGGACCAGATGGGGCAAGGCCGAAAACCGGATCACCAACATCACCAACCTGATGCCCGGCCAGTTCTACGAACAGGCGGCGATCCCGACGGGCCAGAACATCATCACCGCCGGGATGTCAGGTGAAGAGGCGGGCGAACTCGCGGCCCAGGTCGCCCAGGAATGGCGCGCGTTCAACCCTGACCTTGTCGAGAAATACCAGGCCTGGGCCGCAGAGCTTTCGGCCAGCTGACCGCTTCCGGGCGCGGCCTCATTGCCGCGCCCGCCCTCGCCCGAAGGCCCCGGATGCGCCGCAACTCTCCGCTTCTGCCCTATCTCTTCCTCCTGCCGCTGGTCGCGCTTCTGACCTTCGTCTTCGGGCTTTCGCTGATCCGGCTGGTCGAGTTCAGCTTTAAGCAGGTCCGCGGCATCGACGGCCCGTGGATCGGCCTGAGGAACTACGAGCTCGTGCTGGGCCAGCCCCTGTTCTGGGAGGCGGTCCGCCACAACCTTCAGCTTTTCCTCGTCATCCCGGTGATGGTCGTCATCGCGCTGGCCCTAGCCCTCCTCCTCTACGAACGCCTCCCCGGCTGGCGCGTCCACCGCACGATCCTGTTCCTGCCTTACATCCTCGCGATTCCGATCATCGCGGTGGTGATGAAGCAGATGTTCCAGTTCTCCGGCCCGGTGAACGCGGTCCTCTCGGCACTGTCGCTGGACTTTCTGGTGCTGGACTGGATCGGGTCGGCAGATGTCGCGCTCTGGACCGTCATGGGCCTGATCCTCTGGCGGGAAACCGCGCTGGGGGTGATCCTGTTTCTCTCCCGCCTCATGGCGCTTGACGAAACCCTGATCGAGGCCGCGCGGCTGGACGGGGCGAAATGGTGGCACCGGGCCTGGTATGTGCTGATCCCGCAGATGCGCGGTGTGATCGAGTTTTTCGTGGTGATCAGCGCGATCACTATGCTGTCAGCCGTCTTTTCCTATGTCTACGTGATCGGGGGCGGGCGGGGTGGGCCAGGCACCGCAACGATGGTCATCGAGCTTTACATCTTCAACGCACTGATCCGCACCAGCTTGCCCGGCATAGCGGCGGCAGTCAGCGTGATGCTGTTCCTCGTCTCGCTCCTTCTCATCTGGGCGCTGTTCCGTGTCCGCCGCAGGGAGGCCGACTGATGCGCGCCCGGATACGCCCGCTGCCGCATCTTGCGCTGACGGTCGCTTCAGCGATCGCATTGGTTCCGACCATCTACATGCTGGTCACCGCGCTGAAGTCGCAGGAGGAGTATCAGGCCGACAAGACCGGCCTGCCGGATGGGCTGGTGCTCGACCATTTCCGCCAGATCCTGTTCGAAACGCCGATCTTCCTTTGGATGCTGAACAGCCTGATCCTTGTCGCAGGCTCGGTCGCCCTGTCGCTGGCGGTCTCCTGTCTCGCCGCCTATGCCATCGCGCGGATGGAGTTCCGGGGCCGCGACACGATTTTCACCCTCTCCACCGCACTGATGGCCGTGCCGCCGGTCGTGCTGATCGTGCCGCTTTTCGTCCTTTACACGCAGCTTGGCCTGATCAGCACCTTTACCGGCGCGATCCTCATTTATGCCGGGCTGATCACGCCCTTCTCGGTCTACCTGCTCGTCACCTTCTTCCGCACTCTGCCACAGGAACTGATCGACGCCGCCGTGATGGACGGGGCAGGCCACCTTCAGATCCTCCTGCGCGTCGTCCTGCCCCTGTCGCTCGCGCCCCTTCTCACGCTGGTCATCGTGAATGCGCTTTTCGTCTGGAACGACCTTCTGATGGCGGTGATCTTCCTGCAGGACGACGCCAAAAAGACGGTGATGGCCGGAATCGCGGTGTTTCAGGGGCGCTACAACAACCAGATCCCGCTGACGATGGCCGGGATGGCCGTGGCCGCCGCACCGATGCTGATCCTCTACCTGACCTTTCAGCGCCATTTCGTGCGCGGTCTCATGGCGGGGGCGGTCAAGTGACGGTCGTGCTCGAAAACAGCACCCTGCGCGCGACCGTAACGCCACGCCTTGGCGGCACGATAACCGCGCTCCGTCACCTGCCCAGCGGGGCCGAACTCCTCGCCCGCACGCCTTGGGAAACCTTGTCCGAACCGCTGGACTTTGCACCCGATGAGGCCACCTGGCTCACCCGCTTCTCCGGTGGCTGGCCGGTGATGTTCCCGAACGCAGGCGACGCTTGCCGGGATGGAACCGTTCGGCATGGCTTCCACGGCGAGGGTTCGATCGCCGAGTGGCAGGTGACCGAGACCTGGAACGGCCTCATCCTGAGCCGCCGGTTCGAGACCGCGCCTGTCTCGATGACCCGTCAGCTTGCGCTTGAGGGCAACCGACTGATCGTCGTCGAGACTGTCGCCGCACACGCCCCCTGCACCACCGTCTGGGGCCAGCATGTGACACTGGGGGGCGATCTGTTGAACGGGCCGGTGACACTCGACACCAGTGCCCGCCAGCTGCGCGCCTGTGCCCATTTCATCCCGCCCGAAAGCCCCCTTCTGCCCGGTGCGACCGGGACCTGGCCAATCCTTCCCGGCCGCGAGCGCCCCGTGAACCTCGCTCACCCGCCCGAGGGAGCCTCGCTTCTCGCCTGCCTCGCCGACCTCGGCCCCGCGCCCTGGGCCAGCCTTTCCCGCGCCGATGACCTGACTGTCCGGCTTGACTGGACCGCCGAACCCTGGCCCCTCGCCTGGCTCTGGGTCGAAACCGGCGGCACGAGGGGCGCTCCCTGGAACGGCCAGGCCCGCATGATCGCCATCGAGCCCTGCTCGACCTGGCCCGCCACGGGCCTTGTCGCTGCCCGGGCCGCCGGCGGTCCTGTCCTCACCCTCACCCCGGGCGAGGTCCGCCACGCCACGATTTCCCTGACCGTATCCTCCTGAGGCCCTCATGCGCATCGACGCCGTCGACTTCTTCTACCTCGCCATGCCCACCGTCACCACCGCCGCCGACGGCAGCCAGGATGCCCTTGTCGTCCGCGTCAGCGCGGGCGGCCATGTCGGCTGGGGCGAGTGCGAGGCCTCCCCCCTCGCCTCCATCGCCGCCTGGGTCGCGCCAATGTCGCACGGCGCCTGCCGCCCGGTCGGGGCCTCGGTTCTGGGCCGCAGCCTGAACGGACCGGAAGACATCGCGGCGATGGCGCATGACGTCGCCTACAACTCGATGGACCTGCTGCAGGCCGCCCACACCTGGTCGGGGGTGGAGATAGCGCTGTGGGACCTCCTCGGCCGCGCGCGGGGGGAACCCGTCTGGCGACTTCTGGGGCAGGACAAGGCCCATCCGAAGCTGCCCTACGCTTCCGTCCTCTTCGGCCAGACACCCGAGGAAACGGGCGCGGCGGCAAAGGCGATCCGCACCGCGGGCTTTACTGCGGCCAAGTTCGGCTGGGCCCCCTTCGGCCTCGACCTTGCCGAGGACATCCGTCATCTGGAAGCCGCCCGCGCAGGCCTGGGAGAGGACGGTATCCTTCTCATCGACGCCGGCCAGATCTTCGGCGCGGATGTCGAGGCCGCTGCCCTGCGCCTTCCCGCCCTCGCTGCCGCCCGCGCCGCATGGCTCGAAGAACCCTTCGGCGGTTCGGCCCTTGCCGCCTATGCCGCGCTGGCCGCCCGTTCGCCCGTCCCGCTTGCCGGGGGTGAGGCCGCGCATAACGCCGACATGGCCGAGCACCTCATCGACTTCGGCCGCGCCGGCTTTGTCCAGATCGATACCGGGCGCATCGGCGGGCTCGGCCCCGCCCGGCGCGTCGCGTTGAAGGCCGCCGCCTCGGGTGTGACCTATGTCAACCACACCTTCACCTCGAACCTTGCCCTGTCCGCCTCGCTGCAACCCTACGTGGGGCTGGAAAGCCACCGCATCTGCGAATACCCCACCGGACTGCAGCCTCTTGCCCGCGACCTTACCCTGACCCGGATCGCCCCGGGACCCGACGGCCTCATCCGGCTGCCCGACGCCCCAGGCCTGGGCATCGAGGTCAACCCCGAGGCGCTGACCCACTACGCGGTTGAGGTCGAGATCAAGGTCGGCGGCAAGCTCCTTTTCGCCACGGGTCGGGCATGACTGGGCCGGCCAATCCGGGGCCGGTCGAACGGCTGGCGGCAACCGGTGCCAAGGTCGGAGAGTCGCCCCTTTGGCTCCCGGACCGGAACGTCTGGCTCTGGCTGGACCTCCAGGGCCGCAGCGTCCATCTCTACGATCCTCTGACCGCAGCCGATCGGGTGATCGCCCGCGACCTTCCCGAGGATCTCGCCTGCCTCGTCCGCTGGACAGCAGACGCAGCGCTTCTTGTCTCGGTGCGCGGGTTTCACCGGCTTGACATCACAAACGGCACGGTCCGCCCTGTGGCCTGCCCCATCGACCTACCTCCCGGCACCATCTTCAACGATGGCAAGGTCGACCGGCACGGCGCGCTCTGGATCGGATCGTCGGACGCCGCAGAATCCGCTCCCATCGGTCGGCTCTGGCGTCTGTCGCAGGGGCAGGTGACCGAGATCGCGGCCGGCTTCACCGTTTCGAACGGCCCCGCCTTTGCGCCGGACGGAAGTGCTGCCTATTTCGCAGATACCTTCGGCCGCCGGGTCCTTCGCTTTGCGCTCGACCCGGCGGGCAGACCGACGGCGCAAAAGACCTTCCTGTCGCTCGCAGACGAGGAGGGCTATCCCGATGGCATGACCACCGACAGTGCAGGCACGCTTTACGTGGGCCATTGGGACGGCTTCCGCATCAGCCGCCACGCGCCCGACGGTGCCGCCCTGCCGCCGATCCCGGTTGCCGCGCGGAACGTGACCTCCCTGGCCTTCGGGGGCGAAGCGATGCGTTCGGCAGTGGTGACGACCGCCGCCCTGTTCCCCGGGCAGGAAGACCCGGGTCCGGCAGGCTGGAATGGAGATCTCCTGGGTTTCCGCTCACCGGTCCCCGGGCTTGTCGAACCACCGCTCGCTTCCGATTGGAACGGCTGAGGCCACAATCCGCTTCGGGTTTGCAGGTCGCCCTGTGCCGCCTTTGGCGCGGGCAAAGCCGCGGCCGCGGGCGCGCGCGTCATTCGTCCTTGTTGCCCGCCGCCTTCCTCTCGCTCTTGGCAATAAGCTCCTGCAGCACTTCCTCCCGCGGGCGCCAGTTGTAGCGTTTGTCTTCCCTGGTCGGAGACCAGAACAGATTGCCACCGTTGCGCCAGGGGTCGACGACGATACCGTCATAGACTGTGTCGCCGGGCCTAGTGATGACCGCCGTGTGATGGATGATCCGGAATTCGCTTGGCGGCGAGATCGCCCGCTTGATCTCCAGGGTGCGGAACCCTTCCTGCTTCAGGCGCTTGCTCAGATCCTCGGCCCAATGGTTGCACAGGCCCCGCTTGCGCAGACCCTGGTGGACCTTTTCATTGTGGATGATCGGCAGGTCGGTAATGCCGTATTCCTTGGCAAGCTGAAGCGAATAGTTGAACGATATGTCGGCAGCGCGCCTCGCCTCTTCGGGGTCCACTTCCGGCCCAAGCCGCATGATCTCCTGCGCAAGGGCATCGATGTTTTCCTGCTCGACAGTCGGCGTATAGGCACAACCCCCTATCGTCAGGGTCGCGGCAAGAAGGAAAAGCACCTTTCGGCGGATCATCGGGGCAGCCTTGTCAGCAGATTGGTCACGGTAGGGCCAACAGGCATTCCCATATCCAGTAAGTGCCGGCAACTTCACCCGATCAGCTCGAAGGGTCAAGTGACCGCCGACCCCTCACCCGCACTTCGAATGCCCGCAGGACCCGCAGGTCAGGCAGCCTTCCACCATCCGCAGGTCATAGCTGCCGCAGGACGGGCAGGCCTTCTTCGGGGCCTCGCCCACCCGCACCACCTCGGCCTTGGGGTCGGACTTCAGCCCCAGCCCCTCGCCCTCGATGAAACCGATGTCGATCAGGTGCCGCTCGATCACCCCGCCGATGGCCGCCAGGATCGACGGGATATAGCGCCCCTCCATCCAGGCCCCGCCGCGAGGGTCGAAGACGGCCTTCAGCTCCTCCACGACGAACGAGATATCCCCGCCGCGCCGGAACACCGCTGAAATCATCCGGGTCAGCGCCACGGTCCAGGCGAAATGCTCCATGTTCTTCGAGTTGATGAACACCTCGAACGGCCGCCGGTGCCCCGCCGTCACGATATCGTTGATCGTGATGTAAAGCGCGTGCTCCGAGCCCGGCCACTTGACCTTGTAGGTCTGCCCCTCAAGTGCAGCAGGCCGGTCCAAGGGTTCAGAGAGGTAGACCACCTCGCCCCCGCCCGCGACCCCGCCCCGGACCTGATCCGGGGCCTCCCCCGGTGCCTTCTCGGACGTTTCGGACACCGTCAGGACCGACCCCGTCACCTCGTTCGGCCGGTAGGTCGTGCAGCCCTTGCAGCCCTGGTCCCAGGCGGCCATGTAGACCTCCTTGAAGGCGTCAAAGCTGATGTCGACCGGGCAGTTGATGGTCTTCGAAATGCTGGAATCCACCCACCTTTGCGCCGCCGCCTGCATCCGCACATGGTCCAGCGGCGGCAGGGTCTGGGCGTTTACGAAATGCGGGGGCAGGGGCGCGTCGCCGAACTTCTCGCGCCAGAGGCGCACCGCGTAGTCGACGACTTCCTCTTCAGTCCGGCTGCCATCCGGCTGCAGGACCTTACGCGTATAGGCATAGGCAAAGACCGGCTCGATCCCGCTGGAGACGTTCCCTGCGTAAAGGCTGATCGTCCCGGTCGGCGCAATGCTGGTCAGAAGCGCATTGCGGATGCCGTGCTTCCGCACCGCCTCGCGGACGTCCGCATCCATTCCCTGCATGTTGCCCGATGCAAGGAACCCCTCCGCCTCGAACAGCGGAAACGCCCCCTTCTCCTTCGCCAGATCGACCGATGCGAGATAGGCCGCCCGCGCAATCGCATGCATCCAGCCCTCGGTGACCTTGGCCGCCTCTTCCGACCCATAGCGCAGCCCGACCATCAGCAGCGCATCGGCCAGCCCCGTCACGCCAAGCCCGATCCGCCGCTTGGCCTGCGCTTCCGCCGCCTGCTCGGGCAGGGGAAAGCGGCTGGCATCGACAACGTTGTCCATCATCCGCACCGCGACGCGGACCAGCCGGTCCAGCGCGCCGGTGTCCAAGGCAGCGCCCGGCTCGAAAGCCCCCGTCACCAGCGTGGCAAGGTTGATCGAGCCCAGCAGGCAGGCGCCATAGGGCGGCAGGGGCTGCTCGCCGCAGGGGTTCGTCGCGGCGATCGTCTCGGCATAGCCAAGGTTGTTCATCGCGTTGATCCGGTCGATGAAGATCACCCCGGGTTCCGCATAGTCGAAGGTCGACCGCATGATCCGGTTCCACAGGTCCCGCGCCTCGACCGTCTTGTAGACCTTCCCGCCGAATGACAGCTCCCAAGGGCCGTCCGCCTTGACCGCCGCCATGAAGGCATCGGTCACGAGGACGGAAAGGTTGAACATCCGAAGGCGCGCCGGGTCCTTCTTCGCCTCGATGAAGGCCTCGATATCCGGATGGTCGCAGCGCATCGTCGCCATCATCGCGCCGCGCCGGCTGCCCGCCGACATGATCGTCCGGCACATCGCATCCCAGACATCCATGAACGACAGGGGGCCCGAGGCATCCGCCGCCACCCCTTTCACCTCGGCCCCCTTCGGCCGGATGGTCGAGAAGTCGTACCCGATCCCGCCGCCCTGCTGCATCGTCAGCGCGGCTTCCTTCAACGCGGTGAAGATGCCCTCCATCGTGTCGGGGATCGTTCCCATGACAAAGCAGTTGAAGAGGGTGACGCTGCGCCCCGTTCCCGCCCCCGCCGTGATCCGCCCCGCCGGCAGGAACCGGAACCCTTCCAGCGCCGCATAGAACTCCGCCTCCCACTTCGCCGGCTCGGCCTCCACCTCCGCCAGCGCCCGCGCGATCCGCCGCCAGGTATCCTCGACCGTCCCGTCAATCGGCGCGCCGTCGGCTGCCTTCAGGCGGTACTTCATGTCCCAGATCTGCTCGGCAATGGGGGTGTCGAATCGCGACATCGGGCGATTTGTCCTTCAAATTGTGGATAAGTCCGGGCGAACCCACAAGATACGCCCATGCCCCCTCCGGGTCAACTTGCACTCGCCCCGCCGCCGGCTATCTTCGCCCCCATGATCCACCTCATGAAGCTCTCCGTCGGTTCCGTCTCGGTCGAGGACCACGAGGACTGGCAGATCAGCCAGCGCCCGCACTGGCCCACCGGACAGGCGATCCACGTCACCCGCATGTGGCCGAAACGCGAGGCCGAGGTGCTGGACGGCGGCTCGCTTTACTGGGTCATCAAGGGCCTCGTCCTCTGCCGCCAGCGCATCCTCGACCTGAAGGAGGTCAACCTCGGCGACGGCATCCCCCGCTGCGCCCTGATCCTCGATGCAGCCATCATCCGCACCGAACCGGCCCCCCGCCGCCCCTTCCAGGGTTGGCGCTACCTCGAACCGAAGGACGCCCCGCGCGACCTGCCGAAGGCCCGGGCAAAGGACGATCCCCTGCCCGAAGCCCTCGCCCTCGCCCTGGCCGAGATCGGCCTGCGCTGATCCCCCGGGCCCACCAACTTTCGACGAAAATTCGCAGGCGGCCCGGCGTCAGAAATTGTTCGGGTTCCCCGCGACGATCGTCCCCGTCCCGCCGTCCGCGCCGTCCTTCACCCAGGTCACCGCCTCGCCGTCGATCCGGACGCCCCAGCAGTCCTTCCCCTCGCCATAGTCGAAGCACATGGCATCACCCTCGACCGTCCAGGTCCCGGTATAGCCGTCGCCCTTGATCGCGCCGTCGGCCGCGTAGAACTCGGTGTAGGCGCCGGAGGCCGTCATGCTGCCCTGCACCGTGTTGCCGGCAATCGCCGCGCTGATCTCGGCGCCGGTGGCCAGGTCCTGCGCCATCGCTGCGGCAGTCGACAGGCCAAGGGCCAGCATCGCGGGGAACAGTCGGGTCATTCGTCTCACTCCTTGTGTGGGTTGCCCGTCGCCAGATAATCCGCAGCTTGCGCCCGTCCAGCGCACGCCCGGCTTACCCCGCCTTCACCCTCTCTCCCGCACCCTCGCCCGGGAAAAAATGAGCCGCCGATGGACCCCCTCCACCACATCCCCCTGGCCGAGATCGACCGCCACGCCCTTCTGCGCGACCGAACCGTCCTGGACGAAGGCGCCCTCCACGCACTCCAGTACTCCATCGCGCTGGAAGGCCTCCGCCTGCCGATCGAGGTCTGGCCCCTCGCCGCCCCCCACCCCGACCCCGAAACCGGCCCCTTCCGCTATGGCCTGATCTCCGGCCTCCGCCGCCTGACCGCCTGCGAGGGGCTGGGCCACACGACGATCCCCGCCTTCCTCCGCTCTCCGCCCAGCACTGCCAGCGCGCTCGCCGCCATGGTGACCGAGAACGAGGTGCGCGAACCCGTCTCGCCTTGGGAAAAGGCCGTCCTCATCCTGAACGTGATCGAGGAAGGTCACTTCGACACCCCCGACGCCGCCATCGCCGCCCTTTTCCCCGCGCTCTCCCGCACCTCGCGCAACCGCATCCGCGCGCATGTCCGCGTGGTGCAGGACCTCGGCCCCTTCCTCGCCACGCCGCACCAGATGCCGACGCGCCACCTCGACATGATCGCCGCCGCGCTCTCCACCGGGCATGAGGACCTGCTGGCGGCCGTCCTCGAGCCCCTCACCGGGGCCGGAATGACGACCCAGTGGTCCGCCCTCCGCCCGGTCTTGGAGGATGTGCTGCGCGAACCCACCAACCCCGTCACCTGCCGCCCCCGCCGGTTTCTGAGGCTCCCCCAGGGCCTGACCATCACCCGCGAGCCAACGCCCACCGGCTGGCTCCTCCGCCTCACCGGCCCCGAGGCCCGGAAAGGCGGTCTCGCCGACGACGTGATGGACAAGGTGGAAGAGTGGTTCGCCAAACCTTAGGTCGGGGCCCGCGCCGACGAAGACCCCCGTAGGCTGGGGTTCCACCCCACCACCGCCCTCAGTAGGGTGCGCTGCAGCGAACCACCCCGTCCCCGCAGGTCGGGCTTCAGCCCGACTCTCCCCGCGCCCCGGCCATCACAGCCTGTCATCCCCACGCAAGCGGGGATCCACCGTTTCGGCCCGGGCTGGATCCCCGCTATCGCGGGGATGACACAACCTCCGTCCCAACCGACAAGAGTTCCGAGCCGTGACTGGGAGGCACCGGCGGAGGGCCTTACTGGCAGGACCAGGGATCGCCTGCGTGGAAGTTGGCTCTATACACGCCTTAACAAACCCCTAACGCCCACACGCAACCCACTGTTATCGCGAGACATTCCCATTTTGACCACTGTGGTCACCCGGAGTCTATTGCGGCCCCCGGACCCCCAGCAGCCCCGCCAGCCGGCCCATCGCCGCCCGGTCCTCCCCCGTCCACTCCGCCGCGCGGGAGGACCAGAGGACCGCCTCGCTCCGGTGGATCAGCCCGTCCGAGAGGACCCGCAGGTGGTTGGCCCGCAGCGTCTCGCCCGAGGAGGTGATGTCCGCGATCGCCTCGGCCGTGCCGTTCTTCACCGTCCCCTCCGTCGCCCCCAGGCTGTCGACCAGCTGGTAGTCGGCGACCCCCTGGGCCTGCAGGAACTCCCGGACCAGCCGGTGATACTTGGTCGCGATCCGAAGCCGGAACCCATGCGCCGCCCGGAAGGCGGCGGCGGCGGCATCGAGGTCGTCGACCGTCTCAACGTCGATCCAGACGTTCGGGACCGCGATGATCAGGTCGGCCTGGCCAAAGCCGAGGCGGGCGAGTTCCTCGACCTCGTCCTCGGCCAGCTGTTCCCGGACAAGGTCCGACCCGGTGACGCCGAGGTGGATCCTGCCGGCAGCCAGCTCACGCGGGATTTCCCCGGCGGAGAGGAAGACGGGCTGGATGCCGGGCAGGTCGGCGGTGCCGGAATACTCCCGCTCCGCCCCTGTCCGGCGGATCTGGAGGCCGCGCTGGCCGAACCAGGCGAAGGTGTCCTCCATCAGCCGCCCCTTCGACGGCACGCCGATCCGGATCATGACGCCCCCCTCAGCCGTGCGACGAGGCCGGGGCGGATGACCCCCCCGACCGCCGGGATCGAGGCGCCCTGGCCCAGGACCGCCGTGAGGGCGTCATACCGGCCCCCGCTGGCGACGGGGGGGAGGCCGGGGGCGTGGAAGCTGAAGACGAAGCCATCGTAGTATTCGAGGCTGGTCCGGCCGTGGCTGGCCTCGAATGGAAGGGTAGCGATATCAACGGCTTGTGAGGCCAAAGCCTCCAGCCGGGCCGCGAAGCGGTCGACGGCCGGGGCGATGGCAGGCAGGAGGGGGGTGATCCCCCGGAGGTGGGTCAGGGCCGCCGCAGCCGGGGCCTCGAGGCCGAGGAGGTCGTAGAGGAGGGCGGCCTCGGCTGCCTTGATCGGGGGGGTGGCGGCGTCGGCGACGAGGCTTTCGGCGCGGGCGGTGATCTCTTCGGCCGTGCGGAGGCCGATGAAGGTGCCGGCCTCCTCGATCATGGCGGCGGGGGTGCCGGTTGCAAGACGGTCGAGCAGGCGGAGCCGGCCGGCCGGGACCGGGGCACGGCCGGCGAAACGGTCGAGGAGGGCGCGGAAGCGGGCGGGCCGCCAGATGTGGCGGAGGAGGGCCGCCTTTCGTCTATCTGTGGTATCAAGCCCACGCACGGCGGCCATCAGGATGCCGACATCCCCGGTCACCGGGCGCAAGGACAGGTCGGCCAGAAGGTCACGGAACAGCGCAAACACCTCGGCATCCGCGACCTCGGGGGCAGCGCGGTCGAAGACCTCATACCCCACCTGAAGATACTCGCTGGCCCGGCCCGAGCCGCGCGGCTGCTTGCGGAAAACCTCGCCCAGATAGGCATAGCGGGCGGGATCGGCTCCGTGGGCCATGTGGGCCTGCACGACCGGGACGGTGAAGTCGGGGCGGAGCATCATCTCGCCCTGGAGGGGGTCATCGGTCACATAGGCGCGGGCGCGGATATCCTCGCCATAAAGGTCAAGGAGGGTTCCGGCGGGTTGCAGGATGTCGGTTTCCACCGGCACGGCCCCGGCGGCGACGAAGGCGGCCAGGAAGCGCTCGCCCTCGGCGCGGATGGCGGCCTTGGGGGTCATGCGTCGGCCTTGCGACAGGCAGGCGCGTGGCCGGGCGGGGCCAAGAATTTTCGACGAAAATTCTTGATGGACTGGACGGCGGCAAAGGTCATCGGCCCAGCATCCGCTTGACCGCAGCCACGAGGTCGGCCCGTGGCACCTCGACCTGGGCGGGGCGGTCTTTCCATTCTTCCAGAGTGGCGCTTTCGGCGATCTTTGCGCCGAGGATCAGGTCCTTGAGGATGACCGTCCCGGCAGCGGCTTCGTTGCCGCCCTGGATGACGGCGACGGGCGAGCCGCGCTTGTCGGCGTATTTGAGCTGGTTGCCGAAGTTCTTCGGGTTGCCAAGGTAGACCTCGGCCCGGATGCCGGCGGCGCGGAGTTCGCCGACCATGGCCATGTAGTCGGCCATCCGGTCGCGGTCCATCACGGTGACGACGACCGGCCCTTCCGTTTCGCCCCCGATGCGGCCCTTTGCGCGGAGCGCGGCGAGGAGGCGGTCGACGCCGATCGAGACGCCGGTTGCGGGCACGTCCTGCCCGGTGAATCGCTTGACGAGGCCGTCATAGCGGCCCCCGCCGGCGACCGAGCCGAAGTTGCGCGGGCGGCCCTTTTCGTCAGTGATCTGGAAAGTGAGCTCGGCCTCATAGACCGGGCCGGTGTAGTAGCCGAGGCCACGGACCACGCCGGGGTCGATGACGATGCGGTCGGGGCCGTAGCCCTGGGCGGCGAGGAGGTCGGCGATCGCCTCGAGTTCTGCCACCCCTTCGGTCCCGATTGCGGAGGCACCGACTAGATCGCGAAGGCGGGCGAGCGTGTCTGCGCCAGTGTCGCGCTTGGCCGTCGTGAAGCCCATGACCACCTCGGACTGAGCAGAATTCAGCCCGGCACCCTTTGTGAAATCGCCACTTTCGTCCTTGCGCCCTTCGCCCAGAAGCGCGCGGACGCCCTCCGGTCCCAGACGGTCGATCTTGTCTATGGCACGGAGGACGATGCCGCGTTCGGCGTGCTTGTCGTCCCCGGCGAGGCCAGCAACCTCCATCACCCCGTTCAGAACCTTGCGATTGTTCACCTTCACGACGTAATCCCCGCGCGGGATGCCCACTGTTTCCAATGCATCGGCCAGCATCGCGCAGATTTCGGCATCCGCGGCGACCGAGGCTGACCCGACGGTATCCGCGTCGCACTGGTAGAACTGCCGGAAGCGGCCCGGCCCCGGCTTTTCGTTCCGCCAGACCGGGCCCATCGCATAGCGGCGGTAGGGCGAGGGGAGGTCGTTGCGGTACTGCGCGGCAACGCGGGCGAGGGGGGCCGTCAGGTCATAGCGGAGGGCGAGCCAGTCGGCATCCTCATCCTGCCAGGCGAAGACGCCTTCGTTCGGGCGGTCGACGTCGGGAAGGAACTTGCCCAGCGCCTCGACCGTCTCCACCGCCGAGGTTTCCAGAGGGTCGAAGCCGTAGCGATGGTAGACCCCGGCGATGGCATCCAGCATCCCCTTCCGTTCGGTCACTTCCGTGCCGAAGTAATCGCGGAACCCTTTCGGCGTTTCGGCCCGGGGGCGGCGGGGGGATTTGTCGTTCGCCATGGGGGGCTTGCCCTTCGCTTCTTGTCGCGCCTCGTGTAACGAAAGGGGCAGGGGGCGGCAAGCGTCAGGGAAAGCGGGCATGGACCGGATCGAAGCGCTGGAGGAACGGATCGCGCATCTGATCCGCACGGTCGACGACCTGTCGGATGTGGTGGCGCGTCAGGCGGGCGAGATCGACCGGCTGACCCGGCTGACGCGCCTTCTGGCCGAGCGGGAAGCCGAGCGGGAGGCGGGGATCGATGCGCCGGCGGCCAATGTGAAGCCGCCGCATTGGTGAGGCGTTGCCTAGCCCCTTGGCGGGGACGGGGCGAGATGGGGAAAGTCGCCCGCTGCGATGTAGCTTTCCTCGTCTTTGGTGGAGATGCGGCCGAGGATCGCGTTGCGGTGCGGGTGGCGACCGAAGCGTTCGATGACCGCCCGGACGCGGGCGTTCTGTGCCCTGAGACGGTCTCCGGTTGAGGCGAGACACTCCGGCAGGTCTGCTACAAGCTCTTCGGAGAGCCGGTCCATCAGGTCGATGCGGTCAAGATGGTCCGGGCCTTCACAATGCCCGAGCGCGATGATGTAGAAGAGCCGTGCCCAGGGGGGAACAGCTCTTGCATCCCCATTCCGGATTCCCTCCAGCGCGAGACACGTTGCCTTGATGTCCTGCGCATAGGCCGCAGGCGTGTCGCGCCAGAGCGAGCGGGGAAACTGGTCCAGCGCAAGGAGAAGAGCCAGGCGACCCTGTGGCGTAGTGGCCCAGTGGTCGAGTTCGCCTTTAGCTGCGGCCCGCGTCAGGCCCTCGAACCGCGCAGCAATGGCTTCGTCCATGCCGCCATACATTCGTTCCCGGATCCAGCCGGTGAAGGCCTGCTGATCCGTCCAGAAGCCGGTGTCGTGAAACCAGAACTTGAGCACCTCCTGGGGGTCATGCAGCGAGACGGTCATGGTGTTTCCCCTGCGACGGGCGAGACTGGCAGCGTGCTGCTGGCGCACGATTCGTGCAAGTGCAGGCCGTTCTGCCGTGAGGCGAGGCTTTCTGCCGGGATGGGTGGTGCGGGTGCCTTGCGCGCGCCGGTCCCTCTGGTCATAGTCTGCCATCGAAAAGAACCAACCGGGAGCCGGAACCCATGAAACTGACTGCTGCCCTTCTGGGCCTTAGCCTTCTGACCACCCCTGTCCTCGCGCAGGACCTGCCGGACCTGCAGGGCCGCGAAGTCGTGGTGGTGACCGAGAATGCCTATCCGCCGCTGCAGTTCCTGGACAAGGACGGGCAGGCCGTGGGCTGGGAATACGATGCGATGGCCGAGATCGCCAAGCGGCTGAACATCACCGTGAAATACGAGAACATCAGCTGGGACGCGATGATCCCGGCGGTCAGCGAGGGGCAGTATGATCTCGGCATGACCGGGATCACGATCCGCGATGACCGGAAGGAGCAGGTGGATTTCTCGGACAGCTACATGACCAGTGAAATGGTGATGATGGTGCGCGGGGATGAGACGCGGTTCACGGATGCGAAGAGCTTTGCGGAAAACGCCGATCTTCTGATGGCGGCGCAGCCAGGGACGACGCCCTTCTATGTCGGGGTCTACGAAGTGCTTGACGGCAACGAGGCGAACCCGCGGATCAAGCTCTTCGAGACCTTCGGAGCGACGGTCGAGGCGCTGAAGGCCGGCGACGTGGACCTGGTGCTGACCGACGGGACCGCCGGCGCGGGCTATGTCGAGGCGTCGGGCGGGGGCCTGAAGATCATCGGCGAGAAGCTGGGGACCGAGGATTTCGGCTTCATCTTCCCGAAGGGGAGCGACCTGGTGGCGCCGATGAACGCGGCGATCGCCAGCATGAAGGCCGACGGCACGATCGACGCGCTTAACACCAAGTGGTTCCTTGAATACAAGATGGGCGAGTAAGGACCCCGGGCCCGGGCGGCAGCGTCCGGGCCCTTTCGCATGACGCCCAATCCCGAACCTGACAAGGACTTTCCCTGGTGGCTGGTGATCGTGGGGATCACCGGCCTTTGGCTGTTCTACGAGGTCTGGGCGAGCGAGGTCTATTCGGCGGCGCTGTCCACCCTGGCGAAGGGGATCTGGATCACCGTCCTTGTCACGCTGGTGGCCTATTTCGGTGCCTGCGTGATCGGGCTTGGCCTCGCGCTGGCGGGGCTGTCGCGGTGGATCGTGCTGCGGCAGGCGGCGCGGCTCTACATCGAGGTGATGCGGGGGATCCCGATCATCGTGCTGCTTCTCTACGTGGCCTTCGTCGTGGCGCCGGGGCTGGTGGCGGCCTGGAACTGGGTCGCGGTGCCGCTGGGGGCCGATGAACTGCGGGGGCGGGATTTCCCGTTGCTCTGGCGGGCGGTGATTGCGCTGATGCTGGCCTATTCGGCGTTCCTGGCCGAGATCTTCCGGGCGGGTCTGCAGGCGGTGGACAAGGGCCAAATCGAGGCGGCGAAGGCGCTAGGGCTGAATGGCTGGCAGCGGTTCCGCCACATCGTCTTTCCGCAGGCGTTCCGGATGGTGCTGCCGCCCTTGGGCAACGACTTCGTGGCGATGGTGAAGGATTCGTCGCTGGTCAGCGTGTTGGGGGTGAGCGACATCACGCAGCTGGCCAAGGTGACGGCGGCGGGGAACTTCCGCTATTTCGAGACTTACAACGTTGCGGCGCTGCTCTATCTCACGATGACGATCGGGCTATCGCTGCTCTTGCGGCGGCTGGAGACGCGGCTGCGGGCAAGGTCCGGCGCGGAACGCTGAGAGGGCAGAGCCTCCGGCGGGGATATTTGGAGACGAAGAATGAACGCTGGTGCGATGAGCAATCCGTTGCTGCAGGTCTGGGACACGCCGTTCGGCCTGCCGCCTTTCGCGGCGATCCGGGATGAGGATTTCGGGCCGGCCTTCGACGAGGCGCTGGTGCGGGCGCGGGCGGCGATCGGGGCGATTGCGGAAGGGCCGGGGACGTCCTTTGCCGAGGTGATCGAGGCGCTGGAGCTGGCGGAGGGGGACCTCGACCGGGTGTCGGGAGTGTTCTACAACCTTGCCGGCGCGGACAGCACCGAGGCGCGCGAGGCGCTGATGCGGGAACTGGCCCCGAAGATGAGCGCGTTTTCGTCCGAGGTCACGAACAACAAGGCGCTTTGGGCGAAGATCGAGGCCCTGTGGCAGGGGCGCGAGAGCCTTGGGCTGACGGCGGAGCAGGGCCGCGTGCTGGAGCTTTACCGGCAGATGTTCGTCCGGTCTGGTGCTGCGCTGGACGGCGCGGCGGCAGAGCGGCTGACGGCGGTGAAGGCGCGGCTGGCGGTCCTTGGGACTCAGTTCGGGCAGAACCTGCTGGCAGAGGAGCGGGGTTGGTTCATGGAGCTTGCCGCGGCTGATCTGGCGGAGCTGCCGGAGTTCGTGCAGGCGGCGGCGAAGGCGGCGGGCGCGGAACGCGGGTCGGGGCCGGTTGTCACGCTGAACCGCAGCCTGATCGTGCCGTTTCTGCAGTTCTCGCCCAACCGCGCCTTGCGCGAGAAGGCCTATGAGGCCTGGGTGGCGCGGGGGGCAAATGGTGGCGAGACGGACAACCGGGCCGTTGCGACAGAGATCCTGAGCCTGCGGGCGGAACGCGCGGCGCTGCTGGGCTATGCGGATTTCGCGGCCTTCAAGCTGGAACCGGAGATGGCGAAGACGCCTGACGCGGTGCGGGACCTGCTGATGCGCGTCTGGACGCCGGCGCGGGCTAAGGCGCTGGAGGATGCGGCTGTCCTTGAGGCGATGCTGAAGGCTGACGGGTTTGCCGGCCCGCTGGAGCCGTGGGACTGGCGCTACTATTCCGAGAAGCGGCGGAAGGCGGAGCATGACCTCGACGAGGCGGCGCTGAAGCCATACCTCAGCCTTGATGCGATGCTGGCGGCGATGTTCGACTGCGCCACCCGCCTTTTCGGGCTGGAGTTTCGCGAGATCGAAGGCCCGTTCTATCACCCCGACGTGCGGGGCTGGGAGGTTACCCGGGCGGGTAAGCATGTGGCGGTGTTCCTGGGCGACTACTTTGCGCGGGGGTCCAAGCGGTCCGGTGCCTGGTGCAGCGCGATGCGGTCGCAGCGGAAGCTCGGCGGTGAGCAGCGGCCGATCGTGGTGAACGTCTGCAACTTTGCCAAGGGCGACCCCTGCCTTCTGTCCTATGACGATGCGCGGACGCTGTTCCACGAATTCGGCCATGCGCTGCACCAGATGCTGTCGGATGTGACCTATGGGTTCATCAGCGGCACCTCCGTGGCGCGGGACTTCGTCGAGTTGCCGAGCCAGCTTTACGAGCACTGGCTGGAGGTGCCTGAGGTGCTGGAAACCCATGCGCGGCACCACGTGACGGGCGAGCCGATGCCGGCGGACATGCTGGAGCGGCTGCTGGCGGCGGGGACGTATGACCAGGGCTTTGCGACCGTGGAATTCGTGTCGAGCGCGCTGGTAGACTTGGAGTTCCATACCGGCAGCCCGCCCGCCGACCCGATGCAGCGTCAGGCCGAGGTGCTGGAAGGGCTGGGGATGCCGCGGGCGATCCGGATGCGCCATGCGACGCCGCATTTCGCCCACGTGTTCAGCGGAGACGGCTATTCTTCGGGCTACTATAGCTACATGTGGTCGGAGGTGATGGACGCCGATGCCTTTGCGGCCTTCGAGGAAGCGGGCGATCCTTTCCACCCGGAGACCGCCGCGAAGCTGGAGCAGTTCATCCTGTCGGCTGGCGGGTCGGAGGACGCCGAGGCGCTGTACCTGAAGTTCCGCGGCAAGATGCCGGGGGTCGAGGCCTTGCTGAAAGGCCGGGGGCTCTTGGACGCGGCCTGAGGGCTTGCCCTTCGCGCGTTGCCGGGTGACAAGCGCCGGGTGTTTGAAGTTGCGACCCATCTCGCGCTGGTCCTGATCCTTGCGGCCTTTGTCGCGGGGGTTGTCGACAGCATTGCAGGCGGGGGCGGGCTGGTGACGGTCCCGGTCCTCCTTCTGTGCGGGGCCTCGCCGATCGAGGCGCTGGCGACCAACAAGCTGCAGGGGACCTTCGGGTCGGGCACGGCAATGATCGCTTACGCCCGGGCGGGCCATGTCAGGCCGAAGGAGCAGGTGGGCATGGCAGCGATTTCGGCCCTGGCCGGGGCAGGGGGTGCGCTGGTGGCGCATCTCATCCCGGTCGAGGTCCTGCGGATCATCATGCCGTTGGTCCTGATCGGCGTTGCGGCCTTCTTTGCGCTGAAGCCGGGACTGACCGACGAGTCGCGGGCGGCGCGGATCAGCCCGCCGGTCTTTGCTGCGACGGTGGTGCCGCTGGTGGCGGCCTATGACGGGTTCTTCGGACCCGGCACGGGATCATTCTTCATGATGGGCTTCGTCCTTCTGGCAGGCTACGGCGTGTTGAAGGCCACGGCTCATACCAAGATGCTGAACTTCGCCTCGAACCTTGGGAGCCTTCTGGTCTTCATCCAGACCGGGGCGACATGGTGGTTCGTCGGTCTGGCCATGGCAGCGGCGCAGGTGGCCGGGGCGAGCCTGGGTGCGCGGCTGGCGTTGCGTGTCGGTGCCGGCCTCATCAAGCCGCTGATCGTGACCGTGTCGGTCGCGATGGCCCTGCGCCTTCTGTGGCAGGCGCTGGCAGGGTAGCGCAGATCGTCGCACCGGATTGCAGGCGCGCTGCTGACTTCCATCTTTCAGACAGGAAAGGATGGATCATGTTCGACAACGTACCCGACCCCGCCCAAACCCGCACGCTGGACCAGCACAAGGCCCCCGAAGGCCTGTCTGACCGGATCGCCCTGCGGCTCGTCAAGTTCATGCGCGTCTTTGCCGACGCCTTCTTCTCGAAACGCTACGGCCACCGCGCGGTGGTGCTGGAGACCGTCGCCGCCGTGCCGGGCATGGTGGGGGGCCTTCTGCAACACCTGAAGGCGCTGCGGCATATCCGCGAGGATGAGGGCTGGATCCGCGAGCTTCTGGACGAGGCCGAGAACGAGCGGATGCACCTGATGACCTTCATCCACATCGCCAAGCCCTCGCTTTTCGAGCGGGCGCTGATCATGGGTGGGCAGGCGATTTTCTTCAACGCCTACTTCTTCCTTTACCTCTTCGCGCCCAAGACCGCGCACCGGGTGGTGGGTTACCTCGAGGAAGAGGCGGTGGTCAGCTACACGAGCTATCTGGCCGAGGTGGACGCCGGCCGGGTCGAGAACGTGCCTGCGCCGAAGATCGCGATCGATTACTGGAAGCTGCCCGAGGACGCGCGGCTGCGCGAGGTGATCGTTGCAGTCCGGGCGGATGAGGCCAAGCATCGTGACGTGAACCACGGGTTTGCCGACGTGCTGGCGGCCGGTGCGCCGAAGCGCTCGGTCGCGGCGGGGCGGGCGCTGGACTGAGGACGGGACGAGTTTTCTGCGAAAACTCGGGGCCCGCTGGCGGGCTTAGGCGACCTCGCCCCAGTCCGCCGCCTGCATTTCGCGCAGGCGGCTGGCGGTGCGGTCGAATTCGAATGAGCCTTCGCCTTCGAGGTAAAGCCGCTCGGGTTCGTCCGCCGCCGAGGCGATGAGACGCACCTTTGCCTCGTAAAGCGCGTCGATCAGGGTGACGAAGCGTTTCGCCTCGTTGTAGTTCGCGGCGGAAAGCTGGGGGATGTCCTCAAGGATCAGGACGCGGACGGCGCGGGCGATGGCAAGGAAATCGGCCGGGCCAAGGGGGCGGGCGCAGAGGTCCCAGAAGGTGGCGCGCCCGACGCCGTTGGCGAAATGCGGC
Organism: Tabrizicola sp. T46; assembly: GCF_057219895.1. Taxonomy (NCBI): domain Bacteria; kingdom Pseudomonadati; phylum Pseudomonadota; class Alphaproteobacteria; order Rhodobacterales; family Paracoccaceae; genus Tabrizicola; species Tabrizicola sp. T46. The sequence continues at coordinate 29,476 of NZ_JBXVVV010000002.1, forward strand.
AGGGTCAGCTTGCGACCGTTGACCTCGAGATCAAGGGCCGCGCCGGTCGCCCCGCCGGTGAGGTCGGTCCAGATCGCCGAGATCGCTGCCGTGGCGGTGCGGGCGGGGTGGAAGTAGACCTGCGCCCCGGCAAGCCGGTGCTGGCGGTAGTCGGTCGGGCTTTCCAGTTCCACGACCTGGAGCCGGGTCTCGATCAGGTCGATGAAGGGGAGAAAGAGCGTCCGGTTCAGGCCGTCCTTGTAAAGGTCGTGCGGCGGGCGGTTCGAGGTGGTGACGATCACGACCCCGGCGGCGAAGAGTTTCTCGAAGAGGCGCCCGACGATCATCGCGTCGGTGATGTCGGTGATCTGCATCTCGTCGAAGGCGAGAAGGCGGGTATCCCGGATCACCGCCTCGGCCACCGGGGCGAGGGCATCTTCGACCTCGCGCTTCCGGGCCTCGTGCATGCCGCGGTGAATCTCCTGCATGAAGGCGTGGAAGTGGATGCGGCGTTTCTGCGGGATCGCCGTGGCCTCGGTGAAGAGGTCCATCAGCATCGACTTGCCGCGCCCGACGCCGCCCCAGAGGTAAAGGCCCTTCGGGGGCGTCAGGGGTTTGGCGAAGAGCCCGGCGAAAAGGCCGACGCGGCGGGTGGCGTTTGCCTCGAGCCAGGCGCGCAGGTCTTCGAAAAGCGGCAGGACGGCGTGCTGGGCGGGATCGGCGCGCAGGGTGCCTTTGGCAACCTTCGCCTCGTAGATCTCGGTCAGGGTCTGGCGCATCGCGGGGTGGGTTTCGCTGGATCAGGTGAGGATGATCGGGTCTGGCCCGCTGTGTGCACCTTCGTCAAGCCGTGTCGTGTGCGCCGTCTCTTGCGCAAGTGCCGGCATCGAATGCGGTCGTGGTTCTTGCCATGTCCGGCAAGGGGTCGTTGGCCGTCGTTTCGGTGCAGGCGATCAGTGGACTTGGACTTGTCCTTCATGACCAAGAGGAGGTCGCAACAGAGCCGTCATGGCAAGCGAAACGGGCGTTCTCGCCGAAGGGGCGGATGCACAAACCTTTACGCGCGGCCTTCTATCGGAAGTGACGAAAAGCTGGTACGCGGGAAGCGATGTCCATCTCCCGGAACGCCGCAGATGTCGAAGTCCTATTTCCTTTATCATTCAATAGGAATGTATCCGGGCAAGGCCGAGGATCTGGCGCAGGCGATGGCCGGCTTCGCCGAAGTCTGGGGGCGGGCGGACGATTCGCAATGGGTTCATGTCCTGCCCCTGCGCCAGCGGTTCATCGATCGCTGGAGGCAGATATTGAAGGCCGCTGAAGGCACGGTCACGACGTGCGACAGCGTCACGCAGGGACTGCACATGGTGATGGATGCCCTGCCTGAGAGGATACTCAGAGGCCGTACAGTACTGGTAGCGGCAGACTGCTTTCCATCAAGCCATTTCCTGCTGACAGGGATGGCACGGCGGCGTGGCTTCGAACTGCGCACTGTGGCACTCCGTAATGGCGCGGCTGCAGTCGATGACGATGATTTCCTGTCGCAGTGGACGCCTGACGTGGCAGTGGCCCTGGTCACCTGGGTCTCGTCGACCACGTCGGCCCGCGTTGATCTTGCCCGCCTGGTTGACCATGGCCGACGCATGGGCTCGTTGGTCGGTGTCGACGTTACTCAGGCCGCGGGACTTCTGCCGTTCGACGTAGCCGCGCCCGAAGTGGACTTCGCCCTTTCGACGTCGTTGAAGTGGATGTGCGGCACGCCTGGTGCCGGCGCCCTATATGTTGCGCCGTCACTGATCGCCGAATGTCAGCCTGCACTGCGCGGCTGGTTCAGCCAGCCTGACCCCTTCAACTGGGACATATCGCAGTTTTCCTATGCCGGAGACATCCGCCGGTTCGACTCGGGTACACCTTCCTGCATGGCGGCCCTGGCCTCGCTTCCTGCGATGGACTGGCATGCGAGGCAGGATCACGCGGCACTCTTGGCACACAACCGTCGTCTGACCAGCCAGATATTCGCTGCTGCGGATGAGTTGGGCCTCAAGGTGCTCACCCCGCGCGACGACGAAAGGCGCGGGGGATCGGTCATGCTGGACTTGCCGCAGGCCTGTCCGGCCCCCGAGGTTGTTGCCCGGTTGCGAGCGCGCAGCGTCACAACTGACCATCGCGGCCAGACGCTGCGCCTTTCGCCCGGCACGGTGACCACTGACGAGGGCTGCGAACTGCTTGCCACAGCGTTGGCAGAGGCGATGCAGGGCTAGGCCGACCTTGCAGCTTACGGTCCAAGGATGGTGATCGGCAGATCACCCAGCAGCCGTCCAAGCGCGGGAGTGGGCGTTTCGCCGAAACTGCGGTTGGCGTTCAGCCCCCTCCCGATCAGTCGGACGACCTCGGGCGAACCGGCAAACTTGGAGTGGCTGCCCGAGGAGGAATCCTCGATCTGCGAAAGGTCGATCACCGTGAGGCCAAGTCCTTCAAGCTCGGTTGTGTTTGCGGCACCGACCCGGGGCACACCCCCGGCGATGCGTCGGGAAAACCGCAGGGCCGCATCGTCGGTCGATGCCAGGATGTACATCCGCTCGACCACCGGCCGCGGGAGTTGTGCCAACTGCGTGCGGAAAAGGTCGATGTCGATGTCGGGCGAGGCCAGCATGATCGTGTCGAGCACGTTGCGGCTGTTCAGCCACCCCTCTTGCTGCGCGTCCACCAGGCCTTCCATAGTGAGGAACGCACCCATCGAATGGGCAAAGACATCGATGCTGGTCGCGTTCGTCTTGCCGAGGATACTCGCGAGTTCGGCGATCTTGCCTCGGGCGACCAGGGCGCTGTTCAGGTCATAGACATAGCGAGGGGCCCTTGCGGCCGAGGCCCAGGTGAAGAGGACCGGCACGCCCTGGAACCCGGTATCCTCGACGAACTGGCCAAGGCGCAGGATCGCGTCACTGGTCGTGTTGTTGTAGCCGTGAATGAAGAGGAGGATCTTTCGCTCCTCCCTGGGGCGCTTTGCGAGCTCACGGTTCAACTCGGCCACGAAGGTGCCGCTGGTGCTGTAGACCACGGGGTCGACCACCGTGAATTCCGTTCTTGGATCGGGCGGCAGGCGCCTGGGCCGGTCGAGCGTCCCTGTGACATGCGTTGGCGGAATCGTGACATTCACAGATGCAAGGCCGATTTCGGGTGCACGTTCGCCGGAAAAGAAGGCGCCGACCACTTCGGAGGCTTCGCGGGTTGTCGTGATGAAGATGCGGTGTTGTGTAAGGCCTTCGACAGACTGCGACGGTATATCCGGGTTCGCGATGCCGACAAGCTCTGGCGGGCGGCTGCAGCCCGCGAGAAGTCCGACTGAAAGTGCCAAGACGGTCCCAAAGACAGAGAAGCGCATCCAGAACTCCGTAAGTTGCGATCCGATCGGTCCGCCACATGGCGCGAACCTAACCTTGCGGCATGAACCTCGCAAGCGAGCATATTCATCCGCCTGGAAGTCCGATGCCTTCGGTTCTACCGCGGCCACGAGAAATGCTGGCCCTTGCAGGCGGGGTGAAAATCGTTTTGCCTGACGACCGCCGCTCCCGTCATGGTGGCGATGGTATCGAATATCGGTCTTGACCGCCGCATCACATCACCAGCATCTGACCTGCTCCGGCAGAGGTCAGGTCCGTCAACCCGCCCGCCCGTTCTGCCCGGGGTGAAACTGGATCAATACGCTAGGAAAATCTGACCATGTCCGTTCCCGTCGAACTGGCCGCCTATCTGGAAAAGCATCCCGACACCCGCTTCGTCGATGCGGTTCTTTATGACCTTTGCGGTACGGCGATCGGAAAACGCGTACCGGTGCGCGATGCAGCGAAACTGTGGTCGGGTGGCGTTGCCTTCTGTGCCGGCATCACGACACTGGATGCCCTTGGTGCCTGCTGGGATGTGAACGGCATCGGATTCTCGGACGGCGATCCCGATGCCACCAGCTACCCGATACCCGGCACGCTGGTGCCCGTGCCATGGGCGGAGGTTCCGACGGCCCAGGTCCAGATTGCTCCGGCACCCCCGACCGATGCGTCGCACTGGTGGTTTGATCCGCGCGCCATCCTCGGGTCAGTCGTTTCATCTTTCGCGGAGCTGGGCCTGAAGCCTGTGGTTGCAAACGAGCTGGAATTCTACTTTGTCGACCCCAGACGTGATGAAAGGGGCCGCATCTCACCCGCCGTGCCTGGGCGAAGCGGTCGTGCCCCCGATGCGCCACGGGTTCTGGCGTTTGACAAGCTGGACGAATGGGCCAGCCTTCTGGCCGAGATCGATGCGGCTTGCGTGGCACAGGGCGTACCGGCAGGAGCGGCAACGGCAGAGTATGGCGGAGCGCAGTTCGAGGTGAACCTGGCACATGTCGATGACCCGGTTCTGGCCTGTGACCACGCGGTTATGCTTCGGCGTATCATCAAGGGAGTGGCGGCACGGCATGGTCTGGAGGCCACCTTCATGTCCAAGCCATTTGCCGACCAGTCAGGATCAGGGCTGCATGTCCATGCAAGCCTGGTGGATCTTGCAGGCGTCAATGTCTTTGACGAAACGAGGCCAGACGGTGATCGCCTTCTGGGGCATGCCATCGCAGGACTGCAGGCGAGCACCTACGACGCAATGGCCTTTTTCGCCCCGAACATTAATGCCTATCGCCGCTTCGCCCCGAACCAGTTCGTACCCGTGAACACGAGCTGGGGTTTCAACAACCGGTCAGTCTCTTTCCGAGTGCCAATGGGCGGCGGCCGCGCCCGTCGGATCGAACACCGTATCGCCGGGGCAGATGCGAACCCATATCTTGTGATGGCGGCAATGCTGGCTGGTTTTCACCATGGTCTGTCCCACAAGCTTACTCCGACCCCGCCCTCCACCGGAAACGCGGGAGAGGAAGCCGATCCGGATATGCCCCTTCGCCTCTGGACCGCGCTTGACCGGCTTGAAGGATCTAGCCTCATGGCCAGCTATTTCGGCCCGCGCTATCCCGCAGCCTATGCTGCCATCAAGCGCAGCGAATTCGAGGCTTTCATGGCCGATGTCCTGCCACGGGAATATGACTGGTATCTGTAAGGCGGCAGGTCTATCCACGTCATGACGGTCAGTCGCCGGTGGTGATTCCAGCATCGCCGGCCCGAGGCACCACGGCCACGCCATCGGCAATACGGTCATTCGGGTGAACTATCACCAGGTCGCCTGTCTGGAGGCCGTCCAGCACCTGCGCGAAACGCTCATTCCGTTCGCCAAGTGTCAGCGTTTGAAGACGTGCGCGCCCATCCCGCAGGACAAAGGCGGCCCAGGACTTGCCGTCCCGGAAGAGCGCGCCAATCGGGAGGGTGAGTACATCCCTGGCGCGCCAGAGCGTAATCCTGGCAATGACCCGAAAGCCGTGACCTAGCTGGGCATGGCTTTCGGGTTGGCCTTGCAGCGTCAGGATCACCTTGACCCGCTGTTCTTCGATCCCTAGTGCCGAAACCTTGGTCACTGCGGATGGCTCCACCCGCTCGACCACGGCCGGAATGGGGTTGCCGCCCCAACCGGTGACGGTCGCAGTTGCTCCTGGCCTGACACGGACCGCATCGCGCGATAGAAGTTCCACCTCGACTTCCATGTTCCCCGGGTCACCGATCTCCAGAAGCGGCGTACCGGGCTGAATAACCTGTTCGCTTTCGGTCAGCACCCGCAACACCCGGCCAGACGTCGGCGCAAAGACCTCAAGGCAGCATTTCCCGGCCTCGCCATTCTGGTCAGGGCGCAGCACTGCAAGTGCGCTTTCAAGCTCCTTTTCGCGGACGGCAAGGTTGGCAACCGCGCTGCTGACCGCCGCTTGGGTGGTTCGCTGTTCACGGATGGCGTCGTCATGGGCACGCTGCGAAATTGCCCCCTTTGCGAAAAGGGCGATGGCCCGATTGGCTTCGCTGGTCATGAAGTCGTGAATGGCCTCGGCCTGGGCAAGTTGAGCGCGCGCAAGTTCGGTTGCGGCTTGGGCGGCAGCGGCGGCTGCTTCGGCCACCGCGCGGGCCCGGCTGTCCAGCAGCACTGGCGCAGCAGGTCCGATAAGGGCAACGACGGTTTCGCCTTCTACAACGCTGTCGCCGGCATGAAGACTGATGCGCTGAAGCTTCCCGGCGGTGGTTGCAGAGACCGTGAAGACATCCCGGATACGTGCCTCGCCTTCCTCTTCGACCACGATCTCAAGCGGACGCAGGGCGACCTCGGCAAAATCCACCTCGATTGGCCGAGGGATGAAGGCCCAGACCAGAAAGCCGACCAGAACAAGCAAGATCGCGGCGGGGACAAGGCGTAGCATGGGGTTACTCCCGTGTCTTCAGGACTTCGATCATGTCCAGATTGTTGATCCGCCCGCGGATGGCTGCGGCCGAGACGAGGGCGGCGGCCATGACGACCAGTGAGGCGGTGGCAAAGACCTCTCGCCCGATCACGAAGGGCACGCGGTAGAGGTCGGACGAAAAGGCAGCAACCATCGCCAGGCTGATGCCGTAGCCGATCATCCAGCCGATCGGTTGTGCCAGAAGGACGACGGTGGCCAGTTCTGCGAAGAGGACGCCAGACACCTCGCGGTTGGTGAAGCCAAGGACACGGAGGCTGGCAAGTTCCCGCCCCTGCTCGGAAAGGGCAATGCGCGAGAAGTTGTAGACCACGCCGACCGCGATGACGGTGGCCAGTCCGACGTAGACGGTGATCATCACGGTAATGTTCTCGGCCAGGGTTTCCTTGAACCGGTTCAGCATCAGCGAGGTCACGGTGATCATTTCCGTTTTGGGGGCAGCCTTTGCAGCGGCGAAAAAGGCCGCGTCCTGGGCTTCGTCGATCATCAGGTTCAGTCCCGAGACGAGCGCCCCTTCCCCCATCAGCCGGTTGAGCGCGGCGATGTCCATCGTCGCGCCCAGTCCGACATAGCCCAACGAGATGCCGCTGACCGGTAACGTCAGGGTGGGACGTGCCCCCTCTAGCACCTCGACGGTGACCAGATCGCCGGGGCTGACATTGAGAGAGTCGGCCAGCGCCTCTGACAGGATCAGTCCGGACTCGGGCAGGGTCATGGGCCTCAGGCTGGCATCGAGCACCCGGGAAAGCTCTGCCCCGGCAGGGTGGCCCATGATGCCCAGCTTCTTCGACAGGTTCCGGTGACTGATCCGCGCGGTGACCATGCGAAAGGGTTCGGCCGCCAGGACGCCGGGCATTTGGCGAACCGCGAAGAGGGTGCGCTGCGGCTCGGGTGTTCCGAAGACCACCTGGACGTCGTGTCGTTCGCTGCGGAAGAAGGTGATGTCGATCATGTGGTTGATCGACCCGAAGGACCAAAGCGACGCCACCAGGATTGCCACGGCCATTGCGACGCCCAGCGTGCTGGATGCGGTGCGGAACGGCCAGCGGAAGAGGTGACGCGCGACCATGACACCGGTCTGGCGCATGGGCACGAACCGCCGGACCCAACCGGCTTTCTGGCGGTAGCTTGCCGGGGCAGGCGGTGCCATGGCGACGGCTGGAGGCAGCTTTGCGACGGTACGCACGGCCTGCAACGCGCCGGTTATGGCCGAGGCCAGCGTGATGATGGCCGCAAGCCCGTAGATCTGCGGATCACGCGTGAAGAGCAGGTAGGGAAAGGAGAAGAACCGCGCGTACATCCCTGCCAGACCGGCCCCGAGCCAGGTGCCGACCGCAAGGCCGATGACGATGCCGAGCACAGAGATCAGCAGCACAAATTCGATGTAGTGCTGCGCCACAGCGCGCGAGGAATAGCCGATGGCCTTCAGAAGACCGATCTGCTCGCGCTCCAGCGTGATGAGGCGAGAGAGGGTCATGTTGACCAGCATTGCCGCGACCAGAAGGAAGATCGGGGGGAGGACCTTCACCATGGCCGACAACTGTTTCAGTTCGGCATCGAGGAACGCGTGCGAGGTCTGGTCCTTCCTTGGGAATGCCCCGATGCCGCCATAGCGCGCCGTCAGCCGGTCCAGCGTTTCGATGACCCGGTCCGGGTTGGCGCCCGGCGCGAGTTTCAGGACAACGTTCGAAAAGGCGCCCTCCAGGTCGAACGCGGCTTCAAGGCTGGTGCGCGGGGCCCAGACGACACCGAAACGGCGCGGGTCAGGCATCATCTGGCCGGGGCCGAGGGCATAGATGAATTCGGGCGAGAGGGCGACCCCGGTCACCAGAAGCTCGCGCCGCTTGCCATTCATCAAAACTGGCAGCCGGTCACCCGGTCCAAGGGCATGGGCGGTTGCGAACCCGTCTGCAATCACGACCTCTTCAGCGGACTGCGGATCGGGAAGCCGGCCGACACGCAGGTAAAGCTGGTTGAGCCCGGCGTCACTGGCTGGAAGCGAGACGAAAAGCACCGATCCCGGTTCCGTCATCCCGGGAAGATCCAGCAGCCCCAGCTTCACGATCCGTGCCTCGGCATCAAGGACGCCTTCGATCTCGTCAATCTCGGCCAGAAGGCCGCGGGGGGCGCGGGTCACGTCGGCGAAGACATCGGCGAAGCGGTAGTCCTCGTAGTATCGCGCGCGGGTCTCATAAAGCGAGGAATAGGCGCCGTTGCCGAGGATGAGCGTCGCCACCCCGGCAGCGAGGACCAGCGCAATCGCCAGAACCTGCGCCCAAAGCCGCTGCAGGTCGCGCAGGACCTTGCGGCGAAGGGGGTTGATCACCATGCGACCTCCGACGCGGCCTTCTTCACGGCGTTCACGCTTTCCTCGACGATCCGACCGTCGGCAAAGCGGATCACGCGGTCGGCAATGTCGCGGATTGCGGCGTTGTGGGTGATGACCAGTGTCGTTGCCCCGACTGCCCGGTTCACCTGAAGCAGCGCCTCAAGGACCTTGACGCCGGTGGCGCTGTCCAAGGCTCCCGTCGGTTCGTCACACAATAGAACCTCGGGGTTCTTGGCGATGGCCCGGGCGATGGCGACACGCTGCTGCTCGCCGCCGGAAAGCTGGGCCGGGAAGTGATCTGCACGGTCTGCAAGGCCGACCAGCGCAAGCGCCGCGTCTGCTGTCATGGGGTGGCGGGCGATTTCGGTGACCAGCTGGACGTTCTCACGCGCCGTGAGGCTGGGCACGAGGTTGTAGAACTGGAAGACGAACCCCACGTGGTCACGCCGGTACTGGGTCAGCCCCTTTTCATCCAGTGCACTCAGCTGGTGATCAGCAAACCAGGCCTCGCCGGCGGTTGCGGTATCAAGCCCGCCGACGATGTTGAGGAATGTGGATTTACCCGAACCGGAGGGCCCAAGGATAACGATGAACTCGCCTTTGCGAGCCACGAAGTCGATGCCGCGAAGGGCATGCACCTCGAGCGCACCGTTGCGATAGACCTTTGTCAGGCCTTTGGCACGGAAGACGATGTCAGCGGTCATGGCACCAAGGCTCCATACCGGCACATTGGTCTCGGCGTTGGGGAAACCTTACAGCTGCGCCGTGGTTCAGCGCTGGATCTTCTGCAAGGCCACGTCGAGAAGCGCCTCAAGCAAGGCAAGCGAGACGACCGAGCCCGTCCCAAGCCCCACGATCTCGATTTCGTCACTGCCACGCGTTTCGCGCAAGGAACAACGCCAATGGCCATCAGGTTCGGTTGCCTTGCCTGTCAACTGGATCGACCAGTTCGGCAAGGCCATGTCGATCAGGTGAAGTACCGCTTCCACCTTGTCCGTCACGGATTGCGGCAGCGCGGGGAGAGTCGGAAACACAAGCCTTGCGGCATCGGCGGCTTCGACAAGCAGAGCCTCGTCCAGTGTCGAGGCGTCCGTGACCCGCTCTTTCGCGTTCAGGATGTCCGTCTTAGTCATCGCGGTCTCCATTTCCGTGCTGTTGCGCCATCAAGCCATCAGATTTCCGTGCGCGCCTTGATCCGCGTCAAGAACCGTCACGAAAGGACGGCGCATCCTCCGCCCCGTGCAGCCAACCCGGAGGAGAGCGCGATGGCCCGGAAGTCCGTCAACGTCATGTGGTTCGAAGACCTGTCGCGCGGCGATGTTGCCCTGGTCGGCGGCAAGAACAGTTCTCTGGGCGAGATGGTGCGCCAGTTGGGCAGGAAAGGGATCAAGGTCCCTGGCGGTTTTGCCACGACCGCCGACGCTTACCGCGCCTATCTGACGGCCAATGACCTTGATGCGCGGATCGACGACGTGATCACGCGTTGGCAGGATAACCGGATCACGCTGCATGAGGCCGGTACTCAGGTCCGAGGCATGATACTTGAGGGTGATTTCCCAAAGGACATCCACGACGACATCCTGGCCGCTTACCGGGAACTCTCGCGCCGGGCGGGAACGACGGACCTGCCGGTCGCCGTCCGATCCTCTGCCACGGCCGAGGATCTGCCGGACGCAAGCTTTGCCGGACAGCAGGAAACCTACTTGAACGTGCGGGGCGAAAAGGCCGTGCTGGCAGCGTGCCGGCGTTGCTATGCCTCGCTTTTCACGGACCGGGCGATCACCTACCGGCAGTTGAAGGGCTTTGGTCACACGAAAGTCGCGCTGTCCATCGGGGTGCAGCGGATGGTGCGGTCGGATACCGGCGGGTCCGGCGTGATGTTCTCGATCGACACCGAGAGCGGGTTCGACAAGGTCGCGCTCATCACTGCGGCCTGGGGGCTGGGCGAAAACGTCGTGCAGGGCGCGGTGAACCCGGACGAGTACGAGGTCTACAAACCCTTCCTCGGCAAGAAATCCCTTACGCCCATCGTCAAGAAGTCGCTCGGCGCGAAAGAGATCAAGATGATCTACGCCGGCAGCGAAAGCGGCGAGACGAAGAACGTCCCCACCTCCAAGGCCGAACGGGCGGCCTGGGTGCTGAGTGATGCAGAGATCCTTGATCTCGCGCGGATGGCGACGACGATCGAGACGCATTACGGCCAGCCGATGGACATGGAATGGGCCCGCGATGGTGATACGGGCGAGCTTTTCATCGTGCAGGCCCGGCCGGAAACCGTGCAGTCGCGCAGCGATACCGGGGCGATCAAGTCTTACAGCGTGAAGAAGGCCGGAAAGGTGCTGCTGAAAGGTCTGAGCGTCGGGTCTGCCGTTGCCACTGGAAGGGTCAGCATCATTGAGTCGGCCCATGAGATCGACCAGTTCGTCGACGGCTCGATCCTTGTGACCGGTACCACCGACCCTGACTGGGTGCCAATCATGAAGCGCGCCTCGGCGATCGTGACCGACCACGGCGGCCGCACCAGCCATGCTGCCATTGTCAGTCGCGAGCTTGGCTTGCCCGCCATCGTGGGCACCGGCAATGCGACGCATGTCCTGCATGACGAGCAGGAGGTGACCGTCTCTTGTGCGGGTGGCGATGAGGGCGTGATCCATGAGGGGATCGCCGAATTCACCACCGAAACCCTGCGTCTGGATGACCTGCCGCAGACCCGAACGAAGATCATGCTGAACCTCGCCAATCCGTCCGCCGCCTTCCGCTGGTGGCGGCTGCCGTTCGACGGGGTAGGCCTCGCGCGGATGGAGTTCGTCGTGAACAACGCGCTGAAGGTCCACCCGATGGCGCTGGTGCATTTTGACGCCTTGAAGGACGAAACGGCCAAGGCTGAAATCGCCGAATTGACCAAGGGCTATGCCGACAAGACTGACTTCTTCGTCGACGGTCTTGCGCGCGGCCTTTCACAGATTGCCGCCGTCGCCTACCCGCGCCCGGTGATCGTGCGGATGAGTGACTTCAAGACCAACGAGTACGCCGAGCTTCTGGGCGGGCGTGAATTCGAGCCACATGAGGAAAACCCGATGATCGGTTTCCGTGGCGCCTCACGCTATTACTCGCCCCGCTACGAGGCGGGGTTTGCGCTGGAATGCAAGGCGATCCTGAAGCTGCGGAAAGAGATGGGCTTTGACAACGTCGTGGTGATGATCCCCTTCTGCCGGAGTCCGAAAGAGGCTGACCGCGTGCTGGAGACTATGGCCAAGCATGGGTTGAAGCGCGGGAAGGATGGTTTGCAGGTTTATGTCATGGGCGAGATACCGGCGAACGTGATCCTTGCGGAAGATTTCGCGGCCCGGTTTGACGGGTTCTCCATCGGCTCGAACGATCTGACGCAACTTACCCTTGGGATCGACCGCGACGCCGAGGATCTTGCCGAACTCTTTGAGGAATCCGACCCCGCAGTCCTGTGGATGATCGAGAACCTGATTACGCGGGCACACAAGGCCGGGGCCAAGGTCGGTCTCTGCGGTCAGGCACCAAGCAATGACCCGGCTTTTGCACGGTTGCTGGTCAGGGCCGGGATCGACTCCATTTCGGTAACCCCAGACAGTTTCGTTGCAGTGAAACGCAACGTCGCAGAAGCGGAAGCCACCCCGCTCACCAGGAAGCTCGACAAGACTGAGCCTCTTGCCCCGGCCCCCTAAACAGGCCCGTCGGACGGGCAAGCCGCTAACGAATTCAGCCGCAAAGGCGGTTGCCACCAGTGCAGTTGCCTTCCGCAAGCTGGCGAGGGAAAGCAAGCAAACGGCGCTTGAGCCAAGAAGCAATTTGGCGCGCCGGACCTTTACGGCTCAACGACGACCTTCCGGTTGGGGCGCAGTTTTCGGCAGGCTTCAAGGCGTTTGCAAACCTGACTGGCCGTCCTATGTCCGCGATGGAAGTCGTGAGATGCGATGCTGATCCTTACAAACGCTACGTTGTGGAATCCTGGTGTGCTCGAGACGCGCAGCCTGCCGAAGAAATTCCTGGGCCGGGTCCTTGTCGTACCGCTGACCGCAAACATCAGGCTATGGAGTCGACTTCTGGTCGAGATGCAGGTCGTGCGTTTCGCGGTTACGCTTCTACCCTTCGCGCTAAGTCCAATTCTGGTTGCCGACCTTGCGGTCCCGGTCATGCAGGCCCCGGCCCTCATGGTTATGCTGGTCGTACTTGTTGAGTTGAGGGTCCTGCGTCTAACGGCAGCTGAACGGGCGGCCCAAGTCGAGCCGGACGACGCGGCCCGCAGGCTGGACATCCTCAGCTTTCGCGCGCGCGCGTGTCTGCGGACTATCGCAGCACGGCATGACTTGCGGGAGGGGTCACTTCGACTCGTGGTCGAACAGTCGGAACTCGCACGGGTCCCGCCGCTGACGCTTGTCTCGGTGCAGGGCGACGTGCCGCGCCCTCATGTATTGTCGCTTAAGTCCGATGATCGCGATCTGCTGCAGCAAGGATTGTTCGACAATGCCTTCAGCGAACTGGACCTGCTGAGCGTCAATCACCGGGACAACCTTTACATCCGCGAAATCACGCAGGAAGCGCGGGCGGTGTCGGCGCATGCCCGGTTGGCAGCCCTGCTTGAAAAGGGTGCTACGGCCTGATGGGTGTGAACGCAACAACAGTGTCTGCCGGAGAAGCACTGCGCGTGCTGCAGGCCGGCTGGGAGGCGCAACGGGCGGGGGGCATGACGGCCTCGTGGATGCTGCACGGCCGTCCGGGGGTCGGAAAGACCGAACTTGTGCAGACTCTTGCCGACCGGATCGGGGCCGAGCTTCATGACCTTCGTCTCACCACGATGGAGCCGCAGGACCTGCGTGGACTTCCCTACTATGACCACTCTACGGCCAAGACGGTCTGGTATCGCCCCGAAGACCTGCCTGACAGTGATACCCCGGCCATCCTGTTCCTCGACGAACTGACGGCAGCGGCCCCTTCACTGCAGCCGACGGTTTACGGACTGCTGCAAGAGCGTCGGGTTGGCCGTCACCAGCTTCCGGCCAGCGTGATGATCGTGGCTGCGGGAAACCAGGTCGAGGACGGCGCGATCGCCTATGACATGGGCACGGCCCTCAGCGACCGGCTGATCCACATGATCGTGCAAGCGAGCGCCGAGGACTGGCTGGCGAACTACGCCATCCCCGCCGGCATTCACCCCACCGTAGCCGCGTTCATCCGCACGCGCCCTGACCTACTTGAGACGACCGAAGACAGTCTCCGTCGGGGCCAGATGATCGCCTGCACTCCTCGGAGCTGGACGCGTGTCAGCCGCATCATGGACTGCATCGCTGATCGCGCGACCCGGCAGGTGATGGTAGCGGGCACGGTCGGGGCAGCCCCGGCGGCCGAGTTTTCGCTTGTGGCAGATGAAATCGCGGCGACGGTCCGGATCGATCAGATGCTTGCCACCCCCCGAAGTGAACGTGGCGCGCTCTACCCGACAACTCTGCATGGTCTGACGGCGATGGTCTTCGGACTGGTAGGGATCACCACCCGCGAGACCCTGCCTGCCGCCATCGAGATCCTGGCGGATCTTCGTGCGGAGAAGGGTTTGGCAACACGGGGCCTGCCGATCAGTGAACTTGCCAGCTTCGGCTTCGAACTTCTGATCGGGCGAGCCCTTGACCAGGGCTGGCAACAGGTCTTCGCGAGCTCGCAGCTCTATGCCGAGTATGCAGCTGATCGTCGTGCGATGGGCTTGCCATGAGGCCGCATTCGGCCCGCGCCGCGCGGGCTATTGCCCATTTGGGAGAGGTCGATGCTGCACTTGCCGTCCTGGCGCTCTGGTGCCGTCACCGCGACGGGACCGGGCACACGGTGACGCAAGGCGAGGTCATAAGCTATGGGCCGGGCTTCGATCTCTTAGGCCTGCCAGAACAGGTCGGCCTTGTGGCGCACCATGTCCTGCATGTGGCGTTGCGGCACTCGGCGCGCTCGGCGAACATCGTAGAACGACTGGGCGATGCCTTTGATCCGGTGCTTTTCACGCTGGCTGCAGATGGCATTGTCAACGAGGCGCTGATCCTTGCGGGCCATGCCATTCCCCGGCCTGCCGTCCTTTTGACCGAACTTCTCGCTGAAGCCGGGAAGCCCGCGCCAAGCGCAGTCGCCGCGCTCGAGCGCTGGGATGCGGACCGGCTGGCAATGGTATTGCACAGCGACCCGGCACGGGCAAAGCGTGTGCGCGACTGGGCCAGGACGCGGGGCTTTGCCGATGACCTGCGAACCGGCGAGAGGGACGAAGCCCAGCCCGCACAGTCTGCAGCTGACTGGCGCAACCAGATCCTGCGCGCCATGGAGGCTGGCCGGAAGGCCGGGTCTGGCATCGGTCGCCTTGGAGCGATCCTGGCCGATCTCGCGCCCGATGTGCTGCCGTGGGAAGTGCTTTTGCGGGGACTGCTGGCCAAGGCACTGGCGGAACGCCCGAAAGCAAGCTGGCACCGCCCTTCGCGGCCCTTCATTGCGCGTCTTGCCGAGGCAGAAAGACGTGGCAGCGCCATGCCCGTCTTTGAGCCGGGGAACCAGCGCAGGGACCAACGACCGAGGATCGTGGTAGGGCTGGACACCTCTTCCTCCATCGCCCCTCAGAGCCTGCGGCTATTCTGGGCCGAGGCCGACGGCATTGCCCGCCGGACTGGGGCAGAGGTGCATCTCCTGGTCTTTGACGAGGCGGTCCATGAATCGCGCCGCCTTGATCCTCCCGCTTGGCGCGATCATGCCAGACAATCGGTCAGGACGGGCGGCGGCACGGACTTCACAGACCTCTTCGCCAGAGGTGCACTCCTGCATCCGTCGGTCCTTGTCGTGCTCACCGATCTGGAAGCGGCAATGCCTGACCCGCCAAGGTTTCCGGTCATTTGGGCTGTGACCGGCCGTGTCAATAGACCTCCTTTCGGCAGATTGGTCGTCATCGGCGACCAGGCGTGAACTGCCTCTCGCACATCGCAGGGGAGCGGATAGCATCGCCCAGTCGCGGATGCACCACCGAAGCTGTCAACAGATGCGCGGTAGTTGTTCGCCGATCAGCGTATCGACCAGACGGCGTACGCCGAATGCAGTCCGCAGGGTGACCCAACCAGCGGGGCCAGGCGCGGCTTGTCGATCACACAGTTTCTGTCGCTATCCGGCAACGACCACGACGCTGTCACAAGCGTGTAAGGACCCGGATGCTGCGGGTCGGGTTTCACCGACCCGCATTCCAGCAAGAGCAGTATCCTGCCTGGACGATTACGAGGGGAAAGCCCCGGCTGCATTGCTTGAATGAGCCGGGGGTTGTCACGAACGACAGCCGACATTGGAGTGCCCCTTCACTCGTTGCTCAGAAAGGAACCGTATCAATCAGCCATCAGCTGCCAGTCTTCCTTGCACTCCAACCTGCGCAGCATTCAGCAGCGCGAGCTCCGATGCTAGCGGTAAGGGTATCCTGCCTTTTCCATCGTGTCGGCGTACTTCTTGAACGCTTCAATCACTTTGGCCGATCGAGGCGATGACGCCGCCACTTCGTCCCAGAAGCCCTTGGAATCTTCAAGAACCTGGGCCCATTCAGCATCCGGAAGCGAGGTAAGCTCCATCTTTTCGCCCTCGACGCGCAGCTTGGCCTCGCCGCCCCAGTACCAGACGTTCCGGTAGTAGTGCGACTGGTCGATCGTGATCTTGAACAGCTCCTGCAGGTGCGGAGGCACCTTCTGCCAGCTGGCGGTGTTGGCGAAGTAGCTGCCAAACCACGCCCCCGTCACCGAGTTGGTCAGTGCATAGTTGCACACATCCGCCCATCCAACTTCATAGGCCTCCGTGAAGCCGCACCAAGCCACGCCGTCAAGCTCCCCGGTTTGCATTGCGACTTCCACGTTGTCCCACGGGATTGTCACCGGGACGAGGCCATACCTGGCAAGGAAACGCCCAGCGGTCGGAACGCCGAAGACGCGCAGGCCCTGCATGTCGGCGAGGCTGCGGATCGGCTTGTCCACGGTGAAGATGTGCAGCGGGTCCCAGGCGCCGGCCGAAAGCCAGGTGACGCCGTCGACTTCCGAATACGCCTCTTCCCAGATTTCCTTCAGCCCGTAATACCGGAATAGCGCCGGCACATCGAGGCTGAAGCGGGTGGCAAAGGGGAAGTAGCCGCCGAACACCGCGATGTCGACGGGCGAGGCCATCGTCGCCTCGTCCGACTGGACGGCATCAATCGTGCCGTTCTGCAGTGCGCGGAAGAGATCCGCCGTTGGAACCAGCTGGTCGGCATAGAAGAGCTCGATCTCCATCTCGCCGTTGGCGGCTGCGTTGAAGGCATCGATCTGCGGCTTGATCACATGGGCGCCAAGGGGGGCGCCAGAGTAGGTCTGAAGCCGCCACTTGATCGGGCCGGTCTGGGCGATCACCGCCGGAGCGGCCAGCGTTGCGCCGGCCACGGCGCCCGCGCCCATCACCGACTGGCGCAGGAAGTTCCGGCGCGAGGCGAGGATCGCCTCGGAAGGGCTTGGTTTCTTGTCCGTCATCTTCGTCTCCTTGTTGCAGGGGCTCTTTCGGCCCGGTTGGTCGTTCAGCCCCGCACGCTTTGCAGCTGCTCGGGCAGCCACAGAGCGATCTGCGGGAAAATCATCAACAGCACGATGGTCAGGATCATCATCGCCACGAAGGGCCAGATCGAACGGTAGATGTCGCCCAGGCTGATCTCGCTCGGCGCAAGCGAGCGCATGAGAAACAGGTTATAGCCGAAAGGCGGCGTGATGTAGGCGATCTGGCAGGTGATCGTGTAGAGGATGCCGTACCATACCAGCTGGTTGTCGAACCCAAGGTCCAGGCTCGCCACCAGTGGAATGTAGAGCGGCGCCACGATGACCAGCATGGCCGTGTCGTCCAGGAACATCCCCAGCAGGATGAAGCTGACCTGCATCATGATGATGATCATCCAGGGGCTCAGGTCCCACTGTGTGATGAACAGCGTCTCGATGGCCTTCACCGCGCCCAAGCCATCGAAGACCGAGCCGAAGGCCAGCGCCGCAAGGATGAGCCACATGAACATGCAGCTGACGGCGAGCGTCTTCATCGAGGTCTCGCGCACCAGCCGCCAGCTGAACCGCCCCTTGGCCCAAGCCGCCAGCGTCGCCGCGGTGGCGCCCACGGCAGAGCTTTCCACCAGGCTCGTGATGCCACCGACGAAGAGTCCCGTCATGGTGAAGAAGATCAGGAAGGGGATGATCCCCGCCTTGGCCAGCGCCAGCTTGTCGCGCAGAGGCATTGAAAGCTCTTCGGCCGGGACCGGGGGTGCGAGCTTCGGGTTCAGTTTCGCCCGGACCATAATGTAGACGATGAACATCGCGGCCATCATCAGCCCCGGCATCACGCCCGCGAACCACAGCTGCGACACCGGCTGCCGCGCGATCATGCCGTAAAGCACCAGCACGACCGAGGGCGGGATCAGGATGCCCAGCGACGATCCGCCTTGCACCACGCCCGAAATCAGCACCTTATCGTAGCCGCGCCGGATCATCTCGGGCAGGGCAATCGTGGCGCCAATCGCCATCCCCGCGACCGACAGCCCGTTCATCGCCGAGATGATGACCATCACCAGGATGGTGCCCACGGCAAGGCCCCCCGGAAGGCGGCCGAACCAGACATGCATCATCTTGTAGAGGTCTTCCGCGATCCCGGATTCGGCCAGGATGTAGCCCATGTAGATGAACATGGGCAGTGTCAGCATGGCATACCAGTTGAAGAGCTTGAACACCTGATTGTAAGGCAGTTCAGCCGCGCCGTTGCCGTACAGAAGCAAGGCCGCCCCTGCCGCCACAAACCCGATCGCCGCGAACACCCGCTGTCCGGTGATCAGCAACAGTGCCATCGTGGCGAACATCAGAAGCGCAATCATCTCGTATGACATCAGATGCGCTCCCCGCGCAGGGTGGCGATGTGCTTGAAGACCAGGCTGAACGCCTGCAAAAGCATCAGCACAAGGCAGACCGTAAGGAGCGCCTTGATCGGGACGGTGGAGGGGTTCCAGATCGAGAACCGCCGCTCGTTCGTCTCGATCGCGTATTGCAGCGACGAGATCGAGCCCCAGAGCATCACGCCCAGATAGAAGATCAGGCACCAGACGGTGAAGAGGTCGACCTTCGCCTTCCCGCGCTCGGACATGTTGGCGTACCACAGGTCCATCCGCACGTGTTCGTTGTTTTTCAAGGTGATCGGCCCGCCCATGAAGTAATAGGCGGCCAGCGTGAACTGCGTGAGCTCGATGGCCCAGTGCACCGGCATGTTGATCACGTTGCGCGTTACCGCGTCAAACAGCAGCACTGCGCCCATGAAAAAGATCAGCGAGGCCGCAAGGTATCCGACGTAGTCCGAGATCCGGTCGATCAGCCGGACATAGGCCTTGATCACCTGCGGCATGCGCGCGCCCCCTTGCCGGTTGTCACATCCACAGGTTCACCCCCTTGTCGATCAGCGCCGCCTTGTGCGTCCGGTCCAGCCGCCCGTCGGTGACCAGAAGCCCGATTTCCGAAACGGAACAGACCATATGCGCCGCGTGACGCCCGAATTTCGTCGCATCGGCCAGCACCGTCAGGCTGCGGGCATGGCGGATCATCGCGCGCGCAATCTGCGCCTCGTCGAAACTAGCGTCCATCGCGCCGGTCGCGGGGTCCATCGCGGCCACCGTCAGGATCGCTCGGTCAGCCCGGTAAAGCGCGATCTGTTCCAGCACTGCGCTGCCGGTCGTCTGGGCATTGTCGACTCCGTAACGCCCGCCGAGAAGGTGGATCGCTGCATCCGACCCGGCGCGGGCCAGCCTCTCGGCCAGCCGGCAAGAGTTGGTGATGACCGTCAGGCCCGGGATTCCCGCCAGCCCCTCGGCCGCAGCCAGCGTGGTCGAGCCGGTGTCGATGAACAGCGTCTCGCCCGGGGCCACCGCTTCGGCCAGACGCCGTCCGATCTGCGCCTTTTCGGCAGCCGAGGCGACCTCGCGCTCGCCGTGGCTGGGCTCGGCCGCCAGGAACGGTCGCCGCGCGCCGCCGTGCACCTTCTGCACCCGCCCCTGCTCGGCCAGCTGCCCGAGATCCCGGCGGATCGTCTCGGTCGATACGTCGAAGTGTGCTGCAAGCATCTCGACCGAGACTTCTCCTTCGCGCCGGATGATCGCCTCGATCCGAGGCTGTCGTTCGTGCGGCTTCATCCCATTCCCCGGTTGCCAGCCGAACCGAGGAGATGGCCCCGGGTCAACCTGTTTTTTACCCGGCGGTCAATTTTGTTTCCCGCCGTCGAATCGTATCTTGACGAGAATGACCAAATAGTCAATTCATGTTGAAAACCACAGGATGAACGATGCTATCGTCGGAAACCCCTGCCCAATTCGACGTCGCTGTTATCGGGGCTGGCATCGTGGGTTGTGCCTTGGCCCGGGCCTTCGCCCTGGCTGGCGCGCGGGTCGTGGTGCTGGAAAAGGCGGCCGACATCCTTGACGGGGCGTCCAAGGGCAACAGCGCGATCCTGCACACCGGATTCGATGCGCCCGAAGGCAGCCTGGAGCTTGCCTGTATCCGTGAAGGCTATGCGCTATACCACGAAGTCCACGCCCGGCTTGGCTTGCCCTTGATCCGCGCGGGTGCCATGGTCCTTGCCTGGACGGAGGAAGAGGAGGCGACCCTTCCCACCCTCATGGCCCAGGCGCTGGCGAACGGGGTCACCGATGTCCACCCCCTGACCGCGCACGAAGCGCGGAAGCTAGAACCCCAGCTTGCCCCGACTGTCCGCGCCGGTTTCCGCGTGCCGGGCGAACACCTGATCGACCCCTGGTCCGCCGCGCATGGCTATCTCCTCCAAGCGCTCGCCAACGGGGCCGAGCTGCGCCGCGGCGCCGAGGTCGTGGCCGCCCGCCGCTCTGGGAAGGCATGGCATCTGATAACCAAAGCGGGGGACGTAACCACGGGCCACGTGGTCAATGCTGCTGGTCTCTGGGGCGACGAGGTCGACCGACGAGTGACTGGCGAGAGCTGGTTCCGGATCAAGCCGCGCAAGGGACAGTTCGTGGTTTACGACAAGACCGCCTCTGCCTTGGCTGCGCATATACTCTTGCCCGTGCCGACCAAGATCACCAAGGGCATCGTCGTCTGCCCCACGGCCTTCGGCAACCTCCTCGTCGGCCCGACCGCCGAGGAACAGGACGACCGCGAACACGCCGAGCTGGACCGCCCGACCCTGCAGGCCCTGATGCGGCGGGGGGAGGAGATCCTGCCCGCGCTCGCCAGCCACGAGGTCACGGCCGTCTACGCCGGTCTTCGCCCTGCGACCGAGGAGAAGGAGTATCGCCTGCGTTTCGACCTTGCTCCGGAATACACCTGTGTCGGCGGCATCCGCTCTACCGGCCTCTCGGCGGCGCTCGGTATCGCTGCTCATGTTGTCCGCCACGTCAACGGCGACTGGCGAGCTCTGCCCGATCCCGCCTGGCCGCAGGTGTCGAACATCTCCATAATGGGCGCGCGGGACTGGCAATGCCCCGGCAATGGCGGCATCCTCTGTCATTGCGAACTGGTGACGCGGCGCGAAGTCGAGGCGGCAATGACCGGCCCTCTTGCTGCGGGCAGCCTTGCCGGGCTGAAGCGCCGAACTCGCGTCACGATGGGCCGCTGCCAGGGGTTCTACTGCTCGGCCGAACTTGCGAAAGTCACCGAAGGCCGCCTGGTCCAGCCTATGCTGGAGCCGGGACATGCCTGACGTCCTGATCGTCGGCGGCGGCCCGGCGGGGCTGGCGGCCGCCACCGAACTCGCTCGCGCCGGTCGCCGGGTCACGATCCTCGAGCGCGAGCCCGAGGCCGGGGGCATCCCCCGCCACTGCGGCCACTACCCCTATGGGATGCGCGAGTTCCAACGTCTCCTGAAAGGCCCCGCATACGCCGCCCGCCTTCGGGCCGAGGCGCTGGCAACAGGCGTCTCCATTCGAAGCCGCACGACTGTCACCGCGCTCCTCCCAGGCGGTCAGCTTGAGGTCACCGACGATCAGGGCCCCGCCACCCTCTCCGCCCGCGCCGTTCTGCTCGCCACTGGCGTGCGTGAGACCAGCCGCGCCGCCCGGCTGATCGGGGGCGAGAAGCCGGGTGGTGTCATGTCCACCGGCGCACTGCAGGGGATCGTCCACCTCAACCACCAGCGCCCGTTCAAGCGCCCGGTGATCCTTGGGAGCGAACTCGTCGCATTCTCCTCCCTTCTCACCTGCCGAGAGGCGGGCATCCGGCCGGTCGCCATGCTTGAACCCGGGCCCCGCATCACTGCACACTCTCCCCTCTTGTGGCTCGCCCGGCTGATGGGCGTACCCGTGCGCCTCGGAACCGAGATCGCCGCGATTCACGGCCGCACCCGGGTGGACGGCGTGACGCTGGCCACCCCCGATGGACCCGAGGAATTGGCCTGCGATGGTGTCATCGTATCGGGCGGCTTCCGGCCCGACGCGGCACTGATCCGACCAAGCCACCTGGAGGTGGACCCGGGCTCTGGCGGCCCGATCATCGACCGCTGGGCTCGCCTGACTGACCCAAGCTATTTCGCCGCCGGGAACCTCCTCCGGGGCGTGGAAACCGCCGGCTGGTGCTGGGCCGAGGGCCGCCGGACCGCCCGTGCGATCCTTGCCGCGCTGGACGGTAGGCTCCCTGAACCGGGGGGCGCGCGGCTGACCGTCTCTGCCCCGGGCCTGAGGCTTGCCGTGCCGCAGGTCATCGGCCCCGCAAGCCCCGACGCGGCGCATGACCGCCTGCAACTCCGCCTCGACCGGGCGGTCCAAGGGAGGCTCATCCTATCCCAGGATGGCCGCACCCTGACCGAACGCCGCATCGACAGCCTGCCCGAACGACGCCTTTCCTTGCCACTTCCCGCCGCACCCGGCCCCGACCCGATCACCCTGGCGCTGGAGCCGTTCGCATGAGGATCGCCGCCATCGACCAGGGTACGACTAGCACCCGCGTGCTGGTAATGGAGGCGGACGGCCTTCTCCGCCCCATCCTGTCCTTGTCCCATGCCCAGACCTACCCCGCCCCCGGCCATGTGGAACAGGATGGCGAGGAGCTTCTCTCCAACATCCGACGCTGCCTCGACGCTGCCAAGGCCGATATCGTCGCAATTGCGAACCAGGGCGAAAGCTGCCTTGCCTGGGACGCGCGCGACGGGCGGCCGCTCAGCCCGGTGATCTCGTGGCAGGACGACCGTACCGCCCCGATCACCGCCGGGCTGTTGGCGGAAGGCGCAGGCCCTCTGGTCATGGCCCGAGCGGGCCTTCCGCTTGATCCCTACTTCTCTGCCGCGAAGCTCGGCTGGCTCGCCCGGCAGCCCCGGGCGGCAGAACTCGCCCGCAGTGGTAGCCTCCGCCTCGGCACGACCGACGCCTTCTTCCGCGACCGGCTGACGGGACGGTTCGAGACTGATATCGCCACCGCCTCGCGCACATCGCTGATGAATCTGGAAACCGGGCAGTGGGACAGCGATCTTTGCCACCTCTTTGGAGTACCGCTGGATTGCCTGCCTGTAATTGGTACGACATCTGGCGATCTCGGGCGCGTTCCCGGCGGAGCGAGGCTTGCCGTCTCAATTGTCGACCAGCAGGCCGCCCTTTTCGGGCATGGTTGCAACCGGCCAGGCGCCACAAAGGTGACCTTCGGCACCGGCGCTTTCGTGCAATGCCTGACCGGGTCCCTCCTGCGCCCCGACCGTCCCGGCCCGTTGCCTACTGTCGCCTGGCAAGCGGCCGGCGCACCAATCACCTATGCTCTGGACGGCGGTGTCTACGCCGCGGCATCCGCGGTGAATTGGGCAAAGGGTCTGGGACTATTTGACGATTTCACAAGGATTTCCTCCTTTTCCACCCCGCCCGCGATCGACCGCGGCATCGCCTTTGTGCCGGCTCTGGCCGGTCTTGGCTGCCCGCACTGGAACCGCCTTGCACGCGGGGCCTGGCTGGGGCTTGGCCTGGGAGACGGGAGGGATGACATGATGCAGTCGCTGCTTGAAGGCATCGCGCTTAGAACGGCCGAGGTTCTTGCGGCGATACAAGCTCTACATCCGCTTGACGGCCCGGTCTCGGTCGATGGCGGCCTGTCGCGCAACGGCTACTTTGTGGAGTTCCTGTCCGAGGTCGCCGGTCATGACCTGTTTCTTGCCGCTGAAACCGAACAGACTGCAGCAGGGCTTGCATGGATGGCGGCGGACAGCCTCGGCATGAGGCGCCCCGATGAAAAGGCAGGCCGTACAGTATTTGCAGACGCTACCCAACGCACCGCTCGGCTCGCGGCTTTTGCAGCGGCAAGACGGGCAATTGAAGACTTCTCGTTGGTGGGTAGCCTGGCCGCGCCCACTTGATCCAAGGCGCTGGCGCGCGGTTGACTGAAGCGTCGCTCGGTTGCCTTGATCGGAATGGGGCTGGATGGCCAAGAAGATTCAACCTTACCAAAGGCGAGTGGCGGACCCGGAGCGATTCGAACGCCCGACCCTCAGATTCGTAGTCTGATGCTCTATCCAGCTGAGCTACGGGTCCGCATGACCGCGGCGTTTAGCCTTGGCGGACTGCCAATGCAAGGCCAAATCACACTTCAGACACGTCGGTATCTTTTGGCAGGTGAATGGCGAATTCGGTTCCTTCAGCATCGCTTCGGGCAAGTTCAAGTCGCCCGCCATGGCCGCGCACCAACTCGGCTGCGATGGCAAGACCAAGGCCGGTACCGCCCTTTCGCGCTCCTCCCTGGAAGGCGGAAAACAGATGTTCTTTCGCCTTCGGGGGCAAACCTGGGCCGGTGTCACCGACACGGATCCACCATTCACGTTCATCTTCACCAGCCGAGATCTCAATCGAACCCGGCTGGCCAACTGCGTCGATCGCCTGCCTCGCATTGCGCACAAGGTTCGACAACACCCGATAAAGCTGTTCACCATCGGCACGGACCGTAAGGCCTGGCGGCACGTCGATCAGGATCGTCACCAATCCGTCACCGGCCAGCCCTTCGCCTTCCGCAACATCCGAGACGAGTTGAGCCAGGTTCAGCCTGCGCAACTGCGGTGGCGGTTCTTCTGCTTTGCCGAAAGCCAGAGTAGATTCGCACAGCGAGACTGCCCGGCTGATCGAACTGACGAGCTTTGGGGCCGATCGGGCCACCACCGGGTCGGCACTTGCCTCGATCCGGTCAGCGAAAAGCTGCGCTGTAGTCAGTATGTTGCGCAAGTCATGACTTATCTTGGCAACTGCGCCGCCAAGTTGGGCGAGCCTTTCCTTCTGCCGAAGCGCACCGGTCAGCTGGGTCTGCATCGATTGCAGCGCCTCTTCCGCAACGCGCAACTCCTCGACGTCGGCATTCGGCGCAATCACCCGCCGGGCGTCTTCCGGTGCTTCGGCATAGGTTTGCATATGGCGGACAACGCGCCGGATCGGCAAAACCAGCAGGCGTCGAACCGCAAGGAAAAGAAGAAAGGCCGTCACGACCGAGATCAGCGCCGAAAGAATGAGGATCCGAAGCCCGTACTCCACCATCGAGTCCCGGAGCGGCTTTGTCTCCATTGTAACTTCGATCAGCGTGCCGGCCTCTTGCACCGGGTAGCCGATTACCCTGATGATCCTGTTCTCGGGGTCCGCAAGCAATGCGAAGGCGTCCCGCACAAGCTCCCACGGGCCGGCCATGCGAAGGTCGAAGGTGTCGTGAACTTCTCCCGGAATTGGCGAAGACAGGACCAACTGGCGCACCTCGTCGCGGCGGAGGACGACGTTGTAGACCTCGGCATTCGCCAGAAGTTCGGCCTCCAGCTCGGGCATAATCATCTCTTCGGTCGCAAGCTGGGTCAGGGCTGCGATCTGGGCTTGCTTAAGACGCGTCAGAAGGAAGTCCGCGCGGTAGCGTGCAACCGAAGGCACGAAAATCAGGATTTCTGCCAGCATGACAAAGATGACGGTCAGGATCAGGAACCGCCCTGAGAGCGTGTTGAGAAACCTCTGACGTCGCTCCGCCACCCGGCCCACCTTTGCCTGACTTCAGGGGATCAGGCGTTGCACCGTCCGCACGATCCCCTTTATGGCAGGACTACCAAAGAGTTTCGGGGAAAAATAGGCGCTTGCGGCGCGTTTGGAAACCTCGCCCAGCGTGGGGTAGGGAGCAACCATGCCGGCAATGGCGGAAAGCTTCAGCCGCGCGCTGATTGCCAAAGCCCACAGTCCGATCAGTTCACCCGACTGTGGCCCGACAATGCTGGCCCCGACCGGCCGCCCCTTTACGACCATGACCTTGATCAGGCCTTTCATGTTGCCCTCGGCCTGCGCACGGTCGTTGTGGGAAAACTCCGCGCGGACCACGGTCAGCCGGTCCCCATGGGAAGCGCGGGCTTCTGCTTCGGTCAGACCAACCTGGGCAAGTTCCGGGTCGGTGTAGGTCGCCCGCGGCATCGCGCGCAGGTCGGCCTTTGCAGGCAGACCGAACATCGCCTGTCGGATCACGATACCCGCATGCCAGCCGGCGACATGCGTGAACTGCAGGCCCCCGGCGGCGTCACCCACCGCATAGACCCTGCGGTTCGTGCTGCGAAGGCGTGCATCGACCGTAACTCCCTTTGGCGTGTAGGCAACGCCGGCCGCCTCAAGGTTCATCCCCTCAAGCGCAACCTTGCGCCCCACCGCCATCAGGATATGGCTGCCGGTGACCTGGGTTCCGTCGCCCAGCGTCACCTCGACCACCCCCGGATCGCCCGCAAGGCGGACGACCGGCTGCCCCTCGACGAAACGGATGCCCTCAGACTTCAGCGCCTCGATCACGAGTAAAGCAAGCTCCGGGTCTTCGCGCCCCAGCACCTTTGCACTTTCGATCACGGTGACATCGCAGCCCAGGCGGCGGTGCGCCTGCGCCATCTCGATCCCGATCGGTCCGCCACCGACGACGATCAGATGGCTTGGCCGCTCCCGAAGGTCGAAGATCGTCTCGTTGGTCAGGAAGGGTACCGAATCCGCGCCCTGGACCTGGGGAACGAAGGGCCGTGAGCCGGTCGCGATCACAAAGCGCCGCGCGCGGATAGTCTGACCGCCGGCCTCGACCTCGCGTGGGCCATTGAAGCGGGCGAAGGCGCGAATGACCGTACAACCCAGCCCTTCAAAGCGTTCCTGGCTATCGACCGGGGCAATCGCATCGATTACGGCTGCGACATGATCCTTCACTGCGCCGAAGTCGATGGTCGGCTCATTTCCGGCTACTCCCCGGAAACCCCTGCGCTGAGCTTCGGCGGCCTTGGCGGCGGCGATCAGCGCCTTCGACGGCACGCAGCCCGCGTTCAGGCAGTCGCCGCCCATTTCCCCGGCCTCGATCAGGACCACCCGCGAGCCCAACTGCACCGCGCCTGCCGCAACGGAAAGCCCGCCCGATCCCGCGCCGATCACGCAGATGTCGGTATCGATCCGCGCCATATCAGAAATCCTTCCGGAACGCCCGCAACACCATCGGCAAAGCCGCAAGTGCCGCAAGGCCAAGCAGGGGCAGCAGGATCGAAGGCGTAAAGATGATGCCAAGATCCGGCGTCGATCCCTGTTCGAATACCTCTCCTAGCCCGGCTCCAACAGAGGTGAAGACAAGCGCGCCGGGAATGATGCCCAGAACCGTCGTGACCGCATAGCGAAACAGGCTGGACCCGGTGAAGGCGGGGATAAGATTGGCCAGGACGAACGGAACCAGGGGCACGAGGCGCATGATGAAAAGCACCGACCATTCGTTCTTCTTGATGGCCACGATCAGCCGCGCGGCCACCCCGCCCCCCTCGACAACCCGTCGCGCCAGTTGGTCGCCGAAGCTGGATCGTGCGACCAGAAAGATCAGCACCGCACCGATCGCAGCACTGGTTATGTTGAAGAAAACCCCGGGCACGACCCCGAACAGGAACCCTCCCGTCAGGGTGGCAATCGTTCCTCCCGGCAGGCAGAAGGCAACGATCGCAACGTAACTCGCCATGAACACTGCAACCGCCGCAAGGTAATGCGTGTCACGAAAGGCAACGAGGTCCTCGCGCCGCTGTGCCAGTGTCTCAAAGCTCAACTGGTCGCGGAAGAACACCGCTCCAAGGACGGCAATTGCCAGAACGACAAGGAACGGCAGGCGCCGCAGCCATCCGCTGCGTTCTTCGTTGCCTGGGACATCCTGCGCCGGCATGAGTTCTGGCCTTCCCTGCATTGGTGGCAAGAATGGCGTATTCAGAGGTGATTGCACAGGTCGATCACGCCACGTTGATGCTCTGCGATGGTGCCGGAACGACGACGCACGGGATTTGTCGCGACGGAACGGAAATCTTGCGGAAAAAGCAGGTTCCTCACGTTGACTTGCCCGCCAAGCGCCCGTAAAGGACTGGCTTCGAGTTACAGGCCCTCGAATCCGTACGGGGTTCGGGTTACGTCTAATGGAGAGCCGCGATGAAGCGCACCTTTCAACCGTCGAACCTGGTTCGCAAGCGCCGCCACGGGTTCCGCGCCCGCATGGCCACCAAGAATGGCCGTCTTGTTCTGGCTGCGCGCCGCGCCAAGGGCCGTCACAAGCTTACCGCCTGAAGCCATGCGCCTCTAGGGGGCGCAGCAGGGGTTGCGACATGACACCGCCGAAGACCGAGGGGCAAGGCCATGGCGCCGAAGCACCCGCAGGGTCTTCGGCGGTTTCGCTTTCTGTGCTTGCCAAACGCGCGGACTACCTCAAGGCAGCGTCAGCCCGGCGGCAGGGGACTAGCGGATTCCTCCTCCAAGCCCGCGACCGGTCGGATGGCGAGGCCAGTATCCGGGTCGGTTTCACCGCGTCCAAAAAGATCGGCAACGCCGTCTTGCGCAACCGCGCCAAGCGCCGGCTGCGCGCACTGGCGCGCGGCGTACTTGCAGGTCTCGCCCGGCCCGGCTGGGACTATGTGCTCGTCGCCCGGCCGGAAGCTACCGTAAGCCGCCCATACGCCGATCTCTGCCGTGATCTCGAGGCGGCGCTCGCCGTTGTGCACCGGGGGCGGCCATGAACCCCCTTGCCCATGTGCTTGCGCTGCCTGTCCGGGCCTACCGGCTGGTCCTGTCCCCCTGGGTGGGCCACGGCTGCCGGTTCCAGCCCACCTGCTCGGCCTACGCGCTTGAGGCACTGGACCGCCACGGGGCGCTTAAGGGCGGATACCTGACTGCGCATCGTCTTTGCCGCTGTCACCCCTGGGGCGGGCATGGCTATGACCCAGTACCGGGGGCTGATCCCGAACACGACGCGCAGATCCGCCGGGACGGTGACGGCAAGTCCTAGATCCCCGCTTCCAGCCGGTCGATCAGCGCCCCCAGCATCGTCTCGCAACGCCGCAGCTGTTCGACGGTGACGAACTCGTCCGGCTTGTGACCCTGGGCCATCGACCCCGGCCCGCAGATCACCGTCGGGATGCCGAGCCTCTGGTCGAAAAGGCCGCCCTCTGTCCCGAAAGCAACCTTGATCGTCCCGTTTGCGCCGGTCAGGCCCTTCACGAAATTGACCACGCCCGCATCGGACGGCGTGCCAAGGCCGGGATAGTCCCACAGGCGTGTGACCTGGATCGCCGCCTCCGGAAACTCGGCCTTCAAGGGGGCGACAATCGCCTCCGCCTCTGCCTCAAGCCGCGCGATAAGGGCACCGACATTCTCTCCCGCCAGCGACCGGATCTCGAAATCCAGCGTCGCATGGTTCGGCACGATGTTGACCTGCACCCCACCAGACATCTTGCCGACATGCAGGGTCGTGTACGGCACATCATAATCGCCATCCCGCAACCCGGTCGCGGCGACCTCAGCCTGCAGGCGCCGTACCGCGCCAAGAAAATCCGCCGCCAGATGCAACGCGTTCAGGGCAAGGGGTGCCAACGCCGAATGCCCCTCCCGTCCGGTACAGGTGGCGCGCAGTGCGACCTTCCCCTTGTGGCCGGTCGCAACCTGCATCCCCGTCGGTTCGCCCACGATGCAGAACCGGGGCTTCACTGGGGCTTGGGCCAGCATATCGATCAGGCTTCGCACCCCCATGCAGCCGATCTCTTCGTCGTAGGACAGCGCAAGGTGCAGCGGCACCTTCAACGGTTTCCGGGCCGCCGCCAGCATCGCCGCTACGGCACAGGCGACAAAGCCCTTCATGTCGGCCGCGCCACGCCCGAAGACCTTCCCGTCACGCTCGGTCATCGCAAACGGCGGATAGCTCCAGGTCTGCCCGTCCACCGGCACCACATCCGTATGGCCCGACAGCATGACTCCGACCGCACCCTCGGGCCCAACCGTCGCATAGAGGTTGGCCTTTCCTGCCGCGTGATCGGGGATCAGCGTCACCCCGATACCTTCGGCTTCGAGAAGCCCCTTGACGTACTCCATCAACGCCATATTCGGCCGCGAGCTTACGGTATCGAAGGCCAGAAGCCTGTCCAGGATCTCGCGCATCGGTCTCTCCTTGTCCTGAACCTGCTAGCGCGAAACGCGGGCACGGAAAAGGTTTCCCGTCTTGCCGCGCCGCACCGGCTTTGCGACAGTCGCACCATGCCGCGCGTCCTCATTGCCCTCCTTGCCGCCCTCGCCATGCCCGCCCTGGCCCAGGAAGCAAATGTGACTGCTACTGCCAATGGCGAACCCGGCAGCGCCGCACAGCTGATCCTTGCCCAAGAGACCTATCTTGCGGCCATTTCGTCGGGCGAGATTTTGCCCCTCCTGGAGTCGATCCAGCTTGCGCGCGCTGTCACGCTGCGCCCGGCCACGGGTTGGGAAAGAACGGCAATCGGCGGTGCCCCGGCAGAGCCCGCAGCCGACCAGCACACCCCACCCGATCCGGCCGGCGAGATGGCATTGACGATCGCACGGAACCTTGCGGGGGATGACCCCGACCTGCAGGACATGGTCTGGGACCTGGACGCCCAGCTTCCCGGATCGCGCACCCTGACTGCGGTCGAGGCGCGCGCCAAGCTTGGTCCGGGCCAGACCGACGAATGGCGCATGCCGCTTTTCGGTCAGGTGCCGGCCGAGATCGGCCTGATCGGCGATGGGAACAGCCCGCTGGAGATCACGGTCCGCGATGCGGGCGGCGCGTCGATCTGCGCCGAAGCGGCGAGTGTCCAGCCATTCCTCTGCCGCCTGACTCCTGCCCGGAACGGTTTCTTCACCGTCGAGATCGTGAACCATGGCTCGGCGGCCAACAGCTACCGGCTGATCGGGAATTGATCGCTCCTACCGCCAAAGTCAGGTCAGATCAGGCCTTCCTTGCGGAACAGTTCCTTCAGGTCCGTCTCAGGTCTTGCGCCAAAATGGCTGATGACCTCGGCAGCCGCGACGCAGCCCATCCGTCCGGCAGTGGCAAGAGACTGGCCGGTCGCCAGACCGTATAAGAAACCCGCAGCAAACTGGTCACCAGCGCCAGTTGCGTCGACGGGCACGACCCGACGAACCGGCACCACCGCCTGATCGTCGCCCCTGACGACGATCACGTCATGGCCCGAGCGGGTGCAGACGACAAGGCCTGCATCCCGCGCGGCCTGCTCAAGTGCGGCAGACAGGTCGGTCTTATAAAGCGACGCCCATTCGTGCTCATTGCCGATGACATAGTCGAGCGATTTCACCAGGCGCCGGAAGTCGTCGCGATGGCGGTCCACACAGAACGGGTCGCTCAGCGCGATGCCGGCTTTCCCTCCGGCCCTATGGCAAAGGTCGACCGCACGTTCGAAAGCCTGTTTGCCCTTGGGTTTGTCGTAAAGATAGCCTTCAAGGAACAGGATTTCGGCGCTGCCCGCCACGCTGTCCGAGACATCGTCGGGCCCAAGTTCCGAGGAAATGCCGAGGTAGGTATTCATCGATCGCTCGCCATCTGGCGAGACGAAGATCATGCTGCGCGAGGTGGGCAGCTCACCGCCCGGCACCGGCGGGTTGACAAAGTCGGTTCCCTCGTCGGCCATCGTGCGCGCGTAAAAGCGACCCAGCGCGTCATCATGGACTCGCCCAATAAAGGCGGTGGTCAATCCAAGGTTCCCCAGTCCCGCCAGCGTATTTGCCACCGACCCGCCGGGGGCCTGCTGGCGATTGGTCATCGCGCCGTACAGAAGCTCTCCCCGTTCGCGCTCCACAAGCTGCATGATGCCCTTCTGGATGCCCATCAGGTCAAGAAAACTGTCATCGGCGGTCGAGAACACATCGACGATGGCATTGCCGATACCGACGACCTGATAGGACTTCATGCGGTCTTCTCCGGGTAAAGGCACCAGTCCCGGATCGGGCAGATGCCGCATTTGGGTTTGCGCGCGACGCAGATATACCGCCCATGCAGGATAAGCCAGTGATGCGCGTGGGCCTGATACTCGACCGGCACGTTATCCTCGATCGCCCGTTCAACCGCCATCTCGTCACGGCCGGGGCAGATGCCGGTGCGGTTGCCGACCCGGAAGATATGCGTGTCGACAGCCTGGGCCGGGTGGTGAAACCACATCGAAAGGACGACATTCGCCGTCTTGCGCCCGACCCCCGGCAGCGTGGTCAGCGCGGCGCGTGAACTTGGGACCTCGCCGCCGAAATTCTCGATCAGCAGGCGCGACAACTTGATGACGTTCTTCGCCTTGTTGCGGAATAGGCCGATGGTCTTGATGTGTGCGATCAGCGCATCTTCCCCAAGATCAAGCATCTTCTGCGGCGTGTCGGCGATCTGGAACAGCTTGCGCGTCGCCTTGTTGACGCCGATGTCCGTCGCCTGCGCGGACAGGGCAACCGCGACTAGAAGGGTGAAAGCATTGACATGCTCAAGCTCGCCCTTCGGATGGGGTTCGATCTCGGCAAATCGGGCGAAGACCTGCCTCATGGCAGCGTAGGGAAGCTGTGGCGTCATTCCACTTTTGCAGCACATAAGCAGCCGCGCGACAAGCCGCAGGAAACGGGTCGCGGACCGGAAGGGCCCCCATTAGATTGGCAGTCCAAGGAGAAGCGCGATGACCGACCAATCCCCAGCATACCACTACCAGGTGATCGCCCGCGCCCTGGAGGTGATCGACGCCGAAGGCCCCGCGCTGACGCTTGAGGACCTTGCAGCAAGGATGCGGATGAGTCCGGCCCATTTCCAGCGGGTCTTCAGCCAGTGGGTCGGCGTCAGCCCGAAGCGGTACCAGCAGTATCTTACGCTGGGCCACGCGCGACGTTTACTTGCCGAGCGCCACACTATGCTCGGTACCGCGCTAGAGACCGGGCTTTCCGGCACCGGCCGCTTGCACGATCTGTTCCTGACCTGGGAGGCCATGTCCCCCGGCGACTACGCCCGCGGCGGCGATGGGCTGACGATCCGCTGGGGCTGGTTCGAAAGCCCCTTCGGACCCGCCCTGGTCATGGCGACCGAGAAGGGCATCTGTGGCATGGGCTTTGCCGACGAGGCGGGGGCCGAAGCGACGCTGGAGGACCTTGTCCACCGGTGGCCCAAGGCCACCTACGTCGAGGACCCGATGGCCCTTCGGCCCCTTGTCGATGCCGCCTTCGGCGCAAAGCCGACAGAGCTTCACCTCATCGGCGCGCCGTTCCAGATCAAGGTCTGGGAGGCGCTCCTCGCAATTCCGACCGGCCACGTCACCACCTATGCCGACATCGCAGGCGCCATCGGTCATCCCGCGGCGCACCGCGCGGTGGGTACTGCGGTCGGGCGCAATCCGATCTCGTTCCTGATCCCCTGCCACCGGGCGCTCCGCCGCGACGGCGGACTGGGCGGCTATCACTGGGGGCTTCCCCGTAAACGCGCGATGCTCGCCTGGGAAACCGCGCGAAGCGAAGCGTGATGGGCAAAACCCTGCCGATGCGAAGCAGGACTGTAAGACCACGTCTAAGCTTGATATAAGCTTGGGACGAGCCCTGAACGGGCCACAGTCAAGAGGCGAGAGCATAATGATGAGCAAGACCCCCCTGATCCTGGCGGCGATCAGCACCCTGGCCCTTTCGGCCTGCGTCGACCCAAATGCGCCGATGGGTACCCAGACGCGGCAGGGTGCCGCGATCGGCGGCCTGACCGGCGCGGTCCTCGGCGCGGCCACGGCAAGCGATGGAAACGAACTGCGCGGCGCACTCATCGGTGGCGCGCTCGGGGCTGGTTCCGGCGCGGTGATCGGCTCGGCGCTAGACCGTCAGGCGGCCGAGCTGCGCTCGCAGCTGCCCTCGTACATTACCATCGCCAACAACGGGCAATTCCTCGTGGTGAACATGCCGCAGGACCTTCTTTTCGAGACGAACAGCGCGGCCCTGACACCAAACCTGCGGCGCGACCTGCAGACCATCGCCGGCAGCATCTCGCGCTATCCCGACACCCGGATCGAGGTGATCGGTCATACCGACAACACCGGCTCGGCCGCCTTCAACCAGGATCTTTCGCAGCGTCGCGCTGCGTCGGTCGCGAACGTGTTGCGCGACAGCGGTGTTCCTTCCAACCGCCTCGTGACCTTCGGCCGCGGCGAAGAGCAGCCCATCGCCTCGAACCTGACGCCCGAGGGCCGGGCGCAGAACCGCCGGGTCGAGATCATCATCCGACCGACGCGGTGATCCTTCTGTCGTGTTTGGAAATGGGCCGGGGTCTTCCCGGCCCATTTCTTTTGTGCTTTTGTCCAATTGGTCATAATTTCCGACCAGTTGGTGGGGGCCAGCATGCCGTTCCAGAAGGTCGCGCCGGAAAAGCTGTCACAGTCGGTGGTCCGGCAGATCGAGCAACTGATCCTGCGCGGCATCCTGCGACCGGGAGAGCGTCTGCCGTCCGAACGGGACCTTGCCGAAAAGCTGGGCGTGTCGCGCCCTTCCCTGCGCGAGGCAATTAGTGAACTGGCGGAGGCCGGCCTTCTGACCAGCAAAGCCGGCTCTGGAGTGTTCGTGGCCGAAGTACTGGGTTCGGCCTTCTCACCGGCCCTCGTGCGCCTGTTCGCCACGCATGACGAGGCGGTGTTCGACTATATTGCCTTTCGCCGGGACATGGAGGGTCTGGCTGCCGAACGCGCGGCGCGCCTGGGATCCGAAACGGACCTTAGGGTGATCGATACCATCTTTCGAAAGATGGAAGCGGCTCACCAAAAGCGCGACCCCACGGACGAGGCGCAACTCGACGCCGCCTTCCACATGGCGATCATCGAGGCTGGCCACAACGTCATCATGTTGCATATGCTGCGGTCGATGTTCGATTTGCTCCGGGACGGTGTCTTCTATAATCGCCAGATCATGTTCCGGAACCGCATCACGCGGGAACAGCTTCTGGACCAACACCGCGCAATGAACGATGCGATCCAACGTCGGGACCCGGACGCCGCGCGAGCAGCGGTTGCAGCCCATCTGAGCTATGTCGAACAGGCCCTGGTCGATCAGATGCGCGCCGAGAAGCACGAGATCATCGCCCGCCAGAAACTGGAACAAGAGGCAAGCCGCTAAAAGGGCAAAAGACGTCCGCTTGGCCGACCGGGGAGCGACCTTATCCGCCGTCGAATGAAAAAACCGGCAGGCCTTGGGCCTGCCGGCAATATCTTGGTGATAGACGTGGTGTCAGTGCATCCGAGCTTCGACCTGCCCGATAGCAGCATCGATCGAGGCTGAAGCAGCCTCCGCCGTCATCTGCTTGGCCAGGACATCACCAGCCGCCGCGACTGCTACGTTGACCGCCTGCTCTTTCACCTGCCGGATCGCCGCAGCCTCTGCCGAGGCGATCTGGTCGGTTGCCGCTGCCATACGGCGTGCGATCGACCGTTTCAGTTCGGCCTTTGCTTGCTCGGCTGCCGCAAGGGCCTCATCACGCGCCGACGAGACGATGCGCTCAGCCTGCTCCTGCACTTCCTTCTGCCTCCGTTCATAGGTGGCAAGGATCGACTTCGCCTCTTCGCGAAGGCCGCGGGCCTCGTCGATCTCGGCCTTGATGGCTGCCGCACGGGCGTCAAGCATTCCGGCAAGTTTTCCTGGAACCTTGAGGTAAACCAGCAAGGAGACGAAGGCGATAAAGCCCAACAGAACCACGAAGTTGGTGTTGGCCAATGAGAAGAACGGTTTGTCCGCTGCAAGCGCGGGAGAGGCGATCAGGGCCGGAAGAATGGAAAGCCGTACCATAACCTATCCTTTCAGCCGTGCAGTCACCGCAGCCGTCACGGCCTTGGTATCCGCAGCACCACCAAGTGCCGCCACCAGTTCACCTGCCGTCTCGCGGGCAACCTCGGCCACGGCGGCCGCTGCCCCGTCGCGGATCGCAGCGATGGTTTTCTCGGATTCCGCAGCCTTTGCCGCGATTTCCGCATCCGCCTTTGCCGTCGCAGCGTCGAGGTCTTTCTGGATCTCTGCCTTGGCCGCGGCAATGATCTTCGCTGCCTCGGTACGCGCCGAAGCCAGCGCTTCATTATAGGCCTTCTCGGCGTCCACCGCCTTTTGCTTCAGCTCTTCGGCTGCCGCGAGATCATTCGTGATCGTGCTCTTCCGGTCGGCCAGAACCGCGCCGATACGCGGCAGGGCGATCTTGGTCAGCACCAGATAGATCACGACCAGCGTGACCAGAAGCCAAAAGATCTGGTTCGGCCAGGTCGAGAAATCCAGCTGGGGCATGCCCACAGCCTCTCCTGCCTCGCCATGTGCTTCGGTTGCCATGTCGTCTCTCCTAAAACCTTGGAACCAGGGCCGGGATATCGCCCGGCCCGGAAGTCAGGCCGGAAAGATCAGACGGCGAACATCAGCAGAAGCGCGATCAGGAACGAGAAGATCCCGAGCGCTTCGGCGAAGGCGATGCCGACGAAGAGGTTGGCCATCTGGCCGGGGGCAGCCGACGGGTTGCGCAGCGCGCCCGCGAGGAAGTTGCCGGCAATGTGGCCCACGCCGATGCCGGCGCCGCCAAGACCGATGGTGGCAAGGCCAGCACCGATGAACTTGCCCATTTCTGCGATATCGCCTTCCATTTGGTAGCTCCTTTTTGGAATTGGCTGAAGGTTGTTCCGGACCCTTAGTGGTGGGCGTCGCCCACCGCGTCGCGAAGGTAGACGCAGGTCAGAATGGTGAAGACATAGGCCTGGACGGATGCGACCAGCACCTCAAGCCCGTAGATCGCCATGATCGCCAGGATCGGTACGACCGAGGCGACACCCATGACACTCGCAAAACCGGCGAAGACTTTGATCACGGCATGGCCCGCCATCAGGTTGCCGCCGAGACGGATGGAATGCGACAGCGGACGCACGAAGTACGAGATCACCTCGATCACCGCCAGGATCGGGCGCAGCGCGAGCGGCGCGGACGAGACCCAGAACATCGACAGGAAGCCGATACCCTTGCGGTAGAACCCGACGACGGTGACCGTAAGGAACACCATCAGCGCAAGCGTTGCAGTCACCGCGATATGCGAGGTCGTGGTGAAGGAGCTCGGGATCAGGCCCAGGATGTTCGACAGGAAGACGAACATGAAAAGCGTCATGATGTAGGGGAAGAACTTCAGCCCCTCGTGGCCCGCCACATCCTCGACCATCTTGTGGATGAAGCCGTAGAAGAGCTCGGCCACAGACTGCCCACGGGACGGGACGATCGCCCGGCGGCGGGTGGACAGCACAAGAAGCGCGATCAGCGCAAGGATTGCTATGCCCATCCAGAGGGTGACGTTGGTCGGTGTATACCAGTAGATCGGACCGTCGCCGAACAGCGGCTTGACCAGGAACTGATCCATCGGGTGGATCTGAAGTCCGCCAGCGTGTTCTTCCCCGGTCGTCGCCATCGTCAGTTCCCTTTGCCCTTCGCGGCCTTCGCCGCCGTCTTTTCGCCAAGCTCCCGCGCCGTGCCCAGCATCGTCCGGATGCCTGCGGCAAAACCGAGAAGCGAGAAGATCACCAGGAAGATGGGCAGCGTGCCGGCAAGCACGTCGATCCCGTAACCGATGCCCGCCCCCAGCACGATGCCGGTCGCAAGCTCGATCACCATCCTCCAGGCCACCTCGCCCTGCGAGAAACCCTTGGCTGTGGTGGTAGGCTCGGCCTTCGGCTTTTCCCTCACCTTCTCCAGCCGCTCTTCAAGCGCGCGCAGCCGGTCAGGATCGGGTTCGGACGCCATTGGTCAGGCCCTTTCACAGTCGGGCGGAACCTACGGACAGGGCGGATAGGAGTCAAGTGCGGCTGTCTTCCGGCAAGCATCTGTAAAATATGGATTTACTGTCTTGCCGTCAGTGCCGAAAGCCTGCTTTGGCACCCTTTGGCACCAATCGCCATATTCAACCTGACGGTTGACGATCACGCCGCCGAGCCGGATAGTCCGCGCATGACCGACCGTCTCGACCTCGTCTTCGCGGCCTTGGCCGACCCGACCCGCAGAAGGATCCTCGCGATGCTTCTGGAAGACGACATGGCGGTCACAGATGTGGCCGACCCGTTCGACATGAGCCTCGCGGCAATCTCGAAACACTTGGGCGTTCTGGCCGATGCCGGTCTCATCAGCCGCGAACGCCGGGGCCGCGTGATCTGGTGCAAGCTCGAGCCTGATGCGATGCGCGACGCGTCGATCTGGATGCAGGGATTCGGGCAGTTCGACCCCCTGGACCTCGACGCCTTCGAACGATTTCTGGCCGACGAGCTGCGCGACGACGCGGATCAGCCAGAGCTGGAAACAGTAACCGCTGCAAAAGCAACAGCATAGCTTACCGAGAAACGCTCCGCCCCGGGCCCGTCCGCAAAGAGCCCAAGAACCAACCAGTGCTTGCCATAGTGCCGCCGTCCTTGCACACTATCTGGATGGAACGACCGCAAGGAACCGGCCAATGAAAAAAGCAATCAAGCTGCTGCGCAAGATCAGGATGCCCCGACTGAAGTCGGACGAGAAGGACGCGGAAGCGTTCGACAAGCGCCTGAAGAAGGTGAACCGCGCGCGCGTGGTGAACCAGGTGGGCCTCGGCGGCCCGGTGTTCAAAAGTCGACCGTCAGAGACGGAAGTCTGAGCCCCGCCATCAGGTCGCGCAGCTCTTGCCGCGCAGCGATGTTCGACAGGTTCAGCTGGTCGACGCCGGTATCCCGCAGGTCAAGCAGCGTCAGCCCGCGCGGGAAAAGCTCTCGGAAGATCACCCGTTCCGAGAACCCCGACAGCACGCGAAACCCGATACGGCGCGACAGTTCTTCCAGCGCCGAGCCGACCTTCTTCTTGTTGTGCATCGCCTGGGCTCCCAGCCGGTTCCGCACCACGATCCAGTCGATCGGCTTCAGCCCGGCCTGCGCACGCATCTGCCGCGCGCCCCAGACCATCTCGGCATAGATCGACGGGCCTTTCACCTGGCCAGAGGTCGGATCGACGCGCGCAAGCAGGTCGAAGTCCACGAAACTGTCGTTCATCGGCGTGATCAACGTATCGGCCATCGTATGCGCCAACTGCGACAGCCGGGTGTGGCTGCCGGGGCAGTCGATCACGACGAAATCCTTCTCGGCATGCAGCGCCTCGACAACCCCGGTCAGGCGTTGGTCCTGACTGGGGTCCGAACCACCCGGGCCGGGCAGGTCGCGATAGTCCGGGGTCGGCAGGTCAAGCCCGGCCTTCGCCATGAAGGCGCGCCGGTTTTCGATGAACCGGCCAAGGGATTTCTGCCGCAGGTCCAGATCGATGCATCCCACCCGCTTGCCAAGCCGCGACAGCGCAGTGGCCACGTGCATCGAGGTCGTCGACTTGCCCGAACCACCCTTTTCGTTGCCAACGACGATGATGTGCGCCATGGCGGTCCCTCTGCAGCTTCCCGCGCCTCTCATATTCAAAGGGGCATCGGGGTGGAAGCCGGGAAGCGATTTCTTTGAAGAAATCGCCACGGAGCCTTCAAAGGCTCCGGTCCGAAATCTTCGAAGATTTCGGCTTGCAGGTGTTCACCAAAGCAAAGGGCCTGCGTTTCCGCAGGCCCGGCGCAAGTCGTCCGTCGGATGGGATCAGAAGCCCAGGCCGGCGTACTTGTTCTTGAACTTCGACACGCGGCCACCGGTGTCCATCAGCTTGGCCTGCTGGCCGGTCCATGCCGGGTGCGCCAGCGGGTCGATGTCGAGCGACATGGTGTCGCCTTCCTTGCCCCAGGTCGAGCGCGTCTCGTAGGTCGTCCCATCGGTCATCTTGATGGTGATCGTGTGGTATTCGGGGTGAATATCGGCTTTCATCGTCCCGCTCCTTATTCGGCTTTGGCTTTGTAGGCGGCATCCTCGGCGATACGGGCCGATTTGCCGCGACGGGCGCGCAGGTAGTACAGCTTGGCGCGGCGGACCTTGCCGCGACGCACGACTTCGATGCTGTCGATGTTGGTCGAGTACAGCGGGAACACGCGTTCCACACCTTCGCCGAACGAGATCTTGCGGACGGTGAACGATGCGGCGATCGTAGCGCCACCCTTGCGGCCGATGCAGACGCCTTCATAGGCCTGCACGCGGCTCCGCGAGCCTTCGGTCACCTTGTAGCCGACGCGGATGGTATCCCCGGCCTTGAAATCCGGGATCGACTTGCCAAGCGCCGCAATCTGCTCGGCTTCGATCTGCGCGATGAGGTTCATGCGCGGTTTCCTTTTCTGCCTGCGGTGGTTTCCGCAGATGTGATGCCGCGCCAGAGCTTCCGGTCTTCGTCCGGGTCCCCCCTGGTTTCCCAGGAAGCCCGCCGCAGGTGGCGCCTGCTTTTCATGTTGGCCGCCCCTTCACGATGGCCCCGCGGAAGAAGGCGGGCAGGCAAAGGGAATCGGGTCCGATGGGCATGCACCCCGGACCGGGCGCGTATAGGGGGAAGCGAAGGATGGGTCAAGGGCCGGGGCAGGTCGTTCGTCAGCTTCGCTTGGCCCAAAGGTCCGGGCGCCGCGCGCGGGTCAAGGCCTCGGATTCTGCGCGCCGCCACTTCGCGATCTCGGCATGGTTCCCGGATTGAAGCACGGCCGGGATCTCCCGCCCCTCCCAGACCGCGGGCCTCGTGTATTGGGGGTGTTCCAGAAGCCCGTCCGAAAAGCTTTCCTCCTCGGTCGAGGCGGCATTGCCAAGTACGCCCGGAAGAAGACGCACGGTCGCATCCAGCACCGCCTGCACCGCGATCTCACCCCCGGTCAGGACAAAGTCACCCAGCGAAATCTCCTCGATCTCCTGATGGTCCAGCACCCGCTGATCGACACCTTCGAAACGTCCACACAGCAAGGTCATGCCCTCGCCCCCGGCAAGCCGGCGCGCGGTGGCTTGGTCAAAAGGACGGCCGCGCGGAGAAAGATAGACTACCGGCCAGCGGCTGCGGTCGACGGGCGTGCCCACGCGGGCGTGCCGCAAGGCCGCATCCACCACGTCCGGCCTCAGGACCATGCCCGCCCCACCACCGGCAGGCGTGTCGTCCACGTTGCGATGGCGTCCCTCGCCAAAGGTCCTCAGGTCGACGGTATCCAGTCGCCAAAGCCCCAGGTCCAGCGCCTTGCCGGTCAGGGAAAGTCCCAGGGTCCCGGGAAATGCCTCGGGGAAAAGCGTCACGACCTTTGCCACCCAGGCGCCCTTTACGAGGCGTGGTTCCTCCATCAGGTCGCGCGGGCTGGCCGTGGCGCGAATCGAAAGACGGCCGTGGCTCTTAGGCGGGGAAGCGGGGTCTGACATGATCCGGGCTTACCCGGAAAGCGCTGGGCGGGGAAGACCCCCTCAGGCCACCCGGACGGAGGTCTCGGATGCCTCGACCCGGTCCCGCGCCGGCTCAGCGCGTGCCGCCAAGGCATGTTCCAAGGCCTGCGCCAACGCCGCAAGTCCCTCCCTCAGGTCGGCCCGAAGATGCTCGGGCAGATCAAGTTCGCCGTTCGCGGCAAGCCCCTCCTTGCTCACGGCACGGATGTCCTGCGGATCAGGAAACTCTGCCGCGCGATCGGGAAATGCAGCGATCAGCGCGAGCGCCCTTGGCACAAAAAGACGCAGAAGGTCGGGGTTACCGTCAGCAAAGGAAAAGCTGCGGGCCATCGCGTTCGACACCTTCGCGGGGGCCACCACCTCCGGTTCCGAACACCAAAGGACCAGCGCGCGACGCAATGCGGCATGGCTGCGGTCGGGATGTGTCAGTGCTGCGGCCAAGGCCTCGAGCCTCAGATCAGCAGCCAGCCCGGAAAGCGAGTCGGCCGTTTTCGTCATGACTTCGGCGTCCGGCGCGCTGTCCGGCAGGTTCAGAAGCGGGATGATCGCAGCGGCGGCTTCGGCCGCAGCGCGCGGGGCCTGCGC
Source organism: Tabrizicola sp. T46 (assembly GCF_057219895.1). NCBI lineage: Bacteria > Pseudomonadati > Pseudomonadota > Alphaproteobacteria > Rhodobacterales > Paracoccaceae > Tabrizicola > Tabrizicola sp. T46. The sequence goes on from NZ_JBXVVV010000002.1 coordinate 71,289, forward strand.
GATCTCGGCCTCTTCATCCAGAAAGACGCCCTGGTTTGCCGCCTCGCGCGGGTCCCAGAGCATACGGCAAAGCGGGATGGCCAGAAACGAAACCGCAAGCGGGAAGATGGGATTGACGGCCGAAACGATGCCGGCCAGACCACCGATCCCCCGGCCGACGGCAAGCAGCACCGTAACCAGAAGGATCTGCGACAAGAGCTGCGTGACCGCAGCGCCGATCGCCGGAAGCGTCAGCCATTCCTGGGGACTGGCGGGCCATTGTTCTGGCCGCAGGACCATCAGCCAGACGATGAAGATGGCAACGAAGGGGGCAACCATGCCCCAGCCAAGCCCGCTGATCCCCGCAAACAGCGGGCCGATGTACAACAGCGCCGTCGCCGCCTTCAAAAGCCGGATGCGGGTCAGCATGACCAATCCCCTTCCATGACCCCGCAGCGTAGCGGGAACTTGGGCCTATTCCGTTTCGTCCGGCAGATCGACGATCAAACGACCTGCCGAAAGATCGACATTGGGCACGATTGCCTTGGTAAAGGGCAAAAGCAGGGCTGATTTGTGACGGGTCGAGGATATTTCGATGATATCCCCGGCCCCGTGATTGTGAATCGCGGTGACCTTTCCCAGGGCGTCACCCCCGGTATCAAGGACATCAAGGCCGATCAGGTCGGCGTGATAGAACTCGTCATCCGGCAGCGAAGGCAGCCGTTCCCGGTCGACAAAGAGGCTTGTTCCGCGCAGCGCCTCGGCCGCCTCACGGGTGGTGATGCCCGCAATCCGGGCGCCGAAACCTCCGGTGACGGGCTTGGTCAAGCTGATCCGGAATTCGCGGCTGCCGTCTTCGGAAGTCAGCGGTCCGTAAGAGGCGATGTCGGACGGGGTGGAGCAGAAGGACTTCAGCCGCACCTCGCCCGCGACCCCGAAGGCCCCGACGATCGCGCCGATGCAGATGCGGTCCTGTGCCATGAGATCCCCGGAGTTTCCGGCAGCCCCAAGCGGGACTGCCAGATTATTTTTTAAAATCAAAGTATTACTCAGCCGCAGGTTCAGCCGCGCGGGCGGCTTTCTTCGCGGCGCGCTCGGTCATCGCCTTGCCGGGTTTGGCCGCGTTGGGGTTGTTCCGGACGGTTTTCGGGCGGGCGCCGGCGGCTTCCAGCATGCGCGCGATGCGGTCGGTCGGCTGGGCGCCCTGTCCGAGCCAGTACTGCACACGCTCGAGGTTCATCACGACGCGCTTTTCGTCGTCCTTGGCCAGCAGCGGGTTGTAGGTCCCGAGCTTTTCGAGGAACCGCCCGTCACGCGGCATGCGGCTGTCGGTCGCGACGATGGAATAGAACGGGCGCTTCTTCGAGCCGCCACGGGCAAGACGGATTTTCATAGCCATTGGGTAGTCTCCTTGGTTTGATGTCGAAGGTGCCCTTGCAGGTGCACCCTACGTGGTTGTTATTTCTGCAGTTTCTCGTGATGCCTGATGACTTCGCTGATGATGAAGGTCAGGAATTTCTTTGCCAGATCGGGGTCGAGATCGGCCTCGGTCGCAAGCTGGTGAAGCCGCGCCATCTGGCGCGACTCGCGGTCGGGGTCAGAGGGGGGAAGCCCGTGTTCGGCCTTGAGCCGCCCCACCGCCTGCGTCTGCTTGAAGCGTTCGGCAAGGGTATAGACAAGGATCGCATCGAGCCGGTCGATCGAGGCGCGATGATCTTTCAGAAGTTCGGATGCGCGGGTTGCAGCGTCCATCATGTCCCCCTTTTCGACGTCTTCTTCGCGTCTTCCTTGCGTCTTCCTTCCGTCTCTACGCGCGGAGAGACGCCGGATTGTGCAACACTGCGGTGCACCCAGACCTGCGCGCCGTCGAAATCGGGCGCCCGGACCGCCCCGAGCCGTTCGGCCACGCGGACCGAGCGCGGGTTTGCCGGGTCGATGTAGCTGACGAGAGTCTCCAGGCCCATCGGCCCTACAGCATGGTCGCGCAGGGCGCGGGCGGCCTCGGTGGCGTAGCCCTTCCCCTCGGCCACTGGGCGGAAGAGGTAGCCGAGTTCGGGCACCTGATCGCCGGGCTCGAACCCGATGAGGACGAAGCCAAGCACTTCGCCCCCCGCTTTCGGCTCGACCGTCCAGAGCCCGTGGCCGCGCAGGAGCCAGAGGCCGCAGGTCGCGGCGAACTCGGTGAAGGCGTCGTCCCGGTTGAAGGGGCCGCCAAGGTGGGTGCCGGCGGGACCGGTGAAGATTTCGGCCCAGGCGTCGAAGTCGGACAGGCGCGGCGCGCGGAGGCGCAGACGTGCGGTTTCGATCGCCGGCAGCTCTGCGGCCAGCATCGCGGCGAAATCGGCCGCCGGGCCAGGTATGGACATTTCGTGCGGGGCGGTCATGCTGCACCTCCCGGCACGGGATGACGGTAGATATGGAAATCGCCGTCGGGATCGGTCTCGGTCCGCTCGCGGACCGCGCCAAGGCGAAGCGCCAGCGCCTCGGACCGGATGTTCGGCACGTCGATCATGCTGATGAGCGGCATGTGCGAAACGCGGGCGTGATAGTCGGCACGCGCTGCAACGGCGGCCTCGGCGGCGTAACCCTTGCCTTCGAAGCCGTCATAGAGATGCCAGGCGAGTTCCGGTTCCGGCCATTCGTCGTGGTAGATGACGCCGATCCGTCCGATGAACTCGCCCGCCTTGGTATCGACCGAAAAGAAGCCGTAGCCGCGCAGTGCCCAGTGGCCGATGTTGGCCAGAAGCCCGCGCCAGATCCAGCGACGTTCCAGCGTGCCGCCGACAAAGGCGTTCCGTGAGCTTTCGTTGAAGGCGAGCATGGTCGGAAAGTCTGCCTCACGCGGTTCGCGCAAGATGAGGCGGTCGGTTTCCAGCACGGGAATGGGCAGCGCGAAAGCGTAGGTCATGCCGCCCCCCGCAGGTCATGCCGGATGACCACGTCGCCGGGGTCGATCCCGGGAAGGGTCGGGTCGATCACCCCGCCCAGCCGCAGGCCAAGGGCGATTGAGCGGGTGTTGGCGGGTTCGATGATATTGGTGATGTGCGGCCAGTCAAAGCTGGCCTTCACCCAGTCGAGAACGGCGCGGGCCGCTTCCAGGGCCACGCCCTTGCCTTCGGCCCCGGGCACCACGAACCAGCCGAGTTCCGGTGCGGGGTAACCTTCGCCGTGGTAGATGCCGACCTCGCCCAGATAAGCGCCGGTCTTGCGATCATCCACGCCGAAGGGGCCGTAGCCCTTCAGCGGCCAGAGAGCGACGTCAGAGGCCCAATGCTCCCATGCGGCGCGCCGGGTTTTCGGCCCGCCTTCATGGACCGCGCGGTCAGAGGCGAAGAAGCTGGCCCATGCCTCGAAATCATCCAACCGGGGCGCGCGCAGCCGCAGCCGTTCGGTCTCAAGGACCGGCACGGCATCGGCGATCTGGCGCGCGATGGGCTGCATCATTTCTTCCGCATCAGCCCCGACAGGCCCGCAGGCAACGTGATCCCACGCGGCAGGCCGCCCATGCCGGGGGGCATGCCACCGCCCATGCCGCCCATCCCCTGACCCATGCCCTTGCCCAGCTCGGCGAGTTGTTCGGGCGACATCTTCGACGGATCGGGCATGCCGCCCTTGCCCATAAACTGGCGGATCATCTGCTTCATCGCGCCGCCCTTGCCCATCTTCTTCATCATCTCCGCCATCTGCTTGTGCTGTTTCAGCAGGCGGTTGAGCTCGGCCACATCGAGGCCCGCACCGGCAGCGATGCGCTTCTTGCGGGAGGCGGCGAGGAGATCGGGGTTCGCGCGTTCCTTCTTCGTCATCGAATTGATGAGCGCGATCTGGTGCTTGAGCATCTTGTCGTTGAGGCCCGCAGCCTCGGCCTGGGCCTGCATCTTGCCCATGCCGGGCATCATGCCCATCAGACCCTGCATCCCGCCCATCTTCAGCATCTGGTCAAGCTGCATCTTGAGGTCGTTCATGTTGAACAGGCCCTTGGCAAAGCGCTTGGCCATGCGTTCGGCCTGTTCGGCCTCGAACGTTTCCTGCGCCTTTTCGACGAGGGCGACGATGTCGCCCATGCCAAGAATGCGGCCTGCGACGCGTTCGGCCTCGAAGACCTCGATCGCGTCCATCTTTTCGCCAAGGCCGACGAAGCGGATCGGTTTCCCGGTGACCGCGCGCATGGAAAGTGCGGCACCGCCGCGCCCGTCGCCGTCCATCCGGGTGAGGACGACGCCCGAGATGCCGACCTTGCCGTCGAATTCGGTGGCGACATTGACGGCGTCCTGCCCCGTGAGGCCGTCGACGACGAGGAGGGTTTCGCGCGGCTGGGCGATGTCGCGCACCGCCTGGACCTCGTCCATCAGGACTTCGTCGATGTGGAGGCGGCCTGCGGTATCGAGGAAGACAACGTCATAGCCGCCAAGATTGGCCTGGGTCTTGGCGCGCTTGGCGATCTGGACGGCGGTTTCGCCCTTGACGATCGGCAGCGAGTCGACGCCGATCTGCGCGCCGAGGATCGCCAGCTGTTCCATCGCCGCAGGTCGGTTGGTATCGAGCGAGGCGAGAAGGACCTTCTTCCCGTTCTTCTCTTTCAGGCGCTTTGCCAGCTTGGCGGTGGTGGTGGTCTTGCCAGAGCCCTGAAGGCCGACCATCAGGATCGTCGCGGGCGGGTTGTCGATCTTGAGCGCGTCCGGCTCGCCCTCGCCGGCCAGAACGCGGATCAGTTCGTCATGGACGATCTTCACGACCATCTGGCCGGGGGTGATCGACTTTGTCACCGCCGCACCGGTGGCCTTTTCGGTCACGCGCTTGATGAAGTCGCGCGCGACGGGAAGGGAGACGTCAGCCTCCAAGAGCGCGGTGCGGACCTCGCGGAGTGCGGTGGTCACGTCTGCTTCGGTCAGCGCGCCTTGCTTCGTCAGGCGGTCGAAGACGCCGCCAAGGCGTTCGGACAGGTTCTCAAACATCGGCCGCATCTCCGTTAGACGTTTGCCCCGATATGGGACGGCGAGGCCCTGATGCAAAGCGGAAGCGCACCCGTGGGCGCAACGCGCTGACGGATGGCGATCCCGGCAAATGCCCAAGGGACCGGAAGCAGGAAGCCTCCGGGAATTCCCGCGGCGGATACGCCTGCGGGGCGTGGGAGTCAAGCCTTCGGGGTGCCAAGCCAGCGATTGGCGGCCTCGGCGATCCCGGCGGCGCCGTCGCCGCCGGAGTAGACCTCGGTCAGAGGGACCGGGCCGGCGAGGGTCTGCAGGACCGGGCGATGCGTGCGGTTGACCCTGCTGCGGCCGTTCGAGCGCGAGCGGGTGACCGAGGTTTCGACGGTCACCTCGGTGACATCGGTCAGGGGGAGTGTGCGCTCGGACTGGCCAAGGAGGCTGCGGGTGCGGATGACGACAGCCCCGGCGGCGCGGTCGAAGATCACGATCACCCGGCGCACGAAGACGACGAAGCAGATGCCGATGAGACCCGCGCCGAGAAGCATGGCGAAGGCCAACCAGGGGTCGTTGTCGAGGTTGGACAGGGCGACCGCCAGCATGATGAGGATGACCGCGGCAAGGACCGACCCCAGGATCCAGGGGCGGGATTCAAGCGTCAGGCGGTCGGAGAGGTCTTCGGCAATGCGCATGGCGAAATCCGGGTCGGTTCAAGGCGAAGGGAGTGTTGGGCCGATGGGGCGATGCGTCAAGCCGGGCCTTGCATGTCGGGGGGAAGTCGCCTTTTCTGTGCATGTCCGCACATGACAGCCGGGGATGCGCGATGGAGAACTGGGACGAGATCCGCACTGCTTACCACGTGGCGCGGCTGGGCACGGTGTCGGGGGCAGCCGAGACGCTGGGCGTCCACCATGCAACAGTGATCCGGCATATCGACGCGCTGGAGAAGCGGCTGGGGGCCAAGCTCTTCCAGCGCCATGCGCGGGGCTACACGGCGACCGAGGCGGGGCGTGACCTTCTGGCGGTGGCGCAGACCACCGAAGAGCAGTTCGCGCACCTTTCCAGCCGGATCAAGGGCCAGGGCGAGACGGTGTCGGGCGAGATCGTCGTGACCTCGATCGCCGGGATCTCGGACCTCCTGACGCCGGTGATGGTCAGCTTTCAGGACCGCTTCCCCGACGTTCGGGTGCGGTTCCTGACCGACATGCGGCTCTTCCGGCTGGATTACGGCGAGGCGCATGTGGCGATCCGGGCCGGAAGCGGGGCGGAAGAGCCGGATAACGTGGTCCAGCCGCTGACGCGGATGAAGACCGGGCTGTACGCCTCGCGGTCCTACGTCGATCGCCACGGGTTGCCCGCGTCGGAGGCGGAGTTCGACCGGCACCGCTTTGTCTGCACCGACAGCGACGTGACGCGGGCCCCGTTCCACCGTTGGCTGCGGGCCACCGTGGCACCGGAGCGGATCGCCTTTGCCGCGACCGAGCCTGCGGCGCTGGAGGCTGCGGTGCGGGAAGGCGCTGGCATCGGGTTTGTCGCGACCTATCGCGCGGCGGGGGACGAGGACCTGGTCGAGGTCCTGCCGCCCCGGCCGGAATGGGAGGCGCAGCTTCGGATCGTGACCCATGTCGACCTGCACCGCACGCGGAAGGTGCAGGCTTTCCTCGGCCACCTGAAGGAGTCGGCGAAGGGTTGGAAGGCCTGCGACTGACGGGTCAGCCGTCGCGGAGGATATCGAGGAATGCCGCGCCGAAGCGGTCGACCTTCTGTTCATCCATGCCGGGTAGTCCCGGAAGCTCGGTCAGCGTGGAGGGGCGGCGTTCGGCGATCTGGCGCAGGGTCGAGGAGCTACAAGACAGAAGCTTGCCGGTCCCGTCCTCGCCCCGGCTGAGGGCAAGCTGCGCCTCGGCCAGGCGGTCGAAAAGCGCGCCTTCGGGCTTGCCGACGAGGCGCATCCGGGCGGGGTGCAGGGTTTCGGCGGCCCCGGTGATCACCTCCAGGAATGCCGCACCATAGCTTTCCAGCTTTTTCGCGCCGACGCCGGTGATCCCGGCCATTTGATCGAGGGTCGCGGGCTTCTTCTCGGCCATCTCGATCAGGGTGCGGTCGGGAAAGACGACATAGGCGGGCACGTTCTGCGCCTCGGCCAGGGCGCGGCGTTTCGCCTTGAGAAGCGACAGAAGCCCCGCATCCTCATCCGACACCTGCGTCCGCGCCGGTTCGCGGGAAGCGGCAACGATGGTATCGCGCCGCAGCGTGACCGAGGCCTCGCCGCGCAGGATCGGGCGGGCGGCGTCGGTCATGCGGAGCGCGCCGTGCCGTTCGGGGTCGGGGCGCACAAGGTCGCGTCCCATCATCTGACGGAAGACGGCACCCCATGCGGGTTTGGAAAGGTCGCGGCCCACGGCGAAGGTCGGCAACTGGTCATGACCGCGCTCGCGCACTTTCGGGGTGGGCGTGCCGGTCAGGATGTCGATCAGGTGTCCCGCCCCGAACCATTCGCCGGTCCTGAGGATCGCCGACAGGGCCTTCCTGACCGGCTCGGTCGCATCGAAAAGCTGCGCCGGGCGGTCGCAGAGATCGCAGTTCCCGCAAGGTTCGGCAACCTCGCCGAAATAGCCGAGCAGGACCTGCCGCCGGCAGCCTTGCGCCTCGGCCAGACCGAGAAGCGCGTTCAGCCGGGCATGGTCGGCGGATTTGCGGTCGGGCGGTGCCACGCTTTCGTCGATCTGCTGGCGACGCAGGCGGATGTCGTCAGGGCCGTAGAGAGTGAGCGTCTCGGCAGGCAACCCGTCGCGTCCGGCGCGGCCGATTTCCTGGTAGTAGCCCTCGATCGACTTCGGCAGGTCTGCGTGCGCCACCCAGCGGATGTCGGGCTTGTCGATCCCCATGCCGAAGGCGACGGTGGCGACGACGATCAGGCCGTCGTCGCGCTGGAACCGGGTTTCCACGACCCGGCGGTCCTCGGCATCCATCCCGGCATGGTAGGCGACCGCCGGGTGGCCTGCCTCACGGACTGCCTGAGCAAGGGTTTCGGTCTTGGCACGGGTGCCGCAATAGATGATGCCCGACTGGCCCTTGCGGGCGGCAGCAAAGCGCAGGATCTGGTCGCGCGGGTTGTCCTTGACCGCGAAGGCCAGGTGGATGTTCGGCCGGTCGAACCCGCGCAGGAAGGTGGCGGGGGCTTCGCCGCCGAAAAGCCGGGCGACAATCTCGGCCCGGGTCTCCTCATCCGCGGTGGCGGTGAAGGCGGCCAGCGGCACGCCGAGGCTGCGCCTGAGGTCGCCGATACGAAGGTAGTCAGGGCGGAAGTCATGGCCCCACTGGCTGACGCAATGCGCCTCGTCTACCGCGATGAGGCTGACCCGCGCCCGCCGGAGGAAGCCAAGCGAAGCGCCCGAGGCGAGTCGTTCCGGGGCAAGGTAAAGCAGCTTCAGCCGCCCGTCGTCGATCGACTGGAAGACCGCCTCGGTTTCCTCTTCGGTATTGCCCGAGGTCAGCGCGCCCGCCTCTACCCCCGCAGCCCTCAGCGCGCGGACCTGATCGCGCATCAGTGCGATGAGGGGAGAGATGACGACCGTCACCCCGTCGCGGCAAAGCGCGGGTAGCTGGAAGCACAGCGACTTGCCGCCACCTGTGGGCATGATGGCAAGGGTGTTCCGCCCTTCCAGCACCGAGGCGACGATCTCGGCCTGGCCTGGCCGGAAATCGGGGAACCCGAAGACGGAGTGCAGAAGCTGGGCCGCGCGGTCCAAGGTCAGATGAGGGCGGCGGCGTTGTTCACAAGGACGATCCGCAGGGCATAGACCGCGATCAGGACGACAAGCGGGGCAAGATCAAGCCCGCCGATGTTCGGCAGGAACCTGCGGACCTGGCCGTAGATCGGTTCCAGAAGCCCGTTCAGGCCCTGCCAGATCGAGGCGATCACCGGCTGGCGCAGGTTCAGGACCTGGAAGTTGATCAGCCACGACATGATGATGTGCGCGATGATGATGAATTGGGCGATGTCGAGGATCAGCATCAGGATCTGGAAGATCGAGGTCATCGGGCACTCCGCTTACGGTCAGCGCAGAGGTAGCCGCCGGACGGCACAAGGGCAATGCCCAACGCAGCGTTCCCCTTGACGCCGCCCGCTGGCCGGGCCACCCCGTCGCGCGAAGCGAGGAGGCCGCCGATGTATCCCTTTGTCCGCATGTTCAAGGAAATCTGGCGCGCCCGGCGGATGGAGCCACTGGGGTTTTTCGAGCCCCACGTCTCGCACCACATCTGCTGGCCCTGGGACCTCGACTTCTGGATGGAGCTGAACAACGGCCGGACGCTGACGCTGTTCGACCTCGGCCGGCTGCCGCTGGCGGAACGGACGGGTCTCGTGCGGGTGATCCGGGCGAAAGGCTGGGGGCTTACGGTGGCCGGGTCGACCGTGCGCTACCGGCGGCGGGTCACGGTGTTTTCAAAGCTGACGATGCACAGCCGCTGCCTCGGCTGGGACAAGCGGTTCCTTTACATCGAGCAGTCGATGTGGCGGAGCGGGGAATGCACCTCGCATGCGCTGATCCGGATGGCGGTGGTGGGCAAGTCCGGCATGGTGCCGCCGGCCGAGGTTGCGGCGGCGATGACGGCAGTGGAAGGTCCGACCTTGCCGGACTGGGTCGAGGCCTGGATCGCTGCCGACGCGACGCGCCCCTGGCCGCCCGCGCGCTAGACACGTTCGGTTCGCTCATCGCTAGTGCGACCGACCCAACGATGAGCGGCCGAAGGCAAGCGAAGAGCAGCCGCTTGCGCCAAAGGCTTTTTCCGGGTTCACTTGCGGGAAAACGGGCAGGTGCAGGCATGGTCGGAAGTCGCAAGCGGATCTGGGGCTGGTACTTCTTCGACTGGGCGAGCCAGCCCTACAACACGCTGCTTCTGACCTTCATCTTCGGCCCCTACTTCGCCGAAATCGCCCGGGGCTACTACATGGGCACCGGGATGGACGAGGACGCCGCCAAGGCTGCGGCCCAGGCCTACTGGGGCTGGGGGCTGGCGGTCGCGTCGATCATCGTGGCCGTGTTGGCGCCGATCCTCGGGGCCATCGCCGACGGCACCGGGCGGCGGATGGTCTGGGTTCGGCTGTTCTCGGCCTTCTATGTCCTGGGCGCGGCGGGTCTCTGGTGGATCGCGCCGGGGGGCGAAGGGTCTATGCTCCTCTGGGCCGTGTGCCTCTTCGGGATCGGCTTCATCGGGATGGAGTTCGCGACGATCTTCACCAATGCGCTGATGCCCTCGCTGACGCAGGCGGACGATCTTGGCGCGATCTCGGGCTCGGGCTTCGCCTTCGGCTATCTGGGGGGGCTTGTGGCCCTGGTCCTGATGCTGCTGTTCTTCGCCGAGAACGCAAACACCGGGCTGACGCTGCTGGGCATCGAGCCGCTGTTCGGTCTGGATTCCGAGGCGCGTGAGGGAACGCGGTTCGTCGGGCCGTTCACCGCGATCTGGTTCGTGATCTTCATGATCCCCTTCTTCCTGTGGGTGAAGGAACCCAAGACCGACGCGCGGCCGCTGCACCTGGGACGCGCTTTCGCCAGCCTGCGCGACCTGATCCGGTCTCTGCGCTATCGCGGCAGCCTGTCGGCCTATCTTGCCTCATCGCTGTTCTACCGCGACGCGCTGAATGCGCTCTACGGGTTTGGCGGGGTCTATGCCTCGGGCGTGCTGAACTGGTCGATCATCCAGATCGGCACGTTCGGGATCGTCGGCGCGATCACGGCGATGGTCGCGGCCTGGGTGGGTGGGCGGCTGGACCGGCGCTTCGGGCCGAAGCCGGTGATCGCGTTCTGTATCGTGGTCCTGATCCTGGTCTGTTTGGTCATCGTGGGGATGACGCGCGAGAGCCTCTGGGGCATGCCGATGGACCCGGCGTCCAGCCTGCCGGACCAGATCTTCTTCGTCTGCGGGGCGCTGATCGGGGCCGCCGGGGGCGCGTTGCAAGCGGCAAGCCGCACGATGATGGCCTGGCACACCACCCCGGACCGCGCGACCGAGGCCTTCGGGCTTTACGCGCTTTCCGGTAAGGTGGCGAGCTTCATGTCGCCGGCGCTGATCGCGCTGGCCACGACCTGGACGGGATCGCAGCGGCTGGGCATCGCTCCGCTGGTTGTGTTGTTCCTCATCGGACTTTTCCTGTTATCCTTCGTCAAACCGAAGGGAGAGGTGCCCACGTGATGCTGACCCGCGCGCTTTTGCTGTCGCTTTGCCTTGCCGCCCCGGCCCATGCGGAAAAGCTGGCCAACCGGCTTTTCGGGGCGATCGACCAGCCGTCGCAGCAGGATCCGATGCCGATCGGGTCCTATGCGAGGGGCTGTGCCGCGGGCATGTGGGAGCTGCCGGAAACCGGGGCGACCTGGCAGGCGATGCGGCTGAGCCGGAACCGCAACTTCGGCCAGCCCGAGATGATCGACTACCTGATCGACCTTTCGGAAACCGCCGCAGCCATCGGCTTCGGCAAGGGGCTTTACATCGGCGATATCAGCCAGCCGCGCGGCGGGCCGATGACATCGGGCCACGCCAGCCACCAGATCGGCCTTGACGCCGACATCTGGATGCTGCCACCGCAGAGCCTGGCCCTCAGCGAGGGCCAGCGCGAGGAGATCAGCAGTATCCCCGTCCGGTCGGCGGACCAGCGGTCGGTGACCGCGAACTGGACCAAGACGCACCACCGCCTCCTGAAAGAGGCGGCGAGCGACCCGCGCGTCGACCGCATCTTCGTGGCGGCGGCGGTCAAGATCGAGATGTGCAAGACCGCCAGCGCCTCGGACAAGAAATGGCTGCAGAAGATCAGGCCCGTGGCCGGGCATGACACCCATTTCCACGTCCGCCTGAAATGCCCCAAGGGCGCGCGGTATTGCGAGACGCAGACGCCCACGGTGGCGGAACTGTCCAAGAACGGCGACGGCTGCGACGAGACGCTGACCTGGTGGGTGACCGATTACCTCGACCCGCCAAAACCTTCGGCCAAGAAACCGAAGGAGGACGACGCGCCAAGGAAGAAGGGCCCGCGTGAGTTCACAATGGCCGACCTGCCGAAACAGTGCCAGGCCGTGCTTGCCGCTGACTGAGGTTGACAGGGGGTGCTTGCGGGTATAGCCCGCACGCCGCCCGACAGGGCCAAGTCTCCGCAACCTTGCCAAAAACGGAATATCCCCATGCGCAGCCTTCTGCCCGGCGTCATCGCCATGGCGGTGATCGTCACCGCGTCGAACATCCTGGTCCAGTTTCCGCTGGGTGGCTACCTGACCTGGGGGGCCCTGACCTATCCCTTCGCCTTTCTGGTCACCGACCTGACGAACCGTCTTCAGGGGCCCGCCGCCGCCCGGCGTGTGGTGCTGGCGGGCTTTGCCACCGGGGTTGTCTGTTCCTTCATCGGCACTCAGGTGATGGGCGAGTTCGGCCCGCTGGTGACCCTGCGGATCGCCATCGGCTCGGGCGTTGCCTTCCTTGTGGCGCAGCTTCTGGATGTGGCGGTCTTCAACCGCCTGCGGGCGGGCAGCTGGTGGAAGGCGCCGCTGGTGTCCACGCTGATCTCTTCCAGCGTCGATACGGCGCTGTTCTTCACCATCGCCTTCTCGGCCATGCTGACCGTGCTGGAACCCGGCAATGACGTCAGCTGGGCCACCGCCCCGACCGCCCTTCTGGGCGTGGGTCCAGAGGCGCCGTTCTGGGTGTCGCTGGCCGTGGCGGACTGGCTGGTCAAGCTTCTGCTTGCAATTGTGGCACTTCTGCCCTTCCGGCTCATGGTTGCCAGGGCGATGGCAAAGGTTGCGTGATTTGTTTTGACAAACACAAAATCTGTGTCACGCTTTCCTTATCGGCAACCATTTGAAAGGAGGTGATCCAGTGTCTAGAGTGATATTGGAGAGAGGTGTCGGGACAGTCGGGAGGGGTATTTTCTAAGGGCAGCCCCTGGAAAATAGACCACCGATTGGATTTGGATGCCCTAACTGGCCCATCTCCTTGGATCTCGGAAAGGGTTGCCTCGAGCAGGGCAACCCTTTCTCTTTTCCGCCCTGCCTGCCGCTGCGGCGGGCAAGCCTGGCGGACCGCGTCGCCCTTTGATCCCGCGCAAGTGCGATGCTAGCCTGCCCCCATGTATGACAGAAGCGGCGTTCGCCTTTCGCTGGTCCACACCCTGCCTGCCACCGCCGAGGCGAACGGTGTGTCGCTGGCGCAGGTGCTGTCCCTTGGCGGGCTGGAGCCGGACGCCCTGACGGACCGCGACCGGATCGTCAGGCGCAGCCAGATCGTCGCTATGATGAACGGCCTAGCCCGCAAAAGCGGGAATGCGACCGTCGGGTTGCAGATGGCTGCTGCGACCGATCCAACCCTGCTTGGGCCATTCGGCAGGTCGCTTCTGGTCGGCCGGACGCTGGGCGAGGCCCTGGCGCTGCAACGGAAGCATATGCCCTGGCTCCAGCGGGGCACGACGATCAGGATCGGTATCCTGGGTCCGACGGCCCAATGGACCCACCGCATGCTGGGCTGCGACCCGTCCGAGGCGCGGTTTCTGTACGAGGGGATTGCTGCTTTCTTCGTCCGATTCGTGCAGGCAGCGACCGGGGAAAGGGATGCGGGGCTTCATGTTGTCCTGCCGCACAAGCCGCTTGCGCCACTTTCGGTCTACGAAGAGGCGCTGGGCTGCCCGGTGTCCTTCGAGCGCGGTGAGGATCTGGTGATCCGGTTCGATGCCGCCCTTCTTGGCCGTCCCAATCTCTTGTCCGGCGCTGGGGCGGCGAGACCCCTTGCCCTGACAGGTGAGGTGGTTCCGGTCGATTTCGACCTTTCCGACGACCATCTGATTGACAGCCTTGAGCGGATGATCGAGGTGGCCAGCCTTTGGGGTCGGTTCACCCTGCGCGATGCGGCCGTTGCCATCGGTCTGCCGCCGCGCAGCCTGCAACGGCGGCTTGCCCTGATGGGCACCACGTTCGAGCGGCTGGTCGACGACTGGCGTCGTGGCGAGGCGCGCCAGCTGATGGCGGACCCGACACGGGGCACGACCGAAATCGCCCTGCGGCTGGGCTATACCGATCCTTCCCATTTCATCCGGGCTTTCCGGCGCTGGGAGGGGATGTCACCCACCGCCTTCCGCCACGTCCTGGCGCGAAATGGCAATTGAGGGAGGGCCCGGGGCTGCCTAAAATCTCCGGGCCGTGGTGTCCGGGCAGGTCAGGTCGCGCGTCGCGGACCCTTTGAGTTGCAGTGAGGACGCCATGACGAAAACCGAAATCCAGACCACAGCGATAGCCGGCCCCAGCCGCAGGGATGTCCTGTCGGGGGCCGCCGGGTTCATGGCGGCGATTGCCGGGCTTTCCGTGCTGGCGGGGCGGGCGCAGGGGCAGGACGGGACGCGGCCGAACATCGTCTACATCGTGGCCGATGACCTTGGTTTTGCCGATGTGGGCTTCCGCGGGTCGGACATAAAGACGCCGAACATCGACCGGCTGGCCGCCGAGGGGGCAGTTCTGCAGAACTTCTACACCCAGCCGCTCTGCACGCCGACGCGAGCCGCCCTGATGACCGGGCGCTATCCCCTGCGTTACGGACTGCAGGTCGGGGTGATCCCTTCGGGCGGCACCTACGGGCTTGCGCCGGACGAACACCTTCTGCCGCAAGCGCTGAAGGAGGCGGGCTATTCCACCCGCATGGTGGGCAAGTGGCACCTTGGCCATGCTGACCGCGCTTTCTGGCCGCGCCAGCGCGGGTTCGATTACTTCTACGGCGCGCTGGTGGGCGAGATCGACCACTTCAAGCACGAAGCCCATGGCGTGACCGACTGGTACCGGGACAACGAGCTTCTGGTTGAACCGGGCTATGACACCGAACTGTTGGGCGCCGATGCCGTCCGCCAGATCGAAGAACACGACCCCGCCAATCCCCTGTTCCTCTACCTCGCCTTCACCGCGCCGCACACGCCCTACCAGGCGCCGCAGGAATACCTCGACCTTTACCCCGGCATCGCCGACGAGAACCGCCGCGCCTATGCTGGGATGATCACGGCGATGGATGTCCAGATCGGGAACGTCATCGCGGCGCTGGAGGCGAAGGGGCTGCGCGAGAATACGCTGATCCTGTTCCACAGCGACAACGGCGGCACGCGGTCGAAGATGTTCGTGGGTGAGGGTGCTGTGGCGGGCGACCTGCCGCCCGACAACACGCCGCTGCGCGAGGGCAAGGGGACGGTCTATGAGGGCGGCACGCGGGTCGTGGCGCTGGCGAATTGGCCGGGCCGCATCGCGCCGGGTGAGGCTCAGGGGGTGGTGCATGTCGTCGACATGCTGCCCACGCTGGCCGCATTGACCGGGGCGGACCTTGGCAAGTCCAAGGCGCTTGACGGGATGGATGTCTGGCAGGCACTGGCGGCCGGGCAGGCCTCGCCCCGGCAGGACATGGTCTACAACGTCGATCCCGGGATCGGTTCGGTGCGCGACGGCAAGTGGAAACTCGTGTGGAACGCGATGCTGCCACCGAAGGTGGAGCTTTTCGACCTTGAGGCCGATCCCGGCGAGTTGACCGACCTTTCGGCGGTAAACCCCGATAGGGTGGCAGAGTTGCAGGCGCGCGTCGTCGACCTTGCGCGGAGCATGGCGCCGCCGCTCTTCTTCCAGACGGCGCTTGGCGCGACCCTGTCGATGCCGCTGGTGATCGCGGACTGATCGGTCGCCGGGGAAAGGGACAGACGAGATGACGTTTCAGATCAGGAAACCGCTGGCGCTGGGTGTGGCCGCCCTCGTGGTCGCAGGACCGGGCATGGGTCTGGCCGGGGATTCGGGCGGCGACCGCGAGATCATCCTCACCGGGTATCTCTTCGCCAGCGCGCTGGACGGGCGGTCATCGCTGGCGCCGGGTCTGCCCGCGGCCGACATCGACCTCAGCTTCGGCGATGTGCTCGAAAACCTCGATTTTGGCCTGATGACAGCCGTGGAACTGCGGCAGGGGCGGTGGAGCTTTGTCGGGGACGTGCTTTACTCCAAGCTTTCGCCGGGGGGCACCCTGCCCGGCCCGGCAGCGGCCCCGGTGGAACTGGAGCAGAAGAACCTGACCCTGCAGGGCAGTGTCCTTTACCGGGTGCAGGACAGCGCCACGGTCAACGTCGACCTGGGCGCCGGCCTGCGGTACTGGAGCGTCGACAGCGACGCCTCGATCGGCCCGGTGGGACCCGCAAGTGTCTCTCTCGCGCACAAGGAAAACTGGCTCGACCCCGTGGTGATCGCGCGGATGAAGGCCGACCTCGACGAAAGCTGGAGCGTGACCGTCGCCGGTGACCTTGGCGGGTCCGGCAGCGGGTCGACGCTGACCTGGCAGCTTCTGGGCACGCTGAACTACCAGATGAGCGACCGCCTCAGCCTGCGCGGGGGGTATCGGGTCCTGTCGGTGGATTACGAGGATGACGGCTACGTCTACGATGTGGTGATGCGGGGTCCGGTGCTGGGACTGGCCTATCGGTTCTGAGGTGATCGCATCGCTGCGGGCTATCCGGGTGCCATCCGGCCCTTCCGTTTCCCGCCGCGACGGGCCACACTCGGGCCGAAGCCCCGCGTCCCGGCCCGATCCATGCTGCACATCACCGAAACCCTTGCCATTGCCGATTGGGAGCTGACCGAAAGCTTCATGCGCGCCTCCGGGCCGGGCGGGCAGAACGTCAACAAGGTCTCGACGGCAGTGGAACTGCGGTTCGAGGCCGAGCGGTCGCCGCACCTCGCGCCGGGGGTGAAGTCTCGGCTGAAGAAGCTCGCAGGGCGGCGCTGGACGGCAGAGGGGGCGATCGTGCTGCAGGTCGACGCAACCCGCAGCCAGGCCCGCAACCGCGAGATCGCGCGCGAGCGGCTGGTCGAGATGATCCGCGCGGCCCTTGTTGCGCCCAAGCGGCGGATCGCGACCAAGCCGACGCTCGGCAGCCAGCGTCGCCGGGTGGCTGCAAAGACGGCGCGGGGCGAGGTGAAGGCCCTGCGCGGCAAGGTGAGCGACGAGGAATGAGCATCGCCGACACCGCCGCCGCAGCTTGGGGCGGACGCATCCTGCGCGTGCTGCGCGACCGCGAGAACCATGTGTTCGAGATGGCCCTGCCTGCAGGCCGGGCCGCGCTGCGCCTGCACCGCCCGGGGTATCAGTCACCCGAGGCGATCCGGTCGGAGCTCTGGTGGTGCGCTGAACTTGCGAAGGCGGGCCTACCGGTGCCAGGGGCGATCCCGGCGCTGGACGGTAGCCTGCTTGTTGAACTTGAGGACGGACGGCACGCCTCGGCCATCGCCTGGATCGAGGGCGAGGCGCTGGGCGAGGCAAACCATGGCTTCACCCGCCCGCTGGCAGAGGTGGAAACTCTCTACAATGCGCTCGGGCGACTGCTTGCCCGGCTGCACCGCGTGACTGACGGGTTGGTCCTGCCCGATGGCTTCACCCGCCCCCGCTGGGACCGCGAAGGACTGGTGGGCGAGGCACCGTTCTGGGGCCGGTTCTGGGATCATCCGGCTGCAACCCCCGACCAACGGCGCGCGATGCTCCGTGCCCGCGACGCCTTGCGCGAACGGCTTGGGGGGCCGGTCGGCCTGATCCATGCCGATGTCCTGCGCGAGAACGTTCTGGTGAACGGTCGTTCGGTATCTTTGATCGACTTCGACGACTCCGGCTTCGGCTATCGCCTGCACGACCTTGGCACTGCCCTTGTGCAGACCGTGCAGCACCGCGAGCACGTGGCGCTGCGCGACGCGCTGATGGCGGGCTACGGCACCGGGGACAAGCACATGGTCGAGACCTTCATCCTCGCCCGTGCGCTGGCCTCGGTCGGCTGGACCATGCCAAGGCTGGCCGCCGGGGACCCGATCAACCGTAGCCATCTGGCCCGTGCGATGGCCTGCATCGACCGGGTTCTGGGCTGACCGGTGCCGGATGAACCGTGCGATCAGACGACGACGTCCAGCACCTTCTGCTCGCCCACGCCGAAAACGCGCTTGTAGCGTTCGATTTCGTCCGCCGGGCCCATCGCCTTGGCAGGGTTGTCCGAAAGCTTTACCGTGGGTCGGCCGTTCGCTGAAAGCGCCTTGCAGACAAGGCTGAAGGGGGCCAGTGCGTCATCGGCGACAAGCCCGCGGAAGTCGTTCGTCAGCATCGTGCCCCATCCGAAGGACACCTTGACGCGTCCCTTGAAACGGGCGTGAAGCTCTTCGATCTTTTCGACGTCGAGGCCGTCCGAGAAGATCACCAGTTTCTGCGTCGGGTCCTCGCCCCGGTCCCTCCACCAGCGGATCGCGGTTTCAGCGCCCTGCGCCGGATCACCTGAATCGATGCGGATCCCGGTCCAGCCCGCAAGCCAGTCGGGTGCGTTCTTCAGGAACCCTTCGGTGCCGTAGGTGTCGGGCAGGATGATGCGCAGGTTGCCGTCGTGCTCTTCGTGCCAGTCGGCCAGAACGCGGTAGGGCGCCTGCCTCAGGGCTTCGTCGCTGTCGGCCAAGGCGCTGTAAACCATGGGCAATTCGTGGGCGTTGGTGCCGATTGCCTCGACATCACGGTTCTTGGCGATCTGGCAGTTCGAGGTGCCGATGAACTTGGACCCGAGCCCCTCCTGCATCGCCTGGACGCACCAGTCCTGCCAGAGAAAGCCATGCCGGCGGCGGGTGCCGAAATCGGCGATCTTCAGGCCGTCGATTCCGCGCAGGCGTTCGATCTTTTCCCAAAGCCGGGTCATCGCGCGGGCGTAAAGCACCTGAAGCTCGAACCGGCCCATGTCGTTCAGGACCGCGCGGGACCGCAGCTCCATCAGCACGGCAAGCGCCGGGATTTCCCACAGCATCACCTCGGGCCAGCGGCCTTCGAAGGTCAGCTCGAACTGGCCGTCGTGCTTTTCCAGATGATAGGCGGGAAGCTTGAGGCCCTCGAAGAACTCCATGAAATCGGGGCGGAACATCTGGCGCTTGCCGTAGAAGGTGTTCCCGCGCAGCCAGGTGCTTTCCCCGCGCGTCAGGGTAAGCGAGCGCACATGGTCCAGCTGTTCGCGCAGCTCGCCTTCGTCGATCAGGTCGGCAAGGCGCACCTTGGTCGACCGGTTGATGAGGCTGAAGACAACGGTCGTGTCCGGTTTGTTGCGGAAAATCGACTGGCACATCAGTAGCTTGTAGAAGTCGGTGTCGATCAGCGACCGCACGATCGGGTCGATCTTCCACTTGTGGTTCCAGACGCGGGTGGCGATATCGACCATTCTCAGGCCTCCAGCGCGACGCCGGCGGCGCGCATTTTCTGGCGCGCATCGGCAAGCGAGCCGTTGAGGTCGATGGCCCGGGTCGCCCCTTCCAGAACGGTTGCCTTGAACCCAAGGCGCGCTGCGTCAAGCGCCGAGTAGGCGACGCAGTAATCCGTTGCCAGGCCCACGAAGGTCACCGCCGTGACGCCCCGGTTGCGAAGGTAGCCCTCAAGTCCTGTGGGAGTGGTCTGGTCATTCTCGAAGAAGGCCGAGTAGCTGTCGATGCCGGGACGAAAGCCTTTGCGGACAATAAGTTGCGCGGGGTCGGTGCGCAGGCCGGCATGAAACGCGGCGCCCGTGGTGCCCTGCACGCAATGGGTGGGCCAGAGGACCTGAGGGCCGTAGGGCATGGTCGTCAGGCTGAAGGGTGCCGCACCCGGATGGTTGGCGGCGAAGGAGGCGTGGTTGGCGGGATGCCAGTCCTGTGTCAGGACCACGGTGGGGAAGTCATCCATCAAGCCGTTGATCCGGCTGATGATCTCGTCACCCCCCGCAACGGCAAGGGCACCGCCTGGGCAGAAGTCGTTCTGGACGTCGATCACGATCAGGGCTTCGTTGGCGGGTCTCATGGCGGCCTCCGGCGGCTGTTTTCCTTGGGTAAGTCCCGGACCCGCCTGCCGTCAAGCGAAGCGCTTGAATTTCCGGGGACATGGGCGCAAAGGGGGGTCATGCTGACCGTCGCCGCACTTTACCACTTTTCCCGCTTTCCCGACCCTGCTGCGCTGAAGCTAGGTCTTCTGCAGGTCTGCGTTGCGAACGGGGTGAAGGGGTCGCTTCTGCTTGCGCCCGAGGGGATCAACGGGACGATCGCCGGGCCGCGCGAGGGGATTGACGCGGTCCTTGCGGCGGTGCGGGCCCTGCCGGGGTGCGCGGGGCTAGAGTGGAAGGAAAGTTTCGCGGAATCAATGCCTTTCGGGCGGATGAAGGTGAAGCTAAAGCGCGAGATCGTGACCATGGGGCAGCCCGATGTGGACCCCCTGGCGCGGGTGGGGAACTATGTTTCGGCGCGGGAATGGAATGCGCTGATCTCTGACCCCGATACGGTCGTGATCGACACGCGGAACGATTACGAGGTTGCGATCGGGACGTTCCGGGGTGCGGTCGATCCGGGGACGAAGGCGTTTGGCGAGTTTCCCGACTGGTGGCAGGAGAACCGGGAGCGGTTTCAGGGCAAGCGGATCGCCATGTTCTGCACCGGCGGAATCCGCTGCGAGAAGTCGACGAATTACCTTCTGGGGCAAGGGGTTAACCAGGTCTTTCACCTGAAGGGCGGGATCCTGAAATACCTTGAGGAGGTGCCGGAGGCCGAAAGCCTTTGGCTGGGGCAGTGTTTTGTCTTCGATGACCGGGTCTCGGTCGGGCATGGGTTGCAGCCCGGGGGCCTCAAGGTCTGCGGGGCCTGCCGGAGGCCGGTGACGGCGGAGGATCAAGCTGCGCCGGACTATGAGGAAGGGGTCTGCTGCCCGGCCTGTGTGAATGAGTATTCACAAACAGACCGGGCAAGGTTTCGCGAACGACACCGCCAGATGTTGTTGGCTGCGAAGCGTGGGACGCAACATCTGGGGCAGTCCCCGGATTGAGGTGGGTTGCCACCCACCCTACGCGGCTTTGTCGGCCAGCATCTCCTGCACCATGGGGATGACCTTTTCGCCGTAAAGCCGGATGCAGTTCATCAGGTCGGCATGGGGCATCGGGCCGGTCGAGTACTTCATGTCGAACCGCTGAATTCCGAGGGTCCTGATCGTCTTCGCGATCTTCCGCGCCACGGTTTCGGGGCTGCCGACACAAAGCGCGCCATGCTGAACCTCGGCCATGAACTTGTCTTTCGTGACCGGAGGCCAGCCGCGTTCGCGCCCGATGCGACCGAACATTTCGGCGTAATGCGGCCAGAGCTTTTCCTGCGCGATCGCATCGGTTTCGGCGACAAAGCCGGGGGAATGGACGCCCACGGGGCGGATCGGACGGCCAAGCTGGGCACAGGCGCGGTGGTAGAGGTCGACGTAGGGCGCGAAGCGGGCGGCATCACCACCGATGATGGCGAGCATCAGCTGGAGGTCCTGCCGGACGACGCGGACCACGCTTTCCGGGCTGCCGCCGACGCCGACCCAGACCGTCATCGGCTGGCCGAGGGTTGGGAAAACCTGCTGGTCATTCAACGGGCTGCGGGTCCGGCCGGACCAGGTGACGCGGTCCTCGCGGACAAGGCGGGCGAAGAGGTCAAGGCGTTCCTCGAAGAGCTGGTCGTAGTCGTGCAGGTCATGCCCGAAGAGGCCATAACTTTCGGTGAAGGACCCGCGCCCGAGGATCGGCTCGGCCCGCCCGTTCGACAGCGCGTTCAGGGTGGAGAACCGCTGGAAGACGCGGACAGGGTCGTCGGTGGACAGGACCGTGACGGCGGTGCCGAGCTTGATCCGCTTTGTGCGGCCAGCGATGGCGGCAAGCACGATCTCGGGTGCAGAGATCGCGAAATCGGCGCGGTGGTGTTCGCCCAAGCCGATGAAATCGATGCCGATTTCGTCGGCAAGCGTGGCCTGATCGAGGACCTCGCGCAGGGTGACGTCCATTGGCTGCGGTTTGCCGTCGGGGCAAAGGGTGACGTCGCCGAAGGTGTCGAGTCCGAGGGAGATGGGGGTCATGGGAAACTCCTTTGGCGCCAAGGTAGGGATTGGTTGATCCAAAATGAACGCGGATTTCGAGAGAGGGTCGGTTCAGGGCTGCACGGGAGGAGTCAAGCCTTTGCGGTCGTTGAATTAATCGGCGGTGAGAGGCTTGCGGCGACTGTCTTCTTTCCGTCTTCCTTGTGTCTTCCATCCGTCTTGCAGGCGCGCGGCGCGCAAGACCGTTAACCTTGGTCGGCGAATCAGGGAGTGTGCGATGACGTCACCCGAACGACTGGCCTTCGACATGGGACTGGACATCCCGGACTTCGACCGCGACGGCTATTACGGTGCCGATTACGGGACGATGAAGCCTTATCACCGGGTGGGCAGCCTTCTGTTCCTGTCGGGCCATGTGGCGCAGGTCGGCACGACGGTCACGCAGAAGGGGCGGCTGGGTGCGGATGTGACGGTCGAGCAGGGCTATCAGGCCGCGCGGCGGACCGGGCTGAACGTGCTGGGCGGGATCCGGCAGGCGGTGGGGTCGCTGGACCGGGTGAAGGGGATTGTCCGGAGCCTGAACTTCGTCGTCTGCACGCCGGAGTTCGAGGAGGTGCACAAAGTTTCATCCGGACTGAGCGATCTTTTCGTCGAGGTGTTCGGGCCGGAGCGGGGCCTTGGCGGGCGGGCGACCATCGGGGTGATGGCGCTGGCGAACGGCGTCTGCTTCGAGACCTGGGTGACGGTGGAGGTCGACTGAGTTGCGGCTGGTAAGGAAACGCCTTACATTGGCTCGGCAGATGGAGCCGGACATGATTGTCAGCAAGATCACCAGCAAGGCGCAAACAACGATCCCCCTTGCCGTGCGCAAGGCCCTGCGCCTGCAGGAGGGTGATCTTGTGGGCTATGAGATCCGCGACGGCAAGGTGATCCTGTCGCGGGCTTCGGCTTCGGCAGAGGATGATCCCTTCGCCCTGTTCGACGAATGGGCGGGCGAGGCGGATACCAAGGCCTATGCCGGGTTTTGAGCCTGGAACCATCGTCCGGGTGCCCTTCCCCTATTCGGACGGCACGACCACACAGCACCGCCCGGCCCTGGTCGTTGCGACCGTGGCGGACGGCTTCCTGATCTGGGTGCTGATGATAACGTCGGTCGAGAACCGGGGCTGGCCGGGAGACGTAGCCGTCGATGATCATGCCGCATGCGGCCTGCCCGTCCCGTCGATCATCCGCACGGCCAAGGTTGCGACAATCGAGGTCCGGGTGGCCGAGGCCCGGGGCAGGATCACGGCTGCCACCCTTGCGGAGGTGCGCGCTGCCTTGCGTGGAACGCTTGGGCTTTAGGCCCGTCAGGCGATGTCGCGGACCATGAGCTGGTTGCCGTCCTTTCTGACCTCGAACCGTTTGGTCAGCCGCTTCACGAGGTCGGAGAGCCGCGCGGAACCATAGGTGCGGGGGTCGAAGTCCGGGTCGGCGCGGACCATGTACTGGCCGATCTGGCCCAGAGAGAACCATTCGCCGTCGGGGTCGATCGAGGTCATCGCCTTGCGGATGAGGGGGATCGCTTCGGTTTCGGGGCGCTTGACGGGGACGGGTTCGGCCTTGACTGCGGGTTCGGCCCGGCTGGCGGATTTCGCCTCGGGCGTCGCCTCGCCGGTGATGTTCTCGATCAGGATGAAGCGGTTGCAGACCTTGCGGAGGGACTCCGGGGTCTTTGCCTCGCCGATTCCCACGACGTCGAGCCCCTCTTCCCGGATGCGGGAGGCGAGGCGGGTGAAGTCGCTGTCGGAGGAGACGAGGACGAAGCCGTCGAACTTGCCCTGGTGGAGGATGTCCATCGCATCGATGACGAGGCCGATGTCGCTGGCGTTCTTGCCCTTGGTGTTGGCCGATTGCTGGTGCATGACAAGGCCAAGGTCGCGGGCGGCGGTCTTCCAGCCGGCAAGCTGCTGGCTGGACCAGTCGCCGTAGACGCGGCGCAGGGCCGGTTCGCCGATGGTCGAGATTTCCTTCAGGATCGCCTCGGCATGGCGGGCGAGGACGTTGTCGGCGTCGATCAGGACGGCGAGCAGCTTGGTGCCGTCCCGCGCCATCAGTAGACCACGACCGAGCGGATCGACTTGCCCGCATGCATGAGGTCGAAGGCCTCGTTGATCCGGTCGAGCGGCAGGACATGGGTGATCATCGGGTCGATCTCGATCTTGCCGTCCATGTACCAGTCGACGATCTTCGGCACGTCGGTGCGGCCGCGCGCGCCGCCGAAGGCGGTGCCTTTCCAGACCCGGCCGGTGACCAGCTGGAAGGGGCGCGTCTCGATGGTCGCTCCAGCGGGCGCGACGCCGATCACGATGGACTGGCCCCAGCCGCGGTGGGTGCATTCAAGGGCGGCCCGCATCACCTTGACGTTGCCGGTGCAGTCGAAGGAGTAGTCAACGCCGCCGATCTTGTCGAAAGGGGTCTTCGTCATGCCGACGATATGGGGGACGATGTCGCCTTCGATCTTCGTGGGGTTGACGAAATGGGTCATGCCGAAGCGGCGGCCCCAGTCTTCCTTGTCGTCGTTGATGTCGACGCCGATGATCATGTCGGCCCCGGCGAGCTTCAGGCCCTGGATGACGTTGAGCCCGATGCCGCCCAGCCCGAAAACGGCGGCCTTGGCCCCGGCCTCGACATTCGCCGTGTTCAGCACCGCACCGACCCCGGTGGTCACGCCGCAGCCGATGTAGCAGATCTTGTCGAAGGGCGCGTCGTCGCGGACCTTGGCCAGCGCGATTTCCGGCAGGACGGTGTGGTTGGCGAAGGTCGAGCAGCCCATGTAGTGAAATATCGGCGTGCCGTC
Source organism: Tabrizicola sp. T46 (assembly GCF_057219895.1). Lineage (NCBI taxonomy): Bacteria > Pseudomonadati > Pseudomonadota > Alphaproteobacteria > Rhodobacterales > Paracoccaceae > Tabrizicola > Tabrizicola sp. T46. The sequence continues at coordinate 95,892 of NZ_JBXVVV010000002.1, forward strand.
GAGCATCGAGAACCGGGTGGTCCCGTCAGGCATCAGCCCCTTGCCTTGCGTGTCGCGGATCGCGGTGCAGAGGTTGGTCTTGCGCGACAGGCACGAGGGGCATTCGCGGCATTCGGGGGTGTAGAGCGGGATGACATGGTCCCCCGGTTTCAGGGTCTTCACGCCGGGGCCGCATTTCACCACGACGCCCGCGCCTTCATGGCCGAGGATCGCGGGGAAGAGGCCTTCAGGGTCGGCGCCCGAGAGGGTGAATTCGTCGGTGTGGCAGATGCCGGTGGCCTTGATTTCGATGAGAACCTCGCCCTCTTTCGGGTCATCGAGGTTCACCTCCATGATTTCAAGGGGTTTTCCGGCGGCAACGGCGACGGCGGCACGGGTGCGCATGGGCGTGATCCTTGCAGGGGTTCGGTCAAGGGGCACGCTGGCCGATGCCTTCGGAAAATGCAACGCCGAAGGAGTGCCAAGGGGTCAGGAGAACGGTTTCCAAGCCAGCCTGCATGTGGTTGACTCGGTGGCGCATGGCCCCGTGGGGCCCAGCCACGAAAGGATCGCCCATGTCCATCCGTATTCTGCCTGCCGCCCTTCTTGTCACCCTGCCTTTGGCGGGATGTGTCGTCGAGACGGTGCCGACCCGGCCCGACCTTTCCACCTGCACCTCGAACGCGAATTACAGCCTGATCGGGTCCAGCATCAGCCTCGTGAACACCAGCCAGCTGGCCTCGACCGTGCGGATCCTGCCGCCGAACGGGATCGCAACGATGGATTACAACCCGGCGCGGCTGAACATCTCGACCGATGCGAACGGGATCATCACCAACCTGACCTGCGGCTGACGAAAAGGCCCCGGTCCTGCGACCGGGGCCGATCCCGCTTCCCCGTGGGGTAGGTGTTACTTCATGATGCGGTAGCTGGTGTGGCAGTCCTTGCAGGCCCCGCCGATCGCGCCCATCCCGGCGCCGATCGTTTCGGCCGAGGCGACGTCAACCGCCGCTGCGGCATCGCCCATCGCCTTGGCCTTGGCGAGGAAGTCATCCCAGTTGGCCCAGATCTCGGGCTTGGCTTCCGAGACCGGATCAGCCCCGCCCTGTTCCATGAAGGTGGCCTCGATCTTCGCTGCGGCGTCGATCAGGGCAGCCTTTGCACCTTCGGCCTTGGCGGCATCGAAGGCCTCCTTGCCGCCGGCCATGTTGCCAAGGATGCCGGTGTTCATGCCGACCAGCTTCATCAGTTCGGCGCGGGCGACGGCCTGCGGGTCGGTCGGTTCTTCCTGGGCATAGGCGGCACCGGCAGCCAGAACGGCCCCGAGTGCGAAGGCTTTGATCAACTTCATGCTTCTGGCTCCCTGTGCTGGATCGTCGCAGTCACTATAGGGGGGCGTTGCCGTTGCGTAAGCCGGGGCGTTGTGCGCTCACGCACTTGTCATTGCGGGTTGCGGCAGACTCGACTTGGGGTCGGCATGGTGGCAAAACTGGAACAAAGAGTGAACAAATGGAATCGGCATGGCCGGTCGTCGCATCCTTTCGCTGTGGTTTCCGCGTCTTCAGGCGGAACGCGTGCTGCGCCTGCGGCGGGATGCGCTGCCGGTGCCCCTGGCGGTGGTGGCGGACCGGAACGGGGCGCAGGTGCTGGTGTCCCTGTCGGCCGAGGCCACGGCGGCGGGGCTGGCGCAGGGGCAGGCGCTGCGCGATGCGACGGCGATCTGTCCCAGTCTTCTGACGGTGGCGGAGGATCCCTTGGGCGAGGCGCGGTTCCTGACCAGCCTGCGGCGCTGGGCGGGGCGGTTTTCACCCTGGGTGGCCGAGGAGGCGCGGGCAGGGCTGATGATCGACCTCACCGGGGCGGCGCATCTGCATGGTGGCGAAGAGGGCGTGCTGGCCCGGGTGGCCGAGGATTGCGAGGGGCTGGGGCTGACGGTGCGGGCGGGGATTGCCGACACGCCGGGCGCGGCCTGGGCGCTGGCGCGCTATGCGCGGGTGGCGCCGGGGGTTCTCCGGTCGGGCGATGCGATCGACCAGGAGGCGCGGGCGACGCGGTCGCGGGCCGCCAAGCGCCGGGGCTGGGAACGGGGCGGGAGTGCCCCGCGCCCGGTGGCGGCGCGGGGCGCGGAGGCGGCGGTGATCGCGCCGCCCGGCCGGCTGGTCGAGGCCCTGGCCGACCTGCCGCTGGCCGCGCTCCGGCTGGAGGCGGACACGGTGGACCGGCTGATGCGCCTTGGCCTCAGGCGGGTGGGCGAGCTGATGGGGATGCCGCGCGCGGGGCTGGCGCGGCGGTTCGGGGCGGACACCCTGCGCCGGCTGGACCAGGCCCTGGGGATGGAGCCGGAGCCCGTCAGCCCCGCGCGCCCGCCCCTGCACTTCGCGGTGCGGCTGACGCTGCCCGACCCGATCGGTCTGCGCGCGGATGTCGAGGCGGCGCTGGACCGCCTCTTGCCGCCCTTTTGCGAGAAGCTTCGCGCCAAGGGGCGGGGCGCGCGGCGGGTGGTCCTGCAGGCCTTCCGGGCGGATGGCGGGGTGGCGGCGGTCGAGGTGGGGCTGGCACGGGCGGCGGACAGCCCCGAGCGCATCCGGCCGCTTCTGCACCTGAAGCTCGATCAGATCGACGCGGGCTTCGGGATCGACTGCGTGCGGCTGGAGGCGCTGGCGACCGAGGCGATGACATCCGTTCAGCATCGCGGGCAGCTGGAGGCGACGGCGGGAGCGCTGTCCGGCAGCACGGCGAACCCCCATGCGCTGGACGACCTGATCGGGCGCCTCGGCGCGCGGCTGGGGTCCGAGGCGGTCACGCGCCTTCATCCGGCGGAAAGCCATGTGCCGGCGAAGGCGGCGAAGATCATGATGGCGGCCTGGAGTGCGGCGCATGACGGGCCCTGGCCCGCGCCGTCGGCCCCGCGCCCGCTGGTCATGTTCCGCCCCGAGCCGGTCGATGCGCCCGAGACGCCCGACCCGCCGGCAAGCTTCCGCTGGCGGCGGCGCGAGTTCCGGGTGCGGATGGCGGCGGGGCCGGAGCGGCTGCAGCCGGAGTGGTGGCTGGCGGACCCCGACTGGCGCGGCGGCTTTCGCGACTACTGGCGGATCGAGGCCGAGGGCGGCGAGCGGCTGTGGCTCTTCTGGGGACAGGGCGGGGCGGTCACCGATCGCTGGTACTGCGAGGGGGTGTTTTCCTGAACCCGCGCTCTTCGCTGCCCTTCGGGCGCTCGTCGCTGGTCTGCGAGAAGCGACCGAAGGGAAGCGCCGAGCGATGGTTCAGGCGCGCTCAATGGCCAGCGCGATGCCCTGGCCGCCGCCGATGCACATGGTGATGAGCGCCGTGCGGCCACCGGTGCGTTCGAGTTCATGGAGCGCCTTTACCACCAGGATCGCTCCCGTGGCGCCCACCGGATGGCCAAGGGCGATGGCCCCGCCGTTGGGGTTCACGCGGGCCGGATCAAGGTCCAGCGCGCGGGAAACGGCGAGGGCCTGGGCGGCGAAGGCCTCGTTCGATTCCACCACGTCGAAGGACTGGGGCGAGACCCCGAGTTTCTGGCACAGCGCCCTGACCGCCGGGATCGGGCCGATGCCCATCACCTTCGGGTCCACCCCGGCATGAGCATAGCCCATGATCCGCGCGCGGCTGCCCTTGTCGCTGCGTGACAGGACCAGCGCCGCCGCCCCGTCGTTGATGCCCGAGGCATTGCCCGCAGTCACGCTGCCGTCCTTCTGGAAGACCGCCTTCAGGCCGGCGAGCGCCTCGGCGCTGGTGGCCTTGGGGTGCTCATCGGTGTCGAAGGTGACCGGGCCTTTCCGGCCGCCGATCTCGATGGGCACGATCTGGCTGGCGAAGCGGCCTTCGGTGATGGCGCGGGCGGCGCGGGTCTGGCTTTTCAGCGCGAAGGCGTCCTGATCTTCGCGGGTGATCCCGTGCGCGGCGGCGACATTCTCCGCCGTGACCCCCATGTGGCCGGTGCCGAAGGGGCAGGTGAGCGCGCCCGTCATCATGTCCAAGGCCCGCGTGTCGCCCATCTTCTGGCCGAAACGGGCGGCGGGGAGGATGTAGGGCGAGCGGCTCATGCATTCCGCGCCACCGGCGAGGGCGAGGTCGGCATCGCCCAGCATCAGAGCCTGGACGGCCGAGACCAGGGCCTGCGCGCCCGACCCGCAAAGGCGGTTCACGTTCATCGCCGGTGTGGTTTCGGGGATCCCGGCCTGCATCGCCATGACGCGGGAAAGATACATGTCGCGGGGTTCGGTGTTGATGACATGGCCCATCACGACATGGCCGATCTGGCCGCCGTCCACTCCTGCCCGGTCAATTGCGGCTTTCGCGGCATGGGTGGCGATGTCGATGGGTGCTAGCGCGGCAAGCGACCCGCCGAAACCGCCGATGGCGGTGCGGGCGGCGGAGAGGATGTGGATGTCGGTCATGGCGGTCCCCCTTTGGCTTTCCCCATCTTGCACGAAAACGGCGCGGGTGGCGCGTGTCGTTGCGTCATCAGCCGGCATTGACAGTCCCCGCAGGGCGGGAGAGATCAGGCGGGCTGTCGGGAGTGTGCCGTTGAAAGACCTGATCCGGGCCCATGCGGGGCTGCTAGTCGCCGGGGTGGCGACCTTCATCATGATGGGGGCGGGGCAGTCGCTTTACGGGCCGGCGCTTCCGGCCTTTTCGCGCATCTTCGGGGTCAGCCTTGCGGAAGCGGGGATGCTCGTCTCGGCCCATTGGGTGGGCTGCTTCCTGGGCGTGGGGCTGATGTATTTAAAGGGCGGCGGGATCACGCCCCGGCACGCGCTGGCGGCGATGGCAGTGGGCGCAGCGGGGGTGGCGGCGCTGGCCGGGTGGTGGGCGACGATTGCGGCTGCGGTCGTCTTCGGCGCGGGTTACGGGCTGTCGACGGCGGTCTTCAACCCGCGCGTCCTGCGTGCCTTCGGAACTTACGGGCCATCGATGCTGTCGATGCTGAACGCCTGCTTCGGGGTCGGCGCCATCGCCGCGCCGCTGATCTTCGTGGCGCTGGGAAGCGATCCGCGCCTTTCCTTCGGGCTGACGGCGGCGCTGGCGGCGGCGATCTGGCTTTTTGCCGGGCCGGCAGGTCGCGTCGAGGCGGCCCCGTCGGGTGAAGTGAGGCCGTTCAGGCCGCATTGGGGGATCATGGCCTTCGGCGCGGCGGCGATCGGGCTGGAAGCCTGCCTGATCGGGCTTGGCCCCTCAGCGCTGATCCGGGCGGGCGTGGGCGAGGCGCGGGCAGCGGAGCTGTTGAGCGCCTTTTTCGTGGTGTTTCTTCTCTCACGCGTGGTGCTGATTTTCGTGGCGCACCGGATTGCCCCGTTCCTGCTTTACACCCTGGCAGTGGGCGCGGCCGCGCTGTGCGCGCTCGGGACGGTCTTCATCTCGCCCTCAATCTTCTTCGTGGCGATGGGGGCGCCGGCGGGGCTGTTCTTCCCGGGCTTCTATGTCACCGCGAGCGGCAAGATGGGCGAGGACCTGCGGGTGCCGCCGACGATCATCGCCTCGGGCCTTGTGGGCGGGATCGGCGCGCCGCTGATCGTCGCGCCACTGATGGAAGGAATGGGCGACCGCGGGTTCTTCGTGCTGGTGGCTGGGGTGACGCTGGCGCTGACGGTGGCGGCGGTGCTGTCATTGCGGCGGATGCGCGTCTAACGGGGTCCGCGTTTTTCGGCGAGAACGCGGGGCCTACCGGCCTGCCTGCCAATCGGCGATGGCATCGATCGGGAAGCTCAGCATCAGCATGTTAAGGAGAAGCCCGTCGCGGATCAGCCACATCGTCACGGCTTCGGTCACGAGGAAAAGCGTCACCGTCAGCCAGACCGGCAGGCGCGACGCGAGCCAGAAGCCGAGGATCATGGCGCCGATGTCCGCGACCGTGTTCAGGACGGAATCGCCGTAGTAATCCAGCGAGATGGTGACGGCGCGGTAGCGTTCGATGATCGCGTTCGAGTTCTCGATCACCTCCCAGGCGGCCTCGACTGCCGTGGCGATGGCCAGCCGCCAGCCGAAGGACAGGCGGCGGGCGACGAGCCAGAGGAGGAAGTAGAACATGAAGCCGTGGAGGACATGGCTGGGGGTGTACCAGTCGGTCAGGTGCTGGGAGTTTTCCGAGCTGAAGACCTCGCCATGCCAGAGCTTGACGTAGCCGCATTTGCACCAGGGCTCGCGTCCGATCCAGAGGAGCCAGGCGGCGGCGGCAAGGACGGTGACGAGAACGATGACGTAGGGGTTGAGGCGTCTGGACATAGGCGGAGGGGATCATGTCGCGCCCGTGGCGTCCAGTGGCTTGCGCCGGGGGTGTTCCGACCTATCGTCTGGCGGCAAGGACAGCGGAGGCATGCGGCGTGACCGAAAAGAACCCCTATCGCTTTGGCCCGACGCGGGGCGAGCTTTGGTTCTGGCTTTGGGTCTCAGCCGGGGGGCTGGCGCTGATGGCCTTTGCACTGGCCTATCGCGGCCTGCCGTCGGGTCCGGCGCTGGCCGAGGTTGTCGGGCTGGCCGGGCTGGTCTTCGGCTATCTGGGGCTGCGGTCTGTGAAGCGGCTGATCCGGCGCGAGCATCCCTGAGAGGGGCGGCTCATCGCTCGCCCTGCTCGCTCTTCGCTGGTCAGAGCGGGCCGTGAAGCGGAAGGCGCTCGCGACCGCGCGGCGTCAGGAGGGCCGCTTCGCGCCCCTCGATCACCACGGCCGAGAGCGGGCCACCATAGGCAGCGCCGGAATCGAGGTTCAGGCGGTTGCCGTAATGGGTCGGCATGTCGATGGCGGTGTGGCCGTGGACGACCAGCGGCCCGAAGCTGACGGTTGCGCTGAGGAAGGGCTCGCGGATCCAGACGAGATCGGTCTCGGTCTGGTTTTCCAGTGCCACGCCGGGGCGGATGCCGGCATGGACGAAAAGGCAGTCGCCGGCACGGTGGAAGGCGGGACGGAAGGACAGGAATGCGAGGTGGGCGGGGGGGACCGCTGCGCGCGCCTCGTCATGCACCTTCTGGAGCGGCCGGTCGCCGGCATTGGCGACCCCGTAGGAGCGGAGCGTGTCCGCCCCGCCGAGGCGGGGGTGGAGCCAGGAAAGCTCGGCCCGGAGGCCCGGCTCGGGCTCCCAGGGTTCGGCCATGAAGCGGGAGAACATGCGGTCGTGGTTGCCCTTGAGGACCACCCAGTCCGCGCCCCCGGCGAGGCCGTCGATCAGGAAATCGATTACCCCCCGGCTGTCGGGGCCACGGTCGACAAGGTCGCCGACGTGGATGACCGGGCCGGGGCCATGGCGGGCCATGTCGGCGGCGATCAGGTCATGCGCGGTCTTCAGGAGACCGAGGTGACCGTGGATGTCGCCGATGGCGTAGAGGTGCATGGGGTGCCCCGTGGCTGGCCGCCGGGGGCCAGCCCCCGGACCCCCGGGATATTTGAGCAGAAAGGAAGGGGCAAGGGTCCGTCAGGCCATGGGGTCGGGCAGCATGCGGTAGCTGTCGAACCCGATGTCGCCGGACCAGCGCCACATGGCGAGGAAACCACCCGGCCCGGCGCGCATGGCATGGGGCAGGTTCGGCGTGTGGTGGATCGCCTCGCCCGGGGTGAGGGTGAAGCGGCGGTCACCGGCCTGCCAGTCCGCCCGGCCGGCGAGGATGGTGTAGGTCTCGGCGGCGTTGTGGGCGTGGAGCGGATAGTAGGTTTCGGGGGCCTGGTAGAAGAGGCCGAAGAGGAGGCTGTCGGAGGTGATCGGCGCGTCGGGGCCGAGGAGGGTGACGATCGACTTGATTGCGCGCAGGGAGGTGGGCTGGAGCGAGGCGGCGGGGCTGTCCTGCCAGGGGAGCCACGAGTGGGCATCCCGGATTTGGGCGGCGATGGGATGGGCGCCGGGAAGGTTTGTGGCGTGCAGGATGCCGGGGGAGAGGGCGCAAGGCGGCTGAGCCGGGAGGTTGGTGCTGGCACCGGCGCGGAGGGCGGCGGCGGTGGCCTCTGCCTCGGGGCGGGGTTCAAGGGCCGTAAGGTCGGCGAGTGCGTGGAGAAGGTCGGACAGGTGCATGGGGGCCTCGGCCAGGCGGGGTGCCCGGCCGAGGCAAGGTGGGTCAGGCGACGTCGAACTGCAAGGCCTTGACCTGCTGGAACATGCCCGTCCCCTCCAGCGTCTCGATCACGCGAGGGTCGATCGGCTGGTCGAGGTAGAGGATCGCGATCGCGTCCTGCCCGACGCCGGAACGGCCCAGGGTGAAGTTCGCGATGTTGACGTTGTTCTTGCCCATCGTCATCCCCAGAAGGCCGATGATGCCGGGCACGTCCTCGTTCGTCGTGTACAGCATGTGCTGGCCGATCTCGGCGTCGATGTTGATGCCCTTGATCTGGATGAAGCGCGGCTTGCCGTCGGAGAAGCAGGTTCCCGCGACCGACCGTTCACGCTTGTCGGTCACCATCGTCACCTTGATGTAGGCGTCGAAGACCCCGGTCTTCTCCTGCCGGGTGGTGGAGATCTGGATGCCCTTTTCCTTGGCAACCACCGGCGCGGAGACAAGGTTCACGTCCGGGTTCTGCGCCTTCAGGACCCCCGCGATGACCGCCTGATTCAGTGCGGCGAGGTTCATGTTGGCGACCGAGCCGTCATAGAGGATATTGATCGCCTTGATCGGCTCGTCCGTCATCTGGCCGATGAAGGCGCCGAGGTGCGAGGCGAGCTTGATCCAGGGGCCCATCACGGCGGCCTCTTCGGCGGTGACGTTCGGCATGTTGAGCGCGTTCTGGACGGCGCCGGTCAGGAGGTAGTCCGACATCTGCTCGGCGACCTGGAGGGCGACGTTCTCCTGCGCTTCGGTGGTCGAGGCGCCGAGGTGCGGGGTGCAGACGACGTTCGCGTGGTTGAAGAGCGGGTTTTCGGTCGCGGGTTCGGTTTCGAAGACGTCAAGGGCTGCACCGGCGACATGGCCGGAGTTCAAGGCCTCGAGAAGGGCGGCTTCGTCGATCAGGCCGCCGCGCGCGCAATTGATGATGCGGACGCCCTTTTTGGTCTTCGCAAGGTTCTCGCGGCTGAGGATGTTGCGGGTCTTGTCGGTGAGGGGGACGTGCAGGGTGATGAAGTCGGCACGGGCGAGGAGGTCATCAAGCTCGACCTTGGTCACGCCAAGCTGCCGGGCGCGGTCGTCGGAGAGGAAGGGGTCATAGGCGACGACCTTCATGTGTAGGCCGACCGCGCGGTCGCAGACGATACCGCCGATGTTGCCGGCACCGATCACGCCGAGGGTCTTGTTGAAGAGTTCCACCCCCATGAACTTGGACTTTTCCCACTTTCCGGCGTGGGTGGAGGCGTTGGCCTCGGGGATCTGGCGGGCGACGGCGAACATCATCGCGATGGCATGTTCGGCGGTGGTGATGGAGTTGCCGAAGGGCGTGTTCATCACGATGACGCCCTTTTTCGAGGCGGCGGGAATGTCAACGTTGTCGACGCCGATCCCGGCGCGGCCGACGACCTTGAGGTTGGTGGCGTTTTCCAGAAGCTTCTCGGTGACCTTGGTGGCCGAGCGGATGGCGAGGCCGTCGTATTGGCCGATCACTTCGGCCAGCTTTTCCTTGTCCTTGCCGAGTTTCGGCAGGTAGTCGACCTCGACCCCGCGGTCGCGGAAGATCTGAACGGCGGTTTCGGAGAGTTCGTCAGAAACGAGGACTTTGGGCATGGGGTTCATCCTGTGAATGCGGATGGTGCGCCATGAATGCGCACCCTACGATGTGGGGTAGGGTGCGCATTCATGGCGCACCCGTGATGTCAGGCAGCTTGTGCGTGCGCAGCGATCTCGGCCGCGAAGGCATGGGCGATCCAGGGCATCAGCGCCTGGACATCCGCCGTTTCGACCGTCGATCCGCACCAGATGCGGAGGCCCGGAGGGGCGTCGCGGTAGGCGCCGAGGTCGAAGCCTGCGCCGGCCTTCTCGATCCGCTTGGCGACAGCTTTCGCAAAGGCCTCGCCGTCGGTGATGCGGGGATCGGTGAACTTGAGGCAGACCGAGGTGGTCGAGGCGGTGGCGGGGTCTTCGGCAAGGTTCGCGATCCAGGGGTTCTGGGCGCAGAAGTCGTGGACGACCTGCGCGTTGGCACTGGCGCGGGCGATCAGGGCGGGAAGGCCGCCGATGCTCTTCGCCCATTTCAGGGCCACGAGGTAATCCTCGTTCGCCAGCATCGACGGGGTGTTGATCGTCTCGCCTGCGAAGATGCCTTCGATCAGTTTGCCCTTGGACGTGAGACGGAAGATCTTCGGCAAGGGCCAGGCGGGGGTGTAGCTTTCCAGCCGTTCGACGGCGCGGGGGGAGAGGATCAGGACGCCATGCGCGCCCTCGCCGCCAAGGACCTTCTGCCAGGAGAAGGTGGTGACGTCGAGCTTCGACCACGGCAGGTCCATCGCGAAGGCGGCGCTGGTCGCGTCGCAGATGGTGAGGCCCTGGCGGTTCGCCGGGATGGCGTCGCCGGTGGGCAAGCGGACGCCGGAGGTGGTGCCGTTCCAGGTGAAGACCACGTCCTTGTCGAAGTCGACCTGGGTGAAATCGACGATCTGGCCGTAGGGCGCGATGCGGACGGTGGCGTCGAGTTTGAGCTGTTTGACCACATCGGTGACCCAGCCCTCGCCGAAGCTTTCCCAGGCCAGCATCTCAACGGGGCGCTGCCCCAGGAGCGACCACATCGCCATTTCGACCGCGCCGGTGTCCGAGGCGGGAACGATGCCGATGCGGTAGTCGGCGGGGACGTTCAGGATTTCACGGGTGAGGTCGATCGCCTCTTTCAGCTTGGCCTTGCCGACGGCGGCGCGGTGGCTGCGGCCCAGGGGCGCGTCGGCCAGCATGTCGAGGGAATATCCGGGGATCTTGGCGCAGGGGCCAGAAGAGAAGCGCGGGTTGGCCGGGCGCTTGGCCGGCGGAGTCAGGTCAGTCATGGTAGCCTTCCAGCTAAAAGCCCTTCGTTGGGGAAGGGTGTCCCGCCGCCGTGGGTAAGGGGGTAGCCGGGCTGGTGCAAGCGGAAAAATCGCGGTAATGCGCCGCATCGTCTGCGAAAAGCGACACCCGCGTTCACTATCGGAAACTTGTCCCCATGCTTGTCGTCACGCTTCTGACCAACCCCGAAACCCCGGTGCTGGAGCGGGTGACGGTGGAATCGCTCCGCAACGCCTGGGGTGGGGGCGAGGCGCGCTGGCTCGATCCCGGCGTGGCGGCGGAGTTCGATCTGGAGGCGCTGCCGGAGAACCGCTGGGAGGTCTGGGAAGGTTTGCAGGCGCTGCGGATCGACATGGTGGTGCAGCGGGCCGAAGGACGCAGGAAGCGGCTGCTGATTGCCGATATGGATTCAACGATGATCCGGCAGGAATGCATCGACGAGCTGGCCGACGAGGCGGGGGTCGGCGCGCATGTGGCCGGGATCACGGCGCGGGCGATGAATGGCGAGCTGGACTTCGAAGGCGCGCTGCGGGAGCGGGTCGGGCTGTTGAAGGGCCTGCCGGAAGCGGTGATCGGGCAGGTGCTGCGCGACCGGATCACGCTGATGCCGGGGGGGCCGGTCCTGCTGGCGACGATGAAGGCGAACGGGGCTTATGCGGCGCTGGTGTCGGGCGGGTTCACGGCCTTTACCTCGGCGGTGGCGGCGAAGCTGGGGTTCGACGAGAACCGGGCGAACACCCTGCATGTCGAAGGCGGCGCGCTGGTGGGGACAGTGGCCGAGCCGATCCTGGGGAAGGAGGCCAAGCTTCAGGCACTGAGGGAGATCACGTCGCGGATGGGGATCACGCCGGATCAGGCGATTGCCGTGGGTGACGGGGCGAACGACCTGCCGATGCTTCTGGCGGCGGGGACGGGCGTTGCCCTGCACGCGAAGCCCCGGGTGCAGGCGGAATGTGAGGCCCGGGTGAACCACGGTGACCTGACGGCGCTTCTGTACCTGCAGGGGTATGCGCGGGACGATTTCGCGGCGTAGGGTGGGTGGCAACCCACCTTTCGAAGCGGGGGCGGTGGGTTGGCACCCACCCTACAACCCGCCGATGGCGTTGGAGAGGCGGAAGCTGATCGCCTCGGCGATGTGGGGTTTGCGGACAGCTTCGCTGCCGTCGAGGTCGGCGATGGTGCGGGCGACGCGCAGGACCCGGTGATAGCCGCGGGCGGAAAGGCCCATGCGTTCGGCCACCTTGCCGATCAGCGCCTTGCCTTCGGCGTCTGGGGTGGCGTGCTCTTCAAGGGCAGCCCCTTCGAGATCGGCGTTCACGCGCAGGTCGGGGGCGTCGGCGAAGCGGGCGGTCTGCCGGTCGCGGGCCTGGGCGACGCGGGCGGCGATGGTGGCGGAGGCCTCGCCCGACGAGGGCAGATCAAGGTCGGTGAAGGCCACGGGCGGGACTTCGACGCGAAGGTCGAAGCGGTCCATCAATGGCCCCGAGATGCGGCCGAGGTAATCCTCGCCGCAGGCAGGCGCGCGGCCGCAGGCGCGGTTCGGGTCGGAGAGGTAGCCGCATTTGCAGGGGTTCGCGGCGGCGATCAGAAGGAACCGGCAGGGATAGCGGATATGGGCGTTGGCGCGGGCGACGACGACGGTGCCGGTCTCGATCGGCTGGCGGAGGGTGTCGAGGACGGTGCGGGGAAACTCGGGGAACTCGTCGAGGAAGAGGACCCCGTTATGGGCGAGGCTGATCTCGCCGGGTTTCGCCCCGCGCCCGCCGCCGACGATGGCGGCCATGGAGGCGGTGTGATGGGGTTCGCGGAACGGGCGGTCGCGGGAAATACCGCCTCCGGTGAGGAGTCCGGCGAGCGAATGGATCATCGAGGTTTCCAGCGCCTCGGGGGCTGACAGGGGCGGCAGGATACCGGGGAGGCGGGCGGAAAGCATCGACTTGCCGGAGCCAGGCGTGCCGACCATGAAGAGGTGGTGCCTACCGGCGGCGGCGATTTCGAGGGCGCGCTTGGCACGTTCCTGGCCCTTCACCTCGCGGAAGTCGCGAGGGGAGGTGGTGCGGGTGACCTCACCCGCCTCGGCTGGCTGGAGGGGCGCGCGGCCGGTGTAGTGGTGGAGCACATCCGAGAGGGACCCGGCGGCGAGGACCTGGGTCGCGCCGACCCAGGCAGCCTCGGCGCCGGAGGCCTTGGGGCAGAGCAGGGCGCGATCCTCGACCGCTGCGGCCATGGCGGCGGGAAGGGCGCCGGCGACCGGGATCAAGCGGCCGTCGAGCGACAGTTCCCCAAGCGAGACCACGCCTTCGACAGCGTCATGCGGGATGATGTCGAGCGCGGCAAGAAGGGCGACGGCGATCGGCAGGTCGAAATGCGAGCCTTCCTTGGGCAAGTCGGCGGGGGAGAGGTTCACTGTGATCCGCTTGGCGGGAAGCGCGATGGACAGGGCCTGAAGGGCCGCGCGGACGCGTTCGCGCGCCTCGGATACCGCCTTGTCGGGCAGGCCCACGAGGCTGAAGGCGGGCGCCCCGGCAGCGATGGCGCATTGCACCTCGACCAGGCGGGCCTCGACGCCTTCGAAGGCGACGGTGTAGGTGCGGGCGGTCATGCGCCTGCACCTGTGGCGGCCCCCCACCCCCATCCCCTCCCCACGCGGGGGAGGGGAGGTGCCAAATGCCCGGCGTTGATGCGAGGGGAGACGGCGGAGCCTCCGACGGGAATATCTGGGCAGAAAGGAAGGTGCGGGGGGCGCTGCAAAGGCGTTGCGGCGACGTTCCTGCGATCCGACAGCTTCATCCGCCCCACCCGATTCACCTTGGTTAACGGGTAGGGCGGAAAGGTTTACGAGTGGTAAAGCGCCATGAACTGCGGCCAGGCCTCGGGGTCGGCTACGGTCTTGTCGCGGCAGAAGGCGTTGCAGAACCCGAAGCGGCGGCCGTACAGCGCAAGGGCGTGGGTGACGGGTTTGCCGGAATAGGGGCAGGTGGCGTTCTCGGTCTCCAGCCCCTCGACGGCCTGCGCGGGCAGCCGGACCGGGCCGGGCCAGTCACGGCGGGGATAGTCGCGGCGGTAGAACTCCTGGTCCGCGCCGTCGACCATGCCCATCGCGCGCCAGCGGCGGAAGCTGGGGTGAGCGAGGTGGGCGTTGACGTACAGCATCGCCTCGGGCCCGACGGGCAGGTTGTAGGTGGCGATGCGGGTGGCGACAGGGGCGAAGAAGGCGTCGGCGGCGGAATAGGCGCCGCAGAGCCAGGGGGTGGTGGACCCGGTCGTCTGGCGGGCCCAGGACCAGAGGGTTTCCAGGCGTTTGAGGTCGTCCAGCACAGCCTGCGGCGGGTGGCAGTCGGTGTAGCTGACGCGCAGGTTCATCGGGCAATGACTGCGAAGGGCGGTGAAGCCCGCGTGCATTTCGGCTGCAAGGACGCGGGCAGTGGCGCGGGCGTGGGGGTCGGATGGCCAGAGCCCGGCCTCGGGGTGGCGGGTGGCCAGTTCCTCGGCGATGGCGATGGTCTCGGGGACGACGGAGCCATCCGGCGTGCGCATCGTCGGGGCGGTCTTTGCGGGGAAGTAGTCGCGCAGCATCGTTGCGAGTTCGTCGGTGTAGAGCCGGGCGCTGTGGGTCTTCACGGGGATGCCGAAAGCGTCGAAGAAAAGCCAGCCGCGCAGGGACCAGCTGGAATAGGCGCGGTCGCCGATCACGAGATCATAGGTCATGTCTGTTGTCCTTTCCCGGGCATTCAACCGCAGGCGGGCGGCGAAGGAAAACGATGAATTGTGTCGGAGGCAATCACGGCAGGTGATTGATCGCGTGAACCACGGGCGGGTCGAGCGTCAGCCGCGTTACCGACAGGTTGTCGATCCGGTGCGCGAAGGCCTGAAGCGGCGTAAGGCCTCCGGCGCGCTGGAGCGCGGCGAGGATCGGGCCGAAATGCGCGACGACGATGATGTCGGGCGCGGTGCCGTGCAGGCGATCGAGCGCGGCATGGGTGCGGCGCGTCAGCGCGTTCCAGCTTTCGCCGCCGGGGGGGCTGATGTCGCCGGGCTGGTCCCAGAAGGCGCGGATCCGGGCGGGATCCTCGGCCTCGACCTCGGCGAAGCTGCGGCGTTCCCATTGGCCGAAGTGGATCTCGCGGAAGGCGGGGTCGTGGGGCAGGCGGGGCCGGGAATGGAGGGCGTCGGCGGTGGCAATGGCGCGGGCGAGGTCGGAGGAGACAACGGGCGCCTCCGGCGGAAGATGGGCGTTCAGCCGGGCAAGGGCGGCGCCGTCGGAAAGGTCGGCAGCAAGGTCGGTCCAGCCGATCATCGCCTTGGCATGGGTGGGGCCGTGTCGGACGAGCCAGAAGCGGGTCATGCTTTTGCGTGGCATGGACGGGTCACGGCAACTGCCCCTTGAGGACCATGGGCAGGCCCGCGATCACCGTGACGACCAGCCCGGCCTCTGCGGCGAGGCGCTGGTTCAGGCGGCCCTGTTCATCGCGGAAGCGCCGGGCGAGCGCGTTCTCGGGAACAATGCCCCAGCCGGTTTCGTTGCTGACCATGACGACGGGGGCCGCGCAGGCGGAAAGTGCGGTCAGAAGCTCCCCGGTCTTCGCGTTGAGGTCATGGTCGGCAAGCAGATGATTCGTCAGCCAAAGCGTGGCGCAGTCCACCAGCACAACCTCGCCCGGTTCGGCCCTGGCGAGCGCGGCGGCGAGATCCAGCGGGGCCTCGACCGTCAGCCAGTCGGCCCCCCGCTCCTGCCGGTGCCGGGCGATGCGGTCCCGCATTTCGTCATCCCAGGCTTCGGCGGTGGCGATGTAGCGGCGCGGGCTGTCCGAGGCTGTCACCAAACGCTCGGCAAAGGTGGATTTTCCCGATCGCGCGCCACCGATGACAAGGGAAAGGGCAGGAAGTGATCCAGTCACGAAGAAGCCTCGTAAAGAAGGGCAAGAACAGGCGGAAGCGCCGCAGTCAGCCCATCCAGGAGGTCATCATGGCACTTGACGGATACTCTGACCAGACGATGTCGCGCCAGGCGATGAAGGCCGAGCTGCTGGACGCGGAGACCGAGCTTCGTCTCGCCTATGCCTGGCGGGACCACCGCGACGAACAGGCGCTGCACCGGCTGATCACCGCCTACATGCGGCTGGCGATCAGCATGGCGTCGAAGTTCCGCCGCTATGGCGCGCCGATGAACGACCTGATCCAGGAAGCCAGCCTTGGCCTGATGAAGGCGGCGGACAAGTTCGACCCCGACCGTGGCGTGCGGTTTTCGACCTACGCGGTCTGGTGGATCAAGGCCTCGATCCAGGACTACGTGATGCGCAACTGGTCGATGGTGCGCACGGGCTCCACCTCCAGCCAGAAGGCACTTTTCTTCAACCTGCGCCGGGTGCAGGCGAAGCTCGAGCGCGAGGCGAGCCAGCGGGGCGAGACGCTGGACCAGTACCAGCTGCGCCAGATGGTGGCGGCAGAGGTGGGCGTGCCGGTCCATGATGTGGAGATGATGGAAGGGCGGCTCTCCGGTTCGGACTTTTCGCTGAACGCCGCGCAGTCGTCGGACGAGGACGGGCGCGAATGGATCGACGCGCTGGAAGATGAGGGCATGCAGGCGGCCGAGGCCGTGGAAGGCGCGCATGACACGAGCCGTTTGCGCGGCTGGCTGGTCAAGGCGATGCAGCAGCTGAACGCGCGTGAACGTTACATCGTGGCCGAGCGCAAGCTGAAGGACGAGGGCCGCACGCTGGAATCGCTGGGCGAGGAACTGGGCCTGTCGAAGGAACGCGTCCGCCAGCTGGAAGCAGCAGCTTTCGCCAAGATGCGCCGCAGCCTTGAGGGCCAGTCGCGCGAGGTGCTGCATTTCCTGGCCTGAGGCTTGACGCAGGCCAGGGCGGGGCGGATCATCCGGGCAGGGAGGGACCCCCTCTGATGCCCGGGCCCACACTGACTGCCGATCATGTTGCCCGGGTTCACCGGGACATCCCGGACGCCGGGCCGACCCCGGGCGTCGCGCAACAGACCGATGCCGATTACGCGGAATGGGTAGAGCGGACCCTGCGCGACGATCCCTCCCCCGACCGTCCGATCCAGCTTTTCGCCTATGGCTCGCTGATCTGGAAGCCCGAGATCGCCCATCAGGCGGAACGTCCGGCGGTGGCGCGGGGCTGGCACCGGTCTTTCTGCCTGCGGATGAACCGCTTTCGCGGGACGGTGGACCAGCCCGGCCTGATGATGGCGCTGGACCGGGGTGGGCAGTGCCGGGGCGTGATCCTTGAACTCCCGCCCGAGGACCGTGGCCTGCAGCTTGACCGGCTTTTCCGCCGCGAGTTCACAGTGAAGCCGATCAACTCGATGCCGCGCTGGCTGAGGGTGACGACCCCGGACGGACCGATGGTGGCCCTGGGCTTCGTGATGAACCGCGCCTCGCCGTCCTACGCCGGGCGGCTGGCGCCGGAAGAGGTGGCGTGGACGCTGGCCCGGTCCTGCGGGCATTGGGGGACGGGGGCCGAGTATCTCTTGAACACCGTCACGCAGCTTGAGGCGCGGGGCATGCGGGATGCGGGGCTGTGGCGGTTGCAGGCGCTGGTGGCCGCAGAGATCGACCGGATCGCACCGCCCCAAAGCCCGCGCGCTTGAGTTTGGTCCTTCCGGACCCTACACGTTGGGAACGGTTACGGGGGACCTGCCGATGCTGGCGGACAAGCGTGTGCTTCTGATCATCGGCGGCGGGATCGCGGCCTACAAGGCGCTGGACCTGATCCGTCGCCTGCGCGAGCGCGGGGCCTCGGTCCGCGCGGTGATGACGGCGGCGGCGCAGGAGTTCGTGACGCCCCTGTCGGTCGGGGCGCTGACGGCGGACCATGTGTTCACCGACCTCTTCGACCGGCAGGACGAACAGGACGTGGGCCATATCCGTCTTGCGCGCGAGGCCGATGTGATCGTGGTGGCGCCGGCGACGGCGGACCTGATGGCCAAGGCGGCGCAAGGCATGGCGGGCGATCTGGCCGGTGCGGTGCTGCTGGCGACCGATGTGCCGGTGCTGATGGCCCCGGCGATGAACCCGGCGATGTGGGCGCATGCCGCCACAAGGCGCAACCATGCGCGGCTTCTGGCGGATCGCGTGCGGTTCGTCGGCCCGAACCGGGGCGAGATGGCGGAAAGCGGCGAGGCGGGCGAGGGGCGTATGGCCGAGCCGCTGGAAATCGTCGCTGCGGTGGAGGGTGTCCTTGGTGGCGGGCCACTGGCCGGGCGCCATGTGATCGTCACCTCGGGTCCCACGCATGAGCCGATTGATCCGGTACGCTACATCGCCAACCGGTCCTCGGGCGCGCAAGGCACGGCGCTGGCGGCGGCGCTGCGCGATCTGGGCGCGCGGGTGACCTTCGTGACCGGGCCTGCGACCGTGCCGGCACCCGGCGGGGTGGAGGTCGTGCGAGTGGAAACGGCGCGCGAGATGGCCGCGGCGGTCGAGGCGGCCTTGCCTGCCGATGCCGCGGTGATGGCGGCGGCGGTGGCGGACTGGCGGGTGGCCAATGCTTCCGGCCAGAAGATGAAGAAGGACGGATCGGGGAAAGCGCCCGCGCTGGAGTTCGCCGAGAACCCGGACATCCTCGCCACGGTCTCGAAAGGAAAACAGCGGCCGCGCCTGGTGGTCGGCTTTGCCGCTGAGACGACGGATGTGGTGGCCCATGCGACGGCCAAGCGGCAGCGCAAGGGCTGTGACTGGATCGTGGCCAACGATGTCTCGGACGGCACTGGGATCATGGGCGGCAGCGAAAATGCGGTCATCCTGATCTCGGACGAAGGGGTCGAGGCCTGGCCCCGCATGGCAAAGGATGCCGTCGCGCGGAAGCTTGCGGCGCGCATTGCCGAAGCGCTTGCGTGACGCAGGGGTCGGAGCCTCCGGCGGGGATATTTGGGGACGAAGAATGAGCCAAGACATGCGGCCGGTGGTAAGCGTGGTCTGGGAGGACTGGGCGGACCGGTCCCTGCCCTTGCCGACCTATCAGACGGCCGGGGCGGCGGGGGCTGACCTCTGCGCGAACTTCCCGCCTGACCGGCGTGAGGCGGGCCTGACGCTGCAACCGATGGAGCGCGCGATCTGCCCGACGGGCTTGCGCGTGGCGATCCCCGAAGGCTTCGAGATGCAGGTGCGCCCACGCTCGGGCCTCGCTTCGAAGCATGGGATCACGCTGCCGAACACGCCTGGCACCATCGACAGCGACTATCGCGGGCCGCTGGGTGTGTCCCTGATCAACCTGGGGACTACGCCCTATGTCATCCGCCATGGTGACCGGGTGGCGCAGGCCATCGTGGCGCCGGTGGTGCGGGCCGCGTTCGACCTGGTGGAGGTGCTGGACGCGACCGAACGCGGGGATGGCGGCTTCGGGTCGACCGGGCGCGGGTAAGGGCGGGGATGTTCGGGCTTCTTGGACTTCTGACAATCGTGGCGGTCGCCTGGTTCCGCGGCTGGAACCGGCAGTTCGGCTATGCCGCCGCCGCGATCTGGTGGGTAGCGATGCTGCCCGCCTATCTGACCGCCGAGAGCGACCGGGACCCGGCCGGATGGATCAAGTTCTGGGGGGCGGTCGCGGTCATTGGTCTTCTGGCGGTGGGATATGGCGAGGGTGTCCGGCTGCTGAAGGCACGGAAACCCGGCGCAGCGGAACCGCCGAAACCGGCGGCCACGTTCAGCGACGCGGAACTTGGCCGCTATGCCCGCCACATCATGCTGCGCGAGATCGGCGGGCCGGGGCAGAAGCGGCTGAAGGCGGCGCGGGTCCTGGTCATCGGGGCAGGGGGCCTTGGGTCGCCGGCGCTGATGTATCTGGCGGGGGCCGGGGTCGGCAGCATCGGGGTGATCGACGACGATGTGGTCGAAGGGTCGAACCTCCAGCGGCAGATCATCCATGCCGACCAGCGGATCGGGATGCCGAAGGTCTTTTCCGCCGAGATCGCGATGCGCGCGCTGAACCCTTTCATCGAGGTCAGGCCCTACAATCGAAAGCTGACCGAGGCGATCGCCGCCGAGCTGGTGGCCGGGCACGACTTGGTCCTTGATGGGACGGATGACTTCGACACGCGCTACCTGGTGAACAGGGTTGCGGTGGCGGCAGGGGTGCCGCTCATTTCCGGCGCGCTGACGCAGTGGGAGGGTCAGCTTGGGCTTTACGACCCGTCGCGCGGCGGGCCCTGCTATGCTTGCGTCTTTCCCGAACGGCCCGCGCCGGGGCTGGTGCCGAGTTGTGCCGAGGCCGGTGTCGCCGCGCCCCTGCCGGGGATCATCGGGGCGATGATGGCGATGGAGGCGGTGAAGCACCTGACCGACGCGGGCGAGACGCTGCGCGGCCGCCTGATGATCCACGATGCACTTTATGCCGAGACGCGGGTGATCGCCGTCAAGCGGCGCGCGGATTGCCCGGTCTGCGGTGGGGTGCATCAGTGATGCGCTCCGGCGGTACCGTGGCCTAGAGGTCCTTGCAGAGACGCAAGGAGTCGAGGAGCGCCGCGTGGATGTCGCGGCTCGCGACGGCATCGCCCACCTTGTAAAGCCGCAGGCCCTGCCCCGCCAAAGGCTGGGCGGAGGCCTGGAGAAGCGCGTCAAGGTCGGTAACCCCCCGGTTCACCGCATGGGGCTTCAGCGCGTCGAAGAGGGCCGTCATCGGCTCGGTCCCGCATTCCGCGACGACCATGTCGACCTCGCGGACTTGCTCTGGCCCGCCGTATTCGTGGGAAAGCCGGGCTGACAGGCGGTTATCTGCGCGGGTAACCCCGGTCAGGGCGGTGGCGGTGGTCAGGACGACCCCCGCGCGGGCGAGGTTGCCAAGGTAGATCGGGTAGGAGGACCCGCCAAGCTCACGCCCCACCAGCCGGTCGGGGGTGCAGATTTCCACCCTGCAGCCGCGGCGGGTCAGGAATTCGGCCAGCGAGACGGCCTGATGCCCTCCGACCTCGTCATGGATCAGGACATGGCGGCCCGCTTCGGGCGGGCTGGTCAGCGCGTCCCAGCCGGTGGTGACCAGATCGCCGCCGGGGATGTCCTTGCCCTTGGGCAGGCCGCCGGTCGCGTCGATGACGATGTCGGGCGCTTCGGCGAGGATGGTGTCCGCCTCGGCCCAGCAGTCGTAACGAATGTCGACGCCGAGGTGAGCAAGCTCGGCCGCCAGCCAGTCCGCGATCCCGGCAAGGTCGCGCCGCCAGGCGGCCTTCTCGGCGAGGCGGATCTGGCCGCCCAGACGGCCTGTCGCCTCCATCAGCGTGACATGGTGGCCGCGAAGCGCCAGAACGCGTGCCGCCTCCATCCCCGCCGGGCCGCCGCCGGCGACGACGGCACGAAGGCGGACGGGCGCGGGCGCGATCTCATGCGGCAGCCAGGTCTCGCGCCCCGTGGCGGCGTTGTGGAGGCAGACGGCGTCCTTGCCGGAATAGACCCGGTCGATGCAGTAGGCCGCGCCCACGCAGGGGCGGATGCGGTCCTCTTGCCCCGCCAGCGCCTTCCGCACGATCGCCGGGTCGGCGATATGGCCGCGCGTCATACCGACAAGGTCGACCGCCCCGCTTTCCACCGCATGGGCGGCGGTGCCAAGGTCGGTGATGCGGGTTGCATGCAGGACCGGCAGGCCGATCCTGTCGCGGAAGGCCTTTGCCATCTGCATCCAGGGCGCAAGCGGAAGAGCCATGCCGGGGATCACCTGGGCGATGGAGGCATTGGTTGCCCCGCCCGGGCCGATCAGGTTCACAAGGTCGATCAGCCCTTCGTCGCGGGCCGCCATGGCCACGGCCAGGCACTCCGCACCGTCCGGCCCGCCTTCGCTGCTTTCGTCCGGGCTCATCCTGAGCGAGACAATGAAATCCTCCGGCCCGGCGGCCCGGACGCCGCGCAGGATCTCCATCAGGAAGCGCATCCGGTTTTCCAGCGTCCCGCCCCATTGGTCCTCGCGCCGGTTGGCGGCAGGTGAGAGGAACTGTCCCGGCAGGTGCGAGGTGACGAAGACCTCACACCCGTCAAGGCCCCCCTCGGCGCAGCGGCGGGCGGCGGCGGCATAGTCGGCAAGGACGCGCGCGATGTCTTCCTCCTCCATCGCGCGGGGCATGGCGTGGTGGGCGGGGTCGCGGATGGCCGAGGGCGCAATGGGGGCAATCCAGTCGCCCGCGTCCCAAGCGGTGCGGCGGCCCATATGGCTGATCTGGCACATCAGGGCCGCGCCATGGGCATGGATGCGGGCGGCGAAAGCCTGGAAATGCGGGATGATCCGGTCGTTTGATACGTCGATCTGCCCGTAGATCGAGGTGACGTCGCCCGAAACGATGGACGAGCCCCCGAACATCGTCAGGCCGATGCCACCCCGTGCCTTGGCCTCGTGATAGGCCTGATAGCGGGGGCCGGGCAGGCCGCCCTCGGCATAGCCGGGGGCATGGGCGGTGCTGGCGATGCGGTTCTTCAGGATCCGCCCGCGCAAGGTGAGGGGCTGGAAAAGCGGGCGCAGTCCGGCGCGGACCTCAGGCATCCAGCGCCCCGCCCTCTTCCTTCCGGCGGGCGACGAAGGCGGCCATTGCCTCGATCCGCGCGGGGTCGACCGGGGGCGGCTGGTAGGTGTCGAGGAGCGCCGTCATCGTCTCATGCGCGCGGGTCAGCGCCTGCCGCGACCCCGCAGCCGTCCAGGCCCCGAAGTTCGACCAGTCGGACAGAAGCGGCACGTAGAATTCGCTGGTATAGCGCGCCATCGTATGGGCCGCGCCGAAGTAATGCCCGCCGGGGCCGACCTCACGCACTGCGTCAAGGCCGAGGCTCGCATCATCCACCGTCACCCCGGAAAAGGCTGCGTTCAGGCCCTGCAGGATTTCCGCGTCGATGATCATCTTTTCCGGGCTGGCCGAGAGCCCGCCCTCCAGCCAGCCGGCGGAATGCATCACGATGTCGGCCTGACCAAGCTTGGCCCCCATCAGCGCGAACATCGTCTCATAGACCGCCTGCGCGTCCGGCGCGTTCGAGGCGTTGCCTCCGGACGACCGGTAGGGCACGCCGTAGAACCGGGCCAACTGGCCCGAGATCACGGCGGCCTTGAAATACTCCGGCGTTCCCATCGCGGGCGCCCCAGTCCGCATGTCGACGTTCGAGGTATAGGCGCCATAGATCACCGGCGCGCCGGGCCGCACCATCTGGGCAAAGACAGTGCCCGCCAGCGCCTCGGCATTCTGCTGGGCGATGGCCCCGGCCAGCGTGATCGGGGCCATGGCACCGGCCAGCGTGAAGGGCGTGAAGCAGACGCATTGGTTGGCTAGCGCCATCTCGATCAGCCCGTCCAGCATCGGCGCGTCATAGCGCAGGGGGGAGGAGGAGTTGACCACGGTATAGCACTGCGGGCCCGCGTGAAGCTGCTCCTCGGTCAGCCCGCGGCCCAGCTTGATGAGTTCCAAGGCGTCAAGGATGCGGGTCGCACCCAGGCAATAGGGGTGAAAGACCTTGTCGGTCAGCGTCAGGTAGTCAGTGATGCAGTCAAGATGCCGGGTCGCGGCGGGCAGGTCCTGCGGTTCGACCGGATAGCCGCCGTAGAAGCTGATGACGTTCAGGCTTTGCCCCAGCTTGACGAAGCGGCGGCAGTCTTCCTGCGTGCCGGGGCGGCGGCCACCCGCAAGGTCGTTCACCTGCGGGGCCGAGGAGACGCAGCCCCAATGCGTGAACCCCTGGCCGATGGGCAGGTCCTTCGCCGGATCGCCCGCGCGTAAGGTAAAGCTCTGCGGGGCCTTCGCCACCATCGCCATCACCAGCGCCCGGTCAAAGCGCAGACGCTCGGGTTCCGGCCCCGGTGTCGCCCCTGCGGCAACCGCGATGGCGCGGGCGCGGGGGGAGAGGAAATCCATCCCGATTTCTTCAAGGATCGTCAGCGAGGCCTCGTGGATGCGCTCCAAGGCGGCGTCGCTGGCCATGGCAAGCGGCGGGGTGGCATGGCGGGGGCTGCCCCAGGGCGCCTGCGGGATGCGCGCGGCGGCGGTGCGGGCGGTCGACTGGGCCTCGCGGCCCCGGCGGCGGGGGGTGTCCATCACATCTCCCACGGGAAATTGTCCAGCCGCACCGGGCCATCGCGGGTGATCAGCACCTGGGTTTCCAGCTTGATGCTTTCGGTTCCGGGGGCGGCGATCAGGCTTTCGACGCAGACGACCATGTTTTCATGGAACTGCCCGCGCAGGTCGCCAAAGCTGCCATCGACATCGACATGCAGGGGCACCACCGGCCATTCGTCGACAAGCCCCACACCGTGGATCGCCAGCGAATAGCGGAAGGGCTGGTGCTTTTCCGGGATCTTCCAGCTTTTCGCGTTGAACTCGGCAAAGGTCATGTCGGCGCGCAGGATCTCGGTGTTCTGCTGGATCTGGTCCAGTGCCATCCGGTAAAGCCCGCGCTGGGTCGCGGTCATCGGGACATGGCCGCAGGTCCAGGACCGGCTGAGGTCGGCGCAATAGCCGTAGGGACCGATCATGTCGGTGTCAAAGCTGATCATCTCGCCCGCCGCGATCACGCGGTCAGAGGCCTCCTGATACCAGGGGTTGGTGCGCGGGCCAGAGGAGAGGAGCCGCGCCTCGAACCATTCGCCGCCGGACCGGATGTTCTCGTGGTGAAGCTCGGCCCAGATCTCGTTCTCGGTCACGCCCGGCTGGCTTGCGGCATGCATCCGCCACATGCCGCTTTCGGCGACACGGATCGTCCAGCGCATGAGCTCGATTTCCTCGGGCGATTTCAGCGACCGGGCCTTTTCGGCCAGTTCCTGACCGTCGATCACCTCGATCCCCAGCGCCTCCAGCGCGCGAAGGCCAAGGGGATCGAGCTTGTCGGCCGCGATGCGTCGGTTGCCCCCGCCGTGTTCCCGCAGAAGCGCGTCGATCTCGGACGCCCACAGCCGCGCGCGCGCCTGAACCTCGCTGTCCGAGATCATGTAAAGCCAGGTCGTGGCATTGCGCACCTCGTCCACCCCGGCGCCGTTCCGCACCATGTGGCCCGAGCCCTTGTATTCATGCGCGATGGCCGGGCCTTCGCCGAACAGAAGGGCATAGCGCGTCGCCTCGCGCGTCGACCAGATCTGCATGTTGGTGTAGTCGAAGGCATAGCGGATGTTGATCGGCGAATACATCAGCATCGCCGCGCAGTCATGCGCCACCACCTGCTCGCGCATCCGCCTCAGCCGCCAGGCGCGGGCCTTGTCTACGACCGATTGCGGGATCGGCGATTTCAGGGGCTTGCCGAAGGCGTCGATGTTCAGGAACGACCGTTTCAGCCCGTCGCTGAGTTCAGGGATCACGTCTCCAGTCTGCGGCAGATGATCGTCCACCTTCTGTCTCCCCTCCCGTCGTTGCTTGGGAAGGGTAGGAATTGACGTGCTTGGCCTCAAGGCCAGAAAAACTGCATCAGGGCCAGAAAAATTATGGCCTTTTGCGGCTACCCGTCCAGCCGCCCCGCCAGGTCACGCAGGGCCGCGACCAGGCTCGCCAGGCGTTCCTTGCGGCGGGCCGACCGTGGCGTGACGATGCAATAGGCCCGCGGCATCGGCATGCGGCCGGGGAAGGGCGCGACGAGGCGGCCCTCGCGCAGCGGCCCGGCGGCAAGGGACATCTGGCCGAGGGCGACGCCCATCCCGGCCAGTGCCATGTCGATCGCCAGTGCCGGCATGTTCGCCGCCGGGCCGACGCCCGGGCGGGGCTGGCGGGGCTGGCCGGTGTGGGCGAACCAGTCGGCCCAGGTGGGATAGGCCCAGAAACTGGGGCTCCACCAGGTGTGGATCAGGGCCTCATCCGGAAGGTCCTGCGGGGCCCCGCCCGCAAGCCCGATCCGCCGGGCGACCTCGGGCGTGCAGACCGGGGTCAGCCGGTCGGTGAAAAGCGCGCGCGAGTCATGGTGGGGGTAAAGGTGGTCGCCGTAAGTGATCCGGAGATCGACCCCGCGATCCTCGAAATCCACCGGGTCGGGTTCGGCCCGGAACTCGATCCAGCTGTCCGGGACACGGGCCGAAAGCTCGGCAAGGTGGAGGGCGAGCCAGCGGTGGGCGAGCGAGTTGATGCAGCTGATCACGATCCGCGACCGCGCCTCGCGCTTCTCGACATGATCGGCGGCGGATTGCAGGGTGGAAAGGGCGGCGGAGCAGTCGGCGAAGATGGCCGCGCCGACCTCGGTCAGCTCAACCCCGCTGGGGAGACGGTGGAAGAGGGCGGCCTCGTAGAACGCTTCCAGCTTGCGGATCTGCAGGCTGACGGCGGCGGCGGTGACGCCCAGCTCCTGCGCGGCGGCAGCAAAGCCGCCGTGGCGGGCGCTGGCCTCGAAGGCGCGGATGGCGTTCAGGGGCGGCAGGCGTCTGGGCATGGCTAGCCCTTCACCACCCCGTTCGCCCGCGCCACGAAATCGGTCAGGTGGGGCACGTAATCCTCCGGTCCCGCGCCGCCCTGGGCCACGGCGGCGGCAAAGCTGTTCTTCGCGGCGCTGGCCATCGTGGTGGTGACAGTGGCGGCGTTGGCCATCGATTCAAGGTAGCGGAGGTCCTTGTAGGCGTTCGTGAGGGTGAAGCGGTGCGCCTCGCGGTTCCCTTCCAGGGCGTAGCCCATGAAGGTCTGGTAGAACCCGCAGTCCATCCGTCCCCCACGGATCACAGAGTCGAAGGTCGCGGTGGAGATGCCGACCTTCGACGCCAGGGCCAGCGCCTCGGCATAGATCGCGGCGTAGCCGAGAGAGAGGAAGTTGTTGAGAAGCTTCATCCGGTGGCCGTCGCCGACCCGGCCGATATGGACGATCTTCCCGGCCCAGGTGGCGATGACGGGCTGGATGCGTCGAAACACCCCCGGTTCCGCCCCGACCATGCAATCGAGCGTCCCGGCCCAGGCCTCTTTCGGGGTGCGCGAGAGGGGGGCGTCGGCGAAGTGGACACCCCTTTGGCCAAGGTCCGTGGCGAGGCGCTCGGTTACCGTGGGGTCGGAGGTGGAGCAGTCGACGATCACCGTGCCGGGCTTGAGATGCGGGGTCATCCGGGCGACCGCCTCGGCCACCTGGGGCGAGCCGGGGAGGGTCAGGAAGATGATCGTCGACCGGGCGGCAAGGTCTTCGATCGCCGCCTCGGTGGCGCCGCGCTGGATCAGGTCATCGACGGGCGCGCGGTTGCGGTGGGCGGTGACGGTGAGGGGGTAGCCCTTCTCGACGATGTTCTTGGCCATGCCGTGGCCCATCAGGCCGGTGCCGATGAAGCCGATGTGTTCCTGGGTCATGGGGGTCTCCTTTGCCGGGAAAGTTGGCGCAGGGGGCGCGGCTTGGCAATCCCGGGCTGCGGGCGGGAGGGGGAGGGGAGGGGCTGACCACAGTGGTCAAAATCGGACAATTTAGTGATTACAATGGGTTGTGCGTGGGCGTTAGGGGTTTGTTAAGAGGTGGTAATGAGGTACGTGGCCCGACCCGCCGGTGGTGCGCCCGACTGAGGGTGGGCGGGGCCTTTCGTTTCACAGGAGTGCTGGGACAGGTGGAGCCGTCTGCAATTAGGCAAGGATTGCGGTTTGGTTGGCAGGGCATGGGTCCCCGCTTTCGCGGGGATGACAGGAGCGCGGGGTGACGGCGGATATCGCCGGGGTGGCGGGGGAGAGAGTCGGGCTGAAGCCCGACCTACGCCCTCGGGGTGGGGGCTGTTGACTCCCCCGGGTTTGTGTCTATAAGCCGCGCAGTCCCGGAAGCGATTCCGGGGCTTTTCATTGGTGTTGGTGGCTTCCGCAAGGAATGACCTGTCGTCCCGGATCACGTCCGGGAAGAGGACAACGCCCTTCAGAAACGCATGAAGGAGATCAGCGGTGACCAAACGCACCTCTGCCAAATACAAGATCGACCGCCGGATGGGCGAGAACATCTGGGGCCGTCCGAAATCCCCGGTCAACAAGCGCGAATACGGCCCGGGCCAGCACGGCCAGCGCCGCAAGAACAAGCTTTCCGACTTCGGCACGCAGCTGCGCGCCAAGCAGAAGCTGAAGGGCTATTACGGCGACCTGACCGAAAAGCAGTTCCGCAAGATCTATGCCGAGGCCGAGCGCGTGCGCGGCGACACCGGCGAGATGCTGATCGGTCTTCTCGAGCGCCGTCTGGATGCGGTGGTCTACCGCGCGAAGCTCGTCCCGACCATTTTCGCCGCCCGCCAGTTCGTGAACCATGGCCATGTGCTGGTGAACGGCAAGCGCGTGAACATTGCCTCCTACCGCGTGGCGGAAGGCGATGTCATCTCGGTCCGCGAGAAGTCGCGCCAGATGGGCCTGATCCTGGAAGCGATCGCGCTGACCGAGCGTGACGTGCCGGATTACCTGGAAGTCGACCACAACAAGATGACCGCGAAGTTCGTCCGCACCCCGGGCTTGGGCGACGTGCCCTATCCGGTGCAGATGGAACCGAACCTGGTCGTCGAATACTACGCCAAGAACTGATCTGTTGCGGTGCGCTGTAGCGCACCCTACGATCCCGGGGCCGCGCCGCAAGGTTGCGGCCCTTTTGATTTTTTGCCCGCGGGGTAGGCATGACCGAGAAGCAATCCGTCGAAGCCCGGTTCGAGAAGGGGCTCTTCGCCAGCCGCTGGCTGATGGCGCCGATGTACCTTGGGCTGGCGGTGGCGCTTGGGATGCTGACCATCATCTTCCTGAAGGAGCTGATCTACTACATCCCGCAGGTGCTGGAGATGTCGGCGGAGAAGATGATCCTTGTGGCGCTGACGCTGATCGACCTGACGCTGGCGGCGAACCTTCTGTTGATCGTGATGTTCTCTGGCTATGAAAGCTTCGTGTCGAAGTTCGATTTCGACGCGGGCGCGGACCGGCCGGGCTGGATGGGCAAGGTCGATTTCGGCGGGCTGAAGATGAAGCTGGTCGCGAGTATCGTGGCGATCTCGGGGATCCATCTTCTGAAACGGTTCATGGAGATCAGCGACCTGGATACTGCGACCACCTTTGGCGAGACCGAGATGTACTGGCTGGTGGTCATCCACCTGACCTTCGTCGTCTCGGGCGTCCTGCTGGCGCTGATGGATTGGCTGCAGGCGCGGTCCTACAAGTAGGGAGGCGACGATGACGCATCTGGTGCACGCCCGGATCGAGGGCGCGCTGGTCATGATCGGTTTCGGCTCGATCGGGCGCGGGGTGCTGCCGCTGATCGAACGCCATATCGGCTTTGACCGGGCGCATTTCACGGTGATCGAGCCGGCCGAGGACTATGCCCATATCCTGCGGGATTACGGGATCCGGCATCTGCCCGTCGCGCTGACGGAGGGGAACTTCGCCGAGGTGCTGCGGCCGCTGTTCCCGCAGGGGCGGGGGATGATCGTCAACCTCTCGGTCGACGTGGATTCGATCGAGCTGATGAAGCTCGCGCAGGAGATGGGGGTTCAGTACATCGACACGGTGGTGGAGCCCTGGCCGGGGTTCTACTTCGGGTCAAGCCTGCCGAATGCGGACCGGACGAACTATCCCCTGCGTGAAAAGGTGCGGGCCCTGGGCAAGACCTATGTCGGCGGGCCGACGGCGGTAAGCTGCTGCGGGGCGAACCCGGGGATGGTGTCCTGGCTTTTGAAAGAGGCGCTCTTGCGGCTGGCGGCGGATACCGGCGTGGCGGCCGATCCGAAATCGCGCGAGGATTGGGCGCGGCTGATGCAGGGGCTGGGGGTCAAGGGCATCCATGTGGCCGAGCGCGACACACAGGTTTCGGCGCAACCGAAGCCGCCGGGGGTGTTCGTGAACACATGGTCGGTCGATGGGCTTCTGTCCGAAGGGTATCAGCCTGCGGAGCTGGGCTGGGGCACGCATGAGAAGAAGCTGCCGCCCCACGGCCACGCCTTCGACCACGGGCCGGGCTATGCGATCTGGATCGACCGGCCGGGTGCCGACACGCGGGTGCGGAGCTGGTGCCCGGATGTGGGCCCGCAGTTCGGTTACGTCATCACCCATAACGAGGCGCTGTCGATCCCCGACTACTACACGGTCTGGGAGGGGGGCAAAGCGGTCTATCGTCCGACCTGTCACTATGCCTATCACCCCTGCAACGACGCGATCCTGAGCTTGCACGAGATGAACGGGGCGGGGCAGCGCCAGCCGGATCAGCATATCCTTACGGTGGACGAGATCGTCTCGGGCGGGGATGACCTTGGGGTGCTTATCTACGGCCACGCCAAGGGGGCGATGTGGTATGGCTCGCGCCTGTCTTGCGAGGAGGCGCGGCGGCTGGCGCCCTATCAGAACGCGACGGGGATGCAGGTGACGAGTGCCGTCTTGGCAGCGATGGTCTGGGCGGTGGAGAACCCGAACGCAGGCTTTGTCGAGGCGGACGAGATGGACCATGTCCGCTGCCTTGAGGTGCAGCGACCGTATCTGGGGCAGATCGCCTGCCATTACACCGACTGGACGCCGCTGCAGAACCGGATCAACCGCTTCGCCGAGGACCGCGACGAGGACGACCCCTGGCAGTTCACGAACTTCCTTGCGGTCTGAGGTCCGGGCTGCCTTGGCCTTTCGTCCGGGTTGAACCCTCTGGCCATGCGCGGCTTTGACGGGTAAACGGGGCGGGACTCCGGGGGCCAGAATGAACGACCAGATCAAGCCGCAGCCAGGCATCCTTGACATCGCCCTTTACGAGGGCGGCAAGGCGCATGTCGCGGGCGTGGCCAATGTGGTCAAGCTGAGCTCGAACGAGAACCCGTTCGGGCCGTCGGACAAGGCGAAGGATGCCTTTTCGCGCACGGTCCATTCGCTGCACCGCTACCCCGTCACCGACCACGCCGACCTGCGGGCCGCGATTGCGGAAGAGCATGGGCTGGACGCGGGCCGGATCATCTGCGGGGCGGGATCGGACGAGATCATCACTTTCCTCTGCCAGGCCTATGCCGCGCCGCGCGATGAGGTGGTCTTCACCGAGCACGGGTTCCTGATGTACCGCATCTCGGCGCTGGCGGTCGGGGCGACGCCGGTCGAGGTGCCGGAGCGCGAGCGCACGGCGGATGTCGATGCGATCCTCGAGGCCTGCAATCGCCGGACGAAGCTGGTCTTCATCGCCAATCCGAACAACCCCACGGGGACGATGGTTTCGGCGCCCGAGATCGCACGGCTGGCCGCCGGGCTGCCGCCGCAGGCGCTGCTGGTTCTGGACGGGGCCTATGCGGAATATGTCGAGGGCTATGACGGCGGGGCGGCGCTGGTGGACGGGCGCGACAACGTGGTGATGACGCGCACGTTTTCGAAGATCTACGGGCTGGGGGGCCTGCGGATCGGCTGGGGTTACGGGCCGCGCCATGTGATCGACGTCCTGAACCGGATCCGGGGGCCGTTCAACCTGTCGACGACGCAGCTGGAGACGGCAGAGGCGGCGGTGCGGGACCGCGACCATGTGGCGCGCTGCCGGGCCGAGAATGCGCGGATGCGGACCTGGCTGGCGGGGGCGCTGGGCGAGCTGGGCGTGCCATCCGACACCTCGATGGCCAACTTCATCCTGGCGCGGTTCGCGAGCCAGGAAGAGGCCGAGGCCTGTGACGCGTTCCTGCAATCGCAGGGCCTGATCGTGCGGCGGGTGGCGGGCTACAAGCTGCCGCATTGCCTACGGATCACCATCGGGGACGAGGCCGCCTGCCGGCAGGTCGCCCATGCCGTGGCGCAGTTCAAGGGTGTGAAATGATCTACGGTCGCGTCGCGCTGATCGGCCTGGGGCTGATCGCCTCGTCCATGGCGCATGCCATGCGGGCGGGTGGGCTGGCCGGCGAGATCGTGGGCTTTGCGAAGTCGCCCGAGACCCGGGCGGTGGCGAAGGAACTGTTCTGCGACCGGGTGACCGAGACGGCGGCCGAGGCGGTCAGGGATGCGGACCTTGTGGTCCTGTGCGTGCCCGTTGGCGCGATGGGGGTGCTGGCCGAGGCGATCGGCCCGCACCTGAAGCCGGGTGCTGTGGTTACGGATGTCGGGTCGGTGAAGCAGGCGGTGGTCGATGCGGTGGCGCCGCACCTGCCGGAGGGCGTCCACTTCATCCCCGGCCACCCGCTGGCGGGGACGGAGTATTCCGGGCCGCGGTCGGGCTTTGCGACGCTGTTCCAGAACCGCTGGTGGCTTCTGACGCCGCTGCCGGGCACCGACGAGGCCGAGATCGCGCGGCTGGAGAGCCTTCTCAAGGCGATGGGCGCGAATGTCGACCGGATGGACGTGGCGCGGCATGACCTTGTGCTGGCGGTCGTCAGCCATACGCCGCACCTCATTGCTTACACCATGGTCGGGGTGGCGGATCACATGCGGCGGGTGTCGCAGTCCGAGGTCATCAAGTATTCGGCCAGCGGCTTTCGCGACTTTACCCGGATCGCGGCCAGCGACCCGACCATGTGGCGCGACGTGTTCCTGACCAACAAGGACGCGGTACTGGATATCCTTGGCCGCTTTGCCGAAGAGCTCTTCACCCTTCAGCGGGCGATCCGGATGGGGGATGGCGACCACCTGCACGCCTATTTCACCCGCACCCGCGCGATCCGGCGGGGGATCATCGAGGCCGGGCAGGACACGGCGGCCCCCGATTTCGGCCGCGCGCCGGTGAAGGAGGGCTAGGCCGGTGCTGCGGGTCGTCGCGTTTCTTCTGTGCTGGGCCGCCACAGGGGCCATGGCACAGGACGTGACCTCGTCGCCCCGCCCGCCCGCGAATCCGCTGGCGAAACCTGCCGAAGCAGCGGTGACGGTTGCCACCTCGGAGACACCTGCGGCTCCGGCGGCAGAACCCGCACCCGCGCCGGTCGCTGCCGCCACCTTGCGCCCAAAGGCCCGGCCGGCCGCGCTTGTGGCTGCGGTCGCCGCCCCTGCGGAACCTGAGGCTGAGGCAGCGGTCGTCGCCGTTGCCGCCGAACCGGCGCCGGAGGGTGCGCTGGTTCGGTCGCTGCGCCCCGAGCCCCGTCCGCGCGGGCTGGAACGCCGGATTGCGGCGCTTGCCGCCTCGGCCCCGGCGGCGGGGCTCGACCTGTCGTCGAACCCCGGTGGCGCGGACGTGGACCTTGCGGCGGTCGAGCCGCCCACGGCAAGGGAGCGCCGGAAGAAAAAACGCGAGGCCGCCTCGATGAAGGGGGCGGTCTGCGGTGTGCCCGGAATAAAGGGCGAGGAGATCAAGCGCATCTCCTCGAAGGTGAAGGGCTGCGGGGTGGAAGACCCGGTTGCTGTCACCTCGGTTTCGGGCGTGCGGCTGAGCCAGACCGCGACGGTCGATTGCAGCATCGCCAAGGCGCTGAATTCATGGGTGGATGAGGTGGCCCAGCCCGCCTTCGACGGCAAGCTGGTGGAGCTGCGGATCGCAGCGCATTACATCTGCCGCAGCCGCAACAACAAGAGGGGCGCGCCGATCAGCGAGCATGGCAAGGGCCGGGCGGTCGATATTTCGGCCTTCGTCCTGTCGAACGGCAAGGTGCTGACGGTTTCGGACAACTACAACCGGTTGCTCCGGCGCATCTACAAGGCGGCATGCCCCTATTTCCGCACGACGCTCGGCCCAGGGTCGGACGGATATCATGAGGATCACTTCCACTTCGACACCTCGGCCAGAAGCGGTGGGTCCTACTGCCGGTAGGTGGCGTCAGCCGCTCGGGGGGATCAGCACCGGGGCCGGACCCAGCGGGATCGGGCCGAAGGACATCCATCCGTCCTGAAGGATGAGCGGGATTTTCAGCACCTCCGGGTCGCCGGTCTGGCGGGCCAGGCCTTCCAGCATCGTCTCGGCGGTGCGGGCGAGTTGCGGCCGGACCGTGCCGGAGGCGACAAGGATCGGCATCACCGTCCGCCAGTTCGCTATGGTGAAGTTGATCCGCCCTGAAGCGAGGCCCTGCTCGTCGGGGGCGATGCTGCCGTCGGCGGTCAGCGTGACCTCGCCCCAGTTGAGGCCAAGGTCCGAAAGGGTGAGGGCGGCAAGGCGGGGTTGGGTTTCGGCCACGTGCCGGTCAAGGGAGGCAGTCAGGGTGGCGGTCGCGCGGAGGCGGACTTCGGAGATCTGGGCGGGAAGCGCACCATCCGGGGCGATCTGGCGCAGAAGGGCCGGATCGGGGGCAAGTCCGGCGATGTCGGCGGCGAGGTCGTAGGCGTTGGGCGTACCGGTGGCCGCGCCGAGGGACAGGACGGCCTTGTCGATCCCGTAGGTCCAGCCAAGGGACGAGGCCGCGGCAAGGGGGCCGGATTCCACGATCGCCATGGCCAGTGGCACGTCAAGCGTGGGGCGTGCGCGGAGGCTGGCGCGAAAGCCTTCGGAAGTGACGGTGATCTCTTGCCCCGGCAGCGTGACCGTCTGTTCGGGCGGCAGGGCGGCGATGATGTGCCAGGGCTTCCAGGTCATGGCGAAGACCTGGGCAAAGGGGGCCTGCCAGCCGATGCCGCTGGCGGGATCGGCAAAACGGATGCCCTCGGCTGTGAGGTCGAAGCGGTTGGGAAAGCCTGCCACGGAGAGGTCCGAGGTTTCGGCCGTGATCCCGTTTGCGGCCTGGGCAGCGATCCAGTCATTCGCGGCGCCGCGCAGGAAGGAAGAACCGACGAACCAGTAGCCGGACCAGAGGGCGGTCAGCGTGACGAGAAGGAAGAGTAGCTTGCGCATGCCGCGGCCCTTTTCTTTGCCCTTTCTGCGGTGTTTACAGGTCCGGAAAGGCAAGGGCCAGTGCAAGCGCCGGAGATGGACGGATCACTTTGGGTTTTCGGCTACGGGTCCCTGATCTGGGACCCGGGTTTTCCGGTCGCCGAGCAGCGGATCGGGCGGGTGGAGGGCTGGCACCGCAGCTTCTGCATGCGGTCGATCCATCACCGCGGGACGGTGGAGCGGCCCGGCCTGGTCCTGGCCCTTGACCGGGCCGAGGGGGCAAGCTGCCTGGGCGTTGCCTTCCGCGTGGCCGAGGGTGCCGAGACAACGACCATCGCTGCCCTGCGGGAACGCGAGCTTGTATCGTCGGCCTATCTGGAGACGAGGGTGGCGGTCGAGACGGACAGTGGGAGTCTTGAGGCGCTGGTCTATGTGATCGACCCGCACCATGTGCAGTATTGCCGCATCGACCTCGACGAGCAGGCCAGGATCATCGCCAGCGCGTCGGGCGGGCGCGGGGCGAACCGGGATTACCTCTGGTCGACCGCCGCGCATCTGGCAGAGCTTGGCATCGCCGACCCGGACCTTGAATGGCTCGCGCAGCGGGTGCGGGCGCTGACCTGAGCTTTTGCTTGGCAGATACAATGGGCCTGCTACCATGGCGCAAGGCAGGAACAGAAGGACGGCATGTCCCAGGCGGAATCCATCGGAACCACGGTCGGCACAACGTTCAGTCAGCCGATCCGCGCCATCACCACGATGCTCCTCGTCTGTGCCCTGGTCGGCGCGGGGGCCTGGCTGATCCATGGCCAGATCATCGACATCCTGCGCACCAACACGCTTCTGAACGGACTCATTGCCTTTGTCTTCGTGATCGGGGTGCTGACCTGTTTCTGGCAGGTCTGGATTCTGGCGCAGTCGGTCTACTGGATCGAGAACTTCGTGCGGGGCACGCCCGGGGCCGCTGCCGAGACGCCGCCGCGCCTGCTCGCGCCCCTCGCAGCCCTTCTGCGGTCGCGCACGGCGCGGATGTCGATTTCCGCCTCGTCCTCGCGGTCGATCCAGGAGTCGGTCACGCAGCGGATCGACGAGGCGCGGGATATCACCCGCTATCTGATCAACCTGCTGGTCTTCCTTGGCCTTCTGGGCACCTTCTGGGGTCTGGCGACGACCGTCCCGGCGGTGGTCGAGACGATCCGGTCGCTGGCCCCGCAGGAAGGGGAAAGCGGGCTGGATGTCTTCGGTAAGCTGATGGGGGGCCTTGAAAGCCAGCTGGGCGGGATGGGGACGGCGTTTTCCTCATCGCTTCTCGGGCTGGCCGGATCGCTGGTGCTGGGGCTTCTTGAGCTGTTCGCCGGGCACGGGCAGAACCGGTTCATCCGCGAGCTGGAGGAATGGCTGTCCTCGATCACCCGGATCGGGATCGCGGGCGATGGCGACGGGGGCGACCAGAGCGGGCTTGCGGCCTTTGCCGACCAGATCGCCGTGCAGGTGGAGCAGTTGCAGCTTCTGACCATGCAGTCCGAAGCCGCGCGGGCGGTGACGGATGCCCGCATCGCCGAGCTTGCCGCCGCGATGGAGCGGCTGGCCGAACGGATCGAGGCAGACCGCGCCCAGGCCGCGACCGAGAAGGGGCAGTCCACTGCGCTGAAGCGGCTGGCCGAGGCGCAGGCCGCCTCGCTGGACCGGATCGCGGAGGGGCAGGACAAGGTGCTGGTGGCGCTGGCTGCGGGCGAGGGTGGCGGGCAGACCGATGCCGAAAGCCGGATGCGCCTGCGGTCGATCGATGTGCAGCTTCTGCGGATCCTGGAAGAGATGTCGGCCGGGCGGCAGGAAACCCTTGCCGACCTGCGCGCCGACATCGCCGGACTGACGGCGGCGATCCGGCAGTTGAGCCGCACGACGGCGGGGCGATAGGCCATGGCTCGCGCGCAGCGCCGGGACAGCTCGCTTATCTGGCCCGGGTTCGTCGATGCAGTGACGACGCTTCTGATGGTGCTGATGTTCGTCCTGACCATCTTCACCGTGATGCAGTCGATCCTGCGCGACGAGATCACCACGCAGGATACCGAGCTGGACGAACTGTCGGCCCAGGTCGCTGATCTTGCCGGTGCACTGGGGCTGGAGCGGACGCGGGCGGCGAACCTTGAGGCGGATATCGCAAGCCTGCGGGCCGGGCTGGCGGCGGCACAGGCGGATGGCGAGGCGAAGGCGGGCATCATCGCAACGCTGACGGCCGACCTTGCGGCGCGCGAAGGCGAACTGGCGGCGGCGACCAGCCGGATCACCGATTTCGAGGCGCAGGTAGCGGCCCTGCTGGTCGAGCGCGACACCGCGCGGGGGCAGGCGGCGGACCTGACGGCAACGGTGGCCGAACTTGAGGCTGCCCAGGCCAAGCTCGTCAGCGAAGCCGAGGCGATGACGCTCGCCCTTGCCAAGGCGAGGGATGAGATCGACGCCGGGGCGGAAGCGGCACGGCTGGCGGCAGCACGGCGCGAGGCGCTGGAGGCGCTGGTCGCGGACCTGCGGACGCGTGAGGCGGCGGGGGCCGCGGCGCTGAACGAGGCGAAGGAAGCCGTGTCCGAGGCCGAGGCCGCGCGGCTGGCCGATGCGGCCGCGCTGGCCGCGCTGCGTGAGCGGCTGGCCACATCGGACACCGAGCTGACGGCGATGACCCTGGCGCTGGAGGCCGAGCGGAAGCGGGCGGAAGAGACGCTGACCCTTCTGGCCGCCGCGCGGCTGGCGGCTGAAACGGGTCAGACGGAAAAGGATGCGGCGGTCGCCGAAGCCGAACGGCTGCTTCTGGCCGAACAGGAAAAGGCCCTGGCGGCGGCGCGGGAGGTCGAGCTGCTGAACCAGCAGGTCGCGGCCCTGCGCGCGCAGCTGGGCAGCCTGCAACAGGTCCTGGACGAGGCCGAAGCGCGGGATGCAGCGGCGCAGGTGCAGATGGAAAGCCTGGGGTCGGACCTGAACGCGGCCCTTGCGCAGGTCGCCTCGGAACAGCGCCGCCGGGCCGAGCTTGAGGCGGCCGAGGCAGCGCGGCTGGCGGCCGAAAACCGCGATCTGGCGCGCTTCCGGTCCGAGTTCTTCGGCGAGTTGTCCGCCCTTCTGGAAGGGCGCGAGGGTGTGCGAGTGGTGGGCGACCGCTTCGTCTTTTCCTCGGAGGTCCTGTTCAACCCCGGTTCGGCCGATCTGGCGCCGGAAGGGCAGGCGCAGATTGCCAGCGTCGTGCGGACGCTGGACGAGGTGCGCCAGAAGATCCCGCCCGAGATCGACTGGATCATCCGGGTGGACGGCCATACCGACAACGTGCCGCTTTCGGGCGGCGGTGCCTTTGCCGACAACTGGGAACTGAGCCAGGCACGGGCGCTGTCGGTCGTTCGCTTCATGCAGGATGAGCTTGGGTTCCCGCCTGATCGGATGGCGGCGACAGGCTTTGGCGAATACCGCCCGGTGGCGGTGGGCGACGACGAGGCATCGCGCGCCCAGAACCGGCGGATCGAATTGAAGCTGACCGAGCGGTGACAAGCGCGCAAGCCTGACCGTGCCCTGCGCTTCCGACACCCTTGCGGTCGATGTCACCGGGACGGCCCGTGCGGACCGTGAGAGGCGGAGGGTCGTGCTTACCTCGGAGGGCGAGGTTGGCCTTTTGGTGGCGGGGGCGTTTCCGGCCCGGCAGGCTTGGGAGAGGCCGGTGAGGACTCTTGCCCGGGTGCTGATCGTGCCCGGGTGACACGCGCCGGAACATTCCCGGCGGAGACAGGTTCAGAAACGGCAATGCGACCTGTTGGAGATCGCCATGCCTGCCGACCCTGGTCCTGCCCAAACCCCCGCCCCTGCCACCAAGCGCAATTCCGATGGCTGGCATGATCGTCTGACGGCCGCTGAGAAACGGTTCTTCAAGATGAACCCAAGGTCGCGCGAGCTGGCCATGGACTGCGGAGCGGGGATCGTCCTCGGGCTGGGGATCGGGCTTGCGATCGGCCTGGCCATCGAAAGTATCGGCGCGGGGATCGGCACCGGGCTTGCCTTCGGCATCGCCATCGCCGTCCTGACCGGGCAGCGCTGAACGGCCGGCTGATTTCCCAGCCGGCCATCCGGTTTTTCAGGCGCTTACTCTGCCGTCAGAAGCGGTGGCTTCTGCCCAGTGAGGCGGGGTTTCGCGGGTTCCTCGATGTCGAGCACGATTGCATCGTCCTTGACCTGGACGCGGACCACGCCGCCCTTCACCAGCCGGCCGAAGAGAAGCTCTTCCGCGAGCGGCTTCTTGATGTGTTCCTGGATCACGCGGCCAAGTGGACGTGCGCCCATCTTGTCGTCGTAGCCTTTGTCGCCCAGCCAGAGCGCGGCCTCAGGCGAAAGCTCGATATGGACGCCGCGGTCCATGAGCTGGGCTTCCAGCTGGAGGACGAACTTCTCGACCACCTGCAGGATGATCTCCTTGCCCAGGGGGGCGAAGTTGATCACCGCGTCCAGACGGTTGCGGAATTCCGGCGTGAAGGTCCGCTCGATCGCCGCGGTATCTTCGCCCGTCCGACGTTCGCGGCCAAAGCCGATGGCCGCCTGCGACTGTTCACGCGCGCCCGCGTTCGAGGTCATGATCAGGATCACGTTGCGGAAATCCACCGTCCGGCCATTGTGGTCGGTGAGTTTCCCGTGGTCCATCACCTGAAGGAGGATGTTGTAGACATCCGGGTGGGCCTTTTCCATTTCGTCCAGGAGCAGCACCGAATGCGGGTGCTGGTCGATGGCATCGGTCAACATGCCGCCCTGGTCAAAGCCGACATAGCCGGGCGGGGCGCCGATCAGTCGGCTCACCGCGTGTTTCTCCATGTATTCCGACATGTCGAAGCGGATCAGCTCCACGCCCAGGCTGGAAGCGAGCTGCTTGGCGACCTCGGTCTTGCCGACGCCTGTCGGGCCGGCGAAGAGGTAGTTTCCGATGGGCTTTTCCGGTTCGCGCAGGCCCGCGCGGGCGAGTTTGATGGCCGAGCACAGCGCCTCCACCGCCTTGTCCTGGCCGAAGACGACGCGCTTCAGCGTCTTTTCAAGGTCGCGCAGGGTTTCGGCATCGTCCTTCGACACGGTCTTCGGGGGGATGCGGGCGATCTTGGCCACGACAGCCTCGATCTCCTTCACGCCAAGCGACTTCCGGCGCTTCGATTCCACGACAAGGTGCTGGGCCGCCCCGGCCTCGTCGATCACGTCGATGGCCGAGTCGGGAAGCTTGCGGTCATGGATGTAGCGCGCGGCCAGTTCCACCGCCGACTTGATCGCGTCGTTGGTGTATTTGAGGTCGTGGTGTTCCTCGAAATGCGGCTTCAGACCCATAAGGATCTTGATCGCGTCGGGCACCGAGGGTTCGTTCACGTCGATTTTCTGGAAGCGGCGGGAAAGGGCGCGGTCCTTTTCGAAGTGCTGGCGGAATTCCTTGTAGGTGGTCGATCCCATGCAGCGCAGCTTGCCGCCCTGCAGCGCGGGTTTCAGTAGGTTCGACGCATCCATAGCGCCGCCACTGGTCGCACCAGCGCCGATCACGGTGTGGATCTCGTCGATGAAGAGGATCGCGTCGGGGTGATCCTCAAGCTCTTTCACCACCTGCTTCAGGCGTTCCTCGAAGTCGCCGCGATACCGGGTGCCGGCGAGCAAGGCACCCATGTCGAGGCTGAAGATCGTGGCCTTGGACAGGACCTCGGGCGTTTCGCCCAGCACGATCTTGCGGGCCAGACCTTCGGCGATGGCGGTCTTGCCGACGCCGGGGTCGCCCACCAGAAGGGGGTTGTTCTTGCGGCGACGGCAGAGGACCTGGATCGCACGCTCAACCTCGGCCTCGCGGCCGATGAGCGGGTCAACGTCGCCCTTCCGCGCCTTCACGTTCAGGTCGACGCAGTATTTGGACAGTGCGGATTCCTTCGCCTCGCCGGCTTCGGCCTTCGGCGTTTCCTGCTGTTCGTCCGCGCCCTGCACGGGCCGCGCCTCACCATAGGACGGGTCCTTCGCCACGCCATGGGCGATGAAGTTGACCGCGTCGTAGCGGGTCATGTCCTGTTCCTGCAGGAAGTAGGCAGCGTTCGATTCGCGTTCGGCGAAGATCGCGACAAGGACATTCGCCCCTGTCACTTCGGTCCGGCCCGAGCTTTGCACATGGATCGCGGCGCGCTGGATCACGCGCTGGAAGGCGGCGGTTGGCACGGCCTCGGACCCCTCGACATCGGTGACGAGGGTGGAGAGATCATCGTCGATGAAATCGGTCAGGGTCTTGCGAAGCTCATCCAGATCCACGGCGCAGGCCTTCATCACCCGCGCGGCGTCCGGTTCGTCGATCAGCGACAGAAGGAGGTGTTCCAGCGTCGCAAGCTCGTGCCGGCGCGAGTTGGCCAGCGCAAGCGCCGAGTGGATGGCTTGTTCGAGCGTTGTCGAAAACGATGGCACGTGCGTGCTCCTGTCCTGCGGGGCGGGAGGGGGCGGTGGCCCGATCCAACCGTGGCCTCATATGCTTAAAGTTCGGTTTTCCGCGCCGCACTTCAAGCGCAATCTTCAAGATTTCGGGGTTTCCACCCGGTCATCACACCATTTGTGATAGGGTAGCCTCAGAACTTGTCTTTTCTGGCCCGGATTTCGGCGAAAACGGTGGCGTCGTCGGCATCGGGCAAGCCGACAGCGGCTTTCAGCGCGGGAAGACGCGCCCGGAGGAAGGGGTTTGTGTCAAGCTCGGTCTGCAGCGGGACCGGCACGGTCGGCGTGCCTTGGGCGCGGTGTGCGGCGACCTCGGCTACCCGGGAGATAAGCTTGTCATTGCCGGGTTCAAGGGTGAGTGCGAAGCGCAGGTTCGATGCGGTGTATTCGTGGCCCGAGCAGATGATCGTGTCCGGCGGCAGGGCGGCGAGTTTCGACAGGCTGTCCCACATCTGCCGGGCTGTGCCCTCGAAAAGCCGCCCGCAGCCGCCTGACATCAGGCTGTCGGCGGTGAAGGCAAGGCCTGCGGAGGGGATGTGAAAGGCGATGTGGCCGACGGTGTGGCCGGGAACGTCGATCACGCGGACATGCTCGCCACAGATGGACAGGGGGTCGTCTTCGGTCAGGGTGATGTCCAGTCGGGGCAGGCGGTGCGTGTCGGCGGCGGCGCCATGGACGCGCGCGCCGGTGGCGGCACGAAGCGTATCGACGCCCTGGATATGGTCGTCATGGTGATGGGTGATGAGGATGTCGGACAACGTCCAGCCCCGCGCCTTCAAGGCTTCAAGAATGGGCGCAGCGTCGGGCACATCGACGCAGGCGGTCTGGCCGCGGGCGGCGTCGTGCACGAGGTAGGCGTAGTTGTCGGTGAGGCAGGGAATCGTCACAAGCTCGAGCGGCATGGTCTTCGGGCCTTTCCGGGGTATGATGGCGGGAAGGATTGACCGGGGAATGGCCGACCGCAATGCACCTTGATGTGCTTGACCTGCGAAACTTCTACTACCGCACGCAACTGGGCCGGGTGGCGCAGCGGGCGATCCGGGATCAGGTGGTCAAGCACTGGCCGCCGGGACCGGGGCAGACCGTGGCGGGCTTTGGCTTCGCCGTGCCGCTTCTGCGCCCCTATCTGGCCGAAGCGCGGCGGGTCGTGGGGCTTATGCCGGGGCCGCAGGGGGTGATGCCCTGGCCCGCGGGAATGGAGAATGTCAGCGTCCTTTGCGAGGACACCGCCTGGCCCCTGCCGACCGGGCTGGTGGACCGGCTGGTCCTGATGCACGGCCTCGAGACGTCAGAGAACCCCTCGGCCGTGCTGGAAGAGGCGGGGCGGGTGCTGGCCCCCGGGGGCCGGGCGCTGATCATCGTGCCGAACCGGTCCGGGCTTTGGGCGCGGAGCGATGTCACCCCCTTCGGATTTGGCCGGCCCTACTCGGTGGCCCAGCTTGAGGCGCAGCTTCGCCGCCACGGGTTTACCCCCGAACGCAGCCAGTCGGTCCTTTTCGCCCCACCTGCCGCGACCCGATTCTGGCTGCGGACTGCGGACTTCTGGGAGGCGATCGGACGGCGAATCCCCTGGCTTGTCGGTGGGGTACTGATGGTCGAGGCGTCGAAGCAGGTCTACGCCCCCACGCGGGGTGGGCTGGGGGCTGCCGTGCGGCGCCCGCTGAAGGTCCTTGAAGGGGTCGGCAAGGGCGCACCGGAACCGGCGATGAACCGGCACTGAGCAGCTTGGCGATGTGACCCGGATGCCGCAGCGCAGCGCCTGCGGCGACTTGCCCGGATGTTTACGCAATCAAGCCCCTCGAAAGGGCCAGCAACCCGGTTGCGGGGTAGGAACGGCTCTGCTAAGGACGCCCGCGACGGATGGCTGACGCCATGGCCGAGGGGGTCGTGGTGTGTGCCGAAGGATCGCCTGGT
The DNA here is from genome assembly GCF_057219895.1 of Tabrizicola sp. T46. Classification (NCBI taxonomy): domain Bacteria; kingdom Pseudomonadati; phylum Pseudomonadota; class Alphaproteobacteria; order Rhodobacterales; family Paracoccaceae; genus Tabrizicola; species Tabrizicola sp. T46. The sequence continues at coordinate 138,677 of NZ_JBXVVV010000002.1, forward strand.
TCGCACAAGAGCCCAGGGCATCAGACAACGGAAGGGATGACGTGTCAGAACCGGCTTCGATCTCTCTGGGCATTGCCTCGCGCTACGCATCGGCCTTGTTCGAACTGGCCAAGGACGACAAGGCGCTGAAGGCGCTGGAAGCCGATACGACCGCATTGTCCGAAACGCTTGCTGCCAGCGCGGACCTGCGCGCCATGATCGCCTCGCCGGTGATCAGCCGCGAGGATCAGGGCAAAGCCATCTCGGCGATTGCCGCGAAGATGGGCCTTGGCGCGCTGATGGCGAACACGCTTGCGCTGATGGCCGACAAGCGGCGCCTCTTCGTGCTGCCGCAATTCCTGACCGCGCTGACCGACCTGATCGCCGCCGAGAAAGGCGAAGTGACCGCCGAGGTCACCGCCGCCCGCGCGCTGTCGGCTGCACAATCGAAGAAACTTGCCGAGACGCTGAAGGCCCGCGTCGGCAAGACCGTGAAACTGAAAACCACCGTCGATGAATCCCTTATCGGCGGTCTAGTCGTCAAGCTGGGCTCGACCATGATCGACACGTCGGTCAAGGCAAAGCTCGCGGCCCTGCAAAATGCAATGAAAGAGGTTGGGTGATGGGAATCCAGGCTGCTGAGATCTCTGCGATCCTGAAAGAGCAGATCAAGAACTTCGGCAAGGATGCGGAAGTGGCCGAAGTCGGTCGCGTGCTGTCGGTCGGCGACGGGATTGCCCGTGTGCATGGCCTTGACAACGTGCAGGCCGGCGAGATGGTCGAATTCCCCGGCGGCATCCGCGGGATGGCCCTGAACCTCGAAGTCGACAACGTAGGCGTCGTGATCTTCGGTTCGGACCAGGACATCAAGGAAGGCGACACGGTCAAGCGCACCAAGTCCATCGTGGACGTGCCGGCCGGTGACGGGCTTCTGGGCCGCGTCGTCGACGCGCTGGGCAATCCGATCGACGGCAAGGGCCCGATCAAGGCGGCCGAGCGCCGCGTGGCCGACGTGAAGGCCCCCGGGATCATCCCGCGCCGTGGCGTGCACGAGCCGATGGCAACCGGTCTCAAGGCCGTGGACGCGATGATCCCGATCGGCCGCGGCCAGCGCGAACTGATCATCGGCGACCGCCAGACCGGCAAGACCGCCGTGGCACTCGACACCATCCTGAACCAGAAGGTCTACAACGAGGCCGCGGGTTCCGACGAATCGAAGAAGCTCTACTGCATCTATGTCGCCGTCGGCCAGAAGCGCTCGACCGTCGCGCAGTTGGTGAAGAAGCTGGAAGAGACCGGCGCCATGGCCTACACGGTCGTCGTCGCCGCCACTGCTTCGGACCCGGCCCCGATGCAGTTCCTCGCCCCCTTCTCGGGCACCGCGATCGGCGAATACTTCCGTGACAACGGCCGCCACGCGCTGATGATCTACGATGACCTTTCGAAGCAGGCCGTGGCCTACCGCCAGATGTCGCTGCTGCTGCGCCGTCCGCCGGGACGCGAGGCCTACCCGGGCGACGTGTTCTACCTGCACTCGCGCCTTCTGGAGCGTTCGGCCAAGCTGAACGCCGACTTCGGCTCGGGCTCGCTGACCGCGCTGCCGATCATCGAAACCCAGGCCGGCGACATCTCGGCCTATATTCCGACGAACGTGATCTCGATCACCGACGGGCAGATCTTCCTGGAATCGGAACTTTTCTACCAGGGCATCCGTCCGGCCGTGAACACCGGTCTGTCGGTGAGCCGCGTGGGGTCCTCGGCCCAGACCTCGGCGATGAAGTCAGTCGCGGGCAAGGTGAAGCTGGAACTGGCGCAGTACCGCGAAATGGCGGCCTTCGCGCAGTTCGGCTCGGACCTTGACGCCTCGACCCAGCAGCTTCTGAACCGCGGTGCGCGCCTGACCGAGCTGATGAAGCAGAACCAGTATTCGCCGCTGACCAACGCGGAAATCGTCTGCATCATCTTTGCCGGCACCAACGGCTATCTCGACAAGTTGGCCGTTAAGGACGTGGGCCGGTTCGAGGCGGGCCTCCTGCAGCACCTGCGCACCAAGGGAAAGGCGCTTCTGGAGGATCTCACCAAGAACGACCGCAAGGTTGCCGGTGATCTGGAAAAGGCCATCCGCGCGGAACTCGACGCCTTCGCCAAAGACTTCGTCTGAGCGCCCCTGAAGGAGTAGGCAGATGCCCAGCCTGAAGGCACTCAAGAACCGGATCGGAAGCGTCAAGAACACGCGGAAGATCACGAAGGCGATGCAGATGGTCGCCGCGGCCAAGCTGCGCCGCGCGCAGGAGGCCGCCGAGGCCGCCCGGCCCTTTGCCGAGCGGATGACGGCGGTGATGTCGGCCCTTGCGGCCGGCGTCGGCACCGGCGAAGGCGCACCGAAGCTTCTCGCCGGGAACGGCCGGGACCAGGTGCACCTCTTGGTCGTGATGACCAGCGAACGCGGGCTTTGCGGCGGCTTCAACTCGTCGATCGTCAAGCTGGCCCGGTCGCGGGCGGCTGAACTGGTGGCGCAGGGCAAGACGGTGAAGATCCTGACCGTCGGCAAGAAGGGCCGCGAACAGCTCAAACGTGACTGGGCGCAGACCTTCGTCGGCCATGTCGACCTCAGCGACGTCAAGCGCGTGGGCTATGGCAACGCGCAAGGCATCGCCCGGCAGGTCACGGCGGCGTTCGAGGGTGGCGAGGCGGATGTCGTCACCATCTTCTACAACCGCTTCCAGTCGGTGATCAGCCAGATCCCGACGATGCAGCAGGTGATCCCGGCCAAGTTCGAAGGCACCGGCACCACGGCGCTTTACGACTACGAACCCTCGGAAGAGGCGATCCTGGCCGACCTTCTGCCGCGCGGTGTGGCGACGCAGATCTTCACGGCTCTTCTGGAAAACGGCGCCAGCGAACAGGGCGCGCGGATGTCCGCGATGGACAATGCGACCCGCAACGCCGGCGACATGATCAACAAGCTGACGATCCAGTACAACCGGAGCCGTCAGGCCGCGATCACCAAGGAACTGATCGAGATCATCTCGGGTGCCGAGGCGCTGTAACGAATGATCCCGCAACCGACATATGTTCAGAACGAGGACGAGAGCGATCTCATGTTCTCTGTCTGCTCGCTGGTGCGGGATCAGGACCAGTACGACCGACTTCTGGAAAGCTTCGCGACGTTCGGGTTCACGTCCGAGAACTCGGAGTTTCTTGCCGCGGACAATCGCAAGGGCAACCAGTTCGACGGGTTCAGCTGGCACAAGCACATGTGGCCGAAGTGCCGCGGGCGCTATGTGATCTTCTGCCACCAGGACGTGGAACTGATCGGCGCCGGCTATGACGATCTGGTCGCGCGTCTGGAAGAACTGGAAGCAAAGGACCCGCAGTGGCTGGTCGCGGGGAATGCCGGATGCATCTGGCGTCCGCTCGATCATTCGAAGACGGCGGTTGTCCTGCATATCAGCGATGTCTTCGGGGACAACCGTGGCGGCAGCAACGGTCTGCCGGCGCGGGTCGAGACGCTGGACGAGAACTTTCTGGTCATGCGGCGGCTGCGGCCGGTCCTTAACTCATACGACATGCAGGGGTTCCACTACTACGGGCCTGATCTGTGCTTTCAGGCCGAGTTTCTGGGTGGCCGGGCCTATGCGATCGATTTTCACCTGCGGCACCACGGCAGGGCGATGCGCGACGAGGCCTTCGACCGCCTCCGTCAGGCATTCATACAGAAATACCGGCGCTGGTTTCCGGGTCGGATCGTGCATTGCACGACCGGCCGGATAGCCCTTGGCGGCGGATGGTTCGACGCCCGGTAGGTCCGGGCACCAGGAAGATCACGGTCCGGCCGACCCGGACCAATGGAAACAAACGAAACGAGGCTTATGACAATGGCAAAATCCCCCTCCAAGGCTATGGGCAAGGTGACCCAGGTCATCGGCGCCGTCGTGGACGTGCAGTTCGAAGGTGCGCTGCCGGCGATCCTGAACGCGCTCGAGACCGACAACAACGGCAAGCGGCTGGTGCTGGAAGTGGCACAGCACCTTGGCGAGAATACCGTGCGCACCATCGCGATGGACGCGACCGAAGGCGTCGTGCGCGGGGCCGCGGTGACTGACCTGGGCGCACCGATCTCGGTTCCGGTCGGTGACGGCACGCTGGGCCGCATCGTCAACGTCATCGGCGACCCGATCGACGAAAAGGGCCCCGTGGTCCACAAGGAAAAGCGCGCCATCCACCAGCCTGCCCCGGACTTTGCCGACCAGGCCACCGACGCGCAGATCCTCGTCACCGGGATCAAGGTCATCGACCTGCTGGCGCCCTATTCCAAGGGCGGGAAGATCGGTCTCTTCGGCGGCGCCGGCGTGGGCAAGACGGTTCTGATCCAGGAACTGATCAACAACATCGCCAAGGTGCACTCGGGCTACTCGGTCTTCGCCGGTGTGGGCGAACGGACCCGTGAGGGGAACGACCTCTACCACGAATTCATCGAATCCGGCGTCATCAACATCGACGACCTGGAAAAGTCGAAAGTGGCCCTTGTCTACGGCCAGATGAACGAGCCCCCGGGGGCGCGTGCCCGCGTGGCGCTGACCGGCCTGACCCTGGCCGAGCAGTTCCGTGACCAGTCGGGGACGGACGTTCTGTTCTTCGTCGACAACATCTTCCGCTTCACCCAGGCGGGTTCGGAAGTGTCGGCCCTTCTGGGCCGTATCCCGTCGGCTGTGGGTTACCAGCCGACGCTGGCCACCGACATGGGTGCCCTGCAGGAACGCATCACCTCGACCAAGGGTGGATCGATCACCTCGGTGCAGGCGATCTACGTTCCGGCCGACGACCTGACCGACCCTGCGCCGGCCACGTCCTTCGCCCACCTCGACGCGACGACCGTTCTTTCCCGCGCGATCTCGGAACTCGGCATCTACCCGGCCGTGGACCCGCTGGACTCGACCAGCCGGATCCTCGACCCGCAGGTCGTGGGGCAGGAACACTATGACGTCGCCCGTTCGGTGCAGGGGATGCTGCAGCGCTACAAGTCGCTGCAGGACATCATCGCCATCCTCGGGATGGACGAACTTTCGGAAGAGGACAAGCTAACCGTGGCCCGCGCCCGGAAGATCCAGCGCTTCCTTTCCCAGCCCTTCGACGTGGCGCAGGTCTTCACCGGCTCGCCGGGCGTGCAGGTGCCGCTGGAAAAGACCATCGCCTCCTTCAAGGCCGTGGTTGCCGGCGAATACGACCACCTGCCGGAAGCCGCCTTCTACATGGTCGGCGACATCGACGAGGTGAAAGCCAAGGCCGCCAAGCTTGCCGCGGCAGCGGCATAAGGGGGCGTGATGGCAGGTTCACTGCAATTCGACCTCGTCAGCCCCGAACGGCGCCTCGCGTCGTTCCCGGCGACCGAGGTCCAGATCCCCGGCGCAATGGGCGACATGACGGCGATGGAGGGGCATGCCTCGACCATCACCAGCCTGCGCCCCGGCATCCTGCGGGTCGTGGCTGCCGAAGGGACCAAGTCCTTCGCGGTGACCGGCGGCTTCGCCGAGATCAGCGCCTCGGGCGTGTCGGTGCTGGCTGAACAGGCGGTTCCGCTGGAAGAGCTGACCCCGGCGGCGCTTGATGCCCTGATCGCTGACGCGTCCGCCGCCCTCGTGGCGGCTGCGGACAAGGACAGCGCCGACAAGACGCTGGCCGATCTTCAGGCGATGCGGGCTTCTGCCGGACACTGACCGGCGTGCCACGAAAGCGATGCGGCCCCGGGGTTTCCGGGGCCGTTTGCTTTTGCATGGCCGCGTCGAACGTCTGCACTAACGAACGGCGGGTCAGCTGCGCTGGTAAAGGCCTTCGTAGATCGGGACCAGCGTGTCGGTCTCGAAGAGCGACGACACCGACATGCCGCCCCAGATGTTCAGGATCGCCTGCGCGAACATCGGCGCTGTCGGCACGATGCGGATGTTCTTCGCGGCCTTCACCTTCTCGGTCGCCTCGATCGAGTCGGTGATGACCAGGGATTTCATCACCGATTTCTCCACCCGCTCCACCGCCGGGCCGGACAGGACGCCGTGGGTGATGTAGCTGTGCACCTCGGTCGCCCCGGCCTCCATCAGCGTCTCGGCCGCCTTGCAAAGCGTGCCGGCCGTGTCGCAGATGTCATCGACGATGATGCATTTGTGGCCCTTCACGTCGCCGATGACGGTCATGCCCGCCACCTCGCCCGCCTTCTCGCGCCGCTTGTCGACGATGGCGAGGGGGGCGCCGATCCGGGTGGCAAGCTCACGCGCGCGGGCCACGCCGCCGACGTCCGGCGAGACGACCATCAGGTCCTGCATCTGGCCCTTGAAGTGGTGCTCGATGTCGAGGGCAAAGACCGGCGCGGCGTAAAGGTTGTCCACCGGGATATCGAAGAAGCCCTGGATCTGTGCGGCATGCAGGTCCAGCGTCAGCACCCGGTCCACCCCCGCCTGGGTGATGAGGTTCGCGACCAGCTTGGCGGAAATCGGCGTGCGGGCCTTTGCGCGGCGGTCCTGGCGGGCATAGCCGAAGTAGGGGATCACCGCGGTGATGCGGCTGGCCGACGACCGGCGCAGCGCATCGACCATGATCAGAAGCTCCATCAGGTTGTCGTTTGCCGGGTTCGAGGTCGGCTGGATGACATACATGTCCTCGCCCCGAACGTTCTCGAACACCTCGACGAAAATCTCCTGGTCGTTGAACCGTTCGACCCGCGCATCGACCAGGTTCACGCTCATCCCCCGGTGCATCGACATCCGCCGGGCGATGGACTTCGCAAGTGGAAGGTTGGCGTTTCCGGCGATCAGCTTCGGTTCGGTGACGGCGGGCATGGGGGCTCCGGATGACGGATTCGTGACGTGGCACGGGCTTATCACCCGGTGCTGCAGTTGCAAACCGGCCCTGCGCTGGAGGATGAGAAAAACCTCTGGTCAGAAGGCGTTCAGGAACCGGTCGACATCGGCCTCGGTCGTCGACCATGAGGCGACGAGGCGGGCCTTCTCGCGCCCTTCCGGCGCCGGAAATCGGTAGAAATGCGCGCCTGCGGCCTCCAGCCGGTCATGGTGGCCGGCGGGCCATTCGGGGAAGAGCATGTTGGCGTCCGCCGGGGGCACATGGGCCTGCCGGTCGCGCAGGCCCGCGACCAGCCGCTGCCCCATCGCGTTGGCCTGCGCGGCAAGGCGCAGCCAGAGGCCGTCGGTCAGGTAGGCCTCCATCTGCGCCGAAAGGAAGCGGTGTTTGGAAAAGAGGTGCCCACCCCGCTTGCGGCGCAGTTCCAGCTCCCACGCCTTCTGGGGCTTGAAAAGGACCACGCCTTCGACCCCAAGGCAGCCGTTCTTGGTGCCGCCAAGGGAAAGGACGTCGATCCCCGCCTTCCAGGTCATCTCGGCCGGAGTGGCCTTCGTCGTAACCAAGGCGTTGGCAAACCGCGCGCCGTCGAGGTGGCAGGGGATGGCCTTGGCCTTTGCGAGGGCCGTCAGGGCGACGATCTCGGACGGGGTGTAGACGGTTCCGGCTTCGGTGACGTTGGTAAGGCTCAGCATTCCGCGCTGGACACCGTGGACGCCGCTTTCGCCGGTGGTGGCAAGGGCCCGGGCAAAGGCCTCCGGGGTGATCTTGCCATGTTCGCCCGGGATCAGGACCAGCTTGGCACCCGAGTAGAACTCGGGCGCGTTGCATTCGTCCTCGGCGATATGGGCGTGCTGGTGGCAGAAGACCCCGTCCCATGGCTGGACGTGCGTGGCGATCGCAAGGGCATTGGCGGCGGTGCCGGTGGCGACAAGGCGAACCTCCGCCTCGGGCGCTTCGAAGAGGTCGCGGACCAGTTCCGTGACACGCGCCATTGCGGCATCGGCGCCGTAGGAGCGTTCGTAACCGTCATTGGCCTTGAGAAGCGCGGCCATGATCTCGGGCGCTGCCCCAGAGGTGTTGTCGGAGGCAAAGCGCATCAGGGGGTTTCCTCGATCAGGTAGTCTTCCCAGTCGTCTTCGGGGACTTCGGTTTCCGGAATGGTGATGCCCTTGATCGAATTGCCCGAGGTATGGGTGCTGTTCGGATCGCCGGTGACCAAGGGATGCCAGTCAGGCAATTTCTTCTTCTGATACAGCAGCTTGTAGGCGCAGGTCGCGGGCATCCAGTAGGCGATCTTCGGCAGGGTCTTCGGCGTCAGGACCACGCATTCAGGCACATGCTTCTTGCGGTTAGGATAGTCCATGCACTGGCAGGTCTCACCATCCAGAAGGCGGCAGGCAATGCGGGTATAGGCGACCTCGCCGGTGTCTTCATACTCCAGCTTGTTAAGGCAGCACTTGCCACAGCCGTCGCACAGGGCCTCCCACTCCTGCTGGGTCATCTTGGCCAGGGGAACGGTTTCCCAGAAGCGGGGACGGAGCGCGGTCATGTCGCGGCCAGGATGGCGCGGGCCTTCGCGCTGTCGGCGTCCATCTGGGCGATGAGGGCGGGCAGACCGTCGAACTTCATCTCGGGGCGAAGGTAATCGACCAGTGCGATGGAAAGGTGCTGGCCGTAAAGGTCACCCTTGAAGTCGAAGATGAAGGTTTCAAGGTTGGGGCGGTTGGTGCCGAACATGGGCCGGACCCCAAGGCTGGCGACCCCGTGGTGACTGCCTTTCTGTGGCCCGGTCAGGATGTCCACAAGGACGGCATAGACCCCGAGTTTCGGCAGGTGCAGCCCGTCGACCGACATGTTCGCGGTGGGGTAGCCAAGATCGCGGCCCCGCTTGTCGCCATGCAGGACCTCACCCTCGATCCGGTGCCAGTGGCCCAGCATCGCGGCGGCGTCACGGGGGCGGCCTTCAGAGAGAGCACGGCGGATGTTGGTGGAGGAGATCTCGGCCCCCGCATCGGTCACAAGTGGCACGATGGTGGTGCGGATCCCCCTTTCCGCGCAGAGGGTTGCAAGGTCCCCCGCGGTGCCCTTGCGGCCCTTGCCAAAGCAGAAGTCGGCCCCCACCACGACATGCGCGACACCAAGACCCTCGTGGAGGACCTGATCGACGAAGCCTTCCGGTGACAGCCCCGCAAGGGTCGCGTCGAAGGGCAGCTGGAAGAGATGCTCGACCCCCAACCGCGCCAGCCGGTTGGCCCGCGCCTCGGCGTTCATCAGGCGGAAGGAGGGCGTTTCGGGCGCGAAGAACTGGCGGGGGTGGGGTTCAAAGGTGACGATGCCAAGCGGGCCATGGCCGCGCGCAAGGTCGATCACCGACTGGTGGCCGCGATGGATGCCGTCGAAATTGCCCATGGCGACCGAGGTGCCACGGGTGGACGGGTCAAGTCCATGCCATTGAAAATGCTGCAGCATCCTGCCCTTTGCGGGCCTCAGAACGCCCGTTTCCCGTCAGTCGAACTTGCGGCTGGGCGCGAGAACCAGCGCCTCGCCCTTCAGGACAACGGTTTTACCGACTGCGGCCTGGGTTTCAAGGGTCACCCGGCGTTTGGCGTGGTCGATGGCGGTGACGGTCACCTCGGCGCGGACGGTGTCGCCGGGGCGCACAGGGGCCATGAAGCGGAGGCTTTGACCGAGGTAGACGGTGCCGTGACCTGGAAGCTGTTCGCCGATGACGGCCGAGATCAGGCCGGCGGTCAGCATGCCGTGGGCGATGCGGCCTTCGAAGATCGTGTCCTGGGCGTAGGAATCGTCAAGGTGGACGGGGTTCCGGTCGGTGGAGACTTCGGCAAAAAGCTCGATATCACGGTCGGTTACGGTCTTCGACAGGTGCCGGGACATGCCGATCTCGATGTCTTCGATGCAGATGGTGCCGCGGGGCATGTTGTCCAGCATGATGGTCGAATCCCCTCCTCCGGGTGGGGTAGCGTTACCACATGCTGCAGCGCAGCGCAATCGGCTGCGCAACTTTTGAACAAAATGGGATGAAAAAGGATACTAAAGTTGCGAAGATGATACGCTAGCGCAGGCGGCCCATGGCAAAGGTCGGGGACATCTCTTGCGCCGCAAGCCAGCTGTCGAGCAGGCCAGCGTCCGGGTTTTCGACGTCCGGCCCGAATTCCTCGGCCGCGAGGCCGCCGGTGATGAAGAGCGTATCCAGCCCCTCACCCATCCCGCCGCGGATATCGGTGGCGATCCCGTCGCCGATGCAGAGGATCTGGGGATCGGACACCCCGCTTTCGGTCAGGCGGCGGCGGGCGAGGTCGTAGATCGGCGGGTGAGGCTTGCCGAAGTAAAGTGCCACGCCGCCCATCTGTTCATACATCTCTGCCAGCGCCCCGGCGCAGTAGAGCCGCTTGTCGCCCAGGTCGACGACGATGTCAGGGTTGGCGCAAAGCATTGGCAGTCCCAGCGTTTTTGCCATCAGGAGCGAGGCGCGGTAGTCATCGGGCGTCTCTAGCAGGTCGTCCTTCAGGCCGGTGCAGACGATCCCTTGCGCCTCGGGCAGGGGGACACGGTGGATCACCGGCTGGGTCAGGGCGTAGTCGCGCAAATCCTCGGCGAAATCGGTGAAGAAAACCTCATCCTTCGGCGCGCCGATGTGGTGGACCATCTGGCCGACGGCGCCGGACAGCATGCCCATCTGCGCCGCATCGCCCGAGGTGACGACGATGTCGTAAGCGTCCTTCGGGACCTTCAGACCCTGCAACTGCTTGACAACGCTGGCTTTCGGGCGCGGCGCGTTGGTCAGGAGAACGACCTTGCCGCCCGCCTTGCGGAAGGCCTGCAGGGCCGCCACCGCCTCGGGATAGGCGATCTTGCCGTTGTGCAGGCACCCCCAGAGATCGCAGAAGACCGCGTCATAGCGGCCCGAAAGGTCGGCGAGGGAGCGGATGATCTCGGTCATTCGGGCGTCCTTCCGGCGGCAGAACCTGCTGTCTTCTTTCCGTCTTCCTTGCGTCTTCCTTCCGTCTCTACGCGCGCAGAGACGGAAGAAACGCAACGCCCCGCCCGCCTCAGAGTTTCAGGGCGGGGATAATCTGCTTCTTGCGGCTCATGATACCCGGAAGGACCACGGTGTCACCCGTGACCTTCGCGCCGAAGGAGGCCTCGGCCAACTGCTTCACGAGGTCGTTCGGGACGAGAAGGGTCGCCTCTTCCTTGATGATGTCGACGACGAAGAGCAGGACCTGGTCGGCCCCGTCCTCTTTCGCCACATCCACCATCGAGCGCATCAGGCTGTCCTTGCGGTCAAGGACGACCTTGGGCGCAGTGGTCTCGAGCACCGAGACGCGGAGTTCCTTCCCGGCGACGTTGTATTCCTTGGAGTCCATCCGCAGAAGCTCGGCGTCCGAGAAGGCCGAGACGTCGGACTTGGCCTCGAACATCTTCGACGCAAGCTCGGGGATCGAGACGCCAAGGTCGGCGGCGAGTTTCTCGGCCACGGCCTTGTCGGTGGGCGTGGTGGTGGGCGAGCGGAATTCCAGCGTGTCGGAAAGGATGCAGGAGAGCATCGCGCCCTTGATCTCACGCGGGAGGCCCGCGACGTCGGCGCCCATGATGTCATGCATCACGGTCGCGGTGCAGGCGAGGGGGCGCATCACGATGGTGATGGGCGACTTGGTCTTGAGGCCGCCGACCAGCATGTGGTGGTCGATGATGGCCTTGATGTTGGCGTCGTTGATCGAGGGCGGCAGTTCGGCCGGGTTGTTGGTGTCGACGATCATCACGTCCTGGCCGGGTTCGACATCGGCGATGATCGCGGGTTTCTCAAAGCCCCAGTGCTTCAGGACGAAGGCGGCCTCGGTATTCGGCTCGCCCAGAAGGCGCGGCTCGGCCGGGGCGTTGCGGCGGTTGGTCAGATACCAGGCCCAGACGATGGCCGAGAGGGTGGCGTCGGTGTCGGGGGATTTGTGGCCCAAGACGAGGGTGGTCATGAAAAATGCCCTTGGTAGGTTGTCGGAGTCGCGCGCGGTATAGGCGAGGGCGGAATGATTGTCACGCGGGCAGGGATGTGGCACTCTGGCAGCCTTGGCAGAGGAGTCTTCGTGTCATGGACCTGACCGTCTGACGCCCCGGAGGGGGCGGTGAGCGGGGGCTGAGGCCCCGGAGCAAGCCCTGAGCCAAGGAGTACCCTGAGAATGGACAAGGCAGTTTCGGCCTAAGGGCCGGTCGTGGCCGGGTTTCGCGCCTGGCTGAACCTTATCTTCAAGACAGGGGCAGATCATGCCGACGAAGAAGACTGGAAAACCCGCCATGGCGGGACTGAAGCCGTTGCCGAAGGCCAAGGGGTTCGATCCCGCGGCCTTGCGGGGCGGGAAAGGGCCCGCCGAGCCGAAGCTGGTGCCGAAGCGCGGGCTGGTCCCGGGCAAGGGCGGGCACCGCTAGACGCGGGGTGACGGGTCGCTCATCAAGCCCTTGCGGGCTTTCTTCGCCGGGGTCGCGCGCCTTGCGAAGACCGACCGGAGGGGAGGGATGAGCTGCCCGTCAGTCGTAGAAGGCCGGTGCTTTCCGAAGCTCCGGCCACTGCGCGGGCTCGTGGCCGTAGATCAGGAAGCCGGGCAGGCCCAGAAGGCGATTGGCAGAGGTTTTCGCGCTTGCCGGGTCCTCGGCGTCGGCGAAGTCTTCATCCGGTTCCGATGCGCGGTTGATGGCATCGGCGGCGAGGATCACCGGGCCGGAGTGCGGCAGGTCGAGGATCGCCGAGAGGTGTCCCGGCGTGTGGCCGGGCGTGGGGATGAGGGTCAGCCCCTCACAGACCGGGGTGTCGGCGTCGATCAGGTGGTAGCGGGCCTTCGGCCAGTCCAGAGGTCGGGCGGTGCCGAAGTAGCTGGGTGCTGGGTCGCTGCGTTCGCGGGCAGTCATCACGATCGGCGCATGCGTGAAAAGATGCAGCGCGCCGACGTGGTCGATATGGCCGTGGGACAGGATCGTCAGCGTGATGTCCCGGGGCTCAAGGCCAAGGGCGGCGAGTGCGCCCTCGGCGGTCTGGTCGGGCCGGAAATCGATGAGGCGACCGAAGCCGGGAAGGCCGTCCCGTTCGGCGCGCGCGGGGTCGGTCAGGTATTCGGGCGGAAAGCCGGTGTCGAAGAGGATGCGGTCGCCCCGGTCGGTTTCCATCAGGTAGGCGGGGATGCCGATGATCCGCTCGCCGCCCCGGACCTCGAAAAGGCCGAGGTCGAGGATGGTGAGGCGGGTCAGACGGCCGGGAAGGAGGGCCGGAGGCAGGATCACAGCGGCAATTCTTCCAGGGTGAAGCCTTCCTTCTGCAGAAGGTTCAGGACGCCGTCCTCCCCCGACAGGTGGAGGGCACCGAAGGCGGCGAAGACCGGGCCATCGGCGGCGGCCTGTGTCAGCACCGGAATCCAGGCACGGTTGCGGGCGGACATCAGGAGTTCCTCCATGCGGGCGAATTCGGCCTCGATCCGTTCGGGCGTGTAGCCGGGCAGGCGGAGGCTTTCGTCGCGCATGTATTCCCAGATCATCCGGCTGGTCCCGGAAAAGTAGCTGTCGGCGAGAGTGGCGAAGTAATCCTCGGCCCGGTCTTCGACTGCGAGGGTCGAATCGATCATGGCGACGAGCTCGTCTTCGGACATCGCGCCGAAGAGCGTGAAGATGGTGTCGAAGGGTTCGAGCGCCCGGACGGGCACCCCGGCGGCAAGGGCGGTGTCGATGACCATGCCGTCAAGACCCTTGGGATCGGTCATCTGGGCAATGGCGCAGGGCGGAATGGCCAGCATCACCGCGACATACCAGGGCTGGAACTTGGCGGACATGAAGGATGGAACTCCGCGTGCCGAAAGGGCGGCGCTGAGCTTGTCCCAGGTGTCGGGCGGCAGGCGTTCGAGGAGCGTCGGGCCTTCGGTGATCATCATGACCCCGGGGTCGCTGGCGATACGATCCAGAAGAGCCGCTTCCTCGTCCGGCCCGGCCTCGACGAGGACGGTGGCGGCCGAAGTAATGGCGGGTGTGATGGCCTCAAGGGTCGCTGAATGGCGCGGGTCGTCGAAGTGGTAGGTGCCGATAATGGTAATGACCTCATCCCCCCGGGTTGCCCGCCAGTGGTTGCCGCGCGGGAAGGGCACGGCATCGGCGGCGGCGGTGATCGCGGCCAGCCGGTCGGGGTCCATGCTGGCAAAGAGGTTCTCGCCCGCGCATTGGGCGCGGAGCGGAGCGGGAAGGAAGGTCAGGGTCAGGAAAAGGAATGTCAGGAAGCGGGTCATCGGAGCTTTCGCAGGGGAGCCAGGGGTACGGCGCATCGTGGCAGGTGGACCGGAAAAGGCAATTCGAATTGCCGTGTGCGGGTGTTGACAGCGAAGCGGGCATCACCTACCTGAGGCGTCGTTAGCACTCGGACATCCTGAGTGCTAATCAAGTTCAAACCTGGAAACTCAAGGGAGTACCCCAGATGGCTTTCAAACCGCTGCATGACCGTGTGCTGGTCAAGCGTGTCCAGTCCGACGAAAAGACCAAGGGCGGGCTGATCATCCCCGATACCGCCAAGGAAAAGCCCGCCGAGGGCGAAGTGGTCTCTGTCGGCGAAGGGGCGCGTAAGGATTCGGGCGAGCTGATCGCGCCGTCGGTGAAGGCGGGCGACCGCATCCTGTTCGGCAAGTGGTCGGGCACCGAAGTGACCCTGAACGGCGAAGAGCTGCTGATCATGAAGGAAAGCGACATCCTCGGGATCATTTCCTGAGGACGGTGCGCTTTAGCGCACGCTACGCAATCCACAACCCATTCTAGGAGCTACGCAAAATGGCTGCAAAAGACGTCAAGTTCGACACCGACGCCCGCGACCGCATGCTGCGCGGCGTCAACATCCTTGCTGACGCGGTGAAGGTGACCCTCGGCCCGAAAGGCCGCAACGTCGTGATCGACAAGTCCTTCGGTTCGCCCCGCATCACCAAGGACGGCGTGACCGTCGCCAAGGAAATCGAGCTGGCCGACAAGTTCGAGAACATGGGCGCGCAGATGGTGAAGGAAGTCGCTTCCCGCACCAACGACGAAGCCGGTGACGGCACCACCACCGCGACCGTTCTGGCCCAGGCGATCATCCGCGAAGGCATGAAGTCGGTCGCCGCCGGTCTGAACCCGATGGACCTGAAGCGCGGGATCGATCTTGCGACCGCCAAGGTCGTCGAGCAGATCAAGGCGATGGCCCGTCCGGTCAAGGACAGCGCCGAAGTCGCGCAGGTCGGCACCATCTCGGCCAACGGCGAGGCTGAAATCGGCCGCCAGATCGCGGAAGCGATGCAGAAGGTCGGCAACGAGGGTGTCATCACCGTCGAAGAGAACAAGGGCCTGGAGACGGAAACCACCGTCGTCGAGGGCATGCAGTTCGACCGCGGCTACCTGTCGCCCTACTTCGTGACCAACGCAGACAAGATGGTCGCGGAACTGGAAGACGCCTTCATCCTGCTGCATGAGAAGAAGCTCTCGTCGCTGCAGCCGATGGTTCCGCTGCTGGAGGCGGTGATCCAGTCGCAGCGTCCGCTGGTGATCGTGGCTGAGGACGTGGAAGGCGAGGCCCTGGCCACGCTGGTCGTCAACAAGCTGCGTGGCGGCCTGAAGATCGCGGCCGTGAAGGCCCCGGGCTTCGGCGACCGTCGCAAGGCCATGCTGCAGGACATCGCGATCCTGACCGGCGGCCAGGTGATCTCGGACGACCTCGGCATGAAACTTGAGAACGTCGGGCTCGACATGCTGGGCCGCGCGAAGAAAGTCATCATCAAGAAGGATGACACCACGATCATCGACGGCCATGGCGACAAGGCCGAGATCGAGGCCCGCGTCGGTCAGATCCGCGCGCAGATCGAGGAAACCACCTCGGACTACGACCGCGAGAAGCTGCAGGAGCGTGTCGCGAAGCTGGCGGGCGGCGTTGCCGTCATCCGCGTCGGCGGCATGACCGAAGTCGAAGTGAAAGAGCGCAAGGACCGCGTTGACGACGCCCTGAACGCGACCCGCGCGGCCGTGCAGGAAGGTGTCATCGTCGGTGGTGGCGTTGCCCTCGTCCAGGCTTCCAAGGGTCTGGACGGCCTGAAGGGTGCCAACAGCGACCAGGACGCCGGTATCGCCATCGTCCGCCGCGCGCTGGAAGCGCCGCTGCGCCAGATCGCCGAGAATGCCGGCGTTGACGGTGCCGTGGTTGCCGGCAAGGTCCGCGAGTCGAAGGACACCTCGTTCGGCTTCAACGCCCAGACCGAAGAATATGGCGACATGTTCAAGTTCGGCGTGATCGACCCGGCGAAAGTGACCCGCACCGCGCTGGAAGATGCGGCGTCGGTCGCCTCGCTTCTGATCACCACCGAGGCGATGATCGCCGACCGTCCCGAGCCGAAAGCTGCCCCGGCGATGCCGGGCGGCGGCGGCATGGGCGGGATGGACTTCTGATCCATCCGGTCATGGACTTCGGGAAAGGGCGCCTGCGGGCGCCCTTTTCTTTTCGCGCTGTGCTATGCTGAACCCGGATGAGGATGGGGGCAGCCATGGCACAGCTGGACTTCTTCTACTTCTTCGGCAGCGGTTACGCCTATCTGTCGGTACTGCGGATCGCGGAATTGGCGGAAAGAAAGGGTGTCACCGTCTACTGGCGACCCTTCAACGTCCGCCCCCTGATGCGCGAGAACAATGTGATGCTGCGCGATGAAGCGCAGAAGGTGCGCTACCTGTGGCGCGATATCGAACGGCGGGCGGCGCTGCATGGGCTGCCCTTCGTGAAGCCGCCGCTCTGGCCGACCGAGCCTGACCTTCTGGCCAGCCGCGTCGCGATGGTCGCCGCCGAAGAGGGCTGGGTGGAGCCCTACACTTTGGAAAGCTTCCGTGCCTGGTATCTGGAAGGCCAGCCCCTTGGCACGGTCGAGAGCCTTGGCCTCATCCTGCCGCGCGTCGGCCAGGACCCGTTGCGTGTTCTGGCGCTGGCAGAGCGGCCCGAGTCGTCCGCGCGGCTGGAGGCAGAGACCGAGGCTGCGCGCAGGCTGGGTGCCTTCGGTTCGCCGACCTTCGTGGCCGGGGAGGAACTCTTCTGGGGCGACGACCGGCTGGAAGAGGCGCTGGACTGGGCAGCCGGTCGCCACCCGGCGCAGGGGCGCTGACGGGCCGGGGCTTGCCTTGACGGAGAGTGGCGTCCCATTCTGGTTGGCATGCGCCTGTTCCTGCTCACCGCCCTGACGATGCTGGCCTTCGCGGGCAACTCTGTCCTGAACCGCTGGGCGGTGGGGCTGGGGCATATCGGTGCGGTGGAGTTTGCGGTGATCCGGTTGCTGGCTGGGGCCGCCATGCTGACGGTGCTGGTCCTCTGGCAGCGGGGTGGGTTGGGTTGGCCGGGGTGGCGTGGCAGGTTGGCGGGGGGCCTGGGGCTTTCGGCCTATCTCCTGGGGTTTTCGCTGGCCTACCGGGGGATCGATGCCGGGACCGGCGCGCTGGTCCTGTTCGGTGCGGTGCAGGTGACGATGTTCGTCGGTGCTCTGCTTTCGCGTGAGGTGGTTCCGGTGCGGCGTTGGCTGGGGGCTGGGCTGGCGCTGGGAGGGCTGGCGCTGATCGCGGCACCGGGGGCAGTGGCGTGGGTGCCGCTTGTGCTGATGGTGGTCGCGGGGGTCGGCTGGGGCATCTATTCGCTGGCCGGTCGCGGGGCGGCGGATCCCCTGGCGGCGACGGCGTGGAATTTCGTGCTGTCGGTGCCGCTGGTCCTGCCCCTGGGGTTGGCGATGGGGCTGGAGGTGCCGGGGGCGAAGGGGGTGATCCTGGCCGCGGTATCGGGGGCGGTGACCTCGGGCCTTGGCTATGCGCTATGGTATGCCGTCCTGCCACGCCTTGGCGCGGCGCGGGCGGCGGTGGCGCAGCTGACGGTGCCGCTGATCGCGGCGCTGGGGGGCGCGCTGCTTCTGGCCGAGGTGCCGGGGATGCGGTTCTGGCTGGCGAGCCTGCTGGTGCTGGGTGGCGTTGCGCTGGCGAGCCTCCCTTACAGGGGTTTGACCAGGCGTTCGATCCAGTGACCCGTGGTGCCGTCCTGCCGGCGGAGGCCGGTGGGCGTGAAGCCTTCGCGCAGCCAGAAGGCGCGGCCGCGCGGGTTGGCGTCCAGGACGGCAAGGAACAGCCGGGGGGCGTGGTGCTTTCGGGCCAGCATCTCGATGTGGGCGAGGAAGGCCTTGCCGTGACCCGCGCCCTGCGCCCAGGGGCCGATGAGCATCAGGCCGAGGTAGGCGTCATTCGGGTCCGGAAAACCGTAGGACAGTTCGGCAACGCCGGAGAGGCGCTGGTTGACGAACAGGCCCAGCCGGTCGCTTTGCGCCGGGTCGCAATTCGGGGGGGCGTCGGTGAAGAAATCGGAGGCTTGGTCATTCGCGTTCAGGCGGCCTTCGGCCATGAGCCAGTAGTCCGGCGCCTCGCGGTAGAACTGCGCGACGAGCGCGGTTTCGGAGGGGAAAAGCTCACGGATCCGCACGGGCGATCCTGACCACTTCAAGCTCGACCGCGGCGGAGGGGCGTTTCCACGTGACCACGTCGCCGGCTCGCGCGCCAAGAAGGGCGCGGGCAAGGGGAGAGGTCGGGGCGATACGGTGGCGGGTGGCGTCGGCCTCGTCCTCGCCGGTGATTTCGTAGGTGGTTTCCTTGCCGTCCTCGTCGGCCACCGTGACGGCAAGGCCGAAGGCGACCTCGGTCAGGTCGTGGTCGGCGGGGTCGATCACGACGGCGGCCTTGAGGCGCGCCTCGAGCCAGCGGATGTCGCGCATCGCGGCGGCTTCGGGCAGCTTGTCGAGGCGGTCTGGGCGGGCTTTCAGGGCCTGAAAGTCGGCCTGGCGGTTAGAGAGGGCGGAGCGGAGGGCGGCAAGGCCGCGCGGGGTGATGAGGTTCGGGCCGGGAGGAACGGGACGTTCCGGCAGGTCGGGGCGGTCGGACCCGGCATCTTCGTTGACGAAAGCGTGGCTCATTTCAGGATCGTCTCAAGCGGGTCGTAATGCGCGGCCTCGGCGCCCCATGCGACGGCGGGCAGGCTGTCGGGCTTGAAGCGGATGTGACCGGCGTCGAGTTCGGCGCGGGCGAAGAAGCGGCGGTCGGTGACGACGCCTTCGGGGTCGGTCCAGCTGTCGGACAGGGTGCCGTCGGCGATGGTGCAGCGGAAGAAGAGGTCGATCTGGTGAAAGCCGGTGTCGGGGTCGTGGAATTCGTTGACGAGGGCGGGCAGGCCGACGTTGACGCGAAGCCCGGTTTCCTCATGCACCTCGCGGGCGAGGTTATCGGGGATGGACTGGCCAGCCTCGCACCCCCCTCCGGGGGCGCACCAGAGGCCAAGGCGCGCACCGGGGTAGGCGTTGACGAGAAGGAGCCGGTCCTGGTGCAGGATCAGCGCGCGGGCGGCGATGCGGGGGCGTAACCGGGCCGGTGTCATGGGACGAAGCCTGTGACGTAGCGTCAGGATTGTCCAGCCTGATGCAGTCTGCCCTTGCCCTGCGGGCGGCACGGGCGGAACATCGGGACATGTGGCTGAACGACCGCCTTTCCCGCTTCCGACCCGCCGCCCCCGCGACCGAGGAAGGTGCGGCCGGACGAGAGGCCGTGGTGCTGCTGCACGGGCTGGCGCGGACGGATGCCTCGCTTGCGCCGATGGCGATGGCGCTGAAGGCGGCGGGGTACCGGGTGATCAACTGGTCCTACCCGTCCACCAAGGCGACGCCGGAACAGCTGGTCGCTTCGGTCGCGCGGGCCGAGGCCAAGATCGGGCGGGCGCGGGTGCATTTCGTGACCCATTCAATGGGCGGGATCCTACTGCGCGACTGGCTGACGCGGCAGCGCCCGGCCGAGATGGGGCGGGTGGTGATGCTGGCCCCGCCGAACCACGGGTCGGAACTCGTGGACAAGATCGGCGACAACCCGGTCTTCGAATGGGTGAACGGCGAGGCGGGCAAGACCCTGGGCACGGGGCCTGAGAGCTGGCCGAACAGCCTGCCGGGCGCGGACTATCCGCTGGGGATCATCGCGGGGACCTTGTCGGTCAACCCGGTGGCCAATGCGATGCTGCCTGGGCCGAACGACGGCAAGGTGACGGTGGAAAGCACCAAGCTTGAGGGGATGGACGACCATCTGGTGCTGCCGGTCACGCATACCTTCATGATGATCAACCCCCTCGTCATCCGGCAGGTCATCACCTTCCTGCGCACCGGGCGCTTCGATCACGCGCTGACGCTGGCCGATGTCGTCAAGCAGACGTTGCAGGCGGTTCAGTCGCAGGGGTGACGACCTCGGGCGAGCCGGTATCGCTGCGGCCTTCCCGCTGGGCCTGCCGCGCCTCGCGCGCAAGGGATTCGAACCGGGTGCGGAACGCCTCGAGCGCCTTTTCGTCCAGCTCTTCAAGGTCCAGCAGCGCGTTGTGTGCGCCCTTCGTCGCACGGATCAATTCGTCCAGTTTCAGCTGCATCGCCACGGTGTCGCGGTTCTGGGTGTTCTGGATCAGGAACACCATGAGGAAGGTCACGATCGTCGTACCGGTGTTGATGACCAGTTGCCAGGTGTCGGAATAGCCGAAGATCGGGCCGGTGATCAGCCAGACGACGATCGTCGCCAGTGCAAGCAGGAAGGTGACCGGTCTGCCGGTGATCTGGGCGATCCAGCGGGCGGCGCGGGTGTAGATCGAGGCTTTGTCGGCCATGCTATCCTCGGGCAGATGTGCAAGATTCAGTATAGCGCAGATCGCCGGCACAAGCGCTGACGTCGGTCATGGCGGAGGGGAATGCTCGTCGATGCCTTCGGCACTCCTCGCTGCGACGAGAAGCCGAAGGCGCGCGAGGAGCGTCAGGGGCGCTGGATGCGGTTCACGTGGCCCATCTTGCGGCCCGGGCGGGGGGCGCCCTTGCCGTAGAGGTGGAGCTGCGTGTCGCGGGCCTTCAGAAGCTCTGGCACGCGCAGGACGTCGTCGCCGATCAGGTTCTCCATCACCACGTCGGCATAGCGGTGGCCGTCGCCAAGGGGCAGGCCAGCCACGGCCCGGATGTGCTGTTCGAACTGGTCGACCGTGCAGCCGGCTTGTGTCCAGTGGCCGGAGTTGTGGACGCGGGGGGCGATCTCGTTCACCAGAAGGCCGCGGGGGGTGACGAATAGTTCCACCCCCATCACGCCGACATAGTCGAGCGCGTTCAGGATGCGGGCGGCGATCAGGACGGCGTCGCTGCGCTGGCCGGGCGAGAGGCGCGCCGGGACCGTGGTGGTGCGGAGGATGCCCTCGCGGTGGACATTCTCACCCGGGTCGAAGCAGGCGACCGCGCCGTCAAGGCTGCGGGCGGCGATGACGCTGACCTCGCGGTCGAAGGCGACGAAGCCTTCGAGGATCGAGGGGGCGCCGTTCATTGCGGCCCAGGCGGCGGGGATTTCGGCCTCGGCCTCGAGCTTGACCTGGCCCTTGCCGTCATAGCCGAGGCGGGTGGTCTTGAGGATCGCGGGCAGGCCGAGACTGTCGGCGGCGGCGTGGAGGTCGGCTTCCCCGTTCACGGCAGCCCAGGTGGCGGTTTGCAGGCCGAGGTCGTTGAGGAAGGATTTTTCGGCGATCCGGTCCTGGCTTACGGCCAGCGCACGGCGGTTCGGGCGGATGGGTTTCAGCGATTCCAGAAGGTCGAGCGCCGAGGTCGGGACATTCTCGAATTCGTAGGTGATGACATCGACGGCGGTCGCAAAGGCGCGGAGGGCGGCTTCGTCTTCATAGGTGGCGGTGGTGACGGTATGGGCCACGTCGCCCGCCGGGGCGGCCCCCGGTTCATAGATGTGGCAGCGGTAGCCGAGGCGGCTGGCGGCGACCGATAGCATGCGGCCAAGCTGCCCGCCACCGAGGATGCCGATGGTCGCCCCTTGGGGAAGTTCAGTCATCGGACGGCTCCTCGGGGATCGAGGCCGACAGGGCCTCGCGCCAGGCATCAAGACGGGCGGCGATGGCGGGGTCGGAGGTCGCAAGGATCGCGGCGGCCATCAGGCCCGCGTTGGCCGCACCGCCGATGGCCATTGTGGCGACCGGGTAGCCCCTGGGCATCTGGAGGATGGAGTAGAGCGAATCCACGCCGGAAAGCGCCTTGGTCTGCACTGGCACGCCGATGACCGGGACGCGGGTCTTCGAGGCCATCATGCCCGGCAGGTGTGCCGCCCCCCCGGCCCCGGCGATGATGACCTTGAGGCCCCGCGCGGCGGCGGTCTTGCCGTAGTCCCAAAGCCGGTCGGGCGTGCGGTGGGCGCTGACGATCTTCGTCTCGTAGGGAATCCCGAGTTCATCGAGGATTTCGGCGGCGGCCTTCATGGTGGGCCAGTCGCTTTGCGACCCCATGATGATCCCGACCTCTGGCATGGCGCATCCCTTCATCCTGAAGCCCCCGGTTATACGACGGACGGGGGGGCGGGCAAGGGCGGGTCAGTCCGTTGCCCAGGGCCCATGCGGAAGGGGGAGGCCGTCCAGTCGTTCAAACCCGTGGAGACCGAAGAAATCGCGCTGGCCCTGGATCATGTTCGCGGTACCCCGCGCGGTGCGCATCAGGTCGAACCATGCGAGGCCGGCGGCGAGGGCGGGCAGGGCATGGCCGTGCAGCGCCCCCGTCGCAGCGACAAGACGCAAGGCGGGCAGGCAGCGGGTGAGTTCTCCTGCAAAGCGCGGAGCAAGAATCAGGCTGCGGGCCGCGTCGTCCTCAAGCGCCTGCGCCATGTGGTCCAGCATGGTCGAGCGTATGATGCACCCGGCCCGCCAGACGCGGGCGATGGCGGGCAGGCGCAGGTTCCAGCCGAAGGCAGGCCCGGCGGCTGCAATCATCCCGAAGCCCTGCGCGTAACAGATTATCTTGCCGGCGGTCAGGGCGTCCCCAAGCTGGCGGGCGTTCAGGGTCCAATTGGGTGGCAGGCGCGCCGGACCGGGGCCATGCAGGGCCTCACCTGCCTTGCGTTCGTCGATCCGGGAAGAAACGTTGCGGGCGGCAACGGCGGCCTCGATGACCGTGATCGGCGCGGCGAGGTGCTGTGCCTCGATCACCGTCCAGCGCCCGGTCCCTTTCTGCCCCGCCTTGTCGAGGATGACGTCCAGAAGGGCGCCCCCGGTCACCGGATCGGTCGCGGCGGCGACCTGGGCGGCAACGTCGATCAGGTAGCTTTGCAGGATGCCTCGGTTCCAGTCTTCGAACACCTTTGAAATCTCTGCCGCCTCCATCCCCAGGCCGTCGCGCAGGATGCCGTAGACCTCGGCGATCATCTGCATGTCGGCATACTCGATGCCGTTGTGGACGGTCTTGACGAAATGCCCGGCCCCCGCCTCGCCCATGTGGTCGGCGCAGGGCGTGCCGTCCTCGGCCCGTGCGGCGATGGCTTGCAGGACGGGGGCAATGCGGGCCCAGTCCTGCGGGGTGCCACCTGCCATGATCGACGGCCCGTGCCGCGCGCCCTCTTCCCCGCCCGAGACGCCCATGCCCAGAAAGTGGAACGGCAGGCCTGCGGCCACCCGACGGTTGGTGTCGCGGAAGTTGGCGTTGCCGGCGTCGATCACAAGGTCCTGCGGATCGAGATGCGGGGCGAGGGCGGCAAGCTGGTCGTCCACTGGCTGGCCCGCCGGGACCATCAGGATGATCGAACGGGGGCTGGCCATCGCAGCGACAAGGTCGGCCAGGGTTTCGGTCGGCACGATCCGGTCGGCCAGAGGTCCGGCCCCGGCATGGAAGTCGCGGGTGGTCGCCGCGGTGCGGTTCCAGACGGCGACGGTAAAGCCCTTCTCGGCGATGTTCAGCGCAAGGGCCGAGCCCATCGTGCCAAGGCCGATCAGGCCGATGGTGGGTTTCATGGCCATTGCGCCCCTTTGCGGTTCAGGACCACCGAGTAAAGCCCGGTCGTCGCGGTGATGAAAAGCCGGTGCTTCGCCCGCCCGCCGAAGCAAAGGTTCGACACGACCTCGGGGATCAGGATCTTGCCCATCAGGTGCCCGTCCGGCGCGATGCAGTGGACGCCGTCGCCGGCTGAGGACCAGAGGTTGCCATCCTGGTCCACCCGGATGCCATCGGCGCAGCCGGGGGTGATCCTGTGAAAAAGACGCCCTGCCTTCGGCCGTCCGGAGGCCATGTCGAAGGCCATGATGTGCTGCGGATCGTCGCTGAAGGCCCGCCCGGTGTCGGCCACGTAAAGCGTGCCTTCGTCCGGGCTGAAGGCAAGGCCGTTCGGGCAGGCCATGTCGGTGATCACGGCCTCGATCGTGCCCGAAGGATCGACGCGGTAGACCTGGCAGGGAAGTTCGGCCTCGGCCTTGAAACCTTCGTAGTCGCTGATGATCCCGTAATGCGGATCGGTGAACCACACCGCCCCGTCGCGGGCGACGATGATGTCGTTGGGGCTATTCAGGGGCTTGCCCTGGAAGCTGTCAGCGATGACGGTGACGGACCCGTCCCATTCGGTGCGGGTGACGCGGCGCGTCCCGTGTTCGCAGCTGATCAGCCGCCCCTGACGGTCCCGGCTGTGGCCGTTGGCGAAGTTGGCGGGCTGGCGGAAGGTGGTCAGCCCCGCCTCGGACCAGCAGAGGATCCGGTCGTTCGGGATGTCGGAGAAAAGAAGGCAGCCATGGTCGCCGAACCAGACCGGCCCTTCGGCCCAGTCGAAGCCCGAGGCGAGGCGCTTCGGTGGGGCGTTGTGCAGGACAAAGGCTACGAAGGCGGGATCGTGGATTTCGAACCAGGGGTCGGGCGGGGACATGGGTGGCACCTCCGGGCGATGACTGTCCGGGGCTTGGGCGCGGGGGTCAAGCCCTTCCGGCGTGACAGTCCAGTGACGGCAGGCTAGGACCGGGGCATGGCCAGTCGTCCGTTCCTTCGCGAGGTGACCGCATGACCGCCCGGATCATGATCCAGGGTGCGGGGTCGAATGTCGGCAAGTCGCTGCTGGTCGCGGGGCTCTGCCGCCATTTCGCGCGTCAGGGCCTGCAGGTGCGGCCGTTCAAGCCACAGAACATGTCGAACAATGCCGCCGTGGCGACGGGAGGCGAGATCGGCCGGGCGCAGGCGCTGCAGGCCCGCGCGGCGAGGGTAGCCCCGCATGTCGACATGAACCCCGTGCTCCTCAAGCCCGAATCAGAGACCGGGGCGCAGGTGATCGTGCAGGGCCGCCGGCTGACGACGGTGAAGGCCCGGGACTATGCCGCGCTGAAGCCGCAGCTGATGGCCCCGGTGCTGGAGAGCTTTCACCGTCTGGCGGCGGAGGCTGACCTCGTCATCGTCGAAGGCGCGGGCAGCCCGGCCGAGGTGAACCTGCGGGCGGGCGACATCGCCAACATGGGCTTTGCCCGGGCCGCGGATGTGCCGGTCATCCTGGCCGGCGACATCGACCGGGGTGGGGTGATCGCGCAGCTGGTGGGAACGCAGGCGGTGCTTGCCCCGGCGGATGCGGCGATGATCCGGGGGTTCCTCATCAACAAGTTCCGCGGCGACCCGCGCCTTTTCGACGACGGCTATCGCCTGATCGAGGCCCGAACCGGCTGGCCGGGGCTGGGGGTCATCCCGTGGTTTCCCCATGCCCACCGCCTGCCGGCCGAGGACGCGGCGGATCTGGGCGGCACGCGGGGATCGGGCGGCTTCCTGATCGCAGTCCCGCACCTGAACCGGATCGCCAACTTCGACGACCTCGACCCCCTGGCGCAGGAACCGGGCGTCACGCTGAAGATCGTCAGGCCCGGCCAGCCCCTGCCGGTCGAGGCCGACCTCATCATCCTGCCCGGCTCCAAGGCCACCATCGCCGACCTTGCCCATTTCCGCGCGGAAGGCTGGGACATCGACCTTGCGGCGGCCTTGCGCCGGGGCGCGCGGGTGCTGGGCCTTTGCGGCGGTTACCAGATGCTCGGGCGCGAAATCGCAGATCCCGACGGGATCGAGGGGAAGCCGGGGTCGGCTCCGGGCCTTGGGCTGCTGGACGTCACCACGGTGATGACGCCGGACAAGCACGTGACTGAGACCGTGGCGCGCCACCCCGCCTCCGGCACGGTCGTCAGGGGCTATGAAATCCACCTCGGCAGAACGGAAGGGCCGGACCGCGCCCGGCCCCTCTTCACCGTCAGCGGCCAGCCGGAAGGCGCGGTTCGGGCGGACGGGCGCGTGATGGGCAGCTACCTGCACGGGATGTTCACCGAGGACGCCTTCCGCCGGGCCTTCCTTGCGGGCCTGGGCGCCGTGCCGGGACATGCGAGCTACGGGGCGGTTGTCGAGGAAACGCTGGACGCGCTGGCCGACCATCTGGCGGCGCATGTGGATTGCGACAGGGTCTTCGCGCTGGCGAAGGGCTAGGCGCGGGACCGCTCGGCCTTTGACCGACCTCGCAGGGGGCCTTCAGCCCCCTCGGCGCTGAAGCGCCTAACCCCCGAGGATACTTGAGCAGAAAGGAAGCCATAAACCTTAACGGCTTATTCAGACGAATCATCGAACCTGCTGAGGCGGTACATGCGGGGACGCCGATGACCGCCAGATGGGAAGACGCCCTGTCGTCGGGATTCCCGGCGGCAGGGTTCCCTTGACCCGCAAGCCGTTTTCCTTTCTGCACAAATATCCTCCGGGGGTCCGGGGGTGGAAAACCCCCGATCGCGCTTGGTCCGTGGCGCCCCCCGCTGGCCAGTGGTGCAGCGGCAGCGCCGGCCGAGCGGGGCTCGATGCCCCCGAGGGCGGCCCCCCTTTTCGGGAAGGCCCTAGAAGAGCCCGTCGCCGCCCTGTTCCTGCTCGATTGCCTCGTCGGCCACGACAGCGACCGCCCCGCCGACCAGAACCGGCGCGCAGGCCGACAGCACAAGCGCGGCGGCAAGGAGGGTGAGGCGAAGCGATGACTTCATCATGGTCAGATCCTTTTCCGGGTGCCGCGCAGGACGTGCGACGGGTGTTTATTCTCGGGGCGATACCTTACGGGGACGACTGACCTGCGCTGGCTTCTACCGGCGCTGCGTCCTCGGCAGGACCGAAGACCACCACGCCGCCATAGAAGAAGGGTGTGCAGGCGGAGAGAACGGCCAACGCGACGCCAAGGGCAGCCTTGATCACCACGCGTTGCATCGTTGAGCCCCCCTTCGCGCCCTTAGAACTCCACCCCTGCCTGGGCCTTGATGCCCGACCGGAACGGGTGCTTGACCAGCGTCATCTCGGTCACGAGATCCGCCGCCTCGATCAGTTCGTCCTTCGCGTTCCGTCCCGTCAAGACCACATGGGTCAGGGGAGGCTTTTCGGCGCGGAGAAACGCCAGCACTTCGGCGAGGTCGAGGTAATCGTAGCGGAGCGCGATGTTGATCTCGTCCAGAAGCACCAGGCGGATGGAAGGGTCGCGGATGAGTTCCTTCGCCTTTTCCCAGCCCGCCCGGGCGGCGGCGATGTCGCGGGCCTTGTCCTGGGTTTCCCAGGTGAAACCTTCGCCCATTGCGTGGAACTGGCAGAGATCGGGAAAATGGGTGGTCAGAAGCCGCCGCTCGCCCGTGTCCCAGGCGCCCTTGATGAACTGCACGACCGCAGAGGGCATCCCGTGCGCGATGCAGCGCAGGATCATGCCGAAGCCGGAGGAGGACTTGCCCTTGCCCGCGCCGGTATGGACGATGATCAGCCCCTTCTCGCCCGACTTTCCGGCCATGATCCGGTCGCGCGCTGCCTTCTTCTTGGCCATCTTCGCGGCGTGGCGGGCGAGGTCATCCGTTGCGGGTGTCGTATCGGCGTCGGTCATGGTCGGTCGTGTCCTTGACAAGGCCCCCCCATCTGCCTCAGGTGGACGGGTGCTGGTTCCTGTTTATGACAGGCGAAGAGGGAATGCGACAGGCCCGCCCGACGAAATGGGCGACCCGAAGCAGCCGCCCCCGCGACCGTGACCGGAGAGGTCCCAAGGCCACTGGCGTCATGCCGGGAAGGCGGGGGCCGTGGGGAGATCCTCTCCCCGTATCCGCAAGCCGGGAGACCTGCCAGCGCAGAACGGTAACCGGCGGACGGGGTGTTCCGCGACCGGTGATCGGCGGCCCCACACGTCGGGCGGCCCCTCGCTGGCCCACCCTTTCCGCCTTCGGATAGGCAACCATGGGCGCGACCCTTTACGTCTGCACCACCTGCAAGGCCGGCGAGGCCCCGGCCGAGGGCGCACCGCCCTGCGGGGCCCGGCTGCATGCCGCGCTGACGGCGGACGCGCCGCCCGAAGGCGTTCGCATCATCGGGGTCGAGTGCCTTTCTGCCTGCAACACTGGCTGCGCGGTGTCGCTGACAAAGCCGGGGGCCTGGTCCTATGTCTATGGCCGCCTGACGCTGGACGACGTTCCAGCGATTCTCGAAGGTGCGGCGAAATACGCCGCGACCGGGGATGGTATCGTCCCCTGGCGCGACCGCCCGACCGTCTTCCGCAAGCAATCCATTGCCCGCGTTCCCCCACATCCCCTGCCAGAGGCCGCCGAATGACCGAACAGATGAACGACCTGGGGAAAATCCCCGTCACCGTGATCACCGGCTTCCTCGGCGCGGGGAAGACCACGCTCATCCGCCACCTGATGCAGAACCCGCAGGGCAAGCGCCTGGCGATCCTCGTCAACGAGTTCGGCACCGTGGGCGTCGACGGCGACATCCTGAAATCCTGCGCGGATGAGAACTGCCCGGCGGAAAACATCGTGGAGCTGGCCAACGGCTGCATCTGCTGCACCGTCGCCGATGATTTCATCCCGACGATCGAGCAGCTGATGGCCATGCCGCAGCGCCCCGATCACATCCTGATCGAGACCTCGGGCCTTGCGCTGCCGAAGCCCCTTCTCAAGGCCTTCGACTGGCCCGCGATCCGCAGCCGGATCACGGTGGATGGCGTGATCGCGCTTGCCGATGCCGAGGCGGTGGCGGCGGGCCGGTTTGCCCCCGACGTGGACGCGGTCGAGGCGCAGCGCGCTGCCGACCCCAGCCTGGACCACGAAACGCCACTTTCGGAGGTCTTCGAGGACCAGATCCTCTGCGCCGACCTGATCCTGCTTTCGAAGGCCGACCTCGCCGGGGATGCGGGCCTTGCGACAGCGCGCGAGGTAATCGCGGCCGAGCTGAACCGCCCGGTGCCGATGCTGCCGATGACCGAAGGTGTCATCGACCCGCGTGTCGTCCTGGGCCTTGCCGCGGCGGCGGAGGATGACCTGGCCGCGCGCCCCTCGCACCACGACGGGGCGGATGACCACGAGCATGACGATTTCGATTCGGTCGTGATCGACCTGCCGGAGGTGACTGACCCCGAGGCCCTGGCCGCGGCGATTCAGCGCCTGGCGCATGAGCTGAACATCCTGCGGGTCAAGGGCCATGTCGCCGTTGCCGGCAAGCCGATGCGGCTGCTGGTGCAGGCCGTCGGCGCCCGCGTGCGGATGCAGTACGACCGCCCCTGGGGTGCCGCGCCGCGCCTTTCGCAGCTTGTCGTCATCGCCGAGCATGACGACATCGACGAAGCCGCGATCCGCAGGGTAGTGGGGGCCTGACAGCCGTGACTTACCCTCTCCTCACCTTTGGGCGGGAAGCGCCCCCCTACTTCCTCGGGGGAGAGGGACGGGGTGCGGGGGCAACCGCCCTGCGGAGAGTCTGATGCACGTCGTCTTCCGCGAAAGCCATGGGCTGGAGGAAACGGAAACCCCGTTCGACCTGGGGCAGGATCCGGCCGACCTTGTGGTCCTCAGCTTTTCCGACAGCGACCTTGGGGCGTTCACGGCGGGCTATGAGCGCATGCGTAGGGTGGGCAATACTGCCCACCCTACCGTGCGTCTCGCCAATATCATCGCGCTCAAACACCCGATCTCCGTCGACACCTATGCCGAACGCACGCTCTCCGGCGCGAAGGCGATCCTCGTCCGCCTGATCGGGGGTGAGGCCTACTGGCCCTACGGCCTTGCCACGCTGCAGGACCTTGGCCGTCGGAAAGGCACGGCGCTGGCGATCCTGCCGGCCGATGGCCGGCCCGACCCGCGGCTTGATGCGCTGTCGACGCTTCCCGTCTCGACGCTGCGACGGTTGCAGGCGTTGTGTGACGAGGGCGGAGCAGTTGCGGCCCATGCCGCCCTGGCTCAACTGGCCCTGGCCGCGGGCATCTATGCCGCGCCTGTGATGGGCGACAAGACCGTGCCGCCGATGGGGTTCTATGACCCCGAGCGGGGAGTGGTTCCGGCACCGGCTGCCGCAGGCGGTGTCCTTGTCACCTTCTACCGCAGCTACCTGACCTCGGGCGATACTGCGCCGGTGGATGCGCTGATCAATGCGCTGCGGGCCGAGGGCTTTGCGGCCTATGGCGCCTTTGCGGCCAGCCTGAAGGCCCAGGGCGCTGCGGACTGGCTGTCCTCGCATCTGACCGCCTGCCCGCCGGTCGCGATCATCAATGCCACCGCCTTCTCGGCGCGGGGAGACGACGGGCGGACGCCCTTCGACGCGGCGGACTGCCCTGTCTTCCAGGTGGCGCTGTCGACCAACCGCCGCCGCGACTGGGCAGCATCGGAACGGGGCCTGTCGCCTGCCGATCTTGCCATGCATGTCGTGCTGCCCGAGGTCGACGGCCGCCTTTTCGCCGGGCTTGTCAGCCACAAGAGCCCTGGCAAGCGCCACCCCGAATTGCAGTTCTCGCGCTTTGCGCACCGGGCGGATGCGGGCCGCGTTGCCGCGGTGGTGGAGCGTGTCAGGCGCTGGCACAGGCTTGCGGTCACCCCCGCCGCAGACCGAAAGCTGGCGGTTATCCTGTCCACCTACCCCGGCCGGGCGCATCAGATGGCGCATGCCGTCGGCCTTGACGCGCTGGCCTCGACCGAGGGCCTGTTGCAGACCCTTGCCGCCGAAGGTTACGCCATCGGCGCAGGCGGGCCGGTGGCCAGGGCGTTGGGAGAGACGCTGAGTTGGCCGATGGCGGAGTATCTGGCGGCGCTGGAAACGCTGCCCGAAGCGCTGCTGCAGGACCTGCAGGAGGCCTGGGGCGATCCGGCCGGCGATCCCCTGGTCAGGAACGGTGCTTTCTGCTTCCCCGCCATCCAGAGGGGAAATGCGATTGTCGCGTTGCAGCCCGAACGCGGCGAGGTCGTAACGCGGGACGGCGATTACCACGACCTCTCGCGCACCCCGCGGCACGGCTATGTCGCCTTCTACCTCTGGCTTCGCGCGCAGGGGCTGCACGCCCTGATCCATATGGGCGCGCATGGCACGCTGGAGTGGCTGCCGGGGAAATCGGTCGCCCTTTCCGACACCTGCTGGCCCGAGGTGCTGATCGGACCCACGCCGGTCATCTATCCCTTCATCGTCAATGACCCGGGCGAGGCTGCGCAAGCGAAGCGCCGGATCGGGGCGGTGACGCTGGGCCATCTGCCGCCGCCGATGGTGGCGAGTGCCGTTCCGGCCGAGCTTCTGCGGCTGGAACGGCTCTTGGACGAATACTCCACCGCCGAAGGGCTGGACCCGGCCCGCCGCACCCGCCTGATCGCCGCGATCCGGGACGAGGCGGCCGCGTCGGGTGTCGCCGCCGATCTTGGCCTTCCCGCCAGCGCGACCCCGGCCGAGGCGATCACCCGGATCGACCGTTTTGTCTGCGACCTGAAGGAAAGCCAGTTCGGCCAGGGCCTGCACGTTTTCGGGCAAGGGGAGGGTGAGCGCGAGGGGTTGCTGGCGGCCCTCGATGGCCGAAAGGTCGCCCCCGGTCCCGCCGGTTCGCCCAACCGTGGGCGGAGCGACGTGCTGCCGACCGGGCGGAACCTCTTTTCCGTCGATCCCCGCGCCGTGCCGTCGCGCAACGCCCATGCCCAGGGCGTGAAGCTGGCCGAAGAGCTGATCCGCCGCCACCTGCAGGACCACGGCGACTACCCGCGCGGGTTGGTCGTCGACCTCTGGGGCAGCGCCACGATGCGCACGGCGGGCGAGGAATTCGCGATGGCCCTGCACCTCGCGGGCCTCGCGCCGAAGTGGGATGACGGCTCGGCCCGCGTGTCGGGGTTCGAGGTGCTGCCCCTGGCCCTGCTCGGGCGGCCACGGATCGACGTCACTTTGCGTGTCTCGGGACTTTTCCGCGATGTCTTCCCGACACTGGCGCAGCTTTTCGAGGCCGGGGCTGAGGCCTTGGCGCAGCGCGAGGAGGAGCCGGAGGACAATCCCTACGTTGCCCGCAGCGCGCGGGTCTTCGGGCCGAAGCCGGGGCTTTATGGCCTTGGCATGGGCACGGCGGCGGACACTTTCACGGATGAAGCGCGCGCGGCGGCGGGCGAGGCCTGGCTCAACGCCTCAAGCTGGGCGATCGGGCCGGACGGGCAGTCGACCGAGAACCGGGCAGGGTTGGAGGCCCGGGTCCTTGCCGCGGACGCCTTTGTCCACGCGCAGGACCTGCCGGAAACGGATGTGTTGGTCGCCGCCGACTATGCCGCGCATGAGGCGGGCTTTGCCGCTGCCGTAGCGCGGCTGGGCGGGGCGAGGCCGATCCTTTATCACCTTGACGCCACGCGCCCCGACACGCCCCACGCCCGGACCCTGACCGAGGAAATCGCCCGCGTCGTCCGCGCCCGGGCCGCGAACCCCGACTGGGCAACCGGCATGATGGCGCATGGCTTCCGGGGCGGGGCCGAGATTGCGGCGACGCTTGACCACATGGCGGCCTTTGCGCACCTCGCACAGGTCGTGCCTCCGCATCTTTTCGATCTTTACCACGAGGCCACCCTTGGCCGCGACGATGTGCGCGATTTCCTGCAGCGCGAGAACCCGGCCGCCCTTGCCGCGATGGAGGACCTCTTCCGCCGCCTGCGTGAGGCCGGGCTCTGGATCACGCGCCGCAACTCCATCGCCGCGCGGCTGGACGGTGCGGCGTGACGGGCTGGGAGGTAAAGGGCTGGTGCCCCGGTGCCCTGCGCCCGATGCTGTCGGGGGATGGGCTGGTCGTCAGGGTCCGCCCGCCGCTGGGCCGGCTGACCCCGGCGCAGGCCGGTGCCATCGCAAAGGCGGCATCGGCGCATGGCAACGGCGTCATCGACCTTTCCGCCCGCGCGAACCTGCAACTGCGGGGGGTGACCGAAGCCTCGCATCCAGCGCTGATCGCGGACCTGCGGGCCGAAGGGCTGATCGACCCCGACATCGAGACCGAGTCGCTCCGCAACCTGATCGTCACGCCCTTCCGCGACGACGATACCGACTCCCTCGCCGCCACCCTGACCGCCGCACTAGCCCGGATGCCGAGGCTTCCCGGCAAGTTTGGTTTCGCGCTCGACACCGGCCCGCGTCCGGTGCTGACCGGCGCGTCCGCCGATATCCGGGTGGAGCGGGACGGGCAGGGCCGCCTGATCCTGCGGCCTGACGGTAATCCGTTCGGCCAGCCGGTAAGCGAGCTTGCAGAAGACGCGCTCGCGATGGCGGAGTGGTTCGTGGGTCAGGGTGGCATCACCGAGGGCAGGGGTCGCATGGCGGCTCTGATTGCGCGCGGAGCCGTCCCACCGGGCTGCACCCTTCTGCCTGCCGCGCCGCTGCCGAGCCCCGGTCCCGGTCTTCTGCCGGACGGCGCGCTGGTCGCCCTTGCCTTCGGCCAGATGCAAGCGGAGACGCTTGTGGCGCTGGCGGCCCTTGGCCACGAGATCCGCCCGACGCCCTGGCGCATGTTCTTCCTTGTCGGTGCCACGCGCCTGCCGCCGATCCCCGGCATCATAACCGACCCGGCAGACCCGATCCTGCGGATCACCGCCTGCACCGGCGCGCCCGCCTGCCCGCAGGCGCTGGGCGACACCCGCACCCTTGCCCGCGCGCTGGCCCCGGCGTTTCGGCCCGGCCAGAGCCTCCACATCTCCGGCTGCGCCAAGGGCTGCGCCCACCCCGGCCCCGCCCCGACCGTCCTGACCGCCACCGGCCAGGGCCATGACCTGATCCTCAACGGCACGGCTTCGGCCACGCCCCACCTGCGGCACCTTGGCCTGCAGGCGATCCAAGACCATCTGAAGGCCCTTCATGCCCCATCTTTATGAAACCGACGGCGCTGCGATCTATGTCCAGAGCTTCGCCATGATCCGGGCCGAGGCCGACCTCGCCCGCTTCACGCCGGAAGAGGAGGTCGTCGCGGTCCGGATGATCCATGCCGCCGGGATGGTGGAGCTTGCGCCCCATATCGCCTTCACCCCCGGCATGGCGATTGCCGCGCGGGCGGCGCTTGAGGCCGGGGCGCCGGTCCTGTGCGATGCACGGATGGTCAGCGAGGGGATCACCCGGGCGCGGTTGCCGAAAGGCAACGCCGTGATCTGCACGCTGCACGACCCGCACGTTCCCGAGTTGGCGAAGGCGATGGGCAACACCCGTTCGGCGGCGGCGCTGGAGCTGTGGCGGCCCCATCTTGAAGGCGCAGTCGTCGCCATCGGCAATGCGCCGACGGCGCTGTTCCACCTTCTGAACATGCTGGAAGACCCCGCCTGCCCGCGCCCCGCCGCGATCATCGGCTGTCCGGTCGGGTTCGTCGGCGCGGCGGAATCGAAGGATGCGTTGATGGCGGCCCCGCCGGTGCCCAGCCTGATCGTCAAGGGCCGCCTTGGCGGGTCGGCGATCACGGTCGCTGCCGTCAACGCGCTCGCCAGCCGGAAGGAATGAGCATGGAGCCGAAGACTGGCAGGGTGATCTGTGCGGGCCTTGGCCCCGGCGATCCGGACCTGATGAGCCTTCGCGCCGCGCGCGCAATCGGTGCGGCCCGCCACGTGGCCTATTTCCGGAAGGAGGGCCGCGCCGGGCAGGCACGGCGGATCGTCGAGGGGATGCTGCATCCCGAGGTGATCGAGTACCCGATGGAATACCCGGTGACGACCGAACTTCCCTTCGACAGCGAGGACTATACCGAGGCCTTGGCCGGGTTCTACGACGACTGGGCCGACCGGCTGGCGACGCTTGCCGCAGACGAGGATGTGGTCGTCCTTTGTGAAGGCGACCCCTTCTTCTACGGCAGCTTCATGCATCTTCATTCCCGCCTGCAGGGGCGGGTCCCGGTCGAGGTAATCCCCGGCATCACCGGCATGACGGGCTGCTGGCACGCGACGGACACGCCCATCACCTGGGGCGATGACGTGCTGACGGTGCTGATGGGGACGCTCCCGGAGGAGGACCTGGTCCGGCATATGCAGACCGCCGATGCGCTGGTGGTGATGAAGACGGGCCGCAACCTGCCGCGCGTGCGTCGGGCGCTTGAGCGGGCGGGCCGGCTTGAGCAGGCCTGGCTGGTCGAGCGCGGGACGATGCCGAACCAGCGCGTTGCCCGGCTGGCCGAGATCGACCCCGCCGACTGCCCCTATTTCGCGATCGTCCTTGTCCATGGCCATGGACGCCGCCCGGAACGTCACGCGTGACGGGCTCGGTCGTCATTGCGGGCCTTGGGCCGGGGGATGACCGGATGGTCACGCCTGAAGTCACGGCGGCGCTGGCCGAGGCGACCGACGTGGTCGGCTACATCCCTTACGTCGCCCGCGTCGCCCCGCGCCCCGGGCTGACGCTGCATCCTTCGGACAACCGGGTGGAACTCGACCGCGCCCGGGCGGCTCTGGATATGGCGGCGGCGGGGCGGCGCGTGGTGGTCGTCTCTTCGGGCGATCCGGGGGTCTTCGCGATGGCGTCGGCGGTTTTCGAGGCGATGGAGGGGCGGCCGGATTGGCAGGCGCTGGACCTTCGTGTCCTGCCGGGGATCACGGCGATGCTGGCGGCTGCGGCAGCTGCGGGGGCTCCGCTCGGCCATGACTTTGCCTGCATCAACCTGAGCGACAACCTCAAGCCCTGGGAGGTGATCGAAAGCCGCCTGCGCCACGCCGCACGGGCCGATTTCGCGATGGCCTTCTACAACCCGCGTTCGGCCAGCCGGCCTGAAGGGTTCGTGAGGGCGCTGGAGATTCTGCGGGCCGAGTGTGGCCCTGACCGGCTGATCACCTTCGCCCGTGCCGTCAGCACCCCCGATCAGCGCCTGACCACGGTCACGCTGGGCGAGGCGACACCCGAGATGGCCGACATGCGGACCGTGGTGATCGTCGGCAACAGCGCGACCCGCCGCGTCGGGCCCTGGGTCTATTCGCCAAGGAGTGCGGGATGACCGGGGCTTCCCTCGTCGTGCGCTTCGCGTTCTCCTCGGTGGCGGAGAGCGAGGAGTGCCCGGAGGGCTCGACGAGCGGGTCTTCAGGCGTCAAGCCAGGCCATGACCTCGGCCACGTCATGGGCCACTCGGCGTGGTGGAAGGACGGGGCGGTCGATCATCAGGACCGACAGCTTCAGCGCGCGGGCGGCACTGATCTTGGCCACGGCTCCCGTGCCGCCGGCATTCTTGGCGACGACAAGGTCGATCCGGTGGGTTTCAAGAAGGGCGGTGTCGTCTGCCTCGTCAAACGGGCCGCGGGCGATGACGACATCGGCATTTGGCAGCGGCAGCGGCTCAACCGGCGGATCGACGAGGCGCAGGAGATAGCGGTGCTGGTCCTGTGCCGCGAAGGGCGCGAGATGCTGGCGCCCGATGGCAAGGAACACGCGGCGGGGCGGCCCGGCAAGGGCTGCGACGGCGGCGTCGATGTCGGGGACATGGGTCCACGCATCGCCCGCGCCCGCCGCCCAGGGCGCGCGTTCCAGCGCCATGAGCGGCGTGCCGGTGGCAATGCAGGCGGCGACGGCGTTGGTGCTCATCTGGGCGGCGAAGGGGTGGGTCGCGTCGATCACATGCGTGATCCCTTCGGCCCGAAGGTAGTCCACCAGCCCCGCCACTCCGCCGAACCCGCCCACGCGAACGGGCAGGGGCTGGGCCACCGGGCTTTCGGTGCGGCCGGCGTAGGAATAGACCGCCTCCACCCCTGCCCCGGCCAGGGCGCGGGCCATCTGCGCGGCCTCGGTGGTGCCGCCGAGAAGCAGGACGCGGGGCGGAAGGAGGGGGGGCATGGCTGATCCCTGGCTGACGATCATCGGTCTGGGCGAGGATGGACCGGAGGGCCTCATGCCCGCAAGCCGCGCCGCGCTGGCCGCGGCCACGGCGATCTTCGGCGGCCCGCGCCACCTGGCACTGGTGGGTGCCGGGGCGAAGGGCCACCCCTGGCCCGTCCCCTTCGATCCGACGCCAGTGCTTGCCCATAGGGGCCAACTGACCGTCGTCCTCGCCTCGGGCGATCCTTTCTGGTTCGGTGCGGGCGGCAGCCTCATGGCGCATCTGTCAGCGGGGGAGTGGGTGTCGCATGCCGTGCCATCCACCTTCCAGCTGGCCGCGAACCGGCTGGGCTGGCGGCTGGAGGAGTGCCTTTGCCTTGGTCTTCATGCCGCGCCGTTTGCCCGGTTGCGCCCGGTGCTGGGGCGGGGCGTGCGGGCGATCTGCACCCTGCGAGACGGGGCGGCGGTGGCGGAACTGGCGGAATGGCTGGCCGCGAACGGGCACACGGGCGCTCAGCTGACGGTGCTTGAGCGGCTTGGCGGGCCGGCGGAGCGGGTGACGTCCGGAACGATTCCGACAGATGTGAGCGCCCCGGTCTCGGTGGCCATCGAGGCCACCGATCCCGGCCTGCCGGGGGCCTCGGGTCTGCCGGACGATCTTTTCCAGCATGACGGGCAGATCACCAAGCGCCCGGTGCGGGCGCTGACCCTCTCGGCGCTGGCGCCCCGGCCGGGCGAGGTGCTGTGGGACATAGGGGCAGGGTCCGGGTCTGTGGGGATCGAATGGCTCCTTGCGGGCGGCGCGCGGGTCGCGGCGCTGGAGGCCGATCCGGTGCGGGCAGCGCGGGCGAAGGCGAATGTCGAGGCCTTCGGTCTTGCGCATCGCCACCGCCTGACCGAGGCCCGCGCGCCGGAGGGGCTGGAGGGCCTGCCCGCGCCCGATGCGGTTTTTGTCGGTGGCGGGGCGTCGGACGCCTTGCTGACGAGGCTGTGGGAGATCATGCCGGCGGGCTGCCGGTTGGTGATGAACGCGGTGACGATCGAGACCGAGGCGCTGGTGCTGGACTGGTCGGCGCGGCAGGGGGGCAACCTTCTGAAGATCGAGCTGTCCGAACCCGCCCCCATCGGCCGCAAGCGCGGCTGGCGGGCGGCGTTGCCGATCCTGCAGTGGAGCGTGGTCAGATGATCGTGGCTGGCTTCGGGTTCCGGCATGGGGTGACGCTGGCTGCCTTGCAGGACGCGCTGCACCGGGCGGGCGGGGCTGAGGGGGTGACGCATCTTGCCACGCTCGACGCGAAGGCCGGGTCCCTGGCGCCGATGGGGCAGGCGTTGGGACTGCCGGTCGTGGCGGTTCCGGAGGCGGACCTTCACGCGCAGGTCACGCTGACCCAATCAGGGCGGGTGCAGGCGCTGAAGGGGGTGGGCTCGATGGCCGAGGCGGCGGCGCTGGCGGCGGCGGGGCCGGGCGCGCGGCTGCGGGGGCCCCGGGTGGTGTCGGCGGACGGGACCGCGACGGCGGCCATCGCGGAGGGGCAGGCATGACGCTCCGGTGCCAAGTTGAGCGCTACGCGCAAGCCTCTTGTCTCGCCTCTGCGCGTGAAGGGCGCGCAACCGGCTCGGAGTGCCTCCGGCGGGGATATTTGCGGACGAAGAATGGCGGGGATCGGGGATGACGGTGCATTTCATCGGGGCCGGGCCGGGGGCGGCGGACCTTCTGACCCTGCGGGGGCGGGACCTGATCGCGGCCTCGCCCGTCTGTCTGTATGCTGGCTCGCTGGTGCCGGAAGGGGTCCTGTCGCATTGCCCGCCCGGCTGCCGGATCGTGAACACCGCCCCCCTCAGCCTTGACGAGATCATCGCCGAGATCGCGGCGGCGCACGCGGACGGGCTTGACGTGGCGCGGCTGCATTCCGGGGACCTGTCGGTCTGGTCGGCGATGGGGGAACAACTTCGGCGGTTGCGCGAGCTCGGCATCCCCTATGACGTTACACCGGGGGTGCCCTCCTTTGCCGCGGCGGCGGCGGCCCTGGGGGTGGAACTGACACTGCCGGGCCTCGCGCAGTCGGTCGTCCTCACCCGGACCGAGGGGCGGGCGACGCAGATGCCCGAACGCGAGACGCTGTCGGCCTTTGGCGCGACCGGGGCGACGCTGGCGCTGCACCTCTCGATCCACCTTATCGAAAAGCTGGTGGCCGACCTTGTCCCCCATTACGGGCCGGACTGCCCGGTTGCCGTGGTCTGGCGGGCAAGCTGGCCCGACCAGCGGATCATCCGGGCGACGCTGGCCACGCTTGCTGACGCTGTTCCCGCCGAGGTGGAGCGGACGGCGCTGATCCTTGTCGGCCCCGCGCTGGCGCAGGAGGGGTTCGAGGAAAGCCGACTTTACGCCGGGGACTATGACCGGCGCTATCGCCCCGTCGGCACCCACCCGCGCTTTCCGGGGACGGAGTCATGATGCGGGAATCGACGGTTCCGGGCCTGATCATCTCGGCCCCGGCCTCTGGGACGGGCAAGACCACGGTGATGCTGGGGCTTCTGGCCGCGCTTCGCGACCGGGGGCTGATGGTGCAGCCCTTCAAGAACGGGCCGGATTACATCGACCCGGCTTTTCACCGGGCGGCCAGCGGGCGCGAGAGTTTCAACCTGGACAGCTGGGCCATGCCGGGGGCGATGCTGGATGGGATGCTCAAGGCGGCGGAAGGAGCGGACCTGATCCTTGCGGAAGGGTCGATGGGCCTTTTCGACGGCGTGGCCGCAGCAGGGGCAGCGGGGAACGGGGCGACGGCGGACCTGGCGGAACGGATGGGCTGGCCGGTGGTGGTGGTGATCGACGCTTCCGGCCAGGCGCAGACGGCGGCGGCGGTGGCGCTGGGGCTGGCGCGCTTCCGGCCGGGGGTGCGGGTGGCGGGCGTGATCCTGAACCGGATCGCGAGCCCGCGGCACGAGGCGCTTGTGAGGAAGGGAATGGAGGAAGCAGGGTTGCCGGTCTTGGGCGCGCTGCCGAAGCGCCCGGCGATCGCGATGCCCGAGCGGCATCTGGGGCTGGTGCAGGCCGAGGAGCAGCCCGCCCTTCAGGCGCTGATCGCCGAGGCTGCCGGGCTGGTGCGCGAGGGGGTGGACCTTGACGCGATGCTCGCGGCGGCAGGGACAACGGCACGGGCCGCTCCGGCGGCACGGATCACGCCCCCGGGTCAGCGGATCGCCCTGGCGCGGGATGTGGCGTTCAGCTTTGTCTATCCGCACCTTCTGCAAGGCTGGCGCGCGGCGGGCGCGGAAGTGCTGCCCTTCTCGCCCCTCGCCGATGAAGGACCGGACCCCGGGGCCGATGTCTGCTGGCTGCCGGGTGGCTATCCCGAACTGCACGCGGGCGCCCTTGCCGCGGCGGAGGGGTTCCGCGCGAAGCTCCAGGCCTTTGCCGTGGCGCGGCCCGTGCATGGCGAATGTGGGGGCTACATGGCAATGGGCGCCGCGCTGATCGACAAGGACGGCACGAGCCACCGGATGGCCGGGCTTCTGGGACTGGTGACGAGCTACGCCAAACGGCAGATGCATCTGGGCTACCGGCGGGCCGTTCTTGCACAGACCATTCCCGGACAGCCAACCGGTGCCGCGCTTTCGGGCCACGAGTTTCACTATTCGACCATCGTTGCCCAACCCGATGCCGCCCTTGCGACCGTGACCGATGCCACCGGTACAAGCGTTCCCGAGACAGGGTCCTATCGACTCCAGTCGGGGGGCGGGCTATCGACCGGCACCTATTTCCACTTGATCGCGAGTGCCTGAATGACCGGCTTTGTCACCTTCGTCTCGGCGGGACCGGGTGATCCCGACCTTCTGACCGTCAAGGCGGTCAAGGCCCTGCAGACGGCGGATGCGGTCCTTTACGATGACCTTTCCGCGGGGCCGATCCTGGCCCTGGCTAGGCCCGGGGCCGATCTTGTGGGGGTGGGCAAAAGGGCGGGGCGCGCCTCGCCGAAACAGGACCATGTCAGCCGCCTTCTGGTGGACTATGCCCGGACCGGCGCGCGCGTGGTTCGGCTGAAGTCGGGCGACAGCGGCATCTTCGGCCGGCTCGAGGAAGAGCTCGAGGCGCTGCGGGCCACCGGGATCCCTTGCGAGATCGTGCCGGGTGTGACCTCCGCCTCGGCCGCCGCCGCCGCTGCCGGGATCCCGCTGACCCGGCGCATCCACGCGCAGCGGGTGCAGTTCATCACCGCTGCCGACACGTCGGGGAACCTGCCGCCGGGGCTGAACCTGCCCGCGCTGGCCGACCCCCATGCCACCACCGTGGTCTTCATGGGCAAGCGGACCTTTCCGGCGCTGGCGGCGGCGCTGATCGCGCATGGCCTGCCACCCGGGACCCCGGCCCTTCTGGCCGAGGCGGTCAGCACGCCCGACCAGCGGCTCCTGCGGTCCACCATCTCGGAGCTGGCCGAATCGCTGGCACAGGACCGAAGCTCCCTTCCTGGGCTCATCCTGATCGGCCCCCTGGCCCGGGGCGTCGGGGACTGATCCCGTCCCGTCGCCTTCGATCTTGACCATTCGGGGTGCGAGGCGCAGACAGGCGGGGCAAGGTGTCCCACCAGGTGCAAAGCGCCGGGACTGAAACGGGAATGAGGAGCGGGCCAACCGAAGCCGGGGCCCGTGTCATCAGCCGCCCCCGCGACTGTCAGCGGTGAGCGGGTCTTCATCCGCCACTGTCCCTTAGGGATGGGAAGGCGAAGGCCCGCCGCGATCCGCCAGCCAGGAGACCGGCCTTGCGGGAACGAAACAACCGCCGTCGGGTGTGACGGACAGGAGGGACAATGCATATCGAACCGGGCCTCGTCGACGGGGCCAAGATCGGACTGAGCTACGCGACCGCCGCCGGGGCGGGCGGGGTGGCGCTTTACCATGTCGTCAAGGCAACCCGCGAAAGCGGCATCGCCCCGGTCGCCCTGCGCTCGGTCATCGCCACCGTCGGCGTGTTCATCTTCTTCGAAGTGTTCCCGCATTTCGCCGTTGGGGTAAGCGAGGTGCACCTCATCCTTGGCTCCACCTTGTTCCTGATCCTCGGGGCGGGACCCGCGGCGGTCGGGCTGGCGGCGGGGCTTCTGATCCAGGGCCTTGTCTTCGCGCCGGCCGACCTGCCGCAATATGCGATGAACGTGACCACGCTTCTCGTCCCTCTCTTCGTGATGATGGAGGTC
This sequence comes from Tabrizicola sp. T46, assembly GCF_057219895.1. Classification (NCBI taxonomy): domain Bacteria; kingdom Pseudomonadati; phylum Pseudomonadota; class Alphaproteobacteria; order Rhodobacterales; family Paracoccaceae; genus Tabrizicola; species Tabrizicola sp. T46. The sequence goes on from NZ_JBXVVV010000002.1 coordinate 180,570, forward strand.
GCCAAGCGCGTCGTCGCCCCGGGAACGGCCTATGTCGACCTGCAATACCGCCAGGTGCTGTCGCTGTCGCTGGTCTATCAGGGGGGCATCGTCTCGTGGGTCGCGTTCTGGGCGATCTACGGGCAGGGCTTTGCCGCCGATAACCTTGCAGCGATCGCCACCTTCGGCCTGGCCTACATGGCCGTTGTCCTGATCGAACCGATTGCCGATCTTGCGGTTCTGGCCGGTGCCAAGGCGCTGAAGGCGCATGGCTCGCCTCTCGTCGCGCCGCGCCTTTACGCGGCCTGATCCATCAGGCGCGGCCTTGCCAAGGGGCCGCGCCGTCCTTGTGGTCGATGTCCATGTTCACGCTATCCCTCATCGGTATCGGCACCGGCAATCCGGACCATCTGACCGCCGAAGCCGCTGCTGCGCTGAACGGGGCCGATCTGATCCTTCTGCCGCGCAAGGGCGAGGACAAGTCGGACCTTGCCGACCTCCGCCGCCTGATCCTGTCGCGCGTCCTGACCGCCCCGGTCCCGGTCGCCGAATATGACGTGCCGACGCGTGCGGATCAGGCGGACTACCTGGGGGCCGTCAATGACTGGCATGATGCCATCGCCGGGGTCTGGCGCGACGTGCTGGCCAAGCGCCTGCCAAAGGGTGGCAAGGTGGCGCTGATGGTCTGGGGCGACCCTTCGCTTTACGACAGCACGCTGCGCATCGCCGCGCGGCTGGGCGGGGTTACGGTGCGGGTTGTGCCTGGCATCACCAGCCTGCAGGTCCTGACGGCAGCCCACGGCATCGCGCTGAACACGCTGGCCGCCCCGATCACGATCACCACCGGCCGCCAGCTGCGCGAGAAAGGCTGGCCGGATGGGGCAATCACCGTGGCGGTGATGCTGGACAGGGGCGGGGCCTTCACCGCCATCGATCCGGCTGACACCACCATCTGGTGGGGCGCCTATGTCGGCATGCCGCAACAGGCGCTGATCCAAGGCCCCTTGGCGCTGGTCTCGGACGAAATCCTGGCCACGCGGGCCCGCCTTCGGGCCGAACATGGCTGGATCATGGACATCTATCTTCTGCGGCGCGGTGGGGATGTCTGAAATCATCGCTCGGGCGTTGCCGCTTTACGGGCTTGCGCCGGACAGACCCCTTTCCCTTCTGAACCGGTCCGAGAACGAGACCTGGCGGGCCGGCGACCTTATCCTGCGGCTGCACCGGCAGGGCTATCACACCAAGCGCGAGATCGCCTCGGAACTCGCCTGGCTGGCGGCCCTCCAAGACCTGCCGGGCCTGCGCACCGTTGCCCCAATCGCGGGGCGCGATGGGCCGGTGACCGAGATCGACGGGCGCTTCATCGTCGGCTTTGCCCCGATCGCAGGGCAGGAATTGCGTCCCGGCGATGACCTTGCCCGCTGGTTTGCGCCCCTAGGTGCTGCGACGGCGCGGCTTCACGGCCATGCAAGGGGCTGGACACCTCCGCCGGGCTTCACCCGCAAGCGCTGGGATGTCGAGACGATCCTCGGCCCCCGTCCGCATTGGGGCGACTGGCGGCAGGCGCCGGGGCTGGATGCCGGGGCGACCGCAGTTATCGAACGGGCGACCGGGCTGCTGGCCGACCGGTTGCGCGCCCATGGCACCGGGCCGGACGTCTTCGGCCTGATCCATGCCGACCTGCGGCTCGCCAACCTGATGGTGGACGACGCCGGGCTCTGGGCCATCGACTTCGATGACTGCGGCTTCGGCTGGTGGGTCTATGACCTTGCCGCCGCCCTCTCCTTCATCGAGACCGACCCCCGCCTGCCCGACCTGATTGCCCGTTGGTGCGAGGGCTACTCCGGCGTGGCTGCCCTTCGCCCGGAAGACCGCGCGATGATCCCGGACCTGGTCCTTCTGCGCCGCGTGCTCCTGACCGCATGGCTTGCCAGCCGCGCGGACAGCGACACGGCGGCGGCGCTGGGGGGGCCGGAGTATACGCAGGGCACCTTGGCACTGGCCGAAGAGTTCTTGTCCGACGGGCTCGCGAGACTTCGACCGTAGAGGGGCGATCTTTCGCAGAATGATCGTCGCCCCGCGGAAGGTTCAGTCCTTCAAGAGCAGCCAGAGCGACAGCACCGTCATCGCCACGCCGACGAGGACCAGTCCCAGCGGCAGATCGCCATGCAGCGCGATCTCCCACAGGATGACCCAACTCGGGACCAGATAGGTATAGGCCATGACCTTGGCTGCGGGCAGCCGCAGGGTGGCGTATTGCAGCAGGACGAAGGTCATTGCGCTGGCCGCGACGGCGACATAGGCCAGCGTGACCCAGACAATGGGCGGCAGCGCCGTCCAGTCCGTGGTCCGGATCGCCGGCCAGGCCCAAAGGGTCAGAAGGGCGGTGCCCGCCACCATCATCCCGAAGGTGAAGACCACCGCCGGCTCGCCCCGGTTCAGCTTGCGGACCATCGGCGCGTAAAGCGCATGGGCGACGCAGCCCCAGAAATAGGTCACCTCGCCGGGACCGATCCGCAGGGCCAGGAAGGCCGACAGGTCAGCCCGGAAGATGACCCAAAGCGCCCCGACCGCCCCGATCGCGAGGGCCAGCGCCATCCGTGGGGTCAGTCTTTGCCGCAGAAGCAGCCAGCCGAACCCCGCCGCCAGCACCGGCGTCAGGGTAAAGACCGCAGCGGCCGACACCGGCTGTGCGGTCTTCAGCCCCTCGAACATCAGGACGAAATAGGCGGCCAGAAGTCCGCCAAGCACTAGGTAGCGCCACGGCGCCACCCAGGCGCTGCGGGGCAGCCCGGTCGTCGCAAGGGCCGCCGCGCCGACAAGCACCCCCGCCAGAAGGAAGCGCAGCGCCGAAAAGGCGGCCGGATCGACATGGGGGGCCGCCAGCGCGCCCAGCGAGAACGACCCCGCCACCAGCGCCGAAAACGCCAGCATCGCCAGATGTCCCCGTTGGCTCTCGCTTGTCTGCACGCGTTGCCCTGACGCTGCCCAGATGGGCCCCGCGAAAGGTTGTCAGGCCTTGGCACGGGAAGGGCAAGGGGCGACGCGCCGCCCCGGGCTGTCTCAGGCGATGATGTCGGGGATCAGCTGATCCTCAAGCTTCACGATCTGGTCCTTCAGGGCCAGCTTCTGCTTCTTCAGCCGCCGCAGTGTCAGCTGATCCGGCCGCCCGGTTTCTTCCAGTGCAAGGATGGCCTGATCAAGGTCGCGATGCTCGCGCCGCAGCACTTCCAGCCGGATGCGCAGCATTTCCTCGAAGCTGAGTTCAGATGGTGCGTTCATGGGGGCCGAGTCGGTTCCTGGTTCGTGATCGAGCATATAGGAAGGCGAAGGCCGGCTGGGAAGATTTCTACGAATTCCTTGCGGCGAGCCGCAGGCGGGGACCCCCTCGCGGGACTTGCGGCGCGCCCGGCAGCGCCCCATATTCGGCAAAGCACGGTGCCCGAACGCGGGGCCGGGCGCAAAACTGTCGCTTGAACCAAGGACATGTCGCGATGACGAAACTGAGCTTCGGGGCCCATCCCTATCTTCTGGGGTTCGAACAGCTTGAACGGCTGGTCGAACGCACCGCGAAGTCGGGGGCCGAGGGCTATCCTCCGTTCAACATCGAGGCGGTGGCGGAAAACGCCTACCGGATCACGCTGGCCGTCGCAGGGTTCCGCGAGGAAGACCTGTCGATCACGGTCGAGGACCGGCAGCTGGTCGTGCGCGGCCGGCAGGGCGAGGACACCGGCGAGCGGGTGTTCCTGCACCGCGGGATCGCCGCGCGCGCCTTCCAGCGCAGCTTCGTGCTGGCCGACGGGGTAGAGGTGGCGGGGGCGACGATGGAGCATGGACTTCTGCACGTCGACCTGCGGCGCCATGTGCCGGAGACCGTAGTTCAGACCATTCGCATCGGCGGCAAGGAAGGGGGCCGGAAATGAACACACCATTCAACGGTTTGCCACAGGGCGCGGACCGGATCGTCTATGTCCGCGAGGTGCAGGTTGAGGATCTGCCCGAGGCCGTGCGTGAGCAGATGGGCGGGCTGGACGTCGTCTGGTCGGTCCACGGAGTTGACGGGCGGCAGCTGGCGCTGGTCGCGGACCGGAAGCTCGCCTTCCACCTCGCGCGGGAGCATGATTTCACGCCGGTCAGCGTGCACTGACAGCGCAGTGCCCGGTCCTCGGGTGAATTTGCTGGACAGGTGAAGCCAAGTTTCGCAGCCTTGCGCCAACGGCAACTTGGACGAGGGTAAGTCGGCATGACTTCACGCAGCGGATATTCCAGGATTCAGATCGCGCTTCACTGGATCATCGCCATCCTGATCCCGCTCGCCTGGCTGTCCAGCGAGGGGGCGGAAGAGGCCTGGGATGCGATGGAGGACGGTGCCGCCGCACCCGCCTTCGTGCCGCATGTCGCCTTTGGCCTTGCAATCCTTGCGCTTGTCCTTGTCCGCCTGATCGTCCGCCTGCGCCGGGGGGTGCCTGAAGCCCCGGGTGTGCCGGGCAGCCTGCAGGTCAGGGCCGCGGACTGGGGCCACCGGCTGATCTATCTCCTGATGATCATGGTGCCCCTGGGCGGGATCAGCATCTGGTTCGGTGGCATGGACAACGGCGACGTCCACGGGCTTTTCGCCAACATCCTGATGCTCGTGGTCCTCGGCCACGCGCTGGTGGCGCTGTATCACCAGTATGTGGTGAAGGACGGCCTTCTGCGCCGGATGATGAAGGCCGAGTAGCGCGACTCCGTCCCGGGCCTGAGCCCGGGACCTAGCGGGATTGGTAGTGGCCCCGGCGCAGGGCCGGGGCGAGACCATCAGGCGCGGATCAGGCCCATCTGCTCCAGCTTCAGAAGCACCTGGTGCGCGCAGTGGTCGACATCGACATTCTCGGTGTCCACCACCAGTTCGGCATTCGTCGGGGCCTCGTAAGGGTCCGAAATCCCGGTGAATTCCTTGATCTTGCCTTCCCGCGCCAGCTTGTAGAGGCCCTTGCGGTCGCGGCGTTCGCACTCCTCGATCGAGGTCGCGACATGGACCTCGACGAAGGCGCCATAGGCCTCGATCATCTCGCGCACCGCCCGCCGCGTTGCGGTGTATGGCGCGATCGGCGCGCAGATCGCGATGCCGCCGTTCTTGGTGATCTCGGATGCGACATAGCCGATCCGCTTGATGTTGATGTCACGGTGTTCCTTCGAGAACCCAAGCTCCGACGACAGGTGCTTGCGCACCACGTCACCGTCCAAAAGCGTGACCGGACGGCCGCCCATCTCCATCAGCTTGACCATCAGCGCGTTGGCGATGGTGGATTTGCCGCTGCCCGAAAGGCCGGTGAAGAACACCGTGAAGCCCTGCTTCGACCGGGCAGGCGAGGTCTTGCGGAGTTCCGCCACCACCGCGGGGAAGCTGAACCACTCCGGGATGTCCAGCCCCTCGCGCAGGCGACGGCGCAGTTCCGTGCCCGAGATGTCAAGGACGGTGGAGCCTTCCGGCACTTCGTTCGCGGGGTAGTACTGGGCCTTTTCCTGCACGTAGACCATGTGCTTGAAGTCGACCATCTCGATCCCGATCTCGCCCGCGTGCCTGGCGAAAAGCTCCTGCGCGGCGTAGGGGTCGTAGAAGTCCTTGCCCTGGCTGTTCTTGCCCGGACCGGCATGGTCGCGCCCGACGATCATGTGGGTGCAGCCGTGGTTCTTGCGGATGATCCCGTGCCAGACCGCCTCCCTGGGCCCGGCCATGCGCATCGCAAGGTTCAGGAGCGACAGCGCCGTGGTCTGCGCCGGATACTGGTCGAGCACCGCCTCATAGCAGCGCACGCGGGTGAAATGGTCGACGTCGCCCGGCTTTGTCATGCCGACGACCGGGTGGATCAGCAGGTTCGCCTCCGCCTCACGCGCGGCGCGGAAGGTCAGTTCCTGATGCGCGCGGTGGAGGGGATTGCGGGTCTGGAAGGCCACGACCTTGCGCCAGCCGAGCTTGCGGAAGAGCGCGCGAAGCTCGTTCGGCGTGTCGCGGCGGGCCTTGAAGTCATAGTGCACCGGCTGCTGGATGCCGGTGACCGGCCCGCCGAGGTAGACCTTTCCGGCAACGTTGTGCAGATAGTTCACCGCCGGATGGGCAAGGTCATAGGCACCGAAGACCTTCTCGGCCTCGTTCGCCTTCACCGGCACCCATTTGTCAGTGACTGACAGGATGGCAAGGATCACCCCTTCCTGGTCGCGAAGCGCGATGTCCTGCCCGGGCGCAACCTTGTCGGCGAAGGCTTCAGAGACATCCAGCGTGATCGGGATCGGGAAGAGGCTGCCGTCCGCAAGGCGCATGTTCTCGACCACGCCCTCGTAATCCGCCTGGCCCATGAACCCCTTCAGCGGCGAGAAACCGCCGTTCATCAGGAGTTCAAGGTCGCAGATCTGGCGGGCGGTCAGGTCCCAGGACGGCATGTTGCCCGCCTCGACCTTCAGCTTCTCGGCTGCGGCGGACGAAACGTAAAGTTCCTGGATCGGGGCGTGGTTCGGCAAGGACATGGACACAACCTTTCAGCGCGGGGACGGGCCGCTTTCGGGCGGGTCCGTAGCGCGGGAAAGGGACGGAATACAAGCGATTGCAGGGGCATCCGGCCAGAAAAGGCGGAAATGCCGGGCAATCCGCCGCGCATGGACCGCTGTTCCATGCCGCCTTGCCCACGGCGAACACGGGTTTCGCTGCACTGCGGAAACCCGGCAGATCGGCCCGCGCGGCGCGCGGGCCGAAGCCAGTGTCAGGCCGCGAAACTGAAGCTCTTGTTCAGCGGCAACTCCCGGGCGCGCACCCCGGTCAGATCGAAAAGCGCGTTGGCCAGCGCCGGGGCGGCAGGGGGCGTTCCGGGTTCACCCACGCCGCCGATATGGCCGAAGGTGCCGTTGTTCTGCAGGATCCTGACCTCGAAGCTCGGGGTCGTGTGCATCCGCAGCGGCTCGTAGTCCCAGAAGTTTTGTTCGACCACCTCTTGGTCGGCAAATGTGATCGCACCCTGCACCGCAGCCGACAGCCCGTAGACCATCGCACCCGTCATCTGCGCCTCGATGATCGATGGGTCCATCGCCAGCCCGGGGTCGCAGGCGATCCAGGCCCGGGTCAACTTGATGCCGGCTTCGGTGTCCTGCACTTCCAGCACCTCGGCCACGGGCGTGCCGAAGGAATAACAGAAGGCAACCCCGCGCCCGAATCCGGGGCGCTTCAGGTTGTCCCAGCCCGACATGTCGCGCACGGTTTCCAGAAGGGCAGCCGAAGGGGCGTGCGTGTCCCGGATCAGGTCCAGACGGAACGCCAGGGGGTCGGCCCCCGCGGCATGGGCCATCTCGTCGACGAAGCTTTCCAGGAAGAAGGCGTTCATCGAATTGCCGACCGACCGCCAGAAGCCAAGCGGCACGGAAAGATCGGCGATGTGTCCGTCGAAGCGATAGTTGGGCAGGCCGTAGGGTTGATCGAAGCCGCCTTCGACCGTGCCGCGATCCGGTCCCGGCGGCGCAAAGCCGACCAGCCGCGTCAGGGCGTTCCGCGCCACGGACGGGGCGGCCGTCCGGCCCCAAAGCGCGGTTGGCTTGCCACCCTCAAGCCGCCCGGTGATGCGCGCAATCGCGGCCGGGCGGTAGAAGTCCTGCGTCATGTCCTCTTCCCGGCTCCAGGTCACCTTGACCGGGGTGCCGGGCATGGCTGCCGCCACCCGGGCCGCAAGGACAGCGGGAACCGGGTCAGTCCGCCCGCCGAAGCCGCCCCCCATGACGGGCGTGTGCAGGGTGACGCGGTCCGCGTCGATCCGCAGCGCGCCTGCCACAGCGTCGCGTGTCAGGATCGGCGCCTGGTTTCCGGACCAGACCTCGACCGACCCGTCATCCTTCACCCAGGCCGTCGCGTTCCAGGGCTCCATCGAGGCATGGGCAAGGAACGGGATGCGGTATTCGGCCTCGATCACGTCGCCCTTGGCCAGCTCTGCCTCAACGTCGCCGTCATCGCGCAGGCGCGAGTCATAGCCGGTCGCAAAGGCCGCCTCGATCCTCTGCATCATCGCGCCGGTGTCGGCGGGATAGTCCGCCGGGCCCCACTCCACCTCAACCGCCTGAGCGGCCTGCATCGCCGTCCAGGTGTTGTTGGCCACCACCGCAATCCCCGTGCCGAGGCCGATCACCTGCTCGACCCCCGGCATCGCCAGAGCGGGGGCCGGATCGAAGCTTTGCATCGCCCCGCCCCGCCGCGGGTTCATCCGGACCGTGGCGAATTTCATGCCGGGCAAGACGACATCCACCCCGAAGGTCTCGGTTCCCGTCGACTTCGCCACCATGTCCAGCCGCGGCATCGACTTGCCGACATAGCGCCAGGTCGACGGATCGCGCAGGGCGACATCCGCAGGCACCAGGTCGACAGCTTCCGCTGCCAGTTCGGCATAGGTGAAGGTCTTCTCGCCGATCACCTTGCCGCCTTCGGTCTTCAGCGTGTCTGGCGCGACGCCCAGCCGCTTGGCGGCGGCGGCCTTCAGCGCCTCGCGCGCGCCGGCCCCGGCCAGACGCATCTGGACAAAGCCGCCGATGGCCCCGGTCGACCCGCCGGTCATCTGCAGCGAGAAGATCTTCGGCATGGCCGCAAGGATCGCGCTGTGGGACTTGGGCTGCTGGGACAGAAGGAAGTCCGGCTGGTTCGACATGCGGTCGACGAAGCCTGCGTTGTAATAGGCCTGCGCGGGCGGGCCGTGGAGGACGCGGACCTGGGTCCAGTCGACGTCCAGCTCTTCCGCGACGAGGGCTGCCAGCGTTGTGGAAATGCCCTGTCCCATCTCGGCCCGGGGGGCAATGACCGTGGTGCCGTCGGCGTTGATGATGACCCAGGGGTTCAGGGGTGTGGCATCCGCGGCGGGGCGCAGCGGGTTCTCCGGCACCTCGGCAACCTTGTAGGCCCCGAAGGCCGCGCCGCCCACGACAGCCGCGCCGACGACAAGGAACGACCGGCGGGTGATCTTCTTCCAGTTTGCCATGGTCAGCCCGCCTTGATCATGAGTGCTGCATCATGGATCGCGGCCCGGATGCGCGGGTAGGTGCCGCAGCGGCAAAGATTGCCCTGCATCACCGCGTCGATGTCCTCATCCGTGGGATCGGGGATCTCGGCCAGAAGCGCCGCCGCCTGCATGATCTGGCCCGACTGGCAATATCCGCACTGCGCGACCTGGTGCCTGACCCAGGCCTCCTGCAGCGGCGCAAGATTGCCGGGCTGGCCCAGCCCTTCGATCGTGGTCACTGCGCCCGTCACCTCGGACAGCGGAACCTGGCAGGACCGGACGGCCTGACCGTCGATCAGCACCGTGCAGGCCCCGCACGCCGCCACCCCGCAGCCGAACTTGGTCCCGGTCAACCCAAGCCCGTCCCGCAGACCCCAAAGCAGGGGCACGTCGGGGGGCAGGTCGATCTCTCGTGGGGTGCCATTGATCGTAAGGGTGACGGGCATTTCGGGAGCTCCTGTTTACTGACAAAATGAACGCGAAATGTCAGCGTGTCAATCTCGGGTTTGACGGAAGCCCGACTCTCTGCAATATGGCGCAATGAGCGCTGATGCCGAGCCCTCCATCGACCCGAAGGACGCCGCCATCCTGCGGTCCGCCTTCCAGGCCTTTGCCCGCTACGGGCTTAAGCGCACGTCAATGGCCGATATCGCCGCGGGCGCGGGCATGTCGCGCCCGGCGCTCTACCTCCGCTATTGCGGCAAGGAAGACATCTTCAACGCGCTGGTCCGCACGCATTTCCAGCGGTCCGAGCGCGAGGTCGCCCGGATTCTTGTCCCCGGGGGGCCGATTGCCGACACGCTTCTTGCGGCCTTCCACGCCATCGACGGCGAGGCGGTCGAAGCGATGCTGAACTCGCCCCATGCCGACGAGATCTTGGCTGCCAACTCGCCTTTCGCCCAGAACGAGGTGCAAGAGGCGCATGAGCGGATCACGACGCATCTGGCCGGCTGGATCGCCGCCGAGGCTGCAGAGGGTCGGATATCCTTGAAGGGATTGGATGCCACGCCGGATCAGGTCGCGTCCCTGATCATGGCGGCGAAGTTCGGCATCAAGAGCTTCAGCAAGGATTTCGCCGCCTACCGCGCGGCAGAGGCCCGGGTCGCGGCGATCTTTGGCAAGGCGCTGTCCCCCTGAAACCTCAGGCCAGGTAGGCACGGAAGCTGCGGACAACCTCTTCGTAGACCGCGCGCTTGAAGGGCACGATGCTTTCGACCATCTCGTCCGCGAGGATCCAGCGCCAGCTGGAAAACTCCGGGTGTTCCGTCGCGATCCGGATGTCGCTGTCCTTGCCCCTGAAGCGGAACAGGAACCATTTCTGCTTCTGCCCCCGGTACTTGCCACGCCAGACCTTCCCCAGAAGCTCGTCCGGCAGGTCATAGGTCACCCAGCCATGCGTCTTGCCGACGAACTCCACCAGGTCACGGGTGACCCCGGTTTCTTCCCAGAGCTCGCGATAGGCCGCCTCGCGCGGCTTTTCGCCGTCGTCGATCCCGCCCTGCGGCATCTGCCAGGCGGGCGAGGGGCTGTCCAGCCGCTGCCCGGCAAAGACCAGCCCGCGCGCGTCGATCAGGACGACGCCGACGCAAGGCCGGTACGGCAGGCTTTCGCGGTCGGCGGTCATGCGGAAGCACGGCCCCCTGACGCCATGGCTCGCCCCTCTACCGACACGGTCAGGGCTGCACCGGGGCGATCGCGGTCAGCCCCTTGATGATGTCGACGGCATAGGCGAGCTGGTAATCCTCGTCCCGCAGCTTTGCCGATTCCTCGGCCCGGGCAAGTTCCTCTTCGTACAGCCGCTTTTCCTCATCGGTCATCGAATCGTTGTCGATCGCCCCGCGCAGGCTCGCTTCCGACCGTTCCTGCACCGCCGAGGCCGGCTCGTCCGCCGCCGTCTCATCCGCCGGCTTCGGCGGCGGCTGGTTCACCACGATGTCGGGCGAGATGCCCAGCGCCTGGATCGAGCGGCCCGACGGCGTGTAATACCGCGAGGTCGTCAGCCGCATCGCCCCGTCGCCACGCAGCGGGATCAGCGTCTGGACCGAGCCTTTGCCAAAGCTCTTGGTCCCGACCACGATGGCGCGCCGGTGGTCCTGCAAGGCGCCTGCGACGATCTCGGAGGCCGAGGCCGAGCCGCCATTGATCAGCACGACGATCGGCCGGCCTTCGATCAGGTCGCCGGCCTGTGCGTTGTAGCGTTCGCCGCTGCCAGCTTCACGACCGCGGGTCGACACGATCTCGCCCTTCTCCAGGAAGGCGTCAGAAACGTCGATGGCCTCGTTCAGAAGACCGCCGGGGTTGTTGCGCAGGTCGATCACCACACCGTCCAGGTTTTCCAGCCCGCCAAGTTCCTCGATGCCCTTGGCCAGTTCCTCGCGCATGCCGCTGGTCGTCTGGTCGTTGAAGGTGGTGACCCGCAGGACGACCGTATTGCCGACGACGCGGCCCTTCACGGCGGTCAGCTTGATCGTGTCGCGGATGATCGAGACGTCGAAGGGCTCGGTCGCGCCCTCACGGACCACGGTGATGATGATCTCCGATCCGATCGGGCCGCGCATCTTTTCCACCGCGTCGTCGAGCATCATCCCTTGCAGGGATTCGCCGTTCACATGGGTGATGAAGTCGCCGGCCAGGATCCCCGCCTTGGCGGCCGGGGTGCCGTCCATCGGCGCGATCACCTTGATGAAGCCTTCCTCCTGCGTGACCTCGATGCCAAGGCCCCCGAACTCGCCCCGGGTCTGGACCTGCATGTCCTCGAAATCCTTGGCGGAAAGATAGCTTGAATGCGGGTCAAGCGAGGTGAGCATGCCGTTGATCGCGGCGGTCACCAGATCCTCGGTCGAGACCTCTTCGACATATTGCGCGCGGATGCGTTCGAAGATGTCGCCGAACAGGTCAAGCTGCTCGTAGACCGAGCTTTCCTGCGTCGTCTCCTGCGCGACCAGCGGGCCGGCGATCTGCGTCGTCGCCACGACTCCGGCAACCGTTCCGCCCAGGGCGGCCATCACGAACTTCTTCATGTCCAGTCAGTCTCCTGTGCGGGCGAAGAGCGCGAACCACGGAAGCGGGTCCACGGGCACGGCGCCCTGTCTGATCTCAATATAAAGCGTTTCCGTTTCCCGCCCGCCAGTCCCATCCGTGGCGTTGGTTGCGAATTCCTCGGTCACGGCGGCGGTCCCCCCCATCAGGCCAAGGGGCGCAGCGGCGGCCACGACTTCTCCCACTTCGCCGTAAACCACATCAAGCCCGGCGAGAACCATCAGGTAGCCGTCTCCGGGCTCAAGTATCATCACTTTTCCGTAGTCGAGGAGCGGTCCGAGGTAACGGATCGTCGCGGGCCATGGCGCGGTGACAAGGGCACGGCTTTGGGCGGCCAGCGTCACGCCGGGACGACGGACGCCCGCCGCATCCGCCTCGTCCGCGCGGCGCAGGAGTGAGCCGAGGACGGGCAGGTCCAGCTTGCCCTTCTGGTCGGCAAAGCCTGGGGTCGCCTCGGCATCGGGCGAAAGACCGGCGGCGAACGCATCCAGCGTGTCGGCGCTTTCCAGAAGCAGGCGCAGGTTCTCGGGGTCGTCGGCAAAGCGGCGCGGCAGGTCCACCCGGTCCGAGATCGCCTGCGACAGGGCAATGCGCGCCTCTTGCGCCGCGGCAAGGCCGGTCTGAAGCGTTTCACCCGCCGAAAGCTGCAGCGTCCTCAGGTCGGCAAGTTCGGTCAGCCCGGCCTTCAGGGCCTGCGCCTCTGCCTGCAGGGCCGGGGTGACGTCGGCCATCAGCATCCCGGACCGAGCCGTGCCCAAGGCACCTTCCGGGTGCAAAAGCAGGTTCGGCCCCGGATTGGCCTCGATCGTTGCCAGCACGCCCAGAAGCCGCCCGATCCCGTCGCGGCGCGACTCGAAAGCGCGGGTCAGGGCCGCCTCGCGTTCGGCCGCCTGGCGCAGGGCGGCACGCAGGGCCGAAAGCCCCTCTTCATAGGCGCGGATCGTTTCGGTCAGCGCAGCCACGCGGTCGCGGGCCTCGGTCGCGGCCTCAAGGGCCGAGATCGCGGCTTGCAGGTTCGCCGATGCCCGGGCCGCATCCTCGGCCACCGTCTGCGCCGAAAGCGGCCCGGCCAGCGTCAGAAGAAGGGCAAGGGCGCGCATCATACGATCAGCGTCTGCCCGGTCATCTCGGGCGGCTGCGGCAGTCCCATGAGCTGCAGAAGCGTCGGCGCAAGGTCGGCAAGGCGTCCGCTCCGCAAGCTAGCTCCTGCGGGGCCGCCGACGAGGATCACCGGGACCGGGTTCACCGTATGCGCCGTGTGCGGGCCGCCGGTAACCGGATCGACCATCACTTCGCAATTGCCGTGGTCGGCAGTCACGATCATCGCCCCGCCCTTCGCCGTCAGCGCGGCAAGGGCGCGAGTCAGGCCACGGTCCACAGCCTCGCAGGCCTTGATCGCGGCGGGAAGGCTGCCCGTATGCCCCACCATGTCGGGGTTGGCATAGTTCACGACGATCAGGTCGTATCCCTTTTCGATGGCCTCGACGAAGCGGTCGCTGACCTGATCCGCGCTCATTTCGGGCTGCAGGTCATAGGTCGCCACCTTGGGGCTTGGCGGCATCGCGCGGTCTTCACCCGGGTAGGGCTGTTCCCTCCCGCCGTTCAGGAAGAAGGTCACATGCGGATACTTCTCGGTCTCGGCCAGCCGGAACTGGGTCATGCTATGCGAGGCAACCCATTCTCCCAGGGTGTTGACCAGCACGCGCTTCGGGAAGGCCGTGGCCATGTAGGCGTTGTGCAGGTCGGAATACTCCACCATCCCCAGCAGCGCCGACCACTTCGGCCGCTTGCCGGTGTCGAAGGCGGAAAAGGCTGGGTCGCCGATGGCCGCCAGAATCTCGCGCGCACGGTCGGCGCGGAAGTTCAGGCAGAAAAGCCCGTCCCCCTCCCGCGCGCCGTGATAGCCGTCGATCACCGTGGGCGCGAGGAATTCATCCGTCTCGCCCTTGGCGTAGCTGTTCGAGATCGCGGTCAGCGGATCGGGCGCGGTTTCGCCCTTTGCATGGATCATCGCCCCATAGGCGCGCGAGACGCGCTCCCAGCGGTTGTCCCGGTCCATCGCCCAGTAGCGCCCCGTCACGGTGGCAATGCTCGCGCCATTAGGCAGCCGCCTGACCAGCGCCTCGGCAAAGCCCAGCGCCGAGGATGGTGCCACGTCCCGCCCGTCTGTGACCGCATGCAGCGCGACCGGGACGCCCAGGGCGGTGATGGCCTGGCAGGCGGCAAGGACGTGGTTCACATGCCCGTGCACCCCGCCGTCCGAGATGACACCCATCAAGTGTGCCACCCCGCCCGCGGCCTTCACCTTCGCGGCGAAGTCCAGGATCGCCGGGTTCTTCCCAAAACTCCCGTCCTCGACCGCAAGGTCGATCGCGCCAAGGTCCATCGCCACCACCCGCCCCGCGCCGATATTGGTGTGCCCGACCTCGGAATTGCCCATCTGCCCGGTCGGCAGGCCGACATCCGGGCCGAAAGTCGTCAGCGTCGCATGCGGGCAGGTCGCCCAGAGATGGTTGAAGGTCGGGACATGCGCCTGTGCGGGTGCCGAAGTTTCCGGGTTCGGACCAATGCCCCAGCCGTCGAGGATGCAGAGGACGACGGGTTTCTGGGCAGTCATGCGGGGCTCCTTCAAGGCTTCGCCTTGCGGTTCTACGCGCATGGCCGCGGCGGGGCAACCGGGGCGTCAGGCCTGCAAGGCGGCCTTCTCCCGCACCCGCTGCCGCCAAAGGGTGAACACCCCCGCCGCCACCACGATCACCGCGCCAAGGGCCACGTTCATCCGCAAGGCCTCGCCAAAGACGAAAAGTCCGATGCCCGAGGCAAAGACGAGTTGCAGATAGGCGAATGGCTGGATCGCCGAGGCCTCCGCCACCGCATAGGCCCGGATCAGAAGCCAGTGTCCCAGCACCGCCGTGCAGCACAGAGTCGCCATCCAGGCCCAGTCCCCCGGCGTCATCCAGGTCCAGTGGGCGAGGCCAAAAGGCGTCATCGCCACCGCCCCCACCACCCCGGTCCAGAAGAAACTGACGGGTGCCGGGTCCTTCCGCGCGACATAGCGGGTCAGAAGCCCGTAGACCGCGAACATGAAGGCCGCAAGCAAGGGCACCAGCGCCCAGGGCGAAAAGACCGCGATCCCGGGTTCCAGGATGATCAGGATCCCGACGAACCCGATGATGATCGCCGTCCACCGCCGCCAGCCGACCTTCTCGCCCAGGATCGGGCCCGACAGCGCCGCGATCAGCAATGGGTAGCTCGCAAAGACCGCATGCGCCTCGATCAGCCCCAGCTTCACGAAGCCCACCACCATCACGCAGATCTCGGCCACAAGGATCACCCCGCGGGCCAGTTGCACCCAGGGCATCCGGCTCTGCGCCGCCGCCCGCAGCCCCCCCGCGCTGGAAGCCGCCACCACAAGGACGAAAAGCGCGAAGACCCAGAACCGGATCATCACCACCATCATAACGCTGTAATTTGTCGCCAGATGCCGCGAGATCCCGTCCTGCGCGGCAAAGACCACAGAAGTCGCGATCATCAGCCAGATGCCAAGACGCGTGTTCTGCGCGGTGACCGAGCTCATGCGGGCTTGCGCTCCAGCGACAGGGCGTAAAGCCCGGCGGCGATGATCACTAGCGCACCAAGGGCCACCGGCAGTTCCAGCACCTCGCCGTAGACTGTGATCCCAATGATCGTGACGAAGACGATCTGCAGATAGGCATAGGGCTGCACCCGCGCCGCCTCGATCTGCTCGTAGCACTTCAGAAGCAGCCAGTGCGACAGGATGGAGAGGGCGCAGTAAACCGCGAGGAAGCCCATGTCCTGCGCCGCCATCGGTTCCAGATGCGGCAGGCCGATCGCGGTCGTCAGCACCGCGCCGATCACGCCCGGCCAGAAGAAGGCGGGAAAGGTCGGCTCATCCCGCGTTGTGAGGCGCGTCAGCACGGAATACATCGCGAACAGGAAGGCCGAGGCCAGCGGCAGAAGGGCGGCCCAGCTGAAGACACCCATCCCGGGCCGCAGGATGATGAGCACGCCCAGAAGCCCCGCGGCCACCGCCGCCCAGCGCTGCCAGCTGATCCGCTCACCCAGGATCGGGCCAGAGAGCGCGACGATGAGGAGCGGGCAGACGGCAAAGACCGCATGGCTGTTGATCAGCCCGATCAGCGTATAGCCCCAGATGATCAGGCAGATCTCGGCCACCAGAAGGCAGGACCGGATCAGATGCGCAGGCAGCCGCGCTGACCGGATCGCCGCGCGCGGCCCCTCCGGGCGGCGCAGCGCCAGCAGGATCACGAAAGCCGCGAAGGCCCAGTAGCGGATCATCACGATCATCAGCGTGTTGTATTCGCCCGCGAGATACCGCGAGAACCCGTCCTGCGCCGCAAAGGCGGCGACGGCGGCAACCATCAGCCAGATGCCTTTGGCCGGATTCTTCGAGGCGGTGATGGAGGCGGTCATCGTCCCGGCTGGCTAGCACGCCGCACGGTCGGGCGAAAGCCCGGCCCCGGGAGATACCGGCCCCCCCCGGCCTGTCAGCTCCCGTCACGCATGTCCGCCGGGCAGCCCGCCAGAAGCGCCACCCTGTCAAACCGCGCGCTGCACCCTTCGCCCATAGGCGACTGGGCGATCAGGTCCACCGCCTGCACCCGGCCGGGCAGCGCGAAGAGGCGCAGAAGGTCCCAGCGCGCCCCGTCGGTCGAGGTGTGGAAGGCCACCACCTTCAGGTCATGCGCCACCCGCAGCCAAAGGGCCGCAAGGTCGAAGGTCGGCCCGTTCGCATCATCCGAGGTGCCCCGCGTCACCACGCTGACCGCCGAGCCGCGCCCGTCGGGTGAGCGTTCGTAGGCCAGCTTGGCCCAGGCTCCGGCATCGCTGCGGACCACCAGCGCGGCGGCATCAAAGGTGGCGCGGAATGCAGGCGCCACCCGGGCCACCACCCGCCATTCGCCGTCCGGGACCGGCAGGCGCAGGCCCGGCAGCCGGTCGATCGCGGGTCCGCCATCGGGCGGCGAAAAGGCATCGGTACCGGCACCGGCGGCAATCGTGACGCCGCCCTCGCTGAAACTGACCGTGCCGCAGTCCTTTCCGACAGCTTCAAGGGATTGCAAGTCGATCAAGGCTTCGCTCCTTTGGGCGGTCTGCGCCATGTCACGCGATCTTGCCCCTCCACATCTGCCCGTCCAGAAGAATCCACCGGTCAGACTGCGGCCGAAAGACGCCCGACCGTCATGTGCCGCTTGCGCCCGAACCCGGGCCGGCGTTCCACCGCGAACCCGGCTTCCGCCAGCGCGCGGCGGACGTGCCCTGCGGCGGTATAGGTGGCGAAGGTCCCGCCCGGCGCGGTGTGGCGGGCAACCTCGGCCATCAGGTCGGGCGACCAGAGCTCGGGGTTCTTCGCCGGTGAGAAGCCGTCAAGGAACCAGGCATCGGCGCGGCCCTCCCAGCGCGGCAGGGTCGCGCGCGCATCGCCTAGGACCAGCGTCGCGGTCAGGTTCGGGAAGTGCAGTTCCGTCGCTCCTGTCGCCACTTGGGCGAGGAATTCGGGTGCGATCCGTGCAAGATCGGGAAAGGCGGCCAGCGCCCGCGCGATGTCATCGGCTGGCAGCGGGAAGGCCTCGAAACTGGTGTAATGCATGTGGCCTGGGCCGTCATGCGCCAGCACCGTCGCCAGAAGGTTCAGCCCGGTCCCGAACCCCAGTTCCGCGATCCGGAACCCGTCGCGGAACCGTCCCGGCAGGCCGTTCCCGTCCAGAAAGACATGCCGCGTCTCGTCCAGCCCGCCCGCCAATGAGAAGTATGGGTCGTCGAACCGCGTGGCGACCGGGATCAGGCCATCGCGCCAGCTCAGTTCGGGGTGGTCGGGCGGGGCCATCTTGGGTAGTCCTTTCGGGGCAAGGTGATGGGCCGGGGGCTGACGAATGGCAAGGGCGGATCTGACGGTGCGGGGGGCGGGGATCTTCGGCCTTTCCATCGCCTGGGCCGCCGCCCGGCGGGGCGCGCGCGTCAGGGTGATCGACCCTTGGGGTATCGGCGCGGGGTCCTCCGGCGGACTTGTCGGCGCGCTCTCCCCGCATGTGCCCGAGGCGTGGAATCCGAAGAAGCAATTCCAGCTCGAAAGCCTCTTGATGGCCGAAGGCTGGTGGCAAGCGGTGGAGGCCGCCTCGAGCATGGCCTCAGGCTATGCGCGGCTGGGGCGACTCCAGCCGCTGGAGGATGCGCGGGCCGTCGCGGCGGCAGAGGCACGCTCGGGGTCCGCCGCCGACCTCTGGCGGGGTGAGGCCGACTGGCGGGTCGTGCCAGCGACAGGCGCGGGCTGGGAAGCAGTCTCGCCCTCGGGCTTTCTGGTCCAGGACACGCTGTCGGCCCGCATCTCGCCCCGCATGGCGCTTGCATCTCTCGCAGCGGCGATTGTCACCATTAGCGGCGAGGTCCTGACCGAAGGCGAGGAGGTCGGGCCAGTCGTCCATGCCACCGGGGTTGCCGGGCTGCGCGACCTCTCGGCTGCGCTAGGCCAGCCGGTTGGGTCAGGGGTCAAGGGTCAGGCGCTGGCCCTGCACTTCGACGCCCATGACCGACCGCAGCTCTTCGTCGATGGGCTGCACATCGTGCCCCATGCCGATGGCACTGTTGCCATCGGTTCGACCTCCGAGACCGCATGGACCGATGACGGTACCGACGCGCAGCTTGACGGCCTTCTCGACCGTGCCGTCGCGGCGCTGCCCATCCTGCAAGGTGCTGCGGTCGTCGCGCGCTGGGCCGGGGTCCGCCCCCGCGCCACGACCCGCGCGCCCCTTCTTGGCGAATGGCCGGGACGGCCGGGGCATTACGTGGCGAACGGCGGTTTCAAGATCGGTTTCGGCATGGCCCCGAAAGTGGCCGAGGTGATGGCGGACCTTGTGCTGGAGGGGCGGGACGCGATTCCCGAGGGCTTCAGACTTATTGCCAAATCGTAAACGCCCACAAGCAACGCGTTGATTTCAATGGAAAAGTCAATTTTGACCACTGTGGTCACCAAGGTCGTCTGTCCTCAGGACACCCGCTCCGCCTCTGCCCGCAGGCCCTGCATCAGCTCGGCCAGCGCCTTCTGGTAGCGCGCGTCGATCAGGCGGCCTTCGGGGGTGAAGGCGTGGCTTGAATCGGCCACCATCACCTCCGGCCCGGTCAGAAGCCGGGGCCGGAACGGGGTGAGGGCAAGCCGGAGGGCAAACTGTGACCGGTCCCCCCCGGCGCGGCCGTCGGCAGCCGAAATCACCGCCACCGGCTTCTGCCGGAAGGGTGACCCCTTGGTGCGGCTCACCCAGTCGAGGGCGTTCTTCAGCACGCCGGGGAAGGACTTGTTGTACTCCGGCGTCGCGATCACCACCGCATCCGCTGCGGCGATCTGGTCGGCAAGGGTCTGGACCTCGGGCGGGATGCCGTGGGCATCCTCAAGGTCGCCGTCGTATAGGGGAAGGCGCAGGTTGGCCTCGGTATGCTTCGCCTCCCCAAAGGCCCGCCGCGCCTCGGCAAGCAGAAGCCGATTGGTCGAGCCGGCGCGGAGGGCACCGGGAATGCCGAGGAGGGTAAGCATCGGAAGGCCTCTGGTCGGGTGTCGGAGGAAAGGGTAGGGGCCGGAACCCCGGCGGCAAGCCGGATCAGGGAACCGGGCGGCGGAAGGTGATCGACGTCGGCCGGTCGTAGCCCGGATGGGCGGTGCGACCGACCTCGACGAACCCCATGGCGCGGAAGGTGGCCTGGTTCTCGACCAGCTCGACGCGGGTCTGGAGTTCCAGCGCGGGCAGGCCCAGCATCCGGGCGCGGGTCTCGGCATGGTCGACCAGCCTGCGCGCCAGCCCCCGCCCGCGGTGGGCCACCGCGACTGCCAGTTTTCCAAGGTAAAGCGCGTCCGGTTTCGGGGTCAGGAAGAGGCAGGCGACCGCAGGCTCATCGATGACCCAGACCTCACCCGTGCGGGCCTGTTCGGCGATGGCCTCAAGGGTAAGTTCGTGCATCGACGAGGGCGGGTCGATGCGGCCGTCCATGTAGGCGAAGGCCTCGCGGATCAGGGACAAGAGGGACGGCCAGTCATGGTCCCCTTCGGCGCGGAACGGGGTCATCACCCTTGCAGGCCGTCCGAGAGGTGGAGCCAGGGCAGCTTCTCGGTGATGAAATCGTGCTCGGTCGGGGTGAAGGCTGAGGGATCGTCCAGGGTCGCCGCATAGAAGTGACGCTCCCCCGGGATGCGGTCGCTGCGATAGGACATCGGCGTCCCGCAGGTCGGGCAGAACTCGCGGAAGGTGCCGGGAGAGGACTGGAAGGTGGAAGGGAGCGCGCCGGTCCAGGCCCATTCCCCGTCGGCCATGCCGAGGAAGGCGGTCACGGGCGAGGCGGTGGCGCGCCGGCAGCTTTCGCAGTGGCAGAAGGCCTGCCAAAGGGGCGGGGCGGTGCAGCGGTAGGTGACGGCGCCGCAGAGGCAGCGGCCGGTGAAGGGCGGAGTCAGCATGGGAGAAGGCTGGCATGGATGCCGGGTGGGGGCAAGGCGGTGGCGAGCTTGGGAAGCGTGGACCGGGGATATTCTGCCCCCCAGCCAATCGGTGTCTCGAACCGATGGCGAAACCGATTGGCTACCCTGAGGATATTTGGGCAAAAAGGAAAGGCTGGGAGCGCAAGATGTTGGGGATAAGCGGGACAGAAAGGCGAGATGATGGGGGGTCGGGTTGACTCTAGGAGGCTTGGGCGGGAACATCAGAGGGTGCGACTCGTGAGGTTCCGGTGCGCCTGACCCGGCTGCGGCTGAATGGTTTCAAGAGCTTTGTCGACCCCACGGATCTGGTGATCCATGAGGGTCTGACCGGCGTGGTCGGGCCCAATGGCTGCGGCAAGTCGAACCTTCTTGAGGCGCTGCGCTGGGTGATGGGCGAGAACCGGCCGAGCGCCATGCGCGGCGGCGGGATGGAGGATGTGATCTTCAACGGCGCCGCCACCCGGGGGGCGCGGCATTTCGCCGAAGTGGCGCTGGTGATCGACAACCAGGAACGGCTGGCCCCGAGCGGGTTCAACGATGCCGACCAGATCGAGATCGTCCGGCGGATCACGCGGGACGCAGGCTCGGCCTATCGCTGCAACGCGAAGGAAGTGCGGGCGCGGGATGTGCAGATGCTGTTCGCCGATGCCTCGACCGGCTCGCACAGCCCGGCGCTGGTGCGGCAGGGGCAGATCTCGGAGCTGATTAACGCCAAGCCCAAGGCGCGGCGGCGCGTGCTGGAAGAGGCGGCGGGGATCAGCGGCCTCTACGCCCGCAGGCACGAGGCCGAGCTGAAACTCGCGGCGACGGAGCAGAACCTTCTTCGCGTCGATGATGTGCTGGAGAACCTCGCGCAGCAGCTGAGCCTTCTGACGCGGCAGGCCCGGCAGGCGGCGCGGTATCGCGAGCTTTCCGAAGAGTTGCGGGTGCTAGAGGGGATGCACCTCTGGCGGCGCTGGCGCGAGGCGGACGAGGCGCGGGTGGCGGCCGAGGCGGCGCTGCGTGAGCGGCTGATCGCGCAAGGCCAGGCCGAGGCGATGGCGCGCGAGGCCGGCAAGGGGCGGGAGACGGCGGAAGCAGCCCTGCCGCCCCTGCGCGAGGAAGAGACCATCGCGGCGGCAGTCCTGCAGCGGTTGGTCCTGCAACGAGATGCCTTGCGCGACGAGGAGACCCGCGCACAGGCGGCCATCGAGACCCTGACCGGCCGGATCGCGCAACTGACGCGCGACATGGAGCGCGAGGCGGGCCTGAACCGCGACGCGGGCGAGGTCATCGAGCGGCTGGAATGGGAGGTGCGCGAGCTGACGCGCGCCCATGACGGGCACGAGGAGAAGCTGGCCGAGGTGGTGGAAGCGGCGCGGGAGGCGGGGGCGGTCCTTTCCGAACGCGAGGCTTCGCTGGCTGAACTGACCGAGGATGCCGCACGGCTGGCGGCGCGACACCAATCGGCACAGCGGATGCTGACGGACAGCCGGTCGGTGCTGGAGCGGGCCGAGGGCGAGGCTTCGGCGGCAAAGGCGGCCGTCGCTTCGGCCTCTGGGGCGCTGGAGGCGTCGGGCGAGGCGTTCCGGGCAAACGAGACGGCGCTTGCAGCGGCCGAGGCCGAGGCCCGGGCGACAGAGGCTGCGCTGGAGGCGGCCGAGACGGCGCGCGGCGAGACGCAAGGCAGGGAAGCCGAGGCGCGGGCGGCGCGGTCTTCGGCCGAAGGCGAGGCTTCGGCCCTGCGGGCGGAAGTGGCGGCGCTGGCACGTCTGGTGGAGCGCGAGGCGCATGCCGGGCATCAGTTGCTGGACCGGCTGGAGGTGGAGCCTGGGTTCGAAAAGGCCCTGGGCGCGGCGCTGGCGGATGACCTGCGCGCGCCCGAAGTTGATGCAGAGGCGCGGTCGGGCTGGGCGGTGCTGCCGGGCTATGACACGCCGCAGGCCTTGCCCGACGGGGCGGAGCCTCTGGCCGCGCGGGTCGGTGCGCCGGCGGTGCTGGCGCGGCGGTTGTCGCAGATCGGGCTTGTCTCGCGTGAGGACGGGTTCCGGCTGCAGGCGGCGCTGAACCCCGGGCAGCGGTTGGTGAGTGTCGAGGGCGATTTGTGGCGCTGGGACGGGTTCCGGGCCGGGGCAGAGGATGCGCCCAGTGCGGCGGCGCTGCGGCTTCAGCAGTTGAACCGGCTGGTGCAGTTGAAACGCGACCTCGAAGAGGTCGCCGCGCGGGCGGACGGGGCAAAGCGCGCGCATGAGGCCTTGCAGACCCGGCTGGCGGAGTTGGCAGCGGCCGATGCCCGGGCGCGTGATGCGCGGCGGGCGGCGGATGCGCGGCTCGCCGAGGCGAACCGGGCGCTGGCGCGGGCCGAGGCGGACCGGTCCATCGCGGGCGGCAAGCTTGAGGCGGCGCGGCTGGCGGTCAGCCGCTTCGAGGACGAGGCGATGGCCGCGCGCGCCCGGCTGAAGGAGGCTGAGGCGGCGCAGGCGGAACTGGGTGACCTTGACGCAGCGCGGGGGGCGGTCGAGGCGGCGAAGATCACGGTCGAGGCCGCGCGGATCACCATGATGACCCGCCGGTCCACGCAGGACGAGGTGCGGCGCGAGGGCGAGGCCCGGGTGCGGCGGCGGCAGGAGGCGACGAAGGAACTGTCCGGCTGGAAGCACCGGCTGGAGACGGCGGCGAAGCGCACAGAAGAGCTGACCGAGCGCCGCGCCGAGACCGAGGCCGAGCTTGCGGTGGCAGTGGTCCTTCCAGACGAGATCGCCGGCAGACGTGCGGCCCTTGTCGAGGCGATCGAGGTGGCCGAGGCGCGGCGGCGGAAGGCGGCGGATGCCCTTGCCGAGGCCGAAGGCGCCCTGCGCGAGGCCGCGATGGCCGAACGCGAGGCCGAGCGGCTGGCCGGCGAGGCGCGCGAGGCGCGGGCACGGGCCGAGGCACGGCTGGATGCCGCGCGCGAGGGCGTGGCGCTGGCCGCAGAGCGCATCGCCGAGGAAGACGACCGGACGCCGGATGAGCTGTTCCTCTCACTCCGCACCGATGCCGAGAAGATGCCGGATGCCGAAACGCTTGAGGCAGATGTCGGGCGGGTGAAGCGCCAGCGCGAGGCCTTGGGTGCGGTGAACCTGCGCGCCGAGGAAGACGCCAAGGCGGTCGAGGCGGAATATGATGCGCTCGCCGGCGAGAAGGCCGACCTTGAGGAAGCGGTGAAGAAGCTGCGGGCCGGGATCGCCGGGCTGAACAAGGAGGGTCGTGAGCGGCTTCTGACCGCGTTCGAGCAGGTGAACGCCAATTTCTCGACCCTCTTCACCCATCTTTTCGGGGGCGGCGAGGCGCGGCTGGTGCTGGTGGAATCCGATGATCCGCTGGAGGCGGGGCTGGAGATCCTGTGCCAGCCGCCGGGCAAGAAGCTGGCCACGCTGTCGCTTCTGTCGGGGGGTGAGCAGACGCTGACGGCGCTGGCGCTGATCTTCGGCGTGTTCCTGGCAAACCCCGCGCCGATCTGCGTGCTGGACGAGGTGGATGCGCCGCTGGACGATGCGAACGTGACGCGGTTTTGCGACCTTCTGGACGAGATGACCCGGCGGACCGAGACGCGGTTCCTGATCATCACGCACCATGCGGTGACGATGGCGCGGATGGACCGGTTGTTCGGCGTGACGATGCAGGAGCAAGGCGTCAGTCAGCTGGTCAGCGTGGACCTGAAGAAGGCCGAGGCGTTGGTGGCGTGACGCCGGGCGCTTGGTTAACCGGCTGGAAAGCAGAATCAGGCAGAACGGGGCGTGAACAAACCCACGCGGATGCTTTGCCATGAACAGCCTTCTGACCTTTGTCACCCTGCTTGCCCTTCTGGCCCTGACCGACGGGTCGCTGTCGGTCAACATGCCCGGACTGACCGGCCCGGTGGTCAACCGCGGGATCGAATAGCCGCGCTTCATGGCAGAAACGGCCAATCCGATGGCGGAAACGGATAGGTCGACACACCGCCTTCGCCCTAGAACGGGGCAAAGTGGAGGTGGTCGTGCGCTATTCCGGATTTCGTGTCATTGCCGAGGCTTTGACCGGGCACAGGGGCTGGAAGCCGGTCTGGCGCGACCCGGACCCGCAGCAGTCCTATGACTACATCATCATCGGCGGCGGGGGTCACGGGCTGGCGACGGCTTACTACCTTGCCAAGGAATTCGGCCAGGCCCGGATCGCGGTGCTGGAGAAGGGCTATCTTGGCGGCGGCAACGTCGGCCGGAACACTACGATCATCCGGTCGAACTACCTTCTGGACGGCAACGAACCCTTCTACGAATTCAGCCTGAAGCTCTGGGAAGGGCTGGAGCAGGACTTCAACTACAACGCGATGGTCAGCCAGCGCGGGATCATCAACCTGATCCACACCGACGCGCAGCGGGATGCCTTCACCCGGCGGGCGAATGCGATGATCCTGCATGGTGCGGATGCCGAAATGCTGACGCGGGACCAGGTGCGGTCGATGTACCCGTGGCTCAACTTCGACAACGCGCGCTTCCCGATCAAGGGCGCGATCATGCAGCGCCGGGGCGGGACGGTGCGGCATGACGCGGTGGCCTGGGGCTATGCGCGCGGGGCCGATATGCGGGGCGTCGACCTTATCCAGAACTGCGAAGTGACGGGCATGCGGATCGAGAACGGTCGCGTCCTGGGGGTGGAGACGACGCGCGGCTACATCGGCGCCAAGAAGGTGGGCGTCGCAGTCGCGGGGTCGTCGTCGAAGGTGATGGCCCATGCCGGGATGCGGCTGCCGATCGAAAGCCATGTCCTGCAGGCCTTCGTCAGCGAGGGGTTGAAGCCGCTGATCGACGGCGTGATGACCTTCGGCGCGGGGCATTTCTACGTCAGCCAGTCCGACAAGGGTGGCCTCGTCTTCGGCGGCGACATTGACGGCTACAACTCCTATGCCCAGCGGGGCAACCTGCCGGTGATCGAGGACGTGGCCGAGGGCGGGATGGCGCTGATGCCGGCAATCGGGCGGGTGCGGCTCCTCAGGACCTGGGGCGGGATCATGGACATGTCGATGGACGGGTCACCCATCATCGACCGGACGGGGATCGAGGGGCTCTATTTCAACGGCGGCTGGTGCTATGGCGGGTTCAAGGCGACACCTGCCTCGGGTTGGTGCTTCGCGCATCTTCTCGCGAAGGACGAGCCGCATCCGACCGCAAAGTCCTATCGCTTCGACCGGTTCCTCAAGGGCCTGATGATCGACGAAAAGGGTCAGGGCGCGACCCCGAACCTGCATTGACGGAATAAACGAATGATCATTCATCATCCGATCCTCGGGCCCCGCGATGCGCAGGAATTCGTCTATCTGGGCGACGCCAGCCTGATCGACCGGCCCGATGGCATGACCGCCGGGATCGAGGCGTTCCACGAGTATCTCTACCAGCGTACCAATCCGGCAGGAGAGCATCAGGAGCTTTGGTATCACGAACAGGGCGACCGGTCCTGGCTGGTGGTGACCCGGAATACCGTGACGCATGAGATCACCAGGGTGGAACTCGCGCGGGACGTGGCACGGGCGCGGGGACGGTCGAAATGAGCCAGTCCCATCGCATTGCAGGCGGACAGATCGACCGCACGAAGACCCTGCGCTTCACCTTCGACGGGCTGCCCTACCAGGGTCATCCCGGCGATACGCTGGCTTCGGCCCTTCTGGCCAACGGCGTGCGGCTGATGGGCCGCAGCTTCAAGTATCACCGCCCGCGCGGGCCGCTCTCGGCCGGTTCGGAGGAGCCAAACGCGCTGGTCGAGTTGCGGACCGGCGGGCGGCAGGAACCGAACACTCGTGCGACGGTCGCCGAGCTTTTCGACGGGCTGGAGGCGACAAGCCAGAACCGCTGGCCTTCCCTCCGCTTCGATGCGCTGTCGATCAACGACCGGCTGAACGCCTTCTTCGCGGCTGGATTCTACTACAAGACCTTCATGTGGCCCAGGTCGTTCTGGGAAGAGCTTTATGAGCCGATCATCCGCCGGGCCGCAGGTCTTGGGTCGGTCAGCAAGGAAGAGGACCCGGACCTTTACGACAAGGGGTTCCTGCACTGCGATCTTCTGGTCATCGGGGCTGGTCCGGCGGGGCTGATGGCCGCGCTGACGGCGGGGCGTGCGGGCAAGCGCGTGATCCTTGCGGATGAGGATTTCCGCATGGGCGGACGTCTGAACGCCGAGACCTTCGCGGTCGGCAGCGCCTCTGGCGCGGACTGGGCGGCAGGGGTTATGGCGGAACTGGCGACCCTTCCGAATGTCCGCCTGATGACGCGGACAACCGTGATCGGCGCTTTCGACCACGGCATCTACGGCGCGGTGGAGCGGGTGTCGGATCATCTGCCGGTTCCCGCGCCGGGCAAGCCCCGGCAGGTTCTGTGGCGCATCTATGCCGGCCGGGCGATCCTGTGCGGTGGCGCAACCGAGCGGCCGATTGCGTTCGAGAACAACGACCGGCCCGGGATCATGCTGGCGGGCAGCTTGCGCGCCTATGCCAACCGCTGGGGTGTCAAGGCAGGCGAACGTGTCGCAGTCTTCACAAACAACGACGACGGGCTGCGGACGACAACCGATCTCCAGGCCAAGGGCGTCGACGTGGTCGCGGTGATCGACAGCCGCGAGGGTGGTGATCTTTTGCCCGGCATTCGCCACCTGCGGGGGGCCGAGGTAATCGATAGCGCCGGACGGCTGGGCCTTACGTCAATTACGGTGCGGCAGGCGAACGGCAAGACCGAGACGATCGCGGTCGATGCGCTGGGGATCTCCGGCGGATGGAACCCGAATGTGAATATCCATTCACACCATCGGTCGCGCCCCGTCTATGACGCCGGTATCGCTGCCTTTATCCCGGGCCAGGATGGCCCGCCCGGCCTTCTGGTCGCGGGTGCGGCGGCTGGTGTCCTTTCGACGCATGGCGCACTTCGCACGGGTCGGGATGCCGCGGTCGCCGCACTTGGCCTGACCGGAGCGACGGAATTGCCGGAGGCCGAGGATGCGCCGGTCAGGATCTCGCCCCTTTGGCACGTCGCTCATGGCAAGGGGCGCGCCTGGATCGACCAGCAGAACGACGTGACGGTGAAGGACATCAAGCTCGCGCAGCAGGAGAACTTCACCAGCGTGGAGCATATGAAGCGCTACACCACGCTGGGCATGGCGACCGATCAGGGCAAGACCGGCAACGTCATCGGCCTTGCGATCATGGCGGAACTGACTGGGCGGTCGATCCCAGAGACCGGGACAACGATCTATCGCCCGCCCTACACCCCGGTCGCGCTGGGCGCGCTGGCGGGGCGGTCGCGGGGGAAGGAGTTCAAACCCTTCCGCCTGACGCCGTCGCATCACTGGGCGAAGGAGCAGGGGGCGGTCTTCGTCGAGGTCGGCAACTGGCTGCGGACGCAGTGGGTGCCGAAGGCCGGCGAGACGGAGTGGCGCCAGTCGGTCGACCGCGAGGTGCTGGCGACGCGGAAGTCGGTCGGCATCTGCGATGTGACCACGCTGGGCAAGATCGACATCCAGGGGACGGATGCGGGGGCCTTCCTTGACCGCGTCTATGCCAACACCTTCAGCACGCTGCCCATCGGCAAGTGCCGCTATGGCCTGATGCTGCGCGAGGACGGGATCGTCTTTGACGACGGCACCACGGCACGGATGGGCGAGCATGAATATGTAATGACCACCACCACGGCCAATGCGATCACGGTCTTCCGGCATCTGGAGTTCTGCCGCCAGTGCCTGTGGCCGGACATGGACGTGCAGCTGATCTCGACGACGGAGGCCTGGGCACAGTTCTCGGTCGCCGGGCCGAACGCGCGGCGGCTGCTTGAGAAGGTCGTCGATCAGGACATCAGCGATGTGGCCTTCCCCTACATGGGGGCGGGCAAGGTGACCGTCTGTGGCGGCCTCAGGGCGCGGCTTTTCCGGATCAGCTTCTCGGGCGAGCTCGCCTACGAGATCGCGGTGCCGACCCGATACGGCGACGCGCTTCTGCGCGAGATGCTAGCGCGGGGGGCGGAGTTCGATCCGGTGGTCTACGGGACCGAGGCGCTCGGCGTCACGCGGATCGAGAAGGGCCATGTCGCGGGGGGTGAGCTGAACGGCCAGTCCACGGCGCTGAACATGGGGCTGGGGAAGATGGTGTCGAGGAAGAAGGACTCGATCGGCATGGTCCTCAGCCAGCGCGAGGGGCTGACAGACGAAAACGGCTATCGGCTGGTCGGTGTGAAACCGGTGGACCCGGCGGGCAAGCTGACAGCGGGAAGTCACTTTCTGGAGATCGGCGCGGCCCCGGTGGCGGCGAATGACGGGGGGTGGCTGACCTCCAAGGTCTACAGCCCGCATCTAGGCTGCGACATCGCGCTGGGCTACCTCAAGGGCGGGGACCGGAAGATCGGCACCCGGATGCGCGCGGTGAACCTGGTGGGCAAGACCGAGACCGAGGTCGAGATCGTCTCGCCCCATTTCTTCGATCCGGAAGGGGAGCGGCTTCGTGGCTGACCTCATGGCACTGACGGCGCTTGGCGCGCGAGAAGCGGCGGTGGTGACCGTCGGTCCGCTGACGATCACCGAGCGGATGGACGTGGCGCTGGCTTCGGTCGCGGCGCGTCGGGGGCGGATGGCTGACCTGACCAAGGCGGCGAAGGCGGCGGGGGTGCCACTGCCTGATGCGGCGCGTCATGTGGCGGGCAGTCCCTACGCCGCCTTCTGGGTCGCGCCGGAGATGTGGTTCGTCGAGGCGCCCTTCGCGACGCATGAACTGATCGCCGACAAACTGGTCGCGGCCCTCGGCCCGGCGGCCAGCGTGACCGAGCAGACCGACGCCTGGGTCGCCTTCGACCTTGCCGCCCCCGACCTTGCGCCGCTTCTGGAACGCCTGTGCAACGTGGATTTCCCGGCGGCACCAGAAGGTTACGCGACGCGCACGGTGATCGAGCATCTGGGTTGCTACCTCATCAAGCACGGCCCCGGCGACGTGCGCCTCTACGGCCCCCGGTCCAGTGCGGCCAGCCTTCTGCATGCGCTCGAGGCAGCGGCGGCCTCGGCCTGGTAGCCCGGGCAACGTCTTCGGCAAGGGATTGACTCGGGAAGCCTTGTTTCCCGATAGTGAAATTCTGTGACGCGTAACCAAGCGGGGCCGGACGATGTCAGACGCTGATGCCAGCCAGGTCCTGCCGCGCGGCAAGCCTGCCTTCGAGCAGGACCCCCACCGCGTCCGTGAGATCAGCGAGCGCAACCTCGAGGCCGCGATCGGCCGCGAGGTCCGGAACTTCCGCCGCCAGCAGGGCATGACGGTCGCCGACCTTGCCAATGTCACCGGCCTTTCCATCGGCATGCTGTCCAAGATCGAGAACGGCAACACCTCACCCTCACTGACCACGCTTCAGGTTCTCAGCCACGCCTTCTCGGTCCCCGTCACGGCCTTCTTCCGCAGCTATGAAGAGCGCCGCGACGCGCAGCATGTGAAGGCGGGCGAGCATCTGGAAATCGAACGGCGCGGGACGCGGGCGGGGCACCAGTACCATCTTCTGGGGCATATCGGGTCGAACAGTTCGGGCGTGGTGGTCGAACCCTATATCATCACCCTGACCACGCAGAGCGACACCTTCCCCACCTTTCAGCACGAGGGGCTGGAGCTTCTTTACATGCTGGAAGGCGAGGTCGACTATCGCCACGGTGACCAGGTCTATGCCCTGAAACCCGGCGACAGTCTTTTCTTCGACGCCGACGCGCCGCATGGGCCAGAGGTGCTGGTGCGTTTGCCCGCGCGGTATCTTTCCGTGATTGCCTATCCGCAGGGCTAAGCCCGGCGCGCCGACATGACTGTCAACTGGGCAGAAGTGCCCTGTCTGCGCGCGACGCTTTTTCCCGACAGGTGAAAAAAGTTTCTTACCAGTTGATCCCCCCGCGGACCTGATGTTAGCTTTCCCGCCAAGCGACAAGGGAGGGCGAATCCATGTGCGGCATCGTAGGCTTGTTCCTGAAGGACCCGAAGCTGGAACCCCAGCTTGGCGCCATGCTGACGGACATGCTGATCACCATGACCGACCGCGGCCCTGACAGCGCCGGGATCGCCATCTATGGCGGGGCAAAGGACGGGTTGGGCAAGATCACCATCCAGTCCGCCCATCCCGAGAAGGACTTCAAGAACCTTGACGGCGACCTGCACGCCGCCATCGGCCAGCCGGTCACCATGCTGGTGAAATCCACCCATGCGGTGATCGAGGTGCCGCTGGGCCAGATGGATGCTGCGCGGACTGCGCTGGCCCATCTGCGGCCGGACGTGAAGGTGATGAGCATGGGCGATGCCATCGAGATCTTCAAAGAGGTCGGCCTGCCCAAGGACGTGGCCCGCCGCTTCGACGTGGCGAAGATGAAGGGCACCCACGGGATCGGCCACACCCGCATGGCGACCGAAAGCGCGGTCACGACCATGGGGGCGCACCCGTTCTCGACCGGGCCGGACCAGTGCCTTGTGCACAACGGCAGCCTTTCCAACCACAACGGCCTGCGGCGCGAACTCATCCGCAAGGGCATGAGCTTCGAGACCCAGAACGACACCGAGGTTGCCGCGGCCTATGTCAGCCAGAAGCTGAAAGAGGGCGAAGACCTCGGCTCGGCCCTCGAGGCGGGGCTGGAGGATCTGGATGGGTTCTTCACCTTCGTTGTCGGTACCAAGAACGGCTTCGGCGTCGTCCGTGACCCCATCGCCTGCAAGCCCGCCGTGATGGCCGAGACCGATGACTATGTGGCCTTCGGGTCCGAATACCGCGCGCTGGTGAACCTGCCGGGGATCGAGAACGCCCGGGTCTGGGAGCCCGAGCCCGCCACCGTCTATTTCTGGGAGCGTTGAATGCAAAGCTTCGATCTGGGCAAGGAGGGCCTTCGGGCGCTGAACTCCTCGCTTCATGCCTTGAAGGGCCAGACCAACATGACGGCCTGGGAGGTCATCAACCCCAAGGGCGCGCATGCCATCGCCGCCGGGGTCGATGCGCCGGTCGATATCACCGTGCGTGGTTCCACCGGCTATTACTGCGCCGGGATGAACAAGCAGGCGACGATCCGCATCAAGGGATCAGCCGGGCCGGGTGTGGCCGAGAATATGATGTCGGGCACCGTCATCATCGACGGTGATGCCAGCCAGTACGCTGGGGCCACCGGGCGCGGGGGCCTTCTGGTCATCAAGGGCAATGCCTCCAGCCGTTGCGGGATCTCGATGAAAGGCATCGACATCGTGGTGCATGGCAACATCGGCCACATGTCCTGCTTCATGGCGCAGTCGGGGAACGTCGTCGTTCTTGGCAACGCCGGAGAGGCGCTGGGCGACAGCCTTTACGAGGCACGGATCTTCGTGCGGGGCACGGTGAAAAGTCTTGGTGCCGACTGCATCGAAAAAGAGATGCGGGACGAACACTACGCGCTGGTCGAAGAGCTTCTTCGCAAGGGCGAGGCGGACCACAAGGCCAAGCCCGAAGAGTTCCGCCGCTATGGATCGGCGCGCAAGCTCTATAACTTCAACATCGACAACGCGTCGTCGTACTGAGGCAGCAATGACCGATCTTCCCCGTACCCCGCCCCGGTTCTCGGCGACCTTTACCCCGGCGGTGAATGCCGAAATCCGCCGCGCGGCGGCTTCTGGCATCTACGACATCCGTGGTGGCGGAACGAAGCGGCACCTGCCGCATTTCGACGACCTCCTGTTCCTCGGTGCCTCGATCAGCCGCTACCCCTTGGAAGGCTACCGCGAGAAATGCGCGACCGACGTCTGGCTGGGCACCCGGCACGCGAAAAAGCCGATCCACTTGGATATCCCGATCACCATCGCGGGGATGAGCTTCGGTGCCCTTTCCGGTCCCGCGAAGGAGGCCTTGGGCCGCGGGGCGACCGCGGCCGGAACCTCGACCACCACCGGTGACGGCGGGATGACCGAGGAAGAACGCGGGCATTCCAAGACGCTGGTCTACCAGTACCTGCCCAGCCGCTACGGGATGAACCCCGACGACCTCCGCCGCGCCGACGCGATCGAGATCGTCGTGGGTCAGGGGGCCAAGCCCGGCGGCGGCGGGATGCTTCTGGGCCAGAAGATCAGCGACCGCGTGGCCAACATGCGGAACCTGCCGAAGGGGATCGACCAGCGGTCTGCCTGCCGGCACCCGGACTGGACCGGGCCGGATGATCTTGAAATCAAGATCATGGAACTGCGCGAGATCACCGATTGGGAAAAGCCGATCTACGTGAAGGTCGGCGGCGCGCGGCCCTACTACGACACAGCGCTTGCGGTGAAGGCCGGGGCGGATGTAGTCGTTGTGGACGGGATGCAGGGCGGCACGGCGGCGACGCAGGACGTCTTCATCGAACATGTCGGCATGCCGATCCTCGCCTGCATCCCGCAGGCGGTGAAGGCACTGCAGGACCTTGGAATGCACCGGAAGGTGCAGCTGATCGTCTCGGGCGGTATTCGCAGCGGTGCGGACGTGGCGAAGGCCCTGGCGCTCGGCGCCGATGCGGTGGCCATCGGCACGGCGGCGCTGATCGCGCTGGGGGACAACGACCCGAAGTGGGAAGAGGAATACCAGAAGCTCGGCACCACGGCGGATGCCTATGACGACTGGCACGAGGGGAAGGACCCAGCGGGCATCACCACGCAGGACCCGGAGCTGTCGAAGCGGTTTGATCCGATCCTCGGCGGGCGGCGGCTGAAGAACTATCTCAAGGTGATGACGCTGGAGGCGCAGACCATCGCGCGGGCCTGCGGCAAGAACCACCTGCACAACCTGGAACCCGAGGACCTCGTTTCGCTGACCATCGAGGCGGCGGCGATGGCGGGGGTGCCTCTGGCGGGGACCAACTGGATACCGGGACGGAACGGCGGCTGGTAAGGCCGCCGTTTCTTCTTCTACAAAAGCAAAAGACGGACAGGGAGCGACACGATGGCGAAAGACCTTGCGAAATGGGCCAAGGACAAGGGCGTCAAGTATTTCATGATCTCCTACACCGACCTCTTCGGTGGGCAGCGGGCAAAGCTCGTGCCGGCGCAGGCGATCAACGACATGGCGGTGGAAGGTGCCGGGTTCGCTGGCTTCGCGACCTGGCTTGACCTCACCCCCGCCCACCCCGACCTGATGGCGGTCCCGGACCCCGAAAGCGCGATCCAGCTTCCCTGGAAGAAGGACGTCGCCTGGGTCGCCGCGCGGGCGACGATGGAAGAAAAGCTTGTCGACCAGGCCCCGCGCAACGTGCTGGAAAAGCTGATCGCCGAGGCGGCGAAGGATGGCCTCAGGGTCAAGACCGGGGTGGAGCCCGAGTTCTTCATCCTGAATGCGGAAGGGACGGCGGCGTCGGATATCTTCGATACGGCCGAAAAGCCCTGCTACGACCAGCAGGCGGTCATGCGGCGGTATGACGTCATCAGCGAGATCTGCGATTACATGCTGGAGATGGGCTGGGAGCCCTACCAGAACGACCATGAGGATGCGATCGGCCAGTTCGAGATGAACTGGAAGTATGACGACGCCCTGCAGACCGCCGACAAGCACAGCTTCTTCAAGTTCATGGTCAAGTCGGTGGCCGAGAAACACGGCTTCCGCGCGACCTTCATGCCGAAGCCGTTCAAGGGCCTCACCGGGTCGGGCTGCCACGCCCATATCTCGGTCTGGAGCCTAGACGGCAAGACCAACGCCTTCGCCGACAAGAAGAAGGAGCTTGGCCTGTCGGATCAGGGCCGGACCTTCCTTGGCGGGATCATGAAGCATGCCTCGGCGCTGGCGGCGATCACCAACCCGACGGTGAACAGCTACAAGCGGATCAACGCGCCGCGGACGACCTCGGGCGCGACTTGGGCACCGAACACGGTGACCTGGACGGGGAACAACCGGACCCACATGGTCCGCGTGCCGGGGCCGGGGCGGTTCGAGCTGCGGCTGCCGGACGGGGCGGCGAACCCGTATCTCCTTCAGGCCGTCATTATCGCGGCTGGCTTGGACGGGGTGCGGACGAAGGCGGACCCGGGCAAGCGGTATGATATCGACATGTACCAGCACGGGCACACCGTGAAAGGGGCGCCGAAGCTGCCCCTCAACCTCCTCGATGCGCTCAGGGAGTATGACCGGGACAAGACCCTGAAGGCGATGATGGGGGAGGAGTTTTCCTCGGCCTACCTGAAGCTGAAGCATCAGGAATGGAACAGCTATTGCAGCCATTTCTCGCGCTGGGAGACGGAGAACACGCTGGACATCTGAGGTTTGACCACAGTGGGCAAATTCGGATTGTAGAGTGATTACAGAGACTTGTCCGTGGGCGTTAGGGAAATGTCAACCTTTGCCCACGGCAGCCGCAGGGTGCCTCACTGCACCAGCGCCGTGAACCAGGACCAGTTGCGCAAGTCGATGTGGAAGAGGCGGAACGCGGCATAGGTCAGGATGGCTCCGGCGATGTAGTAGAGCGGGACGCGGCGCATGGCGCTGCCGCGCCGGAAAAGGCCGACAATCCCGATCAGCAGCGCGAGCAGGGTCAGCCCCAGAGCGGCAAGCAGCGCCAGACCCGAGACGATGTTATCCGTCGCGGGGTTCACGAGGCGCGCCGCCGCAGCCATGAACATGCTGAAACAGGCGGCGATGCCGAGGGCCAGCCCGAAGAGGAGCGGCCCCCGGCCCGCCGTCCGGGATACCGGGGCAGGTTCTGACAGGCGCGGCATCGGCGTCGGTCTTTTCTGCAAGGAGCGCCAGAACCAAACGATCCCCAAGAGGATCGTTGCAAAGGCCGCGATCCCGAAAGCCAAGGTTAGCTCTGTTCCGCCGTCTGCGCGGAGCCTTTCGTAGTTCTCGTTCGTAAATCGGATCAGTCCGCCGCCGAGAAGGATCACGAAAACGGCGAAGATCATCAGAACAATGTTCGGCCCCCGACCTGTTTCTGAAGTGACAAGTGGTGCCGGCGCGATAACCGAACCGGAGTGAGAAGGCGGCGAACGGCGGGCATGGGCCTTCAGCTGCTTCAGCCCGGACCCGGTCAGGACAAGCCCAAGGATCACTGTCGCCAAAGCGAAGAGCCCGAAGCCGATTGCCGCCGCCGGACCGCTGCTGTCGCGCAGATCTTCGTAGTGGAGGTTGGCCGCCCCGATCAGGAACCCTCCGAGGTTGACGAGGACGACCCCCGTTATCAACCGCCGAAGGGATGGCTTCTGCGGCGGAGCCGCGTCGGCGATGCCCCCGCCGCCCGAGGGAGCGTTGGCCGCGATACGTCGAAGCCGTTCCTGGAAATCGTCGTTCGACACTTCAGCGCCTTTCGATTGTGCGGCGCAACTATCTTCAACCAAGGGTGGCGATGAAGCAAGACGCCCCGAGGCATCCGCAACCGGTGCCCGAGTCACTCCACCGGGAACTCGGGCCCGGCGATGTGGACTGCGAGGAGGCAGCCGTTCGGGGTGTAGCTGTTGTGTTCGGTTCCGTCGCGGTAGAAGACGAGGTCGCCCGCGCGGAAGATCGTGCCGTCGCTTTCGTGCAGCTCGCCTTCCAGGATCAGGAACTGTTCGTGCCCGTTGTGGCGGTGGCCGCGCGTCGTCATGCCGGGGGGCATGCGGTAGACGTGGAAGCCCGTCCCAAGCTCGACCGTGTCGTCCAGTTGCAGGATGCCATCCCCCAGCGCCACGCCGTCGGGATAGACGAAAGGCGTGAAGGCGGCCTGATGGATGTTGGCGACGCGGCGGTCCTTCGGGTCGATCGGCTTCATCCTGGGCTTGCTCCATTGCCGGTTCGGGGGTGTCTTGACGCATATCAAGGCGCGAGGGGGAGTATCATGCTTCACTGACTGAGAAGTCAATGGATTGCGAAGGGGATGGTCATGGCGAAGATACTCTGCCCGGTGGACGGCAGCGACCACGCGGCAAAGGGCCTGGCCCATGCGGCCGAGTTGGCGAAGCTGAAGGGCGCGCATCTGACGATCTGTGCGGTGAACCTTGCGACGGGCGGCGCGCGCGGGCCGACCACCAACACCTGGACGGACGAGGAGGCCGAGGCGCTTCTGGCCCGGTCCGAGGCCGAGGCGAAGGCCCTGGGGGCGACAGATGTAGGCACCGCGGTGCTGATCGCCCGCGAGGTCGCGCCGGCGATCGTGACCTATGCCGCCGAGATCGGCGCAAGCCAGATCGTGATGGGCACCGGCGACAAGCGCGGCGTCATGCGGCTGGTCCTGGGGTCAGTCGCGGCCGAAGTCGTGGCCCAGGCAGGATGTTCTGTCACAGTTGCCCGATAGAGTGCGATCTGCCAGTTTTCGCGCGGACGTTGTGAGTCGGCCCCGGGGGACGCAGGTCCACCGGGGTCACGCTTGTTTACCAGTAGGAATAAGATTTGACACAGACGCAAGGCTGCTTCTAGGCTTCGCCGCAAGTCGACGCCGAGGATGCGTTGCAGGAAAGACCAACAGCCGGAGGGTGCAATGAAGAAGAGAGTCGCGGTCATCGGGGCGGGGCCGTCGGGCCTGGCGCAACTGCGCGCGTTCCAGTCGGCCAAGGCCAAGGGCGAGGACATCCCCGAGGTCGTTTGCTTTGAGAAGCAGTCGAACTGGGGCGGCCTCTGGAACTATACCTGGCGCACCGGGCTGGACGAGTTTGGCGAGCCGGTGCACTGCAGCATGTACCGCTACCTCTGGTCGAACGGTCCGAAGGAAGGGCTGGAGTTCGCCGACTATTCGTTCGAAGAGCATTTTGGCAAGCAGATCGCCAGCTACCCGCCGCGCGCGGTTCTGTTCGACTATATCGAAGGCCGGGTGAAGAAGGCCGGCGTGCGCGACTGGATCCGCTTCTCGACCACCGTTCGGATGGTCAACTACAACAAGGACAAGGGGAATTTCACCGTCACGGTGCATGACCTTGTGAACGACCGGATGTATTCCGAGGAGTTCGACAACGTGATCGTCGCTTCGGGCCACTTCTCGGTGCCGAA
This sequence comes from Tabrizicola sp. T46, assembly GCF_057219895.1. NCBI lineage: Bacteria > Pseudomonadati > Pseudomonadota > Alphaproteobacteria > Rhodobacterales > Paracoccaceae > Tabrizicola > Tabrizicola sp. T46. Next base: position 218,006 of record NZ_JBXVVV010000002.1, read on the forward strand.
CGTGCCGGAATACCCCGGTTTCGACAAGTTCAACGGTCGCGTCCTGCATGCCCACGATTTCCGCGATGCACGCGAGTTTGCGGGCAAGGACATCCTGATCATGGGCACGTCCTATTCGGCCGAGGACGTGGGCAGCCAGTGCTGGAAGTATGGCGCGAAGTCGATCACCTCGACCTACCGCCGCGCGCCGATGGGCTTCAAATGGCCTTCGAACTGGGAGGAAAAGCCGGGCCTGGTGCGGGTGGACGAACACACCGCCTATTTCGGAGACGGCACGTCGAAGAAGATCGACGCGATCATCCTCTGCACCGGCTACAAGCACCACTTCCCCTTCCTGCCCGATGACCTGCGGCTGAAGACGGCGAACCGGCTGGCGACGGCGGATCTCTACAAGGGTGTGGTCTGGGTCCATAACCCGAAGCTCTTCTACCTTGGGATGCAGGACCAATGGTTCACCTTCAACATGTTCGACGCGCAGGCCTGGTGGGTGCGCGATGCGATCATGGGCAAGATCAAGATCCCGACCGACAAGGCGGTGCTTCTGAAGGACGTCGAGGACCGTATCAAGCACGAAGATGAAGGCCAGGACGCGCATGACGCGATCCACTATCAGGGCGATTACGTGAAGGAGCTGATCGCCGAGACGGACTATCCGTCCTTCGACGTGGACGGTGCCTGCGAGGCCTTCTTCGAATGGAAGGACCACAAGAAGAAGGACATCATGGCTTTCCGCGACAACGCCTACAAGTCGGTGATCACCGGCACGATGGCGCCGGTCCACCACACGCCCTGGAAAGAGGCGCTGGAGGATTCGATGGAGAGCTACCTGAAGAACTGACCGTTCCCAGAATCGGACAGTGTAAGGCCCCGGTCATGCCGGGGCCTTTCGCGTTTCCTGGCGGCTTCTGGCAGAGAAGCGGCGCCATGCCTGAAAATTAGTCACTTTGTTGCGCACCTGAACCTTGTCAGGAAACAAAATTGCGGCACATGACAATTTGCGCTCGGGATTGGGTCGCGTCGTGGCACAGTCCCCGCGCCAGCGTGCCAGGAAAAGGCGCGCGGCCATAACTGAAGGGAGTGGAAGGATGGAAGAACAGATTGCTGCCCTAGCGGCAGACCTGGCGGCGCAGAAGGAGGCGACCGCGGCCCTGGTCAGGACCACGGCAGAGACATTCTATTTTCTCACGATCCCGCTGATGGTGCTGATCCATGCGGGGTTCCTGAGCTATGAAATGGGGGCCAGCCGGGCGAAGAACGCGCTGGCCTCGGGGATCAAGAACATCCTCGCCTTCGCTTTCATCATCCCGACCTTCTATTACGTCGGCTGGTGGATCTATAACGCCTTCCCGACGGGCTTTACCACGGCCGCAGGTCCGCTGGGGATCAGCGGGGCGGAATGGGCTGCGGCGGCGACGCCTGTCAGCCAGAACATGGGTCCGAACGTTTCGGACAGCGCCACGGGTGTCTTCTTCGGCGCCTTCGCGATGTTTGCCGCGACCACGGCCAGCATCATGTCCGGCAGCCTGATCGAGCGGGTGAAGATCATCGGCTTCACGATTCTTGCGATCGTGCTGGGGAGCTTCGTCTGGATCCTCGGTGCGGCCTGGGGCTGGCATGCGGACGGCTGGCTGGTCACGTCCCTTGGTTATCACGACTTCGGTGCCTCGGGCGTGGTGCACGCGATTGCCGGGTTCTTCACGCTGGGGGTCCTGATCAACCTTGGCGCGCGGATCGGCAAGTTCAACCCGGACGGCAGCGCCAACGCGATCCCGGGCCATTCGATGCCGGCGACGCTGGTGGGGCTGATGCTGATCATTGCGGGCTTCTGGGGCTTCCTGATGGCCTGCGTGATCTTCCCCGGTGCGCCCTGGTCCTGGACCACGGCGACCTTCGCCTCGATCTACGGCACGCCGGTCACGCTGTCGGCGATGACTTTCAACATCCTGATGGGCTTTGCCGGGGGCGCGATCTCGGCCTGGGTGATGACGCGCGATCCGTTCTGGATGATGTCGGGCGCGCTGGCCGGGATCATCTCGGTTGCGGCCGGGCTTGATCTTTACTGGCCGCCGATGGCCTTTGTCATCGCGATGATCGGCGGCGCAATCATGCCTGTCGTCGCGCGTTTCGTGGAACGGATGCAGATCGACGACGCGGTCGGCGCGGTGGCGCTGCATGGCGTCGTCGGCGTCTGGGGCGTTATTGCCGTGGGCATCTTCGCCGCCGGCTACCCGGCCCTGGCATCCGAGGGCGCACCGACGATCACGCTTTACGGCCAGGTCGTCGGAGCGCTGGTCATGGTGGTGCTTGGCTTCGTGCCCGGCTACGTCGTGTCCTTCATCCTGAAGAAGATGGGCCTGCTGCGCGCGCCGCGCGAGGCTGAGCTGATGGGTCTCGACAAGGCCAAGGTGCCTGCCGTCGCATATCCGGAGCTTCTGGGCCAGTCCCCCTCAACCACACAGTAACCGCGAAAGGAACTCATGATGATCGGAACCGACATCACCGACTGGGCCGCCGTGGAAGGCGCCTACTATGCCGGCATGGGCAGCGAGGCGATCTGGCTGGGCATCTCCATGATCCTGTGCTTCGGCGCCCTGGTGCTTGGCGCGATGCATGAAAGGTCGGCCTACAATAAGTCCAAGTAGCGGCGCCTGAAAGAAAGAGAGCGGAAAAGGGCCCCGATGGCAGGGGCCCTTTTTCATGCGTCACATGATATGTCAGGAAACAAATTTTCGTTGAAATAAAATTATCCTAGGAATCGGGCGGTCCGCGTGCTTACCTGCCGCCACGGCTGAACTGGCACAAGACCAGCAGCCGGAGGGAACGGTGTCGGACACAGGACATGCAAGCACGCCATTGCTGCAAGGGCTTCACCCTGCATCCGATGCTCCTATCAACCAGGTGCAGTGGGAAACTCGGCCTTGCTGTCTTGCACAAGGGCCGGCCCCACTGTCTTGACCAACAGGAGTGAGGGAATGACGACGGAAGTTGGGTCGGGCCAGATGGTCCGGGCGCTGAGCTGGCAGGGGGCCTTCTGGGTCGCCGCCGGTGTGCCGCCGCTGGTGCTGTTTTCGATTGGTGGGATCGCCGGGACAACGGGGCAGCTGGCCTTCCTGGTCTGGATGATCTCGATGGTGATGGGGTTCCTGCAAAGCTTCACCTATGCCGAGATGGCGGGGATGTTCGGCAACAAGTCGGGCGGGACGTCCGTCTATGGTGCAACGGCCTGGCTGCGCTATGGCAAGCTGATCGCGCCCCTGTCGGTCTGGTGCAACTGGTTCGCCTGGTCGCCGGTGCTGTCGCTGGGCTGTGCCATCGCGGCGGGCTACATCCTGAATGCGCTGTTCCCGATCCCCTTGGCCGACAGCCAGCCGGTGCTGGACTGGGTGGCGGCGAATATCGGCAGCTACACGGCCGAGACGCAAAGCGTGATCGATTACATCGCCGCGAATGAAGGGGTGGCGGTGCAGGACGCGATCAACGCGGTTGCCGCAGCAGACGGGGTATCGGCCCTGACGCCCTGGTTCCGCACCTTCGAGGCCCTTGCGATCAACGTGCCGGGCCTTGGTACGCTGCACTTCAACTCGACCTTCCTGATCGGCGTGATCCTGATGCTGATCATCCTGGCAATCCAGGAGCGCGGCATCGCGAACACGGCCGCTGCGCAGAAATGGCTGGCGATCATCGTGCTGATCCCGCTTCTGCTGATCGGGATCGTGCCGATCCTGAACGGGTCGATCGACTGGATGAATGTCACCAACCTTGTGCCGCCCACCGCCGCCTATTCGGGCGAGAATGGTGAATGGAACATCGGCGGCTGGACCTTGTTCCTTGGCGGTCTCTATATCGCGGCCTGGTCGACCTACGGGTTCGAGACCGCGGTCTGCTATACGCGCGAACTGAAGAATCCGAAGACCGACACCTTCCGGGCGATCTTCTATTCGGGCCTTCTCTGCATCGTGTTCTTCTTCCTGATCCCCTTCTCGTTCCAGGGCGTCTACGGCGTCAGCGGCATGCTGGCACCGGGGATCGTCGATGGCACGGGCGTGGGCGAGGCGCTGGGTGCCATGGCGGGCGGTGGCCCGGTGATCACCCAGATCTTCGTGATCCTGATGATCCTGGCGCTTTTCATGGCGATCATGACGGCGATGGCCGGGTCGTCGCGGACGCTCTACCAGGGGTCGCGCGATGGCTGGCTGCCGAAGTACCTGGGCACGGTCAACGAACACGGCGCGCCGCGCCGGGCAATGTGGACGGACTTTGCCTTCAACGTGATCCTGCTGGCGCTGGCGTCGGACATCACCGGGTATTTCTACGTCCTCGCGATCTCGAACGTCGGCTACATCATCTTCAACTTCCTGAACCTCAATGCCGGCTGGATCCACCGGATCGACAGCGCACATATGGAGCGTCCGTGGAAGGCGCCGACCTGGCTGATCGGACTGAACACGGTGCTGGCCTTCGTCAACGCCCTGTTCCTGGGCGCGGGTGCAAAGGTCTGGGGCTATGAGAACGCGCTCTGGTCAGGTCTGATCTTCGCGGCGCTGATCTTCCCTGTGTTCTGGTTCCGCCATTACATCCAGGATGGCGGCAAGTTCCCGAAGGAAGCCTACGAGGACCTGGGCCTGCCCTATGGCGAGCTGGGTGAGCGGAAGGCCGGCTTCAAGCCCTATCTCGCGCTGATCCTTGGTGTGGCCGTCGTCCTATGGGCCAACTGGTTCTTCGTCCTGCCGGGTTGACGGGCGCGGGAGTTGCCAATGGAAAGGCCGTCCTTCGGGGCGGCCTTTTCGCATTCGGAATGTTTTCTGGCAAGAAAGATTGTTGCACTTCATTATTGCTTTCCGGCGGGAATCGCCCGACACTTGGCGCAAAAGAATTAACCACTGTGGGAGGGTACAGATGACCAATTCGTGGCGTTTTTCCGCACTGATGGACCGGCACCGCGCGCTTGGATCGAACCTTGAGGACTGGAGCGGCATGGGAACCGCCTGGTCCTACTCCAAAGGGGACCCGAACGCCGAGTACATGGCGATCCGCACCAAGGCGGGGCTCATGGATGTGTCAGGCCTGAAGAAGGTCCATATCACCGGCCACGCGGCGAGCCATGTGATCGACCGCGCCACGACGCGCGACCCCGAGAAGATCGCGCCCGGCAAGTCGCTTTATGCCTGCATGCTGAACGACGCGGGCAAGTTCATCGACGACTGCATCATCTACCGGATGGGGCCGAACAGCTACACGGTGGTTCACGGCTCGGGTCAAGGGCATGAACAGCTGACGATGGCGGCGACGGGGCGCGATGTCTCGATCCGCTTCGACGACAACCTGCACGATCTGTCGCTGCAGGGCCCGCTGGCGGTGAACTACCTGGAAAAGCACATCCCGGGCGTTCGGGCGCTGCCCTACATGGGCCACATGCCGGCGATGCTGTTCGGCAAGCCGATCACCCTTTCGCGCACCGGCTATACCGGCGAACGCGGGTACGAGATCTTCTGCCGTGGCCAGGACGCAGTGGAAATCTGGGACCGCATCCTGGAAGAAGGTGCCAGCATGGGGATCATCCCCTGCCGCTTCACCACGCTGGATATGCTGCGGGCGGAAAGCTACCTTCTCTTCTTCCCCTTCGACAATTCCGAGATGTATCCGTTCGAGGATGAAGGCCCGGGGGATACGCTGTGGGAGCTGGGTCTCGACTGGACGGTCAGCAAGGGCAAGACCGGGTTCCGCGGGGCGGAAGAGCACTACCGCCTGCAAGGCAAGGAACGCTTCAAGATCTCGGGCCTGAAGTTTGCAGACAAGACGAAGGTTCCCGGCAATGCGCCGATCTTCAAGGACGGCAAGAAGGTCGGGGTGGTGACCCAGCCGATGTATTCGCCGCTGAACGACTGGGTCGTGGCGATTGCGCGTCTGCCGGTCGATTGCGCCAACAACGGGACCGAGGTCGAGGTGCGCTGCGGAACGCATGGGCCGCTCAAGGCGGTATCGGCGCCGCTGCCCTTCTATGACGTGGACAAGAAGCGCCGGACGGCGAAAGACTGATCATTCGGGGCCCGCGTTCGCGCGCGGGCCCTGTTCTGCCCCAGGGAAGCGCCCCCCGTGAAAGTCGAACTGACCCCCATCGACGCCCCCTCGATCAAGTCGCGCCCGGTCTATGCGGCACTGGAGCCGCGTCCGGGCAAGCTGCACATCATCGTGGCCGACTGCCATGGGGCAGATGCCCTTACCGACATGCTGGCCAAGGCGAACGACCGTTCAGGAATGCTGGCGGCGGCGCATGTGATGTACTGCCCGGGACCGACGGGGGTTGACCTTTCCGCGCGGCTGGAAGGCCTGGGGGCCGCGCAGTTCTTTCGCGCGCCGACCATTCCTTCGCTCTTGCCGCGCCTGGTTCGGGTGCTGGCGGACGCGCATATGGGAACGCAGTTCTACCTCGCCGGCACCGAAAGCCTGATCGGACAGGCCGAGCGCGAGATCATGGCCACGGGCTTTCCCTTTGGCGCGATCCAGAAGGAACACCGCGGGTCGACGCTCCGTCGGGTGCAATGCGTCCACTGCAAGGGGATCACCGAGAACGTGGCCACCGACCCCTTCACGTGCAGCCACTGCGGGCTGAACCTCTTCGTGCGCGACCATTACTCGCGCCGGATCGCGGCGTTTCAAGGGGTGAACATCGATGCCGAAGACCCGGGCCAGGTACCAGATCCCGTGGTGAGGTTCAAATGAGCGGCGGGGCGAAACTGCCGGTCCGCGTGGCCGAGGTCGTGCCGGTGAACGAACTCGTCACCCGCTTCCGCTTTGTTGCGCGCGACGGCTCGGCCCTGCCGGCCTTTTCGGGCGGCGCGCATACGGTGGTCGAAATGGACGACCACGGCACCCGGCGGCTGAACCCCTATTCGCTGATGTCGGACCCCGAGGACACCAGCGGCTACGAGATCAGCGTCCGGCGGGACGATCAGGGGCGGGGCGGGTCGCTTTACATGCACCGGCATGTGCGCCCCGGGATGGAAATGGTGATCTCGCATCCGGTGAACCTGTTCGCGCTGGATAACCGGGCGCGGAAGCACCTGATGATCGCGGGCGGGATCGGGATCACGCCGTTCCTGGCGCAGATTTCGCAACTGACCCATTTCGGCGGCCGGTTCGAGCTTCACTATGCCGCGCGGTCAAGGGCGCTCGGCGCCTACATGGACCGGCTGACAGCGTCGCATCCCGACCGGGTACACTGCTACTTCGACGATCAGGGGCAGGTGATCGACCTGTCCCGTGTGCTGGCCATGCAGCCCATCGGCACGCATCTTTATGTCTGCGGGCCGAAGGGCATGATCACTTGGGTGCTGTCGACGGCCGAAGCGATGGGCTGGCCGAAGCTGGCGCTTCATTCCGAAGAATTCCTCGCACCGGGGACCGGCAAGCCGTTCGAAGTACAGCTTGCCGCCAGCGGCAAGACCATCACCGTCGGTACCACCCAGTCGCTTCTCGAGGCGATGGAAGCCGCCGGGGTGGATGCGCCCTACCTCTGCCGGGGCGGGGCATGCGGGCAATGTGAAACGAGCGTTCACAAATGTGAAGGCACAATCCTGCACCGCGATCACTGGCTTTCGCCGGAAGACCAGGCCAGCAATCAGAAGATCATGCCCTGCGTCAGCCGGTTCGAGGGCAAGACCCTGGTCATCGACCGATAGGAGAGCGCCATGAGCCTTGATTTCAAGACAGATTTCGCGCCCGACTACTTCGGTGGCTTTTTCCGGGACGAAACCTTCCGCGGTAGTTTTACCTACCGCAACACTGACCCGCGCCGCTTCCCGTTCCCCTTCGACCGGGACGACTACATGTACGCCGTCAACATGGAACCGCATGTCCCGGGCCGGAAGGGAACCGCGTTCGAATACATGCTGGACGTGGACGAGCATTACATCGCCGAGATGATCGACCGCGCCAAGGTGCTGGCCGAAGACCCACTGCGCTGCCAGTCGCTGCCGCACATGACGCTGGCGGGCTGGGACCTTCTGGAACTGATCATGGAAGCGAAGGCGCGGGACTATCCGCAGTGGTTCAGCCTGACGAAAGACGGCAATCGCTGGCATTGGGTGAACCGTCCGCTTGGTATCGAACAGTCGTTCACATTCCTGGACGACTCCACGCTCCCTTACGGGCCGTTCGAATACATCACCCGGCAGACGCAGGGGGATTTCAGCCTTCAGGATGAACGCGACGGCACGCTTTGGATGGATGCGGGGATGGTGACCAGCCAGGCGGACTGGTCGCTGGATTTCGACGTCGGCATGAACTTCATGGAGTGGCACGCGCCCGTGCCGCTGGCGCATGAAAAGGGCGTCTTCGAACGGGCGCTGAAGTTCCTGATGAAGCTGCAGCACGGGGCGCCGGTCCGGCGGTTCAACTGGACGATGACGGTCAACCCGCTTCTCGACACCGCGCCCGAGACCTATCCGAAGTGGGGGCCGATGAAGACGACCCTCACGCAGGAGAACCTTGGCCAGAAGCAGCATCTGCGGGTCGAGCTGCAAAGCCTCTACCGTCTGCCCCGTTCTAACGCGATTGCGTTCGACATCCGCTGCTACCTTTGCAGTTTCGAACAGATCGTCACGGTCCCGAAATGGGCGCGGCGTCTGCATCGTGTGGTGCGCGACTTGCCGGTTGAACTTGCGACCTACAAGGGTTTCATCCGCAACCGCGATGCGATGGTGGAATGGCTGTCGAAATACGATGACGGCGCGCCCACCAGCCCCGGCTGGTTCCCGGATGACTGAGGCGCCGCTCCGGCTGGGGTTCATGATGTTCCCCGGCTTTCCGATGGCCTGCCTGACGCAGGCGATCGAGCCCCTGCGGGCGGCAAACGAGATCACCGGGCGGCAGGCGTTCACCTGGACGCTGGTGGCCGAGACGGCTGCACCGGTCCGATCCTCAGCCGCCATCGGGTTCGAGCCGGACGTGACCCTGCAAGAGCTTGCGGGGATCGATCAGCTTTACCTGCTCTCGCCTCCGACGGCCCAGTTCGCCGATCCAAGGCGCAGCCCGGCGCGGCTGCGCTGGCTGGACCGCACGGGGGTCGTCCTCGGGGCCTTTTCCGGCGGGATCTTCCCGCTGGCCCGGGCAGGGTTGATGGAAGGCCGGGCCTGTTCGGTCCACTGGTGTTATGAGGCGGCGTTCAAGGCCGACTTTCCCCGGATCGCCGCGCGTGAGGTGACGATCCTCCGCGAAGGGCGGCGGATCACTGCCAGCGGGGCCGGTGCCGTCTTCGACCTGATGCTGCTTCTGATCGAGGAACGCCTTGGCCGCGACTGCATGACCGAGGTCGCCTGCTGGTTCCAGCATCCCTTTGTCCGCGATGCCGACGCGAGCCAGAAGGTGCCGGTCGCCCGCGCCGGGGGAACGACGGACACCCTGCCGGCCGCGATCCGTGATGCGATCCGCCTCTTCGAGACCCATGTCGAGGACCCGCTCCGCATCCCTGACGTGGCAGCGGCGGTGGGCCTGTCCGGCCGCCATTTCGAGCGGATGTTCAAGCGTGAAACGGGGCAAAGCCCTCTGCGCTATTACCACCAGCTCCGCCTGATGAAGGCCCGCCAGCGCGTGCTTTATTCCAGCGACACCCTGCGCGACATCGCGGCTTCGGTCGGCTACATGACCTCGAGCCCGATGGTACGGCACTACACCGCGCTCTTCGGGGTCAGCCCAAGGGACGAACGGCGCCTGACCCAATCGGTCCGGCGTGCGCCGGCGCGGGTGGATGCGGCTGAATAGTCAGCCTTGCAGCGACAACGCGCCGATCCCGCCGAAGATCGCCGCGATGCCAAGCCATTGCACCGGTCGCACACCTTCCTTGAGGAACCAAGTCGCCAGAAGCACCGTCAGCACACCGAACAATGACGAGGCGACCGAGGCATATTCAGCCCGGTCCAACCCACCGGCGGCAGTAACCAATCCCAACGCTACCGCATCGACCGCCCCCATCAGCGCAAGTACCGGAAAATGTCCCCGCTGCGGGGCCAGCGAGCCCCTGAACCAGGCCAGCAGTGCCAGTGTCAGGGCGAGCGCAACCAGCCTGCTGATCAGGATCACCGGCAGGTCCGAGCCTTGGCGGGCGGCCTCTTGCCCCAGCGCAAAGGTCAAGGCAAATCCAATGGTCGACAAGGTTGCCCAGCCAAGCGCCACCACCGGCGAGCCCGCATAGTCTTCCCCGCCGTCGCCGCGCGCCGAAAGCGCGACGATGGCAATGCCGATGCAAATCGCCAGCACGGCAAGCCAGTCGGCCCCGGTAACCTCGCGTCCCTGCAGAACGGCAATGCCAAGCGAAAGCATCGGATAGGCCCCGACAACTGGCGAGACCAGCCGCACCGGGGCCAGGCTGAAGGCCTTGTAAAGGCACCCCATGGCCAGCACGATCGCGAAGCCCGACAGCGCCGCCAGTATCCAGGCGGCCCCGGTCATCTCGTCCCAGCCCCCGACCGCAAGGGTGACCGGCAGCAAGAGCGCGCTGCCCGTTGCCATGACGATGACGAGGATTGGGAGCAACGGCCCGCCCTGGCTCAGTTTGCGGGCCAGAAGGTCATGCAACGCCCATAGTACGGCGGCTGTCAGCCCAAAGCCTAATGCCAGCATTGTGTGCCCTTTTCCCCCTGCCGCGCTTGTGTCACGCTGAACCTGCCGCTATTCTTGTGAATGAACAAGTTTTATCCTTGTTAAAATCAGCAGCGCCGGTCCAGTGGGGGATAACATGCTCGACTTGCCTGGTTTTCGTCCTGGACCGCCCCGGCCCAGCCGCATCCTGACCCCCCGGGGCTTTTCGCGCCACCAGGGACAGGAACGGCATGTCGTCGCAGGGGGCGGGGCTATCCTCTTGCAGGTCATGGTCGGTGACAGGCTTGTCCTGGTCAATGATGAAGGCGGCCAGCCGGTCGAAGTTGTGGCAGCGCTTCCGGATGGGCGCATCGACCCGCGCCTGCTGGGCCAGGCGGGCGGGTCATCGGCTGAGGGGCTGAAGGCGATGCTGGCCTCGGGCGAGCCGTCGCTGGCGCGGCTGCAGGCCGGTCTGACGCAGCGGGGGATCGACCTTGCCCAGGCCGGCGGGATCCGCCTCTTCGCCCCGGATACACCGGCAGGAGCAAAGGCTGAACTCGTGGCACAGGCGGGGGGATGGGTGGTCATCTCTGCGCCCGGTCTGGCCATGGCGCCGGACGCGCAGGATACCGCAACGCCGGTCACCGTCCTTCTGACCCGGGCCACCCCCCGGATGGTGGCGCAATACGATCTGCCTGACCCGCTGGCCGACCCCGTCCTTGACCTGCGGGTGAAATCGGCGACGGCGGAAAGCTATTTCGTCAAGGCGGGCGACTACATCCAGATCATCGACGTCGACGGGCGGCAGTGCACGGATTTCCAGTGCTTCGACGCGCGCAAGCTGGACCGGGGCATCCAGCATCCGCTGGACGTGACCACCAGCCGGACCTTCATGGGCCACGCCTATTCCATGCCGGGCCTGCACTCGAAATACTACGACCAGGACTGGCTGCCGCTGGTCGAGGTGGTGCAGGACACGGTGGGGCGGCACGACGCCTTCGCCATGGCCTGCGCGTCGAAATACTATGACGACATCGGTTATCCGGGGCATGTGAACTGCTCGGACAATTTCAACCTGGCCCTGAAGGACCGCGGCGTCGATGCACGCCCGGGCTGGATGGCGGTGAACCTGTTCTTCAATACGAACATCGATTCACACGGCGTGCTCATCGCCGACGAACCCTGGTCGCGGCCGGGGGATTACGTGCTGTTCCGGGCGCTGACCGATATCGTCTGCGTGAACTCGGCCTGCCCGGACGACACCTCGCCGGCGAACGGCTGGTATCTCAGCGACATCCATGTGCGCACCTATTCCGGGGCGGAGAAGTTCTCCCGTTCCATTGCCTATCGCCCAACGCCCGATGCGGAGCCGAACATGACCAAGGAAACCGCCTTCCATGCCCGCATCTCGGAAAAGACGCGGCATGTGGTCGAATACAAGGGCTACTGGCTGCCGCAGGTCTATTCGCAGAACGGCGCGCTTGAGGAATACTGGGCCTGCCGGCAGGCGGCGATCGTCCTGGACTTGTCGCCGCTCCGGAAGTGGGAGGTGACCGGTCCGGATGCCGAGGCGCTGATGCAATGGGTGCTGACGCGGGACGTGAAGAAGCTTTCGCAGGGTCAGGTGGTCTATTCGGCGATGTGCTACGACCATGGCGGGATGATCGACGACGGCACGCTCTTCCGCCTGGGCCGCGACCAGTTCCGCTGGATCGGTGGCGATGACTACGGCGGGGTCTGGATGCGCGAGCAGGCCGAGAAGCTGGGCCTGAACGTGATGGTGCGGTCCTCGACCGACCAGTTGCATAACCTGGCGGTGCAGGGACCGAACAGCCGCGAGATCATCAAGCGCATGGTCTGGACCGCGCCGCACCAGCCGGCAATCGATGAGCTCGGCTGGTTCCGCTTTACCGTCGGCCGGATCGGCGGGCCGACAGGCGCGCCGGTCGTGGTGTCGCGGACGGGCTATACTGGAGAGCTTGGGTTCGAGGTCTTCTGTCACCCGAAGGACGGGACGGCAGTCTACGATGCCGTCTGGGAACATGGCGCGGACCATGGGCTTCGGCCGATGGGCCTGCAGGCGCTCGACATGGTGCGGATTGAGGCGGGGCTGATCTTCGCGGGCTACGACTTCAGTGACGAGACCGACCCGTTCGAGGCCGGGATCGGCTTTACCGTGCCGCTGAAGTCCAAGACCGACGATTTCATCGGGCGCGAGGCGCTGATCCGGCGCAAGGAACACCCCGCTCGGCGCTTCGTGGGGCTGGAGATCGACGCGGCGGTCGACGTGGGGCATGGGGATTGCCTGCATGTCGGGCGCGCGCAGGTGGGGGTGGTGACCTCTTCGGTCCGCTCGCCCATTCTGGGCAAGAACATCGCGCTTGCCCGCGTCGACGTCGCCCATGCCGAGGTCGGGACGACGCTCGAGGTCGGAAAGCTGGACGGCCAGCAGAAGCGGCTGCCTGCGGTGATCGTGCCCCTGTCGCATTACGACCCGAAGAAGACGCGGCCGCAGAGCTGAGAGCCGGACTTTTCGAAAAGTCCGGTGCGGAGCCTTCAAAGGCTCCGGTCCGATTTCTTTGAAGAAATCGGGAAAAGGAGGATGCGATGGACCCGATGATTGACCGGATTGGTGGCGAGGCACAGGTCCATCTCCTCGTGAACCACTTCTACGACCTGATCGAGACCCTGCCGCAGGGTGCCGCGATCATGGCGATGCACCAGCGCGGCCACGGGCTTGCCCATGTGCGGCCCGAACAGTTCGACTTTCTCTGCGGCTTCTTCGGCGGGCGGCGCTACTATCAGGAACGCCACGGTCACATGAACCTGCGCGAGATCCATGCGCATCTGGAGATCCGCCGGCAGGACGCCGAGGACTGGCTGGCGGTCATGGACCGCGCGATGCACGAGACCGCGGTGCCCGAGAACGAGCGGGCGTCGATCATGGCCACCTTTCGCCGCGCAGCATTGATGCTGGTAAACACCGGCTGACCGGGCCGTCAGCCGCCCTCTAACACTCCGTCGCGCAGCGCGGCCACCTTCCCGCGCAGGCCAAGATCGGCGGTGATGACCCGGCCCGCCTCCTGCAGCGATGCCAGCAGGTCGGGCGGCAGAACCTGAGTCTGCAGGTAGAAGCGGTCAATCTCATCCGGCGCGGCCCCTTGCAGAAAGGCCTGCAACTCCGGCCGGTACTGGTAGGCCCCGCGCGTCAGGCGGAAGGGCAGGGCCGCGCGCCAGGCCTGCCGGTCCTGGGCGTGAAAGTGCAGGAGTTTCAGCGTCGGATGCCACCCCGCCTCGACCCGGACCCCGTTCAGGAACACGCCGTGCAGCCTTGGGGCAAGGCCGTGGATGCCGGTGCGGAAGATCACCTTGCCGTTGGCGTGGCTGAGCAGCCCGTCGCGGTTAACTTCGGCATAGGGCCCCAGCACGGCTGGCCTGAGATGCCGCTGCTCGTGCCGAAGCGCACCGCGAAAGGCGCGTGCCGTGTAGATGTCGTCGGGCAGCTGCGGGTCGTGCATCGCCTCGAACGGCTCCAGCCGGGTGACGATGCTGTCCTTTGGCAGATCGGCGAGGCAATCGGTGACCGGACGCGGGGCCAGGATGAACTCGTCCACGTCGATGTGGCACAGCCAGTCGGTTTCACAGCGACCATAGGCGTCGCGGGCGTTCCGGCTTTGCCGGTTCTGGTGCCGTTCGTGCCGGCCGCCATGTTCGGTCCAGTAGGTGTCGGTGCAGCGGGTGGCCGTGACGCGGCCAAGGCCGGCAACAGCATCAACGGCCGGATCGTCGGGGTCGTCGAAGTACAGAAAGACCTTTGCCGCCCCCAGCGACAGGTGATGCGCGACGAAGGCCATAACCTTCTCTTCCTGAGCCTTGACAGTTGCGACGACCGCCCAGGACGGGAAACGGGACCGCCTCACAGCGCGTCCCGGCATGCGGCCCAACGGACCTTTCCGACCAATCCCCCGCATGACGGCGAAGGCAGAGGATGTGCAAAACGGGCGGCGCGCATGCGGTCTCCTTCGGCGCCTAGAAAAGCGCGATCAGGATCGCAAAGGCAAGCAGCGCCGCCCACACCCGCCACAGCGCGTCTGCAGCGGCATCGATGTCGTCCGGGCCCGGATCGCGGCGGCCTTCGGGCCAGACCCACGGAAAGTCCTTCCGCACGCCGTTATAGCTGCGCGGGCCGGAGAGGGCGACGTTCAGGACCGGGGCCAGCGCCGCCTCGGGCCATCCGGCATTCGGGCTCCGATGCTTCGGTGCGTCGCGCAGGATGGGCGTGGGATCGATCCAGCCATGCGTCAGCGCGATCAGCAGCGCTGTCAGGCGGGCGGGGATCAGGTTCAGGACATCGTCAAGGCGGGCCGAGGCCCAGCCGAAGTCGCGGTAGCGCGGGGTCATGTGGCCGATCATGCTGTCGGCGGTATTCACCAGCTTGTAGGCAACGATCCCGGGCAGGCCGAGGAGCAGATACCAGAAGACCGGGGCGACCACCCCGTCAGACAGGTTCTCGGCCGCACTTTCGATGGCGGCGCGGGCAACGTCTGCCTCGGTCATCGCGGCGGTGTCGCGGCCGACGATCATGGCAACGGCGGCGCGGCCTTCGGGCAGCGACCGGCGCAGGCCCTTGGCCACGGCGCGCACATGTTCGACCAGGCTTTTCTGCGCAAGCAGGATGGCCAGGACGATCATCTCCACGATGCCGAAGTCGGGCAGGGCATGGATCACCCAGCCGGTCAGAAGCCCGGTCAGCACCAGCGCAACGGCAACGCCGGTTCCTTTCAGACGCAGCGCCACACCCCGGTTGAAACGCCTGTCGAGGGCCCCGACCAGCCGCCCCATCAGCACGGCCGGGTGGGGCAGGCGGTCCCAGATCAGTTTCGGTTCACCGAAGGCCGCGTCAAGCAGAAGGGCAAGTGTCAGGATCATGCCACGGCTATCGACGCCAACCCGCCGATTCGCAAGCCGGGCCATTCGCCTTGCCGGGCATCCCTACCGTCAGGTCATCGTGGGCGGTCCTTCAACCCGAGGTTGCGCAAACTGCGACATTGCGGTCATGGTTGCTTCAGAAATCGGCAATCTCATTGTGCCAGCTTGATTTTTACCGATCCGGCTCCAGACTTTTCCACAGGAACGACCGAGGCTGCCATGCTTGAGTTTCTGCCGAAAGAAGTGCGTGAAGGGCTTGAGGCCGCACGCAAGAAAGATCTGAAGCGCAAGTCGCGCCTGCGGGTGCAGGTGGGTGATGCCGTCTTTCCGGTGCTGCGCTTCTGGCACGACGGCTTCGCCCTCGACGCCGACCTCAGCCCCGGCAAGCTGCGCGGTCTGGTCGATGTCTACGACGGCTCGCGCCACGTCTTTCAGTGCCTGATCGTCGCCTCGTCGGTCGAGAACGGGGAACTCGTCTGTGACTTCAAGCGCGCCACCGCTGTCAGCGACCGCGCCGCGCTGGATTTCTGGCGGGATGAGAACGCACCCGTCGGCTACCTGCCCCGCGCCTGATCCGGTCAGGGCCGGATTTCCACCGGCGTACCCATCGGCGTGACCTCCCATATTTCGCGCATCTCGCGGTTGGTCACCGCGATGCAGCCGTTCGTCCAGTCGCCCCGCAGCTTGAACCCGTCGCCGATGGCATTCGGCTGGCCGTGAATGAAGATGTCGCCCCCCGCGCTGTAACCGCCCGCCGCGGCGCGCTTCAGGTCATCCTCCTTGGGGTAGTTGATCCCGAGCGAGAGGTGGAACGCGCTGCGGTCATTGCGCCGGTCTATAATGAACTCGCCCTCCGGCGTCTTGCCGTCGCCCTGCCGCACCTTGTCGCCGACGGGGGTGAAGCCAAGCGCGATGCGGTAGGTCCGCACCACCTTGTCATCCTGGAAAAGCTGCATCCGCCGCGCCGCCTTTTCGATCACGATCCGGTCGATTTCACCCGTCAGGGGTGGTGGCGGGGGCAGGGGAACCTGCACACGCGGGGTGTAAAGCGACGCAACGAGAAGGCCCAGAAGCGCGACCAGGGCCAGATAGGCCAGGAGGCGGGCCAGACGCCTCATTGCAGATCGGCAAAGGCCCGCTGCAAGCGGTCCACCGCATCCGCCACCTGCGCGCGCGGACAGGCGATGTTGAACCGCAGGAAGCTTTCACCACCCTTGCCGAAGGACGCGCCGTGGTTGGTGGCAATCCGGGCGGTCTTTTCGACCCTTGCGATGAACTCTTCCGGGGTCATGCCGGTGCCGGAGAAATCGACCCAGGCGAGGTATGTCGCCTCCAGCGGGGTAGAGCGCAGACCGGGGATCGCCGCGATCCCGGCGTCGAAGACCTGCCGGTTGCCGTCGAGATAGCGCATCAGGTCATCGACCCAGCCCGCTCCTTCCGGCGAATAGGCGGCGGTCGCCATGTGCATCCCGAAGGAGTTGGGCGAAATCCCCAACGCATTCATCGTGGCGGCAAAGGCCTGGCGCAGCTTCGGATCGGCGATGATGACATTGCCGATATGGGCGCCCGCGATGTTGAAGGTCTTCGTCGTGGCGGTCATCATCACCAGCCGGTCGGTGATCCTGGGCGCGGCGAGGGGCATCGCCGTATGCTTCTGGCCCGGATAGACCAGGTCATGGTGGATCTCGTCCGACACCAGGATCAGGTCATGCCGCTGGCAGAAGTCGGCGATCTGCCGCAGCTCCTCGACCGTCCAGACCCGCCCGCCGGGGTTGTGTGGCGAACAGAGGATCAGCATCTTCTCGCGCCCGGTCATCAGCGCATCCCAGGCCGCGATATCCAGCCGCGCCGTGCCGTCCGCGTCCAGCGCCAGCGGGCATTCCAGCACAGCGCGCCCCGCACCTTTGATGACGCGCGCGAAGGCATGGTAGACCGGCGTCATCAGGACGACCGCGTCGCCGGGCTGGGTAAAGCTGTGCACGGCCAGCCCCGTCCCGTTCACCAGACCATGGGTGGTGAATATCCACTCCGGCGCCACCTCCCAGCCGTGGCGGGTCCGCATCCACCAGCGGATCGCCTCAAGATAGGCGTGGTCGTCGCCGAAATAGCCGTAGATCCCGTGATCGAGCATCCGCTGCAGCGCCTGCTGCACGACGGCCGGCGGCCGGAACTCCATGTCCGCCACCCACATCGCCAGGCTGTCCTGCGGCGACAGGCCGTAAAGCGGCTGCAGCATGTCCCATTTCACGCAATGCGATCCGGCACGGTCGATGGATTGGTCGAAGGTCATTTCTGGCGGTCCTGCGTTCGGGATATCGATCCGAATAATACATCACAAACAGAAAATCATCCCGAAATTCATTCAGAGTTCGTTACTCTGTTCCGTATACATGCTCATAATGCGTAAAATGTTCCACCCATGCTGGTCCATTTCCGCCCCTCCGCGATCACTGCCTCGCTCTTGCCATGCGCGGCGGGCTTTCGTAAACCCCGGCACATGATCCGCCCCATCCTGATCCATCCTGATCCGCGTCTCAAGAAGCTCTGCGAACCTGTCGCCGAGATCACGGCCGAGGTGCGCCAGTTGGCCGCCGACATGCTTGAGACGATGTATGACGCCCCCGGCATCGGCCTTGCGGCACCGCAGGTCGGCGTGACGAAGCGGGTCATCGTGATGGACTGCATCAAGGACGGCCCGCCCGAACCGATTGCCCTCGTCAACCCCCGGATCGTCTGGGCCTCCGAGGACCAGTCGGTCTACGAGGAAGGCTGCCTCTCGATCCCCGAGGTCTACAACGACATCACCCGCCCCGCCGAAGTGACGGTGCGCTGGATGGACCTTGACGGGAAAGAGCAGGAACGGCAGTTCGCCGGCCTTTGGGCAACCTGTGTCCAGCATGAGATCGATCATCTCGATGGCAAGCTTTTCATCGACTATCTCGGCCCATTGAAGCGCCAGATGATCACCCGCAAGATGGAAAAGCTGAAGCGCGAACGCGCGCGTGCGGTGTGACCGCGCGGCGCTGCCTGCCCTGGCCGAACCCGGTGTTGCGCAAGCCTGCGGCCGACGTTCAGGCCATCACCGATGAGGTCCGCGCGATCTGGACCGACATGATCGACACGATGGAAGCGATGCCGGGTTACGGCCTCGCCGCCGTCCAGATCGGCATTCCCCTGCGGCTGGCGGTCGTCGACTGTTCCGAAGCGCGCGGCCAGGCGGTGCGGATGGCCAACCCGGAGGTGCTCCACGCCAGCGGCCAGTTCCGCGAGCATGAGGAGGCGAGCCCCAACCTGCCCGGCGTCTCGGCGGTGATCCGGCGTCCCCGGGCGGTGACGGTCCGGTTCCTGAATGCCGAGGGCGCGGTGGAAGAGCGTGATTTCGTCGGCCTCTGGGCCACATCGGTGCAGCATCAGATCGACCATCTGGCGGGGAAGATGTATTTCGATCACCTCTCACCGCTGAAGCGGAAGATGCTGATCGCGCGTGCCGAGAAGCTGGAGCGCATCAAATGAAAATAGTTTTCATGGGAACCCCAGACTTCTCGGTTCCGGTGCTGGACGCGCTGGCCCAAACCCATGAAATCCTTGCCGTATACACCCAGCCACCCCGCCCTGCGGGGCGCGGAAAGGCGGACCGTGCCAGCCCCGTCCAGACTCGGGCCGAGGCGCTTGGCCTGCCCGTTCGCCACCCGGTTTCGCTGCGCAGCGAAAGTGCAGCGAAAGACTTCGCCGCGCTGCAGCCTGATGTGGCCGTCGTGGTCGCCTACGGGCTGATCCTGCCGCAGCCAATCCTCGATGCGCCGCGCCTTGGCTGCCTCAACATCCATGCCTCGCTGCTCCCTCGCTGGCGCGGTGCCGCCCCGATCCATCGGGCGATCATGGCGGGCGATGCCGAAACCGGCGTCTGCATTATGCAGATGGAGGCGGGCCTCGATACCGGCCCGGTTCTCCTGCGCGAAGCCACGCCCATCGGGCCGGAGGAAACGACGGCAGACCTCCACGACCGCCTCAGCGCGATGGGCGCGCGACTGATCGTTCAGGCCCTGGACCGACTGCCCGACCTTGCACCCGAACCGCAGCCGCAGGACGGCGTGACCTATGCCGCCAAGATCGACAAGGCCGAGGCGCGGGTCGACTGGTCCCGCCCAGCGGCCGAGGTCGACCGCCAGATCCGCGGCCTGTCACCCTTTCCTGGTGCCTGGACCGAGATCAGGGGTGAACGCGTGAAGCTCCTCCGCTCCCGCCGAGCGGATGGAAAGGGCCAGCCCGGCCAGGTGGTGCATGGCTTCACCGTTGCTTGTGGCGAAGGCGCGGTCGAGATCACCGAGGCGCAGCGTGAAGGCAAGCGCCCGATGCCCGCCGCCGAGGTGCTGAAAGGTCTGACCCTGCCGGAAACGCTGGTCTGACACTCAGGGAAGTCCTGCGGCGACCGCAGCCCAGTCGACCAGCTTGAAGTTGGTCGTGTAGCCGGCGTTCTGGTCATCCATCATCACCAGAATGCCTTCGGGATGGCCCGGCAGCGCGGCAGACGTCACGTCCAGTCCGTCGGTTTCCGTCACCCCGTCGATCGCCCCGGCCGCCACCTCAACCAGCGCGCTGCAGACCGGCACCGCGTCGCCGTCCAGCCGGTAAAGCGCTGCGCGGTGAATGCCCTGCGCCGAGGCGACAAGGTATCGCCCCTTGCTGCTGTCGTGGATCGCCAGACCCTCCACATCGTCCCGCGGCAGGCAGTCCGAGGGAATCGCCGCTACGGCAAGCGGCGTTGCAGGCTTTCCCGGGTCCAGCGGAAAGCGCCAGATGCCCACATCTTCCTCGCCCACGTAGATATGGCCAGCCACGTCATCGGCCACCATGCCTTCAGGCTGCGTGCCGACCTGCCAGTGCCGCGCGAGTGTCAGGGTCAGCTGTCCCGCGACGTCCTCGATCCGGTATTGCAGCACATGTCCCGACTTGAAGTTCACCAGCGCGTAGGTGCCCGAGGCATCCCGTGCCATGGCGAAGCCATAAATGTTTTTCACGCCCTCGATGTCCGCCGGGATCGCCGGATGGGCAAAAGGCTCGGCGTGGCGGACATCCGCCCCGTCGATCACGTAGAAGACAAGCGTGTCATCGTCGCGCCGGCTCGCCGCGGCAAGCCCCACGGATCGGCCGCCAAGCACGAAGGGGCGGACATCGACATTGTTCAGCCGCCCGTCCGGCAGGAACGCCCGCTCGGCCCCGTCCAGACCGAAGACGAAAAGCCCGGCCTCCTTGTCCGTTCCCAGGATCAGGCTCCGCGCTGGGTCGGCCGCGTTCACCCAGATCGCCGGGTCGTCGGCATCGCCCCCGGTTCCCTCGGTCTCTGCCACCGCCGGCACGCTGATCGCCACCGGCTCGGCCGCCAGCGGCAGGGCCGTCAGGGCCAGAAGGAACAACGCCTCAGTCGTCGATTTCATATTCGGCCACCGGCACGGTGAAAGAGATGACCACGACTTCGCCCGCGGCCTCGGCAGTCGCGAAACCGCCGATCATGCCGTCGGGACGCAGACCCTTGTCGTCGGGCGTGCCTTCGTCCAGCGTCACCGTCAGCACACCGCTGAAGCCGCCGATCTCGTCATTCACGCTGCCGCTGGCGTCCTCCCATTCGCCGGAAAACTCCAGGTAGGATGCCAATCCCTTCGGAAAGTTCTCGGGCACAAGCTGAAAGTCGGATGGCAGCGTCACGGTGCTGAAATCGTCGTTCTCGAATTCCAGTTCGATGCTGCGCTCGACCCCGCCGATCGTGGCCTTGAGCGCGACCTCGAAGTCGCCATAGCGGAAAGCACCACCCTCACCCGGAAGATATTCGCGCTTGCCCTGGAATTCGGCCACACCCGCCGCCGCCGCCATGTCGGTCAGCTGGATATTCATCTCGCGCCCATTGACCGTGCCCATGACGACGAAATGCGGCGTCGCCCCAAGCCACTCTGTCGGCGCAGCGGTCAGGGTAGGGGCTTCGGTCGCAATCGTTTCGGCGAATGCCGGGGTGGCAAGCAGGCAAAGCACGGCAGCAAGGCGCATGGGATCCTCCGGGATGTTCCCGATGCTGCTAGCAGCGGCATATGACAGTTCTGTGCAGGTCTGCTCACGGGCTACTGGCGAAGCGGTCTGCGGGTCCCCATATCCTCACGAGGTAGTGAGGAGGGTGCAATGCCGCTCATCTGGCTTCTGGTGGTAGGGGTTGCGGTCGGTTTTCTGGCCACGCGGATTCTGAAGGTGAATCTCGATACGCCCTCGACGATTGCGCTGGGGGTGCTGGGTGCGCTGATCGGCGGGCTGGTCCTGCGCGGTCTGACGATGGTGGCCGGCATCGGGGCCGGGGTCGTGGGCGCGCTTCTGGGGGCGGTCCTTCTGATCTGGGCCTGGAAGACCTGGGTCAGGTAAGGCGCTTTGCCACGTCCTTCAGCTTGAACGCGGGCTCGGTCCCGTGTGCCCACATCAGCTGGCCCTGCCAGGCGGCGAAGAGGAGCGCGGCACTCTCGCGCGCCTGTCGCCCGGTGCCAAGGCGCAGGGCGAGCGCGGATTCCACCGTCGCCTGCCACGCCGCGGCCCGTTGCGCGAGCTCCGGGTCGCGGAAATCAGCGATAAGTCTCGCCGGATCAGCTTCGGCAATCGCCTTCAACAGCGCATGCGGCCCCTTCTTGTCGGTCGCTGTGATCGCGTCTTGCGTGACCTGACCAAGTCGGTCCCAGGCGGCGGCCCGGGCGGCGCGGACCATGCCGTCGCGGCTGCCATAGCGCTGCACCAGCGTGGGCGGGGCAAGCCCCGTCGCCGCGCTGACCGTGGCGAAGGACACGGCCTTGTCGCCGCCTTCGTCCAGAAGCCGCTGAATTGCTGCGAAAATGCGTGCGTCGGGAATGGTGCGGGTGCGTGGCATTCATCAAGAATAGACGAATGATCGTTCACCCTGCAAGCGGCTAACGCTTCGGCGCCCCCGGTTTCGGCGGGCGCGACCGGTAGACCGGCAGGCGCCACCCAAAGGCGATGCTTCCGGCCCGCAGAACAAACACCGTCGCCGCACAGATCAGCAGCGCCGAGCCGGTCGCAACCCCCGCCAGACCCGCCAGCACGGCCGCAAGCGACCCGGCAAAAGCGCAGGAAACGTAAAGCTCGCCCTGTTTCAACACCAGGGGCACCTCGTTGCAGACGATGTCGCGCAGAAGGCCACCCATGCAGCCGGTGATCATCCCCATCACCAGGATGACTGCCCAGCTCTGCCCGGCGGCTATTGCCACTGCGACACCCGCCGGCACCGCCACCGCAAGGGCGCAGGCGTCCAGCCACAGAAGCGCGCGGTATCGGCTTTCCAGCCGGTGCGCGGCGAAGAAGACGATCACCGCCGCAAGGGTCGCCACGGCAAGCATCGTCGGGTCGGCGACCCAGAAGACCTCACGATTCAGGATCATGTCGCGCAGCGTGCCGCCGCCCACGGCGGTCAGGCAGGCGACGAAGATGAAGCCGACGATATCCAGCTGCGACCGGCTCGCCGCCAGCGCCCCGGTCAGCGCGAAGACCGCGACCGAGGCATAGTCGAGCCCGTCCAGAAGCAACCCGGGGTCAGGGGCGGTCATGCGACACGGGCTTGAAGGGGGCCATGCCGGCCCGGGCCAGTTCGTCGGCGCGTTCATTCTCGGGGTGTCCGGCATGGCCCTTGATCCAGGCCCAGGTCACCCGGTGGCGCGCCTGCGCCGCGTCCAGCCGCTGCCAGAGGTCGACGTTCTTCAGGTTCTTCTTCGTCCAGTTGCCCCGTTTCCAGGCGTGGATCCACTGGGTAATCCCGTCCTTCACATAGGCGCTGTCGGTCACCACCGTTATCTTCGACGGTTTCGTCAGCGCCTCCAGCGCCGAGATTGCCGCCATCAGCTCCATCCGGTTGTTGGTGGTCAGCGCCTCGCCCCCCTGAAGCGTGCGCTCCTTCACGACGGCACCCCCCTCCCGCGCCAGCATCAGCACCCCCCAGCCGCCCGGACCGGGGTTCCCCGAACAGGCGCCGTCGGTGTAGGCGAAAAGCTCGGGCATCGGGTCAGGCACCCAGGGGCACGGCAAGGCAGGCCACAACCACCACGGTCAGCATCACCCGCAACCTCAGCCACCAGCCTGGGGCAAGGCCCCAGACCGAAAAGATCGTGTCAAGGAACAGCAGCCCGACAAACCCCGCGGCCAGGTAGATCACCGAATTCGCCGAGGCGTCGGTGACCATGAAGAAGCACCAGAGGGCCGGGATCACCGAAAGGGTATAGGCGGCGGCAGCCTCTCGCCCCTCGGCCTTGGTGGCAAAGCCCCAGAGGACGCCGGACATGAAGGACAGGATCACGGTGCCGTAGGTCACCCCGACGTAGGTGCCAAGGAACATCGGCGGCACCCATTGGCCGGCCCAGCCGGCAAGGCCGGGAAGAAGATGCGTGGCGGCGGACCACAGGAATGGGATCAGCCCTGCGAGCCCCAGAAGCAGGGCGGCGCGGGGGATTCGGCGGTCGTCGGTCATCGGTTCGGTCATGGCGGTGATCTAGCCTGTGCCGCCCCGCTTGGCCAGCGGTCCGTGACGGTGGGTCACGGGCGGCCGGACGAGCCCGATTCCAGGTCTGCGATCAGCTTCGCGATCCGCTTCTGCCGGGTCGCGTCGGTCTTCGCGGTGGCGATCTGGTAGAGCATCCCCCGCCGCTTGCCGGGGGTCAGCGCCTCCCACGCCGCAGCGACCCCGCCCGCCCGTAGCGCGGCCTCGATATCGGGGTCGACATCGACCCGGTCATCCGCAGCTGGCCGCAGGCGGACCTCGACCGGCTCACCGGGGGCGATGCCGATCCGGTCCAGCAGGCTTTGCCCGGCCCAGAGGAAGACCCCCTCCACCACCGGGGCGCGGGACAGGGCAAGGTTGACCGAATGCTCCGCGATCTCGCCTTCCACCCGGCGGCAGGGGCCAAGGGCGGCGGTCACGTGATTCGGCAGCGGCAGGATCGTATAGGTCGACCGTCCCCAGGCCAGCGGCAACACCCGGCCCTCGAAGGTCACCCAGTCAGTCACGCCGGTTCGCGCAGGATCTTCGGCACCCGGAATTCGACATGTTCGACGGCAGTCTCTACCACCTCGACGGTCAGGTCATGCCGGGCGCGGAACGCCTCGATCACCTCGTTCACCAGAACCTCGGGTGCGCTGGCCCCGGCGGTCAGACCGATGGCCCGCGCCCCCTGAAGCGCCCGCCAGTCGATATCGGCGGCGCGCTGGATCAGCATCGAATAGGGACAGCCCGCCGCAGTGCCGACCTCGACCAGGCGCTTCGAGTTCGACGAGTTCGGCGCGCCGATCACGAGGAGGGCGTCGATCTTCGGGGCGACCGCCTTCACAGCCGCCTGCCGGTTGGTGGTGGCATAGCAGATGTCGTCATGGGCCGGGGCGATGATCGCCGGGAAACGCGCCTGCAAGGCGGCGGCGATTTCGGCGGTGTCATCGACGGAAAGGGTGGTCTGGGTGATGAAGGCCAGCTTCGCCGGGTCACGGACCTGCAGGGTGGCGACATCCTCGACGGTCTCGACCAGGAGGACCTCTCCCGGCGGAAGCTGGCCCATGGTGCCGACCGTCTCGGGGTGGCCCTCGTGGCCGATGTAGATCATCTGGACCCCGTTCTCGTGGTGCCGCGCGGCCTCGTTATGGACCTTCGTCACGAGGGGGCAGGTCGCGTCCACGGCGATCATGTTGCGCCGTCCGGCCTCGGCCGGGACGGACTTCGGGACCCCGTGGGCCGAGAAGACGACGGGGCGGTCGTCGGGGCAGTCGTCCAGTTCCTCGACAAAGATCGCACCTTTGGCCCGCAGGCCGTCGACCACGAACCTATTGTGGACGATCTCGTGCCGGACATAGACGGGGGCACCCCATTTCTGCAGGGCAAGCTCCACCATCCTGATCGCCCGGTCCACCCCGGCGCAGAAGCCGCGGGGGGCGGCGAGGTAGAGGGTGAGGGGAGGCAGGTCGGACATGAGCGGCCCAGAAAAGAGGATCATCCAAGGTGTAGGGCTTGCCGGCGGGGACGTCCAGCATCGGAAGTGACCACAGTGGTCAAATCAGGAATATTACATGAAATCAAAGTCTTGCTTGTGGGCAATAGGGAATCCTTAACCCCTTACCACGATGCCGAAGATGCATCTAGGCGCCGAGTGCCGCCGCCCCGGCAAGCGCAAGGGCGCCATAGCGGGCGGTCTTGGCGACGGCGACCAGCACCAGGAAGATCGGCAGCGGCACCCGCATCAGGCCCGCCACCGCCACCAGCACATCACCCCCCGGCGCCCAGGACAGAAGCAGCGACCAAAGGCCCCAGCGGCGGAACCAGCCTTCGGCCCGGGCCATCTGCGCTGGGCGGATCGGAAAGCGCGGATGGTCGCGCCAGCCGCCCAGCCAGCGGCCTAGCCCATAGGTCACACAGGACCCCAGCACATTGCCGACCGACGCGACGATGACCAGAGAAACGGCAGGCCAGCCCGCCGCCTGCATCGCGATGAACGGAACTTCCGAATTGAACGGGACAGGCGTGGCCGCAAGCAGGGCGGCAACGAACAGTCCGAGATAGGCGATCACGCGGACAAGTCGCGGGCCGGGGTTACTTCACGTCTGCCGAGGCGGGCTCGTCGTTCATCGGGCGCGGTTCGCGTGGCGGCCGGCCGATGACTTCGCGCAGTTCGTCCAGCTCGATGAAGTTGTCGGCCTGACGGCGCAGCTCGTCCGCGATCATCGGCGGCTGGCTGCGGATCGTCGAGACAACCGAAACCCGCACGCCCTGGCGCTGCAGGCTTTCGACCAGCGGGCGGAAGTCGCCGTCGCCCGAGAACAGCACGACATGATCCACGCGCGGGGCAAGTTCCATCGCATCGACGCAAAGCTCGATGTCCATGTTGCCCTTCACCTTCCGGCGGCCCTGGCTGTCGGTGTATTCCTTGGCTGGCTTGGTGCGCATGGTGAAGCCGTTGTAGTGCAGCCAGTCAACCAGCGGACGAATGGGCGAGTAGTCGTCGTTTTCCAGCAGAGCGGTGTAGTAGAACGCGCGCAACAGCTTTCCGCGGCGCATGAACTCCATGCGCAGAAGCTTGTAGTCGATGTCGAAGCCCAGCGACTTTGCCGCTGCATAAAGATTCGAACCATCAATGAACAGCGCAAGCCGTTCGTCCTTGTAAAACATTTTTAAAGTCCCCTCAGAGTCGCCGCGCCGATCAAGCTTCCGTGTCTGGACCACGTGTTATACTGAGCGTCATCGGTCAGGCCTCTCTCGAATATCAGCCGGAACCGGGCATGGACAAGTCGACTCTGGGAAAGATTGCGTGCGTAGCGCGAGAAATTCACAACTTCTGGTTGCTTTTGGCGCAAATCTGCCGTTCGAAGGACGCTCGCCGGCGGACACGCTCCTGCGGGCTTCGGCAGAGCTGGCGGAAGAAGGTTTTTCTTTGCTGGGGCTTAGCCGATTCTTCGCAACACCGTGCTTTCCGGCTGGGGCCGGACCTGACTATGTGAATGCTGCGGCAGTCCTTCAAGGCGGGGTTGAAAATGACTTGGCGTCAACCTTGGCCCGACTGCACGCGGTCGAAGCCAAATTCGGCCGGAAACGGGCGCAACGCTGGGGAATGCGGACGCTGGACATCGATCTTCTGGCGTTTGGCGATTCGGTCCTGCCGGATGCCGAGACGCAGGACCGCTGGCGCCTGATGCCGGCCGAGGCGCAGATCCGGTCGACACCCGACCAGCTGATCCTGCCCCATCCGCGCCTGCAGGACCGGGCCTTCGTGCTGGTGCCTCTGGCCGATGTGGCGCCCGACTGGGTGCACCCGCGGACGGGCCTCAGCGTCCGGCAGATGCTTGAGGCCCTGCCGCAGGCGGAACGTGACGCCGTGAAACCGCTTTGATTTGCGGCGATTCCGCGCTTGTCAAGCCGGTGCAATCCGCCTACATAGGCCACTTCCAGCGAAGCTTCGGGATTGGAGTACATCATGGCCCGCGTGACGGTCGAAGATTGCGTTGACAAGGTTCCGAACCGGTTCGAACTGGTGATGCTGGCCGCCCACCGGGCGCGCGAGATCCAGTCCGGCTCGCCCATCACGGTGGACCGCGACAACGACAAGAACCCCGTCGTCGCCCTGCGCGAGATCGCCGACGAAACCCAGTCGGCCGGTGTCCTGCGTGAACGGATGATCGAAAGCCACCAGACCCAGATCGAGGTGGACGAGCCCGAGGAAGACCAGATGGCGCTTCTCATGGGTGGCGAGATGGACCGTCCGATGGTCGACGACATGTCGGAAGAAAAGCTCCTTCGCGCGCTGATGGAAGCGCAGGGCGAGCTTTAAGGGCCTTCCGGGCCCGCCAGCGGGGCGGTGATGATCGACGTCGAAGACCTCATCGCCCTGGTTCGCAACTACAATCCGCGCTGCAATGCCGATCTGATCCGCAAGGCCTATGCCTACGGCATGAAGATGCACGAAGGGCAGATGCGGAAGTCGGGCGAGCCCTATTTCACGCACCCCGTCGCGGTGGCCGCGATCCTGACCGAGCAGCGGCTGGATGACGCGACGATTGTCACGGCCCTTCTGCACGACACGATCGAGGACACCCGGTCGACCTATACCGAGATCGCCCAGATGTTCGGCGAAGAGGTGGCGGAACTGGTCGACGGGGTGACGAAGCTGACGAACCTGCAGCTGTCGAATACCGAAAGCCAGCAGGCTGAGAACTTCCGCAAGCTCTTCATGGCGATGTCCCGTGACCTGCGGGTCATCCTGGTCAAGCTAGGCGACCGGCTGCACAACATGCGGACGATCCGCAGCATGAAGCCGGAAAAGCAGGCCCAGAAGGCGCGCGAGACGATGGAGATCTTTGCTCCATTGGCGGGCCGGATGGGCATGCAGTGGATGAGGGAGGAGCTTGAGGACCTGTCGTTCAAGGTCCTGAACCCCGAGGCGCGCAATTCGATCATGCGGCGGTTCCTGACGCTGCAGCGCGAAACCGGGGATGTGGTCCACAAGATCACCGCCGACATCCGGCACGAGTTGGAAAAGGCGCAGATCGAGGCGGATGTTTACGGGCGGGCGAAGAAGCCCTACTCGATCTGGCGGAAGATGCAGGAGAAGGACCTGGCGTTCAGCCGGTTGTCCGACATCTACGGGTTCCGGGTCATTTGCGGGTCGGTCGCGGACTGCTACCGCATCCTTGGCGTAATCCACCAGCGCTGGCGGGCGGTGCCGGGACGGTTCAAGGATTACATCAGCCAGCCGAAGAACAACGGGTATCGCTCGATCCACACCACGGTCTCGGGCCGCGACGGCAAGCGGGTCGAGGTGCAGATCCGCACGCGCGAGATGCACGAGGTGGCCGAGGCCGGGGTCGCGGCGCATTGGTCCTACCGCGAAGGCGTGCGTGCGAAGAACCCCTTTGCGGTCGATCCGGCGAAGTGGATCGCCTCGCTGACCGAACGGCTGGACGAAGGCGACACCGACGAATTCCTCGAGAACGTGAAGCTCGAGATGTATTCCGACCAGGTCTTCTGCTTCACCCCGAAGGGCGACGTGGTGCAGCTTCCGCGCGGGGCGACGCCCTTGGACTACGCCTATGCGATCCACACGCGGATCGGGAATTCCTGCGTTTCGGCCAAGATCGACGGCATCCGGGTGCCCCTGTGGACCCGCCTCAAGAACGGCCAGTCGGTCGAGATCATCACGGCGGAAGGCCAGCGCCCGCAGGCCAGCTGGATCGATATCGTGACGACGGGGCGCGCCAAGGCCGCGATCCGGCGGTCCTTGCGCGAAGAGGACAAGGGGCGCTTCGTCAAGCTGGGGCAGGAGCTGGCGCGGGCGGCCTTTGACCATGTGGGCAAGAAGGCAACGGACAAGGCGCTGCGGACGGCGGCGAAGATGCTGGGGCTTTCGGACGAGAACGATCTTCTCGCGCGGCTCGGGTCGGCCGAGATGCCCGCGCGCCGGGTGGTCGAGACGCTTTATCCCGAACTTGCCCAGGCCGTCGCCGAAGAGGTGGATTCGAAGCGTCCGGTCGTCGGCCTGACCGCCGACCAGACCTTCCGCCGCGCGCAGTGCTGCCAGCCGGTCCCGGGTGAGCGGATCGTTGGCATCACCTACAAGGGGCTGGGCGTGGTGGTGCACGCCATCGACTGCCCCGCGCTGGAGGAATTCGAGGACCAGACCCAGCGCTGGGTCGACCTGCGCTGGCATTCGGGCCGCCATGCGCCGGTCTACATGGTGACGCTTGACCTGACCATTTCCAACGACGCGGGCGTCCTTGGGCGCATCTGCACCTTGATCGGTGAGCAGAAGGCCAATATCTCGGACCTGAGGTTCACCGACCGCAAGCCGGACTTTTACAGGCTTATCATGGATGTGGACTTGCGGGATGTCGAACATCTGCACATGGTCATGACCGCGCTTGAGGCAGAGACCGACGTGGCGCAGATCTCCCGTCACAGGGATTTGTCGCGGCGCCCGTAAGGTGCCGGTTTGCGGGTGTGACCCGGTCGGAAAGGGCGGGAGTTGGTCTTCAAGCGCAGGGATCCGTTGGGCTGGGGCGCATGGCTGCGCGAGCAGGTCTACCCGCGCGGCGGATTCAAGCGGGCGACGCGCTATGTCACGCTCCGGATGCGCCGCCTCCCCGACCAGCCGCACCGGGTGGCGCGGGGTGTGTTTGCGGGGTTCTTCATCGGCTTTCTGCCCCTGCCGGGTCTCCAGTTCCTGGCGGCCTGGGGGGCTGCTCGACTGATCCGCGGGAATGTCCTTGCTGCGCTTCTCGGGACATTCAACACAAATCCGCTGACCACGCCGCCCTTTGCCGTACTGTCGGTGTGGCTTGGTCACTGGATCCTCGGCATCGAGGCCCCGTTGAACGGACGCTACATCGTCAACGCACTGGAGAATGCTGTCTATGACCTCTGGAACAACTTCATGGCACTTTTCGGCCCGCAGGAAGCGCAGTGGGACGGGCTGATCCAGTTCTGGAATGAAATCTACCTGCCCTGGTTCATTGGCGCCCTTGGCCCCGCGCTCATCATCAGCACCATCGCCTACTACCTGACCATCCCGCTCGTCACCGCCTACCAGAAGGCGCGGGCGGCGACGGCCCATGAGCGGGGCGAACGCCGGCGGCGGATGCGGGCCAAGCTGGCCGAAGCGGCGGGCAAGCTGAAGCGGCGGGGCGACGAGCCGGATGAAGGAACGGGTGACGACGGCCCGGGCGCGCCCTAGATTGCCTGTAACTGGACTTCGGCTAAGGATATCCGGATGACTCGTCTGCTGCCCTCCCCCGGCCCGTTGCGCCTTGGCGTCAACATCGACCATGTGGCGACCGTGCGGAATGCCCGCGGGTCGGCTTGGCCCGATCCCCTGCGCGCGGCCCTTCTGGCCGAGGCGTCCGGGGCCGACGGCATCACTGCCCACCTGCGCGAGGATCGCCGCCACATCCGCGACAGCGATATCGAGGCCCTGATGGCCGGCATCTCGATCCCGCTGAACTTCGAATGCGCCGCAACGGCCGAGATGCAGGCCATCGTGCTGCGCCACCGCCCGCATGCCGTTTGCCTTGTGCCCGAAAAGCGCGAGGAGCGCACGACCGAGGGCGGGTTGGACGTCGCGGGTGACCAAGCACGCCTTGCCGACTACATCGCCCCCCTGCGCGAGGCCGGGGCCCGCGTCAGCATGTTCATCGGGCATGATGCGCGGCAGATCGAAGCCTCGGCCGCCATCGGCGCGGCGGTGGTGGAACTCCACACCGGGCTTTACTCCGAGCTTCTGGCCGATGGCCATGCCGAACTTGCGGACCGCGAGCTTCAGGCGTTGCGGAAGGGCGCGACCCTGGCGGCCGAACTGGGGCTGGAGGTCCATGCCGGCCACGGTCTGACCTATGACAATGTCGAACCCATCGCCGCGATCCCGGAACTGGCCGAACTCAACATCGGCCACTTCCTGGTGGGCGAGGCGATCTTCCGCGGTCTTGGCCCGGCAATCGAGGAAATGCGGCGGCGGATGGACCTGGCCCGGGGCTGACCGCCCCGGCCCAGGCGCGACTGGCTTCAGTCGATCTTGCCCGGCAGCGAGAGGTCGCCCGAGGCGATGTCGAACACGTCGCTGACGCAAAGCAGCGGCGCGTGCAGGTTTGCGTTCACGCGCAGCGCCGAGGTCACCCCGTCGAAGGACGCGCCTTCAGCCCCGGGAACCTCGATCGTCACGGTGACCTCAGGGCCGGTGAATTCGGGTCTGGCCTCGGGGCTGTCGATGAAGAGCGGCAGGCCCGGCCAGGTTTTCGGAAGCTGCGGCGTCGTGCCTTCGGGAATGTCGCGCACGGCAAGAGCGGCGGGTCCGCAGTCATCGGACGGGACCAGGACCACCCAGTGGCTATGCCAGTCCAGCCCGTCGTTCGCCGGGTCGCCATCGCCATTCTCGTCGTAAAGCGGCGTGTCGTCGAAATCCGGGTGGCTCGTGGCCGCGACCGCGAGGATGCCTGTTCCGGGTTCGAACCCTACCGTCGCCGGATCCAGACTGGTGGGCCAGACATAGGCATGGACGGCGGACCCGGCCAGTGCCCCGGTCGGGGCGGGTGTATCGGCCCCGGCGGTGCCGGCGGTTGTCATCCGGAAAGTCAACCGGTCGCCGTCGCGGGTGACCTGGGCCGACAGGATGTCAAGGCTGGCCAGCTTCGTCGCATCTTCGGGTGAGGTGACCTCGCCATGGGCAAAGACCGGGACAAGGCTCGCGAAAAGAAAGGCGACAGGGACGAGGGTTCGGGTCGTTTTCATTGGGGCGCTCCTAATTGATAGCGAATCGAAACTATTGCACAAACGATAGCGAGTCCATACAATATCGCCATGACGCCACAGACCGAGATGACGCTGCTTCTGGACCGCCTTGCCCGCCTGCATGCCGCGCGGCGGCGGGCGGTGGCCCTGACCGACGCGCAATGTGCCGCGCTGGAGTATCTGGCGCGGGCGAACCGGTTCTCGCGCAGCCCCTCGGTCGTGGCCGAATATCTTGCGACGACGCGGGGAACGGCCTCGCAGACCCTGAAGGCGCTGGCCGAAAAGGGTCTGATTGCGGAAGAGCCGGTCGAGGGCGACAGGCGGCAACGGCGCTATGCCCTGACAGAGCTTGGCCGGACACTGGTCGCTGGCTGGTTCGAGGCTGAAGCGTCGGATGCGGGTAGTGAAGCCGCGCTGCAAGCGGCGCGCAGTCTCCTGCGGACGTTGGTCGCAGAAAGTGGGGCCAAGACCTTCGGCCTGTGTCACTCGTGTCGGCACCACGCGACCGGACCGGGAATGATCCCCTCCTGCCGTTTGCTGGGGATCACGCTGGCGCTGGAAGAGGCCGGGCAACTCTGCCATGAGTTTGCCGAGGCCGGCTGACGGCACGGGCGGCGCGACGGGAAAGACTTGACGATGATCCTTGGCATCGGCACCGACCTTGCGAATATCGAGCGGATCGAGGCGACGCTCGCCCGCTTCGGTGACCGCTTCCGCAACCGCGTCTTCACCGAACGTGAACAGCGCAAGGCCGAGGGTCGGCCCCGCGCGGTGGCGGCGACCTATGCCAAACGCTGGGCCGCGAAAGAGGCCTGTTCCAAGGCGCTGGGCACAGGCCTTCGGATGGGCATCAGCTGGAAGGACATGGCGGTGACGAACCTGCGCTCGGGGCAGCCGGTGATGCATGTCACCGGATGGGCGGCGGAACGGCTGCGCGCGATGACGCCCGAAGGGCACGAGGCGGTGATCCACGTCACCCTGACCGACGACCACCCATGGGCACAGGCCTTCGTCGTGATCGAGGCGCGGCCCATCCGCCGCTGAGGCCGTGATCTGCAAGGCCGGGCCGTCGCGCCTTGACTTCGCAGCCGCCTTGCGCGCAAGAAGCGCGGGACAAAGGGCAAGGACAGCAGGGCATCATGGCGAAAGACAAGGCCGAGGGCGGCATCCTTGAAACGATCAAGACCGTCTTCTGGGCACTGGTCATCGCGGGCGTCTTCCGCACGCTCTTCTTCCAGCCGTTCTGGATCCCGTCCGAGTCGATGAAGGACACGCTGCTGATTGGCGACTTCCTCTTCGTCAACAAGATGGCCTACGGTTACAGTCGCTATTCCTGCCCCTTCGCGATGTGCCCCTTCGAGGGCCGCATCCTGGCCTCCGAGCCCGAACGCGGCGACGTCGTGGTCTTCCGCCACCCGGTGAACGGCAGCGATTTCATCAAGCGGCTGATCGGCCTGCCGGGTGACCGGATCCAGGTGCAGAACGGGGTGCTCTTTATCAACGGCGAGGAAGTGCCGCAGGAAGCCGCCGGGGTCTTCGAGGAAATCTACGAACCCCAGGGCCCGATGCGGAACCTGCCGCGCTGCGAGAACGGGGCGGTCGGCGCGGGTGGCATCTGCACGAAAAGCCGCTTCGTCGAAACGCTGCCGGGCGGGCGCCAGCACAACATCCTGAACATTGTCGACAACGGTCCGGGCGACAACACCGATGTCTTCACCGTGCCCGAGGGCCAGTATTTCTTCATGGGCGACAACCGCGACAACAGCCAGGACAGCCGCTTTGCGCAGGCTGCCGGGGGCGTCGGTTTCGTGCCGGCGGAATACCTGATCGGCCGCGCGGACCGGATCATGTTCTCCTCTGCCGGCAGCCGGATGCTCTATTTCTGGACCTGGCGGTCGGACCGGTATTTCCAGGCGATCGAGTGAGGCTTTCGGTCGAACTCCGCGCCTTCGAAGGCCGGCTCGGCCACCGGTTCAAGACGCCGGACCTTCTCTTGCGCGCGGTGACCCATTCCTCGATCGGCAGCGCCACCCGCCCCGACAACCAGCGGCTGGAATTCCTGGGTGACCGGGTGCTGGGGCTGGTGATGGCCGAAGCACTTCTGACCGCGGATGCCGGAGCCAGCGAAGGGCAGCTTGCGCCGCGCTTCAACGCGCTGGTCCGGAAGGAAACCTGTGCGGCGGTGGCGCGCGAGATCGGCCTTGGCGATGTCCTGAAGCTTGGCCGCAGCGAGATGCTGACTGGCGGTCGGCGGAAAGAGGCGCTTCTTGGCGACGCGATGGAGGCGGTGATCGCAGCCGTCTACCAGGACGCCGGGTTCGAGGCGGCGCGGGCGCTGGTCCTGCGGCTCTGGGGCGGGCGGATCGCGGCGGTCGAACCGGATGCCCGTGACGCCAAGACCAGCCTGCAGGAATGGGCACAGGCCCGCGGCATGCCGCCCCCGGTCTATGAGGAGGTCGGGCGCTCCGGCCCTGACCACGCGC
The DNA here is from genome assembly GCF_057219895.1 of Tabrizicola sp. T46. Classification (NCBI taxonomy): domain Bacteria; kingdom Pseudomonadati; phylum Pseudomonadota; class Alphaproteobacteria; order Rhodobacterales; family Paracoccaceae; genus Tabrizicola; species Tabrizicola sp. T46. The sequence goes on from NZ_JBXVVV010000002.1 coordinate 252,776, forward strand.
CCGTGTTCACCGTCCGTGTTTCGCTTGCCTCGGGCGAAAACGAGGAGGCGACGGCGGGAACCAAGCGCCTTGCCGAACAGGGCGCAGCGCGGACGCTTCTGGAGCGGATGGAGTCAGGGGCGGCCTAGTCGGGCAGCCCCGGCGGCATGCGCCCTTTCTGGCGGGCATCGCAGCGCCAGAGTTTCCTTCGGATCCCCTCCGGCTCCAGCCCGGCGTATTTCCCTTGCGAGAACTTGCACCAGTCGACCGCCAGCCCCGCCTTCACCATCTCGGCCGAAAGATCGCGGCCATCGGACAGGTAGCAGGTGGCGACGGTCCGGTCGTGGGAGAGGTCGCCGTCGAAGACGGCGCGGACATCCTGGCCCTTGCACAGGTTGACCAGCGCCCACTTGGCGGTCTTGCCATAGGGCTGGTCCAATTCCGGCGCGTCGATCCCGGCAAGCCGGATGCGGGTGCCGCAGAGGTCGATGGTGTCGCCGTCGATAACCCAGGCCCGCCCGCGAAGCTCGCTGACCTCGACCACCGTGACCTCTGTCACCTGCCGGACGGCGACGACCGGTCGGGTGGCAACCGGCCTTACGACGCGCGGCAGGTCAAGCGGCGGCAGGCGTTCGTCGCGTCTGATGGTGTGGGTCGTGCGCGATGATGTCCCCATGAAGCGCAGGAGTATCCTGAGCAGTCCCATCTCTGTCCCGTTCACGTTTTCGTTCGTGTTCGGCCCCGAGGTGGGGAGACTGGCGGCTGGTAACAAGGCCCGGAATCCCGTATGCGCAAAAGACGCTACTTAAGAGATTACCATGACCCCTGATACCCGCGCGGGCTTTGTCGCCCTGATCGGAGAGCCGAACGCCGGCAAGTCAACGCTTCTGAACCGGATGGTCGGGGCGAAGGTCAGTATCGTCACGCACAAGGTGCAGACGACACGGACGCGGATCCGGGGGGTCTGCATGGCGGGGCAAAGCCAGATCGTTTTCGTCGACACGCCCGGCATCTTCCGGCCCCGGCGCAGGCTGGACCGCAGCATGGTCAAGGCGGCCTGGGGCGGGGCGTCCGATGCCGATGTGATCGTCCTTCTGATCGAGGCGCATCGGGGCCTGACCGAAGGGGCCATGTCGATCATCGACCGGCTGCGCGACGAGATACCGAAGGGCAAGCCCGTGGCGCTGGCGATCAACAAGATCGACCGGGTGAAGGCCGAGACGCTTCTGGCGCTGGCCGAAGAGGCGAACCGCGCCTTCCCCTTTGCCCGCACCTTCATGATCAGCGCCGAACGCGGGCACGGGGTGGACGACCTGCGCGATTGGCTCGCGGGCGAGGTGCCGGCGGGCCCATGGTTCTACCCGGAGGACCAGATCGCTGACCTGCCCATGCGGATGATCGCCGCCGAGATGACGCGCGAAAAGCTAACCCTGCGGCTGCATGAGGAACTGCCCTACCAGCTGACGGTCGAGACCGAGAAATGGGAGGACAAGCCCGACGGCACCACGCGGATCGACCAGGTGGTCTATGTCGCGCGGGACGGGCACAAGGGCATTGTCCTTGGCAACCGGGGCGAGACGATAAAGGCCATCGGCCAGGCCGCGCGGGCCGAGATCAGCGAATTCCTTGGCCGGACGGTGCACCTCTTCCTGCAGGTGAAGGTGCGGCCGAACTGGCTGGACGAGCCCGAGCGCTATTCCGAGATGGGCCTTGATTTCAAGGATGGCGATGCCTGAGGGCGCACGAATTTTCTGCGAAAATTCGCGCAAATCTTCGCAGAAGATTTGTTGGGCGCTGACCTGAATGGCGCCGCGCCTTGCCACCGGTGTCTGGGTCTCGGCCTATCTCACCCGGCTGCGGCTGGCCGAAATCCCGGTCTATGTGACCGCGAAGGGCGATGCCGAGGCCGGGGCGGTCGCGGTGAAGGTCGCCCTTCTGGACGGAACCGCCCGGGCCTTCGAACGCCGCTCCGACCTGATGACCGGGGCGCGCGCCTGGATCCTGCTGGCCGAGGGGCCGGAGGCCGAAGTCGATGCCCTGTTGGCGCGCACCCGGGCGCGGGACCCCGACCTCTGGGTGATCGAGCTGGAGGACCGGCAGGGCCGAACGCTGCTCGACGAGGACGGGCTTAACGAGTGAAAGTACCCCGGCCCCGGATCAGGTCCGGGGCGGGGTTGCACAGACAGACCGTCGCCCCGATAGTCATTCCCATGGACTGGCGCGACGAGGGCATCCTTCTGTCCATGCGGCCGCATGGCGAGACCTCGGCGATCATCGAGGTCCTGACGGCCGCGCATGGCCGGCATCTGGGCGTGGTGCGGGGGGGCGCCTCGCGCAAGCTCGCGGCGACCTTGCAGCCCGGGACCGGCTTGACGCTGGAGTGGCGGGCGCGGCTTGAAGACCACATCGGCAGCTTCGCGGTCGAACCCGTGCAAAGCCGGGCGCATCTTCTGTCGGACCGCGTGGCGCTGGCGGGCCTGCTCTCGGCCTGTGCACTTCTGCGGACGGCGCTGCCCGAACGCGAGCCGCACCCCACCCTCTGGTCCGACACGCGGCGGCTGTTCGATGCCTTCGGGGCCGATGGCTGGCCCGCAGCCTATCTTCGCTGGGAACTGCGGCTGCTGGAAGACCTCGGCTTCGGGCTGGACCTTTCCGCCTGCGCCGTTACGGGCCTGACCGAGGGGCTAGTCTATGTCAGCCCGAAAACCGGGCGCGCGGTGTCAGCCAGGGGCGCGGGGGACTGGGCCGACCGCCTTCTTCCCTTGCCACCCGGCCTTACGGGCTCCGGCCCCCTGACGGGAGAGGCCTTGCTGCAGGGCCTGCGGCTGGCCGGGTTCTTCCTGGACCGTGGCCTGCGCCCCGTGCTCCAGGACAAGCCGCTGCCCGAGGCCCGGGCGCGGCTGGTCGAACTTCTGTCGCGCCCGGCGTGATCCGACGCGGCATGTCGCCTCTGTGACAGACGTGTGACAGGGCCCGTCGTTCAAATCCCGGCATGGCCACCCGTTACCTGCCGCTGGCGCTGAGGCACAGCCCGACCCCGCGGATCGAACACTTCGCCCTTCTCTCCGGTCTTGATGCCGCGATCCGCGGCATCCTGATCTCGACCATGCCGCTCGTGGTCTACAACGCGCTCGGCACCGCGCAGGCGACCTCGGTCCTCTACTTCATCGCCGGGATCGTTGCGCTGGTCTGGGGCCTGATGGTGCCCTGGGCCACAAGGCTGATCCCGCGCCGCTGGGCCTATACCGGCGGGGTCACGCTGTACCTCATCGGCAACACGCTGGGCGCCGTCGGCACCGCCTGGTCCGTCCCGATGGCGCTGATGTGCAACGCGATGGCGACGGTCACGATCTTCGTCTGCCTCAATGCCTATGTGCTGGACTATGTCGACCGCGTGAACCTGGGCAAAAGCCAGTCGACCCAGATGGCCTATGCCGCAACGGCATGGACGCTCGGGCCGCTCAGCGGGGTCTGGCTTTATCACCATTGGACCCCGGCGCCTTTCCTGGTTGCGGGGGCCTTCTCGGTCATCCTGATGGTCACGTTCTGGGTCCTGCGACTTGGCAACGGCAAGCAGATCACCCGGGCCAAGCGTCCGGCGGTCAACCCCCTCGGCTATCTCGGACGGTTCTTCAGCCAGCCCCGCCTGATCGCGGGCTGGCTCTTTGCGGTGATGCGCAGCTGCGGCTGGTGGGTCTATGTCGTCTACCTGCCGATCTTCTGCATCGAGGCGGGGCTTGGCGACAAGGTGGGTGGGATTGCTCTCTCGATCTCGAACGCGCTTCTGTTCGCAGCCCCGGCTCTGAACCGGATGGCGCGCCGGCTGTCGGTGCGGCGGTCGGTGCGGGCCGCCTTCGGCCTTTGCGGGCTGCTTTTCGTTGCCGCGGGCCTTCTGGCCTTTCTCCCCTGGGCGACGGTTGCGCTGGCGATGGCGGCCTCGGTCTTCCTTGTCGCGCTTGACGTTGTCGGCGGCCTTCCGTTCCTGATGTCGGTCAAGCCCAGCGAACGGACCGAGATGTCGGCCGTCTATTCCAGCTTCCGTGACGTCTCGGGGATCGTCACCCCCGGCATGGCGTGGCTGGTCCTCTTCGTCGCGCCCTTGCCGGGCATCTTCGTGGCCGCCGGGATCGGCCTTCTGTCGGCCTGGGCCGTGGCGGGGCAGCTGCACCCGCGCCTTGGCGTGCAGCGCCCGTCACGCGGGGGAAGCTAGACCTCAGGCCGCGTCGAGAAACCGGGCGGTGGCAAGGATCGAGTCCTGCGCCGGGGTGACCTTGACGCCAAGCTCCTCGCGCAGCTTTCGGTTGTCCAACCTGGCCGTCCAGCCGATCGCGGGCAGGATCGAGCGGACTTCGGCGTCGAACAGGGCGAGGATGCGCAACAGGACCTTCGGCGCGATCCGGGTGGCGATCCGGCGTTTCGGATAGGCGTTCTTCAGGACGGCGGCCATTTCGGGCATCGACATGATGCGGTCGGCGACCATGTAGCGCTGGCCGATGCTGGCGGGCGTCTTCAGTGCCGCCACATGGGCACGCGATACGTCCGCCACGTCGGTGACGGGCAGGCTGAACTCCGGCACGACAGGGTCCTTGCCGCTGAAGAGCCGCTTGATCACGCGGACCGAACTTCCGGTTTCGCGGTCCAGCGGCGTGCCGAGGACGAGGCCCGGGTTGATCGTGGTCAGTTGCATCTCGGGGTGCCTGGCAACGAAATCCCAGGCGGCGCGTTCGGCAAGCGTCTTCGACTTCGTATAGGCGGTGGCGGTGGGCGAGGTCAGGTCGCTCCAGTTCGCCTCGGTCAGGGTGCCGGTTTGCCCGTGCATCACCGCCTCCATCGACGATGTCAGGACAACACGCCGCACCCCCGCCGCCTGCGCGGCTTTCAGCACCCGAAGCGTGCCATCCACGGCGGGGCGGATCAGGACCGTCTCGTCCTTCGGCTGGGCGATCGGGAAGGGAGAGGCGGTATGGACGACCGCGTCGATCCCGGCCATCGCCTCCTGCCAGCCGGCATCCTGTTCAAGGTCAAGCCGGAGGAAGCGGAGCCGGTCAAGCTGGGCCGCGTCAAGGCCGTTCGCCGTCAGCGCCGCACGCACCTCGTCGCCACGTTTCAGCGACCGCAAGGTCCCGGTCACGGCATAGCCGGCCTGCAGAAGATCAAAGGCGATCCGCTTGGCGATGAAGCCGGAGATTCCGGTCAGAAGGACGGAGTTGGTCATGGGGCGATCCTGTCTTTACACTGTCAACATCCCCAAATCTGGGGTGCTGTCAACGCAAGACAAGTCCCTTCTTCTGAACTTTTCAGTCCAGAAGCCGACGCGCGATCACCGTTGCCTGAATTTCCGCCGCGCCTTCGAAGATGTTCAGGATGCGCGCATCGCAGAGGATCCGGCTGATCCGGTATTCCAGCGCGAACCCGTTCCCGCCATGGATCTGCAGCGCATTGTCCGCCGCCGCCCAGGCCACCCGTGCACCCAGGAGCTTGGCCATCCCCGCCTCAAGGTCACAGCGCTGGCCGTGATCCTTCTGCCAGGCGCTGAAATAGGTCAGCTGCCGCGCGATCATTACCTCGACCGCCATCATCGCCAGTTTCCCGGCGATCCGGGGGAAGGCGATCAGGGGTTTGCCGAACTGCTTGCGGTCCAGCGCGTATTGCATCCCCGTCTCCAGCGCCGACTGCGCCACGCCCACGGCCCGCGCGCCGGTTTGGATGCGGGCGCTCTCGAAGGTCTGCATCAGCTGCTTGAAGCCCTGACCTTCCACCCCGCCCAGAAGGTTCTCGCCACTGACCCTGAAGTCGTCGAAGTTGACGGTGTATTCCTTCATGCCCCGGTAGCCGAGCACCTCGATCTCGCCGCCGGAAAGGCCCGGATCGACAAAGGGCGTCTCATCCGTGCCGGGGGTCTTTTCGGCAAGGAACATCGACAGGCCGCGATAATCGCTGGTTCCCTCCACCGACCGGGCAAGGACGGTCATCACATGGGTCCGCGCGGCGTGGGTGATCCAGGTCTTGTTGCCGGTGATGATCCAGTCATCACCGTTCTTCCGCGCCCGGGTGCGCAACGACCCAAGGTCGGATCCGGTGTTCGGCTCGGTGAAGACGGCGGTGGGCAGGATCTCGCCCGAGGCAAGGCCGGGTAGCCATTTCGCCTTCTGCTCCTCGGTCCCGCCGCAAAGGATCAGTTCGGCGGCGATCTCGCTGCGGGTGCCAAGGGAGCCTACGCCGATATAGCCGCGCGAGAGTTCCTCGCTGACCACCACCATCGCCGCCTTCGAAAGACCAAAGCCGCCGAACTCCTCGGGGATCGTCAGGCCGAAGACGCCCATCCCGGCCAGTTCGCTGATCACCTCCATCGGGATCAGCTCGTCCTTCAGGTGCCAGTCATGCGCGACGGGGATGACCTTTTCATCCGCATAGCGGCGGAACTGGTCGCGGATCATCTCCAGCTCGTCATCCAGCCCCGTCGCGCCGAACGTGGCACGACCGTGGTTGTCCTGCATCAGCTCCACCAGCCGGGTGCGGGCGGCGGCAGAGTTGCCTTGCCGGATCAGCCGCGCGGCGGCGTCCGACGGCGTCCAGTCCACGCCCATGTCGGACAGGCGCGCCGCTTCCAGCTGGCTCATCGGGATGCCGCCGGCGATCTGGGCCAGGTATTCGCCGAACCCGATCTGCAAGATCAGCGCCTCCATCTCGCCGAACTGCCCGGCATCCGACACCCGACCGGCCCAGCCGTTCAGCTGGCGCAGACCCTCGAGATAAGTCGCAAGCCAGGCCAGCGCATGCGCCTGATGCTGCCGCTCTTCCAGCGCGCCGGCGGAAAGCTTGCCGGCGACCGTCACCTCCGAGCGAAGACCTTCGCGGGCCGAGGCGAACAGCGCCTCAACCTCGGGCAGGGTGGCAGAGGTCAGCGAAAGAAGGTCGGTCAGGAGGGGTGTCTCGGTCATCATCTGTCCATCATGCGCCATTTCCGCCCTCCGCTTCCACCGGGATTCTGCACCTGCGAAGCCCTAACGCCTTCGCAACCGCAGAGCAATTAGATTTCGTGGGAATGAAGGCAAGCGAACAAAAATGTCGCGACCGTTCATGGTGGTGCCAAGCCTCCTCGAAGCCCTCCGGGCACTCGTCGGCGATTCCCCGCACGACGAGCGCCCGAAGGGCTCGACGAGCCTCCCGGAAGGTCAGCCGATGGCGGCGGCCTTCACGTCGGCGTCGATGAACGGCACATACTGGGCGAAGTTCTTCTGGAACATCGCCACCAGCTTCGCCGCCTGCGCGTCATAGCCATCCGGATCGGTCCAGGTCCGGCGCGGGTCAAGCAGCGCATGGGCCACGCCCTCGACCTCCACCGGAACCTCGAAGCCGAAGTTCGGGTCGCGGCGGAACTCGGCCCCGTTCAGCGACCCGTCTAGCGCCGCCGACAAGAGCGCCCGCGTCGCCTTGATCGGCATGCGCTTGCCCGTTCCATAGGCGCCACCCGTCCAGCCGGTGTTCACCAGCCAGCACGAGGCCCCGGTCCGCGCGATCTTCTGCTGCAGAAGCTTGCCATAGACCTCGGGCCGGCGCGGCATGAAGGGCGCGCCGAAGCAGGTCGAGAAGGTCGGCTGCGGTTCGGTGATCCCGCGTTCCGTCCCGGCAGCCTTCGAGGTGAAGCCCGACAGGAAATGATACATCGCCTGCGCCGGTGAAAGCCGCGCGATGGGCGGCAGGACGCCGAAGGCATCGCAGGTCAGCATCACAACATGGCGCGGCGGGCCGCCAAGACCCGTGGGGCTGGCGTTCGAAATGGCCTCAAGCGGATAGGCGCAGCGGGTATTTTCGGTGAGGGAACGGTTCGAAAAGTCCAGTTCCAGCGTTTCGAGGTCAAAGACCATGTTCTCCACCACCGTCCCAAAACGGTGGGTCGTGGCATAGATCTCGGGCTCGGCCTCGGGGGAAAGATCGATGGTCTTGGCGTAGCAGCCACCCTCGAAGTTGAAGATCCCGCGATCCGACCAGCCATGTTCGTCATCGCCGATCAGCATCCGGTCGGGTGCGGCCGACAGTGTGGTCTTGCCGGTCCCCGAAAGGCCGAAGAAGACGGCCGCATCCACCGGGTTGCCCGGCGCATGGTTGGCGCTGCAATGCATAGGCATCACGCCCTTTTCGGGCAGAAGGTAGTTCAGGACGGTGAAGACCGCCTTCTTGTTCTCGCCCGCATAGGCGGTGTTGGCGATCAGGACCGTCTTCTCGTCAAAGTTCAGCGCGATCACGGTTTCCGTCCGGCAGCCGTGACGCGCCGGATCGGCCTTGAACGACGGCAGGTTGATGATCGTCCAGTCCGGGGTGAAGCTGTCCAGCTCCTCGCGCGCGGGGCGGCGAAGAAGGTGGCGGATGAAGAGGCCATGCCATGCCAGTTCCGTCACCACGCGCACGTCAAGGCGGTGCAGCGGGTCGGCGCCGGCGTAAAGGTCCTGCACGAATAGCTCGGACCCCTGCACATGCGCCAGCATGTCCGCTTTCAGCCTCGCCCATGCATCAGGGGCCATGGCGGCGTTGTTGTCCCACCAGATCGTGCCTTCGGTCGTGGCGGTGCGGACCACGAACTTGTCTTTCGGGGACCGCCCGGTGAACTGTCCGGTCGAACACAGGAACGCACCCCCGCGCCCCAGCCGCCCCTCGCCCCGCGCGACCGCCGCTTCGACCAGGGCCGCCTCGACATAGTTGTAGTGGGCCACCGCCACACCCGAAATGCCGTGCTGATCCAGCTGATGCGAAGGGTTCACGCGTCCGCGCGAAGGGTCCTGGGTCATTCGTGTCAAGCTCCGAAAGGCCACAGCTCAACACACAAGGGCTGCGGCGGTTCCTCCCACGGCACCCGGGCCAAGGGGTGCCACGTCAGGCCGTGTCAGTGACCTGCCGTTTTCTGGCTATACCATGCGGTTTTCGCTGGAGAACACATGTTTTCAATGCGTTAGCGCAATCATTCGGACGTTAGCGCCACCATCACCGGATTTGGTCACCGCGTAGCCGATCGGCAACGCAGGCTTGGCGAAATTGCCACCCTTTCCAACCCTTCTGCCGGGGTGATTCGCTTTCCTGTTGATATTCTGGGGGCATGCGCCAAGAATGGCCCAAAATAAGAAGTAGGCAGCAGCAGTTACAGGGAGGCTTGACGATGTCGCGCATCGCCCTTGTGGACGACGACAGGAATATCCTCACGTCGGTCGCGATGACCCTTGAGGCCGAAGGCTTCGAGGTCGAAACCTACAACGACGGCCAGTCCGCGCTGGAGGCGTTCAATCGCCGGATGCCCGACATGGCGGTCCTTGACATCAAGATGCCCCGGATGGACGGGATGGACCTCCTCCAGCGCATGCGGCAGAAAACCTCGATCCCGGTGATCTTCCTGACCTCGAAGGATGACGAGATCGACGAGGTTCTTGGCCTGAGGATGGGCGCTGACGATTACGTCAAGAAACCCTTCAGCCAGCGGCTTCTCGTTGAACGCATCCGCGCGCTTCTCCGGCGGCAAGAGGCGATCACAACGGGCGAGGCGGCCGCCACCGAAGAGACCCGAATGATGGAACGCGGCGCGCTGCGGATGGACCCGCTGCGCCATTCGGTGACCTGGAAGGGGATGGAGGTCAGCCTGACGGTGACCGAGTTCCTGCTTCTGCAGGCACTGGCGCAGCGCCCGGGCTTCGTGAAAAGCCGCGACCAGCTGATGGACGTGGCCTATGACGACCAGGTCTATGTCGACGACCGCACCATCGACAGCCACATCAAGCGGTTGCGGAAGAAGATGCGCTCGGTCGATGACACCTTCTCGGCGATCGAGACGCTTTACGGTATCGGTTATCGTTACAACGAAGAGTGACGGCAGTTCGCCATGACCTCGGCCCCCAGGATCGCCTATGAAGACCCCCGGCCCAAGCGGTCCGGCGACGTCCTTCTGGGCGAAGACTGGGTCTCGCCCGAGGCCACGGTCGAGCGGCTGAAGGAAGGCCGCGGCGCGCGCAGCATCGTCGGCCTCAACCGCTCGCCACTGGCGCGCAAGATCATCGTCTTCAACCTGATGGCGTTGGTCATGCTGGTGGTCGGGGTTCTGTTCATGAACCCTTTCCGCGACAGCCTTGCCCTTCAGCGCCAGCAGGGGATGGAGCGGCAGGCCGAGCTCATCGCTGCCGTCTATCAGGCCCAGTTGCAGCCCGGGGTGACCAGCTTCGACTTCCGCCGCCCGCTCGAGGAAACCCGGATCGACCCTCTGGACGAGGTCTTCGTCTTTGATCCGTCCGGCAGGATCGTCGCCTCGAAAGTCGGGCAGGGCACCGACCTTCTGGTCACGGACCCCGGCCGCCCGACGATCCTGACGGACTTTCTCGAAGGTGTCTGGAACGCGGTGACCGTCCTTCTGCGTCAGGGCGGCAACACCCGGACCGAAACGATCGACCCCGCCCAGCGCGCACTTGCCGCCTTCGAAGGCGCGAAATCCGGCGAGACGGTCGCCTCCACCACAAGGGATGCCGAAGGTAGCCTGCTCTTCTCGGTCGCCGCCCCGATCCTGATATCGGGCGAGGTCGTCGGGGCCGTAGCCCTGACCTCGACCTCGGTCGAGATCGACCGGCTGGTGCGCTACGAACGCGAGCAGATCCTGCAGATGTTCCTGCTTGCGGTCTGCGTCTCGATCGGCCTCAGCCTGATGCTGGCCTCGACGATCTCCAACCCCCTGTCCGACCTTGCCGCCGCCGCCGAGATCGGGCGCGATCGTGACTCGCGCCGCGTGGCCCCCAGCCGTGTCCGGATCCCCGACCTTGCCGCCCGGCCAGATGAGATCGGGCGGCTGTCCGTCGCCATGCGGGGCATGGTCTCGGCACTTTACGAACGGATCGACGCCAACGAACAGTTCGCCGCCGACGTGGCACACGAGATCAAGAATCCGCTGGCCTCGCTGCGGTCCGCGGTCGGCAGCCTGCGTTTCGTCAAGAAAGACGATCAGCGCGAAAAGCTTCTGGACGTGATCGAACACGACGTGCGCCGCCTGGACCGGCTGGTCAGCGACATCTCCAACGCCTCGCGGCTCGACAGCGAGCTGGTCAAGGAACAGGAGGAAGAGTTCAATCTTCTCAAGACCCTTTCCAACCTCTGCCAGTATCTAAGCCAGCAGGCAGGCGAAAAGGGGGTGGACTTCATCATCGACCTGCCCTCCGAATCGATCACCATCCACGGGCTCGAGGCGCGACTGGCGCAGGTCTTCGTCAACCTGATCACCAACGCGATCTCGTTCTGCGAGGATGGCGATGCCGTCCGCGTCTGGGCCCGCCGGCGTGAGAACCGGGTGCTCGTGGTGGTCGAGGATACCGGCCCCGGCATCCCCGAACAGGCACTGACCAAGGTGTTCAAGCGTTTCTACTCCGAGCGCCCGCAGTCGGAATTCGGCAAGCATTCCGGCCTTGGCCTTGCGATCTCGAAGCAGATCGTCGAGGCGCATGGCGGCGTGATCTGGGCCGAAAACATCCGCCCGACCGCCGCCGATCCGACATCGGAACCCCTTGGTGCCCGGTTCGTCGTCGGCCTGCCCGTGTGACACCGGCAAGCGATACCCTGCACGCAAGCTGCGTGGCCGTCGATGGGCGCGGCCTCCTTATCCTCGGGCCTTCCGGATCGGGCAAATCCGCCCTCGCCCTGCGGTTGATCTCGCTGGGGGCTGCCCTGGTGTCCGACGACCTGACACGGGTGGACCTCGACGACGAAAGGCTTGTCGCGCGCTGTCCCAACCCCGACCTCTCCGGTCTGATCGAGGCGCGAGGCACGGGTATCCTCCGCGCGCCCTCGGTCGGGTCGACCGTAGTGACGCTCGCCGTCGACCTGGGCCGGAGCGAAACCGACCGCCTGCCTCCCACCCGACAGATCACGATACTGGGATGCGCGGTCGACCTTGTTCTCCACGCGAAGAATGACCATTTCCGCGACGCGCTGATGCTCTATCTTCGCCACGGACGGCAGGCATGAGTCCTGCAAGGTTCTGCACATGACGGCTGACCCCGGCCCCGATCACCGCCTTGTCCTAGTCACCGGCCCCTCGGGCGCCGGTCGGACGACCGCGATCCGCGTGCTGGAGGATCTCGGCTACGAAGGCATCGACAACATCCCGCTCAGCCTTGTTCCGCGTCTCACCGAAGGCGCGCCGCTTGGCCGGCCTATTGCGCTTGGCCTCGATGTCCGCAACCGCGACTTCAACGCCACCGCCCTGATCGAGCTGATCGACCAGCTGACCCGCGACCCCAATGTCAGCCTCGAGGTCCTCTACCTTGACTGCGCGCCCGGCGTCCTGATCCGCCGCTACTCGGAAACCCGCAGGCGTCACCCCCTGGCGCCGGCCGAGACGCCCGCGCAGGGCATCGAACGCGAGATCGACCTTCTGGCCCCGGTCAGGGTGCGCGCCGACCACCTGATCGACACCACCGACCTCAACCAGCACGACCTCAAGGCCGAAATCGCCAGCCGATTCGATGCCGGCCCCGCAGGCCGGATGTCGGTGTCGCTGCAGTCCTTCAGCTACAAGCGCGGCGTGCCGCGCGGGGTCGACATGATCTTCGATTGCCGGTTCCTCGCGAATCCCCACTGGCAGCCCGCGCTCCGCGCCCTTGATGGCCGCGATCCGGCGGTCGAGGCCTTCGTCCGCGCCGATCCCCGCTTTGCCGAGTTCTTTCAGAAGTTGCGCGACCTCCTCCTCTTTCTGCTTCCGGCCCATCTGGACGAGGGCAAGGCGCATCTTGCCGTCGGGTTCGGTTGTACCGGAGGGCAACACAGGTCGGTCGCCATGGCGGAACTGGTCGGCAATGCGCTTGCGGAAGCAGGCTGGGCGGTGTCAAAACGACACCGGGAACTCGAACGGAGGGCGGCCGACCCGGCCCCCGACGCACGGAAGGTGGCGGACGCTTGATCGGAATCGTGATCGTGGCGCATGGCGGACTCGCGCGGGAGTATCTCTCGGCGGTCGAACACGTCGTGGGCAAGCAGGACGGCGTCCGAGCGATTTCGATCGAGGATGACCATGACCGCAGCGCCAAGCAGGCCGAAATCTGCGACGCGGCCGACGCCGTGGACGTAGGCCAGGGCGTGGTCCTGGTGACGGACATGTTCGGCGGCTCACCTTCGAACCTGTCGCTCCCGGCCTGTGCGGCCAGCGGTCGCCGCATCCTCTACGGTGCAAACCTGCCGATGTTGATCAAGCTTGCCAAATCGCGCGACATGGCCGTCCCCGAGGCGGTCGCGGCCGCGCTGGACGCGGGGCGCAAATACATCAACAGCCTCGATCTCGGTGGTGGAGCCTGACCTTTGGACACGCGCACCTTCCGGATCGTGAACGAAAAGGGCCTCCATGCCCGTGCCAGCGCCAAGTTTGTCGAGGTGGTCGAGGCGCATGACGCCCGCGCCGAGGTGCTGAAGGACGGGCTGACGGTCTCGGGCGACAGCATCATGGGGCTTTTGATGTTGGCAGCCTCGCGCGGAACCACTATTGAGGTCCGGACATCCGGGGCAGAAGCGGGGAAGCTTGCCGATGCCCTGGAGGCGCTGGTTGCGGCCCGCTTCGGTGAGGAGTATTGAAGCGCGCTGGGGATGAAGGCAGTCGCTTCGTGACGGAACAGTCGCAGATCGGTGGGGCGGGGAAACCGCTTGACGGCATTGCGCCTGCCGCGCGGGTCGAGCGTCAGTATGACATGCGCCGGCTTTCCTATGCCGGCACCTTCAAGAACCCTTGGAAGGCAGGGACGATCCGGTCGATCGAATGGCTGACCGCCAAGGTCCAGCTTCTGCGCCTGATCCGCAGCTTTGAAAAATCCGGCGCCCCCTTCGGCGCGCCCTTCTGGCCCAAGGCGATCCGCCACATGGGCATCCGCATCGACACCCCGCCCGAAGAAATCGCCCGCATCCCCGCGACCGGCCCCGTCGTGGTCGTCTCGAACCACCCGTCGGGCCTTGTCGACGGAATGGTCCTGGCCGAGATGGTCAACCGCGTCCGGTCCGACTTCAAGATCCTGACCCGTTCGCTCCTCACCGGGATCCCGGAAGTCGAAGAATTCATGATTCCCGTCCCCTTCCCGCATGAGGACAACGCGCGTGAGCTTAGCCTTCAAATGCGGGACGAAACGATGAAGCACCTCAAGGCGGGGGGGGTCATCATCCTTTTCCCCGCCGGCAAGGTCGCGATGTCCGAAGACTGGTGGGGCCCGGCGGTCGAGGCGGAATGGAACGTCTTCACCCACAAGATCGTCCGGTCCACCGGGGCGACGATCCTGCCGATCTACTTCCCCGGCCAGAACTCCCGCGCCTTCCAGATCGCCAACCAGATCAGCGACACGATCCGGCAGGGCCTCCTGCTTTACGAGATCAAGCGCTGCCTCTTCAAGCCGACCCGCCCCGTGATCGGCGAACCCATCCCGGCGGAAGAGCTGAAGAAATGGGAAGGCAACCCGCGCGGGTTCCTGGCCTGGCTCCGCGACCATACGCTGGCCCTCGGAAAGTAACGCCTCCTCGTGCGACTTCGTCTTCTCGTCGGTCAGGCCGCGCGAGGCGTAATGCAGTCAATCCCGCAGGCGATTCGGCAAACAGGGTAAACGCTGCGTGCGGCAGCCGGGGTGCAAGACGCCGGCAAGACCGATGGAAGACAGATGGAAGACGCTTCACCTTCCGTTAACTGGCCGAATTAACCCAGCGCCCGCAAGGGCTTACCTTGTCGGCACCGGCACCTCGCCGCGGTAGTCATAAAACCCCCGCTGCGTCTTCCGCCCCAGCCACCCAGCCTCGACATATTTCGTCAGCAAGGGACAAGGCCGGTACTTCGTATCCGCCAGACCCTCGTGCAGCACGTTCATGATCGCAAGGCAGGTGTCGAGGCCAATGAAATCCGCCAGTTCCAGCGGCCCCATCGGGTGGTTCGCCCCAAGCTTCAGCGACTCGTCGATCGACTTCACCGACCCCACGCCTTCGTACAGCGTATAGACCGCCTCGTTGATCATCGGCATCAGGATGCGGTTGACGATGAAGGCCGGGAAATCCTCGGCCGAAGCCGCTGTTTTTCCAAGCTTTCTGACCACCTCATGCAGGGTGTCCCATGTCTCCTGATCCGTCGCGATGCCGCGGATCAGTTCCACCAGCTGCATCACCGGCACCGGGTTCATGAAGTGGAACCCCATGAACTTCTCCGGCCGGTCGGTGCGGCTTGCCAGCCGCGTGATCGAGATCGACGAGGTGTTCGAGGTCAGGATCGTCGTCGGCTTCAGATGCGGCACCAGGTCTTCGAAGATCGCCTGCTTCACCGTCTCGCGTTCGGTCGCGGCCTCGATGATCAGGTCGCATTCCCCGAGGTCGGTCAGCTTCAGCGTGGTCTTGATCCGCCCCAGCGCCGCCCGCTTGTCGGCAGGCAGCACCTTGCCCCGTGCGACCTGGCGGTCGATGTTTTTCTCGATTGTTGACAACGCCTTGGCAAGGCTGTCTTCCGAGATGTCGGTCATCAGGACCTCATACCCGGCCAGCGCAAAGACATGCGCGATGCCGTTGCCCATCTGCCCGGCCCCGACCACGCCAACCTGCCTGATGTCCATCCCGCCCCCTCCGTTCATCCTATCGGTTATGCCCGCTGCCCTGCAGCGACGCAAGAACGGGGGAAGTGCGTCAACTTGTCGGCAATCGTCCGATTTTAGCCTTTGTGCAACCCTCATTGCCCAGATTTGCCCCGGGGTCTGGGGTGCAAGGGGGCAGGGTGATGCAGTCGATCGGGGCCGATGCGGGAATATCAGACGAGGGGCAGGCGGTTACGCCCAAAGCTCCGTCACGCTGGCCCACCCCCGATCCCGACGCCAGTTATCTCGCGATCCTCGGTGGCTCTGCCACGCTCGGAAAGTCCGTGGCGCAGCCCTATCCGGCCATCGTCGCGGCGGCGACCGGTCTGCCGGTGCTGAATCTTGGCACGTTGAGCGGCGGGCCGGATACCTATCTTTCGGACCCGGGCGTGTTGAACCTGATCTCGCGCGCCGACGCCGCCGTGGTGCAGGTGACGGGGGCCGAGACCCTGTCGAATCCCTTCTACAGCGTCCATTCCCGGCGCAATGACCGGTTCCTTGCCGCAACGGCAGAGCTTCGGGCGCTTTACCCCGAGGTGGACTTTACCGAGATCCATTTTGCCCGGCACCTTCTGCAGGTGCTGGTCCGCACCGATGCCGACCACTTCGCAACCGTGGTCGCGGCGCTGAAGGAAACCTGGGTCAGCCGGATGCAAAGCCTGCTTGTGCACCTACCGCTCCGTCGGCGACTTTTGTGGCTGGCGGACGCCCCGCCGCCGGAATGCGCAGTGACGTTCGGCCCGGACCCGCTGTTCGTGGATACCGGCATGCTGGAACGCCTTCGCCCGCTGGCGGGTGAGGTCATCCTCGCGGTCCCAAGCCACGCTGCCAGGGCGGCAGACGCGGCAGAGGACCCCTTGGGTGAGGGCGGCGGACTTCCGGGACCAGCGGCCCACCGCGAAATCGCCGCGCTGCTTGCGCCCCTGATCGCAGCCGGGGTGCGACGGCCGCCGCTGCTTCTGCGACAAGCGATGTCCGTTCCCTGACCCTAGGCCGCGTAATCCGGGTCTTCGGCATCTAGGATGGCACGCAGCTCGGCCAGGTGAGCATCGGCGAAGCCGGGAAAGCTTTCCCATTCACGAGCGGTCTTTTCGGCGACGTCCTCAGGCAGATAGCGCAGCGGCCGGCCCGTCTGCAGCGCGCGGATATAGGTCTCGGCGGCCCGCTCGAAATAGTAAAGCCGGTTGAACGTCTCGGCCACCGTGGCCCCGATCACCAGGACACCGTGGTTGCCCATGATCATGGTCGTGATCTTCGGATCCGCCAGAAGCTGAGCGCAGCGCGCGCCTTCCTCTTCGAAGGCCATGCCGCCGAAATGATCGTCCACGACCTGACGGTTGTGGAACATCGCCGAGTTCTGGTCGATCGCGGGCAGCCGGCTGTCGGCGAGGCTCGCCAGCACCGTCGCGTGGATCGAATGGACGTGCATGACGCAGGCCGCATGCGGGCAGGCGCGGTGGATCGACCCATGGAGGCCCCAGGCGGTCGGGTCCGGGGCATTGAGATGCGACATCGTGGCGGGATCGTTGGCGTCGATCTCGATCAGGGACGAGGCGGTGATCCGGCTGAAGTGCCGTCCGTTCGGATTGATCAGAAACCGCGTGCCTTCGGGGTTCACCGCCATCGAGAAATGGTTTGCGACCGCCTCATGCATTCCCAGCCGCGCCGTCCAGCGAAAGGCAACCGCCAGATCGGCCCGCAGGGTCGCATGGGTCATGTTGGCCAGCCGGTTCATGGGCAACCTCCGAATCACACGGTGCAGCCATTTTGCATGAAGGGCTGCAATTTGGTGAAAAATAGGTTAACAGATGCCTGACTGACAGGCAGACTGCGGCGGGGGCACGGACCGGCCGGCTGGGGCAAAGGGGGTCACGTCCAGTCCGGAGCAGCAAGCGCATACGCCGAGCCGGAATTCACCGGCAAGTTTCCGCATTTGTGACCTACGGATACCGCAATGACATTCGAATGAAGATTTCAGAAACGGTGGAGGCTGAGTTGATGCAAACCGCTATTGAGTACCATGCCAAGTCAAGTCCGGTGCGGCCGGTGGGCGCGCGCGTGCTGCTTCTGTCGGATGCCGAAGACGGCCGGACGGCCGACCGGCTGGCCGGGTTCGGAAGCCACGTTGATGTCGAGGTTACCCTTGATCTCGCACTGGCAAGGCTTAGCCGCGATCCGATGGGGTATGATCTGTTCGTTATGGATTGTGACAGCTACGGCGGAATGTCCGGCGGGGAACTGGCCGTATCGTCCCTGATCGCGGCCGAAGCCAGAATGCGCGTGATGCTGGTCAGCCGGGATTTCGACAAACCCGCCTTCCCGTTCGGACGGCGCACAGCAGTCTGTCTGCCAAGTGAGGTCGGGGACGAGGATTTCCGTCGCGGGTTCGATCATGTCCTGCGCGACAGATTGCCGACGGCGGTGATGTAACCGGCGGTCGGCAAACGAATCGGGGGTGATGCCACCCCCGATCCAAGGTCTTGGTTCAGGCGAGCGCCAGGTTGGTCGCGCTTTCACGACCGTCGCGGCCGGCTTCGATGTCGAAGGTGACCGGCTGGCCGTCTTTCAGGCTGCGAAGACCCGCACGCTCAAGCGCGGTGATGTGCACGAACACGTCCTTCTTGCCGCCTTCCGGGGCAATGAAGCCGTATCCCTTGGTTTCGTTGAACCATTTCACGGTGCCCTTGGCCATCGTGATGTCTCCTTTCAAGTCTGCCGCCCGCGAAATGCGGCGGCTTGGCCCCGTCAGCTAAGGTCGATTGCTGTGGCCGATGGTCGGAGACAGTGGTCGAAAAGTTAACGTCGCGAAAGTGACAATCGCACATTCGCCACCTGATTGAAAGGGGTTCGCCCTTTGGTCCCGCCGGGGCCTTCGTTTTCCGGCTGTGCCGCGATTGCGAATAGGTTATGCTGCAACGCAGCAAACCGGGGATTCGCGATGGGCAAGGTCTTGTGCGTGGCGCAGCAGAAGGGTGGGTCGGGAAAGACGACGATCGCGGCCAACCTTGCGGTCGAGTTCCGGCGGCGGGGGCTGAAGGTCGCGCTTCTGGACACCGACCCGCAGGGCAGCCTCGGGCGGTGGTTCATGGCCCGGCGGCAGCGGCTGGGCGAGGCTGGGATGGAGTTCTCTACCGCCTCGGCCTGGGGGGTCGGCTATGAATGCGAGAAGCTGAAGAAGGTGGCCGACATCGTGATCGTCGACACCCCGCCCAAGGTGGACGCGGACCTCCGCCCCGCCCTGCGCGAGGCGGACCTGGTGATCGTGCCGGTATCGGCCTCGATGGTCGATCTTTGGGCCACGGACGGGGTCTTCGACCTCATCGGGCGCGAGGGGCGGCGGGCGGTGATCGTGCTGAACCGCGTGAAGGCCGGCACCCGGCTGGGGCTGGAGGTCGCCACGGCGGCCGGCGAGGTCGGCGGGGTGGCCGAGGCGAGCCTTGGCCAGAGGGTCGTGTTTGCCGAAACCCTCGGGCAGGGCCTTGGCGCGGCCGAGACGCGGGGCGTCGCGGCGGTCGAGGTTGGCCGGCTGGCGGATGAGGTCCTGGAGTTGCTGGGCTAAGTGACCACAGTGGTCAGATTCATATTATGAATATAAATCAATGACTTGGCTGTCTGCGTTAGGGTGGTGTTAAGGTTTGCCCCGGGCCGGAGTCGTCGGCTCCGGGGACTGCCTTTGGCCTAGAATACGTCCAGCAGGTAGAGGATGATGATGAGCGGGATCGGGATGCCGATCAGCCAGGCAAGCGCGCCTTTCATGGCAGGTCTCCGGTTGGTTGCATGACAGGAAAACGCGGGGCCTGTCCGCCGGTTCCCTATGGCGGTGTCAGCCGCAGGGCCCGCCGGCCCCTGTCACCACACGCTCAACCCGGTCGATCAGGTCCGTCCGCGACAGAAGGACCATGTGACCGTCCCCGGGCAGCACGCAGAGGGTGGCCTGAAGCCGGCCGGCCAGTTGACGGACGCCGGAGAGGGGGAAGACAGGGTCGTTCTCGCCGTGGAAGAAGGTGATGCGGGCCTCTGACGCCATTGCTTCCCCGGAAAGCGCCCAGCCGAGGAGGCTGCCCGACTGCGACCGGCCCCGCCCCTCGCCCGGCTTGTTGATCTGGCCCTCGAAGCTTTCCCTGATCCGGTCGGCCAGAGCCCGCTTCTCGGGTGAGTTCCGCCAGCCGGAGCCGAGGTAGAGGGTGATGAAATACTCGTCCCAGACGGTCTGCGGGTCGAGCGACCCCGTGGCGATGGCCGATCCCGCCACCCCTGCCGCACCCCGGACGGTGGCGAGGGCCGCACCGGGAAAGGGCGTGGCGCTGGAGACGGCGATGACGTTCACGCGGGCGCTGTCCTCGATCCGGCCGGCAGCCTCGATCGCGATGGCGGCACCGGTGGAATAGCCGAGGAGGTTGATCTCTGCGTCCGGATATAGGTTCGCATAGTCCGCAACCCAGCCGGCAGCGCGGAGGATGTCGAGGGGCGGCTTCACCGGCTCGCCCCGCATTCCGGGCAGGCGGTATTCGATCACCAGGTGCCGGTCGCTGTTCCAACCGTTCGCTTCGCCGAAGATCGCGGCGGTGCTGAGGGCACCGGGAAGGAGAAAGGTGATCTCTTTCGGCACGTCGGTGGTCCCGGCGGTGTAGAGGGGCGGCCTTGCCTCATCCGGCACCCCGGCACAGGCGGCGAGGAGAAGGCCTGCGGCGAGCATGAGGCCGAGGGGGCCGGAAGGGTAGCGATCCGTCATGGACGGAAGATAGGGGCGGGGGGTGGGGGAGGGAAAGGGCCCCCACAAGGTGACAGGCTTAGGCGGGAGTCGGGCTGAAGCCCGACCTACGGGGGGCGCGAGGGTGTCGGGGCAGGCCCCGACCACCGATGTTGGGGGAGTCGGGGCAGGCCCCGACCTACCTCGCGAACCGCTTGTACTTCACCCGCTTCGGCTCCAGCGCGTCGGGGCCGAGGCGGCGGACCTTGTCTTGCTCGTAGGCCTCGAAGTTGCCCTCGAACCATTCCACATGGGCGTCGCCTTCGAAGGCGAGGATGTGGGTGCAGAGGCGGTCGAGGAAGAAGCGGTCGTGGCTGATGATGATCGCGCAGCCGGCGAAATCCTCGATGGCGGCTTCAAGCGCCTGCAGGGTTTCGACGTCGAGGTCGTTGGTCGGTTCGTCGAGGAGAAGAACGTTGCCGCCGGATTTCAGAAGCTTCGCCATATGGACGCGGTTGCGTTCCCCGCCGGAGAGGAGACCGACCTTCTTCTGCTGGTCGGTGCCCTTGAAGTTGAAGGCCCCGGTGTAGACACGGGAGTTCATCTGGAGGTCGCCGAGGTGGATGACCTCGGCCCCGCCGGAGATTTCCTCCCAGACGTTCTTGTTCGGGTCGAGTGCGTCACGCGACTGGTCGACGTAGGCGAGTTTCACCGTCTCGCCCAGCTTGATCGTGCCGGCGTCGGGCTGTTCCTGCCCGGTGATCATGCGGAAGAGGGTGGACTTGCCCGCCCCGTTCGGGCCGATGACGCCGACGATGGCACCGGGGGGCACCACGAAGGAAAGGTCCTCGATCAGAAGCTTGTCGCCCATCGCCTTCTTCAGACCCTCGACCTCGATCACCTTGTTGCCCAGGCGCTCACCGTTCGGGATGATGATCTGCGCGGTGGTGGCGCGTTCAGTGACGGTCTGGCTGGCCATCTCGTTGTAGCGATTGAGGCGGGCCTTGCCCTTGGCCTGACGCGCCTTGGCGCCGGAGCGGATCCACTCCAGTTCCTTTTCCAGCGCCTTCTGCTTGGACTTGTCCTCACGCGCTTCCTGCGCCATCCGCTTGGCCTTCTGGTCAAGCCATGCGGAGTAGTTGCCCTCATAGGGGATGCCCCGGCCGCGGTCGAGTTCCAGGATCCAGCCGGTGATGTCGTCAAGGAAATAGCGGTCGTGGGTGACGATCAGGATCGTGCCCTTGTAGTCGATCAGGTGCTTCTGCAGCCAGGCGATGGATTCCGCGTCCAAGTGGTTGGTCGGTTCATCGAGGAGGAGCATGTCCGGCTTTTCCAGAAGCAGCCGGCAGAGTGCCACGCGGCGGCGTTCCCCGCCCGAAAGCGTGGTCACATCGGCATCGTCCGGCGGGCAGCGGAGCGCGTCCATCGCCACACCCACGGTCGCCTCAAGCTCCCAGAGGTTCTGGGCGTCGATCTGGTCCTGGAGCTGCGCCATCTCGTCCGCGGTTTCGTCCGAGTAGTTCATGGCGAGTTCGTTGTAGCGGTCGAGGATCGCCTGCTGCTTGGCGACGCCCAGCATGACGTTTTCCTTCGCGGTGAGCGCGGGGTCGAGGTAGGGCTCCTGCGCGAGGTAGCCGACGGTCGCGCCCTTGGCCGCCCAGGCTTCGCCTTTGAAGTCCTTGTCGATGCCCGCCATGATCTTCAAAAGCGTGGATTTCCCCGCGCCGTTGACGCCGACGACACCGATCTTCACGCCGGGCAGGAAGTTCAGGTGGATGTTTTCAAAGCAGGTCTTGCCGCCCGGGTAGGTCTTGGAGACGTTCTCCATGTGATAGACGTATTGATAGCTGGCCATGACGTGCTCCGGGGATCCTTGGGGTTGGCGCGTATGTAGCGATGAAGGGCGGGCGCTGCAACGGTTGGCGGCTTGTGCGCGAAGGGCGCATCGGGTTTTCTGGTCGCAAGGGATGAGGGGGCCGATGCGGGCAGGATTTCCGGTGGCGACCCGGGGCATGGTCGTGGGTCTGCTCGGCGGGTCGTTCGATCCGGCGCACGAGGGGCATGTGCACATCACGCGCGAGGCGCTGAAGCGGATGGGGTTGGACCAGGTCTGGTGGCTTGTCACGCCAGCCAATCCCCTGAAGGCGCGGCAGCCGGCACCGATGGCCGACCGGATGGCCCGGGCTAGGGCAGTGATGCGCGATCCGCGGGTGAAGATCACGGCGCTGGAAGAGGCGCTGGGGACCCGGGCGACGGCGGATACGATCGACCGGCTGCGCGCGATCTATCCGGGCGTAACCTTCGTCTGGCTGATGGGGGCGGACAACCTCGTGCAGTTCCACCGCTGGGGCCGCTGGCGGGATATCCTGCGGGCGGTGCCGGTGGGGGTGCTGGCGCGGCCCGGGTCGGGCGTGGCGGCGCGGCTGTCGGTGGCGGCGCGGGCCTTCCGGGTGCATCGCGTGGAGCGGGGCGAGACCCTGCGGGGCCGGAAGCCGCCGGTCTGGGCGTTCGTGAACCTGCCGATGAACGATGCCTCCTCGACCGAGATCCGGGAGCGGGGCGGGTGGAAGCCGGTGACGCCGTCGTGACCAGGCAAGGGAATTCCGTCGCTGGCGGAATCGCCATGATCGGGTATCACCGGCTGAAAGGGAGGGTCCCGGAGTGATCACGCGGCGGATGATGCTGGCCGGACTGCTGGCGGGCGGGGCTTACCCTGCTCTGGCCGAGGTCATGGCAAGCTCGCCCCGGCCGGTGCCGCGGGGCGGACAACCTGCTGCTGTCCCGGATGCCTCCGAGATCGAGGCCCTCATCGCGGCGGCGAAGCTCGGGGGCGAGGTGGCCTTCGTCGTCGCCGATGCCGGGACCGGGGCGGTGCTGGCGTCGCGGCAGCCTGATCTGTGGATGCCGCCAGCCAGCGTGGCGAAGGCGGTGACGGCACTTTACGCGCTGGACCGGCTGGGCGCGGGTTATCGGTTTGCCACACGGGTGTTGGCGACAGGCCCGGTGGCGGACGGGATGGTGCAGGGTGACCTGATCCTCGTCGGCGGGGGCGATCCGACGCTGCAGACCGACCAGCTGGGTGACCTTGTGGCGGCGGTAGCGAAGGCCGGCGTCAGGGGGGCGACCGGGCGGTTCCTCTACTGGGACGGGGCGCTGCCGCGGCTGAAGGGGATTTCGGGCGATCAGCCGGTTCATGTCGGTTACAACGCGGCCCTCTCGGGGCTGAACCTGAACTTCAACCGGGTGCATTTCGAATGGAAGCGGGCCGGGAAGGCCTGGCAGGTGGCCATCGACGCACGCGGGGAACGCTTTGTTCCGCCGGTCGAGATGGTGCGGGTGGAGATCGCCCCGCGCGAGGCGCCGCTCTTCACCTATGACGAAGGCGGGGTCGAGGATTGGACGGTCGCCTCGGAGGCCCTGGGCAAGGGCGGAAGCCGCTGGCTGCCGGTCCGCGATCCGGGGCGCTATACGGCCGAGGTGTTCCGCACCCTGGCCCGGGCGCAGGGCATCAAGCTGGGCCTGGGCGAAAGGGCCGAGGCCCTGCCCGGTGGCCGCGAGATTGCCCGGGTGGAAAGCGAACCCCTGACCGAGGTCCTGCGCGACATGCTGCGGTTTTCAACCAACGTGACGGCGGAATGCGTGGGCCTGACGGCCTCGGGACTTGCGGGGCTGGAGGCTTCGGCGGGGGCGATGTCGGCCTGGGTGAAGGCGGCCTTCGGGGTCGAGGTCGACCTCCACGACCATTCCGGCCTTGGCGGGCGGTCACGCGTCACGGCGGCTGGGATGGCCGCGATCCTGGTCGCGGCGGAACGCGGCGGGCGCGGGCTGATGCCGATCCTGCGCGACGTGGGCATGAAGGACGACGCCGGAAAGGTGATCGAGGGGCATCCGGTCAAGGTGAGGGCCAAGTCGGGGACGCTGAACTTTGTCTCGGGCCTTGCCGGTCACATCGTGCCGCCGAAGGGAAAGCCACTCGTCTTCGCGATCTTCAGCGGCGATCCCGCGCGGCGCGACGCCGTGCCCGTCGCACTGCGGGAAGAGCCGGAGGGCGCGACGGCCTGGAACAAGCGGGCGCGACGGCTGCAGGGGCAGCTGGTCAGCCGCTGGGCCGGGGCTTATGCGTGAGGCTGAGCGCCCCCGAAGGCCCCGCCTTTAGCCCTGCAGCGTCCGCACTCCATACCCCTCGCCCCGCGCCTTCATCGCGGCGACGGCGGCGATACTCGCCGCGGCGGTGGTGAAATAGGGGATCTTGTCCATCAGCGCGACGCGGCGGATGTCGCGGCTGTCGCTGATCGCCTGGGTGCCTTCGGTCGTGTTCATCACCAGCGCGATGTCGTTGTTCTTCAGCCGGTCGACGATGTTCGGGCGGCCTTCGTAGACCTTGGCGACGGGTTCCGCCTTCACCGCATTCGCGGCAAGCCACTGCGCCGTGCCCCTGGTCGCGACGATCTGGAAGCCCATCGCCACAAGGTCGCGCGCGGCGGCAGCGAGGGCGGGGCTCTTGTCGGTGTCCTTGACGGACAGGAAGACGCGCCCCGCCTCGGGCAGGTGGGTGCCGGCCCCCATCTGGGCCTTGAGGAAGGCAAGCGGGAAGGTGCGGTCCCAGCCCATCACCTCACCCGTTGACCGCATCTCCGGGCCAAGGACCGGGTCGACGCCGGGGAAGCGGGCGAAGGGGAGGACGGCCTCTTTCACGCTGAACCAGGGCGTCTGCGGATCGGCGAGGGTCAGGGGGTCGGCCAGCGGCAGGTCGGTATCGGGGCCGACGCCGGCGGGGTAGGGCGCGCGCATCGGGAAGCGGGCCAGCGTCTCGCCCGCCATGAGGCGCGCGGCGATGGAGGCGATAGCGCTGTCGGTCGCCTTGGCTACGAAAGGCACGGTGCGGCTGGCGCGGGGGTTGACTTCCAGCACGTAGATCACCCCGTCCTTGATCGCGAATTGCACGTTCATCAGGCCGACGACATTCAGCGCAAGGGCCATCTGGATGGTCTGGCGCTTGAGTTCCGCGATGGTGTCGGCGGTCAGCGAATGGGGCGGCAGGCAGCAGGCCGAGTCGCCGGAATGGACCCCGGCCTCTTCGATATGTTCCATGATCCCCGCGACATGCACATCCTTGCCGTCGCTGAGGGCGTCGACGTCAACCTCGATCGCGCCGGAGAGGTAGCTGTCCAGAAGGACGGGGCTGTCGCCCGAGACCTGTACGGCGGTCGCGATGTAGCGTTCAAGCTGGGCGTCGTCGCGGATGATCTCCATCGCGCGGCCGCCAAGCACGAAGGACGGGCGGATCACGAGGGGATAGCCGACCTCGGCCGCGACCTTGAAAGCCTCGTCCCGGCTGCGGGCGGTGCCGTTCACCGGCTGCTTCAGGCCGAGCTTGTGAAGGAGCTGCTGGAAGCGTTCGCGGTCCTCGGCCAGATCGATGGCATCGGGCGTGGTGCCAAGGATCGGGATCCCTTCGGCGTGCAGCGCATTGGCCAGCTTCAGGGGTGTCTGGCCGCCGAACTGGACGATGACGCCGTGCAGCGTGCCGTTCTCCTGCTCCACCCGCAGGATTTCAAGGACATGCTCCAGCGTCAGCGGTTCGAAATAGAGGCGGTCCGAGGTGTCGTAGTCGGTCGATACGGTCTCGGGGTTGCAGTTGACCATGATCGTCTCATAGCCCGCGGCGGTCAGCGCGTAGCAGGCGTGGACGCAGCAATAGTCGAACTCGATGCCTTGCCCGATGCGGTTCGGGCCGCCGCCAAGGATGACGACCTTCTTCGCCTTGGTGGGGCGGCTTTCGCATTCCACCTCGCCCATCGCGGGGACCTCGTAGGTGGAATACATGTAGGGGGTCTGGGCCTCGAACTCGGCGGCGCAGGTGTCGATGCGCTTGAAGACCGCCTGGACGCCAAGGTTGCGGCGGGCGCGGCGGACCTGGCCTTCGTCGCGACCGGTCAGCTTCGCCAGCCGGGCGTCGGTGAAGCCCATCATCTTCAGCTTGCGCAGACCCTCGGCATTGGTCGGGAGGCCATCCTTGCGGACCTGCGCTTCGGTCACGATGATCTCGCGGATGCGCGACAGGAACCAGGGGTCGAAGGCGGTGACCTGGTTGATCTCGTCATCCGTCAGACCGTGGCGCATGGCCTGGGCGATGACGCGCAGGCGGTCGGGGGTGGCCTGCCCGAGTGCCTTGATGATCGCGGCCTTGTCGGGTGCACCCGGGATGGCGATTTCGTCAAAGCCGGAAAGGCCGGTCTCAAGGCTGGCGAGCGCCTTCTGCAGCGATTCATGGATCGTGCGGCCGATGGCCATCGCCTCGCCGACCGATTTCATCGCGGTGGTCAGGTTCGGTTCGGACCCCGGGAACTTCTCGAAGGCAAAGCGCGGGATCTTGGTCACGACATAGTCGATCGAGGGCTCGAAGCTGGCGGGCGTGACCTTGGTGATGTCATTGTCGAGCTCGTCCAGCGTGTAGCCGACGGCCAGCTTCGCGGCGATCTTGGCGATGGGGAAACCGGTGGCCTTGGAGGCAAGGGCCGAGGACCGGGAGACGCGCGGGTTCATCTCGATCACGACCATGCGGCCATCGGCGGGGTTGATCGCCCATTGCACGTTCGACCCGCCGGTTTCCACCCCGATCTCGCGCAGGACGGCGATGCTGCCGTTCCGCATGATCTGGTATTCCTTGTCGGTCAGCGTCAGCGCCGGGGCGACGGTGATGGAATCGCCGGTGTGGACGCCCATCGGATCGACGTTCTCGATCGAGCAGACGATGATGGCGTTGTCGGCGCGGTCGCGCACGACCTCCATCTCGTATTCCTTCCAGCCGAGAAGGGATTCGTCGACCAGCACCTGCGCGACGGGGGAGGCATCAAGGCCGGACTTGATGACCGCCTCATAGTCGTCGCGGTTGTAGGCGACGCCGCCGCCGGTGCCGCCAAGGGTGAAGGCAGGCCGGATAATGGCGGGGAGGCCGACGTATTCCAGCGCCTCCATCGCCTGCCGGATGCCCGCAGCGATGTCGTACTTGCCGGACGCCAGTTTCGGCGCGGCGACGATGGTGGCCTTGGGGTTCTCCAGCCCGATCCGGTCCATCGCCTCACGGAACAATTTGCGATCTTCTGCCATTTCGATGGCTTCGCGCTTGGCCCCGATCAGCTCGACCTTGAACTTTTCAAGCACGCCCATGTCGGCAAGCGCCAGCGCGGTGTTGAGGCCCGTCTGCCCGCCCATCGTGGGCAAAAGCGCGTCGGGGCGTTCCTTTTCGATGATCTTGGCGACGACTTCGGGGGTGATCGGCTCGATGTAGGTGGCATCCGCCAGCCCCGGATCGGTCATGATCGTCGCGGGGTTCGAGTTCACCAGGATGACCCGGTATCCTTCCTCGCGGAGCGCCTTGCAGGCCTGGGCGCCGGAGTAGTCGAACTCGCAGGCCTGGCCGATGACGATGGGGCCCGCGCCGATGATCATGATCGACTTGATATCGGTCCGCTTCGGCATGTCCGCCCCCATCCATTGCGCAAATTGCCGGGGGTTATAGCCACGCGCCGCCCCGGCGCAAGGGCCGAATGGCGGCTAGAGGTTGAAGCCGAAGCGGGCGGCGATCCAGACGGTGATCGTGTAGAGAACCATGGTCAGCGCGCAGCCGATGAGAAGCGAGATCCAGAAGCCGAAGCCAGCGCGCAGAAGCAGCGGGATGACGACGAACATCGGCAGCGACGGGATGACATACCAGACGGTCGCGAGGGAATAGACGGCCAGCCGTTCCACATCGCGGGTATCGCGCCAAAGCCAGATCATCCCCAGGACCGACACCAGCGGCAGCGAGGCGATCAGCGCGCCGATGCCCGAGTAGCGCCGGGCCACCTCGGCTGACAAAGCCACGAGGACGCCCGAGATTGCCGCCTTGACGAAAAGAAAGAACATGCCGCCCCCCGGTTGGTTCTGCTTTGGGTGGAAGGTGGCCACGGGGCAGACTTTCCGTCAACGGAAATGGCGTGGGTGTCGGTTTCGGCCCTGGGCCCGTCCGGAACGCCCATCGCCACAAAGGTCGCATTCGCCGCAGACTGGGGGCCGGAAACGGGTGGCGGAGGCGGGGCTCTCGCCCTATCACCTGCCGGGAGGGATGTAGGGGACCGCAGCAGTGATCCTGCTTGAACATGGGCCAGCCGGGGTTCCGGCGGTGTTTGCCGAGCCGACGGAGGTGATCGTCGCCGATCGCGCGGCTACGGTCGGGCCGGCCCTCGCCGCAGCAGAACGGGCGCGGAAGGAAGGCGGCTGGGTTGCGGGCTATGTCGCCTATGAGGCGGGCTTTGCCCTGGAGCCACGGCTTACCCGGCTGATGCCGCGGCGGCGGCCGGGGCCGCTGGTGGCGCTTGGGGTCTTTGCCGCACCGCAGGCGGCGGGGGCCCTGCTGGAACGGGCCGGCGCGGAGGGGCAGGCAACGTTGATGACCGCGCCGGTGCCGGTGATCGGCCGGCGCGCCTATGGCAATGCTGCGCGCAAGGTCTTCGACTATATCGCTGCCGGCGATTGCTATCAGGTGAACCTGACCTTTCCGATGACGGCGCGGCTTCTGTCCGGCACGCCCCTTGGGCTTTACGGCGCATTCCGGCGGACCGGGGCGGTGGGGCATGGCGCCTATGTCGATCTTGGGCAGGGGCCGGTGATTGTCTCTCGCAGTCCCGAGCTCTTCTTCCGGCTTGAGGCGGGGGGCCGCATCGTCGCCCGTCCGATGAAGGGCACCGCCCCGCGCGATCCCGACCCCGCCCGGGATTCCGCCATCGCGGCGGCGCTGCAGGTGTCGGTCAAGGACCGGGCCGAGAACCTGATGATCGTCGACCTACTGCGGAACGACATTGCCAGGATCGCCCGTGTCGGCAGTGTGAAGGTTCCCGCGCTTTTCGCGATGGAGCGCTATTCGACCGTTCACCAGATGACCTCGACGGTAGAGGGGCAGCTTGCCGAGGCGCCGTCGCTTCCCGCGCTGATGGCCGCGCTTTTTCCCTGCGGTTCGGTGACCGGCGCACCGAAGATCCGCGCGATGGAGATCATCCGCGAGGTGGAGCCCTTTCCGCGCGGGGTCTATTGCGGGGCCATCGGCTGGATGTCGCCGGACGGGCGGGCAGACTTCTCGGTCGCGATCCGGACGCTGGCGATCACCGGGCAGGATATCGTGATGAACGTGGGCGGCGGGCTGACGCATGGCTCGACCGCGGCAGGCGAATGGGAGGAGGCGCTGTGGAAGGCGCGCTTCGTGAAGGCGGCGGTGAGCCGGGACTGAGGCTGATCGAGACGGTCCTCTGGGACGGCGCGCGCGCCCCGCGCTGGCCGCTGCATCTGGTGCGGCTGACGCGGTCTGCTGGATTGCTGGGGTGGAAGTGTCCCGACGTGGTGCCGGACGGCCCGGCCCATCCAGCGCGACTGCGGTTGACGCTTGACCGGAACGGTGCGGTGGAATGGACGGTCGCGCCCTTGCCGCCGGCAAAGGTCGAATGGCGGGTCGGGCTGGCGGACGAGCGTCTCCGGTCGGACGACCCCTGGCTGCGGCTGAAATCCACGAAGCGCGCGGCCTACGACCGGGCGCGGGCTTCGCTGCCCGAGGGGTTAGATGAGGTCATCTTCCTGAACGAACGGCGCGAGGTCTGCGACGGGTCGATCACCACGGTCTTCTTCGACCGGGGGCAGGGGATGCGGACGCCTCCGTTGACCTGTGGTCTGTTGCCGGGGGTGCTGCGGGCCGAACTGGGGTACCAGGAGGAGGTCCTGCGGGCCGAGGACCTGCCCAGGGTGCGGCTTTGGGTCGGCAATGCGCTGCGCGGGCTGATCCCGGCGGTCTGGGGCGGCTCGTCGTCGGACTGACGTCCGCTCCTCGCGGGCGACGAGCGGTCGAAGACCGACGAGGAGCGGTGGTCGGCCCTTGACTTGGGCGGGCGGGCAAGGTGTATCGGCGCGATGAAATTTCTGCCCCTTGAAAGGGAATGATGATGCACGCCTATCGCAGCCATACCTGTGCCGCGCTGAACAAGTCCCATGTGGGCGAAACGGTCCGGCTTTCCGGCTGGGTCCACCGGGTGCGCGACCATGGCGGTGTCCTCTTCATCGACCTGCGCGACCATTACGGGATCACGCAGGTGCTGTGCGACGGCGACTCGGCGGCGTTCAAGGCGCTGGAGCAGGTGCGCAGCGAGTGGGTCATCCGCGTCGACGGCCGGGTGAAGGCGCGGGATGCGTCCTTGGTGAACCCCAAGATCCCGACGGGCGAGATCGAGGTCTATGTCACCGATCTCGAGGTGCTGGGTGCCGCCGAGGAACTGCCGCTGCCGGTCTTCGGCGATACCGAATACCCCGAGGAGACGCGGCTGACCTACCGCTTCCTCGACCTCCGCCGCGACACGATGCACCAGAACATGATGCTGCGGTCGAACGTGGTGCGCTGGCTCAGGAACGCCATGTGGGACCAGGGCTTTACCGAGTTCCAGACGCCGATCATCACCGCCTCCTCTCCCGAGGGCGCGCGCGACTTCCTGGTGCCCTCGCGCCTGCATCCGGGCAAGTTCTACGCGCTTCCCCAGGCGCCGCAGCAGTTCAAGCAGCTGATCCAGGTCGCGGGCTTCGACCGCTATTTCCAGATCGCGCCCTGCTTCCGCGACGAGGACCCTCGCGCCGACCGTTCGCCCACGGACTTCTACCAGCTGGACATCGAGATGAGCTTCGTCACGCAGGACGACGTTTTTGCCGCCGTACAGCCGGTGTTGCAAGGACTTTTCGAACATTTCGGCAAGGGTCGGAAGGTCTACTCGGACTGGCCGCGCATCGCCTATCGCGACTCGCTGAAGTGGTATGGGTCGGACAAGCCCGACCTGCGCAACCCGATCAGGATGCAGGACGTGTCGGAACACTTCCGGGGGTCCGGCTTTGCGATCTTCGCCAAGCTTCTGGAGCAGGACGGCAACGAAGTCCGCGCGATCCCTGCGCCGAAAGGTCCGTCGGGCGAACCCGTGGGCCGCAAGTTCTGCGACCGGATGAATGCCTTTGCCCAACAGCAAGGGCTGCCGGGGATGGGGTATATCTTCTGGCGCGACGCCGAGGATGGCTCGGGAATGGAGGCCGCAGGGCCGCTCGCCAAGAACATCGGGCCGGAGCGGACCGAAGCGATCCGGGTCCAATTGGGCCTCGAAAAGGGCGACGCGGCCTTCTTCCTCGGCGGCAAGGCGGAGGCCTTCGAAGGCATCGCCGGCAAGGCGCGGAACGTCATCGGCGAGGAACTGGGGCTGACCGAGAAGGACTGCTTCCGCTTCGCCTGGATCGTCGACTTTCCGATGTACGAAAAGACCGACGAGGGGAAGATCGACTTTTCCCACAACCCGTTCTCGATGCCGCAGGGGGGCCTCGATGCGCTGAACGGTGACCCCTTGAAGGTCTACGCCTACCAGTATGACCTTGCCTGCAACGGGTATGAGGTCATCTCGGGCGGCATCCGGAACCACAAACCCGAGATCATGTACAAGGCGTTTGAGCTCGCCGGCTACCCGAACTCCGAGGTCGACAAGCGCTTCGGCGGGATGGTCAAGGCGTTCAAGTACGGCGCCCCGCCCCACGGCGGCTGTGCGGCGGGCATCGACCGCCTTGTCATGCTTCTGGCCGACACCCAGAACATCCGCGAGGTCATCATGTTCCCGATGAACCAGCGCGCCGAGGACCTGCTGATGAACGCGCCCTCGGAACCCACGCTCCAGCAGCTGCGCGAGCTTTCCCTGCGCGTGGTGCCCAAGGACAGCTGATGTACCAGGCGTCCGTCCCCGTCTTCCGCCACTACCTGTCGCGCGTCAGCGACATCGTGGCGGTGGCGGGGCCGGATGCGCTGGACGCCCGCATTGCCGACGCTTTCCCCGCCCGCCAGCAGTTCGCCACTGCGGCGGGCTTTGCCTTGCGCATCGCCTGCCCGCTGGCGGGGCGCGAGGTGCCGGACCTGCCGCAGGGCCTTGGCCCCCGGCTGGCGGTGGCGCGGGCGATGCTCGGGGCGATGACCCCGGCTGACTTCGAGGGGGCCGAGACCGGGATCATCCGCCACCGCGCGGGCTTTGCCGAGCTTGAGCAGACTGGCAGCGACTTTCTTTTCCTATACGGCCTGCCGAACTTCTTCTTCCACGTCACGATGGGCTACGCTGCCCTGCGCGCGGCCGGAGTTCCCCTCGGCAAGGCCGACTTTGACGGCTTTCATTCCTATCCGGAAGACTTCCGCTTCTGACCGGCATGGGCTTGCTGCCCGTCGCGGCCCGGCTTAGCCTTGCCGGCGTGTCAGGGGGGTGAGGGATGAGCGACGTTAGCCTGGGGAAGGCCCTGCCAGGATGGACGCCGCCGCCGCGCCCCTCGCGGGACGTGCTGGCCGGACGCCTTGTGCGGTTGGAACCGCTGGAAGCCGACCGCCATGCCTTCGATCTCCATGCCGCTTTCACCGGGCATGACGCCTTGTGGGACTACATGCCCTACGGCCCCTTCGCCTCGGCCTCTGCCTATCACCGCTGGGCGCGTGAGCGTGAGGCGGGCGAGGACCCGCGCTTCTACGTCCTGCGCGATCAGGCGACCGGGCAGGTGGGCGGCATCGCCAGCTACCTGCGCATCGCGCCCGAGGCCGGGTCGATCGAGGTCGGGCACATCTGCATCGCCCCCCGGATGCAGCGCGGGGCCGCGATGACCGAGGCGATGTTCCTGATGATGGACTGGGCCTTCCGCGCGGGCTACCGGCGCTATGAATGGAAGTGCAACGCGCTAAACCTACCCTCGCGCCGGGCCGCTCAGCGGCTGGGGTTCAGCTATGAGGGCATCTTCCGCAATCACATGGTCATCAAGG
The DNA here is from genome assembly GCF_057219895.1 of Tabrizicola sp. T46. Classification (NCBI taxonomy): domain Bacteria; kingdom Pseudomonadati; phylum Pseudomonadota; class Alphaproteobacteria; order Rhodobacterales; family Paracoccaceae; genus Tabrizicola; species Tabrizicola sp. T46. The sequence goes on from NZ_JBXVVV010000002.1 coordinate 285,879, forward strand.
GCCGCAACCGCGACTCGGCCTGGTTCTCGGTCATCTCGGACGAATGGCCAGCGCTGGCCGAAGCCTACCGGGTCTGGCTGGCGCCTGCGAACTTCGACGCCAAGGGACGCCAGCGGGAACGGCTGTCGGACCTGACGCGCCTTGTCCGTGCCGCCGACGATCCCGCGCTGAACGGGGCAGGCTGACCTTGGCGCCGGCCTTCGGTCCACCCCGCTGCAGCCCCACAGCCCCCTGTCCGGGCGGCCTTGCGTCCGAACGATGACCCGCAAGAACATCCTTCTCATCAGCTTTGACGACGCGGTCGCGCCCTGGCCCTACCGGACCGCCTTCGGCGCCCCGTTGCAGACGCCGAACTTGGACCGGCTTTGCGCCGTCTCCGCCGCCTTTCACAGCGCCTATGCCCAGGCGCCGGTCTGCGGACCGTCGCGGGCCAGCATGATGACGACGATGATGCCCCCGGAGCTTGGGATCCTCGACAACTCCACCTTCGTCTTCGACAAGGTTCCGCCAGAGACGGGGTTCAGCCACCAGCTGAAGGAAGCCGGGGTCTTCTGTTCGTCGGGCGGCAAGCTCCACCACCGCTACAAGCCGCTGATCCCGGTGCAGCACCGCGCGCTTTACTCGGACCGTCGCAAGGCCTTTGGCGATGACATGGGCATCCCCGAGGAACTGAAGCGCCGCTCGCGCAAGATGGGCGGCTTCCGCCGGGGGGTCGGGACGCCGGATGGCGAGTATGACGACCATTTCCACGACGCGAAGTCGGCGACCTCGGCGATCCGGTTCCTGGAAACCTACGACGGTGACCGTCCGTTCTACCGCGAAGTCGGGTTCTTCAGCCCGCATGTCCCGCATATCACCCCGATCCGGTTCAAGCGGATGTACAAGCCCGACAGGCTGCAGAAACCGGCGGACTGGACCGGCTACCTGACCGACAACGCCTATGCGACGACCGCCTTCCCCGAGTTTCAGAAGTTCCGCTCGGACGGGTTCTGGCAGCGGTCGGTGCGGAACTACTATTCCGCCTACAGCCACGGGGATCACCACCTTGGTCGGGTGCTCGACGCGCTTGCCGCCTCGCGCCATGCGGCGAATACCGTGGTGATCGTGGTGTCGGACCACGGCTTCCACCTTGGGAACCGCAACCTCTTCCGCAAGACGACGCTCTGGGAGCAGTCGCTGCATGTCCCCTTCATCATCTTCGATCCCACCGACCCGGTGGGCCGCGTGATCGACGACCCGGTCGGCCTGATCGATCTTGGCCCGACGGTCCTCGATTACGCCGGCGTCCAGCCTCCGGTTCGCCGGCACGGGCGGTCGCTGCGCCCCTACCTTTCCGGGGCGCATGACCCGGATCGGGTGATCCCGTCCTTCTACAAAGGCAACGCCTCGGTCCGCAAAGGGCGCTACCGGATCATCCGTTACGGCGACGGCAGCCACCAGCTGTTCGACTGTGTCGAGGATTACTGGCAGCTCCGCGATCTGGGGCCGTCGCACCCCGCCTTTGCCCCGATGCAAGACGCCCTGGCCACCGCCGCCGCAGACTGCGGGTTCGATCTTTCACGTATCGAAGGCCCGGCCGGACCTGAAGGGGACGAAACGGAGCAGGACGCAACGGACCCTGCAGAAAAGGACGCCGATCCGGACGAATAGGGCCGGTCTGTCGCCCCCCCTGCCTCACCCGACCGGAGAGATTGCCGACAGACGTGCAGTCAGAAGGGCGGACAATGCCGCGCGGCCCGCCTCCGACCCCGCCTCAAGTGCTGCCGCCTCAAGATCCCGGTCCCCGGCGGCGCGGGCGAGGCTGCGGACAAAGCCGGTCGCATAGTCCGTGTCCGGCCCAAGGACCAGCGCCGCCGCGAAGGCGAGGTCGTCGCGCAGGGCCAGGGGATCGGCCGGGGGTGCTGCGACTTCCTGCCCCGTGGGTTCGGGGCCGACGCCGGCCACCAGCTGGCGGATCAGCCGCAGGAAGGCAGCGACGGAAGGGATCGGCTTTTCGACAAAGGCGATCGCGCCGGCATCCATCGCCGCTGCGCGGCCATCGGGGTCGCCGCTGAGCGCGAGGACGGGCAGTCCGTCAGCCGCTGCAAGCGCGATCAGCGCCTCACCCCTGCCGTCGGGCAGGCCCAGATCGACGATCACCACGTCGGGGCGGTAGGCATCCAGGTGGCGTCGCGCCGTGGCAAGGGTTTCGGCGCGGCGCAGCCTTGCCCCGGTGCGCTGGAAGATCAGACGCAGCGCATCGCAGGTGACACGGCTGTCTTCGACCACAAGGACGGTGACGCCGCGCAGGGGCAGGGAAGGGGCGGCATTGGCTGCCGGAAAGCCGGGGCCGTCAGGAGGGAAGGGCATGGGGCGGTGATTCCTTCGGTCTGGCCCCAACCTTGCTACCGGCCCGGTAAATGGCAGGTAAATGATGCTGCGACGGCCTGACCCTTGCGCCCTGCGCGCAACGCCCGCATAAGCCTCTCCGACGCTCATCCGCGGGGGATTTCCATGATCGGTCGCCTGAACCACGTCGCCATCGCCGTGCCGGACCTCGAAGCGGCGGCCGCCCAATACCGCCACGCCCTTGGCGCCAGGGTCGGCGCGCCCCAGCCCGAACCCGACCACGGTGTCACCGTGATTTTCATCGAGCTGCCCAATACCAAGATCGAGCTTCTGCATCCCCTGGGCGAGGCCTCGCCCATCGCGGGGTTCCTGGAAAAGAACCCCTCCGGCGGCATTCATCACATCTGCTACGAGGTGGATGACATTCTGGCCGCGCGTGACCATCTGAAGGCGACGGGCGCGCGCGTCCTCGGCTCGGGCGAGCCGAAGATCGGGGCTCATGGCAAGCCGGTCCTGTTCCTTCACCCGAAGGATTTCAACGGCTGCCTTGTGGAACTGGAGCAGGCATGACCATCACCTCGGCCCTCGTCGTCTATTCCGTCACCTGGTTCCTGACCTTCCTGGTCGTGATCCAGCTGCGCACCGTTCCCCAGTCGGACCGGGGCGATGTCGTCCCCGGCACGCCCCCCGGCGCCCCGGCGGAAGAGGTTGTCGGGCGTCTCGCCAAGGTTGCGACGCTCTGGGCAACGCTGATCTGGGCGCTGATCTGCGGGGTGATCCTGTCGGGCTGGATCACCATCGCCGACATCGACGTGATGGGGCGGCTGGACGGCTGACCCTAGCGCGCCGCCGCAAGGCGGTGGAAGATGTGGGTGAAGGTCGCGACGCCTAGGACCGGCACCAGCAGGTTGACCAGCGGGATCGACAGCGGCGCCGCCATCAGTGTCCCGGCAAGCCAGAGCTTGCCCCTGTTTGCCCTGCGCAGGCGGACAACCTCGGCCTTCGGCAGACGGCGCTGCGCGACCATGGTGAAATACTCGCGCCCGAGGAGAAACCCGTTCACCGCCCAGAAGACCAGCGGCCCCGCCGGCCCGGCAAAGAGATAGACCACAAACGCCAGCGCGTTGACCGCGATGACCAGGCCGAAGAAGTTGGCCGACTGCACCATCGCCTCGCCCCAGCCCTGCTGCACAGCGGGCGCAAGGCCCGGATAATGGCGGTCCTCGACCGCATCGACGACATCTTCGAGGAACAGCCCGGTGAAGGCCGAGGCGACCGGCACCATCAGGAAGACCGACAGCCCGATCATCAGCGCGAGAGAGGCCCAGCCGAGCAGCGTCTCGACCCCAGTCACCGGTCCGACGAACGGCAGATCGAAGCTTTCCGGCGCCAGCCACCAGACCAGATGCAGGAACGCGGCATAGACCGCGCCCAGAAGCGCCAGCGCCAGAAGCGCGCCCAGAAACACCACCCGGCGAAAGCGCCGGTCGCCGAGCTGCCCAAGGGCGCGGAAGAACGCCCCGAAGATCACGCGTCCATCCAGCTGACGATGCGCGCGAGGTCGGGACGCGCACGGTCCGGTCCGTCCTCATGCGGGGTGGCGATATGGACGATCCCGGCCACCGTCTCATCCCCCTGACAGCCGAAGGCCCGGGCGGCGAAGACCGGGTCATGCGCGGCCCATCCCGTCAGCCAGCAGGCCCCCCAGCCCGCCGCCTCGGCCGCGTTGACGATCCCGAGGCACAGGGCCGCCGCCGACATCAGCTGCTCGACGCCCGGAATTTTCGGCGAGGGCTTCGGCGAGGCGATCACGACCACCGCAAGCTTGCCCGCGTCATACTGCCCGCGCCCCTTGGCGACCATCTCGGCATCGCCGCCAAGCTCGCGCGCCCGCGCCTCGGCAAGATCGGCCAGCCGCGCGAAAGCAGCTCCCTGCACCACGATCAGCCGCCAGGGTTCCAGCTTCCCATGATCCGGCACCCGCGTCGCGGCGGCAAGGATCTCCATCACCTGCGGCCGGTCCGGCACCGGATGGCTGAAAAGTTTCGCCGGGCGCGAGCGGCGGGCAGAAAGGAAGGCAAGGGCGGCATCGTTGCGGGCGGGCATGGGATCCTGATTTGGCGGACGTCGCGTGTGATCTGGCGAGGGCCACCATAGTGGCATCCCGCACCGCCCGCCAGTGCGGGTCGCCTGACAGCGCGCCCGGAAAATGCTAACCTCACCTCTGTTCATTTTCCCTTTTCAGCACGGAGTTTCGCATGTCCGACAATTCGACCCTGCTCCCCGCCTCGCTTCCCATCGCGCATTTCCTCGAGTTCTTCTGCCTTTTCGGTGCGCCCCTAAACGCGCCGACCAACCATTCCGTCAGCATCATCGTGAACCACGGCTACGCGCTCGGGTTCTGCCCCGACCGGGGGCAGGCGCTCTGGGCGGCCTACCAGGTGGCCGCGGCGGTACGCGACCTCGACTTCGAACGACCCGAGTTCTTCTACGACGATCCGCGCCTGCCTGATGACTGGAAGATCGGCACCGCAGGCTTTGCCCGGCTGAACGGGCAAAGCTACGACAAGGGCCATCTGGTGCCGAATTTCGCCATCAACACCCAGTTCGGGCGGGTGGCACAGTTCGAGACCTTCCTGATGTCGAACATCGTGCCGCAGGCCAGCCGGATGAACCGGAACATCTGGAAGAACCTCGAACACGGCATCGTCCGGGCCTATGCGCCGAAGCGCAAGCATGTCTGGGTGCTGACCGGCCCGGTCTTCGCCGCCGATCCGCCCGTCATCCGAAGGCGGAACGGCAAGCTGGTCCCGGTGCCCGAGGCCCTGTTCCTGATCGTCGCCGACCCGGAACGCTTTCCCTACGACGACCCGGACAACATCAACATCCTCGCGCTCATGGTGCCGCAGGACCACCCCTCGACAAAGCCAGAGACCGCGCCGCTCACCACCCTCCCGGAGATCGAGGCGCGGACCGGGCTGACCTTCTTCCCCAGGCTCTCGGCCCGCGACAAGGCGAAACTCGTCAACCAGACCAGCCCGATCGTCTGGCCTTTCGACGAGATGGCCCCGGCCGACGTCCCGCCAGCGCCGGAAGGTTAGGAAGGCCAGCGGGGACCGAGGCGGTCAGAGGCCAAGCGCCCCGGCCGCCTCGTCGATCCAGCCCTTCGCAAAGGCGTCGAACCGGGCATCGGGCTGGCGCTTCTCCAGCACCGGGGTCAAGGGGTCGGCGGCCTGCACCGGGGCGCCCGACAATTCCTCCAGCACCGCATGGCCGCAGAAGGGGACATAAACCTCGGAATACCCGCCCTCGTGGACAAGGACGAGCTTGCCGCCGCAGAGGGCAGCCGCCGCCTGCATGAGCTGCCGCGTCATCCGCCGGAAGCTTTCGGCGGTCAGGAGCATCCGGCCCAGGGGATCGACCGCCGCCGCGTCGAAACCGCAGGCGACGATGATGACTTCGGGGCGGAAGCGGTCCAGCGCGGGCAGGACCACCCGCTCCATCGCGTGCATATAAGCCACCTCGCCACAGCCGGGGGGGAGGGGGAGGTTGAGGTTGAAGCCAAGCCCTGCGCCCCCGCCCCGCGCCTCGACCCCGCCGGTGTCGAGGGGATAGTTCCGCTCCTGGTGGAGGCTGATCGTCAGGACCTCCGGGTCTTCCCAGAAGATCGCCTCGGTGCCGTTACCGTGGTGCACGTCCCAGTCGACCACGGCGACCCGGCGCGCCAGCCCTTCGGCCTGCACCGCCCGGATCGCAATGGCGATGTTGTTCATCAGGCAAAAGCCGTTCGGCCAGTCCGCCGTGCAATGATGCCCCGGCGGGCGCGAGAGGGCATAGGCATTCGCCATCTCACCCTTCAGGACCGCCCGCAGCGCCGCCGTCGCCAGCCCCGCCGATAGGGCCGCGATTTCGTATCCGCCCCGGCCAAACGGGGTGCGCAGCCCCAGTTCGCCCCCGCCCGCGTCCGACATCGCCTTGAAGGCCGAGAGGTAGCTTTCCGGATGAACCCGCCGCAGGTCCGCCTCGCTGGCCGCATCCGCCCCGCGCATCGACAGGTGGCGCGACAGGCGGGTCACTTCGATCAGGTTCCTCAGCCGCCGCTTCGTCTCGGGGTTCTCCGGCAGGCCAGCCGGCATCGGCTGCACTAGCCCGCCGACCGGCAGGGTAAAGGCATAGTTGCCGCCGCCATGCCAAAAGCAGCGCTCATCCGAATAGAAAGCGGTTGTCATCGGGCGGTCCTCCGGTCTTTTCCCGCAGGCTAGCCAGCCCCGGTGCCGAACGCCAGCTAAGGCCAGGAGTTTCTGGCAGTCTTCTTCGCGGCAAATCTGCCCTCGACACCAGGGAAGCCTTACAGGATTGAAACCCGATGTGACCCCTTTGCCCTTTCGCCCGCCTCCCCGCAGGCCTAATGAGAGCGCTAACGACATGAGGGATGACGGCAATGCAGGACAGTCAGGCAATTCGCGCTCGCTGGGCCGTGGCGGCGATGTTCATGGCAAACGGCTTTGTCATGGGCGCCTGGGCGCCGCAGATCCCGCTCCTCCTGCCCCGCCACGACATCACCGAAGGCACGCTTGGCCTGCTGATCCTTGTCCTCGGCCTTGGTGCTGTCGGCTCCATGCTCTTTGCCGGACGCCTGATCGCCCGCTTCGGTGGCCGGCTTGTGCTGTCGCTCTTCTCGCTCGCGCTGATCCCGGCCCTGCCTGCGGTGGTCTTTTCGCCCTCGATCCCGACGCTGGCTTTTTTCATGGCGGTTTTCGGCGCGATGGCGGGCTGCATGGACGTGGCGATGAATGCCCAGGCGGTCGAGGTCGAGCGGCGGCTCCACCGCGCGATCATGTCATCGTCCCACGGGTTCTGGAGCCTTGGCGGCTTCTTCGGCGGCTCGGTCGGCAGCTTCATCATCGCCCATCTGGGGTCCGAGGTGCAGTCGCTGATCACCGCCGGGGTGACAGCTGCGCTCGTCTTCGGCGCAATGCCGTTCCTTCTGCCGACCGTGCCCACAGCACCCTCGGCGGAAGCATCACCCCGCACGCACCTTTTGCCCCGCGACGCGGGCCTCTGGCTGCTGGGCTTCATGGCCTTCTTCTCGATGGTGCCGGAAGGGGCCGTGCTCGACTGGGCGGCGATCTACCTGCAGAAGGAACTCGGCTCGGATGTCTTCCGCTCCGGCCTCGCCTTCGCCTTCTTCGCCGGGGCCATGGCGGTGATGCGCTTTGCCGGCGACGGAGTGCGGAACCGGTTTGGCGCGGTCCGGACCCTTCGCGTCTCGGGCCTGATCGGGGCGGCAGGGCTGATGGGCGGGGCGCTTGCGCCCTATGACTGGGTGGCGATCGTCAGTTTCGCCATCGCCGGCCTTGGCGTGGCGAACATGGTGCCGATCATGTTCTCGGCCGCCGGGAACCGGCACGGCATCCCTTCGGCAGTCGCGATCTCGACCGTGACGATGGTGGGCTATTGCGGCATCCTCGTCGCCCCTGCCTCGATCGGCTGGGTGGCCGAGCATTTCGGCTTCCGCCCGACCTACGCTGGGCTCTCGCTCCTCCTCGTGGTGGTGGCGCTGCTGGCAGCCCGCGTCGCCGACGCCGACAACCTGCGCCGCGAGGGACCGGCGGCGCAGCCGGCCTGACCGGCAAAGAGTTAAGACCACGTTACCAGAAAACGGCAAGTAGCCGGAATCGTTGAGTTATCCGATTTTGACCACTGTGGTCACAGTCATGGCGCGCCCTGCGCGGAAATACTCGTCGTCGACTTCGTCGCTCCTCGCCGCCGACGAGAAGACGAAAGCGCACGAGGAGGGAAGTCCGAAGGTCAGACCCCGAGGCACCAGCGCATCACGGCCTTCTGGGCGTGGAGGCGGTTCTCGGCCTCGTCGAAGATCACCGAATGCGGGCCATCCATCACGGCGCTCGTCGCCTCGTCGTTCCGGTGGGCGGGCAGGCAGTGCATGAAAAGGCTGTCGGGTTTCGCCCGGCTCATCAGCGCCTCGTTCACCTGGTAGGGCCGCAGCTGGTTGTGCCGGCGTTCCTTGGCCGACTCCGGGTCGTGCATCGAAACCCAGGTGTCGGTGACCACGAGGTCGGCGCCTTCGACTGCAGTGAAGGGATCGCGCTGGATGGTGACTTTCGACCCCTTCTCGCGGGCGAAGGCGACGAACTTGTCTTCGGGGTCGAGCGTTTCCGGCCCGGTGAAGGTGAAGTCGAAGCCAAACTGCCCGGCGGCATGCAGGAAGCTCGCACAGACGTTGTTCCCGTCGCCGCACCAGACCACCTTGCGGCCCCGGATCGGGCCGCGGTGTTCCTCATAGGTCATCACGTCGGCCATGATCTGGCAGGGATGGGTGCGGTTTGTCAGGCCGTTGATCACTGGGACGGTCGCGTGTTCGGCCATCTCAAGGAGCGTCGCCTCCTCAAAGGTGCGGATCATGATCAGGTCGACATAGCGCGACAGGACGCGCGCAGTGTCGGCGATGGTCTCGCCGTGGCCGAGCTGCATTTCCTTGCCCGACAGCACCATCGTCTCGCCACCCATCTGGCGGACACCGACGTCGAACGACACGCGGGTGCGGGTCGAGGGTTTCTCGAAGATCAGCGCGACCATGTGCCCTTTCAGGGGCTGCTCGTCATCGGGCGACCCTTTCGGTCGCCCGTTCCTCGCGATCTTCATGGACTGGGCGCTGTCTATCATCGCCCGAAGGTCAGCGGGGGCGGTCTTGTGGATGTCGAGGAAGTGTTTCATTGCGTTTCGCTTCTTGAACCGTTGGCCGGGGGTTTCACACCCCCGGACCCCCGTGGGATATTTGGGGACGAAGAATGTTCAGGCGGCCTTTTCCAGATCGGCGGCGGCCTGATCGAGGCGAGTGAGCGCCTCGGCAAGGTCTTCGTCCGGGATGTTGAGCGCCGGCAGGAGGCGGAGGACATTGTCGGCGGCCGCCACAGTCAGGACGCCTGCCGCGTAGCCGGCCTTCACCACCTCGGTCGGGGCGGGCTTGCACTTCAGGCCCAGCATCAGCCCTTCGCCCCGGACGGCCTCGAAGACCGTGGGATGGCGGGCGACAAGGCTTTCAAGGCCTTGCCGGAACTTGGCCCCCTTGCGGGCGACTTCGGCCAGGAAGGCAGGGTCCGAGACGATCTCGGTCACCTTCGCGCCCACGGCGCAGCCGAGCGGGTTGCCGCCGTAGGTCGACCCGTGACTGCCCGCCGTCATGCCAAGCGCCGCGCGTTCGGTGGCGAGTACCGCGCCCAGCGGGAAGCCCCCGCCGATGCCTTTCGCGACCATCATGATGTCCGGCGTGACCCCGGCCCATTCATGCGCGAAAAGCCGGCCCGTGCGACCCATGCCGCATTGCACCTCGTCGAAGATCAGCAGCGTGCCGGTCGTATCGCAGAGGTCGCGGAGGCCCTTCAGGCACTGGTCCGGCACCACCCGGATGCCGCCTTCGCCCTGGATCGGCTCGATCATCACGGCGCAGGTCTTGTCGGTGATCGCGGCCCTGATTGCGTCGTGATCGGCCCATTTCAGATGGGTGAAGCCCGGCATCAGGGGGCCGTAGCCCTTGACCATCTTTTCCGATCCCGCCGCCGCGATCGCGCCGGTGGAGCGGCCATGGAAGGCGCCCTCGAAGGCGATGATCTCGGTGCGCTCGGGCTGGCCGTTCTCGTAATGGAACTTGCGCGCCATCTTGATCGCGAGCTCTGCCGCCTCGGTGCCCGAGTTGGTGAAGAAGACCGTGTCGGCGAAGGTGCGTTCCACCAAAAGATCGGCCAGCCGCTCCTGCTCGGGGATACGGTAGACGTTAGAGACGTGCCAGAGCTTGCCCGCCTGTTCGGTCAGGGTGGCCACCAGCGCGGGATGGGCATGGCCAAGCGCGTTGACCGCGATGCCCCCGCCCAGGTCGAGGTATCGCCGCCCGTCCTCGGCCAGAAGCCAACTGCCGGTGCCGCTGACGAAGGCAAGGGGCGCGCGGTTGTAGGTCGGAAGGACGGAAGGGATCATCGGGCTGGTCCTGGAAATGAAGGCCCATGGGTGCCAAAGGCGGGGCCCAGTGTCAACGCAAGGCAGGAGAGAAGGCAGGCCAAAGGGCCCGAGGCGCCTTATCGGCGTCGGGTCTGGGAAGTCGCGTGATGCGGTCCGGCTTGCATGGCGACAAACTGCAATGTCCGTGGCGGCTTTGCAAGGCCCGCTTTGCGCCGTCTTCATCAGGCGCCGTCAGGCCGCGACGGGCCGGGAACGGCGGCCTTCGCCAGGGCAGCGGTCGATTCCCCTTTGACAAGACTTCCCGAAAGCTGGCGGGTGTGGCAGAGGCGGTCTTCAGGGGACGGGCGGCGGGTGCATTCATCCGCCAGGGATCGCGCCGGGGCAGGGATGGCGACCTACAGGCTGGGCATCTATGGCTTTGACGCGCTGGTCGTGACCGGCGCGGCAGGGGACGGCGTCCCGCACCTGGTCGCAAGCCCCGAGGCACGGCTTCGGCTTGCCGCGCCCGTCCTGGCCCAGGTCGTCGTCACCGTTGAGGGCAACACCTTCCGCATCGCGTCCGGCAGCGGCATCGGGGTGGAGGGGCAGGCGGTCGATCTTGCCTTCCGCCTGGACCTGGAAGGCGAAGACGGCCACCAGCTGGCCTGCGAGGTCCTGCGGGTCGAGGGCGTGCCGGTCGGCCTGCTTGCCAACGCGCCCCTGCGCGAAGGCGTGACCTACCGGGTCACCCAGGTTGCCGCGACGGACCCGGCGGAAGACCCCGGCGCGCATCTTCGCAGCCTTGACACGCCGCTTGCCGTGGGCCCCGTGGCGGGATCGCGGCAGGTCGCGTTCTGCTTCACCTCCGGCACGCTGGTCGACACGCCCGATGGCCCCCGCCCAATTGATGACCTCAACTCCGGTGATCTGGTCACCACGCTCGGCAACGGCTCGCAGACCCTGCGCTGGATCGGGCACCGGCATGTCCCGGTGGCGGAGATGCTGTCGTTCCCCGACCTCCAGCCCGTGGAGTTCGCCGTGGGCACGATCGGCAACCTCCGCCCCCTGCGCGTGTCGCCGCAGCACCGGATGCTGCTGAACGACTGGCGCGCGCAGGTCTATTTCGCCGAGGATCAGGTGCTGATCCCGGCCAAGGCGATGATCAATGGCCGCACCATCCGCCAGGTCCTGCCTGCGGACGGCGTGACCTATGTCCATCTTCTCTTCGACCGGCACGAGATCATCGTGTCGGACGGCGCGCTTTCGGAAAGCTTCCACCCCGGCGAGAGCGGCCTTCAGGCCCTGGACGACGCGCAGCGCCGCGAAATCGACCGGCTTTTCCCGGGTCTTGACCTCGCCCGCCGCCGCGCGGCCTTTCCCATCCTCAAGCTGACCGAGGCCCGGGCGATCCGCCTGCCGGATTAGGCCGCGCCGCCTTCCGCACAGATCTCGGCCAGCATGGCGATGATCGGCGGGTAGTAGTCCGAGGCATAACCTTCGCGGTTCTGCAGGACCGAGAGGAAGCAGGCGACGCGCCCTGTCCGGGGGTTCGCGACCAGATACTGCCCGCCATAGCCGCCGTGGCCCAGCCAGGTGCCATCGGTATTCGTCTGGAAGGAATAGCGCAGATGGCTGCGCGGGGCGGGCATCGGGACGCCCCCGGTCAGTGTCTGCTGGAGGAAGGCCGGGGAGCCGAAGGGGCTGCCGTCAACCCCAAGCCCGCCCCGGGCGAAAAGCGCGCCATAGCGGCAAAGGTCGCGGGCGGTCAGGCAGATACCGCCGCTGAAGCTGGGGAACCCGGTCCGGTCGGTGGTCATGTGCAGGGCACCCTCGACCCCCGCGGCATCGGCGAGGTCGGCGAGCCAAAGGGTCAGCGCACGTCCGCCCCGTGCCTCGACCACGGCGGCAAGGACATCGGTATTGGCACTTTTGTAGAGGCAAAGCCCGGTCGCGTTCGCGGTGTCCTTGGCTCCCGCGGCAAGGCCGATCGTGGCGAGGAACGTCTTGTTGTCCTGCTCCGGTCCTTCGGGCAGCCGCCCGCCCGTTGCTGCTTCGTGCAGGAAGGCGGTGGTCTCGGGATTGCTGTAATCCTCGTCATAGGCGTTGCGGACGTTCATGTTGAGGACGTCGCGGAGGGTCGACCCGTGATAGCCCGGCCCGATCCAGGGCAGGATCTCGCCCACCGTCTCGTCCAGCCCAAGGCGCCCGTCCTCCCAGAGCCGCCCGATCATCAGGTTCACTGCCATCTTCGAGATCGACATGATCGAATGCGGCCGGTCGGGTCCGAAGTCGGGGGCATAGGCCTCATGGATCAGCCGGTTGCCCTCGGTCACCGCCATCGCCGAAAACCAGGGAAGCTGGGTCAACCGCCGCACGTCATCGCGCGCGGCGATGGAAAGGTCGGCCTCGAAGGCAAGGTCAAGCACCTGCGCCGCACGGAAGCTTTGGGCATAGCGGGCAATGCGGTGGAGGTTGTGAAACCCCTGCCGCCGGTTCGGGGCCGCGTTCCAGCGGGTCCAGCCGTCGGGTCCGACGGTAAGGTCCTGGTTCGGGTAGAGGGAAAGGGGCATTGGCGATCTCCTCGATCGCTGGCAGCATAGGGGGCCGGGCAGACGGCTGGCAAGCTGTGGCCCGGTCCTGTGACCCAAGGGAGGTGCCCGGTGCCGGACTGGACGATCCATCTTGCGCGGCCCGCTGATGCGGCCGACGTGCTGGCCGCCGATGTCTTTGACCATCCAGCGGACGCAGCCGCCACCGCACGTTTCCTTGGCCTGCTTGGTGCGGAAGACCCCCGCAACATCCTGTGTCTTGCGTGGATGGAGGGCCGTGTCGTCGGCTTTGCCAGCGGAACGGTCCTTGACCACCCCGACAAGCCGCGGAACCTTTTCGTGCAGGAACTCGGCGTGAACGAAGACGCCCGGCGCCGCGGGATTGCCCGGGCGCTGCTGGCAGCCCTCAGGGCCGAAGGACGCGCGCGCGGCTGCATGGTCACCTGGGTGCTGACCGAAGCGGACAACACCGCGGCGCGCGCTGCCTATGCCGCGACGGGCGGCGAGGAGACCACTGGGGTCGTGATGTACGAATGGGACGAGTCGCCCTCTGCATGCGCTCCGGACACCTGACCCGTCCGCGCCTGCGCTTGATCTTCTGCCCTATGGCTTGTATCCGGTGCCGTCGCGGCTAGAATGTCCGCACGAGGCCCCGAAAGCGGAGAAGAACATGTCCTGGACCGACGAGAGGGTCGAGACGCTCAAGCGCATGTGGGGAGAAGGCCAGTCGGCCAGCCAGATCGCCAAGGAACTCGGCGGGGTCACCCGCAACGCGGTGATCGGCAAGGTGCATCGCCTTGGCCTCTCCAACCGCGCCGGCGGCAAGGATGACGAGGACGAGTCTCCCGCTGCCGCGCCCCAGACCACGCATGCGGCACGGCCTGAACCCGCCGCCCGTCCCGATCCGGCCCCCCGGCCCGAGGCGGCGCGTCCCGCTGCCCCGGCGGCTGCCGCGGCCGCCCCGGCGTCGAACGTCACCCAGCTTCCCGTCCGCAAGCCGATCATCCCGGCCGGCCAGCCCCTGCCGCCCCAGCCCAGCCTGAACGAGATCAGCCCCGAAGCGCTGGCCTCGGTCCGCGAGGTGGAAAAGCGCGCGCGGAAGCTCACGCTCATGGAACTGACCGAACGGACCTGCAAGTGGCCGATCGGCGACCCGGCGACCGACGATTTCTGGTTCTGCGGCCTTCCGAGCCTGCCCGGCAAACCCTATTGTGAGGCCCATGTCGGCGTCGCGTTCCAGCCGATGAGCGCCCGACGCGACCGCCGCCGGTAAGCCGACAAGGCAGGGGCCTCTCGCCTTTGCCGGCCAAGCTTTTTCCAGAAATCGGCCTAGTTTCGCCGTTATCTCGGGCTTTGTTGCCAAGGCCGGGTCAATAACGGGGGAAACATGCAGGTTGCGCGCGTCGGCACGCTAAGCTCATCGTCGTCCCTCGTTCCGCTTTTCACGCTGACGATCCTGCTCAGCGCACTTCTGCTGTTCTTCGTTCAGCCGCTCTATACCCGCATGATCCTGCCGCAGATCGGCGGTGCGCCTGCCGTCTGGACCACGGCCATGCTCTTCTTCCAGGCGGTCCTGCTTCTGGGCTATGTCTATGCCCATGTCAGCAGCCGACATCTGGCGCCCCGGACCCAGCTTTTCCTGCATGTCGGCCTTCTGGCCCTGGCGCTTCTGTTCCTGCCGCTCGCCGTGCCGCAGGACTGGACCTACGACGCCGCGCGCCCGGTCGTGACGCAGACCCTGTGGCTTTATGTGCTGGGCGTCGGGCTGCCCTTTGCCGTCCTGTCGGCCAATGCCCCGCTGATCCAGTCCTGGTTCGGTCGGACCGGGGCCTCCGGTGCCTCGGACCCCTATTTCCTTTACGCTGCCAGCAACCTTGGGTCCTTCGTCGCGCTCCTGGGCTTTCCGCTGGTGGCCGAACCGCTTTTCGGGGTGTCGAAAATCTCGATCGGCTGGTCCATCGGTTTCCTCGTACTTGTCCCGCTCATCGCGCTTTGCGGACTGGCGGCAAGCCGCGGCGGGGCCGCAGAGGTCCGGATCACAGCAGAGACCGTGACAGACGGGCCCGTGTCGATCCTGACCCTGGCGCGCTGGGCCTTCCTGGCCTTCCTGCCGTCATCGCTGATGCTTTGCGTGACCACGAAGATCAGCACCGACATCGGGTCTTTCCCCCTGATCTGGGTCGTCCCGCTCGCGCTTTATCTTCTTACCTTCGTGCTTGTCTTCTCGACGAGCAGTCCGCTGACCGCCGACCGGCTGCGGCTTGTCTTTCCGCTGGCCCTCGCTGTCCTGATCTACTTCTGCACCTTCTCCGGCGAAACTCTGGCCGAGTTCTCTCTGCTTGTCGTCGCCTTCTTCGTCGCCAGCCTTCTGGCGCACCGGCTGCTTTACGATGCAAGGCCGGGAACGCGCCACCTGACGCTCTTCTATGTCACCATGTCGGTCGGCGGGGCTTTGGGCGGCCTTTTCAACTCGATCATTGCTCCGCTCGCCTTCGATCGCGTGGTCGAGCTTCCGATCACCGTGGGTCTGCTGGCCCTTCTTCTGATCCGTACCGGGGGAATGGCCCGGCCCGCTGTCCAGGTTGCCGTCGCGCTAGGGCTTGCGCTTGCAGCCATTGCAGTCCTCTCCGGCCTTCTGCCCGGGCTTGCCGACCTTTCCGTCAAGACGCGCCTGTTGCTGGCGCTGGCCTTCTTCATTCCCTGCGCGCTGGTGATGCGGCGTCACGGCATCGGTCCCGGAGCGCTCGCCCTCTCCCTGCTTCTTCCCGCTTTCCTCACCGGGGCGCAGAACCTGATCCTGACCGACCGAAGCTTCTTCGGCCTCCATGTCGTGCGGGACATCGACACGGTGCGCGCCTATATCAACGGGACGACCGTGCACGGCGGTCAGCGCCTGTCGGATTACGACACCCGCCCGCGGCCGATCTCCTACTATCACCCTGACGGGGCGCTGGCCGAAGTGCTGGTCGCGCGGCAGGATGACGGAGCCCGAAGCATCGGCATCGTCGGGCTGGGGATCGGGGCGATGGCCTGCTATGCCCGTCCGGGCGAGGACTGGCATTTCTACGAGATCGACCGCAAGGTCCTCGAGATCGCGCTGGACCCGAAGCTGTTTACCTACATGTCGGACTGCGCCCCGGACCCGCAGGTTCATCTCGGCGACGCGCGGATCGTTCTTGACCAGCAGGCCGCGCTTGGGTTCGACGTGCTGGTGATCGACGCCTACAGTTCCGACGCCGTGCCCGTGCATCTGACCACGCTTGAGGCGCTGCAGCTTTACCTCGACCGCATCAACCCAGGTGGTGTGGTCGTCTTCCACATCTCGAACCGGTACTACGACCTGTCGCTGCCGCTTGCCCGCGCCGCCGAAGATCTTGGCCTCGCAGCGCGCCATCGCAACCGGACCGCCGACGACGTGACCGACGCACCCTATGACGTGCCATCATCCGTGATGATCCTTGCCCGCAGCGAGGCGGACCTCGGCGCATTCGCCGAAGATCCGGACTGGATCACGCCGGTCGCACAGGACTTTCCGCTCTGGACCGACGATCACGCCAATCTTCTCTCGGCGCTGCGCTAGCGCGGGCGGTCAGTTCCCCCCAAGGATATCCTCCAGCGCCTTGATGGCCTCTTCCTCCAGCGCCTCTTCCAGACCGCGCTGGGCCGCGTCGCCCAGCGACTCCCCCGGGGCGACCTCGATCCCCAGTTCTTCCTGCAGGCGTTCCTCCAGTTCGGCCTTTGCGCGGGCCTCGGCCTCCTGCGCCTCGGCCTTCAGCCGTTCTTCCGCCGCCTTGGCCTCGGCTTCCATCTTCTCGCGCGCGATGCTTTCGAGATCCAGCCGGAAGGTCGGGTCCGCCCAGGGTCCGGTGATCTGCAATGGCACCATCACCCCGCCCGTCCCGTCCTCGGCGGCTAGGGCGGTGGGCCGGATGCGATAGTTCAGCGTGCGGTTCCCCAGCCCGATCTCGCCCGATCCTGCTGCGGTCAGATAGGGCGCCACCAGCTTCAGGTCGCTGTTCTGCATCACGCCACCGGCGACCGTGAAGGTGCCGGCCATCCCGTCGAAGATCGTCTTCTGCCCCTCGCCGACAAAGCCCGGGTCCAGCGTCCGCAGCATCCCCGCGATGTCGAGGCCACGGAGTTCACCCTGGCCCATTTCCACCGCGCCCTGGCCTTCAAGGCTGGTCATGATCTCGGCGATGGAATTGCCGACGCCCAGGAACTCCAGCTCCAGATCGCCCGTCGAAACCAGCCGGTCCCAGCCCACAAGGTCCCGCAGCAGGGTCTCGGTCTCCAGCCCCGCCAGCGCAAGCCTGCCGCCGACCGACAGCCCGCCGCGCCCGTTTACCACGAAATCCCCGCTGATCGCGCCGCCATAGGCCGCGACCTGCCGCAGGTCGATCACTGCCCGCGCACGGTCCACTGTGACCAGCGCCCGCGTATCGCCCAGCCGCAGGACCCCAAGATCGACCGAAGGCGTGGTCAGCGAAAGCTCGGCATCCATCGCCCCCAGCGCAGAGACGTCGATCACCTCGGTCGGCCAGCCGTCGGCCTCCATCCCACCGCCCGCCCCGCCACCGCTGCCCGTAGCGCCAAGGGTCAGGGGACCCGCCGTCAACTGGCCCAGAAGCTTCGGCCGCGCCTCGCCGGGCCGCAGGTCAAGGTCGCCGGTGATCCGGTTGGTATCGGCCACCAGTTCGGCATCGCGCAGGAAGGCCGAGCCGTTGCCGTCCAGCGTCAGCTGCCCCGACAGCGCCAGCCGATCGGCCCCAAGCCCCGGTCCGGGCTGCGGAAGCTGCAACCCCGCCAGCGCTCCAAGCGCCGGCAGATCGGCCAACTCGGCTGCAAGCGCACCTTCGACCGCAAGCGGGGAAAACCCGCCCCGCCCGTCGAAGTCGACCGTCGATCCGCCGGCCACCAGCCGTGCCGTCAGCGGCACCACCCGTCCCGCCGCAAAGGCGGAAAAGACCCCGCCCCGCAGGTCCAGTGTCACCGGCTGCCCCGCCGAAAGGCCCGTCGCCGTCAGCTGGAAGGGGCCCGAGAAGTCGGGCACCGACAGCGTCGCCTCCACTCCTTCCAGCGCGATCACCCGCCCCGAGGCCCCGTCGACAAAGCGGATATTGCCATCGCGGATCGTCCCTTCGTCCAGCGTGAAGGCCGTGGCCGGCGGCGGCACCGCAGCCTCCCCGGACTCTGTCGTCGCGCCGAAGACCCAGTTTCCGCGCCCGTCCGCTGCCCGTTCCAGGTTGATCTCTGGCGCCGTGGCGGAAAGGCCGGTGATCTTCACCTCGCCCCCGAACAGGGCCGCAAGGTTCACGTCGACCGACAGGCTTTCCGCGCGGAAGAGGGGGGCGTCACCCTCTGCCCAGTCGGCATTGGCGATGCTGACCGGCCCTGTGGACACCCCCAGCGTCGGCCAGAGCCGCGGCCTGACCTCGCCCTCAAGGGCCATCTTCCGGCCGGTCAGGCTTTCGAACTGCGCCGACACTGCCGCCGCCACCCGATCGGACGGCACCAGCGCCAGCAGCCCAAGCGCCAGCAGCACCAGAACAGCCAGCCCGAACCCGAAACGGATCACCCAGCGCATGCTCGCCTCCGGTTTTTTCTTGGTTTGGCGTCAGCCTACGCCCGTCGGCGGCCCATTGCCAAGCCGGGTGCACCCCCCCGGCATCAAATGGCCGAGAGCCGCGCGCCCGGGGCCGGGTCTTCCGGAAGTCTCTGCCCTTTCCACAAGCGCGGCTTGACGGTATAGGGCGCCCCATGTCCGAAAACCCGCCTGTCCTCCGCCCCGACCTCGCCCGCGCCCTTGTCCCCGACACGCGGCGTGAGGGCCAGCCGACCATCGGCATGGTCAGCCTTGGCTGCCCCAAGGCGCTCGTGGACAGCGAACGCATCCTCACCCGCCTCCGGGCCGAAGGTTATGCGATCTCGCCCGACTACCAGGGTGCTGATGCGGTGATCGTGAACACCTGCGGTTTTCTGGACTCGGCCAAGGCAGAAAGCCTTGACGCGATCGGCGAGGCCTTGCGCGAAAACGGCCGGGTGATCGTCACTGGCTGCCTTGGGGCCGAACCCGACTACATCACCGGCGCGCATCCGAAGGTGCTGGCGGTGACCGGACCCCACCAGTATGAAGCGGTGCTTGATGCCGTCCACGGTGCCGTGCCGCCCGCGCCGGACCCGTTCATCGACCTTCTGCCCGCCAGCGGTGTTTCCCTGACCCCGCGGCACTACAGCTATCTGAAGATTTCCGAAGGCTGTAACCACAAGTGCAAGTTCTGCATCATCCCCGACATGCGCGGGAAACTGGTCAGCCGCCCGGCCCATGCCGTCCTGCGCGAGGCTGAAAAGCTGGTCGAAGCCGGGGTGAAGGAGCTTCTGGTCATCAGCCAGGACACCTCCGCGTACGGGGTTGACCGCAAGCATGACACCTCCCCCTGGAAGGGCGGCGAGGTGCGCGCCCATATCACTGACCTTGCGCGCGAAATGGGCAAGCTGGGGGCCTGGGTGCGTCTGCACTACGTCTACCCCTATCCGCATGTGCGCGACCTGATCCCGCTGATGGCGGAAGGGCTGGTGCTGCCCTACCTCGACATCCCCTTCCAGCACGCCCACCCCGAGACATTGCGCCGCATGGCCCGCCCGGCGGCAGCGGCCCGGACACTGGACGAAATCGCCGCCTGGCGCGCGGTCGCCCCCGACCTGACGCTTCGGTCGACCTTCATCGTCGGCTACCCCGGCGAAACCGAGGCCGAGTTCCAGACCCTCCTCGACTGGCTGGACGAGGCGCAGCTCGATCGCGTCGGCTGTTTTCAGTACGAGAACGTCGCCGGTGCCCGGTCGAACGCGCTGCCTGACCATGTGCCCGCAGAGGTGAAGCAGGACCGCTATGATCGGTTCATGCAAAAGGCCCACGCCATTTCCGCCGCGAAACTGGCTACAAAGGTAGGAAAAGTGCTGGACGTCATCGTGGACGAGGTCGACCACGAAGGCGCCACCTGCCGCACCAAGGCCGACGCGCCGGAGATCGACGGCAACCTTTTCATCGACGAAGGCTTCGAACACCTCGCTCCCGGCGACATCGTCAAGGTCATGGTTGACGAAGCAGGGGACTACGACCTCTGGGGCCGCCTTGCCTGAACGCGCGCCCCGTCTGCGGCACCCTGTCCCCTGATCCCGCCCGGCCGCCGCGCTAGATCCGGCGCATGATCGAAACTCGCGTCCTCTACAACGAAACCTGCCCGGTCTGCCGGTTCGAGATCGACGCCTACCGCCGCCGCGCCTTGGCCGATGGCCTGCCGATCCGTTTCGACGCGCTTGACCGTGCCGAGGATTGGGGGTTGACCCCCGACCAGGCCGCGCGGCAGCTGCATGTCTGGCAGGACGGCCGGGTCCTGTCGGGTCTGGACGCCTTCCGCGCCCTCTGGTCCGCCATGCCGCGCTGGCGTTGGCTGGCGCGCGCCACCGGCTGGCCGCTGTTCCGCCCGCTGAGCGCCTTCCTCTACGCCCGCATGGCGGCCCCGATCCTATACCGCGCGCACCTGCGCCGCCAGCGCCGCTAGCCCACCAGCACCACCACCCAGGCGACCCCCGCCGCGATCGCCGTCAGCGCCACGCAGGCCGACCCGCAGTCCTTTGCCTTCTTCGCCCGCGGGTCGGGGCCGGGCGACAGGTGGTCGACCACTTCCTCGAGCCCCGTGTTGATCAGTTCCGCCGCCAGCACCATAAGCCCCAGCGCAAGAACCAGCCCGCGTTCGGCCGGGGTCAGGTCGATGGAAAAGGCCAGCGCCGCCGACAGGACATTCGCCAGTGTCCACTGCCGCAGCGTCTTTTCCGTGGCCCAGGCGGCGCGCCAGCCGTCCCAGGACCAGATCACCGTGTTGGCCAGCCGCCGTCCCTCGGCGCGCAGCATCTCCAGCATACCCGTTTCTCCCCGTAGTCTGCAGGAAAGCCTAACCGGGCCGCCCGGGACCGTCGAGAGGCCCGCGCGCCGCCTCCAGCGCCGCCCGGGTGCAGGTCACCACATGGGCAAAGCGGTCGCCCCCCAGATGCACCCCGCCGTACCAGCGGGTGACGACGACGATATGGTCGACCAGCCCTTCGCGCTCCAGCATCTTCAGGATCACCGCGCCCGCACCGGCCTCGCCATCGTCGCCCTTCATGGCCCCGCCTTCGGACAGCACGGCAGCCCAGCTGTGGTGGGTGGCCCTGGCGAACTTGCGGCGGGACCGCAGACCGGCAAGAAAGGCGTCGATCCCCGCCTTGTCCCGCACCGGCCCGACCGAGGCCGCATAGCGCGACCCGCGGTCGCGCAGCACATCTTCAAGAACGATCATCCGGCGATCCTGCCACGACCGGGCCGGAACCGCACCCCCCGAAAGAAAAACCGGCACCTGACCCGGGAGGCAGGTCAGGCACCGGAGGTGGGCATGAAGGCCGAGGGAATGGACACCGCCTTCATGCGGGGAAAGCTTCAGTGGACCAGCGCCTCGATGGCGGGCTTGTTCGGGCAGAACTCCGGCATCGACCGCGCCGGGCCGGACGTCGCCAGCCAGCCCTCGCAGCTTGCCGCCTGCCGGCACCCGGCACAGCGCGTGACCAGCCGGTCCAGTTCGGCGCGCTGCAACCAGCCCTCGACCACCGCATGTGACAGGTTCACCCCGCTGATCCGCGCCATGCCGCGGGTCAGCCACCAGGCCCTGTAAGCATCCGGGTATCCGATCATTGCCCGGCCCTCTCCTTCGTCTGGTCCGTCTGCCTGAGAGGCTGCAGCGCGTCGCGCCTTTGCGCCTTGACCCAGATCAAAGTCCCTGCATGCGTCGCACGGCGGCGGCGACGGTGGCCTTGCGCTCGGCGTTCGGGGGGTGGGTGCCAAGGAACCGGTCGCCCGGATCGGGCAGGCGGTCGAAGAACCCGGTCCCCCGGACCGGATCGAAGCCTGCGGTCCATGCGATCTCTGCCCCGAGGGCATCGGCCTCAAGCTCGAACTCGCGCGAATAGCCGCGCGCCGCCACCTCGGCCCCCAGGCTTTGCGCCGCACGCACCTCCTCGGGCGAAAGCCCGCCCGCCTGCGCCAGCACGCCGGCGACCAGCGCCCCGGCCATGGCCTGATCCTCGCGCCGCGGAATGTGGCCGGCAATGTGATGGGCCGCCTCATGCCCCATCACGAAGGCCAGCTCGTCGGGGTTCCGCGCATCCTGGATCAGCGCTAGCGTAAAGCCCAGGACCGGCCGCCCGTAACGGTCCAGCGTCTGGAAGGCATTCGGCGGCTGGCCGGGCCGGTCGTCGACGACGATGCGGAAATCGCAGGTCCGGACAATACCTTCCCGGCGGCAGCGATCCTCGGCCACCGGCTCTACTGCCGCCACGACCTGAAGGAACGTCATCGCCTGCGCCTGCGGTGACCCCGGCACGGGCGCCACCGGAACCGGCGCCATTTGGGCCGGATAGGTGGCCACGCAGCCTCCGAGGAGCAGTGTCAGGATGGCAATCACGGGAAGGCGCATCGGGGACTCGCGGTCTGGCCCGCCGAAGGTAGCAAATCGGCCGCCAAGGAAAAGCCCGCCTCACGCAAGCGTCATGCGCGATGCCGATGACTTAGCCGTTGCCGCCCCGGCCCCGGCCCGCTACCCTTGCCCCATGTTCACGATCGAGCACGAATTCGACTCCACCGTCATCACCCTTGTCGATGAGGGCGAGGATCTGCCGCTGACCGAGGATGTCACAATCAGCGCCTTCGAGGATTGCGTGGTCATCGACCAGCTCGATCCCCGCACCGATGAGGTGATGCGGATCACCCTGTCGCTGGGCCAGGTCCGTGACCTTGCGGCGGCGCTGAACCTGCCGGAAGGCAGCTACCGGCTGGAGCGGGTTGCCCCCGGCTGATCCTCCAGCCGGAAGACCTTGTCCCGCGACGTGGCCCCCCGGACCAGCGTCAACTGCGTCTTCGCCACGCCCAGGGCCTTGGCGAGCGCCGCCCGCGCCGCCTCGGTCGCCTTGCCGTCTTCAGGCGCGGCGGTCACGCTGATCCTGATCACCCCCGCTGCCATCTCCAGCCCCGTGCGGCGCGCGGCGGGGGCCACCCGGACGGCGAATGTGGCGCCCGGCAGGGCAAGGTGGGAAAGGTCGCTCATGTCCCCCTCGGCTTGGCGCGCAGGGTCGGTTCGGCCACGGTCGGGTCCTCGGGCCAGGGATGGCGGGGATAGGCGCCGCGCATGTCCTTCCGCACATCGGCGTAAGAGGTTGCCCAGAACCGGGGCAGGTCGGTCGTCACCTGTACTGGGCGCTGTGCGGGCGACAGAAGCGTCACCCGGACCGGCATCCGTGCCGCGCCCACCACCGGGTGGACGGTCACGCCGAACATCTCCTGCAGGCGTACCTCGATCGCCGGGACCTCGCCGTCATAGTCGATGGGGATCTTCCGCCCCAGCGGTGTCTCGAAGCTTCCCGGCACCAGCCGGTCCATCTCGGCCAGGCGGTCCCAGCCGATCAGGCCCTGCAACGCGGGAACCAGATCGAAGGACCTTATGTCGGCCTCCGTCCTGACCCCCGCCAGATGCGGCAGAAGCCAGTCTTCGGCACTGGCCATGAGGTCCGCATCCTCCACCCCCGGCCAGTCCTCATCCCTCGCCAAACGCGCCCGCGCCCGCAGCCGCCGCGCGGCGGGCGACCAGGGCAGGCCCAGTGCCCGCAGCCCCTCCAGCGCCGCCCGCGCCACCGCTTCTGGTGGAGCATCCCAATGCCGGTCATCCAGCACCAGCGCCCCCAGCCGCTCCTGCCGCCGCGCCAGCACACGCCCTTCACGCTTGGACCACTCGCAGACTTCGACCCAACCGATGCGGTCGCCGTAAAGCCGTCGCACTTCGGCTTCGCTGATCGCCACCGCCTGCCGGACCGTCGCCTCCCGCGCGTCGCCGTCAAGGTCGGTCGCCACGATTAGCCGCGCACTGGACAAGGGCAGCCCCGCTGCCATCGCAGCGCCCTTGCCACCCGACAGCACCCAGCGCGGCGCCTCGCCCTTGCGGCGAAGGCCGATCCGGTCCGGGTAGGCGAGTGCCGCCATCTCGGCGAGGGAATGACCTTCGGATGAACCTGCCTGACCCGATACCGCAGCCGCCAGCCGCTTCGCCTCCAGCCTGATCCGCTCCACCACCCCCCGGTCCGCCTCTACCCCCGGTCGCGCGATCGCCTGCATCCGCAGGCCAAGGTCCGGCGGCGCGCCCCTTAGCGGGTCGCGCTCGGCCAGAAGCGCCGCCAGCGTCGCTGCCTCCGGCCCGGCCACCACCAGCATGTGACCCAACCTTGGATGCAAGGGCAGCCCCGCCAGCACCCGGCCATGCGCCGTGATGTGGCCGCGTTCGTCCAGCGCCCCCAGCCCCTGCAAGAGCGCCCGCGCCTCGGCCAGAGGGCCGGGCGGCGGGGGCGTCAGGAAGGGCAGGTCCGCCCCACCCCAAAGCGCCAGCTCCAGCGCCAGCCCGGCAAGGTCCGCCACCTCGATCTCGGCAGGCGGGTAGGGCGCGAGCCCCCCTTCCTCGCCCTTCGTCCAAAGCCGGTAGCACACCCCCTCGGCCACCCGCCCGGCGCGGCCCCGGCGCTGCTCGGCTTCAGCCTTCGTCACCCGTTCGGTGACCAGCCGCGACATCCCCGAATTCGGATCGAACCGCGCCCGCCGTGCGCGCCCCGCATCGACCACCACCCGGACATCCGGCAGCGTCAGCGAGGTCTCCGCAATGGAGGTCGCCAGCACCACTTTCCGCCCCTCGGCCGGGTCCAGCGCCGCCCGCTGCGCCGCGAACTCCATCGCACCGTAAAGCGGCCGCACCGCAACCCCCGGAAGGTCCCGCAACATCCCCTCCACCCGCCGGATTTCGCCTTCGCCCGGCAGAAAGACGAGCACGCCCCCCTCGGTCTCCTCCAGCGCCGCCCGGACCGCCCCGGCCACTACCGCCTCCAGCCGCAGCGACGGGTCCGGCGGACGCGGCAGCCAGC
This sequence comes from Tabrizicola sp. T46, assembly GCF_057219895.1. Classification (NCBI taxonomy): domain Bacteria; kingdom Pseudomonadati; phylum Pseudomonadota; class Alphaproteobacteria; order Rhodobacterales; family Paracoccaceae; genus Tabrizicola; species Tabrizicola sp. T46. Next base: position 310,700 of record NZ_JBXVVV010000002.1, read on the forward strand.
GCGTCTCGACTGGAAAGGCGCGGCCTTCAGAAGTGACAATCGGTGCATCCCCCATCAGAGCCGCCACCGGCCCTGCGTCCAGTGTCGCCGACATCACCAGAAGCTTCAGGTCAGGCCGGAGCGCCCCCCGGACCTCAAGGCAGAGCGCGAGGCCAAGATCGGCATTCAGGCTCCGTTCATGGAATTCGTCGAAGATCACCAGCCCGACGCCGGTCAGCTCCGGGTCGGACTGGATCATCCGCGTCAGGATGCCTTCCGTCACCACCTCGATCCGTGTCTGGCTTGAAACCTTCGCCTCGCCCCGGATCCGGTAGCCGACGGTCTTGCCGACCGGCTCGCCCAGCGTCTCGGCCATCCGTTCCGCCGCCGCCCGCGCGGCAAGGCGACGCGGCTCCAGCATCAGGGTCCGCCCGTCAACGATCCCCAGCTCCAGAAGGTCCAAGGGCACCACCGTTGTCTTCCCCGCCCCCGGCGGCGCCTGCAAGGCGGCCTTCCCGCGCGTGGACAGCGCCTTGGCTAGCTCGGGCAGGGCGGCGTCGATGGGTAAAGGCTCACGCATGGGGGCTTATCGCAACGCGAGGGTAGGCCGCGCAAGGCCTCGCGCACCGCCGGCACTCGCCGCGTCGTGATGCGCCGTGAAGGTTTTCCGCCGCTCGCCCCATTTCGCCCGGATGCCCTTCCTGCAATCATCCCCCCGCCGAATGTCCGCCCCCGAGGTTCCATGCTCACCCGCCGCCGGTTCTCCGCCGCCTTCGCTGCCGCCCTCGCCCTCCCCGCGCCGCTCCGCGCAGAGACCGATCCCGTGGCGGCGCTGCGTGAGGCGGCCCTTGGCCTGCCCCAGCTTCATGCCATCCTTGTGCAGCGCGGCAGCGAACGCGTTCTGGCCGAAGCCCCGCGCGGCGGCGGGCTGGACCGGGTGGCGAACATCAAGTCCTGCTCGAAAAGCCTTGTCGCCCTGGTCCTCGGGGTGGCCATCGCAAAGGGCGAGATCGCGGGTCTCGAGGCACGGCTCGGAAATGTCGCGCCGGACCTGATCCCCGACGATGCGACCGAAGGCGTCGCCGACCTGACGATGGGCGACCTTGTCACCCTGCGGGCCGGGCTCGAAAGCACCTCCGGCGGGGATTACGGCGCCTGGGTCAGTTCGCGGAACTGGATCGCCCACGCGCTCCGTCAGCCACGGATCGCGCCGAACGGGGGCCGCATGATCTATTCGACCGGGACCACGCATGTCCTTGGCGCGGCCATCGCCTCGGCCACCGGCAAGGACCTGCGCCAACTGATGCGCGAGCGTCTGGGAAAGCCGCTCGGAATCGAGATCCCGGGCTGGACGCGCGACCCGCAGGGCTTTTACTTCGGCGGCAACGAAATGTCGCTGACACCCGAGGCGATGCTGCGCGTGGCCATCCTGATGCGAGACGGTGGCAAGTTCGACGGGGTGCAGGTGATCGATCCGGCCTGGGTTGCCGCCTCGCAGGTCCCGAAGACCCGCTCGCCCTTCTCCGGCCTCGGTTACGGCCTGGGCTGGTTTCTCAGCGAAAGCGGCTGGATCATCGCCCGCGGCTATGGCGGGCAGGTCATCGGCGCCAACCCCGGGGCGGAACTTGCGCTGGCCATCACCTCGGACCCGACGCAGCCGGCCCGGTCGGGCGGCTATTTCGGCGACCTGATGCGGCTGATGGACGGGCCGGTCCTGGCGCTGGCCTGAGGCGGCAGCGGCGGCCGCAGTGCATTCACGCGCGGCCCCTTTTCAGCGCCGCCAAGACTTGCCACAAGGGGCCATGGCCCCGCCCCTCGACATTGCCGCCATGGCAGACGCCCTTCGCGCCGGTGACCGTCGCACGCTGGCCCGTGCGATCACGCTGGTGGAAAGCGCTCGCGCCGATCACCGGGCCGAGGCGCTGGCGCTGCTCGATATGCTTCGCTCCGGCCCGCAGGCGCTCCGCATCGGCCTATCCGGCACCCCCGGGGTCGGCAAATCCACCTTCATCGAAGCCTTCGGCCTGATGCTGACCGGGCAGGGGCTCAAGGTCGCCGTGCTGGCTGTCGACCCCTCCTCTTCCCGCTCCGGTGGCTCGATCCTGGGCGACAAGACCCGGATGGAACGCCTCTCGCGCGACCCCCGCGCCTTCATCCGCCCCTCGCCCAGCCAGACCCAGCTTGGCGGCGTCGCCCGCCGCAGCCGCGAGGCGGTGGCGCTCTGCGAGGCGGCGGGTTTCGACGTCGTGCTGATCGAGACGGTGGGTGTGGGCCAGTCCGAAACCGTGGTGGCCGAGCTTTGCGACCTCTTCCTCCTCCTCCTCGCCCCGGCGGGCGGGGACGAGTTGCAGGGGGTCAAGCGCGGGATCATGGAAATGGCCGACCTTATCCTCGTCAACAAGGCCGATGGCGACCTCAAGCCCGCCGCCATGCGCACTGTCGCCGACTATTCCGGCGCGCTCCAGCTTCTCCGCCGCCGCCCGCAGGACCCGAAGGGCTACCCGATGGCGCTGCCGGTCTCCGCCATCTCGGGTGATGGCCTCTCCCAGGCATGGGAGGCGATGCAGACCCTTGTTGCCTGGCGCCGGGCAGAGGGCCACTGGGACCGCATCCGCGCCGCCCAGGCCCGGCACTGGTTCCAGGAAGAGGTCCGCCGCGGACTTCTTGCCGTCCTCGAGGCCGAACCGCAGCGCGGCCTCATGTCAGGCTTCGGCGACCGCGTCTCCGCCGGTGAACTGACGCCCGAGGCCGCTGCAGCCGAAGTCCTCACCCTTCTCGGCCGCGCCCGCTGATGCCGGATGCCACCCGGGTCTTCGACGGGGACCGCCTCCGCGCCGACCTCTGGCTGCCGAAGACCAATGCGACAACGCTCTACGTCACCTTCCGCCAGCGCATCCCCGATCCCGGCAGCTTTACCGAGGCCGGCCCCGTAGGCGGGGCGCTGGCCGCAGGGCTTGCCCATCTCCGCATCCAGTCGCGCTGGAACGACTGGTTCCTGAACGCCGAGACACCGGAGCTTGAGGCCGCGCTTGCCTCCCTCCGCCCCCGGTTCTCCACCGCGCTTGCCCTTGGCTATTCGATGGGCGGCTACGGGGCCCTGCGCCTTGCCCGCGCGCTGGACCTTGACCAGGCAATCCTCGTCTCGCCGCAGTTCACCCTCGACCGCACCGTCCTTCCGGAGGAACGGCGCTACCGCGAAGGCAAGGACTTCGACGGTCGCCTCGGCAGCCTCGCCGTCCACGGCAAGCCCGACCTCACCGGGATCGTGATCTTCGACCCCTTCCGCCCATTGGACCGGGCACATGCCAACCTCATCACGCAGACGATGCCGGCGATCAGACGGGCTCCGCTTCCCTTCGGCGGTCACCCGGCCACCAATGCGCTTGGCGAAAACGGTGGCTTTCGCAGGCTTCAGGCCCTCAGCCTCGCCCCCGGCGCCTCTGCCGCCGAGGTCGTCCGCATCCATCGCACCCTACGCTCCGAATCGGCACGCTACTGGCGCAACCGGTCCGAAGGCTGCCGCAAGGCGGGCCGGCTTGAGGCTGCTGAAACCGCCGCCGCCCGCTCTGCCACGCTGTCGCCTTGACGCCGGGTTGGGGCCATACGAGACCAACAAGGGCAGCCGCTTCCTGCTTGACGCTTCCTGCGTTTGCCCTTACACGCCCCCAATCGAATGCAAGGGCCGGGGATTCTCTGCCCCTTTCCCTATTGACGAACCGAAGGAACACCGCAATGTCGCGCGTCTGCGAACTCACCGGCAAGGGGCCGATGTCGGGTAACACCGTCTCCCACGCCAACAACAAGTCCCGTCGCCGGTTCCTCCCGAACCTGAACGAGGTCACGCTGATCTCGGACGTGCTCGGCCAGTCGTTCAAGCTGCGCGTCACCGCTGCAGCCCTGCGCTCGGTCGACCATCGCGGCGGGCTTGACGCCTATCTCGCGAAGGCCAAGGACGAGGAACTGTCCGACGCCGCGCTGAAGATCAAGAAAGAGATCGCCAAGGCCCAGGCCGCCGCCTGATCCTTGTCGCTCCATGCAAAGGCCCCGCCTTCGACCGGAAGGCGGGGCCTTTTGCTTTGTCCCGATCAGACGACACCGCCCCGGATTGCTGGCTTTCGGCCAGGGCCTTACGGCCTTGACCCGCCAGGCCCCTGCTTACGGCACGTCTCAGCCCGAGCAGGACGCCTTTGCCGTCTCACCGAACTGCTTGTAGCGGTCCCAGAAGGCGTCATCCGCCGCCGTCTGCGATATCCAGGTCTGATGCGCCCGCTCCGGGTCGCTGAAGAACTTCGCGGCTCGCCGCTGATCGCCGCGCGACAGGGTGACATCCGCCGCCCCCTGAATGCAGCCGCAAAGCGACCGGTTGCCCCCGCGGTCCGAAGCCATGCAGGCGCGTTCGATCGGCCCCGCCATCGCAGCCGTCGACAGAACCGGAAGAAGAACTGCCGCAACCGCGGCAAGCGTGGTGGTTTTCATGCTCATCTGCCTCTTTGCCGGCCCGGGGGGCCATCACAGGCCCACCCTCCCGGTCGTTTTCTGCCATGTAGTCTGCCCGTTCAAAGCAATTTTTTCAAGCATGACATGCACTTGGCAAGAATCTGCCGAGTGTCGCTAGACTTCGAGGCACCCCTCCCCCGGTCCTACAAGATGCAGTGGCACATCCAGCCGACCCAATGGTGACCCCGCATGACCCCGCCACCCTCGCCCCGAACCCGTGTCCGCCGTCTGCACGAAAAGGCCGCCTACGACCGCGCGGTGATCGACGCGATCCTTGACGCGATGCCCGTCGCTCATGTCGGCCACATCGTCGACGGTTTTCCCGTGGTCACGCCAACCCTGCAATGGCGCGAAGGCGACCAGATCTTCTGGCACGGCTCTTCCGCCAGCCGGATGCAGAAGCGCGCCGCCGATGCGCAGGTCTGCGTCACCGTCACCCTGACCGACGGCATGGTCCTCGCCCGCTCGGGCCTTGAGCATTCGGTGAACTACCGCGCGGTGATGGTCTTCGGCCAGGCCGAGGTGGTGGAAGGGGCTGCTGCCAAAAAACATCACCTCCGCGCGATGATGGAGCAGATGTTCCCCGGCCGCTGGGACCAGCTGCGTCCGATCACCGCGCAGGAACTGAAGGCCACCCGCATCCTGTCGCTGCCCTTGACCGAGGCCTCTGCCAAGGTCTCCGCCGGCCCACCCTCCGACCCGCCCAAAGACCGCGACTGGCCAGTCTGGGCCGGGGTCCTGCCGATCCGCCTGACCATGGGCGCGCCGGAGCCCGCCCCGGACCTCGCCCCCGGCATCCCACTGCCGGATCACGCGCGGGATTACCGCATCGGCTGACGCCGCTCCTCGTCGCATTTCATGCGCTCGTCGCTGATCCCATGCGACGAGAAGACGAAGTCGTACGAGGAGCCCCCGCTCAGCCCGCCCGCCGCTGCCTGCGCGCCTTCATCGCCTCATGCGCCTCGGGTGTCCCGTCATGGAACGACCCGAACCAGCGGTCCAAGGGCACCATCCCGTCGGCATAGTTCACCTCGAAATACTTGTGGTGCAGGTAATGGGCATAATAGCTCGCTTCGAAACTCGTCTCCCCGCCCAGGACCACCCGGTCGAACCCCGTATGCCCCTGCGCCGGCGAGACCCCCAGCCGCGAGGCAAGGTTGATCATGTGCACCGGGTGGCTCGGGATGAGGAAGAAGAGAAGGATCGTCGAGAAGTAGATCACATGCTCGATCGGATGCATCGACAACCCCGACCAGGGGCCGGGGTTGACGTTACGGTGATGCAGCTTGTGCGCGATCTCGTAAAGCGGGGAAAAATGCAGCAGGCGGTGGCAGAAGTAGAACCCCACTTCGTGGATCAGCGGCACGAGGAAAAAGACCGCCACGAACCAGACCGGGCTTTCGGCGAAGGTCACCATCGGCGCCCAGCCATTGGCATAGGCCCACAACAGCAACACCTCGTAGGCCGTCCAGATCGGTACCCCGCTCGCGAGGCTGTGGAACATGTTGTCATACGTCTGGTTGCCAAAGCGGAAGCCGGGCTGCTTCTCCCTCGGGAACTGCCGGTTGTACTTGAAAAGCGTCCCCTGCTTCCGCCAGCTGTAAAGCCACAGGTGCCAGGCCCCGTAGACCAGCACCGCGAGGATCAGGTTGCGGACCAGCAGATAGGCGATCCAGCCCGGTGCCAGCTCCTTCGTCGTCTCAAGGTCGGGCGAGAACCAGGTCCACAGGACCAGCGCAACCAGCGCATAAAGGACGTTCCACGGAAGGAAGTACCCCGGAAACCCGAATAGCCACTTTGCCAGTCGCTTGGGGTCCGGCGGCCAATCAAAGGCCGGCCCGTACGTGATCGGCTTCGTCGGGGTCCAGTTCCCTCGGGCGTCCTCGGTGCCGTAGTTCCTGTCGTCCATTCTACTGGCCTCTGCACCTGTTCGGCAGACTGGTGCGTTTCCCAACCTCGGTCAAGAATGGAAGGATGCCGCATGGGCGGCCCGACAGTCCCCCTGCTTGCACCACCTCGGTCGTTCTTCAGGCGCGCCACAATGAGTGACGCCGAACGGAGTTGTCGTACCGCCCGGCCAGAACTGCGTTTGACCGTCACGTGATGTCGGGCTGAAGCTTCCCGCCCGAGGCAACGGGCGGCACGGCCTCGCGCAGGCTTCGTGCCAGCTTTCTCACATGGTCCGAAAAGACGCGGATGCGTCCGGGTGGAACCGCATAGCGCCGCGTGACCATGTGCAGTTCCGACCCGGGATCGCGATGCTGCCCCAGCACCTCGACCAGACGGCCGGAGGCAAGATGATCGGACAGGACGTAAGAGATGTTCTGGACGATCCCGGCACCCGACAGCGCCGCCGCCACCGCGGCCTCGCTGTTTTCGAAGGCCAGCCGCGCGTTCGCCGGACGCAGAATTGTCCGTCCATCCACATGGAATTGCCAGGGCAGGGGTCGACCGGTCGTGGCCGAGGTCACGTCCAGAAGCTGGTGACGGTCAAGGTCGGCAAGGGTCTCTGGTGCTCCTCGCGACTCAAGATAGGCCGGGGCGGCGACGGTGATCAGGGGAAAGCGGCCGAGTGTTCGGACCGTCAGCGCGCTGTCGGGCAGCGCGCCGACGTAAAGCAGGATATCGATGTCGTCAGCCACCATGTCGGGCAACTGGTCGCGCGATACCAGGGACAAGCGCAGGTCCGGATGGGCCGACAGGAACGGACCCAAAGACGGGGCCAGCACCAATCGGGACAGGGCGACCGGAGCCTGCACCTTCAACCGGCCCTTCGCCGCCCCACGCGTGGAAAGCGATTCTTCCAGATCGTCGTAGTCTTCTAGGATTCGGCGCGCGCGGGCCAGATAGATCAGGCCCTCTTCCGTCAAGGCCATGCGACGGGTCGTGCGCCGGATCAGCTCAACGCCGAGACCTGCCTCAATCTCCTTCACGACGGCACCGGCCATTCCGTGCGACAGGCCCAGATCTGCCGCGGCCGCGGAAAAGCTGCCGCGCTCCGCGACGCGGACGAAAACGGAAAGGGCGCGCAGACGGTCCATGAGATTATGTGTGATTTTCCAGATTTTCTTTCTGATTATGTGGTAATTCTCTAACTCAGGCAACGCCATATCACCGGCGGGCGGCCATTCCGGCCGGCAAAGGAGACCCAAATGACAACAACTGGAGAGCGACCGGTCCCGGGCCGCCACAACATGTACCATGCGATCCACCGCGGCCTCAGGCTGGGCCACGCGCGGCTTCTCGAAAGGATCGGCGCAACGGACTTTGCCGATGCCGCAGACGCGGCCGGCACCGCCCAGGCGGTTCGTGACTTCCTGTCGCTGGCCCTTGGCCACCTCGACACCGAGGAATCCATCATCCACCCGGCGATCGAGGCGCGGGAACCGACCGCCACCGCCCAGGCACACGAAGGACACGACGACCATGAACGCGCCATTGACGAAATCTTCGGAATTCTCGACACCCTGGTCGCCGCGACCGGCGCCGAACGTTCCGCCACAGGACAAAGGCTTTACGCCCGCTACGCCCGTTTCGTCGCAGCCGATTACCTTCACATGGACGGCGAGGAAACCGAACTGCTCGGCGCGATGCACCGGTTGTTCACGGATGACGAGTTGCAGGCCATCGAAGGACAGGTCGTGAGCAACATCGATCCGGCCAAGATGATGGGATACCTGCGACTGATCGTTCCGGCCATCAGCCACCCCGAGCGCGTCGGCATGTTGGCGGGCATGCGCGCGGCGATGCCGGCATCGGCCTTCGCCGCCGTGATGGACGGCGCCGTGCACGCTACACTTCCCCCCAGCGCACTGGCTGCGATACGGGCGGCTCTGGACCTGCCCGCCGCGGCCTGAGGGGGCCCGGCCAAGCAGCATTTCTGGCCAATTCCGGGCATTTGGACCGGGCCAAGGGGGTACGGGTCTTGGGCATGCTTGACGACCCGCCCGTTCCCCCGCATATGCCCCCCATGACCGAGCTTTCGCACATCCGCAACTTCTCGATCGTGGCGCATATCGACCACGGCAAATCCACCCTTGCCGACCGGCTGATCCAGTCGACGGGCACCGTCGCCGACCGCGACATGAAGGCCCAGCTACTGGACTCGATGGACATCGAACGCGAACGCGGGATCACGATCAAGGCCAACACCGTCCGCATCGACTATCGCGCCAAGGACGGCAAGGATTACATCCTCAACCTGATCGATACCCCCGGCCACGTCGACTTCGCCTATGAGGTGTCGCGGTCGATGCGCGCCGTCGAAGGCTCGCTCCTCGTCGTTGACGCCTCCCAGGGGGTCGAGGCCCAGACGCTGGCCAACGTCTACCAGGCGCTGGATGCGGGGCATGAGATCGTGCCGGTCCTGAACAAGATCGACCTTCCGGCAGCCGAACCCGAGCGGGTGAAGCAGAACATCGAGGACGTCATCGGCCTTGACGCCTCGGACGCCATCCCGATCTCGGCCAAGACCGGCCTCGGCATCCCCGACGTCTTGGAGGCCATCGTCCACCGCCTTCCCGCCCCCAAGGGCGACAGGAACGCACCCCTCAAGGCGATGCTCGTCGACAGCTGGTACGACGCCTATCTCGGCGTCGTCGTCATGATCCGCGTCGTCGATGGCGTGGTGAAAAAGGGCGACCGCATCCGCATGATGCAGACTGGCGCCCTCTACGGGATCGACAAGCTCGCCGTCCTCAAGCCCGAGATGCGCGACATCGCCGAGCTTGGGCCGGGCGAGATCGGCGTCTTCACCGCCTCGATCAAGCAGGTCCGCGACACCCGCGTCGGCGACACCATCACCCACGAACGCAAACCCTGCGCCGAGGCGCTGCCGGGTTTCAAACCCTCGGTCCCCGTCGTCTTCTGCGGCCTCTTTCCAGTCGACGCCAACGACTTCGAGGCGCTGCGTGACGCCATCGAGAAACTCGCCCTCAACGACGCCTCCTTCACCTACGAGATGGAGACCTCCGCCGCCCTCGGCTTCGGCTTCCGCATGGGCTTCCTCGGCCTTCTCCACCTCGAGGTTGTCCGTGACCGGCTGGAGCGCGAATATGACCTCGACCTGATCACCACCGCGCCTTCCGTCGTCTTCAAGCTCTTCATGAAGGACGGCGAGGTGCGCGACCTCCACAACCCCGCCGACATGCCCGACCTCACTTACGTCGACCATATCGAAGAGCCGCGGATCAAGGCCACGATCATGGTCCCCGACGAGTATCTCGGCGACATCCTGAAGCTCTGCCAGGACCGCCGCGGCATCCAGCTGAACCTCACCTACGCCGGCAACCGCGCGATGGTCGAATACGACCTGCCGCTGGCCGAAGTGGTGTTCGACTTCTACGACCGCCTGAAATCGGTGACCAAGGGCTACGCGTCGTTCGACTACCAGATCAGCGAATACCGCGAGGACAACCTGGTGAAGATGTCGATCCTGGTGAACGACGAACCCGTCGACGCCCTAAGCATGATGGTCCACCGCGACCGGGCCGAGGCTCGCGGCCGGTCGATGGTCGAGAAGCTCAAGGACCTGATCCCCCGCCACATGTTCAAGATCCCTGTCCAGGCGGCCATCGGCGGCCGGGTGATCGCCCGCGAGACGATCTCGGCCATGCGCAAGGACGTGACCGCGAAGTGCTACGGCGGCGACGCGACCCGGAAGAAGAAACTGCTTGAGAAGCAGAAGGCGGGCAAGAAGAAGATGCGCCAGTTCGGCAAGGTCGAGATCCCGCAGGAGGCGTTTATTTCGGCGCTGAAGATGGATGGGTGAGGAAGCGAGAGAGATTATCGGCGATCTCTCTGCCTCGACTTTTCTCGATGCTGCTTTGAACAATGCAGGCGCTCCTCATCCAATTTGTATTGGACAGGCGGATGAGCTACTTCGTCTGTTCTTTACCGATTGGGAGCGGGCCAGCAACGTTTCGTCCCTGAAAATGATCGCTTTGGCTTGGGGAAGTCTGAGAGTTGCTACGTTGCTTTCCCGGATGGGCCTCGTGATTCAAGCACCTCCAGTGCAAAGGCAGGCAATTGAAAGCATCGGCTATGCTTTGCTTTTTCGGTTTGATGGTGAGTTTCACGAGGCTTGTAAGGCGCGTCACCACGATGAAGCCCTTGCCCGAAGGTTCAAGAGGGAAGGCTGGGCAAGGGCTCTCGCCATCATAGAGGAAAAGAGTGCGAACCTTGCGTCTGGAATCCGTTCAACTTATGAGGCGCTGATTGACATGGGTGCGCATCCAAATGTTCTGGCCGTCTCTCAGATGTCTGAATACAAGATCGAGTCTGGATCTGAACTTGGAAAAGCCCATTTTTCACAGGTGCTAGGCCAGCCAAATGTTGATCTTGCTCACATCAACAGCAGTGCGTGCTACAATATTCTCATTGAATCTTTAGAGTATATTTGGAGTGATCGTTGGATGGAATTGCAAATGAGAGATCGCCATCAAGCTGTGCGGTTGAGCTCAATTCAGTTCATTAAATCGACGCGCGACGAGCACATTAAGCAAGCGTAAGGTAGGGTTCTCCCCGACTCCTACCTACCAATATCCCTCCTTGGCGCGACCTTCACCACCAGCACCACCACCCGGTCCTCCTCGATCTGGTAGATCACCGGCCAGGTCCCGACTCGGACCCGCCACGCGTTGTCTCGGCCTTCCAGCTTGCGGCAGCCCGGCGGCCTTGGGTCATCGGCAAGCGACTCGATTGCGAAACTTATCCGCCGCGCCAGGCGCATGTCCTTGATGGCGAGGACGTCCTACTTCCCCCGCTGTACGAAAATCAAGCGCGGGTCAGAACAACCCGTCCCCGCCTTCGTCACGCTCTTTCGCCTCGTCCACCGCAACGGCGGCTCTGGCGCCGACGAGGGGGCCGCAGGCGGCGATGAGCAGAAAGGCAAGCAGCGCCACGGCCTTGATGCCAGCAGTCATGGGGGTTCTCCTTCAAGACGGGCCGGTCACATCCCGGACTGTGCCTCCTGCGACTCTTCAGTGATCGCCTCTCCGGCGTTCTCGATACCCTGGCCTGCGCCTTCGATGGTTTCGCAGGCGGCGGTGCCCAGAAGGGCAAGCAGAACGATCAGTCGGGTCATGGGTCGGCTCCTTCATTGGTCTGCCGGCACAACAGCCCGCTCCGGAAAAGGTTCCCCGCCGGGGCTGGCCGGGGTCTTGTGATGCCGTAGACGCGAATTGACCCTGCGCTCCGCAGCGCGGCGGAGGGAAGACGGACGGAAGACGGAAGGAAGACGCAAGGAAGACGGAAGGAAGACGCTTAACCCCCCGTCAACCAAGCCCTGCCATCCTGACCCCATGAAAGCCCTCATCCCATTGATTTTCCTTGCTGCCTGTGGGGCCTCTCCTGCCCCCGAATTCCTCGGCGCCACCCGCACCGACGTGAACGTGAACGGGCGGGACTATGCCGTCTTCCAAAAAGGCGAACGGGTGGAGGTCATCCGCCTCGGCTACGCCTCCCGTGGCGAACACCAGGAGATCCGGGCCACGATGATTGAACTCATTCCACGGGTCACGGGATGCAAGCTTCGGGAAAGCAGCCTGCAGGGCGACAGCGGCGAGATGCGGGGGTCGCTGTCCTGCCCTGATGCGCCTTGACTAAGGGGCGAAAACCCCGAAGAAGCAGGCACCTGACCGGGGGCCCGAATGACGCAGATCGACCTTTCCCGCACCCTGCCGCACGCGCGGATACCCGAGCTTCCGAACCCCTATTTCGGCAAGGTGCGCGACTGTTATGACCTTCCGGACGGCACGCGCCTTCTGATCTCGTCCGACCGGATTTCCGCGTTCGATCAGATACTTGCGGTGATCCCGTGGAAGGGCCAGGTCCTGACCCAGCTTGCCCGCCACTGGTTCGATGCGACCGCCGACATCGCCCCGAACCATGTCATCGGCTATCCCGACCCGAACGTCGTTCATTGCAAACGCGTTACCATCCTGCCGGTCGAGGTGGTAGTCCGCGGCTACCTCGCCGGCACCACCTCCACCTCGATCCTGACCCAGTACAAGGCCGGCGCGCGGCAGATGTACGGCCACAGGCTTCCCGACGGTCTCAGGGACAACGAGGCCCTGCCGCAGGCGATCATCACTCCCACCTCCAAGGCCTTCGACGGCGGTCATGACGAACCGCTGACGGCTGCCGAGATCGTGGAAACCGGTCTCTTGACGAAATCTCAATGGGACGAGGTTAGTGAGACCGCACTCGCGCTGTTCGCCCGGGGTCAGAAGATCGCCGCTGAGCGCGGTCTGATCCTTGTCGACACGAAATACGAATTCGGCACCGACGCCGAAGGCAGGATCTTTCTTGCGGATGAAATCCACACGCCCGACTCCAGCCGCTACTGGATCGCCGAAGGCTACCCGGAGGCGCTGGCGTCGGGCAGCCGTCCGCCCAGTTTCGACAAGGACGTGATCCGGTCTTGGGTCGTCGCGCGCTGCGATCCCTACAAGGACCCGATCCCGGCTATCCCCTTGGAAATGATCGAGAAAACGTCCAGAGTCTATATCGACGCCTTCGAACGGATCACCGGCCAGGCCTTTGTCCCGGATGCGAGCGGGGAAACCCCGCTCGCCCGGGTCAGAGCCAACCTTGCCCCGTTCTTCAGGCCTTCGTGATCGGCACCCGCGCCGCAGCGGCCGGTGCGGCCTTCTTCGGAACGGTGATCGTCAGCACGCCGTCCTTCATCTCGGCCTTCACTTGGCCAGCATCGGCATCTCCCGGCAGCCGGAAACTTCGGCTGAAGCTGCCGAACTGGCGCTCTGAGAAGTACCAGGTGTCACCCTTCTCTTCGCGCTCGCTCTTCTTCTCGCCGCGGATCTGCAGCACGCCCTCCTCGACCGTGACGTGGATGTCGTCCTCGGCAACACCCGGAAGTTCAATGGCAATTCGGTAACCATCGCCGTTCTGGCTGGCTTCCGAGGCCGGTGACAGCCAGTCGGCAAGCCGGGTTCCCATCATCCGGAAGGGCTCGTAAAGCGAAGGCCAGAAGTTGCCCGCTGTGGATTTCTCGACCATTGGATCCTCCTTTCCTGCGAAGACCCCAAGTCTCTTCGGATGGGACGGAACGCGCCATGACACGGATCATGGCGAATTCCTGCTGGCGTGGCAGAATAAGGGGGGCTATGTGCAACCCTGACGGCCATGTTGGCGCTAACAGGGCCAGATGCGATCCGACGGAGGAGCCGATGATTCTCAGCTGTGGCGAGGCACTGATCGACATGCTGCCCCGCACCTCGACCTCGGGCGAGGCCTGCTTTGCCCCTTACGCCGGGGGCGCGGTCTTCAACACGGCCATCGCGTTGGGGCGGATGGGAGCGCCATCGGCGTTTTTCTCGGGCGTTTCCAATGACATGCTTGGCGAGATCCTGGCCGATACGCTGACCGCATCGAAGGTCGACACCCGCTATCTTGCCCGATCCGACCGGCCCACCACGGTGGCCTTCGTCAAGCTGGTCAACGGCCAGGCGACCTATGCCTTTTATGACGAGGCCACGGCAGGCCGGATGCTGTCGACCGACCAGCTGCCGGTCCTGCCCTCAGATGTCACAACCCTGTTCCTCGGCGGGATCAGCCTGGTGAACGACCCCGCCGCTTCGACCTATGAGGCGCTGCAGGCCCGCGAATCCGCGAAACGGGTGACCATGGTCGACCCCAACATCCGCCCCGGTTTCATCGCCGGGAAGGAAGCCGAATACCGCGCACGGATCGAACGGATGTTGGCGCGAGCGGATATCGTGAAGCTTTCCGATGAGGATTTGCACTGGCTGGAAGGGCAGGGCGACCTCGTGGCGCTTGCGCGTGGGATCCTTGCGAAGGGGCCGAAGGTTGTCTTCATCACCGAGGGGGCGAAAGGCGCCCGCGCGGTCACGGCCACTCAGGACCGTTTCGTTGCCGCCACCCCGGTCACGGTCGTCGATACGGTCGGCGCAGGCGATACGTTCAACGCGGGCGTCCTTGCAGCGCTGCATCAGGCCAAGGCGCTGACCAAGGCCGGCGTTGCGGCCTTGGACGACGCAACGCTGGATGCGGCCCTGTCGCTTGGCACGCGGGCGGCGGCGGTGACCGTCAGCCGCGCAGGTGCCAACCCGCCCTGGTCGCACGAGCTGTGAGGGCGGTCCTTCAGCGCGTCACCGAGGCACGGGTTCACGTCGCCGGTGAGCTGATTGGCGAGACTGGCCCAGGCCTTCTCATCCTCGTCTGTGCCATGTCCGGCGATAGCGAGGCCCAGGCCGAAAAGCTTGCGGGCAAGATCGCCAAGCTGCGGATCTTCAAGGACGATCAGGGCAAGATGAACCTGTCGGTCCGCGACATCGGCGGCTCGGCCCTGGTGGTCAGCCAATTCACCTTGGCCGCCGACCTGCGTGGCAACCGGCCCGGTTTTTCGACTGCGGCCGCCCCCGATCTGGGCGAGCGGCTTTACCTCCACTTCAGTGCCTGCCTTGCGGCGGAAGGCGTCCCGGTTGCCAACGGCCGCTTTGGGGCGGACATGGCGGTCAGCCTTGTGAATGACGGCCCGGTGACGATCTGGATGGATACCGACGCGCTTTAGGCGTCAGTTGAACGGGTTGCTCGGCCGTCCGATTGCATCCCCGCATTCCACCAACGCATCGATCGAGGCGCGCGACCCGGACAGCGAGTAGTTCTGCACATCAGACCCATCGTCAGAACGCAGATAAAGCCGGCTGCCTTGTGCCACCTCGACGATGAAATCGACACCTGCCTGACTGTCAGGCAGGTAGAAGAGCACCGAATTCTTGTAAAGTTCGGCCCCTGTCAGATTCCACGGCGCGCGGCGGTCGATCTGGACCTCAAGGTCGGCGGTGTCCCCGGTTTCGCCGAACTCCCAGGCGGTCGAATAGAACTGCAGCTGCACCGCGCCGTCCGGATAGGTCCAGATCGAGAAGGTCTCACCCGGCGCGGTGACCTGGGCCACGCAACCAACCGACCCGTCATCCCATCCAACTACCTGCACTTCCCAATGTTTGTGCGAAAACAGCACCTCTGACTGCTGGGCGTTGGCATCCCCGGCCGCGGCCAGGATCATCGCTGCGAAAAGTTCGGTCCGAAATCCCATCAACTTGTTCCCTTCACTACCCCTTGGCAACTTTCTCGCGCCAGGGGGTGATTCAGGCAAACAAAACTTGCTGTCTGACGAACCGCAAGACCGTCTCAGGCCGCCCATTCCCAAGGGCTGGCATACTGGCCAAGGACTTCGGAAACCCGCGTATCTTCGACCGGTGCCGTCTTGGTCAGCCGCGCAACCAGCCCGCGCTTCTTGTCCTCGACGACCTCGTTCACATGCGCCCCGATCCCTGCCTCGGCGAGGGCGGCATCAAACACGCGGGTGATCGCCATGCGCCGAAGATCGGGCTTGAAGACCTTGCCGACTGCGGTCTTGGGCAGCTCGGGCAGCACCTCGATATACTTCGGCAGGGCGGCTCGCTCCGAGATATGCTGCGCGGCATACGCCATCAGGTCATCGACCGTGGCGCTGGCCCCCTTGACCAGTTCGACATAGGCGCAGGGCAGTTCACCGGCATGGGCATCCGGCTGGCCGATGGCCCCGACGACGGCAACCGCCTCATGCCCGGTCAGGGCTTCCTCGATGATCGCAGGGTCGATGTTGTGCCCGCCGCGGATGATCAGATCCTTCGCCCGCCCGGTGATAAAGAGATAGCCGTCGGCGTCGATCCGGCCCAGGTCTCCGGTCCGCAGGAACCGGCCTTCAGCGAACAGTTCCTTGTTCTTGTCGGCCTCGGTATAGGTCGAACCTTCATACACCCCGGGGTTCGAGATGCAGATCTCGCCTACCTCGTCCACGTCGCATTCGCGGAAGCCGATGGCCCCTTCAGTGGTCAGGATGCGGACATGGGTATAGGGGAAGGTCAGACCGACCGACCCGATCTTCTTCTGACCATCCGGCGGGTTGACCGAGACAAGGCAGGTGGCTTCGGTCAGCCCGTAGCCTTCCACGATGTCGATCCCAGTCTCTTTCTTGAAGCGGTTGTAGAGCTCGATCGGCAGGGGGGATGAGCCCGAGAAGGCGTTTTTCAGACTGGAGATATTGGCATTGACCGGGCGCTGCATCAGCGCTGCAAGCGCCGTCGGCACGGTGATGAGATAGGTGACCTTGTAGCGTTCAACCAGTTTCCAGAGGTTGTCGAACACGCCTTCACCCCGGTAGCCCTGCGGGGTCGGGAACACGACATGCGCGCCCGAACCGATCATCGACATCAGGATCGGATAGCAGGCGAAGACGTGGAACAGCGGCAGCGGGCACAGCACCACGTCGGTCGGCTTGAACAGCAGCGTCGTGCCCAGCCAGCCGTTGTAGACCATGCCCGACACCTTGTGCTGGGCGACCTTGGGCATCCCCGTCGTCCCGCCGGTGTGGAAATAGGCGGCGACGCGGTCGTGGTGGTTGTCCTTGAACGTCAGCCTGTCGGCCGGCATCTTCGCGACTTCGGCCCGGAAGTCCTTGATGTTGGCCCGATGCTGCGGCGGGTTCTTTGGTCGCAGCCAGGGAACGATGACCTTCTTCAGCCCCGAAAGATAGGGGACCAGATCGACCTCAAGCACCGTCTTAACGTTCGGGGCGAACTGGACGGCTTCGGACACCTTCTGCGGCACGTCGGTCTTGGGGAAGGCCTTCAGCGTGACCACGACCTTCGCATTCGTCTCGCGCAGGATGGCGCTGATCTTTTCCGGCTCCAGAAGCGGGTTGATCGGGTTCACGATCCCGGCGACGGCACCGCCAAGCAGGGTAACTGCCGTCTCCATCGCGTTCGGCAGGATGAAGGCGACCACATCCTTTTCGCCGACTCCAAGGCTGCGGAAAAGGTTCGCGGCCTGCGTGACCTGGGCATGAAGCTCGGCCCAGGTCAGGGTCACCTTCTTCTCGGCTGGGCCCGACAGAAGCTGATAGCTGATCGCCGGACGACCGCTATGCTCGGCCTTTGCCCGCGATAGGTATTCGTAGATCGACCGGGCCTGACCACGGTCGGCCCATGGCATTTCTGCCTCGATAGCCTTCAGATCGGCCAAGGTTGCAAATGTCGGCATCGGTTCCTCCCCCCTGTGCCGCCCGCTGTTGCCGCAGGCTTCAGGCGAACATGGGGGCAGGCCAGGCGTTTGTGAAGCCGCTTTGTCCGCAGGGCCGGGACCAGGGACGCAACGTCAGACTGCACCGTCGGTGAATTGGAGCCGCGCAAGGCGCGCATAAAGCCCGCCTTCGGCCACCAGCGCCTCATGCGTTCCGGTGGCAACGATCCGGCCCTGGTCGAAGACGACAATCCGGTCGGCCCGCTTCACCGTTGCCAGCCGGTGCGCGACGACCAGCGTGGTGCGCCCCTCGGCCAGCTTTTCGACCGCCGCCTGAACAGCGCGTTCGCTTTCGGCGTCAAGGGCGCTCGTGGCCTCGTCCAGAAGCAGGATCGGCGCGTCGCGCAGAATTGCGCGGGCAATGGCCACGCGCTGTTTCTGCCCGCCCGACAGCATGACGCCGCGTTCGCCAAGCTGGCTGTCATAGCCCTGCGGCAAGCCCATCAGGAAGTCATGCGCCGCCGCTGCCCGGGCAGCAGCCTCGACCTCGGCGTCGGTGGCGTCGGGGCGGCCGAAGCGGATGTTGTCGCGGGCCGAGGTGGCGAAGATCACAGGGTCCTGCGGCACAAGGGCGATCGCGCGGCGGAAATCGGCGCGCTCCATGCTGTCCAGCGCTATCCCGTCCAGCATGATCTGGCCCGACTGCGGATCATAGAACCGCATCAGAAGCTGCAGGATCGTGGTCTTCCCCGCCCCGGACGGTCCTACAAGCGCGACGGTTTCGCCCGGGGCGACATGCAGGGAGATGCCGTTCAGGGCACTTGTCTCGGGCCGAGCGGGATAGCGGAAGGTCACGTCCCGGAACGCGATCTCACCCCGCACCGGGCGGGGCAGGGCGACGGGGCGGGCAGGGTCCTGCACCGCGTCGGTGGTGTTCAGAAGCTCAACCAGCCGCTCGGTCGCCCCGGCGGCGCGCTGCAACTCGCCCCAGATTTCGGACAGGGCCCCAACGGCCCCGGCGACCATGACCGCATAGATCACGAACTGGATCAGCTCGCCTACCGTCATGACCTCGGCCCGCACATCGCGCGCCCCGATCCAAAGGACGCCGACGATCCCGGCAAAGGTCAGGAAGATCACGATCACCGTCATCACCGCGCGGGTCCGGATGCGGGTCTTGGCGCTGTCGAAGCTTTTCTCCGTCACCGCGGCAAAGGCGGCCCGCGTCGGCCCCTCATGGGTGAAGGCCTGCACCGTCTGGACCGACAGAAGCGCCTCGGACGCCGAGCCCGAGGAGGACGCGATCCAGTCCTGGTTTTCCTTCGACAGCTGCCGCAGGCGTCGGCCAAGGACGACGATCGGTACCACGATGGCCGGTACGATCAGAAGGACCAGCCCGGTCAGCTTGGCCGAGGTAAGGAACAAAAGGACCAGCCCGCCGATCAGCATCAGGAGGTTCCGCAGCGCGACCGAGACGGACGAGCCGATGACGCTGAGGATAAGGGTCGTGTCCGTGGTGATCCGGCTGAGGATCTCGCCGGTCATGATCCGCTCGAAGAAGGCGGGGGACATGCCGAGGACGCGATCGAAAAGTGTGCGGCGGATGTCGGCCACAACACGCTCGCCCAGCCGGGTGACAAGGTAGTAGCGCAGGCCGGTGCCAAGGGCGAGAAGGGCGGCAATCCCAAGCGCGGCGGTGAAGTACTGGTCTAGAAGGGCGGCGTCACCTTCGTTGAACCCATCGACGACGCGGCGGACGGCAAGAGGCAGGACAAGGCTGACCGCCGCAGTCAGGACCAGCGCCAGCCCGGCAAGCGCCAGCATGCCACGGTAGGGCCACAGGAACGGCCACAGCCCGCGCAGCGCGCCGACCTCTTTCGACTTTGGCCGCTCTTCGGTTGTCCCGGACGTGTCGGACATGCCGATCCTCCCCCACTTCGGGCAAGGGTTTAGTCGCAGCGCGCGCGGGTCACAAGCGCTTGCCGCCTGCGGCCTAACCGCCCGTCGCCCCTTTTCCCTGCCTGCCCGTCGTGCCAACGTGGCCCGATGAACGAGCCTAGACATTTCACCGCCCCCGATGGCGCCCGCCTTGCCTTTCGGGACGAAGGCGAGGGGCTGCCGCTTCTTTGCCTTTCGGGCCTGACGCGGACCATGGCCGATTTCGATTACCTCGTCCCGCACCTGCCGCCATTGCGGCTGATCCGAATGGACTATCGTGGAAGGGGGGCGAGCGACTGGACCGGGTCTGCCACTTACACCGTCGAGCAGGAGTCGAAGGACGCGCTGGCGCTTCTGGACCACCTCGGGGTGGAACGGGCGGCGCTGCTTGGAACCTCGCGCGGGGGGCTGATCGGGATGGTTCTTGGCGCTGTCGCCCGACCGCGCCTGATGGGCCTGATCCTGAACGACGTCGGGCCCGAGATTGCGCGGGACGGGTTGACCCGGATCTTCGACTATGTTGGCCGGAACCCGGCCGGCAGGACGCATGAGGGCCTTGCCGAACGCCTGGCCCAATCCCCCGGCTTTGCCCGCGTGCCGATGACGCGTTGGCTGGAAGAGGCGCGGAAACATGCGGTAGAGACGCCCGAGGGGCTGCGCCTCTCCTATGACCCGGCCTTGCGCGAGGCCTTCCTTGCCGCCTTCGACGGTCCGCCCGTCGACCTCTGGCCGCTCTTCGATGCGCTTGGCGGCCTGCCGCTGGCCCTGATCCGTGGCGCGAATTCCGACCTTCTGACCGCAGCGACGGCGGCCGAGATGCAAAGACGACGCCCGGACATGGCATTCGCCGAAGTGCCGGACCGTGCGCATATCCCGTTCCTCGATGAACCCGAGGCGGTCGCCCTGATCCGCACCTTCCTTGCAGGCCTGACGTGACCGATATCGGGATGATCCGGGCGGCTGCTGTCCGCCTGCGGGGCAATGTCAGGGAAACCCCGCTTCTGCACGCCCCGCTTCTCGACCGGGTGGCGGGCCGGCGGGTGTTCGTCAAGGCCGAATGCCTGCAACTGACCGGCAGCTTCAAGGCGCGGGGGGGATGGGCGGCCGTCTCGGCACTGTCGCCCGAGGCGCGGGCGCGGGGGGTGATCGCCTATTCCTCGGGCAATCATGCCCAGGGGGTTGCCCTTGCCGCCGCGCGGCACGGCGCGCCTTGCGTCATCCTCATGCCCTCCGACGCGCCCGAGGTGAAGATCGCCAATACCCGCGCCTATGGCGCCGAGGTTGTGCTTTACAACCGCGCGACCGAGGACCGCGATGCCATCGGGGCCGCGCTGGCCGAAGGCCGTGGCCTGACGCTGATCCGCCCCTATGACGATCCGCAGGTGATCGCCGGGCAGGGGACAACGGGTCTTGAGATCGCGGCGCAGGCGAAGGCTGCCGGCATAGGGC
The DNA here is from genome assembly GCF_057219895.1 of Tabrizicola sp. T46. Classification (NCBI taxonomy): domain Bacteria; kingdom Pseudomonadati; phylum Pseudomonadota; class Alphaproteobacteria; order Rhodobacterales; family Paracoccaceae; genus Tabrizicola; species Tabrizicola sp. T46. Next base: position 331,607 of record NZ_JBXVVV010000002.1, read on the forward strand.
AGGCCGAGGTGCTGGTCTGCTGCGGCGGGGGTGGCCTCGCCTCGGGCATCGCGCTGGCGCTGGAAGCTGACGCGCCGGACCTTCGGGTGCGGACGGCGGAGCCCAACGGGTTTGACGACATTGCCCGCTCCCTTGCCAGCGGAACGCGGCAGACGAACCCGGCAGCGACCGGCTCGATCTGCGACGCGATCCTGACGCCAGCCCCGGGCCAGTTGACGCTTCCACTCCTGCTGCGCCTTGCCGGGCCGGGGCTTGCCGTCTCGGACGACCAGGCCCTGCAGGCGATGGCGCTCGCCTTCACCCATCTGCGGATCGTTCTTGAACCCGGCGGCGCGGTGGCGCTGGCAGCGGCTCTCTTCACGCCAGACCTGCCCGAGACCGTCATCGCCGTCGCGACTGGCGGCAACGTCGACCCCCGGGTCTTCGCCACGGCGCTGGAGCGTTTCGCGTGACGCTGGTCTGGCTGTCGGACCTGCGCCTGAACGCAACGCAGTCCGGCCCGCCGGATGCAGCACCCGTCATCCTGATCCACGGCCTCGGCCTTGGAGCGGGCCTCTGGGACGGCATCCTTCCCGCCCTTGCCCGCTTTCGTGTCCTGACCCTGGACCTGCGCGGCCACGGGGCATCCGACACACCGCCGCCGCCTTACGCCCTTGGTGCGCTGATCCGGGATGTCGAACGGCTGGCGGATCACTTCGCCCTGCGCGAGGCGGTTGTCGTCGGCCAGGGCGAAGGGGGTCTGATCGCGCAAGGGCTGGCCGTGAAGCGGCTGGACCTCGTGCGTGCGCTGGTCCTGACCGGGGCGGCGACGCGGCTTGGCAATCCCGATTGGTGGCAGGCCCGCATCGCGCAACAGCGTGAGCACGGTCCTGACCCCGATGCCGACTGCGCCGCTCTTCTGGGCCCCCGCTGGAAGGATCAGCCCGCCACTGGCCCGCTGCGCGCGATGCTGGACCAGACGCGGCCCGAAGGCTGGCAGGGAATTGCCGCAGCCGTGGCGACCGCGGACCTTTACCAGACGACCACGACCCTGACCCTGCCGACGCTGGTCCTTGCCGGGGGCGACGACCGGAAGGTGCCCCCCGACATGCAGCGCGAGACGGCGGACCTGATCGCCGGGTCCGAGTTTCGCGTCCTGCCGGGTCTGCCGCACCTCTCCATGCTGACCGACCCCGCCCGCTTCGGCGCGGCGCTAGGTGATTTCCTGACTCGGATGGGACATGGCTGACAATCACACGGCGCAACGCCCGAAAATTGTACTTTCGCTGCACGGGCTGCCGGTAATGCAGCTCCGTAGAGCCTTGGCATGACGGAAACGAACCTTACTTCAGACCGTCAGCGGCTGGCCCTAAGCTTCATCCTGGCAACCGTCACGCTGGACGCGATCGGCATCGGCCTGATCTTCCCGGTCATGCCCGACCTCATCGAAGAAGTGACGGGCCGCCCCCTGGCCGAGGCGGCGCTCTGGGGAGGCGTCCTGGCCACCGCGTTTGCCGTGATGCAGTTCCTTTTCGGTCCCCTGATCGGGGCCCTCAGCGACCGTTTCGGCCGCCGTCCGGTGCTTCTTGTCTCGCTGGCCGTGATGGCCGCGGATTACCTTGTGATGGCGCTGGCCGGGTCGATATGGCTTCTTCTCGTCGCGCGGCTGGTCGCTGGCATCACCGCCGCCACCTTCGCGACCGCGGGCGCCTTCATCGCTGACATTACCCCACCCGACCAGCGCGGGCGTCGCTTTGGCCTGATCGGCGCGGGCTTTGGCGTAGGCTTCGTCCTTGGCCCCCTGATCGGCGGGCTTCTCGCCGCGATCGACCCACGTGCGCCCTTCTACGCCGCCGCCGGTCTTGCGCTGGCGAACCTTGCCTTCGGCTGGTTCGTCCTGCCCGAGACGGTGACCGACGCCACCCGCCGCCCCTTCAGCCTTGCCCGGGCCAATCCGCTTGGCGCGCTTCGTGCCGTCACCCGGCTCCCCGGCCTGCGCAGGCTCCTTGCGACCTTCCTGATCCTCGGCATCGCGATGAACGTCTACCCCGCGATCTGGGCCTATTTCGGCCAGGCCCGCTTTGGCTGGGATTCGACGATGGTCGGGGTCTCGCTGGCAGTCTACGGCATCTCCTTCGCGGTGGGTCAGGCGCTGCTGGTCGGCCCGCTGATCCGCCGGTTCGGCGAACACCGGGCGGCCCTTTATGGCATGTGGGTCAATGTCGCGACGCTGACGGCGCTTGGCCTAGTTACCTCTCCTGCCGTTGCGCTGACGATCACCCCGGTCACGGCCTTGGGCGGAGTCGTCACCCCCGCTTTGCAGGCCATCGCCTCGCGCCAAACCTCCGCCGATGCGCAGGGCGAGCTGCAGGGGATCTTCGCCAGCCTCAATTCCATCGCCATGATCACCGCGCCCCTGATCATGACGACGACCTTCGCGCGGTTTTCGGCCGTGGACGCCCCGGTCTTCGCACCCGGCGCGCCCTTCCTGCTTTCGGCGCTTCTGATGCTCGGCTGCATCGCCCTGCATGCCGGCAGCGCCATCGGGCGTCGCAATTCGCCATGACCGGGCAGCTTCACGCCCCTAGCTTCCTTTCTGCACAAGTATCCCACGGGGGTGCGGGGGTGTGAAACCCCCGCTCCGCCGCCAGCCCAAGGGGACGGACATGAAACTGAAGGACCTCGAGATCTTCGTCGTCGCCCCCCCGTTCCCGGGCTGGGGCGGTCGCTACTGGATCTTCCCGAAGCTGACCACCGACACCGGTATCACCGGCTACGGCGAATGCTATGCCTCGACCGTCGGGCCAAAAGCGATGCGCGCGGTGATCGAGGACGTGTTCGAACGCCACATGCAGGGCGAGAACCCGGAAAACATCGAACTGATGTTCCGCCGCGCCTATTCCGCCGGCTTCACCCAGCGCCCCGACCCCACCGTGATGGGCGCCTTCGCGGGGCTGGAGATCGCCTGCTGGGACATCATCGGCAAGGCCCGCAACCGCCCGATCTATGCCCTCCTCGGCGGCAAGATGAACGACCGCATCCGCAGCTACACCTACCTCTACCCCGAACCCGGCAAGGAATCGGCCGAGTTCTGGGTCGATCCCGACGCCGCAGCCGAAGCCGCGGTGCGCTTCATGAACCAGGGCTTCACGGCGGTGAAGTTCGACCCCGCCGGCCCCTACACCATCCGCGGCGGCCATGAGCCGGCGATGTCCGACATCACCCGCTCGGTCGCCTTCTGCAAGACGATCCGCGAGGCGGTGGGCGACCGGGTCGACCTCCTCTTCGGCACCCACGGCCAGTTCACCACCCCGGGCGCAATCCGCATGGGCCGCGAACTCGAACCCTACAACCCGCTCTGGTACGAAGAGCCCATCCCGCCCGACAACCTTCTGGAATTCGCCGAGGTGGCGAAATCCGTCCGCGTCCCCCTCGCTACCGGCGAACGCCTGACGACCAAGTACGAGTTCGGTACTCTTCTGCGGGCCGGGGGAGTGAAGATCCTGCAACCCGCGCTTGGCAGGGTCGGCGGCATCTGGGAAGCAAAGAAGATCGCCGCGATGGCCGAAATCTTCAACGCCGAGATGGCGCCGCACCTCTATGCGGGTCCGGTCGAATGGGCTGCGAACGTGCACCTTTCGGCCTCGATCCCGAACCTCCTGATCGCCGAGACGATCGAGACCGGCGGAGCTTTCCATCTCAAGCTGATCAGGAACACGATCAAATGGGAAGACGGCTACATCATCCCGCCCGAAGCCCCCGGCCTTGGCATCGACTTCGACGAGGACGTCGCCCGCGCCCATCCCTTCACCGGCACCGGTCTGCACCTGCAGATGCAGGAGGCCCCTTGCGACTACCGCCACGGCAACCGCTTCGAGGGCGGGGCGCCGAGTTCCAAGACCTGACACCAATCTCGCCGAGCCCTTCGGGCACGCGTCGAAGACACCCAGCGAGGAGTGCCCGACGGACTCGACGAGCAATCTGCAGAGGAATGGCGGGCCCAGGAGGACTCGAACCCCCAACCTCGGACTTAGAAGGTCCTTGCTCTATCCAGTTGAGCTATGAGCCCGCGCCATAGGCCTTTTGAGCCAAGCCCAATGATCAGGCAAGCACCTTCGTCATGAAGTACGAGTTCGGGTCGTCCCAGTAGCCTTCGAACGGGGGGCATTCGACAAAGCCTGCCCGCGCGTAAAGGGCGCGGGCCGCGACGAAGGTCGGCTGCACGCCGGTCTCAAGGCTGAGGCGCGTGAAGCCGTCAGCACGTGCGGCGGTCACAAGATGGTCCAGCATCGTCTTCGACAGGCCCCGCCCACGCGCGTCGGCCAGGACATGCATCGACTTGATCTCCGCATGGGTAGCGTCGATCCGCTTGTAGGCACCCATGGCTATGGGCTGACCGTCGTCGCGCAGTACAAAGAAACGGATGCCGGGGGCTGCCAGCGCGCCCTTGTCCATCATGTGGATCGATTCGGGCGGGGTATCGGCATGCATGTCCGCCGTGTGCCGTTCGAACAACAGGGCGAGGTCCGGCGTCAGCGGATGCTCTTCAGAGATGGTGACGGCCATTCAGTGCGTCCAGGCGCCCTTGCGGTCGGTCGCGAAGTTCTCGCCATATCCGCGGGGCCGGATCACCGGCTTCCGCGGCTTGGGCTCGGTCACATCGGCCTCGATCCCCTTTTCTGCCGCATAGGCCAGCGCCGCCTCGCGGCTTTCGAACCTTAGCCTGACCTGCGCCTGGGTGTCGTCGGACGACGTCCAGCCCATGAGGGGGTCGACCTCGCGGCTTGATGCCGGGGCAAATTCCAGCACCCAGTGATTTGTCTTCGCGGTTCCCGACTGCATCGCGGTTCGGGCGGGCTGGTAGATGCGGGCGCGCATGAGGTCCTCCGGACAGGATGGCCCGTTATTCCCAAGCTTTGCGGAAAAGCGCAAGCACGACTTAGGACAGAAAAGGCTGTCGGCCGGCCCGGGAGTGTTTGGGTGGGGTGGGGTGGGCCAGCCGACAGATCAAGTTGCTGCTTGCAACCTGCAGACTGCCCAAAGCGTTAACGAAATGCAACCGAAAGTTGTGTCCTGCTGCAAGATGGGCCTCGGGGCCGGACACTTCAGGGTTTCCGTTGCAGCCGCAGCATCATGTAGCGGTTGAAATGCCGGAACTTCTCGGCATTGCGGTCGGTTCCGGTCAGTCGCTGCATCAGGTTGCGGCGACGCTTTGCAGGGAGGAACAGGCCGATGAAGCGGGCAAGCGTCCAGTGCGCGGCCGGCTTCTTTGCCTTGATCTCATCCGACACGCGCGTCACGCCGTGACCGATCACGTTGAACAATTGCTGTTCCAGATCAATCGAGGGTGCGACCGCATCGGTGATGTCCTCTTCCGCTGCCAGCGCAAAGGAGGATTGGTCCAATGCGGTGCGGAAATGCCCCAGCTGGTGGCCACCTCCCGGTTGCGGCCCCAGCACGGCCCGGCCCTTGTACTCATCGGTCCGGAAGCAGTCTGCGATCACGACCTGGCCACCGGGGGCCAGGAGAGAAGCACATTTCGGCAGGCTTTCCGACAGTGGGATGTACTGGAAGCTTTCCGAAAAGAGGCAAAGGTCGAACGGGCCTTTACCCGTGAAGTCCTCGAATGTGCATTCGTGGACGACGGCACCTTTCGCGGTCTCGCGGCAGCGGGCGGCAAGGAAGGCGGATGGCACGACGATCTCGACCGTATGGCCCAGGGCCAGAAGCTTGCGCGCCGTCTCGCCTGCGCCTCCGCCGATGTCGAGGATACGCAACGGGCCCGCCGGCAGGTAGCCGAAGAGCTTTGCCGTATAGGCCTCCTGCGCTGCCCGCAGGTTTCCGGCCGTCACGTCAAGCCCGGTCCAGAGCCCGTAATGCAGGTTCTCTGCCCCCGTCAGCCAGCGGATGAACGCCAGCCCCACATCCAGGCCCACCGCCCGCGTGTCGATCTTCTCTGCCATGCCACACCTCTTCTGTCTGCCTTAGCGGCTTCGGCAAGTCCGGGCAACGCTTTCAAGGCCCGGTCGGATCGGCGGTCAGATCGGCGGTCGGATCGGCGGTCGGATCGGCGCTTGAACTGGAACAAAAACGGATCAAGTCTGATGGGCCGCGACTCAAGGCAGAGGACGCAGATGCCCCACAACAACGCCAACGCCCTGACCGAACGCCCCGAGGTGCTGACCCGGCCCAAGCTGGAAGGCGGCCGGCGATTCGTCCTGTCCACGCCCTTTCAGCCGGCGGGCGACCAGCCAACCGCTATCGCCGAACTGACCGCCGGGGTGCTGGCGGGCGAGCGTGACCAGGTGCTTCTGGGGGCCACCGGTACCGGCAAGACCTTCACCATGGCAAAAGTGATCGAGGAAACCCAGCGCCCCGCGATCATCCTTGCGCCGAACAAGACCCTTGCCGCCCAGCTCTACGGGGAATTCAAGGGCTTTTTCCCCGACAACGCGGTGGAATACTTCGTCAGTTACTACGACTACTACCAGCCCGAGGCCTATGTGCCGCGGACCGACACCTATATCGAGAAGGAATCCCAGATCAACGAACAGATCGACCGGATGCGCCACTCGGCCACCCGGGCGCTTCTGGAACGGGATGACGTGATCATCGTTGCCTCGGTTTCCTGCATCTACGGCATCGGGTCGGTCGAAACCTACTCGGCCATGACGCAGGACCTTGTGGTCGGCCAGATGTATGACCAGCGCAAGGTCATGGCGGAACTCGTGGCCCAGCAATACCGGCGGCTGGAAGGCAGCTTCCAGCGCGGGGCGTTCCGGGTGCGCGGCGACAGTCTGGAGGTCTGGCCCGCCCACCTTGAGGATCGCGCCTGGCGGTTTTCCTTCTTCGGCGAGGAACTGGAGTCGATCGTCGAATTCGACCCCCTGACCGGTGCAAAGACAGACACGTTCAAGCAGATCCGCATCTATGCGAACTCTCATTACGTCACCCCGCGCCCGACACTGGCCCAGGCGATCAAGGGCATCAAGGACGAGCTTTTCCACCGGCTGAAGCAGCTACAGTCCGAGGGGAAACTCCTCGAGGCACAGCGGCTGGAGCAGCGCACCAACTTCGACCTCGAGATGCTGGAGGCGACCGGCTCTTGCGCCGGGATCGAGAACTACTCGCGCTACCTCACCGGCCGCGCCCCGGGCGAACCGCCGCCGACGCTCTTCGAATTCATCCCCGACCACGCCATCGTCTTCGCCGACGAAAGCCACGTCTCGGTCCCCCAGATTGGCGGCATGTACAAGGGCGACTTCCGCCGCAAGTTCACGCTGGCCGAACACGGGTTCCGCCTGCCCTCCTGCATGGACAACCGCCCCCTGAAGTTCGAGGAATGGGATGCAATGCGGCCCCAGTCCGTCTTCGTCAGCGCCACCCCCGCGGCGTGGGAACTGGAACAGACCGGCGGCATCTTCACCGAACAGGTCATCCGCCCGACCGGCCTTCTGGACCCTGTCGTGGAAATCCGCCCGGTCGAGATGCAGGTCGACGACCTCTTGGACGAAATCCGCAAGGTCTCGGCCAAGGGCCTGCGGACGCTGGTCACCGTGCTGACCAAGCGTATGGCCGAGGACCTGACCGATTACCTCCACGAACAGGGCATCCGGGTGCGCTACATGCACTCCGACATCGACACCATCGAACGCATTGAAATTCTGCGCGATTTGCGGCTGGGGGCCTTTGACGCTCTGGTCGGGATCAACCTCTTGCGCGAAGGCCTCGACATCCCGGAATGCGGGCTGGTCGCGATCCTCGACGCGGACAAGGAAGGTTTTCTGCGGTCGGAGACCAGCCTCATCCAGACCATCGGCCGCGCCGCGCGGAACGCGGAAGGCCGGGTCATCATGTATGCCGACCGGATCACCGGGTCGATGGAACGGGCGCTCGCCGAGACCAACCGACGGCGCGAAAAGCAGATGGCCTACAACGCCGCGCACGGGATCACGCCCGAGACGGTCAAGAAGAACGTCGAGGATGTGCTGGCCGGCCTCTGGCAGGGCGACACCGACATGTCCCGCGTGACGACCAAGGTCGACAAGCCAATGGTCGGGTCGAACCTCGCCGCCCATCTGGATGCTCTCCGCGCCCAGATGCGCAAGGCCGCCGAGAACCTGGAGTTCGAGGAAGCCGCCCGCCTGCGGGATGAGGTCAAGCGGCTGGAGGCGGTGGAGCTTGCCGTGGCCGATGACCCGTTTGCGCGGCAGGAGGTGATCGAGGAAGCGGTGACAGAGGCCACCAAGATGGCCGGACGGTCGACGGCAGGGCGGGCCGGTCAGCGGGGCGGCAAGCGGTCGCGGCGGGGTAGGTAGAGGCGGTGGGCGCGCCGCCCACCCTACGCGACGGCCCGTAGGGTGGGCGAAGCGCCCACCTTCGTCCGCAGATCACGGTGGATCGTCGAAAACGGCCAGTCCACCGCCTTTTTCACATAGCCATGCCGGACCGGATCGCTGAGGCAATGGGCGATGGCGCGCGCCTCCTCATCAGGGTCGCGGATCATGTGCTCCCAGAACCGGCGCCGCCACAGACCCGCCTCGCGCTTGGCAGACATGCTGCGCGATTGCGGGCCCCGCAATCCGGTCGCAAAGGTGAACCGCGCCTTGATCTTCTGCCAGCGTAGGGAAAAGTTGGCATCCCCCGGTGGCAGGGTCCAGACGGCATGGATATGGTCAGGCAGGATCACCATGGCCTTGCAGTCGATCGGGTGTTCGGCAGCTGTCATCCGATAGGCTTCGCGCAAGTGTTGGATGTGGTCGGTCAGGGCAGTCGCCCCCTTCACGGCAAGATTGACCGTAAAGAAATAGGTGGCACCCGGGACGCGCATCCGGCGGTAGTTCGGCATGTGGCAGGCCTTCCAAGGGTTTCCCTTTCGAAAGGTGGGCGAAGCGCCCACCCTACCTTGCGTCACTCCACCAAGACGATGTCCGGATCGCCTGCGCGGAAGGTCGTGATCTCGTGGCAGGTGACAACCTCGCTTTCCCGCTCTTCCCAATAGCGCGGGTCTGCCAGCACCGCCTCGGGCAAGCGGTCCTTCTGGAAGATCCGCCGCTTTTGCCGCTTCACCGTCACCTCGAAACGGTTCGACCGCAGCCGCGCACCAGGGCGCAGGAAACCTTCGCGCAGCACCTCGGCCCGGTCCTGCAAGCGCTTGATCTCGGCCTTCAGCCGCGCGAATTCGTCCACTGGGTCCATCAGCACCTCCTCCTGCTTCCCGCAGTCTCGGCCAGCTTGGTTGCAGCAAGGTTAACGCGGACCCGAACACGTCCCCCGCCCGCCGGATGTGCCGGACCGCCAGAGACCGTCAGGTCTTCGCCTTCGTCATCTCGGGCCGAGAGGCCGACGACCTGGCGGCGGCGCGGGCGCTGATCCGGGGGCTTGCTTGACGATCCCGGCTGCCGGTCCATCTCCCCTCCATGCGCGTCCTCTTTGCCCTCCTGCTCGCCTCGCCCGCCCAAGCCTGGGAGTTCACCGACACGCCGGTCTGCACCATCCTGAACGACACGCCGACCCTGCAGGTCCGCGTGACCTACGATCCGTCCCTGCCAGAGCCTTACGCCATCACCCTCACCCGCCCCGATCCCTGGCCGGTGACAGACACTTTCGGTCTCAGCTTCAACGGCCCCGCCGCAATGACCATCGGCACCGCCCGCCACCGCCTTTCACCGGACGGGCGGACGCTGACAGTTAGCGATACGGGCTTTGGCAACGTGCTTGACGGCCTGGCGCTGAACAGCACCGCCACGGCGCTTGCCGGGGAGACCAGGGTCCCCCTTGACCTTTCCGGAGCGCGGCCTGCGGTCGAAGCCTTCCGGGACTGCGGCGTGGCACCCTCGGCCTGAGACCAGGGCGCATCGCGGTCGGACTTGACCTGACGCGGCACCTCGGCCATACCCGACGCGATGGTTCCCGGCCAAACCAAGCGCGGCCGGGTGAAAAGGGAACACGGGTCGGGTGTAGGCATCAGCCGCCCATTCCGTGACTGCCCCCGCAACTGTAGGCGGCGAGCGACCCCCGATGCCACTGGCCGGAACCGGCCGGGAAGGTGGGGAGAGCAGAGACCCGCGAGTCAGGAGACCTGCCATCGCAGCAACAGACCGACCCGGGCGGGGTGTCCCGGAAGGAGCATGCGATGGATATGCCATGGCAGCCACCCGCGGCTGCAACAACTGATCCCGTGGCGCGGTCTGCGCCGCTTGCGGGCCCGACCGCTGTCGAGGTTTCCGGCGTATGCTGGGGGCCGAAGGGCCGCCCGGATATCCTGTCGGATATCAGCTTTGCCGTGCCGCAGGGCCAGGTCATGGCGATCTGCGGTGCGAACGGGGCGGGGAAGTCCTCGCTTCTCAGGCTGCTCTACCGTCATCAGGCACCGCGCAGCGGTTCGGTGCGGCTGATGGGCCGGGACATCTGGGACATGGGCGCGTCCGAGGCCGCGCGCCATCTTGCCGCCGTCCTGCAGGAACAGCCCGCCGACTTTGCCCTGACCGCCCGCCAGATCGTGGCGCTGGGCCGCCTGCCGCACCGGAAGACCTGGGGCCCCGGCCATGCCGCCCCCGGCAGCGCGGATGCGGCGATCATCCAGTCTGCGATCCGGCGGATGGACCTGGACGGTATGGCCGACCGCCCCTTCGCCACCCTTTCGGGGGGTGAACGCCAGCGTGTGATGGTCGCCCGCGCCCTTGCGCAAGAGCCACGGATCATCGTGCTGGACGAACCGACCAACCACCTCGACATCCGCCACCAGCTGGAGCTCCTGTCACTTCTGAAGGGCCTTGGCCTGACGGTGATCGCCACGCTGCATGACCTGACCCTGGCCGCCGAATTCGCGGACCGTGTCCTGATCCTGCGGGAGGGACGCATCCTAGCCGACGGCCCGCCCGAGGACGTCCTGACCGAGGTGACCCTCGCCCGGGCATTCAACGTGCAGGCCCGCATCGACCGGTCCGGCGATGCACCGCGCTTTTCCTTCCACCTCTGACAACGCCTGAGACTCTTCACATGATCCGACTGTCGCTTGCCGTCCTGTTCCTGTCCGCCTCCGCCGCCCTGGCCTATCCTGTCACTGTGAAAAGCTGCGACCGGGAGGTGACCTTCGACGCTGCCCCCACTCGCGCGATCTCGCATGACGTCAACCTGACCGAGATGATGCTGGTCCTCGGCCTGCGCGACCGGATGGTCGGCTATACCGGCATCTCCGGCTGGAAGACGCTGGACGAGGAGATGCGGGCAGGTGTGGCCGAGCTGCCAGAACTGTCGGCCAAGTATCCTACGAAAGAGGTGCTGGCCGCGGCCGAGCCCGACTTTTTCTTCACCGGCTGGAACTACGGCATGAAGGTCGGCGGCGAAGTCACGCCCGAGACGCTGGAACCCTTGGGGATCAAGACCTACGAGCTGACCGAAAGCTGCGTCCACATCGGCCCCAAGGCCCGGTCGAGCATGGACGACATGTACAATGACATTCTGAACCTTGGCCGTATCTTCGGCGTCGAGGCGAAGGCAGAGGATCTGGTGGCAGGCTGGAGAGAGCGTCTTGCGGAGGTCACGGCCGGCGTGGACCGCTCGAACCCCCTGCGCGTCTTTGTCTATGACAGCGGTGAAGAGGCCCCCTTCACCGCCGGTGCCTATGCCATGCCTACAGCCCTGATCGAGGCGGCGGGTGGCGTCAACATCCTGGCGGACCTGGAAAAAAGCTGGGCCGAGACCAGCTGGGAGCCGGTGGTCGAACGCAACCCCGAGGTCGTGGTGATCGTCAACTATGGCGACGTGACGGCAGAACAGAAGATTGCCTTCATGAAGGAAAATCCCGCTTTCGCAGGGGTCGATGCCGTGAAGAACGACCGCTTTGTCGTGCTGGAATATGTCGAGGCGACGCCCGGACCCCGCAACATCAAGGCGGTGGAGAAGCTTGTCGCCGGGTTCTGGGGTCAGTAAGCAAATCCAGTCCGGGCCAGGTGTGCCGATGATCTCCCGCCGTGAAATGCTCGCCTGCCTTGCCGCACTGCAGGCGCCTGTGCCCTTGCAGGCCGCAACTGGGCGATCCGTGATCGTGATCGGGGCGGGTATTGCGGGGCTGACTGCTGCGCGCATGCTGCAGACCGCTGGCCATCGGGTGACGGTGATCGAGGCGCGGAACCGGATCGGCGGGCGCATCTGGACTTCGCGCCTCTGGCCCGACCTGCCGGTGGACCTTGGGGCCAGTTGGATCCATGGCATACGCGGCAATCCCCTCTCTGCGCTGGCCGACGAGGCTGGGGTCCGTCGCCTGTCCACCTCCTATGACAGCGCGATCACGCTGGATGTGACCGGTCGCCCCCTTGATCTCGAACCGGCAATGGCGCGGGCCGAAGCCGTGGTGGATACCGCCCGCGCGGCGGTGGATGAACGCGATGAAGACCTGTCTCTGGCCGACGCGGTTCAAGCCTCGCAGGGATGGCGAAGTGCCGATGCTGAGGAGCGGCGGCTGATCCGCCATTTCATCAACAGCACGGTCGAGCATGAATATGGCAGCGACTGGCACGAGGCCTCGGCCTGGCACTTCGACGACGGCACGGAATTCGGCGGTGGCGATGTCCTTTTTCCAGAGGGCTACGACCAGATCCCCGGAATGCTGGCGCAGGGTCTGGGCATAAGGCTGGGCAAGGCTGTCACCGCCTTGGCTCCGGAGGGCGGGCGCGTATCCGTCACGCTCGCCGGGGGAGAGATCCTGACGGCGGATCAAGCCGTGGTCACCCTGCCGATCGGGGTGCTGCAATCAGGGAACATCCGATTTGCCGAGCCGCTGGCGCACGACCGACAGCGCGCGATTGACGGCCTTCGGATGGGTCTTCTCAACAAGTGCTGGCTGCGCTTCGACCGCATCGCCTGGCCCGATGATGTCGACTGGATCGGGTGGCTGGGGCCAAGGGACGGGCATTGGGCCGAATGGGTCAGCCTGGCGCCTTCGATGGGCGCGCCGGTCCTGCTCGGCTTCAATGCCGCCGCGCAATCGCACGAGATCGAGGCGCTGAGCGACGCCGCCACCGCGGATGCCGCGCATGAGGCGCTGAGGGCAATGTTCGGAACCGGCTTTCCTGCCCCGCTTGCGGCACAGGTTACCCGTTGGTCACAGGATCCCTTTGCGTTCGGCTCCTACTCGTTCAATGCCGTGGGCACCCATGCCGGAACGCGCGCAGCGCTGCAGGGGGCGGATTGGGACGGCCGGCTGATCTTTGCGGGCGAGGCGGCATCTCCGGATCACCCTGGAACGGTGCATGGCGCGTTGATGTCGGGGCTCGCCGCTGCCGGACTTGTGAGCCGGGGATGACCAGGATCGCCGCAGCATCGGTCGGCCGCAGGATCGGTCTCCGCTCGGGTGCAGCGCTCGGGGCGGGGGCGGCGCTGCTTGTTGCCATTGTTCTGGCCGTGTCCGTGGGCTCGGTATCGATTCCGCCGGTAACGGTCTGGGGCATTGCGCTGGACCGGGTTGCGCCCGGTCTCGTGACCCCGGACTGGAGCGCGGCGCATCAGAACATCGTCTGGGAAATCCGCTTTCCCCGCGTGATCCTGGCGGCTCTGGTAGGGGCGGGCCTCGGGCTTGTGGGGGCTGCGCTGCAGGCGGTCACGCGCAATCCGCTGGCAGACCCGCATCTCCTGGGCATTTCTTCTGGCGCGGCCTTCGGTGCCATCGCCGCACTTCTGCACACCGGACTTTTCCTTGGCCTTCTGACCGTGCCGATCATGGCTTTCGGTGGGGCGCTGGCCGCCACCATTCTGGTCCTGGGCGTTGCGAGGCTGGCCGGTGCGACCAGCGCCGACCGGCTGGTCCTTGCCGGTGTGTCGGTCAGCTTTGTCATCATGGCCGGTGCCAATATCCTGATCTTCCTTGGCGATCCACGCGCGACCCATACGGTGGTCTTCTGGATGCTGGGCGGGCTTGGCCTTGCACAATGGGATCATCTCATCTGGCCGACAGTGGCGCTTGTGCCTTGCGGCCTCTGGCTCTGGGCACAGGCCGGGCGGCTGAATGCGATGAGCCTTGGCGACGAGACGGCGGCAAGCCTCGGGATCGAGGTTGCCCGCTTTCGCCTCACCGTCTTCGTCGTCGCTGCACTCATCACCGGGGCGATGGTGGCGTTCTCCGGTCTGATCGGCTTTGTCGGGCTGATGATGCCACACCTCGTGCGGCTTGTTCTTGGGGGCGACAACGCGCGTGTGCTGCCCGCCTCGGCCTTTGCGGGCGCGGTCTTTCTGGTCGTGGCCGATGCCGCTGCCCGTGTCGTCATGGCACCCGAGGACATGCCGATCGGCGTTGTCACGAGCCTTACAGGCGGAGTATTCTTCGTCTGGATGATGGCACGGCGCCGCTGAGGCCTGAAACCGGTCGACTGGGAACCTCGATGCCCACGGACGGTTGCTTGCCTGCCCGGCTGGTGGACATCCGGCAGGCCTGGATCCGCAGTTGGCCGACTGATCAGTAAAGGGACAAAGGAATGAGCGAAACGGTCTTCACGCCCTGGGCCTCGCTGGGCGGCGGTATCCTGATCGGGATTGCCGCAACGCTGCTGATGCTGCTGCATGGTCGGATCATGGGGGCGACTGGAATCCTAGCCGGGCTTGTGATGCCCGCCAACCGGCAGGACTTTGCCTGGCGCGCGGCCCTGGTGGGCGGGATGGTCTGCGGACCCCTGGCGCTGTGGCTTCTCTCTGGCATCTGGCCCGAGGCGCAGGTCACCGTGTCGATGCCGGTGCTGCTGCTTTCCGGCCTGATCGTCGGGGTCGGAGTCAGCTATGGTGGCGGCTGCACTTCGGGCCATGGTGTCTGCGGCATCGCGCGCCTTTCGCCGCGCTCCATCGTTGCCACGGTGACTTTCATGGCGACGACCTTCGCCACCGTCTACGTCACCCGCCACCTGATCGGAGCCTGACCCATGCGCCTTCTGTCCGCCTGGGCCATCGGCCTGATCTTCGGTCTCGGGATTTCGCTGTCCGGCATGGCCAATCCGGCCAAGGTGCTGAACTTCTTCGACATCGCCGGATCATGGGACCCCTCGCTCGCCTTCGTGATGGGGGGCGCGCTTGCAACCACCTTCCTTGGTTACCGCTTGGTCTTCCGGCGTCCGGCACCCGTCCTTGACGCCGGGTTCCACCTGCCCACCGCAACGACACTCGACGCCCGCCTGATCGGCGGATCGGCGGTCTTTGGCATCGGCTGGGGCATCTCGGGCTTCTGCCCGGGCGGGGCCTTGCCCGCCCTTGGCACCGGTGCTGCGGATGTCTTCGCCTTTGTCGCGGCGCTGGTTGCTGGAATACTAGTCGCAAACGCACTGAAGTCTGCGCAATCGCAGCGCAGCGCATCTGCCCGGAAAGGAGCAACCTGATGACCCTTCCTCCCATCCACATGGACGTCAGGCCAGAAGTCGAAGCCTTCTTCGACAAGGCCACCAACACGATCTCCTACATCGTGAAGGATCCAGCCTCGCCGTCCTGCGCGATCATCGACTCGGTCATGGACATCGACTACGCCGCCGGCCGCATCACCCATGCCCATGCCGATGCCATGATCCGCAGCATCGAGGCGCGGGGCCTGACGCTGGAATGGATCATCGAAACCCATGTCCACGCCGACCACCTGTCTGCGGCGCCCTATATCCAGGACAGGCTTGGCGGAAAGATCGGCATCGGGTCGCAGATCCTCACGGTGCAGGAGACCTTCGGGAAGATCTTCAACGAAGGCACCGAGTTCCAGCGTGACGGCAGCCAGTTCGACCGGCTGTTCCAGGACGGCGACACCTACCGGATCGGGTCGATGGAGGCCTTTGCCATCCACACCCCGGGCCATACCCCCGCCTGCATGACCCATGTCATCGGCGACGCGGCCTTTGTCGGCGACACGCTTTTCATGCCCGACGGCGGCTCGGCCCGGGCCGACTTTCCAGGCGGCGACGCGGGCGTCCTTTACGACAGCATCCAGAAGGTGCTTGCCCTGCCTGACGCGATGCGTCTTTTCATGTGTCACGATTACGGACCCAACGGCCGCGACATCGCCTGGGAGACCACGGTGGCGGAGGAGAAGGCGCATAACATCCATGTCGGTGGCGGTCGCAGCCGGGATGAGTTCATCGCCTTCCGCACCGCCCGGGACGCGACGCTGGACATGCCCCGGTTGATCATCCCGTCGCTTCAGGTGAACATGCGCGCCGGCGAGGTGCCGAAAGACCGGGATGGCAAGCCGATGCTGAAGGTGCCGATCAACCAGCTTTGAACGCAATCCCTCGCCGAACAGACTACGCTCCGTCCCAACCGAGCATCAGGTACAGACATGGTCATCGAACAGCTTTCCTTCCAGGTTCCCCTCGCCGAACAGACCCGCTTTCTTGCCGCGGATGCGGCTATCTGGACCGCAACGCTTGCCGGTCAGCCCGGCTTTCTTGGCAAGGAAGTCTGGCGCGAAGCCCATGACCCCGACCATCTGCATCTCGTCATCCGCTGGACCGACCGTAGCCTGTGGCAGGCCGTTCCTGCGCGGCTCCTCGCGGAAACTGAAGCTGCCTTTGTCGGTGCCCTGGGCGTGACCTACCCCTTGGTGCGCTGCCTTGACCAGGACGTCCTGGCCTGAACCTCAGGCCTTGGCTGCCGTCACCTCGACCTCGACCAGGAACTCGGCCCGGGTGAATCCGGAAACGATCACCAAAGTCGAGGCGGGCTTGCGCGCCACACTCTCCAGCCAGGAATCACGGGCCGCCATATAGGCGGGCATATGGGCGCGGTCGGTTACGAAGGCATTGATCCGCACCACATCCGCGGGGCTCATCCCGGCCTCGGCCAGGATCGCCGCACAATTGGCAAAGCAAAGGTCCGCTTGGGCGCGGGCGTCCGGTGGCACCCGGTCATCAGCGCCGATTCCCAGCTGGCCGGAGGTCAGCACCCAGCGCAATCCGGACGGCACCTCGACCCCGTGGGAATAGGCGGCAAAGGGTGGGCGGATCGTTTCGGGCGAAAGGCTGCGCATCATCATTTCCCCTCGTTTTGCCCGAACCTGCGGCAGCGCGGGTGAATCGGCAACCCGCCCCCGGGCCCTCCACGCCCCGCTGCACAGAAAAACAGCATTTGCCTTGCGCTTTGGCTTCTGGCCTTCTGAAATCGCCGCCTGCCGCCGCCATTCTGAGGCAGAAGACTCGCCTTGCCGCATCGTCAGCCTAAAGTCCGGGCATAAAAACGCCGAACAGACAACCGACAGAGAGGATCCCCATGACCCTGACAGCCCGCATAATGTGTGCGACGGCCCTTGCCGCAAGCCTCGCCCTTCCTGCCGCAGCCCAGAACACCGCCGTCACCTTCGGGACCAACTGGGTCGCGCAGGCCGAACACGGCGGCTTCTACCAGGCGGTGGCCGATGGCACCTATGCCGCCTGCGGCCTTGACGTGACGATCATCCCGGGCGGCCCGCAGGTGAACAACCGCGCGATGATGCTGTCGGGGCAGGTCGATTTCATCATGGGCGGCTCTACGCTGGACGCGATCACCGCCGTGCAGGAAGGCGTGCCGATCGTCACCGTCGCCGCTTCGTTCCAGAAGGACCCGCAGGTCATCCTCACCCATCCCGGTGCTGCCACATCCTTCGCCGACCTCACGAAGCTCGACAAGTTCCTGATCTCGGACGGCGGTGTGCTGACCTTCTGGGCCTGGATGATCAGCGCCTATGGCTTCAAGCCCGAACAGCGCGAGGTCTACACCTTCAACTCCGCCCCGCTCATCGCCAACCCGACCTGGGGGATGCAGGGCTACCTTTCCTCTGAACCCTATTTCGTCGAGAAGGAGGCCGGATGGAAGCCGGACGTCTACCTGATCGCCGACGCGGGCTATAACGCCTATTCCACGACCATCGACACGATGGCAGACACCATCGCGAACCGTCCCGAAGTGGTGGAATGCTTTGTCGATGGGTCGATCAAGGGCTGGTACAACTATATCTACAACGACAACACCGCCGCCAACGAGCTGATCAAGAAGGACAACCCCGAGATGACCGATGAGGCCATCGCCTATGCCATCGAGGCGATGAAGGCCAACGGGATCGTCGACTCCGGCGACACGCTGACCATGGGAATCGGGGCGATGACCGATGCGCGGATGGCCGACTTCTACGCCAAGATGGTCTCGGTCGGTGCTGCGCCCGAAGGGCTGGACATCACCAAGGGCTACACGCTTCAGTTCGTGAACAAGGGCGTCGGGCTTGACCTGAAGCCTGCCCAGTAAGGCAATCGGGGCGGCCCGCCATCGCGCGGGCCGCCTGTCCTTCCCATGTCAGACCTGATGTCCCGCCAGACCCTGCCGATCGACCAGCGCCCGAAGGTGCTGGAGATGCGCGATGTCCTGAAGGTGTTCAACGGCACCGTCACCGCGCTGAAGGGCATGAACCTGACCGTCAATGCTGGTGACTTCATCTCGCTTCTCGGCCCCTCGGGCTGCGGCAAGTCCACGGCGCTGCGACTGATCGCGGGGCTGATGCAGCCGACGCAAGGCCGCATCCTCTGGGAAGGCGCGCATGATACCGGCGACCTTGGCGTCGTCTTCCAGGAACCCACGCTGATGCCCTGGGCCACGGTGGCGCGGAACGTCTACCTTCCCTTCCGGCTACGGGGGCAATCGTTCGCTTCGGTCGAGCCTGAAATCCGTGAGGCGCTGTCGCTTGTCGGGCTGGAGAAATTCGCCGACGCCTACCCGCGTGAACTTTCAGGCGGCATGAAGATGCGCGTCTCCATCGCCCGGGCGCTGGTCACCAACCCGCGCCTGATCCTGATGGACGAACCCTTCGCCGCGCTGGACGAGATCACACGGCAGAAGCTGAACAACGATCTTCTCGCGCTCAAGGCTAAGATCGGCTGCACGGTGATCTTCGTCACCCATTCCGTCTTTGAATCCGTGTTCCTCTCGGACCGCATCATCGTAATGGCCGCCCGCCCCGGCCGGGTGGTGGACGAGATCCGGGTGGATGCCCCCTATCCCCGCGACATGGCCTTCCGCACTTCGGCCGAATATGCGGCCCATACCGGCGTGGTTTCCAAAGCCCTCCTCGAAGCCATCGGAGAGGCGGCATGACCATGGCCGAACGCCCGACCGCCGAGGCGATCTATGACGCCGAAGAGGCCCGCCGCGCCCGTGCCCGGCGGACCGAAAGCATCGCCCGCTGGCTGCTGCCGCTTCTGGTGGTGGTCGGCACCATCCTTGGCTGGCAGGCGCTGGTGACCGCGAACGAGATCCCGCATTACATCCTCCCCGGCCCCTTCCGGGTGTGGGAGCAGCTTGTCGCCGATTGGGACCTTCTGCGCGAGGCGCTGTGGGTCACGCTCCGGATCACCATGATGGCGCTCGGGGTCGCGGTCATCGGTGGCGTGCTTCTTGCGATCCTCTTCGACCAAAGCCGGTTTGCCGAGCTCATCTTCTACCCCTACGCCGTTATCCTTCAGGTCACCCCGATCGTCTCGATCGCACCCTTGATCTTCATCTACGTGCAGGACCCGACCGCCCGCGTCCTGATCTGCGCCTGGATCGTCGCCTTCTTCCCGATCCTGTCGAACACCACGCTCGGCCTCAAATCGACCGACCACAACCTTTCCGACCTCTTCACCATCTACGGCGCCAACCGCTGGCAACGACTGATCTTCCTGAAACTTCCATCCGCGCTGCCCTATTTCCTTGGTGGCCTCCGCATCGCCGGCGGACTCGCGCTGATCGGGGCCATCGTCGCCGAATATGTCGTAGGCACCGGCGGGGCAGGGTCAGGCCTTGCCTTCCGCATCCTTGAGGCCAGCTACCGCCTCAACATTCCCCGCATGTTCGCGGCCCTCCTCCTGATCGGCGTTGTCGGGGTGGCGATCTACGCGCTGACGGCGTTCCTGTCGTGGTTCCTGCTGCGCAAGTGGCACGAAAGCGCGATCTCCCGCGAATGACCGACTTCCGTCGCCTTCCCGCCGGACCCGTGACGCTGGAAAACGTCACCGTCCCCGCCTGCCTTCTGGGGCACGAGGGTGACCTGATCCGCACCAGCCTGTCGCTTGACCGGGGGCACATCACCAGCGGCCTCTTCCCGGTGGTGGACATGGGCGGGGCCATGGTCCTGCCCGCCTTCACCGACATGCACACGCATCTTGACAAGGGGCATATCTGGGGCCGAAGCCCCAACCCCGACGGCACCTTCATGGGCGCCTTGACCGCCACCGGGGCCGACCGCACCGCGCACTGGTCGGCGTCCGACGTGCGCCGCCGGATGGACTTTGCCCTTCGTTCGGCCTACGCCCACGGCACCCGCGCGATCCGCACCCATCTTGATGCGATCCCGCCGCAGGACGGCATCTCCTTCCCCGTCTTCGCCGAGCTTCGCGCCGAATGGGCCGGCCGCATCGACCTCCAGGCCGCATGCCTTGTCGGCTGCGAGGGCGTGGACGCAGACGGCCCCTTCCGCAAGACCGCCGACATCGTCGCCGCCCACGGCGGCATCCTTGGCTGCGTCACCTACCCGATCCCCGATGTCGCGACCCGCATCCGCACCCTCCTGACCCTCGCCGCCGAACGCGGCCTCCCGGCCGATTTCCACGCCGACGAGACGATGGACCCCACCGCCAACACCCTGGCCGAGATCGCCAAGGCGGTGATCGAAACCCGCTTCTCCGCCTCCGTCGTCGTCGGCCATTGCTGTTCCGTCAGCGCGATGGATGAGGCCGAGGCCCTCCGAACCCTAGACCTCGTCGCCCAAGCCGGCCTCCACATCGTCAGCCTGCCGATGTGCAACCTTTACCTGCAGGACCGCCAGGCCGTCCGCACCCCGCGCCGCCGGGGGATCACGCTGGTGCATGAGATGAAGGCGCGCGGGATCAACGTCAGCTTCGCCTCGGACAACACGCGCGACCCGTTCTATGCCTATGGCGACCTCGACATGCTCGAGGTCCTGCGCGAGGCCACCCGCATCGGCCACCTCGACCATTCCGCCCCCGACTGGGTCCAGTCCGTCCTTTCCAACCCCGCGCGCGCCTGCGGCTTCCCCGCGCCCTCGCTCGCGACAGGCGCCCCCGCCGACCTCGTGATCTTCAAGGCCCGCAGCTGGACCGAGCTTTTTTCCCGCCCGCAGTCCGACCGTATCGTCCTGCGCGCCGGGCAGCAGATCGACCGCACCCTTCCCGACTATGCCGAACTCGATGACCTGATGGGACCCACATGACGACAGAAGCCCTGAAAGCCGCCCTCGCGCATCTCGACATCGACGCCAACCCCGTTTCCGTCCGCGCCAAGTCCCGCGACTTCTTCTGGTATTCCCCGGTCCTGAAAGCGCGCATGGACCACCTGACCGCCGATTTCGTCGTCTCGCCCCGCAGCGAGGCGGAGGTGATCGAGGTCCTGCGCGAGGCACACAGACACAACGTCCCCGTCACCGTCCGCGGCGCGGGCACCGGAAACTATGGCCAGGCAATGCCCATGCGCGGCGGCGTTATCCTGCACATGCGCCACATGACGGCAGTCAAGGAAATCCACCCCGGCCGCGTGATCGTCGAACCCGGCTGCCTGATCCGCGACCTTGACGCTGCCACCCGCGCCCATTCCGGGCAGGAACTCAGGATGCACCCCTCCACCTACACCACCGCCACCATCGGCGGCTTCATCGGCGGCGGGTCGGGCGGCATCGGCTCCTGCACCTGGGGCGTCCTGCGCGACGTGGGCAACATCCTGCGTCTTCGCGTCGTCACCGCCGAGGCCGAGCCACAGGTGCATGATTTCACGGGTGAGGAACTTCACCGCGTAAGCCACGCCTACGGCACCAACGGCATCATAACCGAGGTCGAGATGCCCTTGGCCCCAGCCTATGACTGGGTCGACATCTTCGTCACCCACAAGGATTTCGACACCGCCGTGCAGATCGCCGGCGACCTTGGCCACCAGGACGGCATCCTGAAGAAACTGATCTCGGTCTACGAGGCCCCGGTTGCGAAGTCCTACTTCCAGCGCGTCGCCCCACATGTCGACGCCGACGACGCGCTTATCGGACTGATGGTCGCGCCGCACAGCATGGACGGCTTCCTAACCTTCCTGAACCGCTACACCGGCGCGAAGATCATTTACCGCAGCGACCAGACGCATTGGGAACGGGAACCGGGGCCCGTTTTCGAATACGGCTGGAACCACACCACGCTTCGCGCGCTGAAGGTGGACCCGTCGATCACCTACCTGCAGGTCCTCTACGCGCCCGGCGTATATGCCGAAAAGATTGCCGCCATCCGCGCCGCCTTCCCGGGAGAGCTTTACCAGCACATCGAAGGCATGCGCGTCGACGGCAAGATGGCCTTTGCCGGCCTGACGCTGGTCAAGTTCACCACTGAGGAACGGCTGGACGAGATCATCCGCCAGCACGAGGTGATGGGCTGTTTCGTGTTCAACCCGCACCGCTACACGCTCGAGGAAGGCGGCCGCCAGTCCACCGATGCGACCCAGCTTGCCTTCAAGCGGCAGGCCGACCCCAAGGGCATCCTGAACCCCGGCAAGATGATCTCCTGGGATGAGCCCGGCTGGGACTACAGCCGCATGTACAGCTACAAGGGCATGCAGGCCGCCGAATGACGAAAGCGCTCGTCGTCTTCGCCCACCCCTGCGAGGAAAGCTTCGCCGCCGCCCTCAAGGATGTCGTGGTGAGGACACTGGAAGGACGGGGCTGGGACGTCGACCTTTGCGACCTCTACGCCGAAGGTTTCAACCCGGTGATGTCGGCCGAGGAACGGCGCGGCTATCACGCCGTGCCTGCGAACCGCGCCCCGGTGCAGGCCCATGTCGACCGCCTACTTGCGGCGAACGCACTCGTCCTCGTCCATCCGGTCTGGAACTTCGGCCCGCCTGCGATCCTGAAAGGCTGGTACGACCGCGTTTTCCTTCCCGGCATCACCTTCCGGCTGGAGAACGGCAAGGTCCTGCCCGCGATGACCCATATCCGCAAGCTCGGCGTCGTCACCACCTACGGCGCCTCATGGCTGCGCGCCACCCTTGCGGGCGATCCGCCCCGGCGGCTGGTGACGCGCGCGTTCCGCCACGCGGCAAAGCCTGATAGGCTGCTCTACCTGGCCCTCTACGACATGAACCGAGCGGATCAGGCCAGACGCGCGGGCTATCTTGCCCGCGTGGAACACGGCATGAGGCAATTCTGATGCGCGCCCTCGTGGTCTACTGCCATCCCACCCCCGACAGCTTCACCTCCGCCATCCGCGACCTCGTCCTCGCCAAGCTTGAGGCCGCCGGGGCCGAGGTTCGCCTTCACGATCTTTACGGAACCGGCTTCCAGCCGATCCTGACCACTACGGAATGGAAGGGATACCTCGAATGCCCGGCGAACTGCACGCCGGTCGATGCTGAAGTGGCCGACCTGCGCTGGTGCGATACGCTGATCTTCGTCTATCCAACCTGGTGGTATGGCTTGCCCGCAATGCTGAAGGGCTGGCTTGACCGCGTCCTTCTGCCCGATGTCGCCTTCCTGATGCCCGACGGGGCGAACAAGACCATCCGCCCCGGCCTTAAGCACATCACCGGCCTTGGCGTCTTCACCACCTGCGGGGCCAGCCGCTGGCTCACATGGCTGGTCGGCGCGCCGGGCAAGCGCACGCTGACCCGTGGCGTAGGCCTTCTCCTCAAACCCCGCAAGCGTTCTGTCTTCGCCGCGCATTACCTGATGGACAGCTCCACCCCCGCAAGCCGGGCCCGACACTTGGGCCGTGTTTCCGCCAAGATGGACAAGCTGATCGGCCGCCCAGTCCCGGCCCCGATCCCCCAGCCGCGCCGGACAGAGGTAACACCATGAGACGCCGCCTCGACTGGGCCGACTTCCGCGCGCCCGAATATGCCGCCATCGACCCCGCGCGCACCATCGCCATCCTGCCCACCGCCGCAATCGAACAGCACGGGCCCCACTTACCCGTCGGCACCGACACGCTGATCGCCAAGGGGCTGCTGAACCGCCTCCGTGCCGCTTGCCCGGGCGACCTCGACATCCGCATCCTGCCGGTGCAGGCGGTGGGCAAGTCCAACGAACACCTCTGGGCGCGCGGGACCCTGACCCTCACCGCCGCCACCGCGCTGGCCGCCTGGACCGAGATCGGCCTTTCCGTCGCCCGCGCCGGCGTCCGCAAGCTCGTTATCCTCAACAGCCACGGCGGCAACCTCGACCTGATCTCGATCCTCTCGCGCGAGCTTCGGGTGCAGGCGGGGATGCTGTGCGTGAAAGCCGGCTGGGGCAGCATGGGCATGCCAGAAGGCGTCTATTCCCAGCAGGAACTCCGTTTCGGCATCCACGGTGGCGATGCCGAGACCTCGCTGATGCTGGCGATGTACCCCGAGACTGTGGACATGACCGCCGCCCGCGACTTCCGCTCCACCGCCGAAACCGCGCCGATCCCGCCGACCGGCCCGGTCAGCCTTGGCTGGGTCGCCTCGGACCTCAACCCCGCCGGCGTGGT
Source organism: Tabrizicola sp. T46 (assembly GCF_057219895.1). Lineage (NCBI taxonomy): Bacteria > Pseudomonadati > Pseudomonadota > Alphaproteobacteria > Rhodobacterales > Paracoccaceae > Tabrizicola > Tabrizicola sp. T46. Next base: position 356,053 of record NZ_JBXVVV010000002.1, read on the forward strand.
GGGCGAGGCGCATCTTGCGACGGCGGAAAAGGGTGAAGCGACGATTGCCCATATCATCGACCAGACCATCGCGCTCCTCCGCCAGGTCGAGGCGCTGCCGCTGGACGGCTATTCCCCCGCGATGGGCCCGGCCTGACCGGCGACCTGCACGCTGGTCCCCCAGGCTTCGCATTTCCGCATCAGCTCGACCGGCAGCGGTGCGTCAGTGAAAAGGGTCGCAATCTCGGCCAGCGATGCAAGCCGCGCCGGGGCGGACCGGTCCAGCTTGGAATGGTCGGCCACCAGAAACACCTTCCGCGCCTGCCGGATGATGGCCTTCGACACCCGCACCTCGGCAAGGTCAAAGTCCAGAAGGTCGCCGTCCCGGTCCAGCGCCGACGCGCCGATCACCGCGTAATCGACCTTGAACTGCTCGAAGAACTGCGTCGTGAGCTCCCCGACCAGACCACCGTCGGTGCGCCGCAGCGCCCCCCCGGCGACCACGATCTCGCAGCCCGGGTTCGCGACAAGAGTGTTCGCCACGTTCATGTTGTTGGTGATGACGGTGATGTTGCGATGCGTCAGAAGTTCGCGCGCCACCGCTTCGGTCGTGGTGCCAAGGTTGATGATCAGGCTGCAATTGTCCGGGATCGCCGCCGCGCAGGCCCGCGCGATCGCGGCCTTCGCCCCTTCGTTCATCCGCCGCCGCGCCTCGTATCCGATGTTGGCCACACCCGTCCGCAGCATCGCCCCGCCATGCACCCGGTCAAGGTGCCCGGCATCGGCAAGATCGGAAAGGTCGCGGCGGATCGTCTGCAGCGTCACGTCGAACCGCTGGGCAAGGTCCTCGACCATCACCCGCCCTTCAGCCCGAGCCAGTTCAAGGATCTCGGTCTGCCGGAAGTTCAGCGCCATGTTCCTTTCCCTTCGCTACCCGCGTTTGTCTTTTCTGACATGGCATCGGGCCTCTGTCAGCGGATTTCTTGGCCCCGGTCGGTTTTCCATTTTGTGCGTTTGCGGCATGATCATGCTGCGGATGCGAAACTGACGCCGGGTAACTGCGCGCCGATGTTCGGTTCGCGCAAAAAGCGCGTGTAAACGAAAAAAGCCATTGACGGGATGGTTGCGGATGTCGCAGCGTCGGGCCGGGGGAGGAACCCAGGTGAAAGACGTCAAGACAGGGGTCGTCAGCGACCTCTTCATCATCGGGGGCGGCATCAACGGCTGCGGCATCGCGCGCGACGCGGCGGGCCGCGGCCTGTCGGTCGTCCTTGCCGAACAGGGCGACCTCGCCCAGGGCACCTCCTCGGCTTCGACCAAGCTTTTCCACGGCGGCCTGCGCTACCTGGAATACTTCGAGTTCCGCCTTGTGCGCGAGGCGCTGGAGGAACGCGAAACCCTGCTTGTCGCCATGCCGCACATCTCCTGGCCGATGCGCTTCGTCCTGCCCCTCTCCCCCGACATGCGGTTTGAAGGTGACACGCCGACCTCACGGCTTCTCAGCTGGGTGATGCCCTGGGCCAAGGGGCGGCGGCCGGACTGGCTGATCCGACTCGGCCTTTACCTTTACGACACGATGGGCGGCCGCAAGATCCTGCCGGCCACCCGCAGCATCGACCTGAGGCGCGACCCGGCGGGCAAGCCGCTGCGGTCCAGCTTCACCAAGGCCTTCGAATATTCCGACTGCTGGGTCGAGGATTCGCGGCTGGTCGTCCTGAACGCGCGCGACGCCGAACGGCGCGGCGCGCGGATCATGACCCGCACCCGCGTGATCAGCGCCGAACGGGCCGATGGCCTGTGGCACATCACTACCGAAGGACCGCAGGGCCGTGATGTCTGGAAGGCCCGCGCGCTGGTCAATGCCGGGGGCCCTTGGGTCGAAGATGTCATCCGCAACGTCGCGCGGATCAATTCCAGCGAAGGCGTGCGCCTTGTCCGCGGCTCGCATATCGTGACGCGCCGGCTCTTCGACCATGACCGCAGCTACTTCTTCCAAGGCACCGACGGGCGGATCATCTTCGCGATTCCCTACGAACAGGACTTCACCCTGATCGGTACCACCGACAAGGACCACAAGGACGCCCCGAAGGACGCCCGCTGCACGGATGAGGAGCGCGATTACCTCCTCGCCTTCGCCAGCCGCTACTTCGCCAAGCCCGTCACCAGGGACGACGTGGTCTGGACCTATTCCGGGGTCCGCCCGCTTTACAACGACGGCGCAAAGTCGGCCACGGCGGCAACGCGCGACTATGTCCTCAGCCTCGATACAGGTGGCGCGCCGCTCCTGAACGTCTTCGGCGGCAAGATCACGACCTACCGTCGTCTGGCGGAATCGGCCCTGGCCAAGCTTGCACCGTTCTTCCCAGAGGCAAAGGCAGCATGGACCGCCCGCGTCGCGCTGCCGGGGGGCGATTTCCCGCATGACGGTGTCGCCACGCTGACGGCAAAACTGGCCACGCAATATCCGTTCCTCACCCCCTACTGGGCCGGACGGATGATCCGCGCCTATGGCACCGAGGCCTTCGCAATTCTTGGTCAGGCCGGTACCGCCGAGGCGCTGGGCCAGGACTTCGGCGCCACCCTGACCGAGGCCGAGGTGCGCTGGCTGATGGCACGGGAATACGCGGTGACGGCGGCAGACGTGGTCTGGCGGCGATCCAAACTGGGCCTGCGCCTGACCGCCGAACAGATCGAGACGCTGGATCGCTTCATGTCCGGCGCGGCTTCCCGGGCGATCAGCCCGGCAGCCGAATAGGGGGGGCCGGATGGCGCTTGAGTTGCAGAACGTGTCACGGTCGGTTGCGGGGAAGGTGCATATTCACCCGACCGACCTCAGGCTGGAACAGGGCACGATGAACGTGCTTCTGGGCCCAACGCTTGCCGGCAAGACCTCGCTGATGCGGCTGATGGCGGGCCTCGACAAGCCCTCGACCGGACGCGTCCTCTGGAACGGCGATGATGTGACTGGGGTGCGCGTGCAGGATCGCGGCGTCGCCATGGTTTACCAGCAGTTCATCAATTACCCCGGCATGACGGTCTACGAAAACATCGCCTCACCCTTGCGCCTGATGGGCAAGGCCGCGGCCGAGATCGACAAGGCCGTCCGCCAGACTGCCGAGATGCTGCGCCTGACCCCGATGCTGCAGCGCAAACCGCTCGAGCTTTCGGGCGGCCAGCAGCAACGCTGCGCCTTGGCGCGGGCGCTTGTGAAGGGGGCCGGGCTTGTCCTTCTCGACGAACCCCTCGCCAACCTCGACTACAAGCTGCGCGAGGAACTCCGCGTGGAAATCCCCCGCATCTTCGAAGCCTCGGGTGCGATCTTCGTCTATGCGACGACGGAACCCGAAGAGGCACTACTGCTTGGCGGCAACACCGCGACCCTTTGGGAAGGGCGCGTCACCCAATTCGGTCCGACGCCCACCGTCTACCGGCTGCCCGAGGATGCAACCACCGCCCGCGTCTTCTCCGATCCGCCGATGAACTTCGTCTCGGTCCGGAAAGAGGCAGGTCGCCTCACCTTTGGCGACAGCGCGCATGTCCCGGTGGAAGGGGCAACGCGCGATCTGCCGGACGGCACTTATCTGGCTGGCTTCCGGGCGAACCATGTTACGCTGAACCGTCACTCCGGCGATGCGGTCGAATTCCGCTGCACGATCGGCGCGACCGAAATCACCGGTTCGGAAACTTTCGTCCACCTCACCCATGGCTCGGACCGCTGGGTCGGGCTGATCCATGGGGTGCACCCCTTGGACGCCGGGATGCAGACCTCTGTCTTCGTCGATCCGGCGCATGTCTATCTCTTTGAATCCTCGGGACGCCTTGCCGCGCCCGCCCCTTATGCAATGGCGGCCTGAATGTCCCGGATCACGCTTTCCAAACTTGCCCACAGCTACCTGGCGAACCCCACCAGTGATGCCGACTTTGCGCTGAAGGAGATGGACCACATCTGGGAGGATGGCGGGGCCTATGCGCTTCTCGGCGCTTCGGGCTGCGGCAAGACCACGCTTCTGAACATCATCTCGGGACTTGTGCGCCCGTCGCAGGGCCGCGTCCTTTTCGGTGACCGCGATGTGACCGATGCCGAAACGACCGAGCGCAACATCGCCCAGGTGTTCCAGTTCCCGGTCGTTTACGACACGATGACCGTGCGCGACAACCTGTCCTTCCCCTTGCGGAACCGCGGAATGGATGCCGCCTACATCGCCCGCCGCGTCGACCAGATCGCGAAGATGATCGGGATGGAGGGCGAGCTCAACCGCAAGGCGCGCGGGCTGACGGCGGACGCCAAGCAGAAGATCAGCCTTGGCCGCGGCATGGTGCGCGAGGACGTGAACGCGATCCTGTTCGACGAACCGCTTACCGTCATCGACCCGCACATGAAATGGGAGCTTCGGACCCAGCTCAAGACCCTTCACCGCGAGTTCGGCCACACGATGATCTACGTGACCCACGACCAGACCGAGGCGCTGACCTTCGCCGACAAGGTGGTGGTGATGCATGAAGGCCGCGTCGTGCAGATGGGCACGCCGGAAGACCTGTTCGAAACCCCTGCCCACACCTTCGTCGGCTATTTCATCGGCTCGCCCGGGATGAACCTTCTTGATGCCGAGATCCTTGGGTCAGAAGCCCGCGTGCAAGGGGTGACTGTGCCGCTCGGGGCGACCTATGCGCGAATGGACGGCCGCACCCAGATCGGCATCCGCCCGGATTATGTCCTCGTCTCGGACGAGGGCTTGCCGGTGACCGTCCGCCGGGTCGAGGATGTCGGCCGCCACCGGATCGTCCGCGCCGAACTGGCCGGGCAGCCCCTGAACGCCATCCTGCCCGAAGGCACGTCGCTTCCGGCCGAGCCCCGGGTGTCCTTCCCCACCGGCAAGGTCAATGTCTACGCAAACGACTGGCGCGTCGCGCCGGCAGGAGCCTGACCGATGGAAAAGACCCAGAACAACAAGGCATGGTTCCTGGTCCTTCCCGTCCTCGCGCTGGTGGCCTTCTCGGCCGTCCTGCCCCTGATGACGGTGGTGAACTACGCCTTCAACGACACCTTCGGGCAGAATGAATTCTTCTGGGCCGGGCTTGACTGGTTCGAAGAGATGGTCACCTCCGACCGCCTCCACGCCGCGCTCGGCCGACAGATCCTGTTCTCGACGATCGTCCTTCTGATCCAGATCCCCCTCGGCATCTACATCGCGCTCAACATGCCGAAATCCGGCTTCTGGGCCTCGTTCTGCCTGGTCCTTATGGCCCTGCCGCTGCTGATCCCCTTCAACGTGGTCGGCACGATCTGGCAGATCTTCGGCCGTGTCGACATCGGACTTCTGGGCCACACGCTCGCCGCGATGGGCATCGACTACAACTACACCAACGACCCCATCGACGCCTGGATTACCGTCATCGTGATGGACGTCTGGCACTGGACCTCGCTCGTCGCCCTCCTCTGCTACGCCGGCCTCCAGTCGATCCCCCAGGCCTACTATCAGGCGGCGAAGATCGACCAGGCCACACGCTGGTCGGTCTTCCGCTACATCGAACTCCCGAAGATGAAGGGCGTCCTCCTCATCGCCGTGCTTCTCCGCTTCATGGACAGCTTCATGATCTATACCGAGCCCTTCGTCGTCACCGGGGGCGGCCCGGGGAACGCCACCACCTTCCTGTCGATCGATCTTGCCAAGATGGCGACAGGCCAGTTTGACCTCGGCCCCGCCGCCGCCTTCTCGATCATGTACTTCCTGGTCATCCTCCTGATCAGCTGGGTCTTCTACACCGTGATGACCAACATGGACCGCGAGGAGACCCGCTGATGCGCTTCCGTTCCTCTGCCATCGTGATGACGGTCTATCTCCTCTTCCTCCTGATCCCGATCTACTGGCTCGTGAACATGAGCCTGAAGACGAATACCGAGATCACCTCGACCTTCACGCTCTGGCCTCAGAACCTGACCTTCCAGAACTACGTCACGATCCTGACCGACCCGTCCTGGTACATGGGTTATGTGAACTCGCTGATCTACGTCACGATGAACGTGGTGATCTCGATCACGGTGGCGCTGCCCGCGGCCTATGCCTTCAGCCGCTACAACTTCATGGGCGACAAGCACCTGTTCTTCTGGCTCTTGACGAACCGCATGGCGCCCCCGGCCGTCTTCGCGCTGCCGTTCTTCCAGCTCTACTCGGCGCTGAACCTCATCGATACACACATCGCCGTGGCGCTGGCACATTGCCTCTTCAACGTGCCCCTCGCGGTCTGGATCCTCGAAGGCTTCATGCGCGGCGTGCCGAAGGAAATCGACGAAACCGCCTATATCGACGGCTACAGCTTCCCGCGCTTCTTCGTGAAGATCTTCATGCCGCTCATCGCGAGCGGAATCGGCGTCGCGGCCTTCTTTTGCTTCATGTTCTCCTGGGTGGAACTTCTTCTCAGCCGAACCCTTACCACCACAGATGCCAAGCCAATCGCCGCGACCATGACCCGCACCGTCTCTGCCTCTGGCATGGACTGGGGCGTGCTGGCTGCGGCCGGGGTCCTGACCATCGTTCCGGGGGCGCTCGTGATCTACTTCGTCCGCAACTACATCGCCAAGGGCTTCGCCCTGGGGAGGGTGTGATGACCGCCACCCGCTGGACCCCGATCTACCTCACCTTCGCCGTCCTCATGGGCGCGATCCTGGCGCTGATCTTCTCGGCCGTGCCGGTCGATGACGAGGGTGTGCGCGACTGGACCGGGCAGCTAATCCCCGGCTTCTGGATGGCCTGGACCTTCCCGGTCGCCCTCTTCTTCTGGTGCATCGCGGGGCTTCTGATCGTTTTCACGCTCCTTGCGATCCGCTTTCCCGAAACCCCGCGCGTCGGCGTCCTTCGGATCGAGACCACGCGGGGCGACCGTCTGTTCATCAGCCTTCTGGGGTCGGCCTTCATCCACCTTGGCTGGCTCTTCTTCGCAGGCCCCGACGCAATCTGGGGCGCGATGATCCTGTCCCTGGCCTATGCCGCAGCGGTCTTCCGCTGGGTCTAGAGCAAGGCAAAACGCCGACCCCGGGACGGTCAGTCCGCCCCGGACCGAAGACCAAGACCAACGTCTCGCAATCTGGGAGGATGAAAATGAGACTACGTCAAACCACAACCGCCATGGCGCTTGCGCTGATGGCCATGAACGCCCCCGCCTGGGCGGACATCGAGGCGGCGAAAGCCTTCCTTGATGCCGAAATCGGCAATCTCTCGGTCCTGGACCGCGCCGCGCAGGAAGCGGAAATGCAGTGGTTCATCGACGCCGCCAAGCCCTATGCGGGCATGGAGATCAAGGTCGTCTCGGAAACCATCACCACCCACGTCTATGAATCCCAGGTCCTTGCCCCGGCCTTCGAGGCGATCACCGGCATCAAGGTCACCCATGACCTGATCGGCGAAGGCGACGTGGTCGAAAAGCTCCAGACGCAGATGCAGACGGGCGAGAACATCTACGACGCCTACATCAACGACTCGGACCTGATCGGCACCCACTGGCGCTATCAGCTTGCCCATAACCTGACCGACTGGATGGCAGGCGACGGGGCAGCGGTGACGAACCCGGGCCTTGACCTGAACGACTTCATCGGCCTGAAGTTCACCACCGGACCCGACGGCAAGCTCTATCAGCTGCCCGACCAGCAGTTCGCGAACCTCTACTGGTTCCGCTACGACTGGTTCAATGACCAGAAGACCAAGGACGACTTCAAGGCCGCCTATGGCTATGACCTCGGCGTTCCGGTCAACTGGTCGGCCTACGAGGACATCGCCGAGTTCTTCACCGGACGCGACATGTCCTATGCGGGCGGCCCGGCCACCGGTGTCTATGGCAACATGGACTACGGCAAGAAGGACCCCTCGCTCGGCTGGCGTTACACCGACGCCTGGATGTCGATGGCGGGCATGGGCGACGTGGGTGAACCGAACGGCCTGCCGGTCGACGAATGGGGCATTCGCGTGGACGAGAACTCGCGCCCCGTCGGCTCCTGCGTGGCGCGCGGTGGCTCGACCAACGACGCGGCGGCGGTCTATGCCGTGACCAAGGCGATCGAGTGGCTGCAGAAGTACTCGCCGCCGGAAGCCCAGGGCATGACCTTCGGTGAAGCCGGACCGGTGCCTGCCCAGGGCTCCATCGCCCAGCAGATGTTCTGGTACACCGCCTTCACCGCCGACATGGTCAAGGAAGGCCTGCCGGTGATGAACGAGGATGGCACGCCCAAGTGGCGCATGGCCCCCTCGCCGCATGGCGTCTACTGGCAGGAAGGCCAGAAGATCGGCTACCAGGATGCCGGATCGTGGACGCTTCTGAAGTCCACCCCGATCGACCGGGCGCAGGCTGCATGGCTCTATGCCCAGTTCGTCACCTCGAAGACTGTGGACCTGAAGAAGTCCGACGTCGGCCTCACCTTCATCCGCGAGTCGACGATCAACAGCGACCACTTCACCGAACGCGCGCCCAAGCTGGGCGGCCTGATCGAGTTCTACCGCTCGCCGGCCCGCGTCCAGTGGTCGCCGACCGGCACCAACGTTCCTGACTATCCGAAGCTTGCCCAGCTCTGGTGGCAGAACATCGGCGACGCCATGTCGGGGGCAAAGACCCCGCAGGAAGCGCTCGATGCCCTCTGCGAAGAGCAGGAAAAGGTGCTGGAACGGCTCGAAAAGGCCGGCGTCCAGGGTGACATCGGCCCGAAGATGAACGAGCCGCAGGATCCCCAGGTCTGGCTTGACGCCCCCGGCGCGCCGGTGGCCAAGCTGGAAAACGAGGACGAAGAGCCCAAGACCGTCAGCTACGACGAGCTGATCCAGTCCTGGAAGCAGTAAGCTGAAATGGTCCCGGGCGGAGCATACCCGCTTCGCCCGGGACCGATTTCTTCGAAGAAATCGGGTCGGAGCCTTCGAAGGCTCCGGTCCGGGTTTTCGAAAACGCCGCGGCGCGCGAGAGGATTTTTCGAAAGGCGCCAATCCTTAACATTTCCCTAACGCCCACGAGCAACTCTTTGTAATCAATAACAATCCGACTTTTGACCACCGTGGACACCGTTGACCGCAGGCCGCCGAAATGACCCATATCCTCGCCATCGACCAGGGCACCACCTCCTCCCGCGCGATTCTTTTCGATGCCGGTCTGCGTCCCATCGCAACCGCCCAGAAGGAATTCCGGCAGCACTACCCGCGCCCCGGCTGGGTCGAGCATGACCCCTCCGACCTCTGGTCGACCGTCGCCGCCACCGCCCGCGCCGCGATCGAGAAGGCCGGAATCTCCGCCACCTCCATCTCCGCCATCGGCATCACCAACCAGCGCGAGACGACCCTGATCTGGGACCGCGCGACCGGCCAGCCGATCCACCCCGCCATCGTCTGGCAGGACCGGCGGACGGCGGACACCTGCGCCGCCCTCAAGACCGCGGGGCATGAGGCCGCGATCACTGCGAAGACCGGGCTCCTCCTCGACCCCTACTTCTCGGGGACGAAGATCAAGTGGCTCCTCGACAACGTCGAAGGCGCCCGAGCCCGCGCTGAGAAGGGTGAGCTTGCCTTCGGCACCGTCGACACCTGGCTGATCTGGAACCTGACGGGCGGGAAGGTTCACGCGACCGACGCAACCAACGCCTCCCGCACCCTGATCTACAACATCGCAAAGGGGGAATGGGACGCCGAAATCTGCGGGCTTCTCGGCATCCCCCTTTCTCTCCTGCCCGAGGTGAAGGACTGCGCCGCCCCCTTCGGCACGACCCGCCCCGATCTTTTCGGCCGCGAAATCCCCATCCTCGGCGTTGCGGGCGACCAGCAGGCAGCGACGGTGGGTCAGGCCTGTTTCAGTCCCGGCATGATGAAGTCCACCTACGGGACCGGCTGCTTTGCCCTACTGAACACCGGCGCCGATATGGTGCCCTCGAAGAACCGGCTTCTGACCACCGTCGCCTATCAGCTGAAGGGTAAGCCGACCTATGCCCTTGAAGGGTCGATCTTCATTGCCGGGGCGGTGGTCCAGTGGCTGCGGGACGGACTGAAGATCATCCGCGAGGCGAAGGAGACCCACCCCCTCGCCGAGGCAGCCGAGGAAGCCCAGGGCGTGATCCTCGTCCCCGCCTTCACCGGCCTTGGCGCGCCCTATTGGCGGCCCGACTGCCGCGGTGCGGTCTTCGGGCTGACCCGGAACTCCGGACCCGCCGAACTGGCCCGCGCGGCGCTGGAAAGCGTCGGCTTTCAGACCCGCGACCTTCTGGAAGCGATGCGCGCCGATTGGGGTGCCGCCGCCGACGGGGTGCTGCGGGTCGATGGCGGGATGACCGCGTCGGACTGGACCATGCAGTTTCTGGCCGACATCCTCGGTGCCCCGGTAGACCGACCGAAGGTCACCGAAACGACCGCCCTTGGGGCCGCCTACCTGGCCGCGATGGAGGCTGACATCGTCGGCGGCCCGGCGGAGTTCGCCAAGAGCTGGGCGCTGGACCGCAGGTTCACACCGGCGATGGATGAAGGTCTCCGCGAGGCGAAATATGCCCGCTGGAGCAAAGCCGTCGCCGCAACGATGAGCTTTTGACCCCCTTTGCCATCACCGCACCCGGCCGGATCCTGTTCGGCCGCGGCGAGGCGCAGAAGGCGCCGGGGCTGATCCGGTCCTTCGGTCCGCGGGGGATTGTGGTCCACGGTTCCAACGTCGGCCGCGCGGCTTGGCTGACCGACGCCCTCGGCCCGGGAACGCTTGCCATCGCCTGCAAGGGTGAACCGACGCTGGCCGATCTTCTCGCCGCCCTGGACCTCGCCCGGGACTGGCGTCCCGACTGGGTCGCGGCCATCGGCGGGGGGGCGGCGCTTGATCTTGGCAAGGCGATTGCGGCCCTGATCCCCGCCCCCGACGACCCGTTGGAGCATCTGGAACTGGTCGGGAAAGGCCGTCCCCTTGTGGCCGATCCTTTGCCCTTCATCGCCCTGCCCACGACCGCCGGCACCGGGGCCGAGGTCACCCGCAATGCGGTGATCGGGGTGATCGAGGAGGGCCGGAAGGTCTCGCTCCGCGATGAGCGGATGGTCGCGCGGGTGGCCATCGTCGACCCTGCGCTGACCGACGGCTGCCCAAGGGGTGTGACCCTGGCCTCGGGGCTGGATGCGGTGACGCAAGTCATCGAACCCTTCGTCTCTGTCAAGGCGACGCCCTATACCGACGCCATCGCCCGACCGACAATTCCTGTGGGATTACAAGCCATTAGGCAGCTGATGGCAGGCGAGAACCCCGAGGCGCGGGACCGGATGGCCTGGGTCAGCCTGTGCGGCGGGCTTGCCCTTTCCAATGCGGGTCTTGGGGCTGTTCATGGCTTTGCCGGGGTGATCGGCGGGATGACGGGGGCCGCGCATGGGGCGATCTGCGGCGCGCTTCTGGGGCCTGTCCTTGCCGCCAACCGCGCGGCGGCGACGGGACCTGCCCGCGCACGGATCGACGAGGTTTTTGCCATGCTGGCCGAGGCCTTTGGCTGCGGTTCGGATGAGGCCCCGCGAGCCTTGCAGGACTGGGCGCGGGCCGAGGGGCTTCCCGGCCTGCAGGCGATGGGCGTGACGGCAGCCATGCACCCCGAGATCGTCAAGGCGTCGCTTTCCGCCTCGTCGATGAAGGGCAATCCGGTGGTTTTGTCCGAGGATGCCCTGACCGCGGTTCTGGAGAGCGCAGCGGGCTGAAACCGGCGCGGATTGACCAGAATCAAGGCGTGGACCACAGGGTCCGGATACCTTTTCAGCCGGGATAGAAACGGCTCGGAGGGAAGGGTGATGCGGCTGATGATGATCCTTTATTCTATGATCGGAATGGCGCTTGCGGGGTCCGCGGTGGTGCTGGTCCTGACACTTGGCTACGTTACGCTATGGCCCATTGTGGGGGCTGCGGCGGCGGGGGCGGTTGCTGCGCTGCCGGTCAGCTGGATGGTGGCCCGGCAGATCGACAGCTAGGCGTCCAGAAAGACCCGGACGGTCTCTTCGAACTCGCGTGGCTTTTCGGCGTGTAGCCAGTGGCCCGCGCCGGGGATCTTCGCAAAGCGGGCCTTGGGAAAAAGCGCGCGGATCGTGTCGCGGTATTCGGGGCGGACATAGTGGCTTTCCGCCCCGGTCAGGAACAGCGCCGGCCCCTCGAACCGCCCTTCGGTCCCAGGCCAGCCGACGATCTTCGGCATCTCGGCTTTCAGCACGGACAGGTTCAGCTTCCAGCGCGGGGGCGATGATCGCAGGTCAAGCGATTGCAGGAAGAAGGCCCGCAGGGCCGCATCCTCGACCCCTGCCGCCGCCAGTGCAGCGTCAGCCTCGGCCCGGGAGGTTAGGCGCGCCAGGTCAAGCGAGGCCATCGCATCGACATGGCGGGTCTGGTCATGGGTATAGGCAACCGGCGCGATGTCGGCGACGATCAGGCGGCGGATCAGGTCAGGCTGGGTCAGGGCCAGCTGCATGGCGGCCTTGCCGCCCATCGAATGCCCAAGCAAGTCGACCGGTGGGCCGAGGGTTCCGATCACCTCGGCAAGATCGGCGGCCATGTCGTGATAGGACTGGGTCGCTACGCGCGGGCTGTCGCCGTGGTTGCGCATGTCGACGGCGATGACGTTCCGCCTGTCGGCAAGTCGCCGGGCGATGACGCCCCAATTCCGGCCCGAACCGTAAAGCCCGTGGGCGATGACCAGGGTCGGGGCAGCCGGATCGGCGGCGTTGTGCTGGATGGTGGCAAGCATGTCCTTGTCTACAATCGGGGCCCGTGCAAGGCCAGAGCGGTTGAACCTCGACCGGAAGGATCATAGGGTCGGCTGCATTAAGGGAGGGTCTGGAATGAGTTCGGTGGCGATCCAGCAGATGGCGGATCGGGTGGGGCAGCTTATGGAAGAGAGGCTGGGCCTTACCGGAAAAGACCTGTCTGCGCGTCTGCGCAAGGGCGGGCGGTTGTTGCCGAAGCGGGTGCGAGAGGCGGCGCAGTTTCTGGCGGATGCGGCGGAAAAGGCGAAGAATCCTAAGCTTCTGGGCCAGATCGACATGGGCGCGGTGTCGACTGCCTATGACGCCTGCCTGAAGCACCTGATGACCGTCGACCCCGCCGAACGCAAGCGGAGTGTCCTGTCCGGCATGGTCGGCTTTGTCGGTGGCGGGGTCTTCGTTCTGGCCATCGGCCTCATCGCTGTGCTGGTCTGGCGCGGGTATCTCTAGGCGCGGAAGCGCGGTCGGGCTGCGCCTGCCAACTGTTTGGGAACGCTGGCTTAACTGGCGGATTTTGCGAAGAAGGGGGCGTCTTTCTTCCGTCTTCCCTGTGTCTTCCTTTTGTCTCTACGCGCGCCTCGTTGGCAACGCGTTAACCACGCCGGCTCCACGGGTCCAGAGCCTTGGCCCAGGCACCTGTGCCCGCGACGAGGGCCAGGACCGTCAGCCGGCGGACCAGCCTTCGGGCCCGGCCCGGCCGCATAAGCTTTAGAGGTCCGGGTAGATCGGGAAACGGGTGCAGAGCGCCTCGACCTCGGCCTTCACCTTGGCCTCGACCGCGCCGTTGCCGTCTTCGCCGTTGGCGGCAAGGCCATCGACCACCTCGATGATCCAGCGGGCGATCTGGCGGAATTCGGCCTCACCGAAACCGCGGGTGGTGCCGGCCGGGGTGCCGAGGCGGACGCCGGAGGTGATCGTCGGCTTTTCGGTGTCGAAGGGGATGCCGTTCTTGTTGCAGGTGATGTGGGCGCGGCCGAGGGCCTTTTCGGTGGCATTGCCTTTCACGCCTTTGGGGCGGAGGTCGACGAGCATGAGGTGCGTGTCGGTGCCGCCGGTGACGATGTCGAGGCCGCCCTTCATCAGCTCATCCGCCAGCGCCTGGGCGTTCTTGATGACCTGGGCCTGGTAGGACTTGAACTCGGGGCGCAGCGCCTCGCCGAAGGCCACGGCTTTCGCCGCGATCACATGCATCAGCGGGCCGCCCTGGATGCCGGGGAAGATCGCCGAGTTGACCTTCTTGGCGATGTCCTCGTCATTCGTCAGGATCATCCCGCCGCGCGGGCCGCGGAGCGTCTTGTGGGTCGTGGTGGTGGCGACATGCGCGTGCGGGAAGGGCGAGGGGTAGAGGCCCGCCGCGACGAGACCGGCGAAGTGCGCCATGTCGACGAGCAGGTAGGCGCCGACCGAATCCGCAATCTCGCGCATGCGCTTGAAGTCGATGATCCGGGGAATGGCGCTGCCGCCGGCAATGATGAGCTTCGGCTTGTGCTCGGTCGCCAGCTCCTGGAGCTGGTCGTAGTTCAGCGTCAGGTCCTGCTTCCGGACGCCGTACTGAACGGCGTGGAACCACTTGCCCGACTGGTTCGGGGCAGCACCGTGGGTGAGGTGGCCGCCAGCGTCGAGCGACATGCCGAGGATGGTGTCACCGGGCTTCAGCAGGGCCTGGAACACGCCCTGGTTGGCCTGGGAGCCGGAGTTCGGCTGGACGTTCGCGAAGCTACAGCCGAAAAGCTTGCAGGCGCGGTCGATGGCAAGGTTTTCGGCTACGTCGACATACTGGCAGCCGCCGTAGTAGCGCTTGCCGGGGTAGCCTTCGGCGTATTTGTTGGTCATCACCGACCCCTGCGCTTCCATCACGGCGCGGGAGACTATGTTCTCGGACGCGATCAACTCGATCTCGTGGCGCTGGCGGCCAAGCTCCGCAGTGATCGACCCGAAAAGCTCGGGGTCGCGGGAGGCGAGGGATTCGGTGAAAAAGCCGGTGTCGCGGTGCGGGGCGTTCATGGAGTGTCCTCTCGCCAAGTCGGGTCAAAGCCCGTATCTAGATCAGGAGGTGGCTGTCGAAAAGGCAGGAAAACGACAAGTTCGGCCCCCGGCGCGAAATAATCTTGCGGGAAGGGGGCGCGGGGACCCACTGGCCGGGGTTGAGTTTGCCTTGCGTCCCGGCCAAGACTGGCCACTGGGGTCTGGCTTACCGGGGGAACAGGCGTGCGGATCAGGTTCACAGCCAGCAGGGCACCGGCGGCGGTTTCCGCCTTCGCCGCCCTGACCGCGCGCTATGGGCAAGCCGAGGCGCGACGGGCCGAGGTGATCGTGGCGCTGGGCGGGGACGGGTTCATGCTGCAGACGCTGCACGAGGCGCAGGGGCGCGGGCTGCCGGTCTATGGCATGAACTGCGGCACGATCGGGTTCCTGATGAATGCCTATGCCGAAGCCGACCTGGCCGAACGGCTGCAGGCGGCGGAGGAAACGGCGATCCACCCGCTGGCGATGCGGGCGGTGAATGCGAAGGGCCGGGTGACCGAGGCGCTGGCGATCAACGAGGTTTCGCTTCTGCGGCAGGGGCCGCAGGCGGCGAAGCTGCGGGTGCTGATCGACGGGCGCGAGCGGCTGGCGGAACTGGTCTGCGACGGGGCACTGGTGGCCACACCGGCGGGATCGACGGCCTACAACTATTCGGCACACGGGCCGATCCTGCCCATCGGGTCGGATGTGCTGGCCCTGACGGCGATGTCGGCTTTCCGGCCAAGGCGGTGGCGGGGGGCGCTGCTGCCCTCGACTGCCGTCGTGCGGCTGGAGGTGATCGAAGGGGAAAAGAGGCCGGTGATGGCAGATGCCGACAGCCGGTCCTCGGTCCGCGATGTGGTCAGCGTCGAGGTGCGGTCGGTGCCGGAGGTCACGCATCGGCTGCTGTTCGACCCGGGGCACGGGCTGGAAGAGCGGCTGATCGGCGAGCAGTTCACCTGAGAGCGGCTCCTCGTGCGACTTCGTCTTCTCGTCGCCTGACCCTGGCGAGGCGCGGTCAGCCTGCCTCGGCCTTCCAGCCTTCGATCTTGCGGTAGAGCGTTGACGGCGAGACGTCGAGCACCCGCGCGGCCTTGGGGATCGATCCGCCATGGCGGGCCACGGTCGCTTCGATCAGGCGGCGTTCCGCTTCGGCCAGGGTGAGGCCGACAAGGCTGTCGGCGGTGGGCAGCTGGGGTGCTGGTTCAAGGGTGCGGGGCACCTCGGCCAGCATCGGCGCGGCATCGGCAAGGCCGGGGGGCAGCATGTCGAGCGTGACCCAGCCGCCGGGGTTCAGGACCACGACGTTGCGGATCACGTTCAGCAGCTGGCGGACGTTGCCGGGCCAGGGCAGGCGGGGCAGAAGCGCCCGCACCTCGGGGCTGAGGCCGAGGAATTCGCGCCCCTCTTCGCGGGCAAAGCGGAAGAGGGCGGCCTCGGCGATCTCGATCACGTCCCGGCCGCGGTTGCGGAGGGGGGGCATGTGGATCGGGACGACGAAGAGGCGGTAGTAGAGGTCCTCGCGGAACTGGCCGCGGCGGACGGCATCGACCGGATCACGGTTCGTGGCGCAGACGATGCGGACGTTCACCTTCTTTGGCCGGGTGGCGCCGACCGGCTGAACGGTCGAGGTCTGGAGGAAGCGCAGGAGTTTTGTCTGCAGCGCCGGGGCCATTTCGCAGATCTCGTCAAGGAAAAGCGTGCCGCCATCGGCGGCGGCGGCGGCGCCGGGCTTGTCGGAGATTGCGCCCGTGAAGCTGCCCTTCATGTGGCCGAAGACTTCGGATTCCAGAAGGTCCTGCGGGATCGCGCCGCAGTTCAGCGCGATGAAGGGGCCCGAGGCGCGGGCTGACCCGGCGTGCACGGCAAGGGCGCAGAGTTCCTTGCCGGTGCCGCTTTCGCCGGTGATGAAGACCGTAGCCATGGACCGCGCGACCGAAGCGATGGTGGCATGGATGCGGGCCATCTCATCCGACGAGCCGATGAACCCGGCGATCTCGGTCTGGCTGGAAAGGTCGGGTCCGGCTGCCGCGAGCGCGGCAGGGGCGGCAGGGGACCGGGCGCGGCGTTCGGCAAGCGCGTTCTGCACCGTACTGAGGAGACGGCCTTCGTCGAAGGGCTTGACGAGGAAGTCATGTGCCCCGGCCCGCATCGCGTCGACCGCAAGGTTGACCGACCCGTTCGCAGTGATGGCAATGATGCTGGTCTGCGGTTGGGCGGCCAGCATGGTCTGCATCAGTTTGAGGCCGTCGCTGTCGGGCAGGACAAGGTCCATCAGGACGATGGCCGGCTGCAATGTGTTGAACTGCGCCAGTCCCTCGGCTGCAGTTCCTGCCACGGCAACCCGGTAGCCGGCCCCGGTCAGGATCGAGCGGTAGACCATCTGCAACGAGAGCGTGTCTTCGATCAGAAGGATCGGGGGGCGGGCGGAAGCGGCGGGTTTCATCAGTGGCTCGCGAAGGGATCGGGCGTGGCCCGGACGATGTCGATAAGGCGCGTGAGGTCGGGCGCAACATGTGCGTAGACCTCGGCCATCGCGTCGCCGTTGCGATCGTGGGCAGCCGAATTCAGTGCCTGCGCCTGGGCCTGGAGCGCAAGGGCCCCGGCAGACCCGGCGAGCGACATCAGGACATGGCTTGCCTCGCGCAGCGCCGGCCAGTCCTGCCGCATCGTCGCCGCTGCAAGATGACGCGCGCAATCCGTGAGGTCACGGTCAAGCTGGGTCAGGAAGGAACGCGCCTCGGTCGGGCCGACAATGTCGAGAAGCCGCCGCAGGCGGTCAGGATCGAACCGGAGCGGAAGGGGCAAGTTTTGCATAATGCAAAGATTGCCCGAACCGGCGGCCCGTGTCCAGCAAGGCTTTGGTCAGCCTTTTGCGAGGCCGAGTGATCGCAGCGCCGCCGTGATCTCGTCCAGGATCGCGGGATCGTCGATGGTCGCAGGCATCTTCCAGGGCTGGCTGTCGGCGATCTTGACCATGGTCCCGCGGAGGATCTTGCCCGAACGGGTCTTGGGCAGGCGGTCGACGACGACAGCGCGCTTGAAGTCGGCGACGGGGCCGATCTGGTCGCGGACCAGCTTCACGCATTCCTTCACCACCTCGTCATGCGGGCGGTTCGATCCCTTGTTGAGGCAAAGGAAGCCCAGCGGCGACTGGCCCTTGAGATCATCGGCGACCCCGATGACGGCACATTCGGCAACATCCTTGTGGCTGGCCAGAACCTCTTCCATCGCGCCGGTGCTGAGGCGGTGGCCGGCGACGTTGATGACGTCATCGGTGCGGGCCATGATGTAGAGGTAGCCGTCGGCGTCGATGTAGCCCGCATCGCCCGTCTCGTAATAGCCGGGGAAGTGGTTGAGGTAGGATTTGCGGAAGCGGTCCTCGGCGTTCCAGAGGGTGGGAAGGGTGCCGGGGGGCAGGGGCAGCTTGATCGCGATGGCGCCAAGCGTGCCCGGGCTGACGGGGTGGCCACCTTCGTCAAGGACCTGCACGTTGAAGCCGGGCATCGCGACCGAGGGGCTGCCGATCTTGACCGGAAGCGCCTCGATCCCCAGGGGGTTGGCGGCGATGGCATAGCCGGTTTCGGTCTGCCACCAGTGATCGACGACCGGGACCTTGAGGTGCCGCGAGGCCCAGTGGATCGTGTCGGGGTCGGCTCGTTCCCCGGCGAGATAGAGTGCCTGAAGGGTGGGGAGCGCGGGGACGAGCTTGCCATCCGGATCTTCGCGCTTGATCGCGCGGAGGGCTGTGGGTGCGGTGAAGAAGGCGCGGACCTTGTGTTCGTTGATCACGCGCCAGAAGGCGGCGGCGTCCGGGGTGCCGACGGGCTTGCCTTCGTAGACCACAGTGGTGCAGCCGGCGATCAGGGGGCCGTAACAGATGTAGCTGTGGCCGACGACCCAGCCAACGTCGGAGGCGGCCCAGAAGACATCGCCGACCCCGCAGTTGTAGATCGCGCGCATCGTCCAGTTCAGCGCGACGAGGTGCCCGGCGGTGGGCCGGACGACGCCCTTCGGCGCGCCGGTCGTGCCGGAGGTGTAAAGGATGTAGGCCGGGTGGTTGCCCGGCACCGGCACGCAGTCGGCGGGGGTGACGCCGTACTGGAACTCATGCCAGGCAACGTCGCGGCCGGGGGTGAGCTTGGCCACCTCCTGCTCGCGCTGGAAGATCACGCAGAAGTCGGGCTTGTGGGTGGCCTGGTCGATGGCGGCGTCGAGGAGGGGCTTGTAGTGGACGACGCGCGACGGCTCGATCCCGCAGGAGGCGGCGATGATCGCCTTGGGGGTGCAGTCGTCGATGCGGACGGCAAGCTCGTGGGCCGCGAAGCCGCCGAAGACGACGGAGTGGATGGCGCCAAGCCGGGCGCAGGCAAGCATCGCCTCCAAGGCCTCGGGGACCATCGGCATATAAATGATGACGCGGTCTCCCTTCTGGATGCCCTTTGCGCGCAAGGCCCCGGCGAGGCGGGAGACGCGGTCCTGAAGCTCTGCATAAGTGATGACGTGTTTCGTGCCGGTGACCGGGCTGTCGTGGATGATCGCGGGTTGCTTGCCCCGGCCGGCGAGGATGTGGCGGTCGACGGCGTTCCAGCAGGTGTTCACCTCGGCGTCGGTGAACCATTCGTACAGGGGCGCGCGGTCGGTGTTGAGGGCTTTGGCGGGTTTCTTCACCCAGTCGATGCCCCCGGCGGCGGAAAGCCAGAACCCCTCCGGGTCCTTCTGCCATTGTCCGTAGACCTGTGCATAGCTCATCGCGATCTCCCCCCGCCGATGTCTCCTCGGCTGATGTGGTATGCGATGGGATGCCGGTTGCGCAACGGTGTTACCGGTAGCGGGCCGCGACTTCTTTGCAGAATTTGCGGCAGCCATGGGCAAATATTTGCAAACCACGGCCAGGCTGCAAAGTCGGTTGCCGGGCAAGCGCGGGTTTTGCAAAGGGGGGCGGAGTTTTCGAAAACTCCGCACCGGAGCCCTTGAAGGCTCCGGCACGATTTCTTCGAAGAAATCGGCCCCGCTTCAGCCGTAATGCGCCACGGGTGTGCCCGCGATGGCGGACATGTTCAGAAGTCCCCGCGCGGTGATGGCGGGGGTCACCACGTGGGCCTTGTTGCCCATGCCCATCAGGATCGGCCCGACCTCCAGCCCCCCCGCCTTGACCTTGAGGATGTTGCGTACGCCCGAGGCGACCTCGGATGAGGCGAAGACCAGCACGTTCGCAGCCCCTTCGTAGCGGCTGCCGGGCAGGAGACGGTCGCGGATCGACTGGTCGAGGGCGGCGTCGATGTTCATCTCGCCTTCATAGGCGAAGTCGGGCTCGCGGGTGTCGAGCATCTCGAGCGCGTCGCGCATCCGCCGGGCCGAGGCGTTGTCGATGTTGCCGAACTGGCTTTGCGTGCAAAGCGCGATCTTCGGCGTGACGCCGAAGCGGCGGACGTGGCGGGCCGCGCCGATCACGGTCTGCATGATCTGTTCCGGCGTCGGTTCGGAATGGACATGGGTGTCGGCTATGAAGAGGGGACCGTCTTCCAGGATCATCAGCGAGAGGGCGGCGACGGGGTGCAGCCCGCCCCGCGCAAGGATCTGGCGGACATAGGAGAGGTGCCAGTTGAACTGTCCGAAGGTGCCGCAGATCATGCTGTCGGCTTCCTCGCGATGCACCATGATTGCGGCGATGGCGGTGGTGTTCGTCCGCATCACGGCGCGGGCGATGTCGGGGGTGACGCCGCGGCGGGCCATGAGTTCGTGATAGGCGCCCCAGTAATCGCGGTACCGGTGGTCGTTTTCCGGGTTCACGAGGTGGAAGTCGCGGCCCGGCCGGATCGGCAGGCCGGCGCGTTCGCAGCGCGCCTCGACCACCTCGGGTCGGCCGATCAGGATCGGGAGGTCGTTCGTTTCCTCGAGCATCGCGTTGGCGGTGCGCAGGACGCGTTCATCCTCGCCTTCGGCAAAGACGATGCGGCGGCTGGCAAGCTTTGACGCCTCGAAGACGGGGCGCATGATGAGGGCGGACTTGAAGACCGAGCCGTCGAGGTTGCGCTTGTAGGCGTCAAGGTCCGGCAGCGGGCGGGTCGCGACGCCGGTTTCCATCGCGGCCTTAGCCACGGCCGAGGCTACGACGCCGATCAGGCGGGGGTCGAAGGGTTTGGGGATCAGGTAATCGGGGCCGAAGCTGAGGGTTTCGCCCCGGTAGGCGGCGGCTGCCTCGGCCGATGTCGTGGCGCGGGCGAGGGCGGCGATGCCTTCGATGCAGGCGATCTCCATCGCGTCGTTGATTTCGGTGGCTCCGACATCGAGAGCACCCCGGAAGATGAAGGGGAAGCAGAGGACGTTGTTGACCTGGTTGGGGAAATCCGACCGCCCGGTGGCGATGATCGCGCCGGGGGCTACTTTCCGCACCTCATCGGGCAGGATTTCCGGCGTGGGGTTCGCAAGGGCGAAGATGATCGGGTTCGGGGCCATCGCCTGCACCATCGCGGGCGTGAGGACACCTGGGCCGGAGAGGCCGAGAAAAAGGTCGGCCCCGGCGATGACATCGGCCAGCGTGGCCGGGGTGGTGCCCTGGGCGAAGGCTTCTTTCTGCGGGGTCATCTGGGCAACGCGGCCCTTGTAGACGAGGCCTTCCAGATCGCAGAGCCAGACATTCTCGCGCCGGACACCCAGTTTCACCAGCATCTCGAGGCAAGCGATGCCGGCAGCCCCGCCGCCGGTCGAGACGACCTTTATGTCCTGGAACCGCTTGCCGGCAACGATCATCGCGTTGGTCGCGGCGGCACCCACGACGATGGCGGTGCCGTGCTGGTCGTCGTGGAAGACCGGGATCTTCATCCGCTCGCGGCAGAGGCGTTCGACGACAAAACAGTCGGGGGCCTTGATATCCTCAAGGTTCACCGCGCCGAAGGTGGGTTCCAGCGCGCAGACGATGTCGGCAAGCTTTTCGGGATCGGGTTCGTTCACCTCGATGTCGAAGCAGTCGATGTTGGCGAATTTCTTGAAGAGGACGGCCTTGCCTTCCATCACCGGCTTCGAGGCCAGCGCGCCGATGTTGCCAAGGCCGAGGACGGCGGTGCCGTTCGAGATGACGGCGACAAGGTTGCCCTTCGAGGTGTAGCGGCTGGCGGTCGCAGGCTCGGCCTTGATCTCGAGGCAGGCCTCGGCCACGCCGGGAGAATAGGCGCGGGCCAGGTCGCGACCGTTGGCCAGCGGTTTCGTCGCGCGGATCTCCAGCTTTCCGGGCTTGGGAAACTCGTGATAATCCAGCGCCGCCTGCCGCGCGTTGTCGTGCCGAGCCTCGTCCATTCACCCCTCCCGCAGAACTGGTTTAACGTTAAACCAGTTTTGGCCTTACACCAGATCGCCGCTGGTTGAAACCGTTTCGCGCCCGGCTTGCAAATCCCTGCCGTGCCGGACACCATGCCGCCATAGCACGGGGAATGCCATGACGGAAACGGGGACGGAAGTGCGGGCCGAGGTTCGGTTGCCGACAAAGGAACTGCGGGATGACCTGCCGTTCTATACGAAGACGCTCGGCTTCCGGCTGGACATGATCTTTCCGGCGGACAACCCGGAGGTCGCGGTCCTTTCCGGGCATGGGCTGCGGTTGCGCATCCAGAAAGGCGCGCCCGAGGCGCCGGGGACGCTGCGTATTCTGACGGATGATCCGGGGTTCGCGGGTGGCAAGAAGGCGCTGGTCGCCCCGAACGGAACGAAGATAGAGGTCGACGAACTGAACCCGCCGGTGGTGACGCCCGCGACCGAGCATGCCTTCGTCGTGCGCCGTCTGGCCGACCAGGCGCCCTGGGTGATCGGGCGGGCGGGCATGGAGTATCGCGACCTGATCCCGAGCCGCCTTGGCGGGGCGATGATCGCCAGCCACATCCGGGTGCCGGATGGCCCGGTGCCGGACATGGTGCATTTCCACAAGGTCGGGTTCCAGCTGATCTTCTGCGTCGCCGGTTGGGTCGATGTGCTTTACGAGGACCAGGGCGGCATCCGGCGCATCCATGCCGGGGACTGCTTCATCCAGCCGCCGGGCATCCGGCACAAGGTGCTGCATTCCGAGGGCGTGCAGGTGGTGGAGATCGGCGTCCCGGCCGAGCATATCACCGAGATCGACCACGAGATGACCCTGCCCACGCCGCATTACCGGCCCGAGCGGGAATGGGACGGCCAGCGCTTTGTTCATGACATCGGGAAGGACGGAGTGTTCAAGCCGTTCCGCATTCCCGGTTTTGAGGCGCGGGATACCGGGATCAATGCGGCGACGAAGGGCGTGGCCTCGGTCATGGTGGCGCGGCCCGTGGGTCCGGCCCCCTGGACGGTGCATGAGGGGGATATCCTTTTCACCTTCGTGATGACGGGCGGGATGACGCTGGAGGGTGAGGGC
This sequence comes from Tabrizicola sp. T46, assembly GCF_057219895.1. Taxonomy (NCBI): domain Bacteria; kingdom Pseudomonadati; phylum Pseudomonadota; class Alphaproteobacteria; order Rhodobacterales; family Paracoccaceae; genus Tabrizicola; species Tabrizicola sp. T46. The sequence continues at coordinate 379,144 of NZ_JBXVVV010000002.1, forward strand.
AAGGACCCCTACCGGCTGGAACCGGGCGACGCCTTCGTGATCCCGCCGGGGATGGCGACGCGCTATGCGGAGGCGACACCGGACCTGGAGCTTCTGGAGGTGACGCTTCCCGGCAACCCGGCGACGCGGGTGGTGTGACGCTTCCTCGTGCGCCTTCGGCTTCTCGTCGGAGAGACAGCGACACGCTTGCGCAAGCTTCCGCTTCGGCTCACACTCTGACCAAATGGTCAAGGAGGGCGCAGGGATGACGCTTCTGGAAATGGCGACGGCGGTCAGGGAACGCGCCTATGCGCCCTATTCCCGGTTCAAGGTGGGCGCGGCCCTGCGGTCGACCACGGGCGCGGTGCATGTGGGCTGCAATGTCGAGAACGTGGCCTACCCCGAGGGCACCTGTGCCGAGGCGGGGGCGATCGCCGCGATGATCGCGGCAGGCGACACGCGGATTGGCGAGGTCTGCGTCATCGCCGACAGTCCTGATCCCGTGCCACCCTGCGGCGGCTGCCGGCAGAAGATCGCCGAGTTTGCCGGGCAGGACGTGAAAGTCACGCTCTGCACGACCGACGGCAAGCAGAAGGTGATGACGGTGGCCGAGCTTCTGCCCGGCGTCTTTACGGCTGACCACATGGCACGGACGTGACCGACGCCCGCACGATCATCGCGACGATCCGCGACGGGGGGCAGCCGTCAGGTGATGACCTGCGCTGGTTCGCCGGTGGTCTTGCCTCGGGCGCGGTCACGGATGCACAGGCGGGGGCCTTTGCGATGGCGGTCCTTCTGAAGGGCCTGTCGGAGGAGGGGCGGGTCGCGCTGACGCGGGGCATGCGCGATTCCGGTCGCGTGATGGCCTGGGACCTGCCGGGGCCGGTCGTCGACAAGCATTCCACCGGCGGGATCGGGGATTGCGTGTCGCTGCTCCTTGCCCCGGCGCTGGCGGCCTGCGGGGCCTATGTGCCGATGATCTCGGGGAGGGGGCTGGGGCATACCGGGGGGACGCTGGACAAGCTGGAGGCGATCCCGGGGTTCCGGACCGGGCTGACCGAGGCCGCGTTCCGCAAGCAGGTGGGCGAGCTGAAATGCGCGATCGTCGCGGCAAGCGCCGACCTCGCGCCCGCCGACAAGCGGCTATACGCGATCCGGGATGTGTCGGGCACGGTGGAGTCGATCGACCTCATCACCGCGTCGATCCTGTCGAAGAAGCTGGCGGCGGGGCTGGAGGCGTTGGTCCTGGACGTGAAATGCGGCAGTGGCGCCTTCATGAAGACGCCGGAGCGGGCCGAGGCGCTGGCGAGGGCGCTGGTGGCGACGGCACAGGGCGCGGGCTGCATGACGAGTGCGCTGATCACCGACATGTCGCAGCCGCTGGCCACGGCGGCGGGGAATGCGCTGGAGGTGATCGAGGTGATGGAGACGCTGACCGGAACCTCGGTCAACACCGCCCTGTGGGACCTGACGGCGGCGCTGGGCGGCGAGGCGCTGGCGCTGGCCGGGCTCGCGGCGGACCCCAAGGACGGGGCGGGGCGGATCGCGCAGGCGCTGGAATCCGGGGCGGCGGCCGAGATCTTCGGGCGGATGGTGGCGGCGCAGGGCGGGCCTTCGGATTTCGTGGAGCGCTGGCCGGACCGGCTGCCCTCGGCCCCGGTGATGATCGAGGTGCCGGCGCTGGCGGACGGCTATGTAACGGCGATCAACGGCGAGGCGCTGGGGCATGCCGTGGTGCATCTGGGTGGCGGTCGGCTGCGCGAGGGGGACAAGGTGAACCCCTCGGTCGGACTGTCGGACCTAGCCGGGATCGGCGAAGAGACGGGCGCAGGTGTGCCGATCGCCATGGTCCATGCGGCGACCGAAGCGGCGGCTGAGGCTGCGGTGCGGGCGGTTCAGGCGGCATATGTCATCGCCCCGGAGATGCCGGAGGAACCCGCCCTGATCCAGAAGAGGATTGCCTGAGATGCCGCGCGCCTTCCTGATCGTGCTGGATTCGGTCGGCTGCGGTGGTGCGCCGGACGCGGCGGAGTTCGGCGATGCCGGGTCGAACACCCTGGCCCATATCGCCAAGGCTTGTGCCGCGGGGCGGGCCGAGACGGGGCGGACGGGTGCGCTGAAGCTGCCAAATCTGGATGCGCTGGGGCTTGGGGCGGCGATCCGGCTAGCTTCGGGTGCGGCGACACCGGGGCTGGATGCTGTGCCATCGGGGCTCTGGGGGGCGGCGACCGAGGTGTCGCGCGGCAAGGACACACCCTCGGGGCACTGGGAACTGGCCGGCGTGCCGGTGCCCTGGGACTGGACCTATTTTCCCGACATGGTCCCGGCTTTTCCGGATGACATCGTGGCCGAGGTCTGCCGGTTGGCGGGAACGGACGGTATCCTCGGGAACTGTCATGCCTCGGGCGTGCCGATCATCGCCGAGCATTGCGAGGAACACCTCCGGACCGGCTGGCCGATCTGCTATACCAGCGCCGACAGCGTCTTTCAGATCGCCGCGCATGAAGAGGCGTTCGGGCTGGAGCGCCTCTTGAAGCTCTGCAAGGACCTTGCGCCGATGCTGCACGCCCGGAAGGTGGGCCGCGTGATCGCGCGGCCCTTCACCGGGACTTGCGGGGATTTCAGGCGGACCGCGAACCGGAAGGATTTTGCCATTGCGCCACCGTCGCCGACGCTGCTCGACTGGGTGGCGGATGCGGGACGGGCGACCCATGCGGTTGGCAAGATCGGCGATATCTTCTCCATGCGCGGGATCGAGAAGCTGTGGAAGGGGAAGTCGGATGCTGATCTTTTCGAACATCTTTTTCGGCTTGGGGAAGAAGCTGAGGAGGGTTCCTTGACCTTTGCGAACTTCGTGGAGTTCGACACGCTTTACGGCCACCCCCGCGATGTTTCCGGCTATGCCCGTGCGCTGGAGTGGTTCGATGCTGCGCTGCCGCGGTTTCTGGCGACGCTGCAGCCGGGGGACCTTGCGCTCTTCACCGCCGACCACGGCAATGACCCGACCTGGCGCGGGACCGAGCATACGCGCGAACGGGTGCCGGTCGTTGGCTGGGGCGTCGGCGCGCGGGAGGTGGGCCTTTGCGGGTTCGTCGATGTGGGGGCGAGCGTGGCGGCGCATCTGGGGGTGCGGAGCGAGGGGCCGGGGCGGAGTTTCCTGTGACTGGCCCCCGGGGGTTTCACACCCCCGGACCCCCGTGGGATGTTTGTAGACGAAGAATGAGGCTGGGATGAACGGATTGCCGAAGGTCGAGTTGCACCTGCATCTGGAAGGTGCGGCACCGCCGGCCTTCATCGCGGGGCTGGCGAAGGAAAAGCATCTGGACATATCGGGCATCTTCGACGCGCGGGGGCATTACCGCTACAAGGACTTCTGGGATTTCCTGAAGGTCTATGAGGCGGCGACCTCGGCCCTGCAAAGCCCGCAGGATTACGCGCGGCTGACCCTTGCGGTGCTTGAGGAATCGGCCAAGTCCGGTGTGGTCTATTCCGAGACCTTCCTCAGCCCCGATTTCTGTGGCGGGCGGGATGTGGGGGCCTGGAAGGAATACCTTCACGCGATGCAGGAGGCGGCGGATCAGGCCGAGCGGCAGATGGGGATCACCCTGCGGGGGATCATCACCTGCATCCGGCATTTCGGGCCGGAAAAGGCGAGGGAGACGGCGCTTTGCGCGGCCGAGACGGCGGGGGACTGGATCGTCGGTTTCGGGATCGCGGGGGACGAGAAGGTGGGGGCCCCGAAGGATTTCCGCTGGGCCTTCGACTGCGCGCGCGAGGCGGGGTTGCGGCTGACGGCCCATGCCGGGGAATGGGGCGGGCCGGACAGCGTGCGGGACGCCGTGCGTGACCTGGAGGTCGAGCGGATCGGGCATGGGGTGCGGGCGATCGAGGACCTGGCGCTGGTTGACGAACTGGCCGAGAAGGGGATCGTGCTGGAATGCTGCCCGGGGTCGAACGTCACGCTGGGGATCTACAAGACGTTTCGCGACCATCCGATTGCCGAACTCGACCGGCGCGGCTGCAAGGTCACGATCTCGACCGACGATCCGCCCTTCTTCCACACCACGATGGCGCGGGAATACGAGGAACTTCACAAGGCCTTCGACTGGGACGAAGGGCAATTCCGGCGGATCGCAAAGGCCTCGCTTGACGCGGCATTCTGCGACGCGGATACCAAGGGACGGATCGCGAAGCTTCTGGAGGCATGAATGCTGGATCACCTGACCGTCGTCAGTCACCCCCTGGTCCAGCACAAGCTGACGCTGATGCGCGAGAAGGACACCTCGACCGCGTCGTTCCGGAAGCTTCTGCGCGAGATCAGCCTGCTTCTGGCCTATGAGGTCACGCGCGAGTTGCCGATGACGACGAAGCGGATCGAGACCCCGCTGGAAGAGATGGACGCCCCGATGATCGAGGGGAAGAAGCTGGCGCTGGTGTCGATCCTGCGCGCCGGAAATGGTCTTCTGGACGGGATTTTGGAGCTGATCCCGGCGGCGCGGGTCGGGTTCGTGGGGCTTTACCGCGACCCCGAGACGCTGCAGCCGGTGCAATACTACTGCAAGCTCCCTGAGAAGATGGAGGACCGGATCGCCATCGTTGTCGATCCGATGCTGGCGACGGGCAACTCCAGCGCGGCGGCGGTGTCGCTGTTGAAGAAAGCGGGGGCGAAGCAGATCCGGTTCCTGTGCCTCCTGGCCGCGCCGGAAGGGATCGCCAGGATGAAGCAGGCACATCCGGACGTGCCGATCGTCACGGCGGCGGTGGACAGCCATCTGAACGATCACGGCTATATCGTGCCGGGCCTGGGCGATGCCGGGGACCGGATGTTCGGCACCAAGTGAGATGACCAAGGGCCGGGCAATCCTGCGCGCTGCGGCTGTCTGGGCGGTGCTGGCCGGGCCTGCGGTGGCCGAGTTGCCGGGCCCCGCCGAACTGCCGCCGAAGGACTACGCCGGGCAGCAGTATGTCGACAGCAAGGGCTGCCTCTTCCTGCGGGCCGGGCCGAAGGGCAACGAAAGCTGGATCCCGCGCGTGACGCGCGACGGGGTGCCGATCTGCGACCAGCCGCCTTCGGGTCGTCGGGTGCCGGTGGCCGGGGAAGATCCTGAAGCCGGCGAGACGGCAAGTCCTTGACGGCGCTCAGGTGCTGCAGATGCCTTGCAGCGACACCCAGTCCTCATCGGGAATGAGTGGAGAGGGCGCGAGGCCCTTGTAGGGGTCGCCGCTGACCAGCCCGCCTGTCACGGTCCCGTCAGGATCGACTGCCACGGCGTAGGGCGTGGCCGGGACCTGCGCGGCGGTGAAGGCCTCGATCAGGGTGGCATCGGGCAGGGCGACCGGCTGGGCGCGGAGCGCGGCCTCACCATACCCTTCGATCGCGGCATCGGACAATTCGGCCGTGGTCAGAAGCTGGAAGGTCGCGCGGAGGCCCGCGTGTTTCAGAAGCGGCACGATCGGATCGGCGCTGCGGGAGCGGAGGCGTTCCACCAGCGCGGCCCCCGCCAAAGCCTCGGGTCCGTTCGCCTCTTCCGCAAGGCGGCGGGGCAGGATGATGACATCGCCGGGGAAGTGGAGCGGCTGCTCGACCCCTTCGGGCATGATGTAGAGGATGGGCGTGTCGACCGGGCCGAAGACCCGTTCGGAAAGGCCTGCAAGCGCCTGAAGGCCCAGCTGGTTGTCGCAAGGCGCGCCGGTCACGCGGGCAAGGTCGTCAAGCAGGCGCTGGCCGATCTCGGCCCGCTGAGCCGGGGGGACGACCGATGCGGTATGGGTGACAAGCGCCCCCGGCAGCCAGAGCAGCGCCAGCGCCACCACCGCCAGCGCCGTGCCGCCAAGGATCAGGCCACGCAGCCTTCCGGGCCGGGCCGTGGCCGCCCGGACGGCGGACCGGACCGCCTCGAGCGCTGCGATCATGTCGGGGTCGGTGAGCTCCAGGCTTTCGTCGCTGTCGGCCCCCGGGGCAAAGACCGGCGGTTCCTGCCCCCGGTTGATGCGTTCGACGGCTGGAAGCGACCAATGGCTGACCGCTTCGCCGCTTTTCGGGTCCGAAAGGACAAGCGTCGCATCACCCAGCCGCACCAGCACCTCGCGGCGCTGGTCAAGCGGCGTTTCGCGCCAGAGGCCCGAGCATTCCAGCCGCTGATACTTCTTCAGTGCCGTCATCGGGCCCGTTGGTTTCTGCCTGTTTTGCCGGAAGCTTAGCGCCTGAACGCGGCGGCCACAATCACCGACGGGAGGTCGCGTTCAGGCGGGCGGAGGCGGTTTCGCTGGGCCATGAGGGTGGGACGTGAGAAGGACTGACACGCGTGACACCGAACCGGACCCTTGCCGCATTTGGCGCCGTGCTGATCTATGCCTTCGTCATCGCCTTCACCGACAATTACGTGCGGGTGATCGCGGCCGATGGCGGGCTCTGGCAGTTTCACGCCACCCGGACGGCGATGGCCTTCGCGATCCTTGGACTGGTGGCAGTGCCCCTGGGGCTGCGGCTCTGGCCGAAACGCCCCGGCCCCGTCCTCGCGCGGTCGGCCATTCATGGCGCGGCGATGCTGATCTATTTCGGGGCGCTTGCCTTCCTGCCGGTGGCGCAGGTCGCGGCCGGCCTCTTCACCGCGCCGATCTTCGTGCTTCTGATCCAGCGTGTCGCCTACGGCCAGCCGATCCGGGGCCTGCAGGTCCTTGCCGTGGCCGTGGGCTTTGCCGGGGTCGTGCTGGTACTTGGTCCCGAAGCGGTGACTGGGGCGACCTTTGCCGCCCTGCTGCCGATCATCGCCGGGGCGCTTTACGCGATGGGCAACATCGCCACCCGCGAATGGTGCGCGGGCGAGACGGCCGAGACGGTGGTGGCCGGGTTCTTCGGCATGCTGGGGGTGATGGGGCTGGTCGGGATGGCCGTCCTCTGGGCCTTTCCGGTGCCGGTCCCCGAGGGGGCGGAAGGGTTCCTGCAACGCGGGCCGGTCTGGCCGAGCGGCAGTTTCCTCTGGTGGACCTTCGTGCAGGCGGCGGGGTCGTTGCTGGGCGTGGGCATGATCGTGAAGGCCTACCAGATCGCCGAGGCCTCGAAGGTCTCGGTCTTCGAATACGTCATCCTGCCTGCCTCGGCAGCCTGGGGCTTCTTTCTTTGGGGCGAAACGCTTGGCTGGACGGCGATCGCCGGCATGGCGCTGATCGTGCTGGCGGGCGTGTTGATCGCGCGTCAGTCGTCGGCAGACCTGTCGCCCACTGCCTCGCGCCAGTGACGGCGGCAGAGGCTGACATAGGTTTCATTCCCGCCGATCACCACCTGTTCGCCTTCCCGCAGCGCCCGCCCGTCCGGCCCCTTGCGGACGACCATGGTGGCCTTCTTGCCGCAATGGCAGATCGTGCGGACCTCGCGCATCTCGTCGGCCCAGGCGAGAAGGGCGGCCGAACCGGGAAAGAGGTTGCCCTGGAAATCGACGCGCAGGCCGTAGCACATCACCGGAACGCCAAGGTCATCGACCGCGCGGGCAAGCTGCCAGACCTGGTCCTTCGACAGGAACTGCGCCTCGTCGATGAAGACGCAGGCGACAGGTCCTTGCGAAAGCCGGGCCTTCAGTTTGGCGAAAAGATCCTCGCCCGGGGCGAAGGTGTCGGCGGGTTCACCAATGCCAATCCGGCTGGCGATCCGGCCCTCACCCGCGCGGTTGTCGAATTGCGCGGTGATGAGGTAGGTCACCATCCCGCCTTCGCGGTAGTTGTGCGACGCCTGCAGAAGCGAGGTCGATTTCCCCGCGTTCATGGTGGAGTAGTGGAAGTAAAGCTTGGCCATAGGTGCAAAGCCTAGCGGATCGGCGCGGGAGGCTGCAAGCCGATGGCGGGGTCCGCCGCCGAGACCGTGAGGTTACGGACCAGGCAAGCCTGACCCCAGCAGCGGCGGACCCTTGACACCAGCCGGCCTGAAACGGCCGGCGCACTCGTTACCACCCCGGCATTGCCGGTTACGCCACTATACCGAACCAAGTTTTCTCCAGGATTAACGAAGCCCGTCGGGCCCGGAAAAGGTTGCTGCATCCGGCGGGGGTCAGCCCGGACGGCGCTTCTGACCACCATCGGTGCGGCGCGGTGCGAAGCTTCCGCCCTGCGGCTTGCCGCCGGCCTGGCGCGGCTTCTGACCGCCGGGGCGCTGGCCCGGTGCGGGGGGCTTGGAGCCCGGCTTCTGCCCGCCCGGGCGCCCCGGACGCTGGCCACGGTTCTGGCCGGGCTTCGGTGCCGCCGCAACGATCTCGGCCGACCAGGGCGCGCCGCCAAGGACCGGGATCGGCTTTTTCAACAGCTTCTCCACGGCCTGAAGCTCGCCCATCTCGGCGGGGGCGCAGAAGGCGACCGCCGTTCCTGCCGCCCCGGCCCGGGCGGTGCGGCCGATGCGGTGGACGTAGTTTTCCGGCACGTTCGGCATGTCATAGTTGTAGACGTGGCGCACCGTCGGGATGTCGATCCCGCGCGCGGCGACGTCGGTCGCGACCAGCACGTCAAGCTCGCCATTCCGGAACTCGGTCAGGGTGCGGTCGCGCTGGTTCTGGCTTTTGTTGCCGTGGATGGAGCCGACCTTGAAGCCCCAGGTCGCCAGCAGTTTCGCCAGCTTCTCCGACCCGTGCTTCGTCCGCCCGAAGACCAGCGCCTGCTCGCCCGGGTGCTTTTTCAGGTACTCTTCCAGAAGCTTTGCCTTGTCGCCGTTCGGAATGAAGTGGACACCCTGCACGATCTTTTCGGCGGGCTTCCCCGGCGGGGCGACCTGCACCTTCACCGGATCGCGCAGGTAGGTGTCGGCAATCTCGCCGATGTCCTTCGGCATGGTCGCGCTGAAGAGAAGCGTCTGGCGTTTCAGCGGGATGTGCTTGGCGATCTTCCGCAAGCTGTGGATGAAGCCCATGTCGAGCATGTGGTCGGCTTCATCGAGGACAAGGTAGCCGCATTTCTCTAGGGAAACGTCGCCGCGTTCCAGAAGGTCGATCAGGCGGCCCGGGGTGGCGACCAGGACGTCAGTGCCCTTCGACAGCGCCTGCGCCTGCTTGAAAAGGCTCGCGCCGCCGACGACCATGGTGACCTTGACGGCTGTGCCCTTGGTGAAGACCTCGAAGTTGTCCTTGATCTGGGCGATGAGTTCCCGCGTCGGCGCAAGGATCAGCGCGCGGACATGCTTCGGCCCCGGCGGATGGCCGAGGTCGAGCAGGCGGTGCAGAAGTGGCAGCCCGAAGGCGGCGGTCTTGCCGGTGCCGGTCTGGGCAAGGCCCATCAGGTCGCGGCCCTGCATGATATGGGGAATGGCCTGCGCCTGGATCGGCGTGGGCTGCTTCAGGGTAGTTTTCTCCAGCGCCTTTAGGATCGCGGGGGACAGGCCGAGTTCGGCAAAAGTGGTCATGGTTCTTCCAACAGCAAAGGGCACGCGACCCTCGCCCCGGACGAATGCCCGTGACCGTGCCGCGATGCGGCGCCCCTGCGTGACGGTGGGAACCTGGTATCCGGGCCTTTCGGTGCTCACGCGGCACGGGCGTCGGACAGGGCGGACATGGGGGGAGAGGCGCCGGAAGTCAAGCAGGTTCTGTCCGGACGGGGTGGGCGGGAGCCGGGCCGTGGTGTCTTTAGCCGGATCAGCGGCTCTTGCCTCCGCGCTGGCCGGTTGGCCCCCACCCTGCACCCGGCGACCCGCCGAAAAAGAAAAAGGGCGGTGAAAACCGCCCCTTCCTCAGGTCTCTGTTGGTGGAGCCAGGGAGGATCGAACTCCCGACCTCTTGAATGCCATTCAAGCGCTCTCCCATCTGAGCTATGACCCCACCGGAGAGAGACATCGCGGCGTTCCCGCAGCGATGCCGGGTGTCTAAGTCAGGTCGCGGGGGGGTGCAAGGGGGAAAATTGCCCCCGAAACACGCCCACGCACCCCGGTCCGGATCAGACCTCTTCCTCGTCGCCGGCCACATCGGCCAGGTCGTCGAGGCTGACGTTGTCGTCGGCGTCGTCTTCCAGAAGATCGTCGTCGAGTTCCGTATCTTCGGCGGCGCCGGCGGGCAGGAGGTCATCATCGGCCTCGATATCCTCGACGAGCACATCATCGTCCTTCTCGGGAACGGCGCGCGAGATCACGCTGGCGGCCATCTTGCGACGGACGGATTCGATGTCCACGACCTCGCCCGTGTAGGGGCTGACGATCGGGGTTTTGTTCAGGTCGTAAAAGCGCTTGCCGGTGGTCGGGCAGATGCGCTTCGTGCCCCATTCTGCTTTGGGCATGGTCATCCCTTTGAGGTGTGGGTAACGCGAAAGCTGCCGCTTGCCACAGGTGCAGGCGACTGTCAAAGGCTTTTGTCGCCGGGCGGAAATGGCTATGGTCGGGGAAGGTTTCAAGGGGTTTTCCATGCCGGTCCTGCCGGGCTCTCCTCCTGTCGAGGTGCATCTGAAGCGGTCGGCGCGGGCGCGGCGATTCTCGCTCAGGGTGTCGCGGCTGGACGGGAAGGTCACGCTGTCGATGCCGCTTCGGGCACGGGAGGGGGAGGCGCTCGCGTTCCTGAAGGGGCACGAGGGCTGGCTGCGGGACACCCTGCAGGCGATGCCGGAAAGCGCGGTGCAGGCGGTGGGGATCGGGTCGGTGATCCCGGTGGAGGGGCGGATGCTGACGCTGGTCCCCGGGGCAGGGCGCGGGATCAGGGTCGAGGGAGACCAGCTTCTGGTCCCAGGCAAGCCCGAGACCGCCGGCGCCCGCGTGGCGGCCTGGGCGAAGGCGTTGGCCCGGGACAGGCTGGCTGCCGCCTCGACCCGTTATGCGGGGCTGGTGGGCCGGAGCTACTCCAGCCTTGCCCTGCGCGATACCCGGTCCCGCTGGGGGTCCTGCTCGCCCGATGGGCGGCTCATGTATTCCTGGCGGCTGATCCTCGCGCCCCCTTCAGTCCTAGATTACGTGGCCGCGCATGAGGTGGCCCACCTGGTGGAGCTGAACCATTCCCCGGCCTACTGGGCGGTGGTGACCCGCGTCTGCCCCGGCTGGAAGGCGGAACGCGCCTGGCTTCATGCGCATGGGCAGGCGCTCCACCGCTTGCGCTTTCAGGATTGACCGGCACCGCAGCGGGGTGCTTCCCTGCCGGGCATGGTCACGACCCGTCCCACCGACCCCAACGCCGCCGCGCATGAACGGCTGTACCGCAGCCTGCGCCAGCAGGTCATGCATGGCGAGCTTGACCCCGGGCAGGCGCTGACCCTGCGGGGGCTGGGCAAGACCTATGGCGTCTCGATGACCCCGGCGCGTGAGGCGGTGCGGCGGCTGGTGGCGGAAGGGGCGCTGACCTTGTCGTCGTCGGGGCGGATCTCGACCCCCGCCCTTTCGCCCGAGAGGATCGAGGAACTGGCGGCGATCCGGGCGCTTCTGGAGCCCGAGATGGCCGCACGTGCGCTGCCCCGCGCCCATTTCGCGCTGATCGAGCGGCTGGCGGCGATCAACATGGCCAACGGCGAGGCGGCGGTGAGGGGCGATGCGGTGGCCTATGTCCGCACGAACCTGGAGTTCCACCGGACGCTCTACCTGCGGGCCCAGACCCCAGCGATGCTGGCGATGTGTGAAACCGTCTGGCTGCAGCTGGGGCCCACGATGCGGGCTGTCTATGCCAGGGTGAAGCGGAGGGAGCCGCCGCAGCACCACCGGATGATCCTTGCCGCGCTGAAGGCAGGGGACGAACCGGGCCTTCGGTTGGCGGTCCGGACCGACGTGACCCAAGGGCTGCGGCATCTGGCTGGGTGAGTGACCACAGTGGTCAAATTTGACTTATCGTTTCAAATCAGTGTGTTGATCGTGGTCATTAGGGTTTTCGTCATGATTTCGTCCAGGCCCGCCACAGGCCGTGGCGCGGCAGACCGGAAAGGGTCCTGACAATGGATACGGACGACGACGTGCTGAATGCCGCCTGCCATTGCGGGGCGGTCGCCTTTACGGTGCGGCTTGCCGGGGGGCTGGCCAGCGCCCGGCGCTGCACCTGTTCCTATTGCCGGATGCGGGGAGCCGTCGTGGTTTCGGCGCGGCTGGACGGGATCGCGTTCCTGCGGGGCGAGGACAACCTGACGCTCTACCAGTTCAACACGCGGACCGCGAAGCACTGGTTCTGCAAGACCTGCGGCATCTATACCCACCATCAGCGCCGCTCGGACCCGACGCTTTACGGGATCAACCTTGCCTGCATCGAGGGGATGAGCCCCTTTGATCTTTCTGAGGTGCCGGTCATGGACGGGGTCGCGCATCCGTCGGACACCGGGAAGAACCGGGTGGCGGGGGTCCTGCGGTTCGTGCCGTCCGGCACCTGACCTTACCGCTCGTCGTCGACTTCGTCGCTCCTCGCCGAGGGCCAGCCGACGAGAAGACGAAGTCGCACGAGGAGGCGCGTCCGGTGCGCCCTCGCACAATTGGCCCCAAGATTTGCGCATTGGCCGATGACGCGTTTCGCCCCATCTTCAGCGCAACGCAATTCAGGAGGCCCCCATGTCCATCCGTCCCGTGATCGAGACCCGCCGCGCCCAGCCGCATATCGAAGGGGCGGGCGTCCACCTGCACCGCGCCTTCGGGTTCCAGGACCCGACCGAGGCGGACCCGTTCCTTCTGTTCGACGATTTCCGGGGCGATCGGCCGCGGGATTACATGGCGGGCTTCCCCTGGCATCCGCACCGGGGGATCGAGACGATCACCTATGTGCTGGCCGGGACGGTGGAGCATGGTGACTCCCTTGGCAACCGGGGCATCCTCGGGCCGGGGTCCTTGCAGCTGATGACGGCGGGGCGGGGCATCCTGCACCAGGAGATGCCGAAGGGCGATGCGATGGGCCGGATGCACGGTTTCCAGCTGTGGGGCAACCTGCCGAAAGCGCTGAAGATGACCGCGCCGCGCTATCAGGACATCGCCGGTACCGAACTGCCGGAGCGGTTCGAGGATGACGGCACGAGCATCCGCGTGGTGATCGGGGATTACCGTGGTGTCCGCAGCCCGGTCGAGGGGATCGCGGCGGAACCGCAGTACCTTGACGTATTTGTCCCGGCAGGCAAGCGGAAGACCTTCAAGGTCGATACCCGCCGCCGCGCCTTTGCCTATGTCTTCGACGGAGCGGCGAGCTTTCGGGACGCGGCGCGGCCCGAGGGCGTGCTGCTGGAGAAGGAAGTCGCGGGGCAGGAGGTTAACATCCGCGACCTTTCCGGCAATCGGACGCTGGTGCGCTTTGGCGCGGGCGACGAGGTGACGGTGACGGCGGGACCGGAGGGGGTGCGGTTCCTTCTGATCTCTGGCGCGCCGATCGAAGAGCCGGTGGCCTGGGCCGGGCCGATTGTGATGAACACCGAAGCCGAGTTGCAGCAGGCCTTCCGCGAACTTCGGAACGGCACCTTTATCCGCCCCGCGCATTGACGACCCGCTGGCAATTGACGCCTGCCCGGTGATGCTGCACCAAGTGCCGCAGCGCCGGTCAGGCGGCGTGCCGATGGAGAGTGCGTGGATGTATCTTAGGCCGCTGGGCGCGCGATACCGGGATTTTCTGACCTGGTTGCACAGTGAACTCCTGTTCGACTGGTACCTGGAGATCGGCTGCCGCACGGGCGAGTCCTTCGCCCCGGTGCGCAGCAAGACCATCGCGGTCGATCCCTTCTTCCGCACGTCGATCAATATCATCGGCCAGAAGCCGGCGCTGCATGTGTTCCAGTCGACCAGCGACGATTTCTTCGCCTCGGGCTTTCTGGAGCGCAACGGCATCCGGCTGGGCGCGAGTTTCCTGGACGGGATGCACCTCTTCGAATTCCTCCTGCGCGATTTCATCGGGACCGAAGCGGCAAGCGACCCCAAGGGGGTCATCATGATGCATGACCTTGTGCCGCATAACCTGAACATGACCACGCGGGACCTTTCGACCGTTCAAGGCCAGGCATGGACGGGCGATGTCTGGAAACTGCTGCCGATCCTGCAGCGCTGGCGGCCGGACCTCATGCTGACCATGCTGAACCTGCGCCCGACGGGGGTGCTGTGCGTGTCGAACCTGTCGCCGGGGAACCGGGTCTTGCAGGACAACTACGACGCCATCGTCGCCGAGTTCATGGAGCAGGATATCGAGAGCTTCGGCGTCGAGCGTTACTTTGCCAGTTTCCGGTATACCGATGCGATCGCGATGAAGGAGGCGGGCTTTCCCTTGTTCCAGCCGGTTGCGCTGGATCCTTCGCAGGCGCTGGTGCCGCGGCTGCACAGCACCTGACCCGGCCCCCGTTGGGGACCGGGACAGCGGTGGCCTCAGGCGTGGATCGCGCCGTCGCCGCAGGCAAGGGCGGCTTCACGCACCGCTTCGGACCAGGTGGGATGGGCGTGGCAGGTCAGGGCGAGGTCCTGCGCCGATGCGCCGAATTCCATCGCCACGCAGATTTCGTGGATCAGGTCGCCTGCCGCCGGGCCGATGATATGCGCGCCAAGGATGCGGTCGGTCGTGGCGTCGGCCAGGATCTTGACGAACCCTTCGGCCTGGAAGACGGCCTTGGCGCGGGCGTTGCCCATGAAGGGGAACTTGCCGGCCTTGTAGGCACGCCCCTCGGCCTTGAGCTGTTCCTCGGTCTGGCCGACGTTCGCGACCTCAGGCGTGGTGTAGATCACGCCGGGGATGACGCCGTAATTTACGTGGCCATGCTTGCCCGACAGGATCTCGGCGACTGCCATGCCTTCATCCTCGGCCTTGTGGGCCAGCATCGGGCCGGCGATGGCGTCGCCGATGGCGTAGAGGCCGGGGATGCTGGTCTGGAAATGCGCGTCGGTCTTGACCGTGCCGCGCGGCCCCATCTCGACCCCCAGCGCCTCAAGGCCCAGACCGGCGGTATAGGGCTTGCGGCCGGTGGCAACGAGGACGACCTCGGCCTCAAGCTTTGCCTCGCTGTCGTCCTTTTTCAGCTTGTAGGTGACGGTTGCGCCCGTCTTGCCCTTGGTCACCGACTGGACGGCGGCGCCGAGGACGAATTTGAGGCCCTGTTTCGCGAGGATGCGCTGGAAGGTCTTAGCAACCTCGGCGTCCATGCCGGGGGTGATGGCGTCGAGGTATTCGACGACGGTCACCTCGGTGCCCAAGCGGGCGTAGACCGAGCCCATCTCCAGCCCGATGACGCCCGCGCCGATCACGACCATGGTCTTCGGGATCCTGCCCAGGGTGAGGGCGCCGGTGGAGGTGACGACGGTTTCCTCGTCCACCTCGACGCCGGGAAGGCTGGAGGCTTCAGACCCGGTGGCGATGACGATGTTCTTGGCCGAGTGGACCTCGTCGCCGACCTTGACCTGGCCCGGCGCGGGGATCGTGCCCCAGCCCTTCAGCCAGGTGACCTTGTTCTTCTTGAAGAGGAACTCGATCCCCTTGGTGTTCTGGCCGACGACTTCGGCCTTGTATGCCTGCATCTTCGCCCAGTCGACCGATGGTGCGGCGCCGATCAGGCCCATCTTGGCGAAATTCTCATGCGTCTCGTGCAAAAGGTGCGTCGCGTGCAGCAGCGCCTTCGACGGGATGCAGCCGACGTTGAGGCAGGTGCCGCCCAGCGTCTCGCGCCCCTCGACGACAGCGACCTTCTGGCCGAGCTGGGCCGCGCGGATCGCCGAGACATAGCCGCCGGGACCGGCGCCGATGATGATGGTGTCGAAATCTGCCATGGTTCTGTCCTTTCGGCGGCCGTCAGAGAAGGGCCGCCACGATCATCGTCAGGGTTGCAAGGAAGCCTACCGCCCAGATGGCCGAGCGCCAAGGGCGCCAGCCGAAGGCGTAGGCGGGGATGTAAAGGATGCGGGCCGCAAGGTAGGTCCAGGCCGCGTATTGGGTGACCGGGGTGGACTGGTTGCCCAGCGTCACGACCACGACGGCAAGGGTGAAGAGGATCAGCGCCTCGAAATGGTTGTTGAGCGCGCGCTGGAGGCGGCCGGTGACGGTGGACATTTCGCGGCTGGGCGGACGGTCGCGGGGGCTGGAGGTGTAGCCGACGCCCAGTTCCTTGTTGGCCGGGATGGCAAAGACGGTGAACTGCAGGGCCTGCAGGAGGCCGGCGAGTGCGAGGGCGGTAAGCTCGGACGTCATTGGAAGGCCTGCGGGAGTTTCAGGGCGAGGACGGTGAGGTTGATTTCGTAGTAGCGCTTTTGCCAGTCGGGATTGCCGTCGCAGAGCGCCTTCACCGCGTCAAAGGGCGTGTCGGCGGCGGGGAGCAGGTTTCCCGGTTCTGCGGCGGCCTCAAAGGCGGCGATGGCCTCGGACGGGATGGCGTTCGCTGCCAGGATGGCGGCGGCGTCGGTCACGTCGCGCTGCCAGTTCTGCAGGATCTGCGCGTGGGTGGCAGGGTCAAGGGCAGAGCAGGTGAGGAAGATGCGATGCTCGGCGATGGCCTGGGAGAGAAGGATATCGGCGGCGGGGGTGCCGGTGGGGATGATCTGGGCGGTGGCACCGGTCGCAAGGAGGGTGAGAAGCAGGATCGGCAGGCGGAACGGGCGGGTCAAGCGGCTGCCCTCTTCAGGTTCGTCCGGGCTCGAATGACGATGGCGGCGTGGAGCAGCAGGACGAAGATCGCTGCGGCTGCGTGCTGTCCGGTCGAGGCGGTCCCCGTCAGCAGGATTGCCGCGCCGAGGGGCAGGAACAGGATTGCGGCGGTCCAGAGGCCGGGATTGCCCCGCCATAGCGCAAGGGCCTGTGCCAGATGCCCGGCGCCGTTGATGAGCAGAAACCAGCCGGCGGTGACGCCCCAACCGGAGTCAATGCTGCGGGTGGCCCAGATCACGGCCGCCAGAACGGCCCAGACGCCGAGGATGTTGATCCAGAAGACGTCTGCGATGCCGAGCGCGGGGCCTTTGGCCAGGTCGTTGACGAAAAGGCGGAAGCGGTCGGCGTCGTGCTCTTCGTACTGGTGGAGCATGTAGGCGGGGAGGGTGAGCCAGGTCAGGCGGTCTGGGAAGGGCCAGCCGGCGGTGAGGATCGGGGTCAGGGCGAGGAGGACGAGCGCCGCCAAGGTGCCGCCGTAGACCCAGTTGGCCTGGAGACGCTGGAGCATGGTTTCATCTGGCGTGCCCCCCACCCCCATCCCCTTCCCACGGCGGGGGAGGGGATGTGCTTCGGGCGCGGTGATGGGGGTGGGTCGGGTCATCACGGGATCCGGGTTGGGCTGGCGTAGGGTGCGTTACAGCGCACCATCCGGAGGTGCGCTGTAGCGCACCTTACGATGTCGACGCCGCTTACAAATCCATCAGTAGCCGACGCGGGTCCTCCAGCGCCTCTTTCACCCGCACCAGGAACGTCACCGCCCCTTTGCCGTCCACGATCCGGTGGTCGTAGCTGAGCGCCAGGTACATCATCGGGCGGATGACGATCTGGCCGTTTACCACAACCGGGCGGTCCTGGATCTTGTGCATCCCAAGGATGCCGGACTGCGGGGGGTTCAGGATCGGCGAGGACATCAGGCTGCCGTAGACGCCGCCGTTCGAGATGGTGAAGGAGCCGCCCTGCATCTCGGCCATCGAAAGCTTCCCGTCGCGGGCGCGGAGGCCAAGCTCGGCGATCTTCTTCTCGATCGCGGCAAAGCCCATCTGATCGGCGTCCCTTACCACCGGCACCACGAGGCCGGATGGCGTGCCGACGGCGACGCCCATGTGGACGTAGTTCTTGTAGACGATGTCGCCGCCGTCGATCTCGGCGTTGACCTCGGGGACTTCCTTCAGCGCGTGGCAGCAGGCCTTCACGAAGAAGGACATGAAGCCGAGCTTCACGCCATGCTTCTTCTCGAAGGCGTCCTTGTATTCGTTCCGCAGCGCCATGATGCCGGACATGTCGACCTCGTTGTAGGTCGTCAGCATCGCGGCGGTGTTCTGCGCATCCTTGAGCCGCCGGGCGATGGTGGCGCGCAGGCGGGTCATCTTCACCCGCTCCTCGCGCGCGGCATCCTCGGCCGGGATCGGCGCGCGGGGGACCGCGACCGGGGCGGGCGCCGGGGTCGGGGCCGCGGCGGGCGCGGGGGCGGCGACGGCCTTGGCCACATCTTCCTTCATGATCCGCCCGTCGCGGCCGGTGCCCTTGACCGCATCGGCGGAAAGTCCGGCCTCTGCCATCGCCTTCTTCGCCGAGGGTGCGTTCTCGACATCGGCGCGGGGGGTGACTTCCTCATGTCCCGCGCCAGGTGAGCCGACGGCGGCGGCGACCGCGATCTTCGGATCCTCGGTCTTTGGCTTCTGGGCGGTCGGCACCGCGGCGGCGGCCCCTTCGGTCACGATGGCAAGGCGGGCATTTGCCGCCACGGTCGTGCCTTCCGGGGCGATAATCTCGGCCAGAACACCGGTCACGGGGCTGGGAACCTCGACCGAGACCTTGTCCGTCTCAAGCTCGCACAGCATTTCGTCCTGCTTCACCGCGTCGCCCGGTTTCTTGAACCAGGTGGATACGGTCGCCTCGGACACGGATTCGCCAAGGGCGGGAACCATCACGTCAGTCATTTCAAAGTCTCCGGTCAGGGCGTGTCAGAGGCCCAAGGCTTCTGCGACGAGGGTTTGCTGTTCATGCTTGTGGCGCGAGGCAAGGCCCGTGGCCGGCGAGGCCGAGGCCTTGCGTCCGGCGTAGGACATGCGGGTCGGCTTGCCGCGAACCTTGGTCAGGATCGTTTCCATCTCGGGCTCGATGAAGGACCAGGCGCCCTGGTTCTTCGGCTCTTCCTGGCACCAGATGAAATCGGCCTTCGGGAAGCGGGCGAGTTCCTGGCCGAGAGAGATGGTCGGCACCGGGTAAAGCTGTTCGACGCGCAGGAGGTAGACATCGTCCAGTTTCTGCGCGTCGCGTTCGGCCAGAAGGTCGTAGTAGACCTTGCCGGAACAGAGGACGACGCGCTTGATCTTGTCGTCGGCCTTCAGCTTCTGCGCTGAGTTGCCCTTCTGCGCGTCGTCCCAGAGGACGCGGTGGAAGGTCGAACCGTCGGTGAAATCCTCGGCCTTGCTGACCGCCATCGGATGCCGGAGAAGCGACTTCGGTGTCATCAGGATCAGGGGCTTGCGGTAGGTCCGGTGCAGCTGGCGGCGCAGGATGTGGAAGTAGTTCGCCGGGGTGGTGCAGTTGGCGACGATCCAGTTGTCCTCTGCCGAGAGTTGCAGGAATCGCTCTAGGCGAGCGGAGGAATGCTCCGGCCCCTGGCCTTCGAACCCGTGCGGCAGGAGGACGACGAGGCCGGACATCCGCAGCCATTTCGATTCGCCCGAGTTGATGAACTGGTCGATCATGATCTGCGCGCCGTTGGCGAAGTCGCCGAACTGCGCTTCCCAGAGGGTCAGGGCGTTCGGTTCCGCAAGGCTGTAGCCGTACTCGAACCCGAGGACAGCGTATTCCGAGAGCATCGAGTCGATGACCTCATACCGCGCCTGGCCGGGGCGGATGTGGTTCAGGGGATAGTGGCGCTCTTCGGTGGTCTGGTCGATCCAGCCCGAGTGGCGCTGGCTGAAAGTGCCACGGGTGCAGTCCTGGCCGGCGAGGCGGACGTTGAAGCCCTCGACCTGGAGCGAGCCGAAGGCCAGCGCCTCGGCAGTCGCCCAGTCGAAGCCCTGGCCCTTGGCGAACATCTCGCGCTTGGCCTCAAGCTGGCGGGCCACGGTCTTGTGAATGTCGAAGCCTTCGGGCACGCGGGTCAGGGCCGCGCCGACCTCGGCCAGTGTCTCGGCCTTGATCCAGGTTTCGCCGCGCTGGTAGTTGTTCAGGTCCTTGGTCTCAAGGTTCTTCCAGCGGCCATCCAGCCAGTCGGCCTTGTTCGGCAGGAAAGCCTTGCCGGCCTCGAACTCCTCGTTCAGGCGGGCCTGGAAGGCGGCTTTCATGTCCTCGATCTCGCCTTCCGGGATCAGCCCGTCGGCGACGAGGCGGTCGGTGTAAAGCTGGAGCGTCGTCTTCTGCTTGCGGATGCGGTTGTACATCGCCGGGTTGGTGAACATCGGCTCGTCGCCTTCGTTGTGACCGAAGCGGCGGTAGCAGAAGATGTCGATGACCACGTCCTTGTGGAACTTCTGGCGGAATTCGGTGGCGACGCGGGCGGCATGGACCACGGCCTCGGGGTCGTCGCCGTTGACGTGGAAGATGGGCGCCTCGACCATCAGGGCGATGTCGGTCGGGTAGGGCGAGGTTCGGCTGAAGGCGGGTGCCGTGGTGAAGCCGATCTGGTTGTTGACGATGATGTGGATGCAGCCGCCGGTGCGGTGGCCCTTGATGCCCGAAAGCTGCAGGCATTCCGCCACGACGCCCTGGCCCGCAAAGGCCGCGTCCCCATGAAGGAGGATCGGCAACACCGCGATGCGTTCGGCCGCGTCGTTCATCTGGTCCTGCTTGGCGCGCGCCTTGCCGAGGACGACGGGGTTCACCGCCTCGAGGTGCGAGGGGTTCGCGGTGAGGGAAAGGTGGACCTTGTTGCCGTCGAACTCACGGTCCGAGGAGGCGCCGAGGTGGTATTTCACGTCGCCCGAGCCGTCCACATCCTCGGGCTTGTAGGACCCGCCCTGGAATTCGTGGAAGATCGCCCGGTAGGGCTTTTGCATCACGTTCGCCAGGATGTTCAGGCGGCCGCGGTGCGGCATCCCGATGATGATTTCCTTCACGCCAAGCGCGCCGCCGCGCTTGATGATCTGCTCCATCGCCGGGATCAGCGCCTCGCCCCCGTCCAAGCCGAAACGCTTGGTGCCCATGTATTTGACGTGAAGGAATTTCTCGTAGCCCTCGGCTTCAACGAGCTTGTTCAGGATGGCCTTGCGCCCCTCTCGGGTGAAGGCGATTTCCTTGCCGTAGCCTTCGATCCGTTCCTTCAGCCAGCCGGCCTGTTCGGGGTCGGAGATGTGCATGTACTGGAGCGCGAAGGTCCCGCAGTAGGTGCGCTTCACGATGTCGATGATCTCGCGCATCGAGGCGTGGGTCAGGCCCAGCACGTTGTCGATGAAGATCGGGCGGTCCATGTCGGCTTCGGTGAAGCCGTAGGACTTGGGGTCAAGCTCGGGCTGGTTGCCGCGCTCGGTCATGCCCAGGGGGTCGAGGTCGGCGGCAAGGTGGCCCCGGATCCGGTAGGCGCGGATGATCATCAGGGCGCGGATCGAGTCGAGGACGGCGCGCTGGATCTGTTCGTTGGAGAGCGTCACCCCCGCCTCGGCAGCCTTGGCGGCGATCTTCTGCCCGGCGGCCTTTGCTTCCTTGGCGGGCGGCGGGGCGGCCCATTCGCCGGTGAGGGCCGCGGTCAGGTCATCGGCAGGCTGCGGCGGCCAGTCGGCGCGCGCCCAGGAGGGGCCGGATGCGGCGCGCTTTGTGTCGACCTCGCTATCGCCCAGGGACTGGAAGAAGGCGGCCCATGCCGGGTCGACGGACGCGGGGTCCGCGGCATGGCGGGCGGCCAGCTGGTCGACGTAATCGGCGTTGGCCCCGTCGAGGAAGGACGAGGCGGCGAAGGCGGCGGCGGGGGATTGGTCGGTCATGACGGGTTTCCTTCATGGGGCGGGGCGTCCCCCGCCGGGAAAGTGAGTCGGGGAGACCCCCGACCTACGCCTCGATTGCTTTCAGAACCGCTTCACCGAGGCCCGCCGGGCTGTCGGCCACGACGATCCCGGCGCTTTTCATCGCCTCGATCTTCGACCCCGCGTCGCCCTTGCCGCCGGCGACGATGGCGCCGGCATGGCCCATGCGGCGGCCGGGGGGGGCGGTGCGGCCGGCGATGAAACCGGCGGTGGGCTTCCAGCGGCCCTTCTTCTTTTCATCGGCGAGGAACTGGGCGGCGTCTTCTTCCGCCGAGCCGCCGATCTCGCCGATCATGATGATCGAATGGGTCTCGGGGTCGGCGAGGAACATCTCGAGCACGTCGATGTGTTCGGTGCCCTTGATCGGGTCGCCGCCGATGCCGACGGCGGTGGTCTGGCCGAGGCCGACGTCGGTCGTCTGCTTCACGGCCTCATAGGTCAGGGTGCCGGAGCGGGAGACGACGCCCACGGAACCCTTGGAGAAGATCGACCCCGGCATGATGCCGATCTTGCATTCGCCGGGGGTCAGGACGCCGGGGCAGTTCGGGCCGATCAGGCGGGACCTCGAGTTGATGAGGGCGCGCTTCACTTTCATCATGTCGAGGACCGGGATCCCTTCGGTGATGCAGACGATCAGCGGGATTTCAGCGTCGATCGCCTCGAGGATCGAGTCGGCAGCGAAGGGCGGCGGCACGTAGATCGCGGTCGCATCGGCACCGGTCTTGGCGACGGCCTCATGCACGCTGTCGAAGACGGGGAGGCCGAGGTGTTCGGTCCCGCCCTTGCCGGGGGTCACCCCGCCAACCATCTGTGTGCCATAGGCGATGGCCTGTTCGGAGTGGAAGGTGCCCTGGCTGCCGGTGAAGCCCTGGCAGATGACGCGGGTGGATTTGTTTACGAGGACGGACATTCTTTTCTCCGTACGGCGGGGTTCACCCCGCCAATCAATGCGTGGCAAGGCGGGGCAGGCCCCGCCCTACGGGTTATCCCTTGACGGCTTTCACGATCTTCTCGGCCCCGTCCTTCAGGTCATCGGCGGCGATGACGTTGAGGCCGGAGTCGTTGATGATCTTCTTGCCAAGATCGACGTTGGTCCCTTCCAGCCGCACGACCAGCGGCACCTTCAGGCCCACCTCTTTCACCGCCGCGACGATGCCTTCCGCGATGATGTCGCAGCGCATGATGCCGCCGAAGATGTTGACGAGGATGCCTTTCACCTGCGGGTCGGAGGTGATGATCTTGAAGGCCTCGGTCACCTTCTCCTTCGTGGCGCCGCCGCCGACGTCAAGGAAGTTGGCGGGTTCCGCCCCATAAAGCTTGATGATGTCCATCGTGGCCATGGCAAGGCCGGCGCCGTTGACCATGCAGCCGATCTCGCCATCCAGCGCGATGTAGTTGAGGTCGAACTTCGAGGCGGCGAGTTCCTTCGGGTCTTCCTCGGTCTCGTCGCGCAGCGCGGCGATGTCAGGGTGGCGGTAGATCGCGTTGCCGTCGAAGCCCATCTTCGCGTCAAGAAGGCGGAGCGTCCCGTCCTTCAGCACGCAGAAGGGGTTGATCTCCAGCATGTCCATGTCCTTGTCGATGAAGAGCCGGTAAAGGTTCTTCACGATGCCCACGCATTGCTTGACCTGCGCGCCTTCCAGCCCCAGCGCAAAGGCGACGCGGCGACCGTGGAAATCCTGCAGGCCGGTGGCGGGGTCGATGGTGAAGGTGTGGATCTTTTCGGGCGTGTCGTGGGCCACGTCCTCGATCGACATGCCGCCCTCGGTGGAGGCGACGATCGAGATGCGGCTGGTCTTCCGGTCGATCAGGAAGGCAAGGTAGAACTCGCGGTCGATGTCGGAACCGTCCTCGATGTAGATGCGGTTCACCTGCTTGCCCGCCGGGCCGGTCTGGATGGTGACAAGCGTGCGGCCCAGCATCTGGCGGGCGAATTCGGCGGCCTCGCCGACCGAGCGGGCCAGACGGACGCCACCCTTGTCGCCTGCCTCGGGCTCTTTGAACTTGCCCTTGCCGCGGCCCCCGGCGTGGATCTGGCTCTTCACCACCCAAAGCGGGCCGTCAAGCTCCCCGGCGGCGGTCTTGGCGTCCTCGGCCTTCAGGACCACGCGGCCATCACTGACCGGGATCCCGTAGCTGCGCAGAAGCGCCTTGGCCTGGTATTCGTGGATGTTCATGGCGCGCCCCTTCGACAGCCGGGATTGATCAGCGGCGTTTTGGCACGGGTTGCGCGCGGTTCCAAACGCCATATGCCTGAAAAGCAGGGAAAATGCCCTGAAATTGACGGATGTGATCACGATTTGGAAATGTGTGATCACAGGCCTGAAATTCGTGATCACATGGTGGCGGTAACGCCAGATGCGACGGCGACTCACCCCCGTCCTGGTCAGATTGACAAGGATCGGGCCGCTTGCGAAGCCTGTGGCCAGACAGAAGGAGACCGATGATGCCCCGCCCAAGCGCCAATGACATCACGCAGGGGCCGCTGCCCCGGATCAGCCACGGACGCGGCGTCTATCTCTGGGACACCGATGGGCGGCAGTACATCGACGGCTCGGGCGGACCGGCGGTGTTCTCGGTCGGGCATGGCGATCCCCGCGTGAACGCGGCCGTCGCGGCGCAGATGGAGAAGGTGGCCTATGGCTATCGCTACCTTTTCACCAGCGATCCCCTGGAGGAGTTGAGCGACAGACTGTGCCAGGCCACGGGTCTTTCGGACATGGTCTACACGACCAGCGGGTCCGAGGCCGTGGAAAGCGCGGTGAAGATCGCGCTTCAATACCACTTCGACCGGGGCGAACCACACCGGGTGAACTTCATCGCCCGGAAACGGTCCTGGCACGGCAACACGCTGATGGCGACGGCCCTTTCCGGCTTCGAAGACCGCCAGCGCGCCTTTGCCGGGGCCTTGTCTGCGGTGGGCCGGGTGAGCGCCGCGAATGCCTACCGCCTGCCGACGGGGGTGAGCCGTGAGGGGCTGGTTGCCCACCTGGCCGCAGAGCTCGAAGCCGAAATCCTACGCCTTGGCCCTGAAACCGTGGCGGCCTTCATCTTCGAGCCGGTGGTCGGTGCCGCCGGTGGTGCCCTGCCCGCGCCAGAAGGCTATGGCCGCGCAGTGGCCGAGGTCTGTCGTCGCCACGGGGTGCTGGTGATCTGCGACGAGGTCATGTGCGGGTCGGGCCGGACCGGCGTCTGGCGCGCGTCTGAGGACGACGGTTTCATGTCTGACATCATCACCGTGGCGAAGTCGCTGTCGGGCGGTTACCTGCCCCTTGGCGCGGCGATCTACACGAAAGAGATCGCCGATGTGATGGCGGCGGGCCATGGCGGCCCCCTCACCGGGCACACCTACACCGGCCACACGGCCTGCCTTGCCGCCGGGCTGGCAGTGCAGAAGATCGTCGCTGACGAGGGGCTTCTGGCCCGCATCCGCGACAGGGGCCCGCGCTGGCAGGCGGAGTTGCGCACGCGGCTGGCACATCTGCCAGAGGTCGGGGACGTGCGGGGCCGGGGTTATTTCATCGGCGTCGAGGTGGTAGCGGACCCCGAGACCAAGGCCCCCTTTGCAGCCAGCCTGGGCGTCAACGGTCGCATCCGGGCCGAGGGGCTGCGGCGCGGGCTGATCTGCTATCCATCGGGCGGGCACGTCGACGGGGCGGCAGGGGATACGGTGATCCTCGCGCCGCCGTTCAATGCGACGGATACGGAATTGGACGAGATCGCCGACAAGCTGGTCGCGACGCTGGAGACGGTCATCGTCGGGCTTCACGGCGCCTGACGCTCATCGCTTCCTTCGGGCGCTCTTCGCTGACGGCGGCACCAGCGAAGAGCGCCCGAAGGAAGCGATGAGCTGTCAGTTCAGGAACACCGCGAACAGGATCGCATCGCCCGAGACGAGACGCTCGAAGTCCCGCCAGGCATCGGCGCTGATCCGTCGGCCCTTCTCGGCGTAAGGAAGCAGCCCCTCGCCCTGAATCCAGGTGACAAGGTCGACGGCAGGCGGATTTTCGAAGGCCTTTTTCAGATTGATCCCAGCCTCGGCCCCGAAGCGCCAATGCGGGATCAACGCCTCGCCCTTCAAGAGCGCCTCGGCATCGGCCAGCACCGCCTGCCAACGCTCCCCCGTCCCCGGCGGGACGTTGAGCCCAAGGCCCGAGGTCTGCCGGTCGTTCGGCACCCATTCGCGGTCATTGTCCGTCTCGGCCGCGACCAGCGACCAGAAGCGACGGTTCTCTTCGATCATCGACAGGAAGTGCCCGTGGGCATCCAG
The DNA here is from genome assembly GCF_057219895.1 of Tabrizicola sp. T46. Classification (NCBI taxonomy): domain Bacteria; kingdom Pseudomonadati; phylum Pseudomonadota; class Alphaproteobacteria; order Rhodobacterales; family Paracoccaceae; genus Tabrizicola; species Tabrizicola sp. T46. The sequence continues at coordinate 404,877 of NZ_JBXVVV010000002.1, forward strand.
CGCGAGGGTCTTGTCCGGGGTCTTCGACAGGGCAAAAAGGACCATCGCCACCCGGTCGACCTGGCGGCCGAACATCATGTCGAGCGCGTTCGGTGGGGGAGTGTCGCCCCAAAGCGCATAGATCGCGGCCGAGGAGTCCATCACCCGCCGGATCGCGGGTTCGGGGTCATAGGCCATGGCGGTCGAGACGAAGCCCGACAGGAAATGGGTATAGGCCGTTAACCATGCCGCGTCGGCGGTGTCGAAGCGGATGACCGGGTCGGCGACCGGTTCCACGATCATCCGCGCGCCGCCAAGGGTCAGGCCCGCGACCGAGGCGATGTCCTCGCCCTCGCCGCGGGTGCCGTTCATGTCGATGTCGAACCAGAGATCTGCGAGGCGGATTTCCAGAGCGAAGTCCCCGTCACCGAGCTGCGACAGTGCGGTGCGGGCGCTCTCCATTTCGGCGTCAAGCCTGGTCAGAAGTGTCGTGAAATCAGCGGGTTCGAAGGTGCGGGCGTTCGGGTTTTCCGGAATCGGCAGGCGCAGGATGGGAAGTTCGGACCAGTCCGCGCGGACCCCGGTTTGCCAGCGAAGCTGCAGGGCCGCCTCGACGCCACCGAGGAAGCGGAGACCTGCCAGGGCGAAAAGTTCTGCATTCTCAGGGGTTTGGATGGCGGCTAGGCGATCCCTCGTCGGGCCGATGCCGGTGCGGGCGATTTCTTCGGAAATCGTTTCGGCACCGACCGGCGCGGCGAAGAGGGCGAGGGAGAGGAGGGCGGCGCGCATCATGGAAAGCCTCATGTCACTGACCGCGTGAAGTGTCTGCCCCAAGGCCGCGCGGGTCAATGGCGATGGCGGAGGGGTCCGGAATTCCTCAGGTCAGGATCAGAAGCGCCTGCCCGCGGGGGAGATTCTCGTCCCCCCATGACGGGGTGAACCCGGCGGCGCGGGCCTCGGCCTCCACCTCGGCCCGGGGACGGTGGTAGGGCGGGCGGTCGGCATGGGTTACGACGCCGTCCGGCTGGCGCGTGGGGCCTTCGGTGTCAGAGAGAAAGAGCGTTACGAGGCCTGCGCGGAGACGTGGAAACCGGGCGCGCAGGGTGGCCAGCGCAGGGGGCAGGACCGGGGCGGGAAGGTGGGTGAAGACGCCCCAGGCGATGGCGAGGGTGATCGTCGCGGGGATGCCCGGGAAGGCAAATTCTTCATCCTTTACAAGGTGATGCTCGGGCAGGCGGTCTGGCTCGGCAAACTCGTGCAGGCGCCCGTGCCGCATCAGCTCAAGCGAGGCATCGGTGCCCCAGTAGTGCCCCGGCTTGAGGTAAGGCACGGCCAGATGGCCGAGCCGAAGGGCGCCGCAGCCGATGTCGAAAAGGTGGTCCTCGGGCGTCATTCCCCGGGCCTGAAGGACGGCCATCTGCGCCCGCGCCGTCTCGCTCCAGCGGCCGCCGACGATGTCGCGGTGGCGGCCTTGCGCGATCGCCGCCTCATAGAAACCGGGGGCGAGATAGGGGGAGGCGAGGGTCAGCCCTTCGGGTCCTTCTTCGCCGCAGCCTTCATCCGGGCGAGGAGGTCTTCCTTCGTCTCGCGCGGTGGCTTGACCGACTTCGGGGCGCCTTTCTGGGCGTGGTCGGGGCCGCGGGGGGCCTTGCCGCCGCCCTTGGGGTTGCCGGATTTGCCGTAGTCCATGGGTCGATGCCTTTCACGGGATGGACAGGGGATGCAGGATAAGCCGGGCGCTGGCAAGGGGGAAGCGGGACGTCTTCAACGCGTCTTCCTTCGGTCTTCCTTCCGTCTCTGCGCGCGCCATGCTCGGGCGGCGTTAACCTTTCCCGGTCAGGGTGGCCGCAAAGGAGACCGCCCGATGCCCGACCTGACGAAACAGACCCCCCGCCAGCGCCAGAACATGACCTACATGATGGACGTGATGCGCCGCCTGGAATGGGACCTGCACAACACCATCGAACTGACCGGGCGCATCCCGGAGGAGTGGCACGAGATCGCCACTGCCACCCCGCGCCGGGCGGGGGTGAAGGTGAACCTGCGGCTGGAGGCCGACGTGGTGAAGTTCTTCAAGTCGATGGGCGAGGGGTACGGGCCGCGGATCAACGACGTGCTGCGGAGCTACATGCACGCGCGCCTCGCCGGGGTGATCCGGGGGGCCGAAACGGTGCCGCATTACCGGCGGCGGGAGGAACTGTGGGACGGGCCGAAGCCGCAGTTCGGGGACGCGGCGCGGGAGCTGGGGGAGGCGTGGGAGGAGGAGGGGCCTTCGGTCGTGCAGGGGCCCCGGGTGAAGATGCAGGAGGTGCTGCAGCGGAGGTATGGGGCGGAGGGGCTCCCGGTGGGGGAAGGGGTGGTGCCGCTGGTGAGGTGAGGGGGGTGAGGTACACATGGCAAGCGCACGGTTCTGGGGGCACTCAAGCGGTTACGAACGGCAGCTTTGTGGACTTTTCGGACGTTCGCCCTCGTCGCTGAATCTAGGGGCCGAGAAGAAGCGAGCTTAGCATCAACTCCCAGGCGCCAGCGAACTCGGCACCCGGCAGCAGCGCAAGACGTACACAATCAACGGCCTTATGCGATGACTGTTCACAAATCGACGTCGGGCCGCCGCGATTTTGCCCAAATTGTAGCAGGCCGCTTGCTCCGAGCTCTGCCTACTTTTACTCTCAGTCCTGTCGCGGGTGAAGCGATTCAGTGAGTGACGGGGAGGGGGTACAATGCATATTAGGACCATGGCTGCAGTCGCATTCGCAGCTGCCGTGTTTGTCACGTCGTCCACGACTGCGGCGACAGTGGACGCGCATTTCGATCTTCGGAGTGGCGGCAACGACACTAACGAAGCATCTTTCACCTATAGCTCCAACGGTGTCGACCTCACAGTGAGCGGCATCCGATGCAACGACGGGGCGGGGCCGAACCACGCCAGTTGCACGGCGTCCGACATCGACAGGAGTTCCGCCTACGGCATCTACTTCAACCAACCGAACGACAGCGACCACGAAGTCGATGGCCAGAATTCGAACGAGTTCATAAAGCTAAGCTTCGCCCCAGAGGTGACGCTGAAGAAGATCAAGTTTTCGTACTGGGACTGGAACGACAACGCGCTTGTCTACACTTATGACGGCGCGACGTGGGCCGAAGTCCTCGACATCGGCACAGGGTCGACCTTCTGGTACGAGTACACGTTCTCGACCCTCTATACCGGCTCCATGTTTCTTGTCGGTGCCAGGGGCGACAATGACGAGTGGAAGCTGAAGACAGTCAGCGTCAGCTACGAGCCGGCGGTCGTCCCGCTGCCCGCCGCCGGCTGGCTGCTCCTCGCGGGCGTCGGCGGTCTTGTGGCGTTGCGCCGCAAGAAGGCGGCCTAAGCTTCCCGGGGCGAAGTCCCGCCTGACCTATACTACGACGAGGGCGGTCTTCGGACCGCCCTTTACCGTCTTTGAAGCTAGGGCGTCAGGCGGAAAACGCGCCCCTGACCATCGCCCCGGGGTCCCGGAACGGGAGCGATCGCATGCAGATACCCTCCAACGTGTTGAGTGCTTCGGCCCGCGCGGACGTCCGCTTCGGGCTCTTAAGCTGACCTTGGGGGGCGGGCCGGGCGCAATCAGATTCGCTTTGGGCAAATCTGACGAAAGGGATGTAGGGGGGCGTGCGCTATAGCGCACTCTACGATGGGGCTGATGTGTGGGTTGGAGTTTGAAAGGGAGGCTCTGCTCTTGGCCTGGAAACAAGGCGCTTGCGCCGCCGGGCCGCGCCCTCCCTCCCCTCGGGAGGGCGCTTTGCAGCGGCGGTCACCCGAACTTCGGTGGGAGGGGTCGAGGCATAAAGTGCTTCGTTCGGTCGCTGGTGCGCCGGCACGAAGGAGGGAGCGGCGCTCGTGGTCGGCGGGGGAGGCGGGCTGAAGCCCGACCTACGGGGCGCGGGAGGCGGGGCAGGCCCCGACCTACGGGGTGTGCGAGGGTTGAGCCGGTGCTCCCACCCCCATTCCCTCCCCACGGAAGGGGAGGGGAGGTGCGGGGTGGGTGGGGTGGTTGGTGCGCCATGAATGCGCACCCTACGTGGGGCGGCGTGCGGTGGGGTGGAACCCCACCCTAAAGGATCTTCTGCCCCGTCTTCGCCCAGTCCGCCGTGAACTGGTCCAGCCCCTTGTCGGTCAGGACGTGGCTCGCCAGTGCCTTGATGACGGCCGGGGGGGCGGTGACGACGTCGGCGCCGATCAGGGCGCAGTCCTTGACGTGGTTCGCTGACCGGATCGAGGCGGCGAGGATCTGGGTCTTGAAGTCGTAGTTGTCATAGATCGTGCGGATGTCGCCGATCAGGTCCAGCCCGTCGAGGTTGATGTCGTCCAGCCGCCCGATGAAGGGCGAGATGAAGGTGGCCCCGGCCTTGGCCGCGATCAGCGCCTGGTTGGCCGAGAAGCAGAGGGTGACGTTGACCATGAAGCCCTCACCCGTGAGGACCTTGCAGGTCTTGAGGCCGTCCCAGGTGAGCGGGACTTTCACGGCGATGTTCGGGGCGATGGCGGCGAGTTTCCGCCCCTCGGCGATCATGTCGTCGGCTTTCAGCGCCACGACCTCGGCCGAGACGGGGCCCTGGACGAAGGAGCAGATCTCTTTCGTGACCTCGAGGATGTTGCGGCCGGATTTCAGGATGAGGGACGGGTTCGTCGTGACGCCGTCGACCATGCCGAGATCGTGAAGCTCACGGATCGCATCCACGTCGGCGGTGTCGATGAAGAATTTCATGGGGGCCTCCTCGGGCGATCAGGCGGGCGGTTGCGGAAGGTGCCGCGCCGGGGTTCTATGCTCTCGGGCCGGGGTTTACCCCAAACGGCTTCGAAGTGAAAGGCGGGACGGGTGGCGGACCGGGTCTATCAGGCGGGCGATCTGGTCGGGGTGCTGACGACTGAGCCCCTGGGCAGGGTGCTGGATTACCGTGCGCCGGAGGGGGGCTGCGGGGACGGCGATTTCGTCGAGGTGCCGCTTGGGCCGCGCCGGGTGCTGGGCGTGGTCTGGGGGCCGGGCGTTGGCGGCTGGGACCCGGCGAAGGTGCGGCCCGTGGGGCGCGTGCTGGACGCGCGGCCGATGCGGGGGGAGCTGCGGTCGTTCCTTGCCCGCGCGGCGGAGTACACGCTGACGCCGCTGCCGGCGATGCTGCGGCTGGCGACGCGGGCTCCGGGGCTGGGGGAGCCGGCCTCGGTGCGGCGGGTGTATCGGCTGGCGGGTCCGGTGCCGAACACCTTGACCGAGGCGCGGCACCGGGTGGTGGAGGCGTTGCGGGAGTTCCGGGGTGCCCCGGTGACTTTGGGCGAGCTGGCGGAGGCGGCGGGGTGCGGTGCCTCGGTGGTGAAGGGGCTGGTGAAGCTGGGGGTGGTGGCGGAGGAGGATGCGCCGCGGGATACGCCCTATCCGCGGCTGAAGGCCGATGTGGGGATGCGGCTGAAGGGCGAGCAGGTTGCGGCGGGGGATGCGCTCGTCGCCGACGTGGCGCGGGGGGGCTATGCGGCGACATTGCTGAAGGGGGTGACGGGGTCGGGGAAGACCGAGGTCTACCTCGAGGCGGTGGCGGAGTGTCTCAGGACGCGTCGGCAGGCCTTGGTGCTCTTGCCGGAGATCGCGCTGACGGCGGAGTTCCTGGCGCGGGTGGAAGAGCGCTTCGGCGCAAGGCCGGCGGAGTGGCATTCGGGTGTCACGATGACCGAGCGGCGGCGGCTGTGGCGGATGGTGTCCGAAGGCGGGGCGGAGCTGGTGGTGGGGGCGCGGTCGGCCCTCTTTCTGCCGTTCCAGGACCTCGGGCTGATCGTCGTCGATGAGGAGCATGACACCTCCTACAAGCAGGAGGATGGGGTTCTTTACCACGCGCGGGACATGGCGGTGTTAAGGGCGGCGATTGCGGGGTGCCCGGTGGTGCTGGCGTCGGCGACGCCGTCGCTGGAGACCTGGGCCAATGTCGAGGCGGGGAAGTACCGGCGGCTGGACCTCGGCTCGCGGTTCGGCGCGGCGGAGATGCCGGAGATGCGGGCGATCGACATGCGCGCGGAGAAGTTGCCTTCGGACCGGTGGATTTCGGAGACGCTGGCGACGAAGGTCAGCGCGGTCGTCGCGCGGGGGGAGCAGGCGCTCTTGTTCCTGAACCGGCGGGGGTTTGCTCCGGTGACGCTCTGCCGGGCCTGCGGGCATCAGGTGGGCTGCGACCACTGCGACGCGCGGATGGTGGAGCACCGGTTCCAGAAGCGGCTCGTCTGCCATCAGTGCGGGGCGACGAAGCCTGTGCCGGCGGCCTGCCCAGCCTGCGGGGTCGAGGGGCGGATGGCCGCCGTGGGGCCAGGGGTGGAGCGGCTGGCGGAGGAAGTGGCGGCGCGGTTTCCGGAGGCCCGGGTGGCGGTGCTGTCGTCGGACCTCTTCGGGTCGGCCCGTGCCCTGAAGGAAAAGATCGCCGAGATCTCGGGCGGTGGCGCGGACATCATCATCGGCACGCAGATCGTGGCGAAGGGGCACAACTTTCCCCTCCTGACGCTGGTGGGGGTGATCGACGCTGACCTCGGATTGCAGGGGTCTGACCTGCGGGCGGCGGAGCGGACGTTTCAGCTGATGCGCCAGGTGGCGGGGCGCGCGGGGCGGACGGCGGAGCGGAAGGGGGAGGCCTGGCTCCAGACCCACCAGCCGGAGCATCCGGTGATCCGGGCCATTCTGGGCGGCGATGAGGAGGCCTTCTGGCGCGCCGAGGCGGCGGAGCGGAGGGCCAGTGGCGTGCCGCCCTATGGGCGGATGGCGGGGATCATCCTGTCGTCGACGGATGTGGCGGAGGTGTTTGACTTCGGAGCAGAGCTCGCCCGGCGGTCGGAGCCCTTGAAGCGCATCGGGGCCGAGGTCTGGGGGCCGGCACCTGCCCCCATCGCCCGGGTCCGGGGGCGGCACCGGGTGCGGCTTCTGGTGAAGGCCGAGAAGGGGGCGCCGTTGCAGGCGGCGCTGGCGGAGTGGTTAGCGGGGGTGAAGGTGCCGCGGGACTTGCGGCTGGCGGTGGATATCGATCCGCAGAGTTTCTTGTGAGAGGGAAAGTCTCAGAATGGTGGGTTGGCACCCACCCAACGGCTTGCTGATCGCGCCCATTCCGGGCGAAGAGGTAGCGTGCGCTACGCACGGTGTCTTTCCCGCAGCTCAGGCCCTTCCGCAGGCCAGCGGCAGGGCGGCCAGTTCCGCCTCGATGATCTGCCGGACGTCCGGGGCAGGGATCACGCCGAGGAACAGCGTCCGGCCGATGACGGTGGCTGGGACACCCCGGAGGCCGAAGACCGTGGCTATTGCCTGCGCGCGGTCCAGCGCTGTTGCGATCTCGGGCGTTTGCATGTCGGCCAGCAGGCGCTGGGTATCGAGGCCGGCATCCTCTGCAATCGAGGCCACGCGGTTCATGTCGGTGACCATCCGCGTCCGCATCAGCCGGCTGTGCATCGCCTCGTAGCCACCTTGCCGGTCGGCGGCCAGCACCGCCTGGCTGGCAAGGGTTGAGGCGGCCCCGAGGAGGGGCAGTTCGTGCCGGATGAGGCGCAGCTCATTCGGTCGGGTGGCGATCTGCTCCTGCAGGATTTCGCTGAGCGCCTTGCAGTTCGGGCAGTTGAAGTCGGAAAAGAACGCGATCGGCAGGCGGGTGTCGGTGAGCGGTCCGAAGAGCGCGTTACAGGGATCGGCCCGTACCGCCGCGACCCGGGCTTCGTGTTCCGGATCCGGCGGGGCGGTCGGCTCAAGCCCGGCCAGAGCGGCTGACCCTGCCGAAAGGCCGCCGGTCGATTGCAGGACACGGAACGGCGCGAGGCCCGGCAGATCGCGAAAGGTCAGCCGCGATGGCCAGGACGACATGAGACGGGGAAGCCCTATCACCCAGGCCGCGACGGCGATGGCCCCGCCCGCAAGGACTGCCCGCCGCCGCCACACCTTTCGCCCTTCGGTCAAGCGGCGGCCCTCGGGCATCGGTACTGGTGGCAGGCTCGGCGCATGCTTGCCCTCATGCCCGCCATAATCGTACCGGCGCTTTGGGCGCCCGTGCCAGGAGCCCCTTCGCCTCGAGATCAAGCTGCACGCATTTGACCCACCAGCCGGCGGTTTCGCCCCCGGGAAACTGCGCGTCGGAGAGGTAGGGCTTAACCGCTTCGATGATCTCGGCCGGGGTGAGGCCGGGCGGGCTGTTCGGCAGAACCCCTTCCATGGCCGCGCGCATCTCGGCGTATTTTGCCGCATCCACGCGGTAGGTCTTGCCAGGCTGGCCGACGTTCTGAACCTCGATCCGGTCGGTCATGGCTTCCTCCTTCCGCATCGGCCAAGGGTGGCGCGGGATTGTGCCGGGCACAAGCTTTGCCTTTGCCTTGGCCCCCGATTTGGCTAGGTCCTGCGTATGGCCAATCTCCTGCCCCTGAACGAGACCCATCGGCTGCCCGCCTGGCGGCGGCCTGAGGCGCTGCTTTACCTCATGGCGGCGGCGATGCCGCTGAGCTTTGCGACCTGGTCGGCGCTGCTGAACAACTTCGTCATCGAGGTGGCGGCGTTCACCGGACGCGAGATCGGCTGGCTGCATACGGTGCGGGAGATTCCGGGGCTGCTGGCGGTCGTGGTCATCGCGATCCTTCTGGCGGTGCGGGAGCAGGTGTTGGCGCTGTTGATGCTGGCGCTCCTCGGGGCGGCGACGATGTTCACGGGGTGGTTCACCTCGTTCAGTGGCTTGCTGGTGATGACGCTGCTGTCGTCGATCGGGTTTCACTACTTCGAGACGGTGAACCAGTCGCTTCAGCTCCAGTGGATCGACAAGGCCCGCGCGCCGATCGTGCTGGGGCGGATCGTGGCGGTGGGGGCGGGGGCGAGCCTGGCGGCCTACGGGGCGATTGTCGCGCTTTGGGACAGTCTGGGGCTGGATTACAACACGGTCTACGTGGCCTCGGGCGGGCTGACGATTGCCATCGTGATCTTCGCGGCCCTTGCCTATCCGCAGTTCCAGTCGCCCCATGTCCAGCACCGGCATATCGTGCTGCGGCGGCGGTACTGGCTTTACTATGCGCTGCAGTTCATGGCCGGCGCGCGGCGTCAGATCTTTGTCGTCTTTGCCGGCTTCATGATGGTCGAGAAGTTCGGGATGCATGTCAGCGAGATGACGCTTCTCCTTCTGATCAACTACCTCATCAACATGGCGGTCGCGCCGGTGATGGGCCGGGCGCTGGAGCGGTATGGCGAGCGGAATGTCATGGGGTTCGAGTATATCGGGCTGACGCTGGTGTTCCTGGCCTATGGCGGACTTTACTGGTTCGGCTGGGGGATCGTGATCGCGGGGGCGCTATACATCCTGGACCAGTTGTTCTTTGCGCTGAGTTTCAGTCTGAAGACCTATTTCCAGAAGATCGCGGACCCCAAGGACATCGCCCCCACGGCGGCGGTGGCCTTCACGATCAACCATATCGCGGCGGTCTTCCTGCCGGCGGCGCTGGGGTATCTTTGGGCGACCTCACCGGATTACGTGTTCATGCTGGGGGCGGGGATGGCGCTCTTTGCGTTCGGCCTCATCTGCCTGATCCCGCGGCATCCGGAGCCGGGGCTGGAGACGGTGTTTTCGCGCGGGGTGCCCGTCGCTGCTGAGTAGGGGCGGCGGAGTAATCTCTTGGTGACCCTCTTGTAACGCGGGTTGGGATTTCCGCCGCGCGCATTACATTCGGCAGCGGAAACGGAGGTTCAGTCATGTTCTTCACCCGCAAGTCGATGGAAATGGTCACGGCCGACAAGGCCCTGCCGGGGCGGGCAGAGCCGTTGCCTACGGCGGAGCTGCATTTCCTGTCGGGCATCCCCCTGAAGTCGCCGGTGCCGGAGGGCATGGAAGAGGCGATGTTCGGGATGGGCTGCTTCTGGGGCGTCGAGCGGAAGTTCTGGCAGACCCCGGGCGTCTGGCTGACCATGGTCGGCTATGCCGGGGGCTACACGCCGAACCCGACCTACCGCGAGACCTGCACCCAGCTGACCGGCCATAACGAGGTGGTGCGGGTGATCTATAACCCGACGCTGGTGAGCTATGAGGAGCTTCTGAAGGTCTTCTGGGAAGGGCATGACCCGACCCAAGGCATGCGGCAGGGCAATGATGTCGGCTCGACCTACCGGTCGGGGATCTATGCCTACAATGACGCGCAGATGGCGGCGGCGAAGGCCTCGAAAGAGGTCTATGCGGCGGCGCTGAAGGCGGCGGGCATGGGGCCGATCACGACCGAAATCCTGCCCGCGCCGACCTTCTACTTTGCAGAGGACTATCACCAGCAATACCTGGCGAAGAACCCGGGCGGCTATTGCGGCGTGGGGGGCACCGGGGTGACCTGTCCGATCGGGGTTGGCGTCCGCGCCTGAGCGGGCACGAATTTTCTGCGAAAATTCGGGGTGCACGGCACCCGGTCCGGCTTGAACGGCCGGACCGGGGCGCGTAAGGGCGGGGGCAAAGGAGTGCTGCCGATGCCCACCTATTCCGCCCTGACCACGCTGCCCGGCGAGGAGGCCGCCCAGTCGCTTGCCGCCGCGATGGAGCGGATGGACCCTGAGCCCACGGGTGTCGGCGTCTTCGAGATCGAGGACGGATCGGGGCTTTGGGAGGTCGGCGGTTACTTCCTGGAGCCGCCGGACGGGGTGATGCTGGAGGTGCTGGCGGCTGCCTTCGGGGCAAAGCCCTTCGCGCTGTCGGAACTCCCGGAAGTGGACTGGGTGGCCCATGTCAGGCGCGAGCTTTCGCCGGTCGACGCCGGGCGGTTCTTCGTCTTCGGCAGCCACGATGCCGACAAAGTGCCGCCCGGCCGGGTGCCTTTGCAGATCGAGGCGACGGTGGCCTTCGGGACCGGCCACCACGGGACCACGCTGGGCTGCCTTCTGGCCTTTGACCGGCTGCTGGCCGCCGGGGTCCGGCCGGAGAAGGTCGCCGATATCGGCTGCGGGACGGCGGTTCTGGCGATGGCGGCGGCGGCGACGCTGCCGGACGCGCTGGTCATCGCCAGCGACATTGACCGGGTCGCGGTGGATGTTGCCGAGGCGAATGTGGCGATCAACGGGCTGGAGGGCCGGGTCGAGTGCCTGGAGGCGGCCGGGCTGGACCATCCGCGGCTTGCCGAGGCCGCGCCCTATGACCTGATCTTCGCCAATATCCTGAAAGGCCCGCTGATCGAGCTTGCGCCCGCGATCAGTGCAGGCCTTGCAACTGGGGGGCGAGCGATTCTCTCTGGCCTTCTGGTGGTGCAGGCCGAGGCGGTGACGGCGGCCTATGTCGCAGAGGGGCTTCGTTTGCAAAATCGCAACGATATTGGCGAATGGTCGACGCTTGAGCTACAGAAGATGTAAGATCGTGGACAATGTCCGGTTGCGGGCCGGATCGGTGAACGCCGGATGAACGCGCCGCAATTTCGCCATAAAACCGCAGCAACATCGCCTTTGTGCAGAGCTGCTACTCTGGGTGGAGATTATGTGGGTAGATCCTAACCTTAATGACTTTTACAGCCGCGTGTCGCGGATCGAGAAATCGCATGCAAAGGGCTATGGCTTCGAAGCCCGGGGGACGGTCAGCCGGAAGGCGTCGTCGCGGACGGGTTCGCGCCTGCTGAAACTTGCAAAGCCGCTGATCCTTGCCCTGGCGCTTGGCCTGGGGCTTAAGGGTGTGATCCACTATTATGTCGGCGCGCAGACCTATGAAAGCCGGGTGAGCGCCCTTGCCGCCGGGCAGGGCTTTGACCCGATCGGCGCCTATCTGATGTATCCCGATCCGGTCACGCTGGCGATCTCTGGCCAGTTGCAGGCGCTTCTGCCGCGCTGAGACGGCCAGCCGGAACATGAAAAAGGCCGCATCCCGGATGCGACCTTTGTCATTTGGCACCACCAGGTGCCGACCGGAGAGGTCTTAGCGGGCGATATCGTCGATGTCGCCGCGGCACAGACCGATATCGTCCAGTTCGCGGTCAGAAAGCTTGCTGAGCGCCTTGCGGGTGACACGCGCGTCGTTCCAGGCCGACAGGGCGGCGAAGACGTTCGACAGTCCATTCAGGGCACGGTAGGTGGTGATGGCGCCAAAGGGCGCCGGGCGGGTCGTCTCGACAGCGGCCATGGCTTGCATCCTTGTTCTCAAACTGCTCATTTCGAAGGCTTGTTCCTTCATGCCGTGCCAGATAGTCTTGCTGCATGTGCAAAGCAAGGCGAGGCGAGGCATGGCCGCCTTGCAATGGCTGCATGGCTCGCGTCACGATTTTTTCATGATTTACAGGATGTTCTGCGCCGGGCCCGCGGAAACTGTCGCTTTTCTGCGCCGCCTGGTCGCTTTCTGCAACTGCACAATTTCCGGGCGGCTGTCCGGGCGGGTGTGAAAGCCGTTGGCGGATGTTCCCTTTTCGTGCTAATCGGGACCCAAGAGCAAGAAAAGGGGCAGGGTGTTGCGTGTCATTGGGATCGATCCGGGATTGCGGAACCTCGGTTGGGGCGTGATCGACGTTGCGGGCTCGCGTCTCACCCATGTCGCGAACGGCATCTGCCATTCGGACGGCGAGGACGGGGATCTGGCGCAGCGCCTGGTTTCGCTTCACTCCCAGCTGTCCGAGGTCCTGCGCCAGTGGCAACCCGCGGCGGCGGCGGTGGAGCATACCTTTGTCAACAAGGACGCCGTGGCGACGCTGAAGCTGGGGCAGGCGCGGGGGATCGCGCTTCTGGTCCCGGCACAGTTCGGTCTGACGGTCGGGGAATATGCGCCGAACGCGGTGAAGAAGACGGTGGTGGGTGTGGGGCACGCGGCGAAGGTGCAGGTCGACCACATGGTGCGGCTGCAGTTTCCGGGGGTGGTGATCGCAGGGCCTGACGCGGCGGATGCGCTGGCGGTCGCGGTCTGCCACGCGCATCATCTGCAATCGGCGGGCCGGTTGCAGGCGGCGTTGAGGGCTGCGGGATGATCGGCAGGATTTCCGGTCGGCTGGATTGGCGCGGCCCCGACCATGTGCTGATCGACGTGCGCGGGGTGGGCTATATCGTCCATGTCAGCGAGCGGACGCTGGCCGGGTTGCCCGGCGTGGGCGAGGCGGTGTCGCTGTATACGGACCTCTTGGTGCGCGAGGACCTTTTGCAGCTTTTCGGCTTTCCGACCATGCTGGAGAAAGAGTGGCACAAGCTTCTGATGACCGTGCAGGGGGTTGGCGCGAAGGCCAGCATGGCGATCCTTGGGACGCTGGGGGCGGAAGGCGTGGGTCGGGCGATCACCTTGGGCGATGCGCGTGCCGTGCAGGCCGCGCCGGGTGTGGGACCGAAACTGGCGCAGCGGGTGATCCTGGAGCTGAAGGCCAAGGCGCCGGGGGTGATGGCAGCGGGCGCGGGGCTTTCGGCGAAGGCCGGGGCGGAGGACGTAGTGGTCGTCGAGGAGGCTGCGCCTGCGCCGAAGAAGGCTGTCCGAGTCGACGAAGGATCGCAACGGCGCGCGGCGGCTTCGGCCGATGCACTGTCGGCGCTGGTGAACCTTGGCTATGGTCAGGGCGACGCGGCGCAGGCGGTGGCGACCGTGGCCGGCGATCTGCCCGAGGGTGATGCAGCGGCGCTGATCCGGGCGGCATTGAAGGTTCTGGCCCCGAAATGATCGAAGCGGCATGAGTTCCGATCCCACCCTGCGGCCCGACCGGCTGCCCGAGGACACCGACAAGGCGCTGCGCCCGCAAATGCTGGCCGAGTTCATCGGGCAGGCCGAGGCGCGGGCGAACCTTGCCGTCTTCATCGAGAGCGCCCGGATGCGCGGTGAGGCGATGGACCATACGCTGTTCCACGGACCGCCGGGCCTTGGGAAGACGACGCTGGCGCAGATCATGGCGCGGGAGTTGGGGGTGGGGTTCCGGATGACCTCGGGTCCCGTGCTGGCGAAACCGGGGGACCTTGCGGCGATCCTGACGAACCTGGAGCCGCGGGATGTGCTCTTCATCGACGAAATCCATCGCTTGTCCCCGGTGGTGGAAGAGGTGCTGTACCCGGCCTTGGAGGATTTCGCGCTGGACCTGGTGATCGGCGAGGGACCGGCGGCGCGGACGGTGCGGATCGATCTGCAGCCCTTCACGCTGGTCGGGGCGACGACGCGGCTGGGGCTCTTGACGACCCCCTTGCGTGACCGCTTCGGCATCCCGACGCGGCTTGAGTTCTATTCCGAGGCCGAGCTTTACGAGATCGTCGCGCGGGGGGCGCGGCTGATGGGGTTGCAGGCCGAGCCGGAGGGCTGCCGCGAGATCGCGCGCCGCGCGCGGGGGACGCCGCGGATCGCGGGGCGGCTGCTGCGGCGGGTGGCGGATTTCGCGCTGGTCGAGGAGGGCGGGCGGATCAGCCGGGCGCTTGCCGACCGGGCGCTGACGCGGCTGGGGGTGGACAACCTGGGGCTGGATGGTGCCGACCGGCGCTACCTGACGCTGCTGGCCGGGAATTACGGCGGCGGGCCGGTCGGGGTGGAGACGATCGCGGCGGCGCTGTCGGAACCGCGCGATGCAATCGAGGAAGTGATCGAGCCCTATCTCCTCCAGCAGGGGCTGATCCTGCGGACGCCGCGCGGGCGGATGCTGGGGGCCAAGGCCTGGCGGCATCTCGGGCTGGAGCCGCCAAGGGGTCCGGGCCAGGCGGATATGTTCGAAGCGAAATGAGCGGAGCGCGTTCCGCGCAAGCCATTTGTCTCGTCGTCGGGCTTCGCCTCCTCCTCGGCTGATGGGGGTTTCACCCCCAAACCCCCAGGATACTTGGGCAGAAAGGAAACACGGTCAGTGAAGCGTGAAACGGAAGAGCAAGAGGCGGGGCTGCGGGTGGAGGACATCGCGGCGCTCTTCACCCGATCCGACGGGACCTATCTTTTCGCGCGCTGGGGGCGGCCGGTGGTGCCGGTGGTCTTTGGCGCGGCGGATGAAAGCCTGCCGGTGATCAAGGGCGCCTTCGAGGCGGTGGTGGCGCTCGCCGGGCACCGGATGGCCGAGACCGATCCGGACCTGGGCGCGAACCTGATGGTGTTCTTCGTCCGGAACTGGGAGGAGCTTCTGTCGGTGCCGGACCTGGACCGGCTGGTGCCGGGGCTGGCCGACCTCGTCGCACGGCTGGCGGGGGTGGGGGCGAACCAGTACCGGATCTTCCGCTTTGATCCCGCGGGGGCGATCCGGGCGGCCTTTGTCTTCCTGCGGATGGACGGCAGTCTGGCCGGGATGTCGGCCGATGTTCTGGCGCTGGCCCAGGCGGTGCAGACGATCCTTCTGTGGTCGGACCGGGCGTTCGACGGATCTTCCCCGCTGGCGCGGGTGGGCGACACGGTGATCCTCAGGCCAGAGATCGGGGCGGTGATCCGGGCGGGATACGACCCCGTGCTGCCGGTGATGTCGCGCGAGCCGGCCCATGCGCTGCGGCTGGCGGCGCGGTTGACGGCGAGAGACCACTAGCCAGGCGCCGGGCGGCCATGGACCGGGGGCTGCCGATGGTCCGGGTCGACCCGGGGACCGCAGTCTTTGGCGGTACTTTCGCGCTGATTTCACGCCGCTGTTCCAAAGGGCGTGCTAGGCCTGTGGCAGAGATTTTGCCTGAACCGATTTCCCGATCACCCGCGACGCCCAGATTTCGAGGCCATCATGACCCTGCGTTCCCCCCGCGAACGGCTGATCCAGACGCTGGCCTACGAGGTCGGGGGCCTGTGCCTTTCGGTCCCTCTGTTCGCCCTTCTCGGCGGGGGAACGGCAGGCGAGGCCTTTGCACTGATGCTGGCCCTTGCCGTGGCGGTGCTGGTCTGGTCCCCCATCCACAACAGCCTCTTCGACTGGGCCGATTTCCGCCTGAGCGGGCGCTTGGCGAGCGACCGGCCGCAACGCTGGCGGGTGCTGCATGCGATCAGCCACGAGGCGACGACCCTGGTGGTCACGCTGCCGATCCTGATGGGGCTGGGCGGACTGTCTTTCCGGGCGGCGCTACTGGCCGATTTGGGGCTGACGTTGCTCTACACGGTCTATGCCTATGTCTTTCACCTTGTCTATGACCGACTGCGCCCGGTGCGGGTGGCTGTCGGAAGCGGAGCCCTTGCACATGAATGACCTTTCCATCCCGGCGACAAAACCCGAACCCTTCGGCGTGCATCTGATGATCGACGGCTATGATGCCGATGGGCCGCTGATGACCGATCCTGTCGCCCTGCGCGCGCTCTTGGACGAGTTGCCGGCCGAGATGGGGATGCATGCGATCTGCGCGCCGATGGTGGTTTCGGTCGGGCCAAACTGCCACAAGGACCCCGGCGGGCTGTCCGGCTTTGTCATGATCGCGGAAAGCCACATCAGCTTTCACACCTTTCCGGCCCGGGCCTTCGTGACGATCGATCTTTACACCTGCCAGACCGGCCTTGACCGGCAACGGACCATCGACCGGTTGCTGCGGGCCTTCCAGCTTTCGGATGCCGATGTCCATGTGCAGGAGCGCGGCCTGCGCTATCCGGCTGCGAACCTGCAGGGAGGGCTGACATCCTCCGTCGCTTTGTGAGTGCCGGAGGACTGTGCTATCGCGAAGGCGGGCACAGTATGGGAGCTTGGACTTGTCGCATCGGCACGGCGTGCGCGTCTATTACGAGGATACCGACCTTGCCGGGATCGTCTATTACGCGAACTACCTGAAATTCATCGAACGCGCGCGGACGGAATGGGTCTCGGGCCTCGGGGTGGACCAGATGGATCTGCGCGCCCGCGAGGGGATCGTCTTCGCCGTCCGCCGCATCGAGGCGGACTACCTGCGTCCGGCGCGCTTCGGGGATGAACTGGTGGTGGAAACCGTGCTCCAGTCGCTGGGCGGGGCGCGGATCGTGCTGGACCAGGTGGTGCTGCGCGGGGGCGAACGGATCTTTGCGGCGGTGGTGACGCTGGTCTGCCTGGCCGAGGACGGGCACGCCGCTCGCCTTCCGGCCGAGGTGCGGGCGCGGCTGGCGGGGCCGGTCCACTGACGGCGGAAGGCTCGTCGTCGCCTTCGGCGCTCCTCGCGTGAAGAACCGACGAGAAGACGAAGTCGCACGAGGAGGGGGCACAGGCAAATCCCTGCCGGGTGCAGAGTTCTGTTGGCATTCCCGCTGTAATCTTGGTAGATTCGCCGCTAACGGAGCCAAAAAGGCCCGACCAACAAGAGCAGGCGTAATGGAAACGGACACCCTTGCGATGGCGCAGGAGATTGATTTCTCTCTGCTTGCCCTCTTTGCACGTGCAACGCTGACGGTGAAGATCGTCATGATCATGCTTCTGGTCATGTCGTTCTGGTCCTGGGCGATCATCATCCAGAAACACATCCAGTTCCGCCGCGCGCGGGGCGAGGCGTCGATCTTCGACCGGGCCTTCTGGTCGGGCGAGCCCTTGGACGAGCTTTTCGAGAAGATCGGGCCGGACCCGCAGGGCCAGTCGGAAAAGATCTTCGCGGCGGGCATGCTGGAATGGCGGCGGAGCCACAAGCAGGACGGCGGGCTGATCGCAGGGGCTCAGGCGCGGATCGACCGGGCGATGAACGTGGCGATCTCGCGCGAAAGCGAAAGCCTGAACAACGGGTTGAGTTTCCTGGCCACCACGGGTTCGACCGCGCCCTTCATCGGGCTCTTCGGCACGGTCTGGGGGATCAAGCACTCATTCGAAGAGATTGCCCTTTCCGGAAACACGAGCCTTGTGGTCGTGGCCCCCGGCATCGCCGAGGCGCTTCTGGCCACCGGGATCGGGCTGATCGCGGCCATTCCGGCGGTGGTCTTCTACAACAAGCTCAATGCCGACAGCGAGCGGATCATCGGCGGCTATGAAAGCTTTGCCGACGAATTCGCGACGATCCTGTCGCGCCAGCTGGATTCCTGAGCCATGGCCGCGAGTGTGGTGAAATCGGGCGGCGGCGGGGGCGGGCGGGGCCGCAGGCGCCGGGGCAGGTCGACCGCGATGAGCGAGATCAACGTCACGCCCTTCGTGGACGTGATGCTGGTGCTTCTGATCATCTTCATGGTGGCGGCTCCGATGCTGACCGTGGGGGTGCCGCTGGAGTTGCCGAAGACCGCGGCGGCGGCGTTGCCGACGGAACAGGAAGAGCCGCTGACGATCTCGATCACGCCGGAGGGTGGCATCGCGATCCAGAACACGGCTGTTTCGGATGCCGAACTCATCCCGAAGCTGACGGCCATCGCGGCCGAGCGCACGTCGAACAAGGTGTTCCTGCGGGCGGATGGCGGGATCCCATACGCGCGGGTCGCGCAGGTGATGGGCGCGCTGAATGCCGGCGGGTTCAACGAGATCAACCTCGTGACCGATGCGGACGGCCCAAGCTTTGGCGCGGATGGCGCGTCCAATGCGGAAACCGGCGAGAATTCGGGCGGCTGACCGGCATGCAGACGGGAACGATCTTTTCCGGGATCGGGCACGCAGGGCTGATCCTGTGGGTCCTTGTGGGGGACTGGCTGTTTCCGGTCCGCCCGCCGGAGGAGATCATCGCGACGCAGGTCAGCCTGATGACGAGCGAGGAGTTCGCGGCCCTTCAGGCGGCGACGCCGGTGCCGTCGGAAGAACCGGCCCCAGTCCGCCCCGAGCCGCGCCCCGAGCCAGTGGCCGAACCCGAGCCGGAGCCCGAACCCGTCCCGGAACCGCCGCCAGAGCCGGAACCGGAGCCAGAACCGGAACCCGTGCCGGAACCGACCCCGCCGCCGCCGAGCGACGTGGTGCAGGCCGAGACCGAGCAGGCCTTCGAATCTACCTCGACCGAGATCAACCCGACGCCCGAGGCGGCCGAGATCGTGGCGCCAAGCCCGGTCGAGGTGGAAGTGGAGGCAGAGACCTCGGACACGCCGACCCCGGCGGTCAGCGAGGAGCCGTCGGAAACGGTGGTCGAGCAGGAGACCCAGACCGAGGAAACGGTCGCCGAGGACACCGGCGATGTCCTGGAAACCGAGGCCAACCGCGAGCAGGACGAGGCGACGGGGATGATGACCTCGATCCGCCCACGGACCCGCCCCGAGGAGCTGCCCGAGCCGGAGCTTGCCGCCGCCGCGCCGGAGGACCCGCCGGTTTCGGAACAACTGACCGTCACGCCGGTGGAGGACGCCGCGACCGACGAAGCCATCGCGGCGCTGCTGGAAGAAATGGTGGAGCCCGCGGCCGAGGATACAGCGGCGGATACCGGAGGGCAGGACCTGCCGCAGGGACCGCCGCTGACCGGGGGCGAAATGGGCGACATCTCGAGTTCAATCGCGCGGAAATGGAACCTTGGGGCGGCCTCGACCGATACCATGTCGACGATGATCGTCATCCGCGTCAGCTTTGCCCCCGATGGCAGGCCTACCGACTTCGAGCTTCTGGAAGCCGAGGGGCCGACCCAGACCGGGATCGACAAGCTTTTCGAATCCGCGCGGCGGGCGGTGAACCGGGCCCATGCCGATGGCGGACTTCCGCTGCCGGCGGACAAGTACGAGACCTGGCGGGTGCTTGACCTGGTCTTCGATGCCAATGGAATGAGGCTGAGATGACGGTCCGGGCGATGCCGAAGACGGAAACCCTTCCGCCGCAAGCGCGGATGCAAAAGACAACGAACGGAGCACAAGGCGGATGAAAAAGCCGATGAGAACAGCCTTCCGGACCCTGCTGGCAATGGTCGTTGCGACCGGGGCACTGGCCTCGGCGCCGGTTCTGGCGCAGAACGCGCCGCCGCGGATCGTGATCGGTCCCGGGGTGATCGAGCCGATGCCGATCGCGGTGCCGACCTTCATCGACGAAGGTGGCGCGGGCGAGTTCGCGCGCGAGATCACCCGGGTGGTGATCTCGGACCTTGAAGGCACCGGGTTCTTCCGCACCATCGGTGAGGACGCCCATATCAGCCGGATCACGAGCTTTGACGGCGGCATCGCTTTCGAGGACTGGAAGGCGATCAATGCGCAGGTGCTGGTCACCGGGGCGGTTTCCGTGGCGGGCGACCGGGTTACGGTGAAGTTCCGCGCCTATGACGTCTTCAACGGCCAGGTGCTGGAAGGTGCGGCGCTGCAGTTCGCAGGGACAACGCAGGGGTGGCGGCGGATGGCGCACAAGGTGGCCGACGTGGTCTATTCCAAGATCACCGGCGAAGGCGGCTATTTCGACAGCCGGGTGGTCTTTGTCAGCGAGTCCGGTCCGAAGAACCAGCGGCTGAAGCGGCTGGCGGTGATGGACTATGACGGGGCGAACGTGGCCTACCTGACCGACAGTTCCGCAATCGTGCTGGCGCCGCGCTTTTCGCCCGCAGGCGACCGGATCATCTATACGAGCTACGAGACGGGGTTCCCGCGCATCACGCTGATGGATGTGGGCAGCCTTGAACGGCGGACGCTGGACGAACAGCCCGGCACCATGACCTTCGCGCCGCGCTTTTCGCCGGATGGCGGCACCATCGTCTTCAGCCTCGAGCGGGGCGGGAATACCGACATCTACACGCTGAACCTGTCTTCGGGCGGGCTGACGCAGCTGACGAACGCGCCCTCGATCGAGACCGCGCCCTCGTTCAGCCCGGATGGCAGCCAGATCGTCTTCGAAAGCGACCGCACGGGCGTGCCGCAGCTTTATGTCATGCCGGCGACCGGCGGCGAGGGCACGCGGATTTCGGGCGGGGAAGGGCGCTATGGCACCCCGGTCTGGTCACCGCGCGGCGACCTGATCGCCTTCACCAAGCAGAACGCGGGCCGGTTCCACATCGGCGTGATGCGGACGGATGGCAGCGAAGAGCGGCTTCTGACCGCGAGCTTCCTCGACGAGGGCCCGACCTGGGCGCCGAACGGCCGGGTCCTGATGTTCACCCGCGAGACGGCGGGGGAAAGCGGACAGACGAGCCTCTGGTCGGTGGACATCACCGGGCGGAACCTCAAGCAGATCCCGACCGAGGGCCCGGCGAGCGACCCCGCATGGTCGCCGCTTTTGCCGTGAATTGTGACGCGCCGCTGATTCACAGCGGCGCGCAAAGCTGTTAAGGTCACCCCAATCGAGCCAAGAAGAAGGATGAAGCCCCATGACCCTTGCCGTCAAATCGCTGCTGATCGTTGCCGCCCTGGCCCTTGCGGCCTGCAACAACCCTGACCGCTATGGCGCGGGTGGTGCCGGTGGTGCCGGCGGGCCGGGGTCGGGCATCGACACCACGGGTCTGGGTGACCCGAACAACCCGACCTCGATCGCCTATTTCAACCAGCGTGTCGGTGATCGGGTCCTGTTCGCGGTCGACCAGTCGACGCTGTCGCCCGAGGCGCGGACGATCCTGACGGCGCAGGCGCAGTGGCTGATGCAGAACACGGGCTATGCCGCGATCATCGAAGGCCATGCCGACGAACAGGGCACGCGGGAATACAACCTTGCGCTGGGCGCACGGCGCGCGGCGGCGGTGCAGAACTTCCTGATCAGTCAGGGCGTCCCGGCGACCCGGCTGCGCACCATCAGCTACGGCAAGGAGCGTCCGCTCGAGGTCTGCTCGGACGAGAGCTGCTATGCCAAGAACCGCCGTGCGGTGACGGTGCTGTCGGCCGGCGTAGGCGTCTGACGACATGCGGCGTCTCGGACTTCTGATC
This sequence comes from Tabrizicola sp. T46, assembly GCF_057219895.1. NCBI lineage: Bacteria > Pseudomonadati > Pseudomonadota > Alphaproteobacteria > Rhodobacterales > Paracoccaceae > Tabrizicola > Tabrizicola sp. T46. Next base: position 426,405 of record NZ_JBXVVV010000002.1, read on the forward strand.
CTTCTGGCCCTGGCTGCCGGTCCTGCCCTTGCGCAGGACCGCGCCCAGACGCTGGCCGATATCCGCGCCGAGCTTTCGGCGCTGGCGGCCGAGTTCAACGCGCTGAAGTCCGAGCTGATCACGACCGGGGCCGCGACGAGCGGCGCTGCGGGCGGCGATGCGCTGACCCGGATGGACACGATCGAGGCGACGCTGGCGCGCCTAACCGCGCGCACCGAAGAGGTGGAGCTGCGGCTGAATCGGGTGGTGTCGGATGGCACGAACCGGATCGGCGACATCGAGTACCGTGTCTGCGAACTGACCGAGGGCTGCGATCCGACCTCGCTGGCGGCAACCCCGACACTGGGCGGAGACACGGGTGGGGCGGCTGTGGCCCCGGTGGTGACGGATCCGGCCACTACAACCGGTGACACCACTGGTGGGGCCCAACTGGCCGTAGCCGAGCAGGAAGACTTTGACCGGGCCAAGGGGGTGCTCGGTTCGGGTGACTTTCGCGGTGCTGCAGAGCTCTTTGCGACCTATGCCCAATCCTATCCTGGCGGACCGCTGATCCCCGAGGCACATTTCCTGCGCGGCGAGGCGCTGACCAGCCTGGGCGAGACCTCGGCTGCCGCGCGGTCCTATCTTGATGCCTTCAGCGCGGCGCCGGACGGACCCTTCGCGCCGGATGCATTGCTGAAGCTTGGCGAGGGGCTTGGGAAGCTTGGCCAGGTGCAGGAGGCCTGCGTGACGCTGGGCGAGGTCGGCATCCGCTATCCGGCCAGCATGGCGGCGACGCAGGCCAGCGTGGCGATGCAGGGCCTGGGGTGCCAGTAGACGGACGGGCCGAGGGCGACCGGCTGGTCGGGCTGATCCGCGATCGGCTGCCTGCCGGAGAGACCATCGGGATTGCAGTATCGGGCGGTGGGGATTCCACCGCCCTTCTGCATCTGGCGCTGGCGGCAGGTTTGAAGGTGGAGGCGGTGACGGTCGATCACCGCCTGAGGCCCGCAAGCGCGGCCGAAGCGGCGGGGGTGGCGGCCGCCTGTGCCGCGCTGGGCGTTCCCCATGCCGTGAAGGTGTGGGAGCACGGGCCGGTGCCGGGCAACCTGATGGATGCCGCGCGGCGGGCGCGGATGGGGTTGATCCTGACCTGGGCGCGGGAGCGCGGGATCGGGCATGTGGCGCTGGGGCATACGCGCGACGATCAGGCGGAAACGGTGTTGATGGGCCTTGCGCGGCAGGCGGGTCTGGCCGGGCTGTCGGGCATGCGCAGGCGCTGGACGGAAGGGGGTGTGACCCTGCACCGCCCGCTTCTTGACGCGGGCCGCGCGGAACTGCGCGGCTGGCTGACGGCGCGGGGCATCGGCTGGATCGATGATCCGACGAACGAGGATGCGCGCTTTGCCCGGATCCGGGCGCGAAAGGCGCTGGCGGCGCTTGGCCCCCTTGGGATCACCGCCGAGGGTCTGGCGGTGGTGGCGGCAAACCTGGCCGAGGCACAGGAGGCGCTTGCGGTGCAGGTGCGGGCGGCTGCTGCCTCCTTTGTCCAGCCCCTGGCCGGGGCGCTGACGATCGGCGACGGCCTGTGGCAGACCCCCGCCGAGGTGCGGCGCCAGGTGGTCGTGCGGGCGCTTGGCTGGCTGACCGGGGCAGACTATGCCCCGCGCGCGGCCGAGCTGGACCGGCTCATGTTGGCGATGCGCGGGGGGCGGGATGCGACGCTGGCGGGATGCCGGTTCCGCAGGGGCTGGCTTCTGCGCGAGGCCCGGGCACTGGGGGGGCCATGCCCGGTGGGCGAGGTTTGGGACGGGCGCTGGCGCATCACGGGTCCGAAGGGCGAAGTGCGCGCCCTTGGGGCCGAGGGGCTGCGCCAGTGCAGGGATTGGCGGGCGACGGGCCTGCCGCGCCCGGTGCTGGAGGTGACCCCGGCGGTCTGGCATGGGGATGTGCTGGTTTCGGCCCCGCTGGCCGGTTGGTCAAACGGCTGGTCGGCACAGCTTGACGCAGGCGAGCACCTTTTCGGACTATCCGATTGAACCCGCGCCCCAAAAGCTTATCTTGTGAGGCGACGGGGTCCGCGCCCAAGCCAGGGCAGGCGGACATTTGGGGAGATGCCTCGTGGGCAACGCGCGCAATATCGCATTCTGGGTCGTCCTGCTGATCCTGGTGATGGCCTTGTTCCAGCTGTTTTCCGGGAACTCGACGACGATGTCATCCCGGACGGTCAGCTATTCCGACTTCATCCAGCGGGTCGATGCCGGCCAGGTGCAGAACGTCACGCTGGATGGCGAGCGGATCGTCTTCCGGGCGAACGACGGCAACACCTATGTCGCGATCAAGCCGCAGGGCGAGATCCTGAGCAGCAACCTGACGCGCGAGCTGATCGAGAAGGGCGTCAGCGTCTCGGCCGAGCCGCAGGCGCAGTCGGGGTTCATGTCGCTGCTGTCGCTGTGGCTCCCGTTCATCATCCTCATCGGCATCTGGCTGTTCTTCATGAACCGGATGCAGGGTGGCGGGCGCGGCGGCGCGATGGGCTTTGGCAAAAGCCGGGCGAAACTGCTGACCGAAAAGCAGGGGCGGGTGACGTTTGACGACGTCGCCGGCATCGACGAAGCCAAGGAAGAGCTGGAAGAGATCGTCGAATTCCTGCGCAACCCGCAGAAGTTCAGCCGTCTGGGTGGCAAGATCCCGAAGGGCGCGCTGCTGGTCGGCCCTCCGGGGACGGGTAAGACGCTGCTCGCCCGCGCGATTGCGGGAGAGGCTGGCGTGCCCTTCTTCACCATCTCGGGTTCCGACTTCGTCGAGATGTTCGTGGGTGTCGGTGCCTCGCGCGTGCGCGACATGTTCGAGCAGGCCAAGAAGAACGCGCCTTGCATCGTCTTCATCGACGAGATCGACGCCGTGGGCCGTGCCCGTGGCGTGGGCATTGGCGGCGGGAACGACGAACGCGAGCAGACGCTGAACCAGCTTCTGGTTGAAATGGACGGGTTCGAGGCGAACGAGGGTGTGATCATCGTCGCGGCCACGAACCGCAAGGACGTGCTGGACCCGGCTCTGCTGCGTCCCGGCCGCTTTGATCGCCAGATCCATGTGCCGAACCCCGACATCAAGGGGCGCGAGAAGATCCTGTCGGTCCATGCCCGCAAGGTGCCGCTGGGGCCGGATGTGGACCTGCGGACCATCGCCCGCGGCTCGCCGGGGTTCAGTGGTGCTGACCTGATGAACCTGGTGAACGAGGCCGCGCTGATGGCGGCGCGCGTCGGTCGCCGGTTCGTGACGATGGACGATTTCGAGCGGGCGAAGGACAAGGTCATGATGGGCGCGGAACGGCGCAGCATGGTCCTGACCGACGACCAGAAGGAAAAGACCGCCTATCACGAGGCCGGCCACGCCATCGTCGGCATGGCGCTGCCGAAGTGCGACCCGGTCTACAAGGCGACGATCATCCCGCGCGGCGGTGCCCTGGGGATGGTGGTCAGCCTGCCCGAGATGGACCGCCTCCAGATGCACAAGGACGAGGCGAAGCAGCGCATCGCGATGACCATGGCCGGCAAGGCCGCCGAGATCATCAAGTATGGCGAGGAAGGCGTCTCCTCCGGCCCGGTGGGCGATATCCAGCAGGCCTCGGGTCTGGCCCGGGCGATGGTGATGCGCTGGGGCATGTCGGACGAGATCGGCAACATCGACTATTCCGAAGCGCATGAAGGCTATCAGGGCAACACGGCGGGCTTCTCGGTCAGTGCCGAGACGAAGCAGAAGATCGAGGCCGAGGTGAAGGCGCTGATCGACGAAGGCTATGAGACCGCGCGCCGGATCCTTCTGGAGAAGTCCGAGGATTTCGAGCGGCTGGCCAAGGGTCTTCTGGAATATGAGACGCTGACCGGCGACGAGATCCGCAAGGTGATTGCTGGCGAGCCGCTGACGGGCGACGACAATGCCGACAAGCCCTCGTCCGGTGGGGGCGGGGCTTCGGTCGCGGCGATCCCGAAGACGCGGGGACGTGCACCGAAAGCCGATCCGGAACCTGCGCCGCTGTAACAGGCACGTTACGCCAAAGGCCCCGCCCCGTGCGGGGCCTTTCGCTTTTCCGGTGGTCCCGCTAGGCTTTGCCAAGGGCGACGGCGGAGCGGCGGATGATCACGGCCTTCAGGTCACAGGGCAACCGGCTGGTCCGGATGGACCTTGCCCGCGAACACCTGCGCGATGCCCTCTGGATCGACCTTGACTGCCCGACCGCCGCCGAAGAGGACGCCGTCGAGGCGACCCTTGGCATCGACATCCCCACGCGCGAGGACATGCAGGAGATCGAGGTTTCCTCGCGCATCTACCGCGAAAGCGGTGCCCTCTTCCTGACCGCGCAGATCGTCGCCACCGTCGAGGCGCGGGATACCGAGATCGGCCCGGTGACCTTTGTCGTCTGCCCCGACCGGCTGGTGACGGTGCATTATCATCACCCCGGCTCGTTCCAGCATTTCGCCGACTGGGCCGCGCGTCACGACACGCCGCTGGCCACGGGGATTGATGCGCTTCTGGCTCTTCTCGACGCGGTGGTCGACCGGCTGGCCGACATACTGGAGGGCGAGGCGCGCAAGCTTGACGCGCTGTCGAAGGCGATCTTCGCCGCGCATCGCCCGGCCGGCAAGGCCGAGACGCTGGGCGCCGTCCTGCAGCGGATCGGGCGGGCCGAGGACCTGAACGCCAAGGTGCAGGAAAGCCTGAGCACCGTGACGCGGGTTGTCGGCTATCTGACCGTGCAGACCCCTGCCGCCGATGCCATCTGCCTGACCGATGCCGACCGCCCCGCCGCACAGACGCTTCTCCAGGACCTGAAGTCTCTGGGCGAGGTGGCGGCAACACAGTCCGCCAAGGTCCGCTTTCTGCTGGATGCGACGCTGGGGGTGATCAACATCCGGCAGTCGGACGTGATCAAGATCTTCTCGGTCGTGGCCTTTGTCTTCCTGCCGCCGACGCTGATCGCGAGTATCTACGGGATGAACTTCGATCACATGCCGGAACTCGCATGGCCCTGGGGCTATCCGATGGCGCTGGGGATGATGGTCGTCTCTGCGCTGGTGCCTTATCTTTTCTTCCGCTGGAAGAAGTGGCTTTAAGCGAAACGAGGGTTCCCGATGCCTGCGCTGATCCCAACATCCCTGACCGCCCGCGTCGTCTGGTTGGGCTTTCAGCCCGTGCCGGTGAAAAAACTGGTCATCACCGCTCGGCCCCTGGACGAGATGCCGCTGACCTTCGCGGGCTATGAGGGCGAGGTCCATGCCGGGCTAACGCGGCCCTCATGCAGCCGCGTGACGAAGCAGTATCCCAAGGGCACGGAAATCCGGAACGTCCGCCAGCTTTGCGTCGTCAGCGCCGAGGAGATGGCCGAGGTCGCCGCCGACATGGGGCTGGCGGCGATGGACTATGCCTGGGTCGGCGCCTCGCTTGTCCTGGAGGGGATTCCCGATTTCACCCATGTCCCGCCCGGAAGCCGGTTGCAGGGGCCGGACGGTGTGACGCTGGTCGTCGACATGGAGAACCTGCCCTGCCAGGAACCCGCAGTGACGATCGAAAAGGCGCTGCCCGGACAGGGCAAGGGCTTCAAGGCCGCGGCGAAGGACAAGCGCGGCGTGACTGCCTGGGTCGAACGGGAAGGCACGCTGCGGCTGGGGGACAGGATGACCCTGCACATCCCGGCGCAGCGGCCCTGGGCTTACAAGGTCTGAGGCTTCGCCCGGCCAGTGCAGCGTGGACTGCGGGCTCGGTCAAGGGTCACGCGTGATGCAGCCGCGGACGTGAGTTTCCGATCGGAAACGGTCTCTGGCGAATTTCGCGGGTTTCAGGTCGGAAACCTGCCTTGGATGGCTCGCTTCCCCCGGTATCACGTCGCAAACGGCACATGTGCCGGCACATAAGCCCGAGGGGGAGACGCAGAATGGCCTTCAAGACCGACATCGAGATTGCGCGCGAGGCGAAGAAGAAGCCGATCATGGAAATCGGCGCCAAACTGGGCATCCCGGCCGAGCATCTTCTGCCCTATGGCCATGACAAGGCGAAGGTGGGCCAGGAGTTCATCAAGTCGCTGGCCGGGCGCCCTGATGGCAAGCTGGTCCTCGTGACCGCGATCAACCCGACCCCGGCGGGCGAGGGCAAGACCACGACCACCGTGGGTCTGGGCGACGGGCTTAACCGGATCGGCAAGAAGGCGGTGGTCTGCATCCGCGAGGCAAGCCTTGGCCCGAACTTCGGGATGAAGGGCGGCGCGGCTGGCGGTGGGATGGCGCAGGTTGTTCCGATGGAGGAGATGAACCTTCACTTCACCGGTGACTTCCACGCGATCACATCGGCCCACAACCTTCTGTCGGCGATGATCGACAACCACATCTACTGGGGCAATGAGCTGAACATCGACGCCCGCCGCGTGGTGTGGCGCCGTGTCATGGACATGAACGACCGCGCGCTGCGTGACATCGTCGTCAACCTGGGCGGCGTGTCGAACGGCTTCCCGCGCCAGACCGGGTTCGACATCACCGTGGCCTCCGAGGTCATGGCGATCCTGTGCCTCTCAAACGACCTTGAGGACCTGCAGAAGCGGCTGGGCGACATCGTCGTCGCCTATACCCGCGACAAGAAGCCGATCTACTGCCGCGACATCAAGGCCGATGGCGCGATGACGGTGCTTCTGAAGGACGCGATGCAGCCGAACCTGGTGCAGACGCTGGAAAACAACCCGGCCTTCGTGCATGGCGGCCCGTTTGCGAACATCGCCCACGGCTGCAACTCGGTCATCGCGACCAAGACCGCGCTGAAGCTGGGCGAGTATGTGGTGACCGAAGCCGGCTTCGGCGCCGACCTCGGGGCCGAGAAGTTCTTTGACATCAAGTGCCGCAAGGCCGGGCTGAAGCCGGCGGCGGCGGTGATCGTGGCCACGGTCCGCGCGATGAAGATGAACGGCGGCGTCGCCAAGGCCGACCTTGGGGCCGAGAACGTGGACGCCGTGAAAAAGGGCTGCCCCAACCTTGGCCGCCACATCGCCAACGTGAAATCCTTCGGTGTCCCGGTGGTCGTGGCGATCAACCACTTCTATTCCGACACCGATGCGGAAGTGGCGGCGGTGAAGGCCTATGTCGCCGAGCAGGGGGCCGAGGCGATCCTCTGCAAGCACTGGGCCAATGGCTCGGCCGGGATCGAGGATCTGGCGAAGAAGGTCGTGGCCCTGGCCGAAAGCGGCGCCAGCCACTTCGCGCCGCTCTACCCCGACGAGATGCCCTTGTTCCAGAAGGTCGAGACCATCGCCAAGCGCATCTACCACGCGGATGAGGTGATCGCCGACAAGTCGATCCGCGACCAGCTGAAGGCCTGGGAAGCCGCCGGTTACGGCCACCTGCCGATCTGCATGGCAAAGACCCAGTACAGCTTCACCACCGACCCGAACGTGCGCGGCGCGCCGACCGGCCACTCGGTTCCGGTCCGCGAGGTGCGGCTTTCGGCGGGTGCCGGATTCATCGTGGTGATCTGCGGTGAGATCATGACCATGCCGGGCCTGCCCAAGGTGCCTTCGGCCGAGGTGATCCGGCTGAACGACGCAGGCCAGGTCGAGGGGCTGTTCTGATCGTCGCATTGCCCTTTCGCGGGGCTCCCCTTATCTCGGGGGAGCCTTTCGCAGGGAGACGATGATGCCGAAGCCCGCCGACTGCACCAACATGGCCCAGATCCGGGCCGAGATTGACCGGCTGGACGAAGACCTCGTCCGGCTGTTCGCAGAACGTGCGGGCTATATCGATCGCGCGGCCGAAATCAAGGCGCAGGTGGACCTGCCCGCCCGGATAGAGGCCCGCGTCGAGGAAGTGGTGGGAAATGTCCGCCGCCATGCCGCCACCTACGGGCTGCCGCCCGAACTGGTGGAGAAGCTCTGGCGGCGGCTGATCGACTGGTCCATCGCGCGCGAGGAAAGCAAGCTTGGACCGGACAGCTTGCGGAAGGGATGATCCGATGACGGCCAAGGTGATCGACGGCAAGGCCTTTGCGGCCAGGGTGCGGGCAGAGGTTGCGGCGCATGTGGCGCGGCTGCGCGAGGAGCACGGGTTGCAGCCCGGCCTTGCGGTGGTACTGGTGGGCGAAGACCCGGCGTCACAGGTCTACGTCAGGAACAAGCATGCTTCGACCATCGAGGTCGGAATGGCATCATTCGAACATCGGCTCTCGGCCGACACGTCGGAAGCCGACCTTCTGGCGCTGATCGACAAGCTGAACGCTGATCCAAAAGTGCATGGGATTCTCGTACAGTTGCCGCTTCCGGGTCACCTGAACTCGGAGCTTGTCATCAACCGGATCAACCCGGCCAAGGACGTGGACGGATTCCACATTTCGAACGTCGGGCTTCTGGGGACCGGGCAGAAGAGCATGGTGCCCTGTACGCCGCTGGGTTGCCTGATGATGCTGCGGGATCATCATGGGAAGCTTGCGGGCCTGAATGCCGTGGTGGTTGGCCGGTCGAACATCGTCGGCAAGCCGATGGCGCAGCTTCTTCTGGGCGACAGTTGCACGGTGACCATCGCGCACAGCCGGACCAAGGATTTGGCCGAGGTGTGTAAACGTGCGGATATCCTGGTCGCGGCGGTCGGGCGGCCGGAGATGATCACCGGCGACATGGTGCGCCCGGGGGCGACGGTGATCGACGTCGGGATCAACCGGATCGAGCGGGACGGCAAGGCGAAGCTGGTGGGCGACGTCCATTACGAGAGCGCGGCCAAGGTGGCGGGGGCGATCACGCCGGTGCCGGGCGGGGTCGGGCCGATGACGATTGCCTGCCTTCTGGCCAACACGCTGACCGCCTGCTGCCGGGCGCATGGGCTGACCGAGCCCGAGGGGCTGACGGCCTGAAACACTCCTCGTCGCCCTTCGGGCGCTCGTCGCTCAGCGCGGCATGGGGATGGCCAGGGCGCGGGTGCCGGTCAGGATGGCCAGTGCGTCGGGAGCCATGAGTGCGGTCAGGCTGGCATCCTGTGCCTTGAGGCCGCCGGTGTAGACCCCATAGGCGGGCAGGATCATCCGGGCCGAGTCGGCCAGGAAGCAGGGCTTCGACTGACCGGCAAGACGGGCCTTGGGGTGGTAGTGCCCTGAAATCTCTGCCTTTTCCTGCGGATCAGCGATGTGGCGGAAGGTGAAGGGCGTGAGCTTCAGCTCGGCACGGTGGGTGCCGCCGATCTCAACCGGACCGGGATCGTGATTGCCGGTGATCCAGGTCCAGTCGCGGCCGGCCATGAGGCGGGCAAGCCAGAGGCGGGCGGATTCCTCCAGCCCGTCGAGGGCGGCGAGGTCGTCGAAGCTGTCGCCGAGGCAGATCACCGTCTCGGCCCGGGTCGCCTCGAGATCGCGGTCGAGCTTTTCCAGCGTCGCCTGGGTTTCATAGGGCGGAAGGAGTGCGCCCCCGCGGCGGGCGAGGCGTTCGGATTTTCCGAGGTGAAGGTCGGAGACGGTAAGGGTCTGGCGGGCCGGCCAGAAGAGGCCCCCGGACGGCAGGAGGTGCAGCGTTTCGCCATGGAAGAAGAGCGCGTGGTGCATGGGTGCCTGCATGCCCCGGCGCTGCGCCGGTGGCAAGGGCGGAGCCTCCGGCGGGGATATCTGGGCAGAAAGGAAGGGCTCAGGTGAGGCCCGCAGCCTCCATCAGCGCCTGCGCCTGCGCGCTGGCGAGGCGGTCGCGGCCTTCGCCCTGCACGGGGATGCGGCCCGGTTCGAAGAAAAGCGGTGCCGCGAGGGGGGTGACGCGGGGCAGGCGGATGAGGTCGATCCGCGAGCCGACGCGGGCAAGCATCCCTTCGATCCGGGAAAAGTCGATCAGGCCACGGAGCGCCTCTTCCCGTGTGATCTGGAGGAGCAGGTGGTCGGGGTCATACTTTCGCAGCGTGTCGTAAAGAATGTCTGAAGAGAACGTTGCCTGCCGCCCGGTCTTGCGGCGGCCCTGGTGGCTGCGCTCGATTAGGCCGGAAATGATGGCGGTCGCGCGGAAGGTGCGTTTCATCACGGCGTTGCCCGATAGCCAGGTGTCGAGGCCTTCGCGGAGGGCCTCCACGTCGAAGAGGGGGGCGGGGTCGGTGACGGGGTCGAGGCCCCAGATCAGGGTGGCATAGTCGGTGGCGACGAAGCCCAGGGGGGCAAGGCCTTGGGATTCCATCTGTTTTGTCACCAGAAGGCCGAGGGTCTGCTGGGCGTTCCGGCCGGCGAAGCCGTAGACGACAAGGTGCTCGCGCCCGTCGTGGGGGAAGCTTTCGAGAAGGAGGGAGTGGGGGTCGGGGAGGCGCGAAACCTCACGCTGTTTGGCCAGCCACCAGGCGGTGTGGGCGGGGAGGTCGGGCCAGTTGGGCTGCTGGAAGATTTCCAGGATGCGGTCTGTCAGGAGCGTGGAAGTGGCAAACTTCGTGCCGTTGAAGACGGCGACTTTCGGGTCGCGGCCCGGGGTGCGCGAGACCTCGACCGTCATTTCGCGAAGTCCTTCGTATCGGACGATCTGGCCGCCGATCAGGAAGGTGTCGCCTGGGGTGAGGGTGGCGGCGAAGCTTTCCTCGACCTCGCCCAGGGGGGTGCCGCCGAACTGGTTCCTGAGCCGGACCTTCAGGGTTTCGATGTCGATGATCGTGCCGAGGTTCTGGCGGATCAGGGCGGCGGCGCGGGGGTCGCGGAGGTGCCATTTACCGTTCGTTAACTTCAATCGCTGCCAGCGGTCATAGGCCCTGAGCGCATAGCCGCCGGTGGCGACGAAATCGAGGCAGGCGTCGAATTCTGCTTGCGTCAGAAGGGCATAGGGGCCGGCGGTGATGACCTCGCGGTAAAGGTCACCCGCGTCGAACGGGCCGGCGCAGGCGGTGGCGAGGATGTGCTGGCAGAGGACATCGCGGGGCCCGGGGCCGCGCGGTTCGCCGTCGAGGTCATGGTCGCGGACGGCATCAAGGGCGGCCTGGCATTCCACGACCTCGAAGCGGTTCGCCGGAACGAGGAGGGCCTTCGAGGGTGCGTTGTAGCGGTGGTTGGCACGGCCGATCCTTTGCACGAGGCGTTTCACGTTCTTCGGCGCGCCGACCTGGATGACGAGGTCGACATCGCCCCAGTCGATCCCGAGGTCGAGCGAGCCGGTGCAGACGACGGCGCGCAACGCGCCAGCGGTCATCGCCTGTTCCACGCGCTCGCGCTGTTCGCGGGCAAGGCTGCCGTGGTGGATGCCGATGGGCAGGTCGTCGGTGTTCTGTAGCCAGAGGTCGTGAAAGAAAAGCTCCGCCTGCGCGCGGGTGTTGTGGAAGATGAGGGTCGTGCGGTGGCGCGTGATCTCGTTCAGGATCGCGGGGATGGCATAGCGGCCACCGCCGCCCGACCATGGGGGCGGGGCATCGGTTTCCAGCATCGAGATGTCGGGGTCGGGGCCGGGGTCAGCCTGAAGGATCGTGGTTGCAGGCGCAAGGAAGCGGGCGAGGGCCGGGGGGTTCTCGACCGTGGCAGAGAGGCCGACACGGCGGAGGCCGGGGTTCAGGGTCTGGAGGCGGGCGATCTGGAGGACCAGCTGGTCGCCGCGCTTGGATTCAGCCAGCGCGTGGATTTCGTCGATGATTACCCTTTGCAATCCTGCGAAAATCCGGGGGGCGTCTTCGTAGCTGAGGAGAAGGGCGAGGCTTTCCGGCGTGGTCAGGAGGATATGCGGCGGGTCGGCGCGCTGGCGGCGGCGCTGGGTGTAGGAGGTGTCGCCGGTCCGGTCCTCGACCCTGATCTTCAGGCCCGCGCCCTCGATGGGCGTGCCGAGGTTTCGACGGATATCGGCGGTGAGAGCCTTGAGGGGCGAGACGTAGAGGGTGTGAAGGCCGGGGGCTGGGTTCGTGCCAAGTTCGGCCAGGGTGGGCAGAAAGCCTGCGAGGGTCTTGCCGCCGCCGGTGGGCGCGATGAGAAGGGTGGCGGGATCGGCGCTGAGGGCCAGCATCTCCATCTGGTGGGGGTGGAGGGTCCAGCCTTTGGCGGCAAACCAGGCGGTCAAGGCGGGCGGCAGCGGCGTCATGAAGGAAGAGATAACGCGGTGGTGCGGTTTGGGGAACGGGGTGGGGGCGTGCGCCGGGTTAACCTGCTGATCCGGCTGAAAAACATGGGTCTTCCGGGCGTCTTCCTTGTGTCTTCCTTCCGTCTTCCGTCTGTCTTGCCCTGGTGGGCGGCCGGATTGCGTTAACCATAAGGTGCGAAAGGTCGGGGCGGGGCGAAGATTTTTCGGCGAAAATTCTTCTTTGCGGGCGGTTTTCCCGCAAGGCGTGGCGGATGCCGGAAGCTTGGGCTTTTCGGAGAAATTTCTTCCCCTTTCGCCGCCAATTCGCTTGCCGGAACAGCGCCCCGCGCCTAATCGGGGGGCCATGAGACTTCTCTTCCTTGGCGATGTGATGGGCCGGTCGGGCCGGACGGCGGTGATCGAGCGGTTGCCCGGCCTAAGGGCGGCCTGGGGCCTCGACTTCGTCGTGGTCAATGGCGAGAACGCGAGCCAGGGTGCCGGGATCACCGGGGACCACGCGAAGGAGTTGCTGGCGGCGGGGGCGGATTGCCTGACGCTGGGCGACCATGCCTTTGACCAGAAGGACATGCTGACCTTCATCGAGCAGGAGCCGCGGATCGTAAGGCCGCTGAACTTTTCCAAGGTGGCGCCGGGGCGGGGGGCGCGGGTCTTCGAGGCGACGCAGGGACGGAAGGTTCTGGTGACGCAGGCGCTGGGGCAGGTGTTCATGAAGCGGCCCTTCGATGACCCGTTCTCGGCGCTGGAGGCGGTGCTGAAGGCGCATACGCTGGGCGGTGTGGTGCAGGCGGCGGTGGTGGATTTCCACGCCGAGGCGACATCCGAAAAGATGGGCATGGGCCATTGGTGCGACGGGATGGCTTCGCTGGTCGTTGGCACCCATACGCATGTGCCGACGGCCGATGCGATGATCCTGCCCAAGGGCACGGCCTATCAGTCGGACGCGGGCATGTGCGGCGATTACGACAGCGTCATCGGGATGGAGAAGCTGGAGCCCCTGCGCCGGTTCATCACCGGTATGGCCAAGGGGCGGTTCGAGCCGGCAGGCGGCGAGGCGACGCTGTCGGGGGTCTATGTCGAAACGGATGACCGGACAGGGCTGGCGGCGAAGGTGCGGATGATCCGCGTCGGCGGGCGGCTGCAGGAGGCCTTGCCTTGACCGAGGTTGCGGCGGCCCCCCCACCCCATCCTTCGCCCGCGAGGGGGGAAGGAGGCTCGTTCTTCGCGAGCCGCTGGTTCTTTGTGCTGGTGCTGGTGGTGCTGGGCGTGGGCTGGGGGTCGACCCAGAGCCTGGGGAAGATCGCCACATCGACCGGGCATCAGCCGTTTGGGCTGATCTTCTGGCAGCTGGTGGTGGGAGCGCTGGCCCTGGGGGCGGTCTGTGCGGTGCGTCGCAAGGGTCTGGTCCTGACGCGCGAGGCCTTTCGATTCTATGTCGTCATCGCCTTCATCGGCACGATCATTCCCAACGCGACCTTCTATGCAGCGGTGGCGCGACTGCCGGCGGGGATCATGTCGATCCTGATCGCGACGGTGCCGCTGATTGCCTTTCCGATGGCGCTGGCGCTGGGGATCGACCGGTTCTCGAAGGAACGGGCGGCGGGGCTGGGGTTGGGCATCCTCGGGGTGGCGCTGATCGCGAGCCCGGGGGGCGCGGCGGTGGATCTGGTCTGGGTCGCGATCGCGATGGTGGGGCCGTTCTTCTATGCGATCGAGGCGAACTGGGTCGCGAAGAACGGGACTGCGGGTATGGATGCAGTGCAGGCGATGTTCGGCGTGTCGCTGCTGGGCGCGGTGCTGGTAGCGCCGCTTGCGCTGGGAACCGGGCAGTGGGTGGACCCGTTTCCGCCGGGGCGCCCGGAAGTTGCGCTGGTGATCAGTTCGGTGGTCCATGCGCTGGTCTATGCGTCCTATGTGTGGCTGGCGGGGAAGGCGGGGTCGGTCTTTGCCTCGCAGACGGCCTATCTGGTGACGGGGACCGGGGTGATCTGGGCGATGGTCCTTCTGGGCGAACGGTTCGAGCCTATGGTCTGGCTGGCGCTTCTGGTGATGCTGGCGGGCGTGGCGCTGGTGCAGCCGAGGGAACGGGCAAGGACTGTGGAGGCCTGATGTTCGGACTGGAGATCCCGGCGGAAGCAGCGCCTTGGGTCGCTCTGGCGATCCTTGGAGTGATGTTCGTCCTTTTTGTGCTGGAGCGCACGCCGGTGGAGGTGACGGCCATCGGCGGGGCTGCGGCGATGATGGTGCTGGGTATCCTGCCGGTGAAGGAGGCGACCTCGGTCCTTTCGAACCCCGCGCCCTGGACGATTGCGCTGATGTTCCTGGTGATGGGGGGGCTGGTCAGGACCGGGGCGGTCGAGATGGTCATCGCCGCGGCTGAGCGGCATGTCGGCGAGCGGCCGAAGACGACGATTGCCGTCCTTTTCGGCACGATTGCCGTCGCCTCGGCCTTCATGAACAACACGCCCCTGGTCGCGGTGATGATCCCGGTGGTGATCCAGCTGGCGGTGAAGCTGGGGACGGCACCGTCCAAGCTGTTGATCCCCTTGAGCTATATCACTGTCTTGGGGGGCATGATCACGCTGATCGGCACCTCGACCAACATCCTGGTCGACGGGGTCGCGGCGGATCAGGGGCTGGAGCATTTCGGCCTGTTCGAGATCGCGCCCCTGGGGATCGCGGTGACGATTGCCGGGGGGCTGTTCCTGGCGCTGTTCGGTAACCGTCTTCTGCCGGTCCGGCAGTCGATGGGTGTTCTGCTGAACGACCGGCGGAAGATGAAATTCTTCACCGAGGTCGCGGTCCCCGAGGACAGCAGCCTGATCGGCAAGGCGGTGCTGGATGTCGACATCTTCAAGCGCGAGGGCGTGCGGGTGATCGACGTGCTGAGGGGCGATGCCTCGCTGCGGCGGGACCTTGCGGGGGTGACGCTGGCTGCGGGGGACCGGGTGGTCTTGCGGACCGAGATGGCGGAACTGATGGGTCTGCAGGCGCGGAAGGACGTGCATCTGGTCGACAAGCTCAGTTCGGTGAAGACCGAGACGGTCGAGGTGCTGATCGGCCCCGGCTGCCGCATGGAGGGTCAGCGGCTGGGTGACATGCGGATCCGGCGGCGCTATGGCGTCTATGTGCTGGCGGTGCACCGGCGGAACCAGAACATCGGGCGGCAGCTGGATGACCTTTTGGTGCGGGTGGGCGACACGCTGCTTCTGGAAGGCGCGATCGAGGACATCCAGCGGCTGGCGGCGGACATGGACCTCGTCGACATCAGCCGTCCGCGGGTCATGGCCTATCGCCGTGCCAAGGCGCCGATCGCGCTGGCGGCGCTGGCGCTGATTGTGGGGCTGGCGGCGCTGGATGTGGCGCCGATCCTGCCCCTTGCGCTGATCGGGGTGGCGATCATCCTGGTCACGCATTGCGTGGACAGCGACGAAGCGTTCTCTTTCGTCGACGGGCGGCTGCTGGCGATGATCTTCGCGATGCTTGCCGTGGGCGAGGGGCTGGACCAGTCCGGCGCGGTGGCGATGATCGTGGCGGCGGTCGCGCCCTGGCTGGAGAACCTGGGACCCTTCCTTCTGATCCTTGCGGTCTACCTGATCGGGCTGATCCTGACCGAGTTCCTGTCGAACAACGCGGTCGCGGTGATCTACACGCCCATCGCCATCGAGCTTGCAGAAAAGCTTGGCCACGACCCGCGGCCTTTCGTGGTGGCGGTGATGTTTTCGGCCACGCTCGCCTTTGCCACGCCGGTCGGCTATCAGACCAACATGATGGTCTATGGGCCGGGGGGCTATCGCTTCACCGACTTCACGCGGGTCGGGCTGCCCTTGAACATCGTCGTAATGCTGGTCGCCTGCGCGCTGATCCCGGTGATCTGGCCGCTCTGACGGGCGGCTCGTCGTGCGACTTCGTCTTCTCCTCGCCTCTGCGTCGAGCGCAGCGAGCTTTGCGGGCGCGGGGGTTGCCCTTCGCCGCGGGGCCGGTGTAGAGGACGCCATCACCGAAATGGGACCGAGGTAGGGCCAAATGGCAGGCCATTCGAAATGGGCGAACATCCAGCATCGCAAGGGCAAGCAGGACAAGCTGCGCTCGAAGATGTTTTCCAAGCTGTCGAAGGAAATCACAGTCGCGGCCAAGATGGGGATGCCCGACCCGGACATGAACCCGCGCCTGCGGCTGGCCGTCAAGGCGGCGAAGGCGCAGTCGATGCCGAAGGACGTGATCGACCGCGCGATCAAGAAGAGCCAGATGGGCGACGGGGCGGATTACACCGAGATCCGCTATGAGGGCTACGGCGTGAACGGGATCGCGATCATCGTCGAGGCGATGACCGACAACCTGAACCGCACCGCGTCGAACGTGCGGAGCTATTTCACCAAGTGTGGCGGGAACCTTGGCACCACGGGCAGCGTCGCACACAGCTTTGACCGGGTGGGCGAGATTTCCTACCCCGCCTCGGTCGGGTCGGCAGATGACGTGATGATGGCCGCGCTGGACGCGGGCGCGGATGATGTCGAGTCGGACGAGGACGGGCACTGGATCTACTGCCAGGTCGAGAACCTCTCTGAAGTCTCGGACGCGCTGGAAAAGGCTCTGGGGGAATCGACGGAATCAAAGCTCGTCTGGCGGCCGCAGTCGCGGACCGAGGTTGATCTGGATACCGCGCAGAAGCTGATGCGTCTGGTCGACCTATTGGAAGAGGACGACGACGTTCAGACGGTGACGCACAACTTCGACGTCCCTGAAGACGTGGCGGCGCAGCTTTAGGGTCTGTCGGCCCCGCGCTGTCCCGGGCGTGCGCGGAATCTTCGAAAATTCCGCGGCGGAGCCTTTGAAGGCTCCGGTCCGATTTCTTCGAAGAAATCGGCGCGGCGGCAGGTCTTCTGCGCCTTGCCCCTTGTATTGTGCGCCGGGAGAGCGCATGTGCAGAGGGCGTAGCTTCTTCTCTTTCGTTCTGCTGTCTGCTTCGGCCCTCAGTTTCTCGATCGTGACGACACTGGGCCAGGCCATCGCAAGCTCGCGGGTGGCATATTTGACAGGAGATATCACGATGGCCAATGGCACCGTGAAATGGTTCAACGCCACCAAGGGTTTCGGCTTCATCGCCCCCGCAGGCGGATCGAAGGACGTGTTCGTCCACGTCACCGCGCTGGAGCGTGCCGGGATCCGGTCGCTGCCCGATGGGCAGGCCGTGACCTATGACATTGAGCAGGATCGCAACGGCCGTGAATCGGCTGTGAACCTGGCGCTGGCGTAAGCCTTTCCCCTTCCGGGGGACTGCGACGGGGGTGGCGAAAGCCGCCCCCGTTTCGCATTTGAAGCCCGGGTTCGGCAACGTGGCATGACCTGCATCAAGGACCAGGTCCGCGATCAGTCTGATCCTCTTGCCGGCAACATACGGAGGGTCCGGGGCATGAGGGGCATCTGGTTGGCGGTTACGGTTGCGTGTCTTGGCGGGATGGTCCTGGCCGAGGGCGAGGAGGTTGCGGGCGATGCCACGTCCGGCGCCCAGTTGTTCGAGACGCATTGCGCGGTCTGCCACGGGCGCGAGGCGACGGGGGACGGGCCGATGGCGCCGGTCCTCCTTGTGCCGCCGGCGGACCTGACGACGCTGGTCGCGCGCTATGGCGGGGTCTTCCCGCTGGAACGGGTGGCGGCGCGGATCGACGGGCGCGATCCCCTTGTCTCGCATGGCAGCGACATGCCGATCTGGGGCGGGTTCTTCGAGGGCAGGGACGTGGCGCTGCGGACGGATGCGGGGCAGCCGCTGCTGACCAGCCAACCGATCGCCGACCTGATCGCCTGGCTGCGCACGGTGCAGAAGTAGGCCTCAGGGGGGCACGAGGCTGCGCGCGGCGGAGGCGCGGATCGCGCGGGTCACCTGGAAGAGGGCGGGGGCGGCAAGGCGGGTGAACTGCCAGTGGAACGCCACGTCCAGTGGCGTATCCGGGACGAGTTCCCTCAGCACGCCGGTTCGCAGTGCGTCCCGGACGAGGTTTTCTGGGTTCATGCCCCAGCCGAGGCCGTGAAGGCAGGCATCGACGAAGGCCTGGGACGAGGCGATGCGGTGCGTCGGCAGGACCGGACGCCGCCCGACGACCTGCCGTGCAACCCAGCGTTCCTGGAGCCGGTCGTTTTCCGAGAAGGTCAGTGCCGGGGCCTTGGCCAGCGCCGCTGCGGTCACGCCATCCGAGAACCAGCGGTCGAGAAAGGCGGGCGAAGCCGTGGCGCGGTAGCGGAGCGCGCCGAGGGGAAGCGTGTCGCAGCCCTGAAGCGGCCCGGGATGGGCGGTTATGGCGGCAACCACTTCACCCCGCCGGAGCCAGTCCTGGCTGACGTCCTGATCGTCGATCACGAGGTCAAAGAGGAAGCCCTCGGTTTCGGCAAGGGCCGGGATGACCCAGGTGGCGAGACTGTCAGCGTTGACCGCAATCCGCAGGGTCTGGGGGCCGGGGGCGAGGCCGGGAAGGTCCGCAGCGAGGGTGCTTTCGAGGAGCGCGATCTCGTCATGGTGGCGGATGAGGCGGAGGCCGGTGTCGGTTGCGGTCGAAGGGCTGCCGCGGCGGATGAGAAGGCTGCCGGTCACCTCTTCCAGCGCCTTGATGCGCTGGCTGATGGCCGAGGGGGTGACGTTGAGTTCGGCTGCTGCCAGGTCAAATGAGCCGCGGCGATGGACGGCGGCGAGGGCGGCGAGCTGGGCGCGGTCGAACATTAGCTTCTCTAATCTTCAGTCAGAAAGATTAACTGGAGTGTGGCAGGCCGCCGCGATAGGTCAAGTCCTGGAAGCGCTGCGCATGGCTTTGGCGGAGGAGCCTCCGGCGGGGATATTTGGGCAGAAAGGATGACGCATGGCTGAGCGGGACCTGACGATCCTGTTGCGGACGATGGAGCCGGTTCTGCATCCAGAGCCCTATGGGTTCGCGGTCTGGGTGGGCGGCTCACTCTCGATCGAGCCCTTTGCGACAGTGCGCGAGGCCGAGGGGCTGACCGTCGTCGCGCCACTTGCCGCGATGCGGGTCGCGGGGATGCAGTCCGACCCATGGGCGCGGATCAGCCTGACGGTGGCAAGCGACCTTGCGGCGGTCGGGCTGACGGCGGCCTTCGCGACAGCGCTGGGGAAGGAAGGGATCAGCTGCAATGTGATCGCCGGGTTCCACCATGACCATCTATTCGTGCAATGGGACCGTCGGGACGATGCGATGGCGGCCCTTCGGCGGCTTTCCGATGCTTGAGGCGCTCGTCAGCGGCTATTTCGTCTCGCTGAGCCTGATCCTCGCGATCGGGGCGCAGAATGCCTTCGTGCTGCGGCAGGGCCTTCGGCGCGAGCATGTGGCGGCGGTGGTGGCGGTCTGCGCGATCTCGGATGCCGTGCTGATCGGGGCCGGGGTCGCGGGGTTCGGCGCGATTTCCGCGGCGATCCCCTGGTTCGGCGAGGCGATGCGCTGGCTTGGGGTGGCGTTCCTGCTGGTCTACGGCGCGTTGCGGTTCCGCGCGGCGGCGCGGGGCGGCGAGGCCTTGCGGCCATCCGAGGCGACGGCGGCGCCCTTGCGCAAGGTGCTGGCGACCTGCCTGTTGCTGACCTGGGCCAACCCGCATGTCTACCTTGATACGGTGGTGCTGATCGGCTCGATCTCGGCCCAGCATGCGCCGCACCAGGTGGCCTTCGGGGTGGCGGCGGCGCTGGCGAGCCTGAGCTTCTTCAGCGCGCTGGGCTTTGGCGCAAGGGCGCTGGCACCGGTCTTTGCCAGGCCCTCGGCCTGGGTCTGGCTGGAGATCGGGGTGGGCTGTGTGATGTGGGCCATCGCGGCGGCGCTGGCCTTCGGCTGAGGATGGCAGCAGGCTTGCCTTGGGCCACGCGCTCTGGTCAGTTCGCGGCATGGGTGAGGACAGGGACGGCAACCGCCCGGTCGAGGGCGTTCTGTGGATGGCGGCGACGGCGCTGGCCTTCGTCGTGGTGAACGGCATCGTCAAGCATCTGGGGACCGAATTGCCGGCGGCACAGTCGGCCTTCATCCGCTTTGCCTTTGGCCTCGTGATTCTTGCCCCGGCGCTGTGGGCGGCGCGGGGGATGCGCTTTCCGGCGTCGACCTGGCGGCTTTTCGGCTGGCGTGGTGCCTTTCACGTTCTGGCGGTGATCTGCTGGTTCTGGGCGGTGGTGCGGGTGCCGGTGGCCGAGATCGCGGCGGTCAGCTTTCTGAACCCGGTGATCGTGCTGGTTCTGGCGGCGCTGCTGCTGGGCGAGGGTCTGTCGCGGGGGCGGGTGCTGGCGGTGCTTCTGGCGCTGGTCGGGGCGCTGGTGGTCCTGCGGCCCGGGCTGCGGGAGGTCACGGCCGGGCACCTTTCGCAGCTGGCCGCGACCTTCCTTTTCGCGGTGAGCTACCTTTACGCCAAGCGGCTGAGCACCCTTGCCCCGGCCAGCGTTGTGGTGGCGATGTTGTCGCTGACGGTGGCGGCGGGCCTGATGCCGATCGCGCTTTGGGTCTGGCAGCCGGTGTCCGGGGTCCAGCTGGCCTGGCTGGCGGCGGTGGCGGTGGTGGCTACGCTGGGGCATTACACGATGACACGGGCGTTCCGGGCGGCGCCACTGGCGGTCACGCAGCCGGTGGTCTTCGTGCAGATCCTGCTGGCGAGCCTCTTGGGTGCGCTGGTCTTCAGCGAGCCGGTGGACGGGTTCGTCATCCTTGGCGGGGCGCTGATCGTGGCGGCGGTGAGCGTGAACACCTGGGCCGAGGCGCGGCGCGAGCGCGCGCTGCCGGAGCCCGAGGCATGACGCCGGGCGGGGTGTTGCGCCGCGGCCTGCCAAGCGCGCGGGCCGCTGAGCGGGCGTTGAGGAAGCTTTCCTAGGGTCACGGGCAAAGGCGATCCCAGAAGGATGACTCTATGCCCGATGATACGACGATCCTGTCGCTGCCCCTGATCCTTCCGGCGCAGGCGCAGAAGCACGTGACCCATAACGAGGCGCTGATCGCGCTGGACCTGATCGTCCAGCTTTCGGTGATCAACCGGACGCTCACAACGCCTCCGGCGGCACCTGCCGTCGGAGACCGACATATCGTGGCAGCGGGGGCGACCGGGGCCTGGGCCGGGCAGGCGGGCAGGATCGCACTTTTCTCGGAGACGGGGTGGCAGTTCACACAAGGGTTGCCCGGGTGGCGTGCGCATGTCCTGGCCGAGGGACAGACGGCGGTGTTTGACGGGACCGTGTGGAAGACGCCGTCCGAAGCTCCGCTGACAGTGCCGCAACTGGGCGTGGCGGCGGCGGCCGACGCGGTGAACCGGCTGACCGTCGCGGCACCGGCGACGCTCTTGAACCATGCGGGCTCGGGGCATCAGCTGAAGCTGAACAAGGTTGCGGCAGGGGACACGGCGAGCCTTCTGTTCCAGACCGGCTTTGGCGGCCGGGCCGAGATGGGCACTGCGGGGACGGATGACTTCAGCGTCAAGGTGAGTGCCAACGGCAGCGCCTGGTTCACGGCTCTGGAGGCAGAAGCGGCGACGGGCCGAGTGACGCTTCCTGCCCCGCTGCGTCTGGGCGGTCAGGCGGCGGACCCGGCCAGCCCGCCGAACGGGACGCTGTGGCTGAATACCACGAGCGGAGAGGTGAAGGTCCGGTCGGGCGGGCTGACCCTGCCCCTTGGCGGCGGTGGAGGCGGCGTCGCGGACGGCGACAAGGGGGACATCACCGTCTCCGGCGGGGGGGCGGTTTGGACGGTGGATCCAGGCGCGATCACGCTGGGCAAGCTGGCCAGCATAGCGACGGACAGCTTCCTGGGCCGTGACACTGCGGGCACCGGAGCGCCAGAGGTGATGACGCCGGCGCAGGCGCGGGCCATCCTGAACGTGGCGGACGGGGCGACGGCCAACGCCACGGACGCGGCATTGCGCGACCGCGCGACCCATACCGGGACGCAGGCCGTGACAACGATCACCGGGCTGGCGGCGGTGGCGACCAGCGGATCGGCCAGCGATCTTGGCGCGGGCACTTTGCCCGCGGCGCGGTTCAACGATACTGCCCACGGCAACCGGGCGGGGGGGCACCCTTCATGCCGCTGCGACCACCAGCGTGGCCGGGTTCATGTCCGGTGCCGACAAGACAAAGCTGGACGGGATCGCCAGCGGAGCCACCATGAACGCGACCGACGCGGCCCTGCGGGACCGGGTGACCCATACCGGCACGCAGGCCGCCAGCAGCATCAGCGACTTTGCCGAAGCGGTGGATGACCGCGTGGCGGCGCTTCTGGTGGCGGGGGCAAACATCTCGCTGAGCTACAACGATTCGGGGAATGCGCTGACGATCTCGGCCGCCGGGGGCGGGGGGGCGACGAACCTGAGCTATGACGCCGCGACCCGGGTCATCGCCAGCGACACCGGGACGGATGCCACGCTGCCGCTGGTCACCAGTGGGGCGGCGGGGCTGGCCCCGGCCTCGGACGGCGGCACGGTGAACTTCCTGCGCGCGGACGGGACCTGGGCCGCTCCGGGGGGTGGGGGCGGGGGTGCACCGGGCGGTGCGTCGGGCGAAATCCAGTGGAATAACGCCGGGACCTTTGCGGGCGCGGCCGATGTGGAGATCGAGGGCGGCCAGCTTCGGCTTCCCGCTATCGCGACCCCCGTCACCCCGGCGGCGGGAGGGCTGAAGCTTTTCGGGCGGTCGGTCGCCGGGCGGCTTCTGCCTGCTGCCATCGGGCCGAGTGGCCTTGATACCTCGCTTCAGCCCCACCTGGCCCGCAACAAGATTGCTTATGCGCTTCCGACCGGTAACGGGACCACGGTCAATACGATGGGGATCGTGCTGAATGCCGCAGGAACCGGCACGGTCAAGAACTGGGCGTCCACCAACCGCTACAGCAAGATGCGCGGCATCGAATACCTTGTCACCACGGCCTCGACGACAGCGCTTGCAGGCTTTCGGGGAACTGCCGCTCAGTTTAGCGTCGGGAGCAACGCCGCCGGGGATGGCGGTTTCCATTTCATCTGCCGTTGGGGACCTGCAACCGGAGTGGCCACGGCGACGACTCGGGCCTTTGTCGGCATGAACACCTCGACCGGTGCCGGCACGGACGTCGAGCCGTCGTCCCGCACCAGTCAGGCCGGCATGGGCTGGGATGCCGCAGACACGAACATCCAGTTCATGCACAACGACGGGTCAGGCGTCTCGACCAAGATCGATCTTGGGCCGAGCTTTCCGTTGCCGACCGTCGATCGTCAGCACGTCTACGAGATCGCCATGTTCAGCCCGCCAGGCACGACGCAGAGCGTGACCTATCAGATCACCGACCTTGTCACCGGCGCGGTGGCGACCGGCACCGCCACGACCGACCTGCCGGGGACTACGACCGCGCTAAACCCATATGCGGCATTCTCGGTCGGTGGCACGTCTTCGGTCATCGGCATCTGCCTCTTCAGTCTTTACGTCGAAACCGATTACTGAAAACGTGGGTGCCCATTCCGGGCGCCCGCGTACCGGGCGGGGTGGGCGGCGGGGGGGCCGGCCTGTCCCGCCCGGTTCCGTAGAGCCGGGGCCATCGTGTCGCGATCGGGAATGGTTCGTCTCACCTTTCACGGGTTGGATCGCCCGCGGTCGCCTGCTAGAGACTCCGGTGACATTTTCAGGAAGGATAGGTCATGCGGATTGCGATGATCGGAACGGGCTATGTCGGTCTGGTCTCGGGCGCCTGCTTTTCCGACTTCGGGCATGACGTGGTCTGCGTCGACCGCGATGCCGGCAAGATTGCGCGGCTGAAGGCAGGTGAGGTTCCGATCTTCGAGCCGGGACTCGACATCCTGCTGGCGAAGAACACGGCGGCCGGTCGGCTGTCCTTCACGACCGATCTGGCAGGAGCGGTGGATGGGGCGGAGGCGGTATTCATCGCGGTCGGCACGCCAACCCGGCGCGGCGACGGCCATGCAGACCTGACCTATGTGATGGCCGCTGCCGAGGAAATCGGCCGCGCGCTGACCGGCTATGCAGTCGTGGTGACCAAGTCGACGGTCCCGGTCGGTACCAATCGCAAGGTCGGCGACGTGTTGCGTCAGGCCAATCCCGAGGCAGAGTTCGACATCGCCTCGAACCCCGAGTTTCTGCGCGAAGGGGCCGCGATCGACGATTTCCGCCACCCGGATCGGGTGGTGGTGGGCGTGGAAAGCGAACGTGCTCGCAAGGTTATGGCCGAACTTTACCGCCCGCTGCGACTGCGCGATTCGCCAGTGGTCTACACGGGGCTCGAAAGCGCCGAGATGATAAAATATGCGGCGAACGCGTTTCTTGCGACGAAAATCACCTTCATCAACGAGATCGCTGCCCTGTGCGAACGCGTGGGGGCCGATGTGAAGGCCGTCGCCAAGGGCATCGGGATGGACGGGCGGATCGGCGACAAGTTCCTGCACGCCGGACCGGGCTATGGCGGCAGCTGTTTTCCCAAGGATACCAAGGCTCTGGCGCGTATCGGCCAGGACCACGCCACGCCGATCCAGATCGTCGAGACGGTGATCAAGGTCAATGACGAGGTAAAGCGCCGGATGATCGACAAGATCGTCGACCTCTGCGACGGGTCCCTGCGCGACAAGACCATCGCCTTCCTGGGCGTGACCTTCAAGCCGAACACCGACGACATGCGGGAAGCCCCGTCGCTGACCATCGTACCGGCCCTCGTCGGGGCAGGGGCCAAGGTCAGGGTCACCGATCCGCAGGGCCGCCATGAGGGCGAGGCGCTGCTTCCCGGCGTCAAATGGGTGGAGAATCCCTATCAGGCGGCGGCCGGGGCGGACCTTCTGGTCATGCTGACGGAATGGAACGAGTTCCGCGGCCTCGACCTTTCCAGGCTTGCCCGCAAGATGGCGACACCCCGGCTGGCGGACCTGCGCAATGTCTATGACCGCGACGAGGCGCTTGCGGCGGGCTTCACGGCCTATGCCGGGGTCGGTCGCTGACGGCCGTCCGGCCCGGGACGGCTCACGTCCAACCAGGCGGGTTTGCCGAAAACCCGAAGCAAATACCCCGCTTCCGTCCTGCCCGGCGCAAGGCTTTGGACACCTTCGACCTGCACCCTTGCCAGTGGGTAAGTGGGATTGTGCGGGGCTGGGGTGTATTCCTTCCGGGTGGTCGAGGTATTCTCAGCGGCACCGCTGGGCATGATATCCGGCATCAACGACATGGAGCTGGTCCGGCATGGCGACCGGCAGATGCTTTACACCGTCACGCGTGGCGGGGGCGGTCTGCTGGCGCTGGACGTCGGCACCACACTTTCACGTGTCGATCAGGATAGCCTTGCGGCAGGCATAACCCTGCCGGCCCCCGCGCGGATCGAAATCCTGACCTTCTCCGGGGTTCCGCGCCTTGTGATAACCGGCGCCAATTCCGGCGGCATCCAGACCTATGCCCTGGAAACCCAAGGCAGCCTCGCCGCTGCACAGAGCCTCGTCGGCGGCCTGTCGGGTGCCGTCTCGGCCCAGGCGGTGGTGACGGTCGGTGGCGCGACCTATCTTTACCTGGCGCGTGCCAACGAAAGCACGATCCACGCCTTTGTCGTCGGCCCGACGGGGGCGTTGACCCCTGCCGGATCCAGGGTTCTGGACGGCGGCCTGCCGGGGATCGACATCACCAGCCTTTCGTCGGTCACCGTCGCTGGCCAGACCTACCTGGTCGCCCTTTCGCTTGAGGCGGACGTGATCCGGACCTTCCAGATCGGTCCGGGCGGAAGCATCGGACTGCCGCAGATCATGGGTGCCCCGCACGGGCTGGGCATCGCCGATCCTGCAGCAGTGCGCGCGGTCGAGATCGGCGGGACGAGCTTTCTCGTCATGGCCGCGACGGGATCCTCATCGGTGTCCGTGATCGAGGTTTCGTCCGGCGGAGCGATGCGCGTCGCCGACCACGTGATCGACACGCTGGACACGCGCTTTGCGGGCGTTCAGGCGCTTGCGACCGTTTCTGAGGGCAACCGGGTCTTCGTCATCGCGGGGGGCAGCGATGGCGGGGTCGCACTGATGACGATGATGCCTGACGGGCGGCTGCTTCTGGTGGGCAGCCAACTCCAGACGCCGGGTCTGACGCTGCAGAACATCACCGCGATGACCGCCCGGATGCAGAACGGTCGTATCGAGCTTTTCGTTGCCGGCGAAGGGGCCGGGATCACCCGGCTGGAAGTCGACATCGGTGCCCTTGCGCAGATGCGCCTTGCCGGTCCGGCCGAAACCGTGCTGACCGGCACCTCGGCGGGGGATTTCCTGATCGGGCAGGATGGCAACGAGATGCTCAGCGGCGGTGCCGGGGCCGACATCCTGGCCGACGGCAGCGGGCGCGACACGCTTTTCGGCGGTGCAGGCGCGGATCTCTTCGTGCTGGGCCGGGATGGCGAGACGGACCTGATCGCCGACTTCCAGCTTGGAACCGACAGGATCGACATCTCTGCCTGGGGCCGGATTCACGCGCTCGCGGCTTTGTCCATCACGACGACAGCGTCCGGCGCGCGCATCGCCTTTGCCGACGAGATACTGGAGATCTCTTCCGCGACCGGGCAGCCGATTGCAGCCAGCGACTTCCGCCTCACGGACTTCATCGGTCTCTGGCACTCTGTGCCGCCAACAACGATGGGGGGCGGGATTCCCGGCACCAACCAGACCGACTTTCTGAACGGGACGGCGGGAGACGACATCTTCATCATCTCGGAGGGCCTGGACACTCTGGATGGCGGTGCGGGGTTCGATACGCTTGACTTTTCTGCCCTCGCCACCGGGATCCTGGTCAACCTTTCCGATCCGCGCTTCAGCAACGGCATCGCAGTCAACCAGAGCTACATCGGGATCGAAGGGATCACCGGCACAAGCTTCGGCGACATCCTGACGGGGACCGCGGTGGCCAATCGCATCGACGGCGGCGATGGCGCGGATCGGCTCTTCGGAGGCGGGGGCAATGACACACTTCACGGCAGTCTCGGCGCTGATATTCTTGGCGGCGGGCCCGGGGCCGATCTGCTTGACGGCGGCACAGGCATCGATCGCGCCAGCTACGGCGACGCGGCGGCAGGAGTGATCGCCGATCTGGCCCGGCCTGGCCTCAACCTCGGTGACGCCGCGGGCGACATCTACGTGGGGATCGAAGGTCTGGAAGGCTCGAACCACGCGGACACGCTGCGGGGCGACCCGCAGGACAACACACTCATGGGCCAGAGCGGCAACGACCGGCTCGAAGGTGGCGCCGGCAATGATGCGCTCTTTGGGGGAAATGGCAACGACACCCTGTTCGGTGGCGCCGGGTCGGACTTTCTCGACGGCGACTCTGGCGTGAACCTCGCGAGCTATGCCGACAGCGCCATGGGCCTGCGCATCGACCTGGCAGATACCGGACGGTCGACCGGTGACGCCCTCGGTGATCGCTATCGCGACATCCAGGGCTTCGAGGCCACCACCTTCGCAGACAATGTCTTCGGCGGTACCGGGGACGATCGCGTCTGGGGCCTCGGCGGCAATGACCGTCTGGAAGGACGGGCCGGCGCGGACTGGCTGTCGGGGGGGGCCGGGAGCGACGGGCTTTACGGAGGCGAGGGGGATGACACGCTGGCCGGGGGCCCGGGGTCCGACCTTCTGGAGGGGGGCTTGGGGTTTGACCTTGCCTCATACGGGGATGCGGGGACCTGGGTTGTGGTGGACCTGCAGGCGCCGGTGGCGAACCTCGGGGAGGCCTGGGGGGACGTGCTTTCCGGGATCGAGGCGGTGGAGGGCACGGGGTTCGGCGACCGGCTTCTGGGCGACGGCGGGGCGAACGGGCTCTGGGGCGGCGCGGGGGGCGACTGGCTGGACGGGCGGGGAGGCGACGACGTGCTCCGGGGCGGCGCGGGCGACGACACGCTGCAGGGCGGCACGGGCAGCGACACGCTGGACGGCGGCGAAGGGGATGACTTGCTACAGGGCGGTCCGGGGAATGACGTCTTCATATTCAACGGCGGCAGGGACACCATTGCAGACTTTACCGACGGGCAGGATCGCATCTGGCTTGAGGCCGATCTCTGGGGGGGAACCCCGCCGCCGGTCGCACGTTTGCTGGAGGACGCTGCGCAAACGGATACCGGGGTGATCCTGACGTTGCCGGGTGGGGCGGCACTGGACATCCCGGGCGTTTTCGACGCAACACTTCTTCGGGACGATTTCCTTTTCGTCTAGGGAAAGGCAGGTCATGGCCGATCGTGTGCTGGTTACCGGCGGGGCAGGCTATATCGGGTCGCATGCCTGCAAGGCGCTGGCGCGGGCTGGCTTTACGCCCGTGGTCTTCGACAACCTGACGACCGGATGGTCGGAGGCGGTGAAATGGGGCCCGCTGGTGTGCGGTGACCTGATGGACCGCGCCGGGATTGCAGTCGCCGTCGCCGAACACCAGCCGGTTGCGGTGATGCATTTCGCAGCACTCTCGCTGGTCGCGGAGTCCGCGGCAGACCCCGCGCGCTACTGGCGCGAGAACGTGGGCAGTGCGCTGAACCTGTGGGAGGCCTGCGTGGCGGCGGGGGTCCGCAACGTCGTCCTATCCTCGACCTGCGCGACCTACGGCGAACAGGACGGTGTCCTGCTGACCGAGGACACGCCGCAGCGGCCGATCAATGCCTATGGCGGATCGAAGCTGGCCGTCGAGCGGATGCTGCAGGATTTCGGCGCCGCTTTCGGGATCCGGCATGTGATCTTCCGCTATTTCAACGTGGCCGGGGCCGACACCGATGGCGAGCTTGGCGAACAGCACCTGCCCGAGACGCATCTCATCCCGCTGATGCTGGAGGCGGTTGCAGGCAAACGCCCGGCATTGACCGTGTTCGGTACCGACTACCCGACGCCGGACGGAACCTGCGTGCGCGACTATGTGCATGTGACCGACCTTGCGGCGGCGCATGTCCTTGGCCTGCAACGGCTTCTGGACGGCAAGCCCGGCGGGGTCTTCTGCCTTGGCACCGGGCGGGGCTTTTCCGTCCGCGAGGTGATCGACGCAAGCCGCGCCGTGACCAACCGGGAGGTGCCGTTCGTCCTGGGTGAGCGGCGTCCCGGGGACGCGGCGTCACTGGTTCTGTCGTCGGACCGGGCAATACGGGAACTTGGCTGGGAGCCCGCGCACTCGACCCTGCGCCAGATGATCGGCGATGCCTGGGCCTGGGCGCAGGGGCCCGGTTTCCGGGGCTGACCGCCGGATCGCGCGTCAGAGGTCCCAGTCGAGGGCGGGCTTCCTTGCCGGCATGGGCGCGGGGTCTGTCAGACCCAGCCAGCCGCCCCGGATCGGCAGCTTCCGTTCCGCGCCCCAGTCCCCGGTGACGGTCAGCACATCGCCTTCCAGCATCACCCCGGCAACCGACTGGCCCGACGGCCAGCTGATGGTGCCAAGGATATGGCGGACCTCGACCGTTCCC
This sequence comes from Tabrizicola sp. T46, assembly GCF_057219895.1. Taxonomy (NCBI): domain Bacteria; kingdom Pseudomonadati; phylum Pseudomonadota; class Alphaproteobacteria; order Rhodobacterales; family Paracoccaceae; genus Tabrizicola; species Tabrizicola sp. T46. Next base: position 455,796 of record NZ_JBXVVV010000002.1, read on the forward strand.
ATGGGGTCTAGCGTCAGGAGGGCGGGTTGCCCGGCGGCGGTCAGGGGATCGGGGGTTTCCCGCGAGGAAAGGCCGAGGACCGGCAGCGCCGCCCCCTCCTCGACCCCGAGGCAACCCTTGTGCCGCCCGTTCCAGGGCGCATAGTCCCGCCCGCCGTTCGAATGCCAGAGCATCGTCAGGGGAAGGGCGCGGGCGTTCTTCAGGGAAAGGACCAAATCGCCCTCGGTCGGCCGGACCACGGCGATCCAGCCAAGGCGAGAGGCCGGATCCTCGACCCCGGCGGCGAAATCCTCGTGCTCGGGGCCCCAGGGGAAGCGGTGCAGGTTGACGGTGCCGCCGTCTGCGCCGGGAAACTCGGCCGCGTCTTCGGACCGCTTCGGGTAGGCAAGGCAGGACCGGCCTTGCGTCGTTTCGACCGGTTCGGCCAGCGTCTCCCACCAGCGCTTGCGCGAGAAGGAAAGCTTTGCTCCGTTCGGAACCGAGATCATCGCGTGGTTCGAGACCGGAAGGCTGCCCGTCCCGCCGATGAAGAGGTGGCGCTGGTAGACAAAAGGGTGTCCGTCGGTCAGCGAGAGTTCCTTCACCACGGTCGCGCCGAAGACCGCCCCTTCAAGAACGGCGCGCAGGGTTCCCGGACCCGCGGGCATCACCTGCCAGTCGCCATTGGCTGTCAGACCGTGCAGCCCCTCTGGTGAGGGGCCCATCGGAGCGGCCAGAAAATCGCCCGCCAGCCAGGACTGGTGCGGTGGGGCATCGCTGGGCACTTCCCACGGGGCCCAGGGCGCATGGTGCAGGGGCGCGATCTCGGCGCCCTCATCCTCGACGGCAATCGCCTGCAGCACGCCGCCGCGGGCCGCGAAGCTGGCACTGACGCCCTTTGCGCTAAAGGTGTGAAGCATCGGCGCTCTCCCTTCCCCGTGCCCGTGAAGGCTAGCGCGCGGTCGTGGCAAAGGGAACTGGCATGTCAGTTCCCATGTCGCTAGTCTGGCCCGGACGCGGGCAGGGAGTGCGGACATGGGACGGCTGGACGGAAAGACGGTGCTGGTGACGGCGGCGGGGCAGGGGATCGGCAAGGCCTCGGCCCTGGCCATGGCGCGCGAAGGGGCGCGGGTCATCGCCACGGATGTGAACGAGGCGCTTCTGCCCGAGCTGGGCGCTGCCGGGTGCGAGACGCGGGTCCTGAACGTGCGCGACCCTGCGGCGATCACCGCGACTTTTGCCGCCGTGGGCACGCCGGATGTCCTGTTCAACTGCGCTGGGTTCGTCGCGAACGGGACCATCCTCGACTGCGACGAGGACACCTGGGCCTTCAGCGTCGATCTGAACGTCACCGCGATGTACCGGATGTGCAAGGCGGTGCTGCCGGGAATGGTGGCGCGCGGGCATGGCAACATCATCAACATGGCCTCGGCGGTCGGGTCGATCATCGCGGCGCCGAACCGCTTCGTCTATGGCGTGACAAAGGCGGGGGTGATCGGGCTGACCAAGGCGATTGCGGCGGATTTCGTGACCAAGGGCATCCGCTGCAACTGCATCTGCCCCGGGACGGTCGAAAGCCCCAGCCTGAACGACCGGATGCGCGCGACGGGGGATTACGAGGCCGCGCGGAAGGCCTTCATCGCCCGCCAGCCGATGGGGCGGATCGCGACGGCTGACGAGATCGCGATGCTGGTCGTGTACCTGGCGTCAGACGAATCCTCCTTCACCACCGGGCATCCGCATGTGATCGACGGCGGCTGGTCGAACGTCTGACCGGGGCGCTTGCCCCCTCACCCTGGTCCTCTCCCCCGGGGGAAGAGGGGAAGCTCGGCCTTGTGGAACGCGCGCCCCTTGCCCTGCGGGGTGCGTCCGGCTAGCCTTGCCGCGCCGGGCAACCCGTGTCCTTCTCCCTTCTGACGGGCCGGTGGGGGTTCCCCATTGTCCGAAGGGTGCGCAAAGGGTGCACCCATGACTGAAATCCTGATCCGAAATGCCGATGTCGTGGTGACGATGAATGCCACGCGCGAAGAACTGTCCGTGGCCGATGTGCTGATCCGGGAAGGGGTGATCGCGGCCGTGGGACCGGGCCTTGTGGCACCGGGGGCCAAGGTGATCGAGGCCGGGGGCTGCGTGGTCACACCCGGCCTCGTGAACACGCATCACCATCTTTACCAGACGCTGACCCGCGCGGTGCCGGGGGGGCAGGATGCGTTGCTCTTCGGCTGGTTGAAGACGCTCTACCCGATCTGGGCGCGGTTCGGGCCGGAGGAGATGTTCGTCTCGGCCCAGGTCGGGCTGGCGGAACTGGCGCTGTCGGGTTGCACGCTGACCTCGGACCACCTCTACCTTTACCCCAACGGCGCGCGGCTGGACGACACGATCGCGGCTGCTGGGGAGATCGGCCTGAGGTTCCACCCGACGCGGGGGGCAATGTCCATCGGGGAAAGCGCAGGGGGCCTGCCGCCCGACAGCCTGGTGGAGCGCGAGCAGGCGATCCTTAAGGACATGGTCCGCGTGGTGGACCGGTTCCACGACCCAAAGCCCGGCGCGATGGTGCGGGTGGGACTCGCGCCCTGCTCGCCCTTCTCGGTCAGCCGCGACCTGATGCGGGACGCGGCGCTTCTGGCACGGGACAAGGGTGTGATGCTCCACACCCATCTGGCCGAGAATGACGAGGACATCGCCTATTCCCTGGCCAGGTTCGGCTGCCGTCCGGGGCAGTATGCCGAGGATCTGGGCTGGACCGGCGCGGATGTCTGGCACGCCCATTGCGTAAAGCTTGATGGTTCGGAAATTGAACTTTTCAGTCGGTCCTTGACGGGTGTCGCGCACTGCCCGTGTTCGAATTGTAGACTCGGCTCCGGGATCGCCCCGATCCGCGCAGTGCGCGACGCGGGGGTGAAGGTGGGGCTGGGGGTGGACGGGTCGGCCTCGAACGACGCCGGGAACCTGGTGGCCGAGGCGCGGATGGCGATGCTTTTGCAAAGGGTCGCGCGGGGGGCCGATGCGATGAGCGCGCGGGAGGCGCTGGAGATCGCCACGCTTGGCGGGGCGCAGGTTCTGGGTCGGGATGACCTGGGGTCGATCGAACCCGGAAAACGGGCGGACCTTGCCATCTGGGACCTGCAGGGGATCGAGGCGGCGGGGGCCTGGGACCCGGTGGCGGCTCTTCTTCTGTCCGGGCCGACGCGGGTGCGGGACCTGATCGTCGAAGGGCGGGTCGTGGTGGAGGCGGGCCAGATCGCGACCCTGGACCTGCCCCGCCTTCTGGAGCGGCAGCGGGCGCTCGCCCGGGCCCTGGCGGCCTAGCCTCTGGGACCTCGCTGCGCTAGAAGGGGGGGAAGGAGACCCGCCCATGTCGCACGATTACGGCGCCCAGCGGCGCGACACGTTCCAGACCTTCAAGCTGTCGAAGGGGGTGAGCCTGCCGAAGGAGGCGGTCGTCGAATTCGCCTTCTTCATCGAGGAACTGGATGCAAGCTGGCCCGCCTTCGAACGCGCCCTCCGGCTGGCCGGGTTCCGGACCCGGCGGCTGAAGGATGGTGAGACGCTGATCGCCTCATACGGACCGATGCCGGTCACCCCTGAGGCGATCTGGGAGCGGGAGCATGCGGCGACCGAGATCGCCCTGAAACACGACTTCTACCCGGACGGCTGGGAGTTGGCCGAGTGAGTGACCACAGTGGTCTGAATCAGGAAATCCATATAAATCAAATATTTGTCTGTTTCCGTTAGGGTGGTCTTAACTTTTCGCCGATGCCCGGAAGGGACGAATATTCTGCGAAAATTCGGGCGCCCGTGATTAGGCGCGGGCCACGCGGTTCCCGCCGACCCAGACCTCGGCCACGGCGCGGTCGTCGCCCATCATGATCGTTGGGAAAAGCTGCTGCCAGAGGCCCTCGGCCCGCCTTGTCGCCTGTTCGATGGCGGGGGTGGAGGCGAGGTCGATCACGACGAGGTCGGCCTCCATCCCCGGGGCGATGTTGCCGATGTGGGTATCGGCATGGAGCGCGCGGGCGGAGCCTTGGGTTGCGAGCCACCAGAGTTGCGATGGGTGCAGGGACTGGCCGCGAAGCTGGGCGACCTCATAGGCCGCGGCCATGGTGCGGAGCATCGAGAAGTTTGACCCGCCGCCGGTGTCGGTGGCCAGCCCTACCCGCAGGGACTGCGCGAGGGTCATGTCGAAGAGGCCCGAGCCGATGAAGGTGTTCGAGGTCGGACAATGGACGAGGCTGGCCCCCGCTTCGATCAGGCGTGACTTTTCGCGGCCGGTCAGGTGGATTGCGTGGCCGTAGACGGCACCTTCGCGCAAGAGCCCCTGCGCCTCGTAGGTGTCGAGGTAGTCTCGGGACTGGGGGAAAAGGTCCTTCACCCAGGCGATCTCGTCCGTCTGTTCGGAGAGATGGGTCTGCATCAGGCAGTCGGGGTATTCGCGCCAGAGGGCGCCAAGGGTGTGAAGCTGTTCGGGCGTGGAGGTGGGCGAGAAGCGGGGCGTAATGACATAGGAGAGGCGGTCGACCCCGTGCCACTTTTCCAAAAGCGCCTTGCTGTCGTCATAGGCTGATTGCGCGGTGTCACGGAGGCCTTCGGGGGCGTTCCTGTCCATGCAGGTCTTGCCCGCGAAAAGGCGCATGCCCCGGGACTGCGCTGCTGCGAAAATCGCATCCACGCTGGCCGGATGGATCGTGGCGTAGGAGCAGACGGTGGTGGTGCCGCGCGCAAGGATGAGGTCGAGGTAGCGGTTCGCGATCTCGGCCGCGTAGGCGGGATCGGCAAAGCGCATCTCTTCGGGGAAGGTATAGGTGTTCAGCCAGTCGATCAGGCGCTTGCCCCAGCTCGCGATGATCGCGGTCTGGGGGTAGTGGACATGGGCGTCGATGAAGCCCGCAGAAATGAGCTTGTCCCCGTGATGATGCAGGCGCGCCTGCGGATAGCGGGCGCGGAGGTCGTCGGCTTCGCCTACGGCTGCGATCTTGCCAGCCTCGATGGCGACGGCACCATGCCGCAGATGCCGGGCTGCATTCAGCCCGTCGCGGAAGGGGTCGCCCTCATAGCGCAGCACCTGGCCCAGAAGCAGATCGGTCATCGCGGTCCCCCGTTTACGGGAGCGACACTAAGCGCATTTCCCCGCCCGGTAAATTTGCCCGCCGCCCCTGTTTCCCTGAAACTCTTTTCGCTAAGGTCGCGGCAATCGAAGCGCGCTTGGTCTGACGGAGGCACTATGGCGGACGATCGGGCCGAGGCCGAAGACGAGGTCCTGGATCAGGACCGGATCGACGCCGTTCTGGCTGCGGTCGAGGCGGGGAATGGCGCTGCCGTCGATGCGTTGCTGGACCCGCTCCATGCGGCCGACATCGCCGACCTGCTGGAACAGATCGGTTCCGGGGAACGGCTGGCACTTCTGAAGCTGTGGTCGCATGAGATCGACGGCGAGATCCTGTCGGAAATCTCGGACGCGATCCGCGAGGAGGTGATCGAGGCCCTGCCCCGTGAGGTTGTGGCCGAGGCGGTCCGTGACCTTGAGACCGACGATGTGGTCGACATCCTGGAGGATTTGGACCAGCCGCAGCAGGAGATGATCCTTGAGGCGCTGGAGGATGCCGACCGGGTCGCCGTCGAACAGGCGATGGCCTATCCGGAGTATTCGGCGGGCCGCCTGATGCAGCGCGAGACGGTGGTCGCGCCCGAGCACTGGACGGTGGGCGAGGCGATCGATTTCCTGCGCAAGGCCGACCAGCTGCCGGACCAGTTCTACCACGTGATCCTTGTCGATCCGCGGATGAAGCCGGTGGGCTATGTCACGCTGGGGCGCATCCTGTCTTCGGGGCGGGACGTGCGGCTGCGCGAGATAACCGAAGAGAGCTTCCGCACGGTCGAGGCGACCGATGCCGAGGCGGACGTGGCCTATATCTTCAACCAGTATCACCTGATCTCCTGCCCTGTGGTCGATGCCGGGGGCCGGCTGGTCGGTGTCATCACCATCGACGATGCGATGAACGTGCTGGACGAGGAGCACGAGGAGGACATGCTGCGCCTTGCGGGTGCAGGGGATGCCGATGTCAGCGACGGGCCGTTCGAGACGGTGAAGCAGCGGTTGCCCTGGCTGGTGGTGAACCTCTTCACCGCCTCGCTTTCGGCGCTGGTGATTACCCAGTTCGAAGCGACGATTGCGGCTTTCGTGGCGCTCGCGGCACTGATGCCGATCGTCGCCTCGACCGGGGGGATCGCGGGGACGCAGTCGCTGGCGGTGGCGGTCCGGGCGTTGGCGACGCGGGACCTGACCAGTGCGAACGCCGGCCGCGTGGTGCGGCGTGAGCTGGTGGCGGGCCTGTTGAACGGGCTGGGGCTGGCGTTGATCCTCGGGACGGCGGGGGCGCTGATCTTCGGTGACTGGCACCTGGGCGCGGTGCTGGCGCTCGCCATGATGGTCAACCAGGTGGTGGCGGCGCTGGGGGGCGTTCTGGTGCCGCTGGGGCTGGTGCGCCTCGGGCTGGATCCGGCGCTGGCCAGCGGGACCTTCGTGACCACGCTGACGGATGTGATGGGGTTCTTTGCCTTCCTGGGGCTTGCGACGGTGCTGCTGATATGACCGGTTCGGACTTGAAGGACATCAAGGCCGCCGCGCGGGAGGCGGCCCTTGCCACGCGGAAGCTGGCCTTTGCGGCGGGGCAGGGGCAGGCGGCGGAAATCCTGGCCGATTACCTTGCGGGGCAGGCAGGCAAGGTCCTGTCGGGCTACATGCCGATGCGGACCGAGATTGACCCCCTGCCCGCGATGGCGGCGCATCAGGGACCGGTGGGGGTGCCGGTGATCATCGGCAAGGGCCAGCCGCTGCGGTTCCGCGAGTGGTCGCCGGGATGCCGGATGGTGGAAGGCACCTTCAAGGCGCTGATCCCCGAGGAGGGGGCCTGGGTCGAGCCGCAGGTGCTGATCGTGCCTCTGCTCGCCTGGGACCGGCGCGGCTATCGTCTGGGCTATGGCGGGGGCTTCTACGACCGGACCCTGGAGGGGCTGCGGGCGCGGGGGCCGGTCCTGGCGGTGGGCTTTGCCTTTGCCACGCAGGAGGTGGAGGCGGTGCCGACGGAGCCGACCGACCAGCGGCTGGATGCGGTGGTGACGGAGAAAGGCGTCACGGTCTTCACCTGACCGCCTGTCGATGCCCGCGGCACTCCTCGCTTCCGAGGAGAAGCCGAAGGCGAAGGACGAGGGGTCAGTGCGCGATGTCTTCCTGGCGGACGAACATGTTGCCCCAGGCGCGGTCGATGAGTTCGGGGGTCATCTGGTAGGGGATGTTCTCGAATTCGCAGACCGCGATCATCTGGTCGATCAGGAAGACCGGCTGGTAGTTCGCGTAATTGTTCTCGATGGTCGGGAACTTGACCTTCATCAGGTGCATCAGCGCGGTTTCGTCGAGCGGCATCTTCTTCTTGCGCGCGACCATGGCGAAGATCTTGAGGAAGTTCTCCTGGCTTGGGCCGTCGATCTTGATCTTGAAGAAGATCCGGCGGAGCGCCGCGCCGTCGAAGATCTGGTTCGGGTGGAAGTTGGTGGAGAAGATCACCAGCGTGTCGAAGGGGACGGTGAATTTCTCGCCCGATTGCAGCGCGAGGATGTCGCGGCTTTCTTCCAGGGGCACGATCCAGCGGTTGACGATCTTCTGCGGCGGTTCGGCCTGGCGGCCAAGGTCGTCGATGATGAAGATGCCGCCGGTGGCCTTGAGCTGGAGGGGCGCCTGATAGGTGCGGGCGGTTGGGTTGTAGGTCAGGTCCAGCATGTCGAGGCTGAGTTCACCGCCGGTGATCACGCTGGGGCGTTCGCAGTAGACATAGCGGTTGTCGAAGCGGTTCGAGGTGCGGCGCAAGGAGTTCGGGTCGTCCACCGCCATTTCGGCGGCCGAGTGCACGATCGGGTCATAGACGCTGATGATCTGGCCGGAGTATTCGATCGCGCGGGGGACATAGACCTTGTCGCCAAGGGCGGCGCGGATGCCGTGGCTGATCGAGGATTTACCGTTGCCGGGCGGGCCGTAGAGGAGGATCGAGCGGCCGGAGGTCACGGCGGGGCCGAGGTTGTCGATGAGATCCGGGGGCAGGATCAGGTGGCCCATGCCGGAGAGGAGCTGTTCCTTGTTCAGCTTGATGTCGCGGACGGACTGGCGCTTGATCTGGACGGTGTACTGTTCCAGCGGGACGGGCATCGCGCCGTAGTATTCGGACTGCGACAGGGCATCGAGCGCGCGGGCCTTGCCGGCATCGGTCAGCTCATACCCCATCTCGTTGCCGGCGGTCGCGTGCATGGTGCCGGTCGCAGTCACAAGTTTCTGCGTGCGGGCGAGGTCAACCAGTTCCTGGACCAGCGGGACCGGCAGGCAGACGACCTTGGAGAGGTTCGACACCTGGTCCTGGTTGGTGCGGAACATCGACTTCAGGAGGATGTCGCGCATCGTGACGATCGAAAGGCCGGTATCGGCGAGCGACCGAGGCGAGGGGGGCGGTTGTACACCCGACAGCGGGGCTTCGGCGTTCATGGGGCAAGCTCCGTGGACAATCGCGGCGAAAGGCTTGGATTGAGTCGTAATTGCGACTTGTGTCAGACTTGCGGCCAGATGGCGGCAACAAGATAGAAGACCACAATCATCGACAGGGCAAGCCCGAAGGGGAAATAGCGCCTTTGTTCCCAGCTGATCCAGTCCGGGGTCAGGCGCCTGATGGCGGGAATCCCTCGCGCAATCCGGTGCAGGATCAGCGCCCCGATCATCGAACCGGCGACAAGCATCAGGAAGAACACGATCGGCGTGCCGACGAAGATCCCAGACATGGCTGCGGCATACTTGGCATCGCCCGCTCCGAAGGTGCCGGTCGTGTAGAGGAGGTAGAGCGCCACCAGAACGATCGCCATGATCGCGAAGCCCCAGAGCCAGGCGGACCATGTCGGCACCGCCAGCCAGCCAAGGGCGGGCCAGACGGCCGCCATCGCGAGCACGGACTTGTTCGGGATCTTCATGCGCTTGAGGTCGCTTGTTGCTGCCCAGATTGCGATGGGCAGCACCGGGACCAGAAGGATCAACGCTCCGGTAGGGGTGATCATCAGAGAGCCACGTTCGCGTCCAAGGCTTCAAGGCTGCGGACGGCCGCCTCGAAATGCTGCGGGTGGGTGTCAACGGCCTGCTGCAGAAGGCCCTTGCCGGTCTTGACGTCGCCCTGCTTGATGGCGGCAAGCGCCATCGTGTAGAGGAGCTCCGCCCGTTCGGTCTGGGTCATGCGCACCACGGGCAGGTCATACTTGCGCTGCTTGGCGCGGGCGAGCACGAGGTTGTTCTTGGCCGTGAAGAGCGACGGGTCATAGGTCAGCGCTTCGTTGAAGAGCTTTTCGGCCCCGGCATTGTCGCCGCGCGTCAGTTTGGAGAAGCCCCAGTTGTTCAGAACACCGGCCGGGGTGGTCGTCAGGCCTGCGGCGATTTCGTAGAAGCTGTCGGCCTTCTTCCAGTTCTTGTCCGAGTCCGCCACCATCGCCTCGAGCCGGTAGCGGTCGAAGGATTCATGGGTGGGCGGGATCTGGTTCAGTTCGGCCTTGGCCTCGTCCCACTGATTGGAACGGATCAGGGCATCGGCCAGCATCACCCGGTCTTCGGGCAGGCCTTCGGTCGAATAGGCGACCTGGCGCCAGACCTGTGCGGCCTCGGTCGGCTTCTGTGCCCGGACCAGCGAGCGCGCAAGGCCGCGCTTGACATCGACCCGTTCGGGGTTCTCGGCGACGGTGCGGGCAAAGTAGGCGACGGCCTCGTCAGGGTCGCCCACCGTCAGCATCAGTTCGTTCAGGTTGGATTCGTCGATGACATTGACGTCCTTCAGCGCGCGTTCGACCTGCTCGTCGGTCGAGGGCTGACATGCCGCCAGTAGGACCGTGCCGCCAAGGCACAGCAAAACGAGACCAGGGTGGCGCATCTTTCGCGTCCTTTTTTGACTGCTCGATACTTTGACTGCTTTGGGCTGCGACCTCTACAGCTCGGTCAGAAGCACGTATTTGCCCTTTTCCTGCCGTACGAGGCGGAACCCGCCTTCTTGTTGTTCTGGAGTTTCACCATACACGCTTGCCTCGCTTTGCGCGATAGCGAGCTTGAGATTTTCGCGGATCGAGTCCGTTTGGCCACTGTCCTGGGCGAAGGCACGCTGGAACACGGCGCGCGCTTCGCCGTAGTTGCCCTGTTCCATCAGAGTGACGCCCAGGTTGTTCATGGCGGGAACGAAGGTCGCATCCTGTTCAAGCGCGCGGCGCAGCATCTTTTCGGCCTGCCCAAGGCGCCCCAAGGCGAGGTTGGCGGATCCGATGGCCGAAAGGGTATCGACCGAGATCCCCTCTTCGGCGGCTGCCCGGTAATAGGCCTTCAGCGCGAGTTCGTATTCCTGTGCTTCCATCAGGCGGTGGCCGACGATCAGCCCGTCGACCGCCTCGCCCCGGCGATCAACCCCGAAGGGCGCGTTGCGCGATACCGAAGGGGTGCAGCCGACAAGCACCAGCGTCGCCAAGAGCAGCGGGATGGACGAAAGACGCACGGAACCTCTTGACTGCCGCGGTTAGTTAGCCCTGGCCCTCAGCCGCCACCGGGACGTATATTGCCCAGCATTGTCACGATGCCGTAAACAGAAGGTCCGATCAGGATGACAAGCAAGGGCGGAACTGTAAACAGCATTGTGCCGAGCGTCAGCTTCGTCGGCAGCATGTTCGCCTTTTCCTCGGCCCGCATCACGCGCTTGTCACGCATGTCGGCGGAATAGACCCGCAGGGCATCTGCGATCGAGGTGCCGAAGGTGGAGGACTGGATGAGGGTGGTCACGAAGGAAGAAACGTCGGGCACGTCGACCCGTTCCGCCATGTCCTTGAGAACCGCCGTGCGTTCCTTCCCGGCTTTCACCTCCTGGGAGACCATGTCCAGTTCTTCGGCCAGAGCCGGATAGCCGACCCGGCTTTCCTTGCCGACCCGGATGATCGACTGGTCCAGCGACTGGCCGGCCTCGACGCAGACGAGCATCATGTCAAGCGCGTCAGGAAAACCCTCGATGATCTCGGTGCGCCGCTGCTGGAGGCGCTTGTCGACCCAGTACTTGGGCAGATAGTAGCCCGCAGCGCAGGGCAGCAGCGTGAGCATCAGGATCGTGTTGGTGCTGACCTCGCCCTGGAGCGAGCGAAGCAGAACAAGCAGCATCCCGAAAAGCAGGAACGAGATCGCCAGCACGAACTGCATCGCGTGATACATTCGGACGGCGTTCTTTGAGGTGTAGCCGGCCCGCAGCATCCGCATCTTCGAGGCGGAAAGCTCTTCCTTCTTCTGCGGCTCGAGGAACTTGGCGAAGCGTTCCAGCTTGTCGATCTTCTCGGTCCGCCGCAGCGCCCGCTTGGCGTCCTTTTCCGGGGCATTGGGCAGGGCATCCTTCAGCTCGCGAAAGCGGTCGCGCTGCTTTTTCATCACCGTGGGCAGGGCGATGAGGATCAGAAGCACCCCGAGAAGGCCTACCGCCAGAAGCGGCCCCATCGGTCCGAGCGTATCGGTCAGCCAGGTGTTGATGCTGGAAAAGAGGTTCATGGGCGCCTCATACCTTGATGTTGGTCATCACCTTCATGAAGATGATGTTGATGATCAGGAAGACGATCACGAAAAGGGCCGCCGGGATGAACGCTGGCGTTTCCCGGACGCCATCGTAGTAGTCGGGCTTGATGACGATGATCATCAGCAGCGCCACGATCGGGAAGGCGGACAGGAACATGCCGGACCACTTCGCCTCGGCGGTGATGGCCTTGACCCGCCGGAAAAGCTTGAAGCGCGCCCGGATCACCTTTGCAAGGCCATCCAGGATCTCGGCGAGGTTGCCGCCCGACTGCTGCTGGATGGACACGGCGACCGCAAGGAAGCGCAGGTCCTGGCTGTCCATCCGTTCGGCAAAGGCCTTGAGGGATTCCGTCACGTCGCGGCCGTAAGCCGCCTCGTCTGCGATGACGCCGAATTCGGACCCGAGCGGGTCGGGCACTTCCTTGGCCACGATGCCGATCGCGGTCGAGAAGGGATGGCCGACACGCAGCGAGCGCACCATCAGTTCGATGGCATCGGGAAGCTGCTCTTCCAGCAGCTCCATGCGCTGCTTGGCCTTGCGGTGAACCCAGGTGTAGACGCCGCCGATGCCGAACACCGCACCTAGGATGATGCGCACGACCGGCTCTGCGTTGGTGAAGAGCGAGAGCATCACATAGGCGAGAACCGATACCAGGGCCATGATCCCGACCAGGGCCTGCGGCGAGAAGGCGATGTTCGCGCGCTGCGCCTTCTTGGCCAGCATCGAATAGAGCGGGATGTTCCGCGCGTTGAGGTGCTGGTTCATCTCCTTGCGGAGCTGTTCCAGAACCTGTTCGCGGTTCGCGTTCTTCTCAAGCAGGGTCAGCCGGCGGCTGAGACGGCTGTTCAAGCTGATCGACTTGCCGAAGACGGTAAGGTAGATGCCTTCGACGATCACCACGACGGCGACGAAGATCAGGATATAGATCAGGGGTGCCGCGCTGATTTCCATGTCGCCTCTCAGATGGTCGGTTCGTAGATCGAGGCAGGCAGATCAAAGCCCCACTGGCGGAAACGGTCAGAGTAGGAAGACCGGATGCCGGTGGCGTTGAAGCGCCCGATGATGCGGCCCGAAGGCTCGATACCAAGGCGTTCGAAGCGGAACACTTCCTGCATCGAGATGACTTCGCCTTCCATGCCGGTGATCTCTGTGATCGAGGTCATCCGGCGTGTCCCGTCCTGCAGGCGGCTGGCCTGAACGATCAGGTTGACGGCAGACGCGATCTGACTGCGCATGGCCTTCAGTGGCATCTCGATCCCGGCCATGGCGACCATGTTCTCGAGGCGGCTGATCGCGTCGCGCGGGTTGTTGGCGTGGATCGTGGTCATCGAGCCGTCGTGGCCGGTGTTCATGGCCTGAAGCATATCGATGACTTCTTCGCCCCGGGTTTCTCCGACGATGATGCGGTCCGGACGCATACGAAGGGCGTTGCGCAGGCAATCCCTTTGGGTCACGGCACCCTTGCCTTCGACGTTGGCGGGGCGGCTTTCCATCCGGCCCACGTGGACCTGCTGGAGCTGGAGTTCGGCGGTGTCCTCGATCGTCAGCACACGTTCGTGGTTGTCGATGAACGAGGAAAGCGCGTTCAGCGTGGTCGTCTTGCCCGAACCCGTACCGCCGGAGACAACGATGTTCAGTCGGCAGGACACGGCGGCCTGCAGGTAGGCGGCCATTTCCTCGGTGAAGGCGCCGAAGTTCACCAGGTCCTGGATCTTCAGCTTGTCCTTCTTGAACTTACGGATCGAGACCAGCGAGCCGTCGACGGCGATTGGCGGGATCATGCAGTTGAAACGGCTGCCGTCGGCCAGACGGGCGTCGCAATAAGGGTTCTGTTCGTCGACCCGGCGGCCGACGGCGCTGACGATCTTGTCGATGATGCGCAGAAGGTGGCGTTCGTCGCGGAAGGTGACGTCGGACAGCTCGAGCTTGCCGGCGCGTTCCACGAAGATGCGCTTCGGGCCGTTCACGAGGATATCGTTGATCGTCTCGTCCTTCAGGAGGGGCTCAAGCGGGCCAAGGCCCATGACCTCGTCATAAAGCTCCTGGTTCAGGGCGATCCGGTCGTCCTTGTTCAGGGCGACCGACATCTCGTCGAGGGCCTCGGACGCGAGGCTTCCGATCTCGGTCTTGAGCTGCTGTTCGCTGGCGTTCTCCAGCGCTGAAAGGTTGAGGTCTTCAAGAAGGCGCTTGTGGATCTGCACCTTGAGTTCGGTCAGGCGTTCCTTGCGCTTCTTCTCGCGGTCGGCGGCCAGAGCCTCGGCCGCGGCCTTCTGCGAGACCGGTGCCTGCTGCACCCGGCCGGCCATGCCGGCCCTTTCAACGGCAGCCGTCGCGGGCGAGGTGGGCGTGCCGGCGCGGGGCGGAGACTTCGAAAAGCGGCTAAACACGGTTCATTCCCCTTCAGATGGGCCCATCTGGGTCAGGCCCTTGCGGCTTCTGCGGTCTTGTTCAGGTCATAAAGCGACTTCGCAAGCTTCTGCAGTTCTTTGCGAAGCGGGTTCTTGGCGGCATTCTCGGCAATCGGAAGACCGTGGTCGTTGGCCTGGGTCACCTGCTCGCCGCCGTCGGGCAATTGCACTTCGATATCGATATCGAGGCTCTCGGCCATCCGCTTGACGCGCGCCTTCGCGGAAAGGTCGGTGAATTTCGGCGCGCGGTTCAGGACGTAGCGCACCTTGTCATGCGGCAGCGCCTCGGCCTTGAGGGCACGGATGAAGCGCAGGATGTTCTGCGCCGACCGCAGGTCCAGTTCCAGAAGCGCGAAATAGACATGAGCGCGCTGCAGGACGGCCTCGGTCCAGCCCACGACGGTCGATGGCATGTCGACGATGACGAAATCGAAGTTCACCTGCGCGGTGTCGAGGATGCGTCCGATGTCTTCGGCGCTGACCATTTCCAGCGGCAGCATGTCGGCGGGGGCGGTGAAGACATGCAGCCGGTCGTTGAAAGTGAGCATCGACTTGATCAGGCTGTCGCTGTCCAGGCCCTGGGTATCGGTGAGGATTTCCAGCACCGCTTCCTTGCGCGGCAGATCAAGATAGGTGGCGATGGCGCCAAACTGCAGGTCGAGATCGATGACGCAGACGCGCACGTCTTCTGCATCGGGAAGATTGCAAAGCTCCCAGGCGAGGTTCGCCGCGAAGGTCGAGGAGCCGACCCCGCCCGCCATACCATGGACAGGAAGGATGACGCCGTTGCGATCGCCCCTGGGCTTGACGACGCCGGTAAAGGTGCCCGTTTCGGGATCATAGCCTTCGGGCAGTACCGGGCTGGGCTTGCGCAGCCGTTCGATCGCATCGTGCAGTGCGCCTTCCGGCAGAGGGTAGGGCACGAAGTCATCGGCCCCAAGCTTCTGCATCTGGTAAAGAACCGACGGGCTGACCTGGTTGGCGATGAGAAGGACCTTGATCTTCTTGGCCTTGGCCGCCTTGATCACGTCGTTCATCTTCGACAGTTCGCTTTCGTCCTCGCTGTCGACGGCGATTGCGACGAACTGCATGCCCGAGCTGTCCGGCTGTTTCAGGAAAACAAGCGCATCCTCGAAGTTGAGGTCGCCCCAGGCCTCGCCAAGCTCTTGTTCCATGTCGTCGATCAAGAGATCGAACCTCTGAACATCGCGCGAGATCGTGCAGGCCAGAATCGGCGCCGGATCGCTTTGAACGGTTGGTTTACTCGTCATGTCGTCTTGCGTCCTTTCAGCCCGTCGTCGGAACATGCTGAACTATAAAGGAATCGTGTCACGCTTGTCTTGAACCATTGTCACATGGCCAAGAGAAACGGCGGGCTTTCGTTGTCAGGCCGACACTGGTCAGGAATGGTGGCGAGAATTGGGCCAAAAATGCCTGTTTCTGCGGTTTCATCACGCTATGGAAACGACAAGGCCGGGCAACGATGCCCGGCCTTGTACAGGATTGGCGGCGAAAACCTACTCGCTTGCAACCTCTGACTGAGTGCCGGATATCCCTTCGACGGCACGCGTTGCACTCTCCACATATCCGCGCCAGATGATCTCGGCATACTTACCGTTCAGCACCAGGGGGTTCGATTCGACGAAGCCGGACACTTCGGTAACGGTGCGGCGGTTTCGCATCTCGGGCTGGGTGGTCTGGATGATGGGCTGCGTCTTGCCGAAGCTGACGACCGCCTCGAGCCGCGACTTGGAGATCCCTTGCGAGACAAGATAGGCCACGGCTGCCTGTGCCCGGCGCAGGCCGAGCCGCTGGTTGTATGCGGCCGATCCGACGAGGTCGGTATGCCCGAAGACCTTGAAGCGGACCTCGGGGAATTGCCGGATGAAGTTCGCCTGCTCGCGAAGGATCATGCGGGCTTCTTCGGTCAGTTCGGCGCTGTCGAACTCGAAGTTGATCGTGTCCCGGACCTCGGCATTGAAGCGTTCGGCGAGGGCGACGGTGTAGTTGATCTGCCCGGTCTGGAGCAGGGTATTGTTCATCGTCGCATTGCCGAAGGTACCCTTGTCAACACCGGACCCGAGTTCGCTCTTGCCGGCTTCTCCGCAGGCGGCAAGCGCGAGGAGTGCCGTGGCGGCTAGCATCTTGGGAAGCGTAGCGGTCATCGTATTACTCCATCACATAGCCATAGGAGGTGCTGAAATCCTGGCGGGCGACTTCACCGGCAGCGCCCGACTTGGCAACGCCGGAGGTCTGACCGAAGAGGAAGAACTCGCTTTCAGTCGGGATCCGCACCCGGTCCGTCGGCAAGGCCAGCGCGGCACCGGCGACCGGGGTCACCAGATGCGGCGTGACGATGATCACCAGTTCCGTCTGCGCCCGCTGGTATTCCGAGCTACGGAAAAGTGCGCCGAGCACCGGCACATCCCCGATCCACGGAACCTGCGTGGCAGCGTTGGTGAAGTCATCCTGCAGGAGGCCCGCGATGGCGAAGCTGTCGCCATCGCGCATTTCGACCGTCGTCGAGGTTTCGCGGCGCTTGAAGGCGGGGATGACGACGTCATCGCCGGTTGACAGGCCGTTCGCCACGTCGATCGAGGACACGGCCGCGTTGATCACGAGGTTGATGATGTCCTGGTCGACGACCGTGGGAATGAAGGTGAGCTGCACACCGAAGGGACGGTAGGTGATGGTCGTGCCACCGCCTTCGGATTCGCCGGGAACCGGATATTCGCCACCGGCGAGGAAGGTTGCTTCCTGTCCGGAGAGGGCGGTGAGGTTCGGCTCGGCCAGCGTGCGGACCATGCCTTTGCCTTCCAACGCTTCCAGCAGGACCTCGAACTCAAGCCCGCCGACCGACCCGCCGAAACGAACCCCGCCGGCGACATCCGAGCCAAGCGTGATACCCGTCCCGAGTCCGTTGCCCGGAGCAAGGAACGTTCCTGTTTCAGCCGCGAAACGACTGCCGTCGCTCATCGCGACGGACGAGCCGAAGCTCTTGGAAACGCTGCGGTTCATTTCGGCGAAGCGCACCTTCAGCATGACCTGCTGCGTGCCGCCCACCACCATCAGGTTCGAGACCCGATCCGGTGCGTAGCGGTTTGCCAGGTCCAGCGCCCGGTCCAGCTTGGCGGTCGAGGAGACCTGTCCCGACAGCACGATGCCGTCGTTCGCGGTGCGGACTTCGATCTGTTCGCCCGGAAGGATCTGCTGCAGACGCTCCTTGAATTCGGCCACGTCGGGAGTGACGTGCACGTCGACGTTCGAGATCAGCTGCCCGTCGGGTGACAGGAGCGTGAGCGTCGTGCGGCCCGGCGCCTTGCCGAGCACATAGATGGAACGGTCGGACAGCGTCGAGATATCTGCGATGCCCGGGTTTGCAATGGAGAGTTCCGCGAAGGGAACATCACTTTCAACGACAACGGCCCGGTTCATCGGGACGTTGAGTGCGCCGGTCGCCTGGCCCTGCAGTACACGCAGAACTTCGGCGGAAACGGGCGTCATGGCCGTGGACGCAAGCATCGCGCCCAGGTAGCCCGCAATAAGGAATCGTTTCATGTTCATGTGATCTGCCCTTTCGACCACGCCTCGGGAGGGTCTTGGTTGCCCTTAACATGCACACGATGACGGACGGGCTGTTTGTTTTCAATAATCAATCAGTTGGAATGGTTTCTTTATGTGGATAACGTGCAACAGGTCGCAATGGGTTGGAAAATGCCAAGGGCGCGGCCCCATATCCTGTGGCCGCACCCTCTGAAGTTGGTCACGCCGATGCGTCAGTTCGTGCAGGGGATCTCGATGTTCGTATCGACGAGTTCGCCGCCCTTGCGCTGCTGCAGGAAGCACTTGGGAGCTTCGACAACTTCGGGAGCGACTTCGACAACTTCCTCGACGATTCCGAGCAGTTCGTTGGTGTCGACCTCGATGTTTTCCGACACAACGCTCTGGTCGTCGCCGACCAGTGACATCGTCAGTCGCCCGGTCGCCTGCGCCTGGGTGAGGCGGGCAACCTTTTCGGGTGACACGGCCACGGTGATGGTGCCGGCTGTACCACCTGTGGATTGCCCCTCGTTGAAGGCGTCGTCGACCGCAATGATCTGCATGCCGGACTCGATCAGGCGTGTCGTCTCAACGCCGTTGATCGAACCGGTCCAGTAGACGTCGATCAAGTCGTCCGGCTGCACGAAGCTGGCCACACCCGAGGCGACGCCGACGGTGATCTGGAACGCCCGCATTCCCGGAGCCAGCTTTGCGGTAAGTCCCGCAAGCTCGCCTGGTTCAGTGACACGGCTGGCCAGAACCGGCTCGAACGCCTCGGTCTTGCGCATGATGTAACGCGGGCCATCGGCGTTCTCAGGGAAGAGTTCGGCCGCGTCGCGGAAGATCGTCGCGGGCAGGGCCTGCTCCGGCCAGTAGATCAGCTGGACATCGTCCGGTGTGAGGGCATCGCCGTAGTTCAGTTCCTTGTTGAAGACATAGACTTCAACAAGTTTGCCGGCCTTTGCGTTGAATTCGCGCTCTTTCTGAAGAAGGGCGTCTGTCTGCGCGATGTAGTCCTGGATCATGTAGACCGCTGCACCGGCAAGGGCCATGCCGAGCAAAAGGACCAATCCGAATACCGCTCTCATCTGCTACCTCTTGGTCTTCTTGTTTCAGGTCAAAATCCCAGAATGAAGCTAGTCGTGAACGAGCTTTCCTTCAAGCCAACGACCAGAAGCCTGAGACGGTTGTCGCGCTGCTGCCGCTATTCGAGAAACTTCGAATACTCGGCAATCGTGTCGCCGATGTAGACGGCCATGTCCACGATGGCCACCTGGATCGGCGGCATCACCAGGACGGCAAGGACCACTACTCCCGCCGTCAGCACCACCCAATCCACGGTGACTGCACCGGACTCGTCCGCAAGGAACGTCCCAAAGCTCATGTCCTGGCCTCCGCTTGGCAATCGGACCTTAACCATCAGCGTAGGGTCACTTGCGAATGCGGCGAAACTTTAGCCGACATCAGACAATTCCACGCCGTACTCTGATCCTTCGTTCAATTGAGCTCCCGCGTCACGCAAACGGCCGCGCCTTTTGAGCGCGGCCGGAGCATGGAACCATGTGGTTCCTCAGGATCACGGAGTGCCGTCGGCAGCCTTCATCTTCGAGCCGGCCTGCGAGACTTCCGCGCCGATGTCCGAAGCGAGGTTCGAGATCGCGGGCTGGACGAAGGTGAAGACGACGAGGCCCAGGCCAACGACAGCGGCGGTCAGGACCACCCAGTCAACGGTCACGGCGCCGGTTTCGTCGTTCAGGAAGGCGGAAAACTTGGTCATGTTGGCAGTCCTTTCTAGGGTTTGAACACTTGCTCAACCGCTTCGGCACCGTCTTCGTTCATCGTCGTCGCCGTTCGGTATGGGCACATATGGCCCCCCAATCGTGGCATCAGTTTGGACAACCCAAAAAGAAATCGCCGAAGCAGACAGAAAATCGCAAGATTCGCAGAAGTATAGGAAAATGAAGGGAAAAAAGCTTAATCTTTTCGAAAGCCTCCTCGGGTAGGACGTGGTTTTTCGGTCAAATCTGGCGGAAATGCCATTTTTTGCAGGTGAAAAAGCTGGTCGGAACCTGCCGAAACTGCGATTCTCCGGGAAAAGAACAACAAGAGCAGGCACCCGCCCATGCGGAAAACCAGACGGACTGCCGCAGTGATTCTCTGCGCGGCCCTACCCTTTTCGGCCCACGCCGACGACTTCAGCTTCAAGCGTATCAAGGTTGGCGAAAGCCAGCCCGGAAAGCGGATCACCGTGCAGATCGACCCTGAGGAACAGGCCCGCTTTCTGGCCGCGCTGCCGAAGGTGGATCCGGATGGCGTCGACGTCCCAGAACCGGAGCCGCAGACGGACAAGGCGGGGCGTGACAACGGGGTCACCCCCGGTGACGGCCCCGAATCGTCCTATGCGTGGTTCTGGGACAAGGTATCGCCCAGCCTGGCCGATGTGTCGGGGCGGTTTGATCTTGCGCTGTCGTCACTGTCCAAGGGGCCAGGCGGCGCGACGGTCCGTGCGCCCCGGATGCAGCACCTGCAGGAGATTGCCGACAGATACGGAACCGAGATCCTGAAGGCGACCCTGGACACCAGGGTTTCGCCGGCACTTGTTCTTGCGGTTATCGGCATTGAAAGCGCCGGACGGTCCGACGCGGTCAGCCATGCCGGTGCGGTCGGCCTGATGCAACTCATCCCGGCCACTGCTGACCGGTTCGGAGTCAGCGATTCGACCGACCCGGTGCAGAACATCAAGGGCGGGGTGGCTTATCTGGACTGGCTTCTGGGCGAGTTCGACAACGACCCGCTGATGGTGCTTGCCGCCTACAATGCCGGCGAAGGCGCGGTGCGGGCCAATGGTGGCGTGCCGCCCTATGCCGAAACGCGGGATTACGTGCCGAAGGTGCTGGCGGCATGGCAGGTGGCCCAGGGCCTGTGTCTCAGCCCGCCCGAGCTGGTGACGGACCCTTGCGTGTTCAGGATCCTGTCGACCGGCGGCTAAGGGTCAGGCGAAGACATCCGCCCATTCGGGATGCTTCTTGCGGGTCGCGTTCACGAAGGGGCATAGGGGCACGACCTTGAAGCCTTCCTCCCGCGCGGCGGCGACCAGCGCCTCGACAAGGGCCAGTCCCGCGCCCGTGCCGCGAAAGCTGTCGGGAACGCCGGTATGGTCGGCGATGATCAGCGTAGGGGTGGTGACGGAGTAGGTGAGTTCTGCCTCCTCCGCCCCCTTGCGGATCACGAAGCGGCCCTTGGTCGCCCCGTGTTCGCGTTCTACGACATGGTCAGTCAACGATCGTCGCCTCGGTTGCGGCGCGGAGTTCCGCTTCGGTCACGCCGGGGGCGAGTTCCACGATGTGCAGGCCCTTGTGGCCGACGTCGAGGACCCCGAGGTTGGTGATGATCCGGTCGACCACGCCCTTGCCGGTGAGGGGAAGCGTGCAGGATTTCAGGACCTTGGACTCGCCGTGCTTCGAGGTGTGGTCCATCACGACGACCACGCGGCCCACGCCGGCGACAAGGTCCATCGCCCCGCCCATGCCCTTCACGAGCTTGCCGGGGATCATCCAGTTCGCAAGGTCGCCGTTCTCGGCAACCTCCATCGCGCCAAGGATCGCCATCGCGATCTTGCCGCCGCGGATCATCGCAAAGCTGGTCGCGGAATCGAAATAGGCGGTCTGCGGCAGTTCGGTGATCGTCTGCTTGCCCGCGTTGATCAGGTCGGGGTCTTCCTCGCCCTCGAAGGGGAAGGGGCCCATGCCAAGCATCCCGTTTTCCGATTGCAGGGTCACGTTCACGCCCTGGGGGATGTAGTTCGCCACCAGCGTCGGGATGCCGATGCCAAGGTTCACATACATCCCGTCGCGCAGCTCCTGCGCTGCGCGGGCCGCCATGCCGTTGCGGTCCCACCCTTTTGCCTCGCTCATCACACGGCCTCCTTCTTGCGGACGGTCCGCTGTTCGATCCGCTTTTCATGCGTCCCGGCGATGATCCGGTGCACATAGATCCCCGGCAGGTGGATCGTGTCGGGCTCAAGCGACCCGAGCGGCACGATCTCTTCGACCTCGACCACGCAGGTCCGACCACAGGTGGCGGCGGGGACGTTGAAGTTGCGCGCGGTCTTGCGGAAGACGAGGTTCCCCGACGGGTCGGCCTTCCAGGCCTTGACGATCGACAGGTCCGCGACGATGCCGCGTTCAAGGATATAGGTCTTGCCGTCGAAGTCGTGATGCTCTTTCCCCTCGGCGATCACGGTGCCGACGCCGGTCGCGGTGTAGAAGCCGGGGATCCCCGCGCCCCCCGCGCGCATGCGTTCGGCCAGCGTGCCTTGCGGGTTGAACTCCAGCTCCAGCTCTCCGCTCAGGTACTGGCGCATGAACTCCGCGTTCTCGCCGACGTAGGACGAGATCATCTTCTTGACCTGCCGTGTCTCAAGAAGCTGGCCGAGGCCGAAGCCATCGACGCCCGCGTTGTTCGAGGCGACCGTGAGGCCCTTTACGCCGCTGTCCCGAATTGCCGCTATCAGAAGCTCAGGGATGCCGCAAAGGCCAAAGCCCCCGGCGGCGATCAGCATTCCGTCCTTCAAAAGCCCGTCAAGGGCCGCGCCCGCGTTGGGATAGACCTTGTTCATGCACTCCCCCACAAACTTTGCCCCATAAGGGTAAAGCTTGCGGGTGAAGTCAATCGCCGCAATGCGGCATCACGGGGCGAAAACCGCCGCCGGGGACCCATTGGCGAGCAGGACCAGGTGGCCCGCTTCGTCGAAGTCGAACTGGGTGACCCCGGCCAGGCGGTCGATGAAGGCGCGCTCGAAGGCCATGAGATCGTCAGGGCAGGCCATCATCGTCATGCCGCCGGGTTCGAGGGACAGCCCTTCCCCCGAAAGCGTCATGCCGCCCATGAAGCGGTTGCACCCGGCCTTGCCGGCGATACGCCCGCCGCGCAGGACCTCCAGCGTCACATCCGCGCCGTCGGGTTCGGTCACGCCCGGAAAGTCGACCAGCCGCCAGGTCCCTTCGAGAAGGGTCGCAGGATCGCCGCCGCAGCCAAAAAGCTCCGGCGATGTGTCGTCGGCATAGTTCGTCAGAGTGACGGCGAACGGGAATGGCATGCCGGTCATGGTGTCCCGGCAAAGTTTCGCGGTCACCTGGATCAGCATACCGTCGCCGCTGTCAAAGGCGGTGGACCCGCCGTCCTCGGTCGCTGCTGGCAGCGCAATCTCCCATTTCGTGCCGTCCTGACCCGAATAGACGACACCCTCTTGCGCGAGGGTCACCACCCATCCAGGCTCGTTCCCGCGCGCGACAAGGGGAAGGGTAGGTGAAATCACCGGAACACATTCCGGCAGGTCCGTCCCGCCCAGCGTGACCTTCGCCCGATTGCCTTTGGACCAGAAGCCGTTGCCTGCCCCGTCGCTGAACTTGGCACCGGAGGCAGCCTGTTCCGGCTGAAGCTCGATCACCTGAGCGCCGACCCGCAGCCGCGCAACCTCACCCGCAAAGCCGATGTCGACCAGCCGGTCGCCGCATTTCATCGTTGACGCAAAGCCAAGCGGCACGTGCCGCTGCAGGGCCAGTTCGCCAAGGTCCACGTCCGCCGCACCCTCGGGAACCGGAATCTCGGCCGTAAGCCAGACCTGCGCCCCGCCCGAGAAGAGCGCTGCCCGCAGGGTAAGGGGACCCGGATCCTCGGTCGACATGGTGAACGGCAGGGGAACCTGGCCTTCGGGCGTGCTGCGCAGTTCGGCCACCTGGCCGAAGGGGCCGTTCAGTACCACGAGGAGTTCCGCCCCCTCTGGCAATGCGATGCGCTCGCGGTAGGCGACAGAGCCAGTCACGTCCCGTGCCAAGGCGGCTCCGGACAGGGCCAGACCAGCCAGAAGGGACGTGAGGATGAGACGAGGCATGCTGAGACTCCTGAGGGACGAGAACACAGGACAGAGGATGCGGGGTCGAAAGCGTCACGTCAACGACTTGGCGTCCCCAAGCCTGCGCCGCAACACTGGTTCGGCCTCTGGCCCGGGATAAGCTTTCTACCTTTGCGTGGCCGCCAAACCCACTATGCTGTGGCGCAGATGCCCGCGTGGTGGAATGGTAGACACAGGGGACTTAAAATCCCTCGGCTGCAAGGCCTTGCCGGTTCAAGTCCGGCCGCGGGCACCAGGAGTTCGGGACCTTCGGGTCGCTCTCGCTTCGCAATTGCCGCTTGCCCCGGTCGCTTGCCGACCGGAAGCGTCAGGATCAGCGCCGCTTCAGCCCGCGTTCCAGCCTGTCGGCAAAGGCCTGCCGCTCGGCGTCAGTCATTGCAGCGATGCGCTGGGAGATAAGGTCGCGGCCAAGATCAAGACGGTCCATCGCCCGGCGCGAGATTGCCGACAGGGCCTCTTCCGTGGCGGCCGGATCGAATGGGACAGCGCGCAGGCTGGCCACGAGAACGGCAAAGTCGGCGCGCATTTCCTGCCGCGCCTCACGGAAGCCGGGCATCCGGTCGGCAAGGGCGCGGCGCAACTCTCGCCGGTCGCCATCGCTCAGGGCCTCGGTGAAGGGGCCGAAGGACATGTCGCGGGGCATGCCCCGGTCGCGCCCCTCGCGCATCCATGCCCCGGCGGCCAGACCCGCAACGGCAAGGTTCAGTGCGACCGAGATCGCCAGGGCGATCTTGATCCAGCGTGAGCCGCCCGGCACTTGCGGCACAGTGGGCGCGGGTGGTGGCGTCGCGGGTCCAGTGGGTGCGGCGTCGGTCATGCTCAGCCCTCCAATGTCAGGAATTCGGCATCGGGAAAGAGGTCGATCGCCTCGACGGTTCCGCCGGTCAGGTAGTCCAGCGTCGCGGGGTTGAGGTAACCGATCACCAGCCCCAGAACCAGGGTCGAGGTCACGCCCGCGAGGACCGCCCCGCCACCGAAGGCGAGCGCCAGCCGCTGCAGAACGCCATGGGACGGCGCCGGGCGGGGTGGTGCGGTCGCGGGTTTCGGCTGGGCCGCGATTGCATCGGCCAGCACCCGGTCCAGAAGATCGGGGTCCGCCGCAGGCCGGTTCGCGGCGGCCAGCGCCAGAATGTCGTCCAGGTCCTTATCGCGCATCATCATCATCCTCGTATCCCAGATCGGCCTTGCGCCCACTCAGACGCGCCGCCAGAGCGCGTTTGCCGCGCGCAGTCAGGCTTTCCACCGCTTCGATCCCGATCTCCATCACCGCAGCGATCTCGGGGTTGGTGAGGCCCTCGATGTGGCGCAGGACCACAGCCTGCCGCTGGCGGTCGGGCAGGTCGGCAAGTGCCGCCTCAAGTGCCGCCAGCCGTCCGGCCTCTTGCAGGCGGCCTTCGGCGCTCGGTCCGTCATCGACGGGGTCGGGCACTGCATCGAGCGCCACCTGCCCGCGCCGCGCCCGTGTCCGCTGCCGGTCGATGCAAAGATTGGTGGCGACCCGGTAGGCCCAGGTCGTCACCTTCGTCTCGCCCTGCCGCCACTCCGGTGCCATCCGCCAGAGCCGCAGCATGGTTTCCTGCGCCACATCCTCGGCCTCGGCCCGGTCGCCCCCCAGCATGCGCGCGGCATAGCCCATGACCCGGGGCGTGATGCGCCGGGTCAGGGCCAGTGCCGCGTGACGGTCGCCGTTGGCATAAAGCACCAAGAGCGCCTCGTCCGGCACGTCCGTGTCTGCGTCGTAGGCCATGTTCATGCCGGATCAGGTCTACCCCCTTGGCGCAGGCGGGCATAGCCCGTTCAGTTGAACCAGCCGTCCCGCATGCCATGCTTGCGCTTGCCGCGATGCTCGGCAAAGCGTTCGGCTGCAGCCTCGGCCTCGGCCTGCGAGATGGCACCATCGTTGTCGGTGTCGATCCGGGCAAACCGGTTCTCCAGCGGGCCTTCGCCCATTTCGTCCGGCGATAGGCTGCCGTCGCCATTGTCGTCCATGCGCTCGATCATCCGGGCGGTACGGTCCTGAAGCTGCT
Organism: Tabrizicola sp. T46; assembly: GCF_057219895.1. Classification (NCBI taxonomy): domain Bacteria; kingdom Pseudomonadati; phylum Pseudomonadota; class Alphaproteobacteria; order Rhodobacterales; family Paracoccaceae; genus Tabrizicola; species Tabrizicola sp. T46. The sequence goes on from NZ_JBXVVV010000002.1 coordinate 481,270, forward strand.
CGTTGAACCGGGCAAGCTGGCGCGCGGCCAGTTCGTCGGCATTCAGGGACCCGTCGCCATTGCTGTCGGCTGCGGCGAACATCGCGGCGCGGTGGGCTGCAAGCTCTTCCTGCGTCACTTTGCCGTCCTGGTCCGCGTCGATGGCGGCAAACATCTCGGCAAGGCGCGGCCCGCGCTCGCCCTCATCGGGGGCGGTCTGGGCGATCGTGCTGGAGCCAAGTGCCGACACGAGGACGGCGCCTGCAAGGGCAAGAACGGCGGCAGAGGTTTTCGGAAGGGTCATGTGTCTCTCCTTGATGCGGGGCCGCTTTGTCGACCCGTCTGCAGCTTTCACGCGGCGGCCGACGGTTTCCGTCGCCGTCTTTGTGGCGACTTTCGCCGGGGTCTTTTCGCAGCCCCTGTCGCAGGCTTTCCAGTCAGGTTATGCTGGCATGCCTGACCCTGGGATGCGTCCCGTCCGTCACTTTGAAAGTCATACCATGTCCCAAGCCCTCTCCCCGATCACCGTCCCCGACGCCGAGGACGAGCGCCCGCTGCGCCCGGCCCTGATGCGCGGCTGGAATCGGCGCTGCCCGAACTGCGGGGAGGGGCCGATGATGCAGGGCTATCTGACGGTGCGCGAAGCCTGTCCGACCTGCGGCGAGGCGCTGCATCATCACCGGGCTGATGACGGGCCGGCCTACCTTACGATCCTTGTGGTCGGCCACCTCATCGCACCGGCCCTGCATGTCGCCTATTCCCACTTTGACCCCGACCCGTTGTTCATCGCGGTTTTCTTCTCGCTTCTGACCTCGGCTTTGTCCCTGTATCTCCTGCCACGGCTGAAGGGGGGCCTCGTCGCCCTGCAATGGGCCAAGCGGATGCATGGCTTCGGAACCGCGCCGGATGTCTGATCCGATCCGGGCCGCCGCCACGGTGATCCTGACCCGACAGGGCGGGAACGGCCCCGAGGTGCTCATGGGGCAGCGCGGGGCCGGTGCGGTCTTCATGCCTTCGAAGTTCGTCTTTCCGGGGGGCGGGGTCGATCCGTCCGATCATGCCGCCCCGCGCCCGGGCTACCTGGAGGACGCCTGCACCCGGCGGCTGGGGCTTTACTCCGGGGCCGATGCACCGGCGCCCGATGTGATCGTTGCCGCCGCACTGCGGGAATTGGCCGAAGAGACGGGCCTTGCGGTTCCCTCCGCGGCGATAGGCGCCTTGCGTTTCGTCTTCCGCGCCATCACGCCGCCCGGGCGCAGCCGCCGGTTCGATGCCCGCTTCCTTCTGGCGGATGCCGACATCCTGCCCGGTGACCAGAACGATCTCTCTGCCGCCTCGGGCGAGCTTGCGCACCTGCGCTGGCTTCCTCTGCCCGAGGCGCGGGCGCTGGACCTGCCGTTTATCACCGAAGTGGTGCTGGCCGAGGTTGCCGCGCTATTCGCCGGCCATGACCAGCCCGGCGTCCCGTTTTTCGACAACTCCGGCGACACCCCGCGCTTCCGCCGGATTGTCTGACCGGGCCGCGCCGCCCTTGTCGACCGGGAAGATCGGGTGCGGCACCGGGTCTTTGGCGCGGAAGAGGAATTCTTTGAAGATCCTCACGTAGCTTGGATAGACATAGCCGTCATTGCGCCGCAGGTAATGGTCTCGATTGCTGAAGTAGAGCGACGGAAGCCGGTACCAGGCCACGCCCGGGTGCATGTGGTGCACGACGTGGAAGTTGTTGTTCAGGAACAGCAGCGACAGGGGCCCACGGCTTTCGATGATCACCGTGCGGGCCCGCGCCGCCTCATGCGCGCGGTGTTCCAGGTAAGTGCGGATCTTCAGGGCGCTCCAGCCAAGGTAGGCCGCCAGGACATAGGCCCAGATCGGCATCGTGCCGACCGACAGAAGCCACCAGACCACCAGCGCAAGCCCCGGCAGGTGCAAGGCCCAGGCCAGGATCACCCGGCGGTCGCCCTTCAGGGCAAGGCCGAAGTCAAGCGCCAGAAGTGACCAGAGCGAAATCGCAGGCCCGATCAGCATCCGGCCGAAGAGGGTGTTGTTGAACCGCAGGACGGCCTTCCAGCCCCCCGACAGCCGTGCCCAGACGGCGGGGTCGAGGTAGTTCGACTCCGGGTCGTCATAGGGGTCGGTCAGCGCCGGGTCGAAATGGTGCTGCAAATGCAGGTCCTTGAAGCGCAGGTAGGGCACGAAGACCGTGATCCCGGGAAAGACCAGCGCCTCGGACAGGGTCTGGTTCGCAAAGGGGTGGCCGTGCAGTACCTCATGCGTCAGCGACGAATACTGGGCAATCGCCAGGGCGGCTGCCAGCACCGCAAGAACCGGCGAGATCTGCCAGAGGAGGGTGGTTGCCAGTCCCCAGAGGGCGTAGGTTGCGGTGAATACGATCAGGGTCGGCCATTCGATGGCCCGTTTTTCTGGTGTCACGATCTTGCTCGACAAGAAGAAGTCCGCCCTAGGTTAGCAATCCTCGCCTTGGTCGGGAATTCAGGATATTGTCACGGAAAGTCAACCAATGTTGCATAAACAGGACGACTAATGGATAAAGTCGACAAGCGTGACCGTGCCCCGGTCTTTCGCACCCGTCTGGCCGAGGCAATGGCCGCACGCGGCCTGACCCAGGCCGAGCTTGCGCGTCAGACCGGCGTCGACCGTTCGACCATCTCGGCCCTGCTGCAATCGGGTACGCGGCTGCCCAACGCCCAGCTTGCCGCCGATTGTGCCCGGGCGCTGGGGATCAGTGCCGACTGGCTTCTGGGGCTGTCGGGCCGGCCCGAACCCATCGCGGACCTTCTGGCCGCCTCGCTGACGCTGACCGAAGCACCGCGCGCGCTGATCGACGAGCGCATCTTCGCCTGGCATCAGGAAGCCGCCGGCTACAAGATCCGCCATGTCCCGGCCACCCTGCCAGACATGCTGAAGATCCGGGCAATGGTCGAATGGGAATACACCCCGCAGCTTGGCCGGTCCGCCGACCAGGCGATCGGGGCCTTCGAGGATCGGCTGCAATGGATGCGCGGGGCGGGATCTGACTATGAAATCGCGCTGCCCCGGCATGAACTGATCGCCTTCGCGACCGCCAGCGGATACTACGAGGGCCTGTCGGCGGAACTGCGGATGCAGCAGCTGACCCACCTCATCGCACTGTGCAACCAGCTCTACCCGTCGCTGCGCATCTGCCTTTTCGACGCCCGCAAGCTCTTTTCGGCCCCTGTCACGATCTTCGGCCAGCAACTGGCGGTGATCTATCTTGGCCGGCACTATCTTGCCTTCCGTGACTCCGTGCGGGTCGAGACGATCACCCGGCACTTCGACTTTCTCGTCCGCGAGGCCGAGGTCGGCGCGCGCGACATGCCGGCATTCCTGCAATCCCTTTGCGACCGGGTTGCCTGATCGCCAAGTCTTCAGAAGGGTTGCAGCCGAGCCGAGACATAGCCGTTGAAGGCAAAGATCTCGGCCGCCGCGTCCAGCCGATCCTTCGGGATCGCCCCGCGATCAAGGACAAAGCCGAACTGGCCGGTGGGCGTGCCGACGGCAAGCGTCCGGTAGCCACTGTCGACCCAGAGAACCCACCAATCCGCCTGTCCGTCGACCGACAGCCGACCTGGACCGATGGGCCGCGCCAGCGCGTCGACCTTGCGCGCCTCGCCGTCGAGGCACAGCGTGCCCTTGACCGCAAAGCCACCGGGGGCAGGATCAACCGTGATAGCCCCGGACCTGCAGCCGCCCGAACTGGCGGTAAAGGCGGCCACCTGCTGCCAGCTTCCGGTCACCTGTGACGGGGCGAAGGCGGCCGCCGACCAGATCGGCGCCTCGGCATCCCGAAAGCCCGCGTCATCGCGCTGGGCTACCCCGCAGCCTGAAACCAGAAGGATCGCCGCAAGGGTCACTCGAAACATTGGGTTGCCCGTGCTCCGTTATCCAGAAGGATGTCATGGCAGCCCAGAAGCGGGTCAAGCGGCGAACAGGTGCCCGAGCGGGCAAGGCAAAGACCCTCGCACTGGCTTTCGCGGGTGCAGCGCTGGCCCCCGTCGCGGGTTGGCCGGATGCAGACCATCAGCCCGCCGCCGGTATCCTCCCAGCTGCCGCGCCTGCGCTCACATGCAATCTGCAGTTCGGACTTTGGGGGCGGCGGGGGCGCAACCTCGGCTTCCGCGGCTTCCGGCGCGGCGGCTTCGGCTGAGGTGGCTGCGGCCGAGGTGGCTTCGGTTTCGGTCACGGTCCCGGCAGCCAAGGGCTGCGTATCCGGCAACGGGGCTGCGACCTCGGTTTCCGGGGCATCTGCCGGCTCGGTCGCCGACATCGCTGTCGCTGTCCCGGCGGGCGGAGAGGCTGGCGGGGCATCCAGCGCGGTCACCTCGATCACGCCGCCGGTGACCGCATTGGGGGTCACATCGCCGACGCCCGTCGTGGTCGTGCCGGTCTGACAACCGGCAGCGAGGCCAGAGAGGACAAGCATCAGGCAAAGACGGGGCAGGAGGGACATCAGGCTCCTCGGGTCGCGCAGCCCTGATGTGCCCTGAACCGACCGACGCTGCAAGGCCGGTCAGTAAGGCGCGGGATAGGTCCGGTGGGTTTCCGCAATCTCGGCAAGGACTTCGGGCGAAAGGGTGACCGAGGCCGCGCCGAGGTTCGTCTTAAGCTGCTCCAGCGTCGTCGCCCCGATGATCGGGATTGCCGAAAAGGGCCGCGACCGGCAGAAGGCAATCGCCATCTGGCAGGGATCAAGCCCGTGCCGCGCCGCGATGCCAAGATAGGCCGCGACGGCCGGGAAGACCTGCGGCGTGATCCGCCCGCTCAGGTCGGCATTCAGGCTGCGGCGTGATCCTTCGGGGATGACGTCGCCTGCATACTTGCCCGACAGAAGCCCCGTCGCCAGCGGCGAGAAGGCGAGGAGCGGCATGTCCTCGGCCAGGCTCAGCTCGGCCCAGTCGGTGTCGAACTGCCGGCAGAGCAGGCTGTATTCGTTCTGGACCGTGGCCATCCGCGGCAGGCTGAGGGAGTCGGCCAGATGCAGCCAGCGGGCCGCCCCCCAGACGCTTTCGTTCGAAAGGCCGATAGCGCGGATCTTGCCTTCCACCACCAGCGCCTGCGCGGACAGGAGGATTTCGGTCATCTGCGCCGTCTCGGCCGCGCGGTCGATGCCGGTCGGGGCATAGGTCCATTGCTGGCGGAAGTGATAGCTGCCCCGGTTCGGCCAGTGGAGCTGGTAAAGGTCGATGTAATCGGTCTGCAACCGCCGCAGCGATCCCTCCACCGCCTCGCGCAGGCTTGCCCCGCTGATCGGTTGGCCTGGCCGCACGAACTGGCTTCTCCCGGTGATCTTGGTGGCGATCACCAGCCGGTCACGTCCGCCCCGCGCGGCAAGCCAGGTTCCGATGATCTCTTCCGTCCGGCCGACCGTCTCGGCCCGCACGGGGTTTACCGGGTACATCTCGGCCGTGTCCCAGAAGGTGACGCCATGGTCCAGCGCCATGTCGGCCTGGGCATGGCCATCGGCTTCCGTGTTCTGGGTGCCCCAGGTCATCGTGCCAAGACAGATCTCGGAAACCGTCAGGCCGGTCTTGCCAAGGGTCAGGGTCCGCATCTTGCCTCCTTTGTCAGGGCTGCAAGCTAGGGTGGATCGCAGCCGGGGCAAAGGGCCAGACTTGAGAGCGTAAAGTGAACAAGCTACCTTTCCTGCATGAGTCTGCCAATCCACCACCAGGCCGCACCGCGGCCCCGTGACCTGCAACCCCTGGCCGGGGACCTGACGCTGCTGCGGGGGCGGCTGCACGAGGTTTGCGGCCCGTCACGGATCAGGCTGGCGGCGGGGGTGATGGCGCGGTCGGAGGGGCCGGTGGTCTGGATCCGGCCCGGCTGGGGGCCGGAGCGGCTGAATGTGGCGGGACTTCAGCCGCTGGCCAACCCTGCGCGGCTGATCCTTGTGCAGGCCGACCGGGACGAAAGCGCCCTCTGGGCAGCGGAAGAGGCGCTGCGGTCAGGTGCCGCTCCGCTGGTGGTGGTCGAGACGACAGCACTTCTCGGCCTGACCCCCGTCCGCCGCCTGCATCTTGCCGCCGGCGCGGGGGCCGAGGCGGCGCATCAGGGCGGCGCGGTGCCGCCCCTGGGGCTTCTCCTCACACCGGGGCAGGGCGGCGCGCCGGGGGTGGAAAGCCGCTGGCACATGGCGCCCCTGCCCAGCCGGGGGCTTCTCTGGTCGGACGAGGCGTCTTGGGTCCTGACGCGCCTGCGCGCCCGGCTTGCGCCGCCCGCCCGCTGGCGGCTTGGCCGCAAGGGCGACGCGCCCGAGACGCTGGAGCGTCTGTCACCCGAACCCTGATTCCGGGACCCGCCCCGCCCGCGCTGGCCGACCGCACGACAGATTGATTACGTGCAGGCCGTTCTACCTGATAGGCAGGTGCCGGAAGGGGACCCCGATGCCCAAAGCCCTGCTCGCCGCCCTGATAGTCCAACTCGCGCTGGTCTTTCCGGCACTGGCGGCGCCGATCGCCTATCGGCTTGATCCCGAAGCCTCCACCGTCGCCTTCGAGACCGACTTCGGGCCCGACCTGATCACCGGCGCGATCCCGCTCAAGGAGGCGGACCTTCGGCTGGACTTCGACAACGCGGCCAACTGCACCATCTCGGTCACGCTGGACGTCTCCGGTGCCACCGCAAGCTTTCCCTTTGCTGCGCAGGCTCTGCGCGGCCCGAAGGTGCTGGATGCGGCGACCCATCCGCAGATGACCTTCGAAAGCACCTCGATCACTGGCGCGGGCGAAACCGCCGAGGTGACCGGCAACCTCACGATCCGCGGGGTGACGCGACCCGTGACCCTTGTCGCCCAGGTCTTCCGCCCCCAGGGCAGCGCCGCCGATGACCGCAGCCGCCTGACAGTGCGCCTGACCGGGCGCGTCAACCGCAGCGATTTCGGGGCGACCGGCTGGTCGGACATGGTGGGCGACGAGGTGCGCATCGTCATCACCGCCCGTATCGACGCGATAGGCTGACCCATGGCGCTTCGGAACGGTCCGGCCGAATTCGGCCTTGTCACCCGCCTTCTGCACTGGGGCACCGTGCTTCTTGTCGTGGCCCAACTGGCCCTTGGCAACCGGATCACCGAGATGCAGCCGGGCCTTTCCAACCTCTGGCTTTACGGGCTGCACAAGACGCTCGGCTTTGCAATCCTCGCGCTGGTGCTTGCCCGCATCGCCTGGCACATCGCCAGCCCGCCGCCCCCGCCCCTTGGCCCGCGAAACGCAGCCTTCTGGGGCGCACGCGTCGCGCACTGGTCGCTCTATATCCTGCTCCTCGCCATCCCGCTGACCGGATGGGCCGGAAGCTCCGCCACCGGCATCGACGTGATGATTGCCGATCGCTGGACTGTCCCGCCCCTTGTCGCTGCATCGGCGGAGGGCGAGGCCTTCTGGTTCCGCTTGCATGACATCCTGACCAAGGCGCTGTTCGGCCTTGTCGTCCTGCATATGCTGGGGGCGATGAAGCGCGAGATGGAGGGGGACGGCACCTTGACCCGGATGATCCGCGGCCGGCCCTGACCACGCCTTCTCTGCGAAAACGCGGCCTGAATTTTCGCAGAAAATTCGTGGGTCCCGCAGCGCTGGCCCTTTGCATCGGCTTGGGCTAAATCAGCGCCGGACTCACGCAAGGGCGCAGACATGGCACGCATCCTCATCACCTCCGCCATTCCCTACATCAACGGGATCAAGCACCTGGGGAACCTCGTGGGCTCCCAGCTTCCGGCCGACCTCTTCGCCCGCTTCAACCGCGCGATGGGGCATGAGGTGATGTTCATCTGCGCCACCGACGAACACGGCACCCCGGCCGAGCTTGCCGCCGCCAAAGCCGGGAAGCCGGTCGAGGTCTATTGCGCCGAAATGCACGAGGTGCAGAAGGACCTCGCCGCCGGGTTCCGCCTCTCGTTCGACCATTTTGGCCGCTCCTCATCGCAGCGCAACCACCGCCTGACCCAGCATTTCGCGGGCAAGCTCGCCGAGAACGGCCTGATCGCCGAGGTTTCGGAAAAGCAGGTCTTTTCCATCGACGACAACCGCTTCCTGCCCGACCGCTACATCACCGGCACCTGCCCGAACTGCGGGTATGAGGCCGCGCGGGGCGACCAGTGCGAGAACTGCACCAAGCAGCTTGACCCGACCGACCTCATCAACCCACGCTCGTCGATCTCCGGCTCCACCAATCTCGAAGTGCGCGAGACGAAGCACCTCTACCTGAAACAGCGCGCGCTCAAGGACAAGCTGGAGGCCTGGATCGACTCGAAGACCGACTGGCCGATCCTGACCACATCCATCGCGAAGAAATGGCTGAACGACGGTGATGGCTTGCAGGACCGCGGCATCACCCGCGACCTTTACTGGGGCATCCCGGTGAAGAAGGGCGACCAGCCCTGGCCGGGGATGGAGGGGAAGGTCTTCTACGTCTGGTTCGACGCGCCCATCGAATACATCGCCGGCACCGCCGAATGGGCCGATGCGAACGGCCATGACGACGCCGCCTGGGAACGCTGGTGGCGCACCGACAAGGGCGCTTCGGACGTCACCTATTACCAGTTCATGGGCAAGGACAACGTGCCCTTCCACACCCTTTCCTTCCCCGCAACGATCCTGGGGTCGGGTGAGCCGTGGAAGCTGGTCGACTACCTCAAGTCCTTCAACTACCTCAACTATGACGGCGGCCAGTTCTCGACCTCGCAGGGCCGCGGCGTCTTCATGGACCAGGCGCTGTCGATCCTGCCCTCGGATTACTGGCGCTGGTGGCTTCTCTCTCACGCGCCGGAATCCGCCGACAGCGAATTCACCTGGGAGAATTTCCAGGCCTCGGTGAACAAGGACCTTGCCGATGTGCTTGGGAACTTCGTCAGCCGCGTGACCAAGTTCGCCGTTTCGAAGTTCGGCAACGAGGTGCCCGCCGGCGGCCAGTTCGGCCCGCTCGAAACCGCGCTTATCGCCGATCTTGGCGCACGGATCACCGACTACACCGCCCACATGCAGGCGATGGAGGTCCGGAAGGCCGCCGCGGAACTTCGCGCGATCTGGGTCATCGGCAACGAATACCTGCAGGCCGCTGCCCCATGGTCGGTGGTCAAGACCGATCCCGCGCAGGCCGAGGCGATCATCCGCCTCACCCTGAACCTGATCCGGGTCTATGCCATCCTCTCCGCCCCCTTCATTCCCGATGCGGCTGCGGCGATGATGCAGGCCGTCGGCTCGGACGATCATGCCTGGCCGAAGGATGTGTCCGCCGCCATGCGCAGCCTTGCGCCGGGTCATGCGTTCACGGTTCCCGAGAACCTTTTCCGCAAGATCACCGACGAGGAACGCGCCGAATGGCAACAGAAGTTCTCGGGTGTGCGGACCTGACCCGGCATTGTCGCAGCGGGTTCCGTAGCGGCAAGCAGTGAACAATTTCCTTCGCAGGTGCAGAAACGCCGGCGGAACGTGCGAATTTCCGCCGATCATGGATCTGATCGGGAAGAAATTCCGCCAACTCCACGAACTCGGGGAACCGCGACAAGGCGCAAGGTGCTATCTTCGGCTCATCGGACCCGAGTCGCTGCCACCTCAGAGGAGCCCGAAATGACTGATGTGTCGCATACGCGCCAAACGGCGCCGTCGCGTACCAGATCGTTCAGAACCTATGCTGCCGTCCTTCTGTTCCTGTCCGTCTATGCCGGTGTGCTTGTCGTCGTCTTCGCACCGCGGGATATGATCTCGGCCGAAACCGGGGCAATCTTCGCCGAATCGGACTAGACCCAAGAAGGATGACGCCAGAATTGCGAACGGCCCGGGACGAAGGTCCCGGGCCGCTTCCATTTCGCGCGCTTCGCTTCAGCCCCGAAGGTCGAAGCGGTCTGCTTCCATCACCTTGACCCAGGCAGCAACGAAGTCCTTCACGAACTTCTCCTTTGCGTCGTCCTGGGCATAGACCTCGGCATAGGCCCGGAGGATCGAGTTCGACCCGAACACCAGGTCCGCCCGCGTCGCCGTCCACCTCACGGCCCCGGTCTTGCGGTCGGTCAGCTCGTAAAGGTTGGTGCCCTTCGGAACCCACTTGTAGGCCATGTCGGTCAGACCGGCGAAGAAGTCGGTGGTCAGGGCGCCCACGCGGTCGGTGAAGACGCCATGCTTGGTACCGCCATGGTTCGTCCCGATCACCCGCATCCCGCCGATCAGGCAGGTCATCTCGGGTGCGGTCAGGCCCATCAGCTGCGCGCGGTCAAGCAGAAGTTCCTCGGCCGAGACGGCATAGTCCTTCTTCATCCAGTTGCGGAAACCATCCGCCACCGGCTCCAGCACCTCGAAGCTGTCGGCGTCGGTATGGGCGTCCGTGGCGTCGCCGCGACCGGCGTGGAAGGGCACCGTCACGTCGAAGCCCGCCGCTTTCGCGGCATGTTCAACGCCGACATTGCCGGCCAGTACGATCACGTCGGCAACCGAGGCGCCTGCCGCCTTCGCGATCGGCTCAAGCACCGACAGCACGCGCGCCAGACGGGCGGGTTCGTTCCCCTCCCAGTCCTTCTGCGGCGCAAGACGGATCCGCGCGCCGTTCGCCCCGCCCCGGTTGTCCGACCCGCGGAAGGTGCGGGCCGAATCCCAGGCGGTGGCGACCATGTCCGAAACCGACAGGCCCGAGGCTGCGATCTTCGCCTTCACCGCCGCCACGTCCCAGGCGGTCGATCCCGCCGGCACCGGGTCCTGCCAGATCAGGTCTTCCTGCGGCACCCACGGCCCCAGATAGCGGACCTTCGGCCCCATGTCGCGGTGCGTGAGCTTGAACCAGGCGCGGGCGAAGGCGTCCGAGAACGCGGCCTGATCCTTTGCAAAGCGCTCCGAGATGGCCCGATACTTCGGGTCCATCTTCATCGCCATGTCTGCGTCCGTCATCATCGGCATCCGGCGGGTCTTGCCGTCCTCGACATCGACCGGCATGTCCTCTTCCCTGATGCCGATCGGCTGCCACTGCCAGGCCCCAGCGGGCGACTTCACCAGCTCCCAGTCATAGCCGAGCAACAGCTTGAAATAGCCGCCGTCCCACTTCGTCGGATGCGTGGTCCAGGCGCCTTCCAGCCCCGAGGTGATCGTATCGCGACCGACCGAGCGGGCAGAGTGCACCATCCAGCCAAGGCCGCCTTCCTCGATCCCGGCGCCTTCGGGTTCGGCCCCGATCCGGGCCGCGTCGTTGTTGCCGTGGGCCTTGCCGACGGTGTGGCCGCCTGCGGTCAGGGCAACGGTTTCCTCGTCGTCCATCGCCATGCGGGCAAAGGTCTCGCGCACGTCATGGGCGGTACGCAGCGGGTCGGGCTGGCCGTCAACGCCTTGCGGGTTCACGTAGATCAGGCCCATGACCACGGCGGCCAGCGGGTTTTCCAGGCTCGTCCGGTCTTCCTTGGACGGATAGCGTTCGTCCTTCAGCCACTCTTTCTCGGAGCCCCAGTAGACGTCCTTTTCGGGGTGCCAGATGTCTTCGCGCCCGAAGCCGAAGCCGAAGGTCTTGAGCCCCATCGATTCGTAGGCCACCGTTCCGGCCAGCACCATCAGGTCGGCCCAGGACAGGCGGTTGCCGTACTTCTTCTTGATCGGCCACAGCAGGCGGCGGGCCTTGTCGAGGTTGGCGTTGTCCGGCCAGCTGTTCAGCGGCGCAAAGCGGTGGTTCCCGGTGCCCGCACCACCGCGCCCGTCGGCCATGCGGTAGGTTCCGGCGGCGTGCCAGCTCATCCGGATGAAGAGGCCGCCGTAATGCCCCCAGTCGGCGGGCCACCAGTCCTGGCTGTCGGTCATCAGCGCAACGAGATCGGCCTTCAGCGCGGCGAAGTCCAGCTTCTTCACCTCTTCACGATAGTTGAACCCGGTCAACGGGTTAACCTTGGTGTCATGCTGGTGCAGGATGTCGAGGTTGAGGGTCTTTGGCCACCAGTCCGTGACCGTTTGGGTCGTCGTGGTGATCGCGCCGTGCATGACCGGGCATTTGCCCGCGCCGGGGATATCGTTTCCGTCCATCTTGCGTTCCCTCTTGCTGGATAGATGCCAGATAAAGTCCGCTTCGCCTCGCCTTCAAGGGTAAGGCGGCGCAGATCAACACCGGGCGATAATCTCTTTGGTAATGCAGCTGCCCGATAAAGGGAATTCGCATTTTCCAATGCATGCGATAAGTCAGGATTATGAACCGGATCACCCTCAGACACCTGCGCTACTTCGATGCCCTGGACCGCCACCGGCACTTCGGCCGGGCGGCCGAGGCCTCGTCGATCTCGCAGCCCGCCCTCTCGCTGCAGGTGAAAGAGCTTGAGGGCATCCTTGGGGCCGCATTGGTCGAACGGGGCGCGCGCCAGATCCGCCTGACCGCTCTGGGCGAGGAGTTCGCGCTCCGCGCGCGGGAGGTTCTGCGTGCTGTCGACGAACTTGGAACGCTGACGCAGGCCACGGCCGGGCCTCTCTCGGGACGGTTGCGGCTGGGCGTGATCCCGACCGTCGCGCCCTATCTTCTGCCGCAGGTGATGCGGCACCTTTCCAGTCAGCACCCCGCGCTCGACCTCCGCCCGCGCGAGGCGATCACGTCGAAACTGGTGCGCGACCTTGGCGAGGGGCGTCTGGATCTGGCGCTGGTTGCCCTGCCGGTCTCCGAGCCGTCGCTTGCCGAGCACACGCTCTTTGAGGAAGAGTTCCTGCTGGTGCGCCATGTCAGCGCTGGCGAGGCCCCGGTCCCCTCCCTCGCCGATCTTCCCGCCGCGCCGCTCCTTCTGCTGGAAGAAGGGCACTGCTTCCGCGACCAGGCGATTGCTGCCTGCAAGCTACCCCCAAGCCGGACGGGCGAGATCATGGAAGGCTCTTCCCTCTCGACCCTCGTCCAGATGGTCGGTGGAGGCATCGGGGCGACGCTGATCCCCGAAATGGCCGCAGCGGTCGAGACCCGCTCGGCCGAGGTCGTCCTGCACCGCCTGCCGGAACCCCGCCCCAAACGCAGGATCGGCCTTGTCTGGCGCCGATCGAACCCGCTCTCCGACCGCTATTCGGACCTGGCCGAAGGGTTGAGGACGACTTTCGCCTGAGCCTCCTCGTGCGACTTCGTCTTCTCGTCGGTTCCTGCACTGCCGGGCATGACGACGTCATCGACAAGCGGCCCGGTCAGACCCCCCAGGTCCGCTCCAGCACCCGCAGCCAGTTGCCATGCGCAATCTGTCGGATCAGCGCCTCGCCCAACCCCATCTCGCGCATTGCCCGCACCAGCACCGGCAATCCCTCGACCCCGCCGATGTCCTGCGGCACCGTGGCCCCGTCGAAGTCCGATCCGATGCCGACGTGATCCTCGCCCGCCACCGACAGCATGTGTTCGATGTGGCGCTTCACCGGGTCCAGCGTCATGTCGGCACTTTCCCGGCCATCCGGTCGCAGAAAACAGGTCGCAAGGTTCAGCCCGGCGATCCCTCCGCTTTCACCGATCGCCCGCAGTTGCCAGTCCGTCAGGTTCCGGCTGGAAGGGCAGATCGCATGGGCATTGGAATGCGTCGCCACCAGCGGCGCATCGCTAAGTCTTGCTACAGCGCGGAACCCGGCCTCGTTCAGGTGGCTGAGGTCCAGCATGATCCGCAGGCCATTGCATTCCCGCACCAGCGCCTGTCCTGCCCCGGTCAGCCCCGGCCCGGTGTCGCCGGTTGACGGGAACCGGAACGGCACGCCATGGCCAAAGATTGTCGGTCGGCTCCAGACCGGTCCAAGCGACCGCAGGCCCATCGCGTGGAACAAGTGCAGCGCGTCAAGGTCCGGCCCGATCGCCTCGGCCCCCTCGAAATGTAGCACGCCGGCGACCACGCCTTCAGCCATCGCCGTGCGGATATCTCCTGCCGTCCGGCACCAACGGAACGCGCCTTCTGCCGCCCTCTCCAGCCACAGAAGATGCCCCAGCATCTCGACCGCCACTGGCAAGGCGGCGTGATGGTCGATCAGATCAGGCAGCGGCAGGTCATAGGGCGGCGCATCCATCATCCGCTCCAGCGCTGCCAGATCGCCGGTCTCGGGCGAGGGGACCCAGACCGCGAAGAATCCGCCCGCAAAGCCCGCCGCCTGCATCCGCGGCAAGTCCAGGTGCCCGGCCCCTTCACCGCGCAGCCACATCGCCTCTCGCGCGGGGCCGGCCTCCGCGACCTTCAGAACGATGTCGTTATGTCCGTCGAAGACGGGAATGGTATCGCGCATCCGGGACTCCTCGGGTCGCCCCGGCAGTCAATCCGCAACCTTGGCTGAAGGCAAGGCGGGCGCATCTGTCGCGGTAACGGCCGGGAATGTCCGTTGACGCGAGGCAGAAGTTGGGCCATGCCGATTGCCATGATGGTGAGGGCCTTCTTCAGCCTGCATCGGGTGGCGCTTCTGGTCGCCCTGACCGTCGCGCTGGTCGCGACGGGGTTCTCCCACCGCATGCCTTCCCCGCAGGACGAGGCCGTCACCTACGCCCTGGCGAATGGTCTTTCGCTTGCCGATCTCTGCGCCGGGGACCTTGATGGCGACGGCCAGCGCGACCCGCATTGCATGGCCTGCCAGATCGCCGGCAGCGCCGGTCTGCCCCCCGCGGCCCCCGGCCTGATCGACCTCGAAGTCGCCTTCGTCGCCCGCGTCATCGCACCGCGCGAAAACCGGGCCGTCGCCCGCGTCCTTGACCCCGCGCACACACCGCAGGCCCCGCCCGTCGCCTGACCGGCGGCGCCTGCCTTTGCCCGCTCCGGGCTGACCCCTTCCGCCGCCGAACCGTGCCACCCGCGAGGCCCTTCCGGCCCGCGCTTCCTCACGCGCTTCTGCAAGGCAACCCAATGTCGACAGACACTAAAACACCGAACCGTCTCTACTTCGCCGCCTGGCGCTGGCACTTCTATGCCGGTCTCTATGTCGTCCCGTTCCTCATCATGCTGGCCGTGACCGGCCTCATCATGCTCTGGGTCAGCTCGATGACCGAGCTCAACGGCGAACGCGCCCGCATTACGCCCGGCACCGACCTCCGTCCCGTCAGCCAGCTCCAAGCCGCGGCCGAGGCCGCCGTGCCCGGCAGCACCGCCACGCAATACATCTCGCCCATGGGGCCGGACCGCGTGGCCGCCTTTGCCGTCGCCGTGGGAGAGGATACCACCGGCGTCACCCTCAACCCCTACACCGGCGAGGTCGTCGAGACCTTCCCCTGGCGCGCCGGCTGGTATGACTTTGCGACCGAAATCCACGGCACGCTTCTGATCGGCGACACCGGCGACTGGCTGATCGAGGCTGCGGCGAGCCTGGGCCTTCTTCTCGTCATTACCGGCATCTACCTCCACTGGCCGCGCACAGACGGCTGGGGCAAGGCGCTGACGGTTCAAACCGCCGCCAAGGGCCGCGCCTTCTGGAAGTCGCTGCATGGCGCGATGGGCCTCTGGGTCAGCGTCCTTTTGGTCATCTTCCTGATCTCGGGCCTGTCCTGGGCCGGGCTCTGGGGGTCGAAGTTCGTGCAGGCCTGGTCCACCTTCCCGGTCGAGAAATGGGACAACGTGCCCCTGTCCGATGCCACCCATGCCGAGATGAACCACGGCGCCGCCAAGGAAGTGCCATGGGCGCTGGAACAGACGCCGATGCCGATGTCGGGCTCGCTTGCGGGCGTGCAGGCGATCCAGGGGCCGGTCACCATCGACGCGGTCACGGACTTCGCCGGAACGCTGGGCTTCGACCGCCGCTTCCAGCTGAACCTGCCGGCGGATGAAACCGGGGTCTGGACGATCAGCCATGACAGCATGTCGAACGACGGGCCGAACCCCGCCGCCGACCGCACGATCCACATCGACCAGTTCACCGGCAACGTGCTCGCAGACGTGCGCTATGCCGACTATTCGGTCTATGCGAAGATGATGGCCTGGGGCATCGCCTTCCACGAGGGCGACCTCGGGGCCTGGAACCTTGCGCTGAACACCCTCTTCTGCCTTGCCGTCATCCTGATGTCGGTCTCGGGCATCGTGATGTGGGTGAAGCGCCGCCCGGCCGGGGCCCGCCTCGGCGCCCCTCCGCGTCCGGCAGACATCCCTTACGCCAAGGGCGCGCTTCTCATCACTCTTGGCCTCTCGCTTGCCTTCCCGATGCTCGGCCTCGTCCTTCTGGCCGTGATCGTGCTGGACCTCGTGGTCTTTTCGGCTGTCCCGCCGCTGAAGCGGCTGGTCAGCTGATGCATCTTCCCCTTCCCGTGAAAGGAGTCCTTCCCATGACCCGTGTCCTGGCCCTTCTGGCCGCCCTCTTCGCCACCCCCGTCCTCGCGCATGAGGTGAAGATGGGCGATCTCCAGATCATCCATCCCCACATCCCGCAACCCGCCGCCAGCGCCAAGGCCGCCGGGGGGTTCATGGCCATCGTGAACAACGGCACCGAGACCGAGCGGCTGATCGGGATCGAAAGCGACATTGCCGCCAAGTCCGAAGTCCATGAATCGAAGGTCGACGCGAACGGCGTCGGCACGATGACCCATGTCGACTTCATCGAAATCGCGCCTGGCGATACGGTCAGCCTCGAACACGGGGGCTATCACATCATGTTCATGGGCCTGAAGGGCAAGCTCACCGAAGGCGAGATGCACAAGGCAACCCTGATCTTCGAACGCACGGGCCGGGTAGAGATCGAGTTCATGATCGACCCGCCGGCCGGCATGGGCGAGATAGACCATTCCACCATGGACCACTCCACCATGACCCACGGGGCCAGCGACTGATCGGTTCCCGGACGGTCCGCGCTGTTGCGGCGGTTGGGGTTGGGGTGCAGGATTGGGCTGGCCCTTGAAAGGACTGGCCCATGTCTCTGACCCCAACGGATGGCATCAGGCCGGGTGAGGTTGCGCTTTCCCCCGACCCGGCCCTAGCCGAGGACGCGCGCCTCTGCTTCATCGGGCGTTTGTCCACGCCCTGGTCGCGCGGCAACTGCCCGAAGAACCTGCGCGAGGCACGCGAGAAGGGTGGGGCGTTCGCTGCCCAGATCGACCCGCCCTTCCGCCCGGGCCTCAGCGGCCTGACGGCGGGTCAGGCCGTGATTCTCCTCTACTGGGCCGGCCTTGCCCGGCGGGACCTCATCCTGCAAAGCCCCGCGCATCGCGAAGGCCCCATGGGCGTCTTCGCGATCCGCTCACCAGCGCGGCCGAACCCGGTGGCCGTCGCGGTGGTCCGGCTTACCGCCATCGACCCGGATACCGGCCACCTGAAGTTCGACGCGCTCGATGCCTTCGACGGCACGCCCCTTATCGACATCAAGCCCTGGCTTCCCAGCGTCGACGTGCCCCCCGGCTGACGCGCCCACCGTCACGCAAGTTTCACACACCCGCGAAGCGACTGTCACACTTGACCCATAGGACCGCCCCAACCAATCGGGGGTGATCGATGCTGGAAGTGCGGTCGGTGACACGGATGTTCGGCCCGAAGGCCGCTGTCGACGACGTCAGCTTCTCTGTTGACCGCCCCGCCTTCGTTGGCATCATCGGCCGCTCCGGCGCCGGCAAGTCCACCTTCCTGCGCCTGATGAACCGCCTGATCGATGCCTCCTCGGGCGAGATCACTGTCGACGGCCGCAACGTCCTTGCGCTGAAAGGGGCCGAGGCCCGCGCCTGGCAGTCGCAATGCGCGATGATCTTCCAGCAGTTCAACCTTGTCCCGCGGATGGACGTCGCCTCGAACGTCCTCCACGGCATCCTGAACCGCCGGTCGTCGTTCCAGACCATGTTCAACCTCTGGCCCCGCGCCGACATCCTGAAGGCGCTTGAGATCCTGGACCGCCTCGGCATCGTCGAACAGGCCCCGAAACGGGCCGAGGCCCTCTCCGGCGGCCAGCAGCAGCGCGTCGCCATCGCCCGCGCGCTGATGCAGGACCCGAAGATCATCCTGGCCGACGAACCCATCGCCTCCCTCGACCCGATGAACGCGCAGATCGTCATGGACACCCTGAAGCGCATCAACGTCGAAGATGGACGGATGGTCATCGCCAACCTCCATACGCTCGACACTGCACGCCGCTACTGCGACCGCGTCATCGGCATGCGCGACGGCCGCATCGTCTTTGACGGCACGCCCGACCAGCTATCCACCGGTGTCGCCCGCGACATCTACGGCGCGGACGAAAGCTTCAACGAAGCCGCCACCTCCACCGCCATTCCCGCCGACAGCAAGGCCGACCGTTCCTACGCCGACCTGATGCTGTCCTGATTGTCCTGCTGCCAACGAACGGAGTTCCCATGAAGAAGCTCATGACTGCCACCGCCCTGACCGCCATCCTCGCCTCGGCCGCGACGGCGCAGGAAATCACCGAATTCAACATCGGCATCCTCGGCGGCGAGAACGCCCAGGACCGCCTGACCAACCAGGAATGCTTCCGCGCCGCCATCGAAGAGGCACTGGGTGTCCCGGTCAAACTCTTCGCCCCGGCCGACTATGACGGCGTGATCCAGGGCCTCCTCGGCGGCACCATCGACTACGCCTGGCTCGGCGCCTCGGCCTATGCCAAGGTCTACCTGACCGACCCGAATGCCGTGGAACTGAAGCTCACGAAGCAGAACCTTGACGGCTCGACCGGCTACTACTCCATCGGCTTCGCCCGCGCCGACTCGGGCATCAACTCGATGGATGATGCCAAGGGCAAGGTCTTCGCCTTCGCCGACCCGAACTCCGCTTCGGGCTACCTGATCCCCGGCGCCGAACTCAAGGAGGCCTATGGCGATCTGGAAGCCTACTTCGGTGAAGTGAAGATGTCGGGCGGCCACGAACAGACCATCGTCGGCGTCGCGAATGGCGATTTCGATGCGGGCGTGTCGTGGGCTGATGGACTGGGCAACTGGGAAGACGGCTACAACTCGGGCGCGTTCCGCCGCGCCGCCGATGCCGGCCTCGTCGACATGAACAACCTCGTCGAGATCTGGCGCTCGAAGCTGATCCCCGAAGGCCCGCTGGTCATCCGCTCGGCCCTGCCGCAGGACGTCAAGGACAAGGTCACCCAGCTGACCGCCGATCTGTGGGAAACCAACCCCGATTGCGCCTACAACGTCGCCGCCGGTGACGCCAAGGACTTCGTGCCAGTCGAACACTCCGTGTACGAAGGCGTTGTTGCTGCCCGTAAGCTTCAGGAAGGCATGTAATCCCGAAAGCGAACGCCGGACCCCGTATCCCCGGGGTCCGGCTTTTCAGTCCCGGAATCCCCATGGTCGATGTCGCCTTCGGGCCCAGTGAGGGCAAGCGTCCCAACCTCAAGGACCCCCGCGAGGGCTATCTCGACATGGTCCGCCGCAAGCGGATGTATGGCGGCATCCTCCTCGTCATCTTCGTCGCGCTCATGGTTTCCGGCTGGCAACTGGCCGAGGAACGCAACGCCGGCGACTTCTGGTCCGGCCTGCCGCAGATCTTCGACTTTCCTGCCGAGGTCCTGTCCGAAGCCTGGACCAACCGCGCCAACCTCCCCGGCCTGATCTGGGAGCATTTTCCGGCCCTGATCGAAACGGTGAACATCGCTGCCGTCGCCACGCTGATCGGCGCACTCGCCGCCATGGCGCTGTCGCTTCTCGCCACGCGCGGCCTTGCCCGCTGGCCGCGCCTGATCCCCGTCTTCCGCCGCAGCATGGATGCCTTGCGCGCGATCCCCGAGATCGTCATTGCGCTCGTCCTGATCTACATTCTCGGCGGTGGCCCAGTGCCCGCGGTCATCGCCATCGCGCTCCATACTGGCGGGGCGCTGGGCAAGCTTTTCTCCGAGGTTGCCGAGAACGCAGACCTGAAACCCGTGGAGGGCCTGGCCTCGGTCGGCGCCAGCTGGTTCCAGCGGATGTGGCTGGGGGTGATCCCGCAGGTGGCCCCAAACTGGCTGAGCTACGCGCTCCTCCGGTTCGAGATCAACGTGCGGGCCTCCGCCATCCTCGGCTTCGTGGGTGAGGGCGGTATCGGCCATGACCTCAAGATCGCCATGCAATGGGGCCAGGGCCGCTACGACCAGGTGGTGGCGATCTTCCTCCTCCTCTTCCTGACCATCGTGCTGATCGACCGGGTCTCGGACCACTACCGCCACAAGCTCGTGAAGGGGTCTGATTGATGACCGCAACCCTCTCCCCCTCACTGGCTGACACCGTCACCCGCAGCTTTGCACGGCGCACGCGGCTTGCCTTCGCGATCCCGGCGGCGATCATTGCCTACCTGATCTACGCCGCGATCAGCTTTGACGTCGCTGGCCTCGTGCAGCGCGCCCGCTTCGACAATGCGGCGATCCTCCTGTCCGACTTCTGGCAGCACAAGATCCACGTCACCCGCGACAATGCCTCCGGCAACCTAAGCGTCTCGGTCGAGGGCGAGACGCGCCATGTCTACGCGCCGGACAGACTTCCCGACTGGGTGACCGTTACCGGCGACGTGACGACCATCGACCTGACCGGCGGGCATATAATCACCTACGACTCCGGTGGCGCGCGGTATGAGGTGCCGGGCTACGGCACCATCGACATCCGCATGGAAGGCGGCCGCCCGGTCCTGACCGCGCCCGAACCGATCCCCGACTGGATCAGCGTCTCGCAGAACCGCATCAACGTGACGACTGACGCCGGGCGCTTCAGCGTCAGTCGCAACCGGACCGAGACCTTCCGCTATTTCGCAGGGTGGGAGCTTTTCTTTTTCACCCTCGACAGCCCGTTCTACGGCAAGTCCTGGGGCCAACTCGTCGCGCTTGCCACAACCGGCGACCGGATCGACCCCGACCGGACGAACCTCGGCTACATGGTCCACGAATTCTGGACCAACGCCATGTGGCGGCACGGCGACGTTGCCTGGGCGATCTTCGAGACGATCCTGATGGCCTTCCTCGGCACCATGATGGCCGCCATCGTCGCCTTGCCGCTCGCCTTCCTCGCCGCGCGGAACTTCATGCCTTTGGGCGTCTTCCGGGCCGCGGTGCGGCGGGTCTTCGACTTCGTGCGCGGGGTGGACGGGCTGATCTGGACCATCATCCTTTCCCGCGCCTTCGGGCCGGGGCCGATGACCGGGGCCATCGCCATCGCCATCACCGATGCGGGCAGCTTCGGCAAGACCTTCTCCGAGGCGCTCGAGAACATTGACGAAAAGCAGGTGGAGGGCATCCGGTCCACCGGTGCCAACGCCGTCCTTCGCGCGCGCTTCGGCGTCATCCCGCAGCTGATGCCGATCCTCCTCGCCCAGGTGCTCTACTACCTCGAATCGAACACCCGCAGCGCCACCGTCATCGGCGCCATCGTCGGCGGCGGCATCGGCCTTCTGCTGACGCAGGCGATCATCACCCAGAAGGACTGGGAAGAGGTCGCCTACTACATCGTCCTCATCATCCTGATGGTGATGCTGATGGACAGCCTTTCCGGCTGGCTCCGCCGCAAGCTGATCAAGGGGGAATGACCCATGTATGACCACGATCTCCGGCTCTGGTACCGCGATCTCTTCCTCCACTCCGCCCGGCGTCGCGCTGCGGCCGAGGCGCGGACGCGCGCGGCGGTGAACTGGGAAAGGCCGCTTCCCAAGGCAGAGCTGGCCGCCGTCGCACCCGAGTTTGAAGTGTTAAGCGATCATGAACGCCCACAAACAAGCCATTGAAAATAATACGGATTCCAAATTTGACCACTGTGGTCACCGCCTGTCGTCCTCGGGCGGGGTGACCCATTCCACGGCCCAGGTGGTGAACTCCACCTTCGAACCCTGGACCGAGGTGGGCGAGGGCGCGCGGGTCGTGAACTCCACTTTCGAGGCGTATTCCTACTGCGACCGCTTCGCCGACATCGCCAATACGACCGTGGGCCGGTTCTCCAACATCGCCGCGATGACCCGCATCGGCCCGACCGACCACCCCTTCACCCACGCCGCCCAGCATCACTTCCTCTACCGGTCCTCCTACTACTGGGACGACGTCGCGGATGATCCGGATTTCTTCGCCGTCCGCGCCGCCCGCCGGACGGTCCTCGGGGCCGATTGCTGGGTCGGTCACGGCGCGATCATCAAGCCCGAGGTCACCGTCGGGATCGGTGCCATCGTCGCCGCCGGGGCGGTGGTCACCCGGGACGTCGACCCCTTCATGATCGTCGCCGGCTGCCCCGCCCAACCCCTCCGCTCCCGCTTCGACCCAAGGACGATCGACCGCCTTCTTGCGCTGGAATGGTGGACCTGGGACCACGCCCGCCTCCGCGCCGCGCTGGCGGACTTCCGGTCCCTGAAGGCCGAGGCCTTTCTCGAGAAGTACGGCGCCTAGGCTTCCGCAAACCGCCGGGCAAGCTCCCCAGACAGATACGCAACCCGCCCCGCTGACAGGGTCATTTCCACCCGCCGCGTCCCGGGGTTCATCGCAATCAAGTCAGCCCGCATCCCCTCGGCCAGCCGGCCCCGGTCGGCCAGCCCCATGATCTGGGCCGGGGCCTCGGAGATCATCCCCCAGGCCGCGGGAAGATCACGCAGCCCCGCATCAACCAGCGCCCAGACCGCCTGGGGCAGGGCGGGGTAGTAGTAGTCCGACATCAGCGCGTCGACCAATCCGTCAGCCACCAGTCCCGCCGCCGCGATGTTGCCCGTCTGGCTGCCGCCCCGCACCACGTTCGGCGCGCCCATCAGCACCGGCTCACCCGCTGCATGGGCCGCGCGGGCGGCCTCGACCGTGGTGGGGAACTCCGAGATCCTTGCCCCGATCCCGCGAAAGAAGGCGCGGGTCGCAGGCGTGGCGTCGTCATGCGAGCCCATCGTCACCCCAAGCCCGGCGAACTGTCCGGCAATCGCCGTGAGGGCCGTCGGGACCTCCGGCTCCTGCGCCGCGGCGGCGCGGACGACGGCCAGCATCTCCTCGGCCGTCCGGCTGGTCTGCGAAGCCCAGCTTGCAAAGCGGTGGGGTCGGGTCTCGGCCATCTCCATCGCCTCGGGGAGGTGGTTGTTGAAGACCACGAAGTCCACCCCATGCGTGGCGACCGCCTCCAGCACCGCCGGGTGCTGGTCGATGACATGGGTTTCAAGCCGAAGCTGGACCCGGACATCCGCCAACAGATTACCTCGCGCCCGGTCGAGCGCGGTCAGAAGGGCCGTCGCCGCCTCACCCGAACGGAATCCCCCCTCCCAGCTCCAGCTCTGCGCGAGCCAGGCCGTCGTGATCCCGTTCGCCGCCAGCTCACCCGCCACTGAAGCAAGGCCCCGCACCTTGTCGAAGGGCGCGGTCGGGCGCGGCGAAAGGTGCCGCTCGAACCCGTCGCCATGGAGGTCGATGATCCCCGGCAGGAGCAGGTATCCGGACAGGTCAACCTCGCGCCCGGGCCCGCCGCTGATCGTGCCGTCCCGGATCGTCAGCGGATGGTCCGTCAAGGCCCTATCCACGAGGGTCTGGCCATTCACAAGGCGGAGCGAGGGAAGCGTCGGCATCAGGCGGTCCGATTAAGAGGGCAAGATCACAGCGCCATGACAGATCAGGCGGCGACGGTCAGCGTCACCCTCTCTCCCGCGAACCAGGTGGTACCATACTCGACCGGCACCCCGCCCGCATCGACGTTCACCGCCACCGATTGCAGGACCGCCGCACCGGGCCGCACCATGAGCGAGAGGGACAGGACCGGGTCGGCCAGTTGCGCCGTCAGGCGCGTCTCGCGGCGGGTGTAATCGTCCAGCCCCAGCGCGGCGAGGGCCTTGGTGATCGACCCCTCGGCGACCACGCATTCCGGCAGCCCGGGGAAGCGCGCCGCCGGGAAGACCGACCGGAACGCCGCCAGCGGATGACCATCCGCCAGCGAGATGCCTTCGACCACATGCACCTCTCCGCCTGCCGGCAGGGCGAGAACCCCGGCCTCCTCGGCATCGGCCGCCCGGGTCTCCGCCCGGGTAATCCGGCGCGAGGGGGTCTGTCCGACCGCCAGCAGGTTCTGGTGAAAGCGCACCCTCTGGCCCAGCCGGTACTCGGTGGGGCGCGCCGTGACAAAGACCCCCGACCCCCGCCGCGCATGGACAAGACCCGCTTCGGCAAGGCTCGCCAAGGCATGCCGGACGGTATGGCGGTTCACCCCGAAGCGGGTCGCCAGCGCCTCTTCGGTCGGCAGCTTGTCACCCTGGCGATAATGGCCGCCGCGGATTTCCGATGTCAGGGTCGCGGCGATCGCCGACCAGATCGGGCTTCGGGTCAAGGCATTCCCCCGTCATCAAAAATTCACAACTCTCCCATTGGCCGCAGCCGCCGGGTCGCGTAGTATTTGTATAGTTGTATAGAGAAATAGACAACCCCCGCAAGATGTCGAGGTGCCGATGCCCGAGGTCGATCCCACCGCCCGGAAAGAGTGGATTTCCACCCTGGCCAAGTCCCCGCCCGCCGCGTTGCAGCGGCTGATCGCCGAACTGCCGGAACATGATCTTCTGCGCGCGGCCGAGGTTGGTGCGGTCATGGTGCGGGGGCGTCTTGGCGGGACCGGTGCGCCCTTCAACCTGGGTGAAATGACGGTCACCCGCTGCTCCATCCGGCTGGCAAACGGCACGGTCGGCCATGCCTGGGTGCAGGGCCGCGACAAGGATCACGCCCGGCGCGCCGCCGTGGTTGACGCGCTGATGCAGACGGATGCCGCGGGCGATATCGCGCGCCAGGTGATCGCCCCCCTGGCGCAGGCCTTGCAGCAGAAGCGCGCCGCCCGGGCCGAAAAGGCCGCTGGCACGAAGGTCGATTTCTTCACCATGGTCCGGGGGGAAGACCAATGACCGCCGCTGCCCTTTCCGGGGGGTTCTCCGACGCCCCGGTGCAATCCGCCCGCGCCTTCCGCCAGGTCCTCGAGGCCATGGCCCGCCCCGGCATGATCCGCGAGGTCACGGGGGCCACACCGCCCGCGCCCCTTTCGGTTGCTGCGGGTGTCGTCCTTCTGACCCTTGTCGATCCGACGACGCGGCTGCACCTTGCCGGTGCCGCCGACTGCGCCGATGTGCGCGACTGGGTGGCCTTTCACCTGGGCGCGCCACTGGTCCGCGCCGAAGAGTCTGACTTTGCCCTGGGGCGGTGGGAGGACCTGCAACCCGTCAGCCGGTTCCGCATCGGCCAGCCTGACTACCCCGACCGCTCGGCCACCCTGATTGTCGAGATGGACCGCCTTGTGAACCACGGCCCCGCCCTGACCGGTCCGGGGATCGAGCTTGTGACCTGGCTGAACCTGCCCGAAACGGCGGCCTTCCGGGCGAACCGGGCGCTCTACCCGCTTGGGTTCGACACCATCCTGACCGCAGGAAATCGGCTGGCCGGCCTTCCGCGGTCCACCCGCGTGGAGAAGCTGTAAGATGTATGTCGCAGTTAAAGGCGGTGAGCGCGCCATCGACAACGCCCATGCCTGGCTGGCCGAAGAGCGGCGGGGCGATCCCGCGGTGCCGGAACTCAGCATCGCCCAGATCCGCGAGCAGATGACTCTGGCGGTGAACCGGGTGATGGCGGAGGGTTCGCTTTACGACCCAGACCTTGCGGCGCTGGCAATCAAACAGGCGCGGGGTGATTTGATCGAAGCCATCTTCCTGATCCGCGCCTACCGCACCACGCTTCCCCGGTTGGGCGGTTCGACCCCGGTGGACACGGCCGCGATGGCGGTCGACCGCCGGATCAGCGCCACCTTCAAGGACCTGCCGGGTGGGCAAGTGCTGGGGCCGACCTTCGACTATACCCACCGTCTTCTGGACTTTGCGCTGATGGCGGAAGGTGATGCACCGCTGTCGAAGACGGGGCTGACGTCCTCTCCTGTCCAGGCGGACGAGGGAACCCCACCCCGCGTCCCACATGTCACCAGTTTTCTCAACCGCGACGGCCTGATCGAGACTGCGCCGCCCGATGACACCCCGCCCCCCGACCTGACGCGCGAGCCGATGGAGCTTCCCGCCGGCCGTGCCTTGCGGCTGCAGGCGCTGGCCCGGGGAGATGAGGGCTTTGTCCTCGGCCTCGCCTATTCCACCCAGCGCGGCTATGGCCGGACCCATGCCTTCGTGGGCGAGCTTCGCATCGGCCGCGTGGCGGTCGAGGTCGAGATCCCCGAGCTGGGCTTCGCCGTCGAAATCGGTGAAATCGAGCTGACGGAATGCGAGACCGTCAACCAGTTCAAGGGCAGCCGCAGCGAACCGCCGCAATTCACCCGGGGTTATGGCCTTGTCTTCGGGCAGTCCGAGCGCAAGGCGATCTCGATGAGCCTTGTCGACCGCGCCCTGCGCTGGAAGGAGCTCGGCGAGGATGACGCGGGCGTGCCGGCGCAGGACGAAGAGTTCGTTCTGATACACTGCGACAACATCCAGGCGACCGGGTTCCTCGAACACATCAAGCTGCCGCACTACGTGGATTTCCAGGCCGAACTGGAACTGGTGCGCCGCCTGCGGGCCGAGGCGCAGGCGATGCGGGAGGCGGCGGAATGAACCCTATCGCCCTTGTGGACCTATACCCCGCCTTCCGGCTCCTTCGCCCAGTCCTGACGTGGATCAACGCCAGAACGCATTTCGCGACCGTCTTCGATCCAGACATAGACCAGATAACCATCCTCAACTTCAGTGCGAAGGCTCCGAAGCCGCTGCCATTCGCGCCAAGTCGTCCGCATTACCAAGGCTCCGATGACGGGGAGTACGGCGACGAAGCTGGCAGCCCAGCCACCTTCTGCAATTGCGCAAAAGGTCATTGCACCCGCACTCGCCGTCCAGATTGTCATGAACAAAAACCAAAACATTTTCGATCATCCGAAAAGGTGGCACGTGTCTGACTACAACTTCGCATACCTTGACGAACACACCAAGCGCATGATCCGCCGTGCGATCTTGAAGGGGATTGCCGTGCCCGGCTACCAGGTCCCCTTCGCCAGCCGCGAGATGCCGATGCCCTATGGCTGGGGCACGGGCGGGGTGCAGGTGACAGCCGCCAGTCTGGTGCCGGAGGACCGGCTGAAGGTGATCGACCAGGGCGCGGATGACACGACCAACGCCGTCTCGATCCGCCGCTTCTTCCAGCGCACCGCCGGTGTGACCGTGACCGAGGCGACGACGGAGGCGACTGTGATCCAGACCCGCCACCGCATCCCCGAAACCCCGCTGACCGAAGGCCAGATCCTTGTCTACCAGGTGCCGATCCCCGAACCCCTGCGCTTCCTTGAACCGCGTGAGACCGAGACGCGGAAGATGCACGAGCTTGAGGAATACGGGCTGATGCATGTGAAGCTTTACGAGGATATCGCCCGCCACGGCCAGATCGCCACCTCCTACGCCTATCCGGTGAAGGTCGAGGGGCGGTATGTGATGGACCCCTCGCCGATCCCGAAATTCGACAATCCGAAGCTGACCGCCAACCCCGCGATCCAGCTGTTCGGCGCAGGGCGCGAACAGCGGATCTATGCGATCCCGCCCCATACCAACGTGGTCAGCCTCGATTTCGATGACCACCCCTTTCAGGCGACGAAGGCCGCGCATGACTGCGATCTCTGCGGAGCCAGGGATAGCTATCTGGACGAAGTCATCACCGATGACGCGGGCGGGCGGATGTTCGTCTGTTCGGACACCGACTATTGCGCCGGGCGGCGGGCCAGGGGCCACATTGGGCGGTTGGGAGATGCGGCATGACCCTCCACACCACTGAATTTTCGCAGAAAATTCGTGAATTCGACCAGCCTTTGCTGAGCGTCGACGGCTTGACCAAGCGCTACGGGTCCCGGATCGGCTGTCGGGACGTCGGCTTCGACCTTTACCCCGGCGAGGTCCTCGGGATCGTCGGCGAAAGTGGGTCGGGGAAGTCCACGCTTCTGTCCTGTCTTGCCGGCCACCTTCGCCCTGACCTCGGCCGCATAGCCTATGACGGACGCGACATCCTGGCGATGTCCGAGACCGAGCGGCGACGGCTTTCCCGCACCGACTGGGCCTATGTCCACCAGAACCCGCGCGACGGGCTTCGGATGGGCGTCAGCGCCGGCGGTAATGTGGGCGAACGCCTCATGGCGATCGGCGCGCGGCATTATGGCGAGATCCGGGACAAGGCGGCCGACTGGCTGGGCCGGGTGGAAATCGCCGCCGACCGGATCGACGACCGCCCCTCGGCGTTCTCAGGCGGGATGCAGCAGCGCCTGCAGATCGCCCGCAATCTTGTGACTGCACCGCGCCTTGTGTTCATGGACGAACCCACGGGCGGGCTGGACGTCAGCGTGCAGGCCCGCCTTCTCGACCTTCTGCGCGGGCTGGTGCGCGACCTCGGCCTAAGCGTCATCATCGTGACCCACGATCTTGCCGTCGTCCGCCTGCTGGCGCACCGGCTGATGGTGATGAAGTCGGGCTGCGTCGTGGAACAGGGCCTGACCGACCAGGTGCTGGACGATCCCCAGCACGCCTATACCCAGCTTCTCGTCTCGTCAGTCCTGCAGGTGTAAGGCCATGATCCGCATCGAGAACTTGTCGAAATCCTTTACCCTGCACAACCAGGGCGGCGCGGTGATCCCGGTCATGGTCGGGGCCGCGCTGACAGTCGCGCCCGGTGAATGCGTCGGCCTGAGCGGGCCGTCCGGTGCGGGCAAGTCCACCCTGATGCGGATGGTCTATGGCAACTACCTCGCCGCCGGGGGCCGCCTTCTGGTAGGCGATCTTGACGTGACACAGGCCGAGCCGCGCGAGATCATTGCGCTCCGGCGCCATACGCTCGGCTACGTCAGCCAGTTCCTGCGCGTCGTCCCCCGCGTCCCGGCCCTTGACGTTGTGGCCGAGCCTCTCCTCGCCCTTGGCACTCCGCTGGCCGAGGCGCGCGACCGCGCCGCCACCCTTCTGAAACGCCTGAACATCCCCGAACGTCTCTGGTCCCTCTCCCCTACCACCTTCTCGGGCGGCGAGCAGCAACGCGTGAACATCGCCCGCGGCTTTGCCCATGCCTACCCGGCCCTTCTTCTGGATGAACCAACCGCCAGCCTTGATGCCGCCAACCGCGAGGTGGTGCTGACTCTCATCGAAGAGGCGAAGGCGCGGGGTGCGGCGATCCTTGGCATCTTCCACGACGAAGCCGCCCGCGTCCGGGTCTGCGACCGTCTGATCGATGTGGGGCAGTTCACCCCGGGGCTTGCCGCATGATCTTTGCCGTGGTCGGGCCATCCGGCGCAGGAAAGGACCTTCTGATCCGGGGCGCGCTGGCCGCCCGCCCCGATCTGCGGCTGGTCCGCAGGGTCATCACCCGCCCTGCGGATGCCGGGTCCGAGGATCATGAACCGGCCACCGAGGAAGAGTTCCTCGCCCACGTCGCGCGCGGCGATTTCGCGCTCTTCTGGCATGCCCACGGGCTGAGCTATGGCCTGCCGAAAAGGGCCTTCGACGGGCCGGGCGACGTGATCTTCAACGGCAGCCGCGCGGTCCTTTCCGATGCGGCGCGTGTCTTTCCCGGCCTCCGCGTGATCGTGGTCACCGCCCCGGATGACATCCTTGCCGCCCGCCTTGCCGCGCGGGGGCGTGAGAGCCTTGACGAAATCCGCGCCCGGCTGGCCCGCGGGTCATTTACCGTGCCCGAAGGGATCGACACCCGCAGCGTGGTGAACGATGGCACGGTCGAAGACGGCGTCGCGCGGTTCCTGCAGGCGCTTCAGCCGGTCAGCGGATAGCGATGCAGAAGATGGAACCGGCCCGTCGTACCCTCGCCGAACAGGCACAGATCCTCGATCACGAAGGGCCGGGGCAGCACGGGCGCGAAATGCGCGGAGAGGGCGTCCATCGTCGGACCCGGTTCGGGAAGCCGGTCGGTCAGCGTCAGGTGAAAGCGGAACTCTTCCATCACGTAGGGGTAGCCCCAGCACTGCAAAAGATCACGCTGGCGCGCGGTCAGGCTTTCGGGCCGACGACGGGCGATCTCGGCCTCGGTCAACGGCGCGCGAAGGTCGTTGGTGCCTTCGACGACTGCTGCGGCAAGCTCCAGCAGGGCGGCTTCGCAGCCCATCGGGGTCAGCGCGAGGAAGCCTTGCAAGTCCTCGATTACCAGGCCCTCGCAGACCACCGGCGGCAACTTTCCGGCCAGCGCCGCGACACGGGCGGCAACCTGATCGTGATCCAGCCCTTCGGCCACACGGAACGGCGCACGCAGGGTGCCGTGGAACCCGTAGCGGCGGGCTTCGGCGGTCAGGACGGCGGGAAAGGGAATGTCCGGCAGCTCCGGCTGGGGAACCATTTCGCCTTTCGCGGCATCCCAGCCCAGCCAGGCGGCGGCACGATCGGCAAAGGCCCCGGCGCGCGGGGCATAGTAGACGGCAAGGCGCTTCAATTGGTCCATGGCGCGGGGCCTAGCTTTGGCCTGTCACAGCGGTGTGACACATTCATGGCAGTTGGCGCAGCGCTTGGCACCATCCAAGGACAGGAAAACGGACGATGACCGAAACGATTCTCGCCAACGCAACGCTGGTTCTTGAGCGTGAGGTGTTGCGTGGCAGCCTGCGCCTTGCCGAAGGCCGGATCGCCGGGATTGCCGAGGGCGGCACCATTCCCCCCGGCGCGGTCGATTGCGGCGGCGACCTTGTCCTGCCCGGCCTGATCGAGCTGCACACCGACAACCTTGAACGCCATATCGAGCCGCGCCCCAAGGTCGCCTGGCCGCATCTTCCCGCTATCGTCGCCCATGACGCCGAGCTTGCCTCGACCGGGATCACGACGGTCTTCGATGCGCTGCGGGTGGGGTCATTGATCCTGTCAAGCAAGACCGGCAGCGGCGAATACGCGCGAGCGATGGCCGATGAAATCCTCGGGCTTCGGCGCGAAGGCGCCCTGAAGATCAGCCACTTCCTGCACCTTCGCGCCGAGGTCTGTTCCGAAACGCTGGTGGAAGAGCTGGCCAAGTTCGGCCCGGAGGATCAGATTGGGATCGTATCGCTCATGGATCACACGCCGGGCCAACGCCAGTTCCGGGACCTGTCGAAGCTGAAGGACTACTACACCGGGAAGTACGGGCTTTCCGAAGCCGACTGGGCCGATCACGTCACCACCCAGAAGGCACTCCGCGACCGGGTGGGAGAGATACACGAGGCTGCCGTGGTGACCGAGGCCCGCCGCTATGGGGCGGTCCTCGCCAGCCATGACGACACGACAGCGGATCAGGTCGCGACCAGCGCCGGCCACGGTGTCCATTTCGCCGAGTTTCCGACGACGCGCGAGGCTGCCGCTGCATGCCGCGCGCATGGCATAAAGGTGATGATGGGCGGGCCGAACCTGATCCGCGGCGGCAGCCATTCCGGCAACGTCGCGGCACGGGAACTGGCCGAGGCGGGGCTTCTGGACATCCTGTCGTCGGATTACGTGCCGTCCTCGCTTCTCTCCGGGGCACTTTTCCTTGGCGATCTCTGGGGCGACGTCGCGCGCGGGGTGGCGACGGTGACCAAGGCCCCGGCCGAGGCGACCGGCCTCGCCGACCGGGGCGCATTGCGCGAGGGTCTCCGTGCCGACGTGATCCGCGTCGCTCGCATCGGCCGTGCCGCGGCCCTGCGCGGTGTCTGGGTGGCCGGGCATCGCGTCGGCTGATTGAAGGCCCGCGCGGGCTGGGCTAAACCCCTTGGCAAACGGGGGGGCAGGATGCTGGGCTTTCAGGCGGAACCGGGACACCAGCATTATGACGTGGTGATCATCGGCGGGGCGATCATGGGGTCGTCCACCGCCTGGTGGCTGCGGAAGCTTGGCTTTTCCGGCCGGGTGCTGGTGCTGGAACGGGACCCGACCTATGCCCAGGCCGGCACGACGCACACCAATTCCTGCATCCGCCAGCAATTCTCGACCGACCTCAACGTCCGCATCTCGCAATTCGGGGCCGAGTTCGTGCAGAACCTGCGCGGCTTCATGGGGGACGACGGGCGCGTGCCCGACCTGAAAATCCAGAACTTCGGCTATCTCTATCTGTCTGATAACGAAGCCTTTTCGGATGTGCTTCGGACAAACCAAAAGGTCCAGCTTGCCGCCGGCGCCGAGACGCGGCTGCTGACGCCGGACGAGATTGCCGCCGAATTTCCCTTCTACCACGTGGACGATCTCGACCTTGGGTCGATCAATACCAGGGACGAGGGCTACTTCGACGGCTCCACCGTCTTCGACTGGTTCCGCCGCCAGGCGCGTGAGGCCGGGGTAGAGTATGTGGCGGACGAGGTGGTGGCGATGACCCTCTCGCCCTCAGGCGACCGGGTGGTCTCGGTCACGCTGCGGTCTGGGCGGGTGATCGGCTGCGGCGTGGTCGTCAACGCCTCCGGTCCCCGCGGGGCGCGGACGGCGGCGATGGCGGGGATCGCCCTGCCGGTCGAACCGCGCCGCCGCTTTACCTGGGTCATCCAGGCCGAGCGCCCGCTGGACCGCCCGCTGCCCCTGACCATTGACCCCTCGGGCGTCCACATGCGCGAGGTGGGGGGCGGGACCTACATGATCGGGGGCCATGCCGACCACGATCCTGCGGCGGATTTCGACGATTTTGCAATGGACTACGCGATCTGGGACGAGAAGGTCTGGCCCGCCATCGCCACCCGCATCCCGGCCTTCGAGGCGGTGAAGGTACTCAGCGAATGGGTCGGCCATTACGACTACAACACGCTGGACCAGAACGCGGTGACCGGGCCGCATCCGGTGGTTTCCAACTTCCTGTTCCTGAACGGTTTTTCCGGCCACGGCCTGCAGCAATCCCCCGCGATGGGGCG
Organism: Tabrizicola sp. T46; assembly: GCF_057219895.1. NCBI lineage: Bacteria > Pseudomonadati > Pseudomonadota > Alphaproteobacteria > Rhodobacterales > Paracoccaceae > Tabrizicola > Tabrizicola sp. T46. The sequence continues at coordinate 513,874 of NZ_JBXVVV010000002.1, forward strand.
CGGGACGGCGGAGTGGATCCTGCAAGGCGGCTACCGGACCCTTGACCTGACTCCGTTCCACTATGATCGGATCGCTGCAGGTCAGGCGATGGTGGAGGCGGCCATCATCTGAGCCTCGTCTCTGGTGGAATAATCGCTCTGAATCAAAAGTTTAGCTGGAGTATCCGCCGCCGACTGCCCCTTGGCTAGCCGCCGATGCAGTTCAGCCGGAGGCCGTCGGGAAAACGCCATTCGACAAGGTCGCGGCCACCCCGCAGGCGCGCGCCGTCGCGGGACTGGAAGGAATAGCGCAGGCTTCCGGCCACCCGCTGCAGCCGGTATGTCTGGCCGCCGATCTTCACATCCGCCTGCCCGCCGCCCTCATGGACCTCGACCGTCATCGGGCCGCCATTCAGGCAGGTGAAGCGCGCCCGGGCCTCGATCACCGGTTTCGACGGCTTGGTCATCCCGAGACCGCCCTTCGCAAGGTCGAGGAACCGGGCCGAGGCCCAGCCGGTGGCCCCGTTGGACCGGCGCACCTCATACCAGATGTTGCCGTCAGCCTTGCAGCCGAACGCAATGGCTCGTCCCCGGTCGTTCAACCCGCCTTCTGCGCCCGAACAGGTGTTCGTGCATTGCCCCGGCGCCCAGGAGACGCGGCCCGTGGCGGTGACCCCGCGTTCGTTGGGCCCGATCTGCGACACGATGGCCTCACGCGATGAGGGGCCACGGCGCATGTTCAGCGTGTCATTCGCGGCGACGCCGGTGACGGTCAGGGCCGTGCCCCGGGCGGGGTTGCAGATCGCCTCGGCCGCGGCGGGGGCCGCCATGAGGAGGGAAAGGGCGAGGGCGCGGAGGAGCATGGGCGGATCCCGGGCTGCGACGGTCAGGGGGAGGGTGGCCGGGGAAAGCGCATCGGTCAAGTTTCATCGTTGCGTGGCGAACGGGCCATGCATTTCAATGGGTTGGCTGGGGCGGAGCGGTCTTTATTCCGTCTTCCTTGTGTCTTCCTTGTGTCTTCCTTCCGTCTCTACGCGCGGTGGGCGGAAGTGGCGTTAACCATGCGGGTCGAATCGGTGGGGTGGGTCGCCGGGGTGGCCGCGCCACGGGGAGGCGCCGTGCGCTGCGGCGGGGAGAGTCGGGCTGAAGCCCGACCTAAGGGTGGGTCGTAGGGTGGGGTTTCACCCCACCATCCGGGCGCGGGGTTTGGTCGGGTGGAACCCCTACGCTTGCTGTGCAACGCCATGGTGCAAAGCTGACCGCGACCAGCACGCGGGGGTGAGACGCGGCCCCGGCCTTACCGGGGCGAAAACGGTCCAGTGGACCGTTTTCAGCGTCGAACGCCCGAGGCCACTGCCGAGGGCCTGGAGGGGCGATACATCGCGCCCGCCCCGGGGGGCGGGTCGGGCGCGGTCAGATTTGCTTTGGCCAAATCTGACGGGGTGAGCGGCGGCGATGCGCCCACTTTGCGTGGCGAAATCAGCATATAGATTTTCTTCAGCCCCGAACGCCCGCGCAAGCTTGCTAGGGCCTAGTCAGGTGGTGGCTTGGAACCCACCTTACGCTTGCTATGCCCACAAAGGCCTGTGGGTCTCCCCAGTCTGATAGAATTGCCTCACAAGCTTGATAAATCTTCTGAAATCAGAATTCTGCTCAACCAATCTATTCACCGTTCCCCAGTCAATTGCGCTTTTATCTGATGCAGGCAGCAGAATCTGGCTTTCGGCAGGGTTAACAGCGTCAAATCGGATCAGTCCAATGCCATGCAAAGACGACAGTATTCGCAATTCATTCAGAGTCTGGCCACCTTGTATCTCGGTTGCCACCAAGTATCCATAGTCTGCCCAAGATGAGTTGCTGACCGTCTGGAAGAATGTTTCCCGAACGTTTGTGGAGTTAATATGCAGTTTAAGCTCGAAGGACCACAAGCGCGTTTTAGTTTCTGCCATCTCCTTTACGGTATCAGCGACGTCACGATCCCAGCCATTTGACAAATCTTCCAGGGCAACAATGTCGGGAAACAACCAGCGATTGCCGTTCTGACCGCGATTGTTCATGGAGCGTTTTTCATCAATTCGAAGGCTGAATAATGAGAACTCATTCCATAAATACTCACAGAAGGCTGGATAAAGATCAGACTCCTTTTGTCCGCCTGGGGAGGACCGAAACGTCGAAGGATCTGTAGCAACTGGCGTTCGAGGAAGTGTGAGTGAATTCGCCTCATCTTCAAGCGACATACTAGAGTAGTAATACTTGCGCGGACGCTCTTCAGTTGTTCGGACCTGAAAACGTGTCTCTAGCGCTGGTCGCTGTGCTCCGATTTCTGCTACAATCTGCTGCGCCATGGCTTCATCCGAGTGCAGCGGCATCTTGCGTGCGGTACTGGCAGTCCGCTTGTTCTGCGTTGCGTCTGGATATGTTTTCATTATCCAGAGAGCGATCTCTCTAGCAGTAAATCTCTGATCCGGGTTCGACTTTAGCAGTTCGGGCACGAATTTCGTGATACTGAATTTATCGCTCATCACAGATCCAGCTCCTCCACGAACCGCGCGTTCTCCTGGATGTACTGAAACCGCAATTCCGGCTTCTTGCCCATCAGGCGCTCCACGAGGTCGGAGGTATCCCCCGGTTCGTCCTCGTCGATGCTCACCCGGATCAGCTTTCGCGTCGCGGGGTTCATCGTGGTGTCCTTCAGGTCCTTGGCGTCCATCTCGCCCAGACCCTTGAAGCGCTGGACGTCGATCTTGCCTTTGCCTCCCAATCCCTTCGCCAGCCACTCCTCTTTCTCGGCATCATCCGCCACATACATCCTCCGCGCACCCTGGGTCAGGCGGTAGAGGGGCGGGCAGGCGAGGTAGAGGTGGCCCTTGTCGATCAGGGGGCGCATCTGGGTGAAGAAGAAGGTCATCAGGAGGCTGGCGATATGCGCGCCGTCGACGTCGGCGTCGGTCATGATGATGATCTTTTCATAGCGGAGGTCGTCGAGCTTGAAGCGGGTGCCCATCTGGACGCCGAGGGCCTCGCAGATGTCGCGGATCTCGGAGTTCTCGTTCAGCTTTGACGACGCCGCGCCAAGGACGTTCAGGATCTTGCCCTTGAGGGGGAGGAGGGCCTGCGTCTCGCGGTTGCGGGCGCCCTTGGCGGAGCCGCCGGCGGAGTCGCCTTCGACGATGAAAAGCTCGGTCCCCTCGCGGTTCTTGGCGGAGCAGTCGGTGAGTTTGCCGGGGAGGCGGAGTTTCTTCGTCGCCGTCTTGCGCTGGGTTTCCTTTTCTTCGCGCCGCCGCAGGCGTTCCTCGGCGCGGAGGACGAGGAAGTCGAGGATGGCTCCGGCGGATTTCGGGTCGGCGGCAAGCCAGGTGTCGAAATGGTCGCGGACGGCGTTTTCGACCCATTTCGCGGCTTCCTCGGTGGAGAGCCGGTCCTTGGTCTGGCCGACGAAGGAGGGTTCGCGGATGAAGATGGAGAGGAGCGCGCAGCCGCCCGTGAGGAGGTCGTCGCGGGTGATCTGGTCGGCCTTGCGGTTCTTGACGCGTTCCCCGTAGGCGCGGATGCCCTTCAGGATCGCGGCCCAGAACCCGGCCTCATGCGTGCCGCCTTCGGGCGTGGGGACGGTGTTGCAGTAGGAATGGAGGTAGCCGTCCTGCGCGGGGGTCCAGTTGATCGCCCATTCGACTGAGCCGGGGACCTGGTATTTTTCCTCGAACGAGACGCGACCGGCGAAGGGGCGTTCGGCGTAGGTGGAGACCTTGCGGAGCGAGTCGTTCAGGAAGTCGGCGAGGCCGCCGGGGAAGTGGAAGGTGGCTTCGGTGGGTGTGTCGCCGTCGGGGATGGCGGATTTCCAGCGGATCTCGACGCCCGAGAAGAGATAGGCCTTGGACCGCGCCATCTTGTAGAGGCGCGCGGGCTTCAGGGTCTGGTGGCCGAAGATTTCCGGGTCCGGGTGGAAGGTGACCCAGGTGCCGCGACGGTTGGGGGTGGGGCCGAGTTTCTGGATGGGGCCCTGGGGGATGCCGCGGGAGAAGGATTGTTCGTAAAGCTCCTTGTTGCGGGCGACCTGGACGGTCATTAGGTCGGAAAGCGCGTTCACGACCGAGGAGCCGACGCCGTTCAACCCACCGGAGGTGGAGTAGGCCTTATTGGAGAACTTTCCCCCGGCGTGGAGGGTGCAGAGGATGACCTCCAGCGCGGATTTGCCGGGGAACTTGGGGTGCGGGTCGACCGGAATGCCGCGGCCGTTGTCGCGGACGGTGACAGACATGTCGGCGTGGAGTTCGACCTCGATGCGGTTGGCGTGGCCAGCCACCGCCTCGTCCATCGCGTTGTCGAGGATTTCGGCGACCATGTGGTGGAGCGCGCGTTCGTCGGTGCCGCCGATATACATGCCGGGGCGCTTGCGTACGGGTTCCAGGCCTTCGAGCACCTCGATCGAGGAGGCGTCATAGGTGGTACCGGCCTGGGAGAGAAGGTCGTTCGGCATGGGGGCGTCCTTGCAAGGGTCCCGCCATTAGATCACCCAAGGGGGCGGAGGCGCAAGATGTGGGGTCTGGTCGGGGGCGTGCGGGAGGCCTAGCTTGGGTGGGACAGCAGGGGAGGTGTGGCGATGCGGGTATTCTTCACGGGCGGGTCAGGCAAGGCGGGGCGGCATGTGGTGCCGTATCTGGTGGCAGAGGGGCACCGGTTGCTGAACTTCGACCGGGTGCCGCTGGGGGCGGCGGGGGCGCATGACCTGATCGGCGACATCTGCGATGCCGGGCAGGTCTATTCGGCGCTGCGGACCCATGCGGGCTATGACGAGATGGACGAAGGGCCGGGGCGCCTGTTCGATGCGGTGGTGCATTTCGCGGCTGTCCCGCGTTATGGCATGGTGCCGGATACCGAGACCTGGCGGGTCAACGTCGTCGGGACCTACAACGTCATCGAGGCGGCGCTGAAGATGGGGATCCGGAAGGTCATCATCGCCTCATCCGAGACGACCTATGGGGTGTGTTTCAGCGACGGGGTGGTGGACCCGAAGGTGCTGCCGCTGGAGGAGGATTACGACATCGACCCGATGGACACCTACGGCACCTCGAAGAAGGTGAACGAGGTCACGGCGCGGAGCCTGCAGCGGCGGTTCGGGGCGGATGTCTATGCGCTGCGGATCGGGAACGTGATCGAGCCGCATGAGTATGCGACCCTCTTCCCGCCCTTGGCCGAGGACCCGGGGCTGCGGCGGCGGATCACGTTCAGCTACATCGACGCGCGCGATCTGGGGCAAATCGTGGATCTGTGCCTGAAAAAGGACGGCCTCGGGTTCCAGGTGTTCAACGCGGTGAACGACGAGAACGCGGTGCCGCAACCGAACTCAGAGCTCTTGCCGCGCTTCTTCCCGAACGTGCCCCTGTCGCGGCCGGTGGGGGAGCGGGAGGGGCTGTTGTCCAACCGGAAGATCCGGGAGGTGCTGGGGTTCAAGGAAGAGCACAACTGGCAGAAGTATGTGAAATAGAGCTGGCGGCGGACCGGGGGGTTTCACACCCCCCGGACCCCCCGTGGGGTATCTGTGCAGAAAGGAAGAGGCTTCCATCGGACGTGAAGCGTCTGGTCGCTTGGGCCATTACGCGTGGCGTTTCCTGTTTTTGAACGCACTAACGGCAAGGCCTTGATGCAAGTTTTGGGCTGTGTTTTGTAGCGAATTTCAGGATGGTCGACATTCATGGAGAATCCTCATGAGTCGCGAAGACTACATCTTGCGATCCTTGGCAAAGGTGGCTGCAAAAAGGTGGGAACACTATGCAGTTAATCGGATTTTTCACAGACTAAATGATTCTGAAATTGAATTCGTCTGCCAGCAATGCATCCGCGGTGAGCAGAACAGACTTTACATTGCTGACCTCTTCTTCCCTCAGCTTGACCTCTATCTGGAGATTGATGAGGATCATCATGAAAGTGATTCTGCCAGAATTAACGATGCGAGACGGCGACTAGATATTGCTGAAGCCTCGAGTCTTCTTGAGCATCGAATTGCAGTTGGAGACGGATCCCTCGCAGAATTTGATGAGAAGATCGATCAGTTCATTGAGATCATTCGAGGAAGAAAACAAGATGCCGTTCGCAGCAAGACGTTTCGGCACTGGAACTACCACGAGCGCTTCACCGCAAAACCGCACCTTGATCGCGGGTTTGTGGAAGTGGGTCCGTCTGCAGCGTTCCGATATCAACGCGATGCACTTCGTTGCTTTGGATACGCCGGTGGTCACTACCAAAGGGGCACCTGGGATTTACCCCTGCACATCCAAGACGCGATTGGTCTGAAGGGGCGCAGCACGGTCTGGTTCCCAAGACTTTATGACCAGCCGAACTGGAACAACTCTTTATCTGAAGACGGCCTGACCATTATCGAAAGAAGCAAGGACCAGAGTTTCCACTACGTCGAGCACTGGACCAGTCGGATCGTGATCGCAAGGTCACGTGACGAGCTGAATCGGACTCTCTATCGTTTCATTGGAGTTTTTGAAATTGATCCTAAGTACCGGGCGGGTAGCGAGCACAGATTTAAGCGCGTCGCCACGAAGGTAAACACCCATACACCAGTGTAGGCGGCGCTTGGGAATTGATTTTGAGTGTACGGGCGACCCTGCGAGGATCACGCCGGTTCGGCCATCCTTGCCGCCCACATCTTCTGGAACGCTGGGCGCGCCTGGCATTTCTCCAGCCAGGCCTTCACCGCCGGGAATTCGGCCAGCAGGGTCGGGTGGCCCTGGGCGTAGCGGAGGCATTCGCCGAGGTTGATGTCGGCCACGGTGAAGCGGTCCCCGACAAGATAGGGGTGGGAGGCAAGATGCGCCTCGAGCCGCTTCAGGGGGCGGCGGAGCTTTTCGGCGTTGATCGCGATCTGGCCCTGGCCTTCAGGGGTCTTGTCGCCGCCTGCGCCCTGCACGTTCAGGATTTCCAGCGCCGGGGTTTCGACGGCGGTGACGGCAAGAAGCGTCCACTGGTCGATCAGCGCCTGTTCGGCGGGGGTCTTCGGCCCGAGGTCGCCGCCACGGGTGCGGGCAAGGTGGTTGGTGATCGAGAGCGATTCTGTCAGCGTCAGGTCGCCCTCGACGAAAGCCGGGATCTGGCCCTGGGGGTTCACCTTCAGGAATTCGGGCGAGGCGGTGTTGAGCGGCGCCCCGGGCGCGCTCGCCTCGGGCAGCCGATAGGCTTGCAGAACAGGCACATGGGTGAAGGGAAGGCCTAGTTCATAGAGTAGCCAGAGCGGGCGCGAGGCGCGACTGCGGAAGGCACCATAAAGGGTGATCATCGGGGATGCTCCTGAATTATGCCACAAAGCCTATGTCTTTGTCCGGGGAAGCTGAAGGGGGGCGCTGCACGGCGCCCTTGTCTTGATGAACCGACACAAAGGCTCCACCTCTGATCCATGACCGAGTCGCGGCCCTCTGTCACCGCTGCAGCCTTGACCGATCACGACCACCGGGCCGAGATCGTCGAGCGGCTTTACGACGTGGCGATCGATCCGATCCGCCTTGAAGAGCTGATGCAGGTCTGGGAGGACCGGGCTGCGCCGTTGCGGGATGCCGCGATCCCGCTGGAGGACCCCGAAATCGAGGCGCATATGGCCCGCGCCCGGGTGTTCCTGGCCCGCTACGAGGCGACCCTAGGCGAGGAGGCCCCCCGGTCACCGCTTGCCGGCATCCCGCGCTCGGCTGCGTTTCTGAGCGATGGTGGCCCGACGATCCATGCGGCGAACCGCCCGGCGGAGCTGGCCTTCGGGATCAGGGATGGCGGGCCGTTTGCCTGCCTGCCGTTCGAGGAAGCGGACCGCAGTCTCTTGGCCGGCGCCATCCGCCGGGTGGCGGGTCGGAAGGCCGAGCGGGGTGTGACGATCCGCATCCGCTCGACGGTGACGGGAAGCCCTGTGATCCTGCGGGTCAGTCCGGTCGAGGGTGGGGGTGGGGTGCGGCCCCTGGCGCTTGTGGTGTCGACCGAGCTGGTCTGGCCCGACGGATTTGCCGAGACGGTGCAGGAGGCCTTCGGGCTGACCCCGGCAGAGGTCGAGATCGTGCGCGGCGTTACGCTCGGCCTGCCCTTGCGCGACATTGCCGAGGCGAGGGGCCGTTCAGTCGAGACGGTGCGGACGCAGGCGCGGTCGATCCTGGCCAAGACCGAGACGCACAGTCAGGCGGAACTGGTGCGGGTGGTTCTGGGCCTGATGGACGTGGCCTCGGTGCCTGCAACAGGCGAGGTGGCGGCGGTTCGGACCGGCGGGCTGTTGCCGCGCCCGGCGCAGGAGATGCGGGCGCCGGACGGGCGGCGGCTGACCTGGATCGAGTTCGGTGATCCCTGCGGGGTGCCGGTGCTTTACATGCACCTCGACTTCGGGCTGATCCGCTGGCCGGCTGCGGCCGAGCGTGCGGCGGCTCTGCGGCGGATGCGGGTGATCGTGCCGATCCGGGCTGGCTATGGCCGGACCGAGGCCTTGCCGAAGGGCGTCGATCATCTGGACGGCGTCACGCGGGACTATGCGGCGGTGCTGGACCACCTGGGGGTGAAGGGCGCGGTTGTGGTGCCGATGGGGGCGGACCTGCGCTTTGCGCTGAACCTTGCTGGCCGGCGCCCGGACCTTGTGCTGGGCGTGGTCGGGGCTGCCTGCCAGCTGCCGATCCGCACGCCGGGGCAGTATGACCGGATGGACAAGTGGCAGCGGTTCATCCTGGCCAATGCGCGCTATGCGCCGAAGGTCCTGCCGTTCCTGGTGCAGGCGGGCTTCAGCCTGGCGCGGCGGCTGGGCAAGGAAGCCTTCTTCCGGCAGGTCAACGGCGGCAGTGCGGCGGATATGGCGGCATTCTCGCGCCCCGAGATCCGGGAGGCGGTGCTGGAAGGCTCGGAGGTCTGCATGGCGGCGAAGTGGTCGGCGCATGCGGCCTTCACCGCGGAATGCATCGGGTCGGAGAAGGACTGGTCGGCGGTCGTGCGGGCGGCGACGGTGCCGGTCCTGCTGTTGCAGGGCGACCAGGACCCGCAGGCCCCGGTCCTGACGATGCAGGAACTTGTGGCGGACTATCCGCATCTTCGGATGCGAATCCTTCCGGGAAACGGGCAGCTCCTGCTCTTTTCCGAATGGCCGACGGTGCTGGACGAAGTCGCGGCGCTGGCGCAGTCCCATGACAGATTGACGCAAGGTCAGTGAAATTGCCGGCCTTACCGCAGTTGGGGTATGAAGCCGGCGGCCCGGTCGTTTAGCCGGGAGAAAGCCGCGTCGGATTGGCGGCAGCCCCAATTTCAGCAATCCCGTTCTTGAAACCGGGGCGGCAAGGTCTGGACCCTTGCCGCCCTGTACGCCCCCGGAAGGTGGAATTGATCCGAATCAAGGCGCCGTCCGCCGAAATGTGCCAGCTCTTTTCCGGATGAGGGGGGAGGTCGCGGCAGCGGCCCTTGAAGGAGGCGGAGATGGAAGACAGTCAGGCCGTTCCGGTGCCGGAAGCCGAGGTGCGTGCACAGACAAGCGGGCCGAAGCAGTTCCCTGCGGTCAGCGAAAGCGGTCTGCGGAAGGCATTTGAATCGGGTCGCTATCCCTATGCCCGTCTCATGGGCCGGGCGACCTATGAGGCCGAGAAGGCGAAGCTGCAGGCCGAGCTTCTGAAGGTGCAGATCTGGGCGCAGGAGACCGGGCAGAAGTTCGTGATCCTGATGGAGGGGCGCGACGCGGCGGGCAAGGGCGGCACGATCAAGCGGTTCATGGAACATCTGAACCCGCGCTATGCAAGGGTCTGCGCGCTGACGAAACCGAGCGACGTGGAAAAGGGGCAGTGGTTCTTCCAGCGCTACATTGCGCACCTGCCGACGGCGGGCGAAATGGTCTTCTACGACCGGTCCTGGTACAATCGGGCGGGCGTAGAGCGGGTGATGGGCTTCTGCAGCCCGACAGAATATCTGGAATTCATGCGCCAGGCGCCGGAGTTCGAGCGGATGCTCGTCCGGTCGGGCATCCGGCTTTACAAGTACTGGTTCAGCGTGACGCGCGAGGAACAGCGCGCGCGGTTCCTGGCGCGGGAAACGGACCCCCTGAAGATGTGGAAGCTGTCGCCGATCGACAAGGCGAGCCTTGACCGCTGGGACGACTATACCGAGGCGAAAGAGGCGATGTTCTTCTACACCGACACGGCGGACGCGCCCTGGGTGATCGTGAAGTCGGACGACAAGAAGCGGGCGCGGTTGAACTGCATGCGGCATTTCCTGTCGACGGTTGATTACCCGAACAAGGACCATGCAGTGATCGGCACGCCTGATCCGCTGATCGTCGGGCGGGCGGCGCAGGTTCTGGGGACTGTGCCGGACATCTACGACGCGGCCACGCATCCGGCGATGCAGCGGGGGTGAAAGACGTGCCCTTGGCAGGCGCGGGGCGGGACATTACCTTGCCCTGCATGACGCGGGCCGTTCTTATCGCAGGGCTGTTGACAGCGGGTGCCGCCCCTGCGCTGGCGCATCCGCATGTCTGGATCGATGCCGGGGTCGAGGTCATCCTGAACGACCGGAACGAAGCGACCGGCCTGCGCATCAGCTGGACCTATGACGACCTCTATTCCCTTTACGTCGTGGGCGACATGGGGCTGGACCCGGACTGGGACGGCAAGCTGACCCTCGAGGAAGAAGCGCGGCTTTCAGGGTTCGACATGAACTGGGACCCGGGCTTTCCCGGCGATACCTATGCGCTTCTGGGCGAGGCGCCGCTGGCCCTGTCGCGCCCGAAGGACTGGACCGCGAGCTATGCCGAAGGGAAGATCACCTCGACCCATCTGCGGAGTTTCGATGCACCGGTTCCGGTAACGGGGACTCCGCTGGTCGTGCAGGTTTACGATCCCGGCTACTATGTCGCCTACACCATTCCGACTGATCCGGTCGTGACCGGCGGACAGGGCTGCAAGGCGCAGGTCTTCGTTCCCGATCTTGATGCCGCCGAACAGGAGCTTCTGGCGGCCCTCTCCGAATACACGCCGGACATCGACCTCGAGGCCGAGTTCCCGGCCGTGGGGGCGAAGTTCGCCGAGGAAGTGCGGGTCACATGCGCCGCACCCTGATGCTGACCGGGCTGGCGCTGGTGGCGGGCCTTGGCCTTCTGTGGCTGACCGGTGCGCTGGACGGGGTTGCCGCTTGGGTCGCCTCGGCGCAGCGCGCGGCGCAGGACCAGCTGGCCGGGGCGATCCGGGCGCTCCGGGCGCATGAGCCGGGGGCGCTGATGGCGTTCTGGGCGGTCTGCCTGGGATACGGGGTGCTGCATGCCGCCGGACCCGGACATGGCAAGCTGATCATCGGCGGCTATGGCGTGGCGCGGCGGGTGCCGGTCGGCCGGCTGGCCGGTCTGGCGCTGATCTCCAGCCTGGCGCAGGCGGCCGTCGCGGTGGCCCTGGTCTATGCGCTGGTGGCGGTTCTGGGCCTGACGCGCGGTGCGGTCGAGACGGCGGCCGAGGATTGGGTGACCCCGGTCGGCCATGCGATGATCGCGGGGCTTGGGCTTTGGCTCGTCTGGCGGGGGATCGGAGGTTTGCGGCGGCAGGCGACGGCCGGAGGGGGTCACGCTGTCGCCGTTGCGGCTGGAGCGGGTCATCACCACGACCACCACGATCACGCGGATCACGGTCACGAACATCACCACCACGGCAAGGATCACGCGCACGGTCACGCGCATCATGCGCATGGCCACGGCACAGAGGACGCGGGCCATGTTCACGGGCCGGACTGCGGCCATGCCCATGGCCCGACAATCGAGGAGGTGGAGGGGGTCCGCAGCTTTCGCGACGCTCTGGCGCTTGTGGCAGGCATTGCCCTGCGGCCCTGTTCGGGCGCGCTTTTCGTGCTGATCCTGACCTGGCAGCTGGGGATCGCGATGGCGGGCGTGGTCGGTGCCTTCGTGATGGGTCTTGGGACGGCGGCGGTCACGATCGGCGTAGCGGTGATGGCCGTCTGGGCGCGGGAGGGGGCCTTTGCCGCCCTGCCGCAGGGCCGGGTTGCGCGGGCGATCCCGGTGGTCGAGCTTGGGCTTGGCGGGGTGATCGCGGCGGCCGCGCTGGGCCTTCTGGCGCAAAGCCTCTGACCCCGGGGCAGTAAGGCCCGGCCTTGTGAAGCGCGGGCGGGGCGCGTAAGCCTGCGACCCATGACCGACCAGATGACCAAGACCACCCACGCGAGAGAGACGCTCGCGCTGGGTCTGCCGCTTGCCGGTGCGCAGCTGGCGCAGATGGCGCTGCATGTCACCGACGTGGTGATGGTCGGCTGGTATGGCGTCTTGCCGCTGGCGGCGGTGGTGCTGGGGGCATCGAGCTTTTTCATCATCTATGTGCTGGGGTCGGGGTTTGCCAAGGCGGTGATGCCGATGGTCGCCTCGGCCGTTGCGCGGGGGGACGAGGCACAGGTGCGGCGCGACACGCGGATGGGCCTGTGGCTGTCGATCGCCCTCGGCTTCGTCCTGCTGCCGGTCTTCTGGGGGTCGGGTGAGATCCTGCTGGCGCTGGGGCAGGACCCCGAGGTGGCGGCGGTGGCGCAGGGGTATCTGCGGGTCGTGGGCTTTGGCCTCGTGCCGGCGCTGTGCCTGACGGTCTTGCAAAGCTATCTTTCGGCGCTGGGACGGACGCAGGCCGTGCTGTTCGTGACGATCGGGGCGGTCGGTGTGAACATTCTGGTCAACTGGCTTCTGATCTTCGGCAACGGCGGTTTCCCCGAGCTTGGCGCGCAGGGGGCCGCGGTGGCGACCATCGTGACGCAGGTGGCGTCGCTTCTTGCGCTGGGGCTTTATGCAGGGCTGCATGCGGACCTGCGGCGGTTTCACCTCTGGCAGCGGTTCTGGCGGCCGGACTGGCATGCGATGCGGCAGGTCTGGCGGCTGGGCGTGCCGATCGGGCTGACCGGGCTGGCGGAGGGCGGGCTTTTCCAGGCCTCGGCGCTGATGATGGGCTGGATCGGGACGGTGGAGCTTGCCGCCCACGGCATCGCGCTGGAGGTGGCGGCGCTGACCTTCATGCTGCATGTGGGCCTGTCGAGCGCCGCGACGATCCGGGTGGCGCATTTCGACGGCGTGGGGGACCGCGTGGCGCTGCGGCGGGCGGCGAAGGTGGCGATTGTGATCTCGCTGGGGGTGGCGCTGGCTTCGGTCGCGCTGTTCCTCGCCGTGCCTGGCCCCATCGTGGGGCTTTTCCTCGACATGGCGAAGCCGGAAAGTGCCGCGATCCTCGCCTATGGCGTGGTGCTTCTGGCGGTGGCGGCGTTGTTCCAGCTGGCCGACGGGATGCAGGTGATCGCGCTGGGCCTTCTGCGCGGCATCCAGGATACCCGGGTGCCGATGTGGCTGGCGGCGGTCAGCTACTGGCTGATCGGCATCCCGTGCAGCTATGTGCTGGCCTTCCCACTGGGCCATGGCGGCGTCGGCCTGTGGTTCGGGCTGGTCATCGGGCTGGTCTGCGCGGCGGCCAGCCTGATGTGGCGGTTCTGGCGGCTGGTGCGCTAACGCCAGAGACAGGCGTGGCCGGCGAACCGGCCCTGCAGCTTTGCAAGAAGCCGGTTCATCCGCCCCGGATGCGGCACTTCGCCCGTGGCGAGACGGTCGAGCGCCACTTCGGGCGGGCAGGGGCGGCGGCTGACCGGGTCCCAGTAGCGCGGGTAGGCGATCAGCGCGGCATGGGCGAGGGTGCTGAGGTCGGCGGGCTTGCGCCAGGGGGGCACGGGGCTGAGGTCGCGCGTGAGGCCGTAGCCCGCGTAGAAGGGTGCGCCGAGGCAGGTGACGGGGACGCCGCGGATCAGCGCCTCGAACCCAAGAAGTGAGGTCATCGTCCAGACCTCCTGCACCTTGGCGAGGAGGGCGGCGGGGTCGGCTTCGGTGAGGATGAGGTCGACGAGGCCCTGCAACTGGTCGGCCGGGATCGCCCCTTTGCGAAGGCCGGCGAGCACGTCAGGATGCGGCTTGTAGATCACCACCGCCCCGGGATTGGCGGCCCGCACGGTCTGAAGGAGGGCGAGGTTCGTCCTGACCGCGCCCGCGCCTTTCAGGATCGAGGCGTCATCCTCGACCTGCCCCGGCACGAGGATGCGGTGGCCTTCGGGGAGCGGGGGGAGCGGGGCGGAGGCGAGGTTGTATTTCGAAAGCCCCTCAGTCCGCAGGCGCGCAAGGAGGCGTTCGGCCCGGGTTCGGCCCCCCGGGGGAAGGGGGGCGGCGATAAGGGCGTCAAGCTGCGAGGGACGGGTGGGGTCATAGTAGATGCCAAGGGTGTCGGTCACGAGGCTGAGGGGCGGCACGAGTTCTGCGCCAAGCCCACGTGAGCGCAGGAAGCCATCCTCGACCCTGAGGCAGGTGGAGTTCGGGGCAAAGCCCGCCGGTTCCTTGCCGGCCCAGAGGAGAAGGTGCCGCCCGGTCTGGCGGGCCAGCGCATCGGCCTTGGCGGGATCGTCCTGGAACCTGAGCGCGCGGGTGCCACCGAAGATCTCTTGCAGGCGCGGGCGTTTCCAGAGCCGCATGCCGGCGGCGACATGGCCCTGACGGTCGGCCCGGAAGGTGCGCACTTCGGCCTCAAGCTGGTCGATGACGTCGTCAAGGCTGCAAAGCCGGTCGCGGCAGGGGTCGTACCAGAGGGGGGCGAGGATCATTGCCCCGGCGAAGAGCTCTTCTACCGTCAGGCGGCGCGTGCGGCGGGGAAGGGGCTGGCGGTCGTCGGTCAGGCCCCAGCCGGCGTAGAAGGGCTGGCCGAAGACATGGGGGCGGTGGCCGTGGAGGAACGCCTCGAAGCCCATCTGGGATGAAACGGTATAGACGGCGGCGGCACCAGTCAGAAGGCGGTGCGGTGAGACCGGCGCGGCTAAGAGGCTGACCCGGTCGCCGGCATCCGCGGCGCCGTAGTGACCGGGGCGGAGGCCAGCGCTGGTCTCCGGGTGGCTGCGGATGACGATCCGCGCGTCCGGGTTTTCCTGCAGGGCCGCCGCCAGCATGTCGCGGAAGGTGGCATCCGATGCGTTGCCGTGGCGGATTGAGGCGTCGCCGCGCGTCTGGTCGATCACAAGGACGTAGCCGGGGTCCGGGATTGGCAGGCTTGGGTCGTGAATGTTGTATTTTGATAAGTCGAGGTGCTGCAAGCGGGCCATTTGAAGCCTCGCGGCGTCGAGAATGTTCGATTGATGAAAGTCATGAGATGCAAGGATCTGCTCCATCCACGACGAGGCGCTGCTGTCGAAATGCACGCCGATAGGATCCACGAGGAGGCCCAGCGGTGGCTCGCGCCTTGTCCGGCCCATGTGGACCGAGCGCAGGAAGGCATCCTCAACCCGGACCAGCGGCACCGCCCGGCGCGCAGCAACCACCTCACCCCGCCAGGCGGTCGGGCTGTGGCCCCAGACGAGGACACCGTCACCGGGGCCTGGAAGTCCGAAGCGCAGCTCATGCCCGGCGAGCGCGAGCATCCGGTGAAGCCGGGCGTCGCGCAGGAAGGACAGGTTCTGGTGCCAGAGGCGTCGGGGAACCCCCGGCAGGGGCGTCTCCATGGCTTGCGCCTTTCGGGGCGTCGTCAGTTGCTTCCGTTCAGCGCGTTGACCGAGTTGGTCAGCGTCGAGACCGTCCCGGTCGAGCCGGTGATGGCGCTGAGCGTCTTCTGCCACTGCACGAAGGGGGCCTCGGTCACGTAAAGCGTGTCGCCGTCGCGGATCTGGAAGTCGCGCGCCTCGAAGATGCTGGAAGGCTCGGTCAGGTCAAAGACATAGACCATGCGCTGCGGGCCGACCAGATCGCTGCGTCCGAGGACGGCATTGGCGACTGCGGGATCCTCGTCGCGGAAGACAAAGATGCCGGTCGGATCGGCAGTCGCAGTGGAAAGGCCGCCGGCGGAGGCGATCGCCTCAAGCGCGGAGAGCCGTTCGGATTCGAACGGCACAAGGCTTTGCCCGCCGGTCGCGCCCAAAGCGACGAAATTGCGGCTGTCGGCATCGACCACGATCTTGTCGCCGGGGCGCAGGGCGATGTCGAGCTTGGGGTTGCTGTAGAGGTCCGACAGCCGGACCGAACCGGTCTGGTTGCCGCGCGTCACACGGATGATGGCGATCCCCGGATCGACGGTGACGCCACCGGACTTGGCGAGCATGGTGGCGAGCGTCCGGGTCGAGGCTTCGATCGGGAAGACCCCCGCGCCGGTGGCCTGGCCGGAGATCGACACGCTGGACCCGGTGCCGGCAGTGCGCACCACCGAAACCTGCGGGTCGGGAGTCTGGCCTTCGAGAAGGCGGGTGATCGTCTGCCGCAGCCCCTCGGGCGTCTGGTTCGCGGCGAGGATGCGTCCGGCATAGGGAATGAAGATGAACCCCTCGCCATCGACCTGAACCGTGTTCAGCGCCGAGATGCGCTGCCCGGAATTTCCGAGAAGGGGTTCGTCCTTGACGTTTTCATAGACGGTGATCGAAAGACTGTCGCCCGGCGCGATGACGTCGGAGGGGATCAGTGCGGCGTTGCGGAACGCCTCGCTGAACCCAAGGCGCGGCACGACATCGGTGGTCTCGGCCACGCTGCGGGTGACGTTGACGATGAAGGCATCGCCCTGAGTGTCGGTGCCCTTGCCGAAGATTTCGTTCTTTGTCGGGCCGGAACGGGGAAGATCGCAGGCCGCCAGGATGAAAAGGACAGATATCGGAAGCAAGGCCCGATACGCGACGCTTGAAATTCCTGACACGGACGCCCCCGAAGGTTCTTTTTCGCCTTTTGCGCGAACACTAGCGGATGCAATCCGGTCTTGCCAGCGCCATGCCGCCATTTCAGCGGACAACCCGCAACTTTTGCCGTGGTGCGGCAGAACCCGATTGCAGGGCCGAATAGGGATCATCCGGCGAGAGCATCATGTCGGCGAGTTGCCGCAGAAGCGCCCGCCTGCCGCGTGAGGAATAGAAGCCGCCGACGACCTGCGAGGTTTCCAAGAGGAAGTGCCGGTAGTCGCGATAGGCGCGGGTATCGGGGCGGACGGGCGCGGCGAAGAATTCGTCCAGAGGTTGTGTCGAGACGAACTGGGGCTTGGCATAGACCGCCGCGCCGAAGCTGCGCAGCGGCAAGCCCCGCCACAGCGCCTGCTGGCCGGCGGTGGAGTTCACCGTGACGGCAGACCGCGCCTCGTTCAGAAGTTCGGCCAGTTTGCCGCCGCGCACGAAATGCACACGGTCGGCCAGACCGTGAAGCGCGGCAAGGCGCCGGATCTCAGGTTTCAGGGGAACGCGGCCGTCTTCCAGCGGATGCGCCTTGAAGACAAGGTGGTGATGCCGGGGGGCGCCTTTGGCGAAGCCGTCCATCACCAGGGCGAGGAAGTCCGTCATGCTGGCGAAGGGCGAATGGTCGCGAAAGCTTGCGTCGTGTTCAAGCTGGAGGATGGCGAGGTGGTAGGGAAAGCCGCCGCCGCGGATGCGCCAGGTTGCCAGCCGTCGTTCCAGCCGGTGAAAGGGCATGAGGAGGAAGCGCTGGAGATAGAGGCGGAATTCCTGCCCGACCGTCAGTGCCCGGTGCGGCCGGAAGTTGGCATAAGCGCGAAAGCCGAGGGCGACGAAGCCGTGGTAGAGTGCCCCCCAGAACATGTGCTGGCGCATGTCGCCCCAGGTGGCCGGGGTGTCGGGCAGGTCAAGGTCGACCTTCGCCAGCGCGGCCTGCATCGTGGGCAGGTCCAGCCCCATCAGCCGGGAGTTGCCGTTCGATCCGCCGCGTTCGTAGGTGATCCAGTAGGGGCGGAGGTAGCCTTCCTCGAACACATGGATGGTGATGCCCCGCTTCCGCGCCTCGGCAATCGCCTGGGCGTGGATGGTACGGGTGTCGCCGTAGACCACCAGATCGGTGATCCGGTGCTGGTCAAGGAGGCTTTGGCAGGTGTGGGGCCAGTCGTCATGCCCGCTGGTAAAGGGGATATAGCCAGGGCCCGGCCAGAAGACGCGGTCGCCGAGGTTGAAGCCGACACGCCAGACCTCGGCCCCCGCGGCGCGCAGAAGGCCGCCCAGCCGGTGGAACCAGGGCCCATGCGGGCCTTGCAGGAAAAGGAAGCGGCGGGGGGCTGCGGTCAAGCGGGCGGTCCGGCTGAGGGGGTCGGGTGGGTGTCTGGCGGGAAACTACAGCAGAATTCGTGAGAAAAGGTGAAGAGATCAAGACCACCCCCGCCGCAGGCTTGCAAGGGTGGGGCCATCGGCTTAGGTCGGGGGAAGGAAAAGGGGGCGCCCATGTTCACCGGAATTGTCACCGATATCGGCCGGATCGTATCGACCGAGCGTGCGGGCGACTTGCGCGCCCGGATCGCGACGCGATATGACGTCGCGGGGATCGACATCGGCGCCAGCATCGCCTGCGACGGGGTCTGTCTGACGGTCGTCGCGCTGGGCGATCAGCCGGAGGGCTGGTTCGACGTCGAGATCTCGGGCGAGACGGTGTCGAAGACCAATCTCGGGACCTGGGGCCCGGGCAAACGGGTGAACCTGGAACGCGCGCTGAAGGTAGGGGACGAGCTGGGCGGACACATCGTCTCGGGCCATGTCGACGGGCTGGCCGAGGTGGTGGCGGTGCGGCCCGAGGGCGGGTCGGTGCGGGTGCGGTTCCGCGCGCCCGAGACACTGGCCCGATTCATCGCGCCAAAAGGGTCGATCGCGCTGAACGGCACCTCGCTGACCGTGAATGAGGTCGAGGGAGCGGAGTTCGGGGTGAACTTCATCCCCCATACCCAGACCGCGACGACCTGGGGCGAGGTCAAGGTCGGGGACCGCGTGAACCTCGAGGTCGATACGATGGCGCGCTATGTGGCGCGGCTGCGCGAGTATGACTGAGGGCTGAGCGGGGGTTTCACACCCCCGCACCCCCGTGGGATACTTGGGCAGAAAGGAAGCGCGAATTTGAGTCAAACTCTTCGGGGTTTCTGATGACCGGGATCGGGCACAATCGCGGGCCGTCGTTGGAGGGCGGGGTCTCCTGGCGGAAGCACTGCTGGTCGGCGGCGCGCGCGCGGCTGGTGCCGACGCTGCCGATCGAGGTGGTGCGCCTGCGGGTGAAGCGGGCGAAGGAACTGGGGCTTGATTACCGGACCTATGCCGGGGTCAGGGCGGCCACGGGGCATGACGTGGTGGCGTTTCTCTTTTCCTCCAACGCCTTGCGGGTGTCCGTGCTGCGCCCGGCGATGCCGGACGGGCGGGCGATGAAGCTGGCTGAAGTGCGGTGCGGGCGGCTGGCCCTGGCGGTGGCACCCCTGACGCCGGGGATGGTCGCTGCGGCCAATCCGGTGCTGGACGGGGTGCACCCGGCGCCCTTTGCGCTGGCGGGCTTTGCCGAGATGCGGGATCGGGTGCGGGCGGCACTGGGCAAGGTGCCGTCGGACCAGGTGATCCTTGTGGGCGACCTTGGGCTGGAGCGCGACTGGTGCGCGGCGGGCCGGCTGGCGGCCTACCTTCCGGGCGAGCACTATTTCGCGGTCTGAGCGGCGGCGAGGATTTCCCCTGCAAGGGGCTCTCCTGCCGCGCGGGCGAGGATGACGGCCCCGACCATGAGCGCGAGGTCACGAAGGGCACCTGCCCGCGCCTCTGGCTCTGCGGCGAGGCCAGTGATCACCTGTTCCAGTCCGGTGGCGAAGGCCGTGCGCACGGCCGGGCCGGCACGGGCAATCTCGGGGCCGAGGGCGGCGGCGGGGCAGCCTTCAGCCGGGGTCGCGACATGGTCGGGCGAGAGATAACGGTCACGAAACTCCGTTGCGCCTGACATTGGGGCAAAGCGCGCGAAAGCCTCGGCCAGGGCCTCGGCGAGGAGGTCGTCCTTGCCGGCGAAGTGCCGGTAGAAGCCGCCATGCGTCATCCCCGCAGCGGCCATGATGTCATTCAGGCTTGCGCCTTCGATCCCGCGGTCGCGAAACATCCGCCCCGCCGCCGCCAAGATCCGCGCCCGGCTTTGATCCTTTGCTTCCGCCGACATCCGCATGGCTGACGCTCCCGCTTGACAGTTTAGATGTTGTATATCATCCATAATAGATGACAAGCATCATCTAAATGGAGGATCAGATGTCGAAGCCAAGGATTCTGGTGACCGGGGCGACGGGCAAGACCGGCGGGGCGGTGGTGGAGGCGCTGGTGCGGCAGGGCTACCCAGTCCGGGCGCTGGCGCGGGGGCGGGATGCGCGGACGGCGCGGCTGGAGCGGCTGGGGGCCGAGATTGCCGTGGCCTCGGCCCATGACCCGGACCAGCTGGCGGCGGCATTGCAGGGCGTGCACCGCGCCTATTACGTGCCGATCTTCGCGCCCCACGCCACGCAGGCGGCGGCGGCCTTCGCGGCGGCGGCGGAGGGGTCGTCGCTTGAGGCGGTTGTGCAGATGAGCCAATGGCTGTCGCACCCCGCGCATCCTTCGATCCTGACGCGCGAGACCTGGCTGATTGACCGGATGTTCGCGCGGCTGCCGGGGGTGGCGCATGTGATCGTGAACCCCGGCATGTTCGCCGACAATTTCCTGCGGGTGATCGACATGGCGACGCTTCTGGGCATGTTCCCGGTGCTGACGGGAGACAGCCGCTCGGCGCCCGTGTCGACCGAGGATATCGCCGCGACGGTGGCTGCCATCTTGGCGGACCCGGCGCGCTTTGCCGGGCAGCGGCTGCGGCCGACGGGGCCGCGGCTTCTCTCGGGGAACGACATGGCGGCGGCCATCGGCCGGGCGACGGGGCGGCGGGTGCGGGCCATGAAACTGCCGTTCGCGATGTTCCTCAAGGTCGCGCGGCTGGACGGGGTGAACCCGCACGAGGCGCTGAGCTGGCGCGACTACGTGCGCGACCACAAGGCCGGGGCCTTCGAACTGGGCGAGGCGGTGACGGATGTGGTTTCCCGGCTGACCGGTCGCCCGGCAGAGGATTTCGAGACCATCGCCCGGCGCTATGCTGCCCGGCCCTTCGCCCAGCCGACGCTGGTCAACCGGGCACGGATGCTGGCGCGCATGGCCGTGCTGCCCCTGGTCCCGGGCCTGAGGATCGACGCCTACGCCCGGGCACACGCCTTCCCCGCAGCCCCACGCCCACGTCTGTCAGCCGAGGATGGGCGCTGGCGGCTGGATCACGGCGCTCCGGTTCTGGCGGAGTAGCGCGATGCTCAAGAACCGCATTCCGCCACCAATCCTGACGATGGCGCTGGCGCTGGTCATGGGTCTGGCGGCCGGCTGGCCCGCGCCGGACCCCTTACGCTGGGCGCTGGCCTTTCTGGTCTTCATGGCGGCCGGGGCCTTCGGCTTTCCTGCGCTGAGAGCGTTCCGGCAGGCAAAGACCACGATCAACCCGGTGCAGATCGACCGCGCTTCGGCCCTGGTGACCGGCGGCATCTACCGATGGTCGCGGAACCCGATGTATGTCGCCCTGACGCTGCTGCTGGCGGCCTGGGCGCTGCTTCTGGGCGGGACCTGGGTCTGGGCGGGGCCGCTGCTGCTGGTGCTGTGGCTGGACCGGTTGCAGATCCTGCCGGAAGAAGCGGCGATGCGCGTCCGCTTTGGCCCGGCTTATGACGCCTACTGTACGCAGGTCCGCCGCTGGCTTTGAAACATGAAAAAGCCGCCGCTTCCCGGGGAAGCGGCGGCCTTGTTCTGGCGGGCGATCAGGCCGCGCGGCCGAGAAGCACGCTGTCGACCTGCTTGGCCGCGCCAGCCTCGTCCACGCCGGACACGGCCGCGACTTCGCGGGTCAGGCGTTCAAGCGCGGCTTCGTAAAGCTGACGCTCGGAATAGGACTGTTCGCGCTGGTCGTCTGCACGGTGGAGGTCGCGGACCACTTCAGCAATCGACAGAAGGTCGCCCGAGTTGATCTTCTGCTCATATTCCTGGGCGCGGCGCGACCACATCGCCCGCTTGACCTTGGCCTTGCCCTTCAGCGTGTCTAGCGCCTTGGTCACCACATCGGGGGCCGAAAGGGCACGCATGCCGATGTCGATGGCCTTGTGAGTGGGAACCCGCAGGGTCATCTTGTCCTTCTCGAAGGAGATGACGAAAAGCTCCAGCTGAATCCCGGCGATCTGCTGTTCTTCGATCGACATGATCTTGCCCACGCCATGCGCGGGGTAGACCACGAAATCGTTCGGACGGAATTCAGGCTTCTTCGACTTGGTCATTCAGAGTTCCCCAGTTCGTCAGCCTGTTTCCGCGACAAACTCCGCCCACCAAAGCGCCCAAGCCCTGGTGCGTGGAGTTGGAATGTCACTAGGAACAAGGGCTCAGGCGTTAAGCGCTAAGCCGACAGGCAGGCTTCCATACTTGTTTGTAAACAAACCATAACACAAAATGGCACGGAATCCAACTGGCCTCGCAAGCGGTTGCAGGCTTGTAACAGGCTGGAAACGCTTGGCTATCGCGAAGCTGTGAGAGGTTAGTGACGCGAATCGGGCGAATCGGACCTGAGGTCAGCCGCCGGCGCCGGGAGCTTCGGAGAAGTACTTCTCAAGCTTGCCGGTTTCGCCGTCCCGCTCTTCATAACCGGGCAGCGGGTCTTTCTTGGTCACGATCACCGGCCACTGGACCGCATACTTGCGGTTGAAGGCCACCCATTTCTCCATGTCCGGTTCTGTGTCCGGGCGAATGGCATCGGCAGGGCATTCGGGTTCGCAGACGCCGCAGTCGATGCATTCGTCGGGGTGGATGACGAGCATGTTCTCGCCTTCGTAGAAGCAGTCCACCGGGCAGACCTCGACGCAGTCGGTGTATTTGCAGGCGATGCAGTTGTCGACGACGATATAGGTCATGGGCTGGCTCTGATCCGGTGTGTCAGGTGCTTGCTAGTGCAGGCGGGCCGATCATTCAAGCAGGTGGTGCGTCGTGGCGCCACTGTCAAGATCGCTGTACAGGTCCTGCGCCTCGGTTGCCGGGCCGCGGCGCTGGCCGAGGGCGAGGATGCGGATGACACGGATGCGCGATCCCTGCGGGAAGGTCAGCACGTCGCCGGCGGCAATGTCGCGCCCGGGACGGCTGACGGGGGTGCCGTTCACCCGGACATGGCCCTGCGAAATCAGGTCGGCGGCGATGGCGCGGGTCTTGCAGAACCGCGCCTGCCACAGCCATTTGTCCAGCCGCAGTTTCGCGGCGGCGTTGGGGTCAGGCCTGCCCGAGGGGCCGGCCAAGCCCTAGACCTTGCCCTTGAGCGCGAGGAGCGCGGCAAAGGGGTTGTCGGGATCGATCGGCTTTTCCTGGCGGGGTGGACGCGCCTCGAAGGACTTCTGCCGGTCGTCCCGGTCGGGCTTGCCGCCCTTCGCGTGATCGCGGCGATCGCCCTTACGGTCGCCTTTCGGACGGTCGCCCTTGGGCTGGTCGCGGCGGTCGCCCTTGGGCCGGTCGCCTTGCGGACGCTCGCCCTGCGGACGCTCGCCCTGCGGACGCTCGCCCTGCGGGCGGTCACCGCGCGGGGTGCGGGCCTCGCTTTCCTTCCGTTCGGGGCGGGGGCCGCGTTCGGGCCGCTGGAAGCGCGGCTTCGGCGCCCAGGTGAAGGTGTAGAAGACCTCCATCTCGGGGGCCGCTTCGAGCGTGGGCTCGGCCACCGGGGCAAGGATCGAGACTTCCTCGGGGATCGGCACGCCGGCGGCGATGGCCGCGGCGGCCTCTTCCGAGATTTCCGGGGCCTTCGGGGCCTCGGCAGCCTTGACCTTCACCCGTTCGCCCTTTTCGCCCTTGTAGCCAAGGCCGGCCATCAGGTCAGCGAACTGGTCCAGCGTCATCCCGGTGATCGACAGCATGTCGGGCGTCGCCTCGAACCCCGCGCGGCTGTCCTTCTGGCGCAGGATGTCCGCGAGGCGCTCCAGCATGTCGATGCGGATCGCGCGCGACCCGGCGGGATGGTAGCCCGCGAGCGTGTAGTGCTGTTTCGGCACCTCGGCCACGTTCGGGATGGTCACAAGGCCCGGGGGCGGGGATTCGGGGAATTCCTGCAGGCCGTTCCAGAGCGACCACAGCACCAGCCGCAGCCGGGTGGGGGCGGGTTTCAGAAGCGCGGGCAGGAAGATCGTGAACTGGCCGAAGCGGACGCCATGCTTCCGCAAGGCGCCCCTTGCGTCCTGGTCCAGCTCCTTAACCTCGGCAGCGACGGTGTCGCGCGGCAGGACGCCCATCGCCTCGCTGAGGCGGAACGCAAAGCCGCGGGCAAGGCCGGTCAGCGCCTCGTCCCGAGCCATGGCGAGAAGGGGTTCGAACTGGGCGGCAACCTTGCGGTCAATGAAGTGCTGCAGCCGCCGGCGGACCTTTTCGATCACCTCGGGGCCGGCCTCGTCATCGACAAAGGCTTCAACGGTGGGTTTCGCGGCCTCGGCCCCCTTCACCAGCTTGCCGACGGCGTTGGTGCCCCACATGAGGCCGCCCTGTTCGGTGAAGTCCAGCTCGGTATCGGGTGCGTTGTAGAAGCGGTCGGCGCGCAGGTGGAATTCGGGCTTCAGGGCCTGAAGCGCCGCCTGCGCCAGGGTGCGCGCGGCATCCGGCGTCGTGCTGGCATCCTGCTTGAAGCGGAAGCCCTCCAGTTTCCCGGCGAATTCGCCTTCGACCGTCACTTCGCCCTTGTCGTTCACTTCGGCCACCAGAGCCTCCTTCTGCTTCAACCGGCGAAGAAGGACACTTGTCCGCCGGTCAACAAATCTTTGCGTCAGCGCGGCATGGAGCGCGTCCGACAGGCGGTCTTCTACCGCGCGTGTCTCATCGCGCCAATGGGTTTCGTCTGCAACCCAGTTTTTCCGCTGGGTCACGTAGGTCCAGGTCCGGATATAGGCGAGGCGACGCGAGAGCGTGTCGATGTCGCCTTCGGTCTTGTCGATCCGCTTGATCGCCGTGGCCAGCCAGTCCGAGGGGATCCGCCCGCCGCCAAGACCGCGCCCGACGAGGAAATCGAAGATCCGGGTCAAGAGGGTAACATGTTCCGGCCCGGTGGAGGAACGGAAATCGGGGATCCGGCAGACATCCCACAGAAGCTGCACGCGCTTTGGTTCGGTCAACTTGTCCTGCACCTCTGGCAGGGCGCTCAGCGCCTTCAGCGCCAGCACGTCATCGGCATCCCGCGCGCGGGTGAGCCATTCGTTCGACGTGGGTTCCTCAAGACTGCGGATCAGCCGGTCGGCGCTGCCGAAATCCAGCCGTTCGTTGCGCCAGTGCAGCTTCTTCACCGGGGAGAAGCGGTGGTTCTCGATCGCCTCGACCAGGTCTTCGTCGAAGGGGCGGACCTCGCCGGTGACGCCGAAGGTGCCGTCCTCGGTATGGCGCCCCGCCCGCCCGGCGATCTGGGCCAGCTCGTGCGGGTAAAGCGCGCGCATGCGGCGGCCGTCGAACTTGGCCGTGGCCGAAAAGGCCGCGTGCTTGATATCAAGGTTCAGGCCCATGCCGATGGCATCGGTGGCGACCAGGTAATCCACGTCGCCGTTCTGGTACATTGCCACCTGAGCATTGCGCGTCCGCGGGCTGAGCGCCCCCATCACCACAGCGCAGCCGCCCTTCTGCCGCCGGATCAGCTCGGCGATGGCATAGACGTTCTCGACCGAGAAGCCGACGATGGCCGACCGTTCCGGCATCCGGCTGATCTTCTTCGACCCGGAATAACGCAGGGTCGACATCCGGTCGCGTTTCATGAAGGTCACGTTGGGCACAAGGCCCGCAATCGCGCCCCGCATGGTGTCGGAGCCAAGGAACAGCGTCTCGTTCAGGCCCCGCGCCCGCAGGAGGCGATCGGTGAAGACATGCCCCCGGTCGGCGTCGGCGCAAAGCTGGATCTCGTCCACAGCAACGAAATCCGCCCCGATCTCCAAGGGCATCGCCTCGGTCGTGCAGACCCAGTATTGCGTGCGCTCTGGGACGATCCGTTCCTCGCCCGTAACCAGCGCCACGACCGAGGGGCCGACCTTCGCGACAATGCGGTCATAGACCTCGCGCGCAAGCAGGCGCAGCGGCAGGCCGATGACGCCGGTCCGGTGGGCGAGCATCCGCTCGATCGCGTGATGGGTCTTGCCGGTGTTCGTCGGCCCGAGGACCGCCGTCACCCGCCGGGGGGCGTCCATGGATTAAAGCTCCTGACCCGTCGCCTGGGTCTCAAGCCGTTCGACGACCTCGATCACGCTTTGCATCTGCGGATGGATGTCCAGCGCAGCCTTGTAGACCTCCAGCGCCCGTTCGGGGTTGCCCGCCTCTTCGAGCATGGTGCCGAGGCCGGAGAGCGCCCCGAAATGCCGCGGGTTGAGTTGCAGCACCTTCGCGATATCGGCGATGGAAGGTCCGAATTCCCCTGCCTGGTAAAAGGCCGTCGCCCGGGCGTTCCAGCCTTCGGCAAAGCTGGGGTCCTGGTCGATGATGGCGGTGAAATGCTCGATCGCCAGCGCGGTATCGCCGATTGCCATCGCATCGCGCCCGCGTTGAAGAAGAAGGTCCAGCGCCGGCGAGCCGGACTTCGACCATTCGATCCAGATTTCGGATTCGATGCGCCCGGCCTCTTCCGCCCCGGCTGTCTTGAGCCTGTCAAAAAGCCCGTCCAGTTTGGCGGTGTCTTCGGCGATGACAGCAGTGCCGGTCAGAAGGACCAGCAGAAATGCCGTAACGGCACGATTGAGAATGCGGAGCAGGGAACCCATAACGTGAAGGTAACCGATCCGCCGGCGATTGCCAGTGCCAGAGGGTCACGAAGGAGAGACTTGGATGAGCGAGATGATCGACGCGGCAGTAAAGGCCCTGAGCGCGAAGCTTTCGGGCGGGTTCGACGGGGTGGCGAAGTTCGTGATCCCGGGCGAGGGGGCGATCATGCTGGACGCCTCGGGCGTGCGCGCGGGCGATGAAGAGGCCGATGTGACCCTGACGGCCCAGGCGGACGTGTTCCGTGCGATCCTTGACGGCGACATGGGGGCGACGATGGCCTTCATGACCGGCAAGCTGAAGGTGGACGGCAGCATGGGCATGGCGATGAAGCTGGGCTCGGTCCTGGGGTGAGACGCGCGTGATCCTGGCGCCCTTTCATGCCGAACTTGCCGACGCCCCCCCGGGGGCCACGGCGGTCTGGCTGAAGCCCGGGGCGATGCGGATCCGCGTGGCCTGGTGGAGGGCAGGTGACAAGGGCACCGTGGTCCTTCTGCCGGGCCGGACCGAATGCATCGAGAAATACGGCCGCGCCGCAGGCGATCTGGTCCGGCGCGGCTATTCGGTCATCACGGTCGACTGGCGCGGGCAAGGCCTGTCCGACCGGGCGCTGCCGGATCCGATGTCGGGCCATGTGGGCGATTTCGCCGAGTATCAGGAAGACCTTGACGCCGTGCTTGCCGAGGCGCAGCGGGCGGGCCTGCCGCAGCCCTTCTTCCTGTTGGCGCATTCGATGGGTGGCTGCATCGGCCTTCGTGCGCTGATCCGCGGCCTGCCGTTCCGCGCGGCGGTCTTTTCCGCGCCGATGTGGGGGATCACGATGGCCGCCTGGCTGCGCCCGGTGGCGAAGGTGGTAACGGCCATGGCCGGGCCCTTCGGCCTTGCCCATCGCTATGCGCCGACGACGGGGCCGGACTGCTATCTTCTGCAGGTGCCCTTTGAAGGCAATGTCCTGACCACGGACCGCGAAATGTGGGCCTATATGCGTGACCAGGTGCGGGCGGTGCCCGAATTCGGGCTGGGTGGGCCGTCGCTCGCCTGGCTGCGGGCCGCCCTTTCGGAATGCACCGCACTTGCGGCCATCCCGGCCCCGCAGGTTCCGGCGATCTGCGGGCTTGGCACGGCGGAAAAGGTCGTTGACGTGCCGCCCGTGCATCTGCGGATGGCGGGCTGGGCGAACGGGCAATTGGACCTTTACCCCGGGGCGGAGCACGAGATCATGATGGAAGGCCCGGCGGTGCGGGCGCGGTTCTTCGACCGGGCCGCCGCCCTTTACGACGCGCACCGCGGCTGACGCGCGCTTATCCCTCCCTTCAGTCGGTCTTCGTGGAGGACACGGCGAAGCCCGACTGAAGGGAGGGATGAGGCCATTTCGGATCATCCACCCGGATCAGCCCCTGGCGTCCAGCTTGCGTTCGATCTCGGTCAGCCGCTCCAGCACCTTCGACTCGAAAGCCTCGTCCTTCTCGCGCTGACCTTCCTCTGCGGCTTCCTGCATCGAGTTCACGATCAGGCCGACGATCAGGTTCAGGACCGCGAAGGTGGTGATCAGGATGAAGGGCACGAAGAAGGCCCAGGCATAGGGATAAACGGCCATGATCGGACGCACGATTTCGCCCGACCAGCCTTCCAGCGTCATGATCTGGAAGAGCGTGAAGGCGGTGGCGGAGAGGCTGCCGAACCATTCAGGAAAGCTTGCCCCGAAGAGTTTCGTCGCCATCACGGCGGCGATGTAGTAGATGATCATGATCAAGAGGAACACCGACCCCATCCCCGGCAGGGCGCGCCCCAGCCCGTCGACCACCCGCCGAAGGCTGGGCACCACCGACACCACCCGCAGCACCCGCAGGATGCGCAAGGCGCGCAGGACCGAAAAGCTGCCGGTCGCGGGGAGAAGCGAGATCGCGACGATCAGGAAGTCGAAGACGTTCCAGCCCGACCGGAAGAACCGCAGGCCCTGGGCGTAAAGCCGCAAGCTTAGTTCGATCACGAAGATCGTCAGGCAGATGCTGTCGATGGTCAGGATCAGCCCGCCCGCCCGCGCCATCACCTCGGGGAAGGTTTCAAGCCCCAGGGTCACGGCATTGATCAGGATGACGGCAATGATGAACCGGGTGACGACTGGGCGGTCAAGGAAGGCGGCAATGGACGGTCGGCTCAGCATGGGGGCTCCGGATTGTGGGCGGCACCCGGTGGATATGTGGTGGCAGGTGCAGCGGGTCCAGCCCGGCCCGGGGCGTTGTCCGGCAAGGCGGTTAACCCACGACGGGATTTGCACAATCCTTGGGCGATGCGCGCGTTCAGTCCGTCCGGTCGGCGACGAATTCCATTGTCCGCCCGACCGGGTTGCTGAGGATCATCCTTCCGGCCCCGTCCAGCCGCGCGTCGGTCATCCCGGCCAGCGCGGTGAGGAAGGCCTGCTCTTCCGCAAGCTGGGGGCAGGCCATCCGGGTTGACCGGATCGCGCCGAGATCAAGCTTGGGTAAGATGGCCCGGTTCGCAGCGCCCCAGCGGTTGCAGGGCGCACGGCCATGCAGCGCCCCATCGGCCCCGATATGCAGCGTCGCCCCGGCTTCGAAGGCCACTCCGTCGAGTGCGACGAGCCGCCAGGCGATTCCGGTCAGGTCTTCGGTCTTGGGCATCGCGGGCATCCCATCAGAGCAAGGGCAGGGGGCGGATCACCGACCACTGGCACCGTCCCGTGCCGGATCAGAACGCCTCGGGCCGTGCCTCGCGCGCCATGTGGTCAAGGACGGCGTTTACGAACTTCGGTTCCTTCCCGTCGGGGAAGAAGGCCTTGGCGACATCGACATATTCGGTGATCGCCACCTTGGGCGGCGTGGCGCTGTCCACGATCTCGGCCCCCGCGGCGCGGAAAAGGGCACGCAGCACGGGGTCGATCCGGTCAATCGGCCATGCCGCGACCAGCGCCCGGTCGGTCAGCTGGTCGATCTTCGCCTGCCAGTTCACCGCTGATCCCACCACGCCGCGGAAATGGTCCACGTCGCCCTCGGCGAATTCGCCCTCTTCGTAGACCGCGCCGAAGCGGTGCGTCTCGAATTCCCGGGTCACGGCCTCGACCGTCTGGCCCGAGACCTCCATCTGGTACAGCGCCTGCACGGCATAAAGCCGGGCGGCGGATTTCATCTGGCGCTTCTGGTCGCGAGTGGACGTCATGGACGGAAACCGATCCCCTTGGATGCTCCGGCCCACTTGCGCGAAAGGGCGATCAGGTGCAAGGCCGCCGCTGCGGCACCGCCGCCCTTGTCCTGGCCGGCGGGGTCCGCACGCACTTCGGCCTGTGTCCGGTTCTCGACCGTCAGGATCCCGTTCCCGATGCAGGCCCCCTGCAGCCCCAAGAGGCTGATCGCGCGCGAGCTGTCATTGCAGACCGTGTCGTAGTGCGTCGTCTCGCCCCGGATCACGCAGCCAAGCGCGACGTAGCCGTCGAACTTCGCCAGCCGTTCGGCCATCGCAATCGCCGTCGGCACTTCCAGCGCGCCCGGAACCTCGACCACCTCGATCTCGGCACCGGCCTTCCCGGCAACCGCCTTCGCCCCGGCGATCAGGTTGTCGGCGATGTCGCGGTAATAGGGTGCCACGACAATCAGAAGCTTCACCGGCTTGTCAAAAGCCGGGAGAGGCAGCGAGTAGTGGGTTTCCGATCCGGCCATGAGCTTACTCCTTTATCGGGCGGGTGCCCGCGATCGCCAGCCCGTAGGCATCAAGTCCGACAAAGCGCGGCGCGGCGGAATTCGTCACCAGCGTGATCGCCGACAGGCCGAGCGACGACAATATCTGCGCCCCAAGCCCGTATTGCCGCAGCGTCTGGGGCGAATGCTCGCCCGGCGCCACCATCTTCATCGTCGTGTCGCGCAGAAGAACGACGACCCCGCGCCCCTCGGCCGCGATGATCCGCATCGCCGCCGGCAGATCGCCCGCGCCGCCGATGCCCAGCACATCCTCCATCGGGTTCAGCGCGTGAACCCTCACAAGGACCGGGCCGGGAGATGCAAGGTCACCTTTGGACAGTACGATATGCTCATCCCCATGCGTCTCGTCGGCATAGACCCGCATCAGCCAGTCGCCGCCATGCACCGACTGAACCGCCCTGACCGCCTTTTCAGTGATCAGGTTGTCGTGCCGCCGCCGGTAGGCGATCAGATCGCTGATTGTGCCGATCTTCAGCCCGTGCTTCTGCGCGAAGGCAATCAGGTCCGGCAGCCGCGCCATGGTGCCGTCGTCGTTCATGATCTCGCAGATCACCCCGGACGGGTTCAGCCCGGCAAGGCGGCTGACGTCGACAGCAGCCTCGGTATGGCCTGCGCGGACCAGCACCCCGCCATCCTTGGCCCGGAGGGGGAAGATATGGCCCGGCGTCGCGATGTCGGCCGCGCCCTTGGTCGGGTCGATAGCCACGCTGACCGTCCGCGCCCGGTCGGCGGCCGAAATGCCGGTGGTCACGCCTTCGCGCGCCTCGATCGAGAGGGTGAAGGCCGTCTCGTGCCGGCTGGAGTTCTTCGGGCTCATCAGCGGCAGCCCCAGCGCGTCGATCCTGTGCCCCGGCAGGGCAAGACAGATCAGCCCGCGCCCATGCGTGGCCATGAAGTTGATCGCCGAGGGCGTGCACATCTGCGCCGGGATCACGAGATCGCCTTCGTTTTCGCGGTCCTCGTGGTCGACAAGGATGAACATACGCCCGTTGCGGGCATCCTCGATGATCTCTTCGATCGAAGAGATGGCGTCGGCGAAATCGTTCATGGGCGGCGTCCTGCAGGGCTGCGGTGCCGATGTATCGTGAAGGCTGCTGAAAGGCCAGAGGCCGGGATCGTGCAATGACGCAGAGACGATCTGCGACGGCGCGTGCCCCCGCACGCTGCCAACCATCCCGGTGCAGGGCGACGGCAAAAACTCACCCTGCCCGCGCCGCCAGTACCGCCAGCGCCGCCGCTTCGGCCAGTTGCTGCGCGGCTCCCAGGATATCGCCCGTCTGCCCGCCGATGCGCGCCTGTGCCGACCGGGCCAGAAGCCACGTTGTGACCGCGACGACCGCCAGCATGGGTATGACGGCCCAGCCCGCGAACAGGATGGCGATGACAACGGCCAGGGACGCCCCGGCAAGCGCCACTTCGGGCGTGGGTCGCCCTGTCGCCTTGCTCAGGCCCGTGTCGTGCGCGTTCGGCAGGGCGGACATCACCACCGCCATCGGGGCACGGCTTACGGCGCCGACGGCCACTAGGACCCAGGGGCTGCCGGCGGCGAGAAGCGTCGCCAGCGCCGACCAGCGCGCAAGGGTCACGATCACCAGCGCGAGGACGCCGTAACTCCCGACCCGGCTGTCTTTCATGATCTCCAGCCGCCGTTCGCGCGTCCAGCCGCCGAAAAGGCCGTCGGCGGTATCGGACAACCCGTCCTCGTGCAGGCCCCCGGTCAGGATCGCCCCCAGCCCAAGGACCAGGGCCGCCACCACGCCGGGCGGAAAGCCAAGCCAAAGCGCAAGGGCCGCAACGGTGGCCGCGATCCCGCCCAGGACCGCGCCGACCAAGGGCCAGGCCCAGGCCGAGGCTGCCCCGGTTGCCTGATGGTCAGGCAGGGGCAGGCGGGTCAGAAGCCCCAAGCCCGACAGAAGGTCAGGCACGAGGCGTGGCGTGATGTCGCGAAAGCTGGTCAAGGCGGCTTATCCCGGCTGGCACTTGGGCAGACCATGGGGTAGCCCCAAGCGGACCCAGGTTCAACAGCCGAGAGACCCATGCCCTTCCAGACCCTTGCCGATGTCCGTGCCGCCCTTGCCGATCTTCCGGTTGCGGATCAGGGGGCCGTTGCCGCTGCCGAGGCGCGGAACGGGCAGCTGACCAAGCCCCCGGGCGCGCTGGGCCGGCTGGAGCGGCTGGCGATCTGGATGGCCGGCTGGCAGAGCACCGAAAAGCCCCATGCCGATGCGCCGCAGATCGTGATCTTCGCGGGAAATCATGGGGTTGCGGCGCGCGGCGTGTCGGCTTTTCCGGCCGAGGTGACGGTGCAGATGGTGGCGAACTTCGCCCATGGCGGGGCGGCGATCAACCAGCTGGCCCGGGCCTTCGGGGCGAGGCTGGACGTCCATGCGCTGGACCTCGACCGCCCGACTGCGGACTTCACGGAAGGCCCCGCGATGACCGAGAGTGAAGTCGTGGCGGCACTCCGGACGGGATATGAGGCCGTCGATCCGGTCGCCGACCTTCTGGTCGCCGGAGAGATGGGGATCGGCAATACCACCGTCGCTGCGGCCCTTGCAGCGGCGCTTTTCGGCGGGTCGGGCTGGGCGGGGCGCGGGACGGGCGTCGACAATGCCGGCCTTGCGCGGAAGGAGGCTGCGGTGGCGGCGGGGCTTGAGCGGCACAGGGATGTGCTGGGCGACCCGCTTCAGGTCCTGCGCTGCCTTGGCGGACGCGAGATCGCGGCGATGGCCGGGGCGATCCTTGCTGCGCGGATGCACCGGGTCCCGGTGATCCTTGACGGTTTCATCGCCTGCTCGGCGGCCGCCGTCCTTGCCAAGGCCGCGCCGGGCGCGCTTGACCATTGCATCGCCGGGCACCTGTCTGCCGAGGGCGCGCATGGGCGGCTTCTGGCCGAACTGGGCAAGGAGCCGCTTCTGTCGCTTGGCCTGCGGCTTGGCGAAGGGTCGGGTGCCGCGCTGGCGATCGGGGTGGTCAGAGGCGCTGTCGCCTGCCATTCCGGCATGGCCACCTTCGCCGAGGCCGGGGTGGCGGCAGGGGGCTGAACAGCGCCCGCGATCCGAAGCAGATCACCTCTTTCGGGATCCCCCGGCGATCACGAACCTTTCCCGCGTAAGGCGAGAACATCGTAATGCGATCCGGCACCATAACGCTGAAACTGCGTGAACCCGCCGCCTTGTAACGCAGCCTTCAGCATGGGCGGGTCGTGCCACGCTTCGTCGACTTCATAGAAGACGGCCGACATGCGTTGCAGATGTCGCGAGCGAAGCAGCTGGTCAATGACGACTGCCTCATGGCCCTCGACATCGATCTTTATGATGATCGGTGCGTTGCCTTGCACAAGGTCGTCCAGCTCGTCTGCGCACAGGGTTCGAACCGTTTCAACGTCGGGGTCTTCGTCCTGGAAGGCATCCTCCAGTGACGCCCCGCCGCTGTGCGCGTCCCGTTTCCTGATCTGTGCGGACCCGTTAGAACCAGAGACAGCCGCCGAGACCGGAGTGATCAGGGATCCGAAGCCGTTCGCTGCAATGTTCTCCACCAACAGGCCATAGGTGGAAGCCACTGGTTCAAAGGCATAGGCTTGGGTGCATCTTCCGGTCTTGGCGGCGATCAGACTGTAGAGACCCTGGTTTGCACCGATGTCCAGAAACACGAAATCCTCGCCAAAGGTCTGAAGAAGATCGGAAAGGGCCGTGCCGTAGGTGCCATTATAGCAAAAGCGAAACGTGGCATCCTCCCAGTTGGCGCGCATCAATACGCCATAGCGCGAACGGACAACCCGTGTTCCTGCCAGACGGTGAAACTTGCGGCGAATCCTGAATGGCAAATCCGTCAGAGTAAATCGCATGCGGCTCTCGCTCGGAATGCAGATCCGGAGAAGCTTAGCTGAGACTCAGCCTAACGCAACGAACAATACGGCCACCTTGAGGCGGAGCCTGGTAACGGAAGGGCCGAGGCTCTGCCGACGGATCCGGGAGAGGTGGGTCAGGCCTTCGGCATCGCCAGCGTCACAAGCTTGCCGCCCTTCTGATAGCGCACCTCGTTGGCGGTGATCGCCTTCACCGTGCCGCCGTCAATCCTGTCGCCGACCTTGACCTTCTTGTAGCGCCCGTTCGCCTGGCGGATCAGGGCGTAACGCTTGGATTCGGTGCCATAGGTGCCGATCAGGCTGATCCGGGAGAGGTTGATGGCGTTCCGGTAGGTCGCCTGCTTGGCGACGCTGGCCTTGGTCGGGATCTTCGGCGCGGCCTTTGCGGGTTCGGGTTCCTCGACCTCTTCCAGCTCTTCCGGCTTCAGCTCCGGTGCCGGTGCGGCGGCGGCGGCCACGACCTGGGCTTCCGGTTCGGGCTGCGGCTCCGGCTCTGGCGCGCGGACGGCGGCGGCAACGGCGGCCTCGACAGCACGCGAGAGGTCTCGCGGGCGGGCCTCGGGGCGGCGCGAGATCGCGACGATCGAGGGATTGCTGGCCTCAAGCGCTGCGGCGGCGGCAAGGTCGGCCGCAGCCTGCGCGGCAAGCGAGGCGGCTTGGGCGCCAAGGTCGGGGCTTTCCGCCGGGGCGGCGGCAGCGGCGGCGGCCACGACGCTGGCCGGGCGCGCCAGCGGGCGCAGGCCCGCGACCGCGGTCGGTGCCTCGGTCGCGAGGGCCGCATCGTCATCGGTCGCCGGGGCAAGTCCTTCGGGGCGCGGCCGGGGCCGGAAGCCGGCCATCGCCGGATCGGCAGGGGCAGGGGTCAGGGCCGGTTCTTCCGTCGCCGTCACCAGCGAGGCATCCCCGGCGGTCGGCGCTTCGGTCGACTCGGGGGCGGCTTCGGGTGCGACGGGGGCCGCAGCCAGGGCGGCGGCGATTGCCACCTCGCTGCGCGGCGGGGGGACGCGGGGCGGGGGGCCGGCAATCAGAAGTACGCCTTCGGGGCTGAGGATCCCCTCCGGCGTCGGCATGACAAGGCCATTCGCATCGAACCGGTATACGGTGCCGAAGGCCGGGGGTGGCATCGGGGCTGCAGGGGCGGTGTCGGCCACGGCGGCCGGGGCGGGCAGAGCCAGCGCATCAAGGGCAGGGGGGGGCGAATCCATGGCCGCGAGGAAGATCTCGTCCTGATCCTCGACCGGCGCCTGCGCGGCGGTAAGGTCGGTCGTGACCTGCGTGCCGGGGGCAGGTTCGGGGGCAGGTTCCACCTCAGCCACCGTCGCTTCCGCAGGCGCCGCCGCAGCGGTTTCCGCAGTCGGTGCGGGATCAGCGGCGGGGGCTTCCGCAGCCGTCCCTTCAGCGGACGGGGGGGCAGTTTCAGCAGGCGCGGCTGCGCCCTCCAGCGCCACGCCGACCGGAACATCCTCGGTCGCCAGCGCCCCGACATCGACCGGCGCTACCCCCTCGGCCTCGGGCAACGGCGCTTCCATCCCCTCGGGGTCCTGCATGTCGGCGAGCATCTCTTCGTCGACACCGGGCACCGGCGCATCGATGACCTGGCCCACGTCCTGCTGGGTCGACCCGTTGCGCGACAGCCAGAAGGAGGACCAGGCCGCGATCACGGCGAGGAAGAGGAGCAAAAGCCCCACCAGCACCATGAAGACAACGCCGCTCCGGTTGCGCGGCGGAGCGGCGGTTCCGAAAGTTCCTCCCGGCCGGGCCGGGGATTTCGTCGCCGGTGCCCCGCCAAGCGAGGCGGCCGCGGCGTCGGTGCCGAGGACCTTGCCCTTTGGCTTGGGCCGCGTGCCGGGAATGGAAGGGGCGGTCACCGGACCGGCAAAACCCTTTGGCGGCGTCGGCCGCGGGATCTGTTGGCCAGAGCGCGGATCGGCCCTGCCACCCTGGGCCGCCGGGCCGACGGGTTTTGCAGGCGTGGGTTCAGGCATAGCGCTGCGGCGGCTGGCAAAGGCCGCAATCGCTGCACTCGAGGGGGCAGGGGGGATGTCGTCGTCAGCAGCCCGAAGGTCACGATCCTGCGGCCCGGGGTCATCGTCGGGGAAGGCGCTGGTATCGGTCACATGAGCGAAGGGCGCCTCTTCGACCTCGGGGAGAGGCTCGGACCCCGGGGCAGGGGCGGCAGAAGGCTCGTCCGTAAGGGGCGCGTCATCCAGCGCCTTTTTCAGGGCCACTTCGGCGGCCTCTTCGGCACCTTCGGCCGGCGAGGGTGCGGCGGCCTTGGTCACGGCTGGCGGCACCGTCGCGTCCGACGCCACGGGCCCGGTCTGCTGGGCAGCAGGTTCAGGCAGCGGGACATCGCCCGCCGGTTCGGCGACGGGCTCGGGCAGGTCGGCGTTCAGGGCCTCTTCAAGCCCGACGAGGGGCGCGTCATCCGCATCTGCGGCGACAGGTTCGGGCAGCGCGTCAGGTGGCGGCGCTTCGGCAACCGGCGCTTCGGCGACCGGCGGCTCGCGGTGCAGGATCGTGACGACATCGCGGTCGCGGTCGACGACTTCGCCCGGGGCAAGCAGCGTTTCGGCCGCGGTTGTCGGTCCGAACCAGGCCT
Source organism: Tabrizicola sp. T46 (assembly GCF_057219895.1). Lineage (NCBI taxonomy): Bacteria > Pseudomonadati > Pseudomonadota > Alphaproteobacteria > Rhodobacterales > Paracoccaceae > Tabrizicola > Tabrizicola sp. T46. The sequence goes on from NZ_JBXVVV010000002.1 coordinate 550,595, forward strand.
CGCCGACAAAGGAGCCCTCCGGCGGGATCGCCACGAAGGAAACAGGGTTCAGCCGGTGCGTGGTGGCAAAGGCCTCGGCCTCGTCCAGCGTTTCGCGGGCGACGACTGCGACCTTGACCGTCGCCCCCTTGCCGGACCAGTCGAAGACCAGGTCCTCGACCGCATAGGGCGTGCGGCCCTCCAGCGCCTCGGCGATCTGGCGGCGCTTGTCGTTCCGGCTGGGTCCGGGGGCGGTGACCTCGGTGTATAGGATCTGGCTGTTCGGGAGGATGATCTTGCAGGTCATTCCCGCGGGCGAGACACCGAGCGCGGCCTTGCGAAGCTGGTCGACGCCATCATCCAGGTCGGGGGCATCGAAGGCGACTTCGCCGATAGACAGCCAGCCCTTCGGGTTCCGGTGCAGAAGCGCGATGGCATCGCGCGACAGGTCAAGAGCGAATGTCGGTTTCATGGGCCGGGTCTAGCACGGAAAATCAGGAGGCGGGAACGTGTCGCGCAAGGTTGGCGCACAACTACAGCAGCTTTTCGCCTAAGAAAAGAAGAACGGCCAAGGATCGCCTTGCCGGCTGCGTCATAACGCTGAATTGTCGCGCCAGTCCAAGGAGAAGACCCATGCGCCTCATCCAAGCCCTGACCCTAAGCGCTGCCCTGGCGCTGCCGCTGGCAGCACCCGTCCATGCCGAAGGCGCGGTTTCCACGATCACGGTCACCGGAACCGGCACAGTACAGGCCCCTCCGGACCTTGCCACACTGATGATCGGGGTGACCACGCAAGGGGAAACCGCCGCGGCGGCGCTGACGGCCAACAGCGGCGCGGTCGAAACGGTGACCGCCCGGCTGTCCGCCAGCGGGATCGAAGCACGCGACATGCAGACCTCGAACCTGTCGATCAACCCGAACTGGACCAGCTTTGACGGCTCTTCGAGTCCGACGATCTCGGGTTATGTGGCCACCAACCTGCTTACGATCCGCGTCCGCGATCTTGGCGGGCTTGGGTCGGTGCTTGATGCGGCGGTGGCCGACGGGGCGAACACGCTGAACGGACTGACCTTCGGGATGGCAAAGCCCGAGCCAGCGCTGAACGACGCGCGCAAGGCCGCGGTCGCCGATGCCCGGGCGAAAGCCGAGCTTCTGGTTGCCGCAGCGGGCATGAAGCTGGGCCGGATCGTCACGATCACCGAAGGCGGTGCCTGGTCCGACCCCGCGCCGATGTTCCGAGACAGCGCCGCCGCAGCGGTGCCGGTGCAGGGTGGAGAGCTTGCGATGACCGCGAACATCACGGTTCAGTTCGAAATGACGGAGTGAGTGATCCTTCGCCTGCAAGATTTTTTTGCAGCGCGGACGTTTTGGCCTGATTTTGCCCAAGTCTGCTGACAAGAGGGCGCTCGGGACGTCGGGGTTATGGCACTGCAATGATACGTGGACTGGTTAACGTGCTGTTTGTCGCCTGCATTGCTGCGGCGGCGATCGCGGCAGTCGTGATCTGGCCGCGTGCCTTCGAGGGGGTGCTTCCCGACTCGATGCTGGAAGGTCTTTCGGCCATTCAGGCCGACCCGGAGCCTGAGGCCGGGACAGCAAGGACCGGTGATCTCCCGGCAGACTTCCTCGTCGACGGACCGGATGGTCTGGTCGCCGAAGGTCCGATTGCAGCGATGGCGGGAAATGTGCCGGTCTTCATCCGCGACGTGATCGCAGGCTATTCGACTGCGGTTTCCGATGATGCCCCGGCCGAGATCACCACGATCCGGCCCATCATGGGATGCCTGCCGACGCCGCCCCTGAAGGGCTCGGTCGTCGGTCATGTCGTCGCCGGACAAAGCGGCCTTGCGCTGGGTCTGCTGACCTACGACGACGCTGATCTGGCCGAGGCGGTGCAGGCCTTTGTCGACTCCTATCGCGAGGGTACGGTGCGTGACGCGACCAACGCCGTCGCAGCCTCGGTGCCCGACAGGCTTGCTTACCATTCCTACGATGTGCTGGTGACCGAAGTCTCTGCTCCGGTCTATCTGGTGCTGCAGACCGGCCCCGAGAACCGGATCTGGAACATTCACGCCGCCCCCGGCGTGCGGATCGAACGCGTGGTGCTTCTGGGCGGCGGTCAGGTCGGTGTCGCGAATCTCGATCCCGTCGTTCCGGTCGAGGTCATTCAGCAGGACGGGCTTCAGACCTGCGGCATCCGGCCTGCGTTGCCGTTGAACGCGGGACACGCCCTGCGCGTGGCGGCAGCATCCGGGGATGCCGCTGCGGCGACGCAGCTTGGCGCGCATGACGAAGCGGTCGCCGCCTACGGCCAGTGGTTTCTGGACACCTTCGGCGTTGCCGCCGGTCCGAGCCGCGTCGGGTTCGACCGCGGCACGGCTTCGCTGATCGGACCGGTTCCTGACGACGACACGCCCGATCTGACACCGAGGCCAGCCTTTGCGGCCATCGAGGGAGCCAAGATCCGCACAACAAAGGATGTCTTCTTCGAGATCCCGGGTCAGGTTGCCGCGGGCGAGGATTTCGCGGGCCGGGTCAGGGCAATCGCGACCGCATTTGCCTTCGGCGACCTGGCCAACCTGCGGCAAGGGGCTGATTTCTGATGCTGCGTCTGCTGATTGGCACGGGGATCCTTCTGATGGCGGTCGGCTTCGGGGCTGCCGGCTGGCAGTACTGGCAGGGGCTTCCACCTTCGCCCGCTGTCTCGGACGAACCGCCGGCTTCCGCTTCGGACCGTCTTGTCTGGCTGATCTCGCCCACGGGCGCGGTGGTGCCCGAGGCCGAGAACCGGGCCTTCCTGCTGCAGGACCGGCTGGTGCCCGAGCGGATGGCGCGGATCGAACTGACCGCCCAGCTGGACGGACTGCTGCTGGAAGGCGAGACCCTGCCGGCGGCGCAGTATCTGCAGGTTCTTGCCGACATCCGGGCACCGCGGCTGGCGCAGACCCTGTGCCCGATCCTGACCGCAGAGCTTGCGGCCTCCTGCACGGTCCATTCGGCGCGGGTGATCCCCGGCAGCGTCAATGCCGTCCGGGGTGAGGCGCGCTTTGCGCTTGAGCTCGCCTATCGACAGGACGTTGCGGGCGTGGAACTGCCGGACCTTGCTGCGCATGTCCTGAAAGGCGAAGAGGTGCAGCCCGACCCTGCGGTTTTGCCGCCCCCCGGCAGTGTCGAGGCCGCACTGGCGGAACTTCTGGCAACGGTGCGGACGGCCTGCGGGCCGGAAGAGCGCACGGCGACCTGCAGGGTGCTTGGACTGTCGCTGGATTGGGCGCCGGGGGCGGCGCGGCAGGCATCGGCGCGGATCGCCTGGCTGGAACCGCTGCCCGAAGGGATGACTAGCCTGTCACCTGTCCCGCCGCCGCCGGGGGGCTGACGGCGAAGGGGAGGGGGCGCCTGCGGCCCCCTTCGTTGCTGCCGGTCAGGCGGTGGCCTTTGCCAGGGCCTGGTCCAGATCGGCGATGATGTCGCGCACATCCTCGATCCCGATCGACACGCGTACCACGTCCGGTGCCGCCCCGGCCTTGATCTGCGCCTCTTCGGAAAGTTGGCGGTGGGTGGTCGAGGCGGAGTGGATGATCAGCGACCGCGTGTCACCAAGATTCGCGACGTGGCTGAAGAGCTTGACGTTGTCGATCAGCTTCACGCAGGCCTCGTAGCCCCCCTTCACGCTGAAGGTGAAAAGGGCGCCGGGGCCCTTCGGCGTGATCATCTTGGCGAGGTTGTGGTATGGCGAGGATTTCAGGCCCGGATAGGTGACCTTGCCGATCCGCGGATCCTGCTCCAGCCATTCGGCGACGATCTGCGCGTTCTGGACGTGACGGTCCATCCGCAGGGCAAGCGTCTCGATCCCCATCAGGGTGTAATGCGCGCCTTGCGGGTTCATGGTCATGCCGAGGTCACGTAGGCCGATAGCGATGGAGTGGAAGGTGAAGGCCATGTTCCCCAGCGTCGGGTGGAAGACGAGGCCGTGGTAGGCGGGTTCGGGCTGGGAGAGGGACGGGAACTTGTCATCCTTCGACCAATCGAACTTGCCCGAATCCACCACGATCCCGCCGGTGACGGTGCCGTTCCCCGTCAGGTACTTCGTGGCCGAGTGGACGACGAGGGTCGCGCCATGCTCGATCGGGCGGCAGAGGTAGGGGCTGGCGGTCGTGTTGTCGACGATCAGCGGGATATGCGCCTGGTTCGCCACGCGGGCGATGGCGGGAAGGTCGGAAAGCGCGCCGCCGGGGTTGCAGATCGTCTCGCAGAAAAGGGCGCGGGTGTCGGCGTCGATGGCTTTCTCGATCGCTTTCGGGTCGTCGAAGTCGACGAACTTGGCCGACCAGCCGAACTTGCGGATCGTGTTCGAAAACTGCTGGATCGTGCCCCCGTAAAGCTTGGTCGATGCGACGATGTTGCGCCCCGGGGCCATGATCGGGAACAGGGCCATGATCTGCGCGGCGTGGCCCGAGGAGCAGGCGATGCCGCCCGCGCCGCCTTCAAGTGCCACGACCCGGTTCGCGAGGGCCGAGACGGTGGGGTTCGTCAGGCGGGAGTAGATGTAGCCTACTTCCTGCAGGTTGAAGAGCTTCGCGGCGTGGTCGGCGTCGCGGAAGACGTAAGCCGTGGTCTGGTAGATCGGCACCTGCCGGGCACCGGTGGCGGGGTCCGGGGCAGTCCCGGCATGAATGGCAAGCGTTTCGAAGCCGAGGGGTCTGTCGGTCATGGGTCGTCCTCCCTTGTCTGGCCGCGAGGGTAGGCGCGAAAGACGGGGCTGGCAACGGGGACCTGACCACAGTGGTCAAAATCGCTTTATCTTGCAAAAGCAGCACCTTGGTTGTGGTCATTAGGGAAATCCTCATCTTTTCCACAGGGGTCGGAGAGAGGTTTGATCCCCATCGGCCATCCGGTCCAACGGTCACCGGGTGCCAGCCACAGCGCCAAGCGCGACCACCCGGTCGTGCAAGGCAAGGTTCATGGTCGTGAAGTCGGCGCGGAAGCGGTCGACCGACATCACCCAGAGCAGGAGGCCACGGAAGGTCTCGGAGTGGACGAGGCGGGTGCCGCCGTTTTCCGCTTCAAGCCGGAAGGAATGCTCGCCGTCGAAGAGGCGCGGCAGGCCAAGGCGGCCGAGCCAGCGCAGCTTTTGCCCCGGAACGGCCGAAAGGACGCGGGGGCGGAAGCTCATCGCCGTCTGGCCTTCGGGCTGGACGGTGATGCGGAGGCGACCGCCGGCCTGCAACGGGCCAGAGAGGTGGCGGATGAAGGGGTTCCACTCCGGGAGCCTGCAAGGCGATGATGCCGATTAATCAACGTGCGACTGTTGATTTGCGTCAACGCGCGCAGCCACGCCTTGCGCCATGTATCCCGTGTAGGGTCAACTTAAGGGGTGTCTGATGAACCGGCTTGTTTCCTTCCTGTTGCTTGCGGCCGCGTTGGGGCTTTCCGCCTGCGACCAGACCGGCACCTATCCGATAAGCGCCGACCAGTGCGGGCCGACCGATCCGGTCAAGGATCTGGACGCGGCTGACTGCGTGGTTCCGGGGACATGAGCCGCCCCTGATCCGTCGGGTTGACCTGCCGCACCAGGCGTCAGGCCCTGTCGTCCTTGGGGCTGCCCATGACGACGAAGGTGGTGATCGACTGCACCTGCGGCAGGACGCCGAGGACGTCGGTGTGCCAGTGCTTGTAGGCGGCAAGATCGGCTGTTTCGACCCGCAGGAGGTATTCGACGGTGCCGGTGATGTTGTGACATTCCCGGACCTCGCGGGCGCGGGCGACGGCGCGTTCGAAGGCCTCTTGCGCGGCCTTGGTGTGGGTGTTGAGGCCGACCGTGACATAGGCGACAAAGCCGATGCCCAGCTTTTCGGGGTCGAGGACAGCGCGGTAGGACCGGATCACGCCCGCCCGTTCCAGCGCCTGCACCCGGCGGAGGCAGGCTGAGGGCGACAGGCCCACGCGTTCCGCCAGCGCGAGGTTGGGCTGGCGGGCGTCGCGGGACAGCTCGCGCAATATCCGGTGGTCAATATCATCAAGTGCAGTCATTTGTTGCAAGGATAGTTGTACTCGTCGCATGTTTGCAATCCCGAGGCACCCAAGCTGGTGCAGGATTGCGCGCATGACCCAAGAGCTGTTCCTTGCCCTTCTGGGCTTTGCCTTCGTCACCTCGGTCACGCCGGGGCCGAACAACATGATGCTCCTGGCGAGCGGCGTGAACTTCGGCTTTCGCCGGACGGTGCCGCACATGCTGGGGATTTCGGCCGGCCATTCGGTGATGGTGTTCCTCGTGGGCCTCGGGCTTGCGGGTGTGTTCAAGGCCTGGCCGGTGGCGCTGACGGTGCTGAAGGTGGCGTCGGTGGCCTACATGCTGTGGCTGGCCTGGAAGATCGCCCACGCCGGCAGCCCCGGCGAGGGGCGGCAGCGGCCGGAGCCGATGACCTTCCTGCAGGCGGCGGCGTTCCAGTGGGTGAACCCCAAGGCCTGGGCGATGGCCTTGGGCGCGGTCTCGGCCTATGTGACCGTGCCATCCGTCGGGGCTTATGCGGCGGTGGCGCTGGCCTTTGCGGCGGTGAACCTGCCGTCCGTTTCGGTCTGGGCAGGTGCGGGGCAGGCCTTGCGGCGCTGGCTGGACGGCCCAGGGCGGCTGAAGGCGTTCAACTGGACGATGGCCGGCTTGCTGGTGCTGTCGCTCTGGCCGGTGGTGACGCTGGAGATGTGAGTGCATGCCGGTGTGAAGCCCGGCCTACCGCGTCCACAACCCCTCGCGGCGCAGCGCGTTGCGGATCATCTGTTCGCGGTGGGGCAAGCGGGCGCGGTCGAAAAGCGCGCGCGCCTTCTTGCCCTGGTTCTGGTACACCATCGCCTTCAGCGCCGGCCAGTCGCGCAAGGCGGGGCGGATGGCCTTGTCCTTGGCAACCTCTTCCAGCACCGCGACGGCGTGGTCGCTTTCCCGGGCATAGAGGAGCGGCAGGGCGCGGTAGTGGCAGGTGGCGCTGCCGTCGAGGGCGGCAAGTTCCGGCCCCGGGCGGCCACCGCCGAAGGACTGGATCACGAGGGGGAGGGCGATCTGGTCAAGCCAGGGGTAAAGTTCCTGGCAGACGAGTTCCGGGGGCGGGTCGTCGCGGATCGCGCGGGCGTATGACAGGAAGCGGTCCCCAAAGGCGCGGGGGCTTTCGTGGAAGAACCACCCGGCGTTGAAGTAGAGGTAGCGTTGCCAGTAGCCGTCGGGCTGGGACAGGTCGAGCGAGGCGTCGAAGTCAAGGCCGAAGCGGTCGTAGAGGGATTTCCAGGTTTCGGCCGGGGTGGGTCCGTAAAGTTCCACCGCGGGCCAGGTGTTCTCGCGCCGCATCGAGGCGGAAGGGCGGGTGAAGTCGAAGGGGATGGCCGACAGGGGGCCGGTGACCAGCGTGTCGGTGTCGAGAAAGAGGAAGGGCGCGTCGGGTAGGGCGGAGAGCGACTCGATCTTGTTGCCTTGCGGGTAGTCGGCCCCGAAGACGCGGGCCTCGAAGGGCAGGATCGTGGCGCCGAGGTCGGCGAGAAGGGCGCGGGTCCGGTCGGACATCCGGGGATCGCCCGGCCATTTTCCGCCGGGCTGCGGTTCGGCAATGTAGAGGGTACCGGGGAAGTCCTGGTCGGAATGACGCAAGGATGCGGCAAGCAGGATCGCCTCATGCTCCAGCCGGCCGGCCTGGCCGACCGCAAGGAGGTTGAAGCTCATGGCCGCCGGATCATCATTGGGGAGTGAAGCGCAAGGAGAGGCAGGACATGCCGCCGTCCAGCTTGGCGCATTCGGAATTGCCGATCTCGCGCACCGTCAGGCCCGCGGCGGTGATCGCGTCGCGCGTGCGGGGAAAGCCTACAGGCATCAGGACGAGGTCGTTGAAGCGGATCGTGTTTGCTGCGGCCTCTTCCCCGTCGGCCACGTCAATCACGCGGTAGCCCGTGAAGCAGCCGGAGGCGGAGAGGCGCTTGGTGGAAAGCACCGTGTCCACGTCGAGAAGCGAGCAGTCGGTCTTGAAATGGAGGACACCGGGGGGCGTGTGAACCTCACGCACCTTGTGGCCCCAGGGGGCGACAAGCGTTGTGAGTTCGGCGATCCCGGCGGCGTTGGTCCGGGCCGAGCGACCGACGAGGATTTCCCGCTCGGTCACCAGGATATCGCCGCCTTCGATGAAGCTGTCAGCGCCGGTGATCGCGACGACCTGACCGTAAAGCGCCTTCAGATGCGGGGCCATCTCGGCCGCCTCGCCCAGCCGCGAGGGCGCGCCGGGGCGCATGACGACGGCACCCTGTGGCAGGCAGAGGGCCGTGTCCTCGACGAAGACCGAGTCGGGATAGGCCTCAAGCGGCGGGAGTTCGACGACTGTGGCCCCGGTTTCCTTCAGCGTGGCAACATAGGCCGCATGGTGCGCCTGCATGAGCGCAAGGTCGGGGGTGCCGGTGTCGACCGCGCGCAGGCCCCGGATGATCGAGGCTGAAGGCTGTCGGGTGATGGCATGCGTGAAATGGATCGAGAAGGACATGGCGCGGGCCCCGGTTGCTGGCCGTCTGTGTCGCACCCCGGCAGGTCCTTCGCAAGGGTCCGGGCGGCTGAAGACCACCGGAGGGACCGGACCATGATCGCGACGGGTGGGGCGGCCCGGGTCCAGATCGATTAGGCTTCGCTTAACGGACAGGTCCTACGCTTTCCCGCGTTAAAGCTGGGTTGCGGGCATGGCCACCTATCTTGTCACGACATCGAACTGGAACGATCCCGACTTCTGGGCGAAGGTCGACGGGTCGGGCGGCGGCCATACCCTGTCCTTCGCCGGGCTTCCCGCAGGCTTCTCTATCCAGTTCGGCGAAGGAACGCGGCTGTCTCTCAGCAACGGCAAGACGTCATTCGTGGTCGGCACCCGTTCGACCGCGGAGTCGGCTGACGCCGTCCTTCCCGGGGGCACGACGCTGGCGGACTTTCCCACGATCCTGGGCTCGCAGGGCGGTGACCGGATCACGGCCACCGACGGTGTGGACCTTCTGGCGGGCGGCGCAGGCAATGACGGGGTGTCCGGAGGTAACGGCGGTGACATCCTTTCCGGCGGCTCAGGCCGGGACACGATCGACGGCGAGGCCGGCAGTGACATCATCGCGGGCGACGCTGCACGGCCCGTCGTGATGGCCGAGACGGACTTCTCGGGCGGTGTGCCCCCCTGGATCACCAGACCGGATGGCACCGCCCTGAACGTCCTCGGCAAACTCAACAACGGCGATCCCTTCCTTGGTCCCTTCGCGGGCAACGGCAAGGGAACCGAAACCGCGCGCGCTACGGTCGAGTTTGCCGAAGGTGCGACGCATGGGGTCGTCACCTTCGACTTCGTCGTTCTGGACAGCTGGGACGACTCGGTGACCTGGGGCCTGGCTGAAAGCCTCGTTGTCCATATCAATGGCGAGCCCGCGTTCAGCATCCTTGGCCTGGGGCTTCAGAACCCGTCCGGCAGCTTTGACGGCGGGCGATGGGAAATCGGGACCAACGCAAAGATCGGGCATCTTGGCGGCAGTTCCGCATGGACCGACAGCATCGTTCCCGTGCGCATCGTCCTTTACGACCCGCCGCCCAAGGTCAGCATCGGCTGGGGTTCCACGACGAACCAGTCGGTTCATGACGAATCCTTCGGCATCGACAATTTTCGGGCCGTTTCCCTGAGCGAAGAGTCCGGCGGCGACGCGGATGAAGTGCACGGCGGCAGCGGATCGGACCTCATCTTCGGCGGCGACGGCAATGACAGTCTGTTCGGCGGAGCGGACAGGGACGCCTTCGAAGGCGGGGCTGGCGACGATTCCATCGTCACCGGCACCGGACGTGACACGATCGTGCTGACCCGCGGCAGCGGAACCGACACCGTCAGGGATTTCGCCACGGTCAGGTGGGGCGACGGTACGACCGAGGACCGCATCGACATCTCGCAGTTGCGCGGCGGAAGCGGCCCCGGCGGGACGGTGCTCTGGCGTGACATCGTCGTCGGCCGGACGCCAGATGGCGATGCCATGCTGAGCTTTCCCGAGGGCGAGCGACTTATCCTGACGGGTGTCCCGCCCTCGCAGTTCGGCACCTACATCGGGGCGCAGAGTTTCGGCATTCCCTGCTTCACCGCCGGCACGCTGATCCGGACCCTGACAGGTGAGGTCCCGATCGAACGGCTCCGCACCGGCGACCTGGTCCAGACGCGCGACAACGGTCTGCAACCGCTCCGCTGGGTTGCGATGCGGCGGCTTTCCGCCGGTGAACTCAGGGCGCAACCCGACCTCCTGCCGATCCGGATCGCGCCCGGCGCGCTGGGAAACGACCGGTCGCTGCTTGTGTCGCCTCAGCATGGGATGCTTGTCGGCTTCCCTGGCGGCGGCGAGGGGCTTGCGCGCGCGATCCAGCTGGCCCGGATGCGCGGCGGCGGGGTGCGCGTCGCCAGGGGTGTGAAGTCGGTCACGTACCTTCATCTCGCCTTCGACCGGCACGAGGTCGTCTTCTCGAACGGCATTCCTTCAGAGAGTTTCCACCCGGGCAAGCGCGCGCTTGCCGGCCTTGCCGCCGAGGCAAGGGCAGAGTTTGCCCGCCTCTTTCCCGACCTCGCAGCCTATGGCAGCCCGGCGCGCGACTACCTTCGCAGCAGAGATCTTCCTCCGCGGCTGTCGACGTTGCCGCTTCTCAGGGTCTGATTGCCCCGGGGCGCAGAGGTCGGCAGGCGGGTGGCGACACATGTGCCGGGCAAGGCCTGATGAGCGTGCCGGGCTGCCCGGATCGAACCGCCCGGCAGGACCGGGCACAGTCTCCCGCCGGGCGTTTGCCGAGACCATAGGTCAGTCTTCTTCTGCGTAGACTGACTCTCGCCGCACGTGCGAGACCGGTGCCGACTGACCCTGCAGTGCAGATCTAAAGGGATTCAAGTGGTGCCCAGAGCCGGAATCGAACCAGCGACACGCGGATTTTCAATCCGCTGCTCTACCAACTGAGCTATCTGGGCACCGTTTGGTAGCGGGGTCATAGCCAAGGCCCGCAGGGCTGTCCAGAGTGAAAACGCCGTCAGTGCGGCTTCGGTGGCGCTGTGTCGTCGGAGGGGCGGTCGGGGTCTTCGGTGTCCTCGGCGGGGACGCGGTAGCTTTCGCTGAACCAGCGGCCGAGGTCGATGTCGGCGCAGCGGCGCGAGCAGAAGGGGCGATACTCGGCCGTGGTCGGCTTGCCGCAGATCGGGCAGGTCATGGCCGGTATCCGGCAAGTAGGCCGGCCAGCGGCAGGCGGTCGCGCTTGCGGGTCAGTTCGTAAAGACCAAGCGTGGTCCAGCCGGCCAGGTTCACCTCGCCATCGCTTTTGAAGGCGGCCTTCAGGACCTGGTCGAGGATGCTCCGGTCACGTTTCGGCACTGGCGCGAAATCCACCACGACCTGGCCGCCAAGACCGCGCAGGCGCAGTTGCCGCGCAAGGTCGCGGGCGGCGGCGATATTCACCTTCAGCGCGGCGGCGGGAGAGGTGTCGGGGCCGGTGTTCACGTCGACCGCGACCAGCGCCCGCGTCGGCTCGATCATCATGTGCCCGCCGCCGTCAAGCTTAACCCTTGGGGAAAGGAGTTCCGCAATCGCCTCATGCAGGCCGTGGCGGTCAAAGCTGCCCGGTTCGGTGTCGGCCTCGTCCACGGCGGGGTCCAGCCAGTCGCGGAAGGCGAGGTCCTGCGCGCCCGGACCGTCGAGCAGAAGCTCCGGCCCGCCGTTGGTATCGGCCAGGATCGCCTCGGCGAGGCCGCGCATCGCGGCGATGTCCTCGGCCACCGCCTCGGGCTCGGCATCCGCCGCCGACGACCGGATGATCAGGCCAAGCCCTGGGGCGGCCCCGGCCATCCCGGCGGTGGCGAGGGCGGCGAGGTCGTCGCGCAGCCCCTCGTCCTTGATCCGGCGCGAGATGTTCAGGCCGGGCGCATCGGGCGTGATGATCGCGAAGCGCGACTTGAAAAGAAGCCGTGTCGTCACCGGCAGAGCCTTGCCCGCCTCGGCAGGACCGGTCAGTTGCACGAGAAGCCGCTGCCCCGGTGCCACGCCCGAGATCTGCCGCAGGAAACCCGAGCCGTCCGGGAGCTTCAAGAAGATGCCGCCCTGTCCCTTGACGGGCCGGTCGGCCACCGCCCGCCAGATCGCACCGGGCAGGGGCACATCGCCCTCGGGATCGACCGCCAGCTCCTCGATCTGTCCATCCACGACCAGGGCCGCCGCCTGGCGACCCGCGATCTCGTCCAGAACCAGAAGTCTGCCCTTCATTCCCGTCTCCAGACCGGATAGCCGATCGCATCAAGCAGGGCCGCCGTTTCGGCCACCGGCAGGCCCATGATCCCGGTAAAGCTGCCCGAGATCCACGGGATGAACGCCCCGGCCAGCCCCTGGATGCCGTAGCCGCCCGCCTTGCCCTGCCATTCGCCGCTGGCAAGATAGCTGTTCAGCTCGGCGTCCGACAGCCGCTTCATCTTCACCGCGCTTACGCTTTCGCGGGCAATAACCCGCGCGCCCCGGCGCACTACAACCGCCGTGATCACCTGGTGCCGCCGCCCGCCAAGCGCCACGAGGAAGGCCGCCGCCTCTCCGGCATCCGCGGGCTTGCCCAGGATGCGGCGGCCGATTGCCACCGTGGTATCCGCGCAAAGGACGATGTCGTCGGGCCCCGCCGGGACCTCCAGCGCCTTTTCCCGCGCCAGCCGCGCGGCATAGGGCAGGGGAAGCTCGCCCTTCCTTGGGTCTTCGTTGATGTCGGGCGGCAGGATAAGGTCCGGCACGATCCCCAGCTGCGCCAGAATCTCCTTCCGGCGCGGGCTCGCCGATCCCAGGATCAGGCGCAAGGCGACTTACTTGAAGCGATAGTTGATGCGGCCCTTCGACAGGTCGTAGGGCGTCATCTCGACCTGCACCTTGTCGCCCGCCAGAACCCGGATGCGGTTCTTGCGCATCTTGCCTGCCATCACCGCGATCAGCTCATGGCCGTTCTCGAGTTCGACCCTGAATGTCGCGTTCGGCAGGAGTTCCTTCACGACACCGGGGAATTCGAGAATGTCTTCCTTGGCCATGGTCTCTCCATTGCAGATGGGCCCGCTGGGCATGTCCGGCAGGCTTCCGGCGCGCCGTATGCCCCCGAAAGGCCCGATATTCAAGCGGATTCGTGTCCTTGCACGCCAAAGGCACGCAGGCGGATCAGCTTTTCAACCTCCAGTACCGCAAGGAAGACAACCCCGACACCCAGGATCACCAGTCCATCGGCCAGGGGCACCGCGACCGTGCCAAGGATGGCCTGCAGCGGCGGCAGATAGGTGATGGCAAGCTGTGCCACGGTGACCAGGGCCACCACCAGCCAGACCACCGGCGTGCCCCGGACCGCCGCCCAGGTCATCGAGGTGCCGTGGACACGTCGGACGAAGAACAGATGGAAGATTTCCAGCACCACAAGCGTGTTCATCGCCATCGTCTGTGCCAGCGCAATGGAATGGCCCGCGGCCAGGGCATTGGCAAAGACCGCAAAGACCGCCCCCACGAACAGGCCCGAAACCAGGATCACATGCCACAGCAGCGTCCCCGACAGGATCGGTGCGTCGCGCAGGCGGGGCGGGCGGCGCATGGTGGCGGGCTCCGTCGGCTCGAAGGCCAGGGCAAGCCCCAGGGTGATCCCGGTGATCAGGTTCACCCACAGGATCTGGACTGCCGTGATCGGCAGCGCCAGCCCCAGAAGCAGCGCCAGCATGACCACCAGCGCCTCGCCCGCGCTGGTCGGCAGCTCGAAGCCGATCACCTTGCGCAGGTTGTCATAAACCGTCCGCCCCTCGCGCACCGCAGCCTCGATGGTGGCAAAGTTGTCATCGGCCAGCACGAGGTCCGCCGCCTCCTTCGCGGCTTCGGATCCCTTGCGGCCCATCGCGATTCCGACGTCCGCCTGCTTCAGCGCCGGGGCGTCATTGACCCCGTCGCCCGTCATCGCGACCGACAGCCCGTGCGACTGCAAAGCTGCCACGAGGCGCAGCTTGTCCTCGGGGCTGGTGCGGGCGAAGATGTCGGTCGCCATAACCTCGCGCGCCAGGGCTGCATCGTCCAGCCGGTCCAGATCGGCCCCCGTCAGCACCCGGTCGTGATGGGCAAGGCCGATCTCGCGGGCAATGGCGGTGGCCGTGCCGGCATGGTCGCCTGTGATCATCTTGACCGCGATGCCCGCCGCGCGGCATTCCGCAACGGCGGCCACGGCCTCGGGTCGGGGCGGGTCGATCAGGCCAAGAAGCCCCAGAAAGGTCAGACCATCCGGCGGCGCGCTCCGGTCCAGATGCGGAGCCGCCCCCTCGGCCAGCGCTAGGACGCGCAGACCCCGGTGTGCCAGAGCTTCGGCCCGGCGGTGCCAGTCCTGCAGGTCCACGCCCTGGCACATCTGCAGCACCCGTTCGGGCGCGCCCTTGACCAGCACCTTCGGACCATCCGGCCCATCGCTCAACACGGCCATGAAGCGGTGGCGGCTGTCGAAGGGAATGGCGTCAAGCCGCTTCGCCGTCACGCGGACCCCAACCTTGCGCGCAAAGGCCAGAAGCGCACCTTCCATCGGGTCGCCCTCGACCTGCCAGTCCGCCGCCTTCCGGTGCAGCCGGGCGTCGTTGCAATGGGCGGCCGCTTCCGCAAGCCGCGTCAGGTCCCCGCCGGGATCAACCGTTCCGTCCGGCGCATAGCCATTGCCGCCGACCGCAAAGCTTCCCTCGGGCGTTTCCGCCACCACGACCATCATCTCGTTCCGGGTCAGCGTGCCGGTCTTGTCGGTGCAGATGACCGAGACCGCGCCGATGGCCTCGATCGCGGGCAGGCGTCGCACGATGGCTTGCCGCCGCGCCATCGCCTGCGCCCCGATGGCAAGCGTGATCGTCATTACCGCCGGCAAGCCTTCGGGGATCGCCGCCACCGCCATACCGACAACCGCCATGAAAAGCTCGCGGAAGGGGAGGTGTTCGGCGACGTAACCCCAGGCCAGAGCAAGCCCCGCGACCAGAAGGATGATCCCTGAAAGCCAGCGTGCGAAACGGTCCATCTGGTCGACAAGCGGCGTCTTCAGGTCAGTGACCCCGGCCAGAAGGCCGCCGATCCGGCCGATCTCGGTTTCAGCGCCGGTCGCCACCACCAGCCCGCGGCCCGTGCCTTGCGTGACCAGCGTCCCCGACCACAGCATCGAATGACGGTCGCCCAGCAGCGCCTCGTGCGCCGCCGGGCGCGTGTCCTTCTCGACCGGCACGGATTCCCCGGTCAGCGCGGATTCCTGCGCGGCGAGCCCATGCGCCTCGACCAGTCGCAGGTCGGCCGGCACCCGGTCCCCGGCTTCCAGAAGGACGATGTCTCCGGGCACCAAAGCCTCGCCCGGCAGGCTGATGCGCCGTTCGTCGCGCAGGACGGCCGCCTGCGGCGCCAGCATGTCGCGGATCGCGGCCATGGCCGTCTCGGCCTTGCCCTCCTGCAGAAAGCCGATGACCGCATTGGCCAGAACTACCGCAAGGATCACCCCGGTATCGACCCAATGCCCCAGCCCCGCCGTCACCCCCGCCGCGCCCAGAAGGACCAGCACCAGCACGTTCCAGAACTGCGAAAGGAAGCGCGTGACGGGCCCCCTGCGCCGCGTTTCCGGCAGACGGTTCGGCCCGTGTCGCTCCAGCCGTGCCGCTGCTTCGGCTGCGGTCAGGCCCGAGTTCGTCGCGTTCAGCCGGGCCAGGGCCGCGGCGACGGACAGTGCGTGAAAGGGCGGCGGTTCGGTCATGTTCCCATAAGGATGCACGGCGGCCCCGGCTGAAGCCAGCCGTGGCGAAGAAGTTAAGGAATACCTAACAGAAAAGACTAACGCTTTGATTCAGCGCAAGTTTGCGAAATTGACCACTGTGGTCAGCCTAGATCCTAAAGGGCCCGCATCCAGAACTGGAGGGATTTTTCCGTCTCCTCCGCCTCGCCGAGGTCCTTCCAGCTGAACCGGGCGATGGCCCCCGGAACGGTCTCATACCCCCGGCCCCGCCAGAAGGCGTCGTTCGACCGGTAGACGGCGGGCCGGGCAGGGTGATCGTCGGGCCGGATCACCGAACAGAAGGCGACGTGGGTCCGCCCCAGGGCGCGGGCATGGTCCTCGCGAAGGTCGATGAAGCGGTGCCCAAGCCCGATGCCCCGGTAGGGCCGCAGCAGAACGGACTCCGCACCGTAGAGGATTTTCTCCGGCGGGATCCCCTGTTCCCGGAAGGGGGCCGAGAACTCAGGGGCGTGGTCCTCCATCGGGGTCGAGGTCGATGCCCCGACAAGCTTCCCCTCGTGAAAGGCCGCTACCAAAAGCGCTCCCGGGGTATCCCGGTAGGTCCGCAGATACTCCCGCTCGTATTCGGGTGAGCCGTCGTAAAGGTAGGGCCAGTCCCGGAACACCGTAATCCGAAGCCCGGCCACGGCATCCAGAGCCGCCTCAAGGTCGGCGCCACGCATGGGCCGGACATCGATCTCGTCCGCGTTCACGCGCTCACCTGCCGGATCCAGTCGTTCAGATTGTAGAAGGTGGTGATGCGGGTGATCCTGCCGCCCCGCACCTCGAAGAACCCGCCGGCGGGCAGGACGTAGGTCTGGCCCTTCGCCTCGGGCAGGCCCGGGTCGGTTTTCAGGTAGGTGCCGTGGACCACGAACTCCGCCGCCCCTCGGGTGCCGTCCTCGTTTACGAAGATCACCATGTCCTTCAGGGTCTCGCGGTAGCTGACCCCCATGTGGCTGCAGAATTCGCGGAACTTCGCCTTCCCGATCCGGTGGCCGCCTTCGTTCACTCGGTGCTCCACGTCGTCATCAAGGCAGGCGAGCATGCCCTCCGGGTCGCCGGCGTTGAAGGCGGCGTAGTAGCGGGTGATGAGGGCGAGGGTGTCGGGATGCGGCATGGCGAGGCTCCTGAGGATCGGAGGGCACCCTAGCGAGCCTGGGGAGCGCCGCCAAGATGGTCCCGGCGGGGCAGGGGAGGCCGACGGCCGGTGGCGCCAGATTCGGCTTCTTTTCCGGGCAAGACCCTGTAGGCTTTCGGGATGGAGCCGAAGTCCGATCCGCCCGCCGTGGGCACGCGAAACGGGTTGGTCGACTACTGTCGACTGATCGCCGCCTTCGGGATCCTTTGGTTCCACACCGAGACGACCGGCTATCGGATCGGCTACATTGCGGTGCCTTTCTTTCTGGTCCTGCTTTCCCTGCCGTCGCGGTCGGGCCTGGCCGACCGGGCGCGGCGGCTCTTGTGGCCCTTCCTGATCTGGTCGGTCATCTATGCCCTCGCCCGGATCGCCCCGGCGCTGCACGCTGGAGACCCGCTTTTCGGGTGGTGGAGGCCGTCGATGATCTTCACCGGGACCTCGACGCATCTCTGGTTCCTGCCCTTCGCCTTTCTCGTCGCCCTGACGGCCCCGGTTTTTCGGGGGTCGGGGCTGGCTCTGGTCGCGCCGGTCCTTGCGGCCGGGACCCTGGTGCTGGTGGGAGAGCCGGAGATGCCTCCCCTTTACCAGTGGTCCTTCGGCCTGATCCCGGCGCTGGTCGGGTTCGCCTGGTACCGCGCGGGGGTCTGGGCGCTGGTGCCTCTGGTGGCGAGCTTTGGGGTGCTCGAACTCTTCCGCCCCTCGCCGGACAACCTCGTGATCCTGGCCGGATCGGGGCTGGCGATCCTGGTCCTGTCGATCCGGACCGCGCCGACCCGGTTTTCCGATTGGTGCGCGCGGGTCTCGGTCTGGGTCTACCTGGCCCATGTCCTGGTGATCCAGCGGGCGGTCACGATGGGGTTCGAGGGACTGGGCCTTGTCCTTGCCACGGCGGTCGGGTCGCTGCTGCTGGCGGTCGGGATCGATGCGGTCGTCATGCGCGTGAAAGGGGCGGCGGGCGGGAGGGGCAAGGTGACCACAGTGGTCAAATCAGGGTAACTGTTGAAAAACAATAGTTTGAGCGTGGGCGTTAGGGATTCCTTTATTTGCTGAGCCCACCCCCATCCCCTCCCCACGAAGGGGGAGGGGAGGTGCGAAGCGTCAGAGGGCGGCGCGGATCGTCTCGGCGATGGGCGTCGTCGGTCGGCCGATCAGGCGGCTGAGGGTGCGGCTGTCATCGTGCAGCGCACCTTCCGCGGCGCGGGCGTCGCTGTCGGCGAGGACCTGCGCGAAGCCTTCGGGCAGGCCGAAGCCGGTCAGCGCGGCGGCATAGTCGGCTTCCGGCATCGAAGCATAGGCGACGGGTTTGCCAGAGGCCTTGGCCACTTCGGCGGCTAGGTCAGCCCCGGTATGGGCGGTATCGCCAGCAAGCTCGTAGGTCTTGCCTGCATGGACCGGGTCGAGTGCAGTGACGGCAACCGCTTCGGCATAGTCCTTGCGGGCGGCGGAGTTGACGCGCCCCTCTCCTGCGGCACCAATGATCGCGCCGTGGGCGATGGCGGCGCCGAGTGCGCCGGTGTAGTTCTCGGTGTACCAGCCGTTCCTGAGGATCGTGGCGGGGATGCCGCTGTCCCGGATCGCGGCCTCGGTCGCGATGTGGTCCTGCGCGAGGAGCATCGGGTTGGAGTCGCCCTTGAGGATCGAGGTGTAGAGGATGCGCTTCACCCCGGCCGCTTTGGCGGCTGAGATAGCCTTCTTGTGCTGGCCGGCGCGGTCGTTGAAGTCGTTCGAGGAGATGAGGACGAGGGTGTCGACCCCCTTGAGCGCGGCCGGATCGGGGGCGGTGTAGTCGAAGGCGCGCACCTCGACCCCGAGGTCGGCGGCCTTGGTCGGGTTGCGGGCTAGGGCGACGAGCGTGGTCCCGCGCGCCTGAAGGGCGGCGATGGCGAGACGGCCGAGATGGCCAGTGGCGGCGGTGATGGCGATGGTCATGGGTTACTCCCGTTGTTGACGGAAGACAGCTAGCCATGATACTTATGAAAAGGAAGTACGCACAAATTTGTTAGTGTATCGAAGGGGCGCACAGCATGATCGACCGTACCGCACAGGACCTGTTGGACGGCTGGCAGCTGGGGAACGTGCTGGCGGCGGACTGCCCGTCGCGGGTGATCCTGAGCCACCTGACGAACCGTTGGGGCGCGCTGGTGATGGTGGCGCTGGCCACGGGCCCGCACCGTTTCGCCGAGTTGCGGCGGAAGGTTGGCGGGGTCAGCGAGCGGATGTTGAGCCAGACGCTGAAGGACCTGGAGGCGGACGGGTTCGTCCTGCGCACCGCGCATCCCGTGGTGCCGCCGCATGTGGATTATGAGCTGACGGAGTTGGGGCGGGAGGCCGCGGCGCATGTGGTGGCGCTGGTCGGCTGGATCGAAGAGGCGCTGCCGGAGATTATGGCGGGGAAGATGGCGGTGGCGGCGGAGTGAAAGGTGGGGTGGTGGGTTGGCACCCACCCTACGCCAGCGTGACATCGTAGGCGGCAAACTGACGGTCGGCTGTAAGGATGGGAAGAGCCTCGGTCCGTGCTTGAGCGATCAGCAGCCGGTCGAAGGGATCGGCATGATGTGCCGGAAGGCGTCCCGCCTCGGCGGCATGGTCCCAGGTGATGGCCAAGGGCGAGAACCCCGTGCGCCCGGCGATGTCGACGATATCGTCTTCAAGCCAAAGCTTGCCGAGAGCACACTTGATCTCGATCTCCCAGATGCTGACGGCGCTGAGAAAGCGTTGTTCTGCCCCCCGCAGGGTCTCGCGCATGGGCGGCGTCAGGCGCGGATCATCGGCGAGCGCCCAGAGCAGGACATGCGTATCGACAAGGATCATGCAGGATCGACAGTCGAGGCCATGCTGTCCTGAAAGCCCGGCGGCAGGTCATCGAAATCTTCGGTAATGCGAATCCTGCCCCTGAGCGCCCCGAAGAGTGGCAAATCGGCAGTCCTGGCCGGGGCGGTCAGGCGGGCCACCGGCTTTCCGTGCCGGGTAAGGATGATCTGCTCACCCCGTTCAGCGCGACGGATCAGGTCGGCAAAGCGGGCTTTGGCGTCGGCGATCGCAATCTGCATCTGGCACCTCTGACCAGAATATAGGTCATATTGAGACCCGCGGCAATGGTGCGCTGTAGTACACCCTATTCTGTCGGCGGCCCGAACCGCTCCAGCATCCGCGTCCTGATCTGGTCGCGCGCCTGCCGGTAGGCGGCGAGCTTCGCCTCGCGCGTCTCGCCCAATCCCGTGGGGTCGAGGATCGGCCAGTATTCGACCTCGAGGTGGTGATAGCGCGTCAGTTCCAGCGCCATGCGTTGCGAGGCGGGGGAGAGGGCGATGATCAGGTCGAACTGGGACAGGTCATCGCCCCAGTCCTGCATCTCGTCGAAAGAGCGCGACCGGTGGCGGGACAGTTCGATCCCCAACTCCTTGCAGACGGCGACGGAGAAGCCGTCGATCTCCATGTCGTTCTTGACGCCTGCCGATTGCACATAGGCGCGCTGGCCGTACATCTGCTTCATCAGCCCTTCGGCCATCGGCGAGCGGACAGCGTTGTGGTCGCAGCAGAAGAGCACCGACTGGGGGAAATCGCCCAAGGTCAGCCCCAGTGCAGGACGCAGATCAGGGTGAAGAGGCGGCGGGCGGTGTCGCCGTCGACCTCGGCCTTGCCGTCAAGCCGTTCGCGCAGGATGGATGCACCTTCGTTGTGGATGCCGCGGCGGGCCATGTCGATGGCCTCGATCTGGCTGGGCGGCAGGCGCTTCACGGCGTCGAAGTAGCTTTCGCAGATCTGGAAGTAGTCCTTCACCACCTGGCGGAAGGGACCGAGGGAGAGGTGGAACTCGGCCGCCTTCTCACCCTCTTCGGTCGAGATGTCGAAGACGAGCCGGCCCTCGCGGATGGCAAGCTTCACCCGGTAGGGGCCCTCCGGCATCTCGCGGTCGGGGCGGCGTGCGGGAGTGAAGGAGTTCTCTTCCAGGAGGTCGTAGATCGCGACCCGGCGTTCCTGTTCGATCTCGGGCGTGGGGCGGACAAGGCCACGCTCGTCGATCTCGATATGGCAGATGCGGTTGGTCATCGTAAGCTTTCCGGCGGCAACCGTCAGGTGATGCCCGACCGGCGGGCTGCGTGCAAGCCTTCAGCCGTTCAGCCGGTCAAGCCGGGCGCGGACGGAGAGGCCGTGGGCCTGCAGGCTTTCCGACTGCGCGAGGCGTTCGGCGGCGGGGCCGATGGCCTTGAGCGCCTCGGGGGTCATCTTCGCCAGCGTGGTGCGCTTCATGAAGTCGAGGACCGAGAGGCCGGACGAGAAGCGGGCCGAGCGGGCGGTGGGCAGGACGTGGTTCGGGCCGCCGATGTAGTCGCCGATCGCCTCGGGGGTCCATTGGCCGAGGAAGATCGCGCCGGCGTGGGTGATCTTTTGGCTTAGGCTGTCAGGGTCGGCGACGCAGAGTTCAAGGTGTTCGGGGGCGACGCGGTTCGAAAGGGCGGCGGCCTCGGCCAGGTCGCGGGTGACGATGACGGCGCCGTGCTGCGCCCAGGAGGCCCCGGCGATGGCGCGGCGGTCGAGGGTTTCGAGGCGCTTTGCGACGGCGGCGGCGACGGCCTGGCCGAAGGCGGCGGAGGGGGTGATCAGGATCGACTGCGCGCTTTCGTCGTGCTCGGCCTGGGAGAGGAGGTCGAGCGCTATCCAGTCGGGGTCGTTAGCGTCGTCGGCGATGACGAGGATCTCGGAGGGGCCGGCGATCATGTCGATGCCGACGCGGCCGAAGACCCGGCGCTTGGCGGCGGCGACGAAGGCGTTGCCGGGGCCGGTGATCTTGTCGACCGGGGCGATGGTTTCGGTGCCGTAGGCGAGGGCCGCGATCGCCTGGGCGCCGCCAATCCGATAGACTTGGTCTACTCCTGCGATCCGGGCGGCAAGGAGGACGAGGGGGTTCACCTTGCCGTCCGGCGTGGGGCAGGTGATGACCAGCCGCTCCACCCCCGCGACGCGGGCGGGGATCGCGTTCATCAGGACTGAGGAGGGGTAGGAGGCGAGGCCGCCCGGCACGTAAAGCCCGGCGGCGGTGACGGGAGTCCAGCGCCAGCCGAGGGTGGCGCCGCTGCTGTCGGTCCAGCTTTCATCCTGGGGTCGCTGGCGGTCGTGATAGGCGCGGATGCGGGTTGCGGCGAGTTCGAGGGCGGCGCGATCTTCGGGCGCGACGCGGGCGATCTCGGCGTCGATCTCGGCCGGCGAGAAGGCGAGCGTTTCGGGCGTGAGGGGAAGCCGGTCGAAGCGGGCGGTCAGGTCGATCAGGGCCCGGTCGCCCCGGGCGCGGACATCGGCGATGATGGTGGCGACGGCCTGATCCACATCCTCGGCCTCTTCCCGCTTCTGGCCGAGGAGGGCGGAGAAGGCGGCCTCGAAGCCGGGATCGGCGGTGTTCAGGAAAACGGGCATCGGGGCCTCCGGCTGGTCGGGGTCAGATAGCGCGGGGAAGGCCCGGCCTCAAGGCACGATGGTCGGGCAGGGGGCGGCGATTTCTTCGAAGAAATCGTGCCGGAGCCTTTGAATGCTCCGGTGCGGAGTTTTCGAAAACTCCGCCCGCGCCATCAGTCGTGGTGTGGAACCTTGCCTGAGGGCGCGCGGTAGGGGCGCGTCACGTCATCCAGCCGCACCTCCAGCGCCTCGACGTCAAGCGCGATGGCGCCGTCGCCGGCGAGCGTCAGGGTGAGGCGGCCGGTGCCGTCGTCGCCGGGTGCGAAGTCGAGCGAGAGGAGCGACAGCACGAGGTCCTTGTCGGCGCGGTCGAAGCCGAAGCTTTGCACGCGGCGGACGTCCTCGACCACCAGAAGGGACCGGACACGTTCATAGGCGCGACCGACGGCCTCGGCCTCGGCGCGGTCTTCCCAGCGGAAGCGGTTGAGAAAGAGGGCAAACCGCCGGCGGCGGGCGTCGAAGGTCATCTCGGTCACCGGCAGGACGGCATCCTGCACCAGGGTCGAGATGACCTTCAGGTCCTCGGCATCCTGGGCGATCAGCCGCAGCGGGCCTTCGCCGCCATCCTCGAAACGGGCGTCGGTCATGCCGAGATGCGCTCGATATGCGCCCCGCAGGCGCGGAGCTTTTCTTCCACCCGCTCATACCCACGGTCGAGATGGTAGACGCGGGAGACGACGGTCTCGCCTTCCGCCGCAAGGCCGGCAAGGATCAGCGACACGCTGGCGCGCAGGTCGGTGGCCATCACCGGCGCACCTTTCAGCTTTTCGACCCCGGTGACGGTGGCAGTGCCGCCATGAACCTCGATCCGGGCACCCATCCGCGTCAGTTCGGGCGCGTGCATGAAGCGGTTCTCGAAGATCTTTTCTTCCAGCACCGAGGTCCCCTCGGCGGTGCAGAGAAGCGCCATCATCTGGGCCTGAAGGTCGGTCGGGAAACCGGGGAAGGGTTCGGTCGTCACGTCCACCGCGCGGACACGCCCGTTCTTGCGGGCGACCTTGAGGCCCCAGTTGGTCTGGGTGACGGAGACGCCGGCCGCGTCCAGCTTTTCGGCGAAGGCCCCGACGAGGTCGAGCGTGCCGCCGATGCATTCCACCTCGCCGCCGCAGATCGCGGGGACAAGCATGTAGGTGCCAAGTTCGATCCGGTCGGTCACCACCTGGTGGGTGGCCCCCCCCAGCCGGTCGGTGCCTTCGATGGTGATGGTCGACGTCCCCTCGCCCTCGATCTTCGCGCCCATCTTCTTCAGGCAGCGGGCAAGATCGACAATCTCGGGTTCGCGCGCGGCGTTCCTGATTTCGGTGGTGCCCTTGGCAAGCGTGGCCGCCATGAGTGCGTTCTCCGTGGCCCCGACCGAGACGAAGGGGAAGTCGACGACCGCGCCCTTCAGCCGGCCGCCGGGGGCCTTGGCGTGGACATAGCCGTCGCGCAGGTCAAGATCGGCCCCCATCGCTTCGAGCGCGCGCAGGTGCAGGTCCACGGGCCGCGCACCGATGGCGCAGCCGCCGGGCAGCGAGACGACCGCATGGCCGTAGCGCGCGAGCATCGGACCAAGGACAAGGATCGAGGCGCGCATCTTGCGGACGATGTCGTAATCGGCCTTGAAGTTGGTGATCGAATGGCTGGAAAGCGCAAGGACGAGGCCGTCCTGCAGGCTGGCCACTTCGGCCCCGAGCGACTGCAGCAGCTGCGTCATCGTGCGGATGTCGCTGAGGCGCGGCGCGTTGGTCAGCGTGAGCGGCTCGTCACTGAGGAGCGTTGCCGGCATCAGGGTGAGGCAGGCGTTCTTCGCCCCTGCGATCGGGATCGACCCGGACAATGCCCCGTTGCCGCGCACCAGTATCGAATCCATCCGCCCTAATCCTTGCCCTTGGTGTCGCCCGGCGCCATTCCGGCGTCGCGGGCCTTTGCCTGTGCCTTCCGCCGCGCCATGTTTGCCTTGAGGGCCGCCTTCAGCCGCTCATCGCGGGAGGCGGGTCTCTGGCCCCGGTCCGGCCGGTCATCACTGCCTGGCGTGTCCGAGGGTTTGCGCATGGCGAGACTTCTAGCGCAAGCCCGGGACCGGGTCCAGAGATGGAGGAAAGGGCCGAGAAATCCCCCTTGCACCCTGCGTGCTTTGCGTCTATCTCCGCCGCCACCAACGGCGCTGCAGTAGCTCAGTGGTAGAGCACTCCCTTGGTAAGGGAGAGGTCGAGAGTTCAATCCTCTCTTGCAGCACCATATAATCTCCTTGAAAAGATTATTCTTTTGCCGCTTTACGGGAAGGGGGACACCCCCACTGTTTGGCACAGAACAGCACACAAATGCATGGGTATGTGGCAAGTTTTTGGCAAGTTTTGTTCCCGGCCTGTTCACCTTCTACGAAGGAAACCCCGACGGATTCGATAGATTGCCGCTGTTGCGGGTATGCTCGTCCATGCGGCGAAGCGCCTTCAGGATGGCACCGATCTCGTGGCGTTCGAGCCGCGACCGCGCGGTGAGGCTACCGCAACAGAACAAGTCTGGCGCAGAAAACCGACAGACCCAGCCAGAACCCCATCCAGGGATCACGCGTTCAGGCAAGGCGCGGCGCTCTCGGAGCCGTGTCCCTGGTGATGAAAGCATAGCGGCCGAACGTCCCCAGCTTGGTCGGCACCCTATCCATCAGCCCCTGGATATATTCCGCCCATTTACCCTCTGCCAACGCTGCGTCCACTTCTGTCAGCCCCTCGGAGATCGTTGCGAACTCCCCGGCTTCGACAAGTGGCCAGATCGACATCCGGCGATTGGCATCCTCGAGCGATTTCAGCTCGGTCTCCAACCGACGCACTGCGTCCGGGTTGGTTCTTTGGGCGGTGATCTCCGCCTTGATGTCGATCGCCCTCTTCAGGTTCTTCTGATACTTCGTGATTTCCAGAAGCTTCGTCTGGTAGCCCTGATACATGTCCCGGAAGCTCACTCCGTACATGGCCAGCTGCATCACGTTCGAAGCAAGGTTAGCCATCGGGATGATGATCGACCGCACAACGATGGTCGATTTCACCACCGACACACCAGCCTGGATCGCCTTCTCGGCCGTGGCTAGATAGGTGAAAGCATCCTTGCCCATCACCGCAGTCGCTACCTTCACGAATGCTTCCTGGTGCTTGTCATCCAGCCGCGAGATCCCGGTCCAGGGATCAGTGATCGAGGCAGCCCGGTAGCCCACCGCGTTGTTGATCATGTCCTTCCGGATCGGGAAGCCATCAGCCCCGAACACAGACTGGATGTAGGCCCTGAGATCGTTCGGCACCATTTCCCAGCTGTCCATGTGGACCTTGTCCTGGCTCTGCGACAGATCAACGAACTCGTCTGCCCGCTTGCCCTTGTCCCGGTCCCAGATGGTCTTCAGGTTGTCGACGAGCTTGCGGTTGAACTCCTGGCCCAGCTCCTCTTCCGCCTGGCGACCGGCCCAGGCTCCAAGCATCTCGCCCATGTGGGTGTTCCGCTCAAGCGCAGCCAGCGCGTGAGGAGCCATGTGACGCTCGTAGGCCACCACATTGCCCTTGGCATCATAGACCGGCAGGAGAGCCTCCACAGGCCCTCTGGTGGCGTTCCGCAGGCGTTGCTGAATGATACCCAGGTAACGCCCTGAGATCACCCCTGCCGTCGTCCCAGAGATCGTGCGACCAGTGCGAGGATCCACACCCGAAGCCGACTGCTGAACCGTCTGCATGGCACCCTGCGTGTAGGTCCCGTTACCGGCCAACCTAAAGAACCCCTAAAGACCGGAGGCGAGAAAGTAGGGGTATCCCGACATTGTAGAATGTTGGGTAAGTTGTTCGCCGACCTTGGAGAAAAGAACATCCGGGAGCATAAAATCTGCCCTGCCGCTACTTTCTACTCCTAAAGGATAAACTGCCCGGAAGGTTCCGCTCAAGACCTAAAGAACCCCTCAACATCAAACACCATTTTCTGTGCAAGAGAAAATGCAAGAAAAGGAGATGATGCCGTCAAGAAATAGTAGACTCAAGAGTTCACTTTGTTCAGCTCTGATCGGCGCCAGTAACCTTTCGTATTCGATCAGTTGAATTGGCTCGGCCCAGAAAATTTGCATTGACCATCCAAAAATGAGGTGTATAACGGGGCTCGCCCCACCGGGGCCGTATAGCTACCGCGCGAAAAATTTCGGTCTCAATTGCACGCGGAACGGTGCAATACACAAAGGAGCAATTTCCCAGCTGTTCCTGAGCTAGTGCTTTCTTCCAGATAATGGGTCGTTACAATTCAGAATTCTATCGGCATCAATATGCACCGACGCAGAGCATCAGACTGGTCGCTTGGACGCCGCGAAAAGACGAGGTCGATACAATCGTCGAGTGTACCTACGATGGGGATGACTTCGCATTCATAAAGACTGAATCTAAGGGCTCTATCTCATTGGTTCGGTACAAAGAGAAAACACAGTAGTCGGAACCCTGGCCCCTGAGAATTCGGGTCGAACTTGCTTGGGCCAAAGAAATTTCCTAGACCGCGCTCCCCTCGGATGGCCAGATGACCCTCAGGCGTTGCAGCGTCACCGAGATCAAAGGCGGATTGCAGCCCTTTGCTATAGCGGCCACCTTTCGGCGGCTTGGTGCGAAGATCGGCCAGTCACGTGGTTGAGTTGAGACTTCGGGTGTGCAGCTTTGGCAACCGTATCATGTGGACCTGCTACTTGCGAAAGATCGCCACCAGCTCGATGCCCTTGGTCGGACCATTCAAGTGGCGACCATTTGGCCTCTCAAATTGGAATTGTCGGTTTAGCCTACAAGAAGATAACTGACGTATACGATGACCCATCTTCCGTTCCGCCTCTCCAGGATACGTGTCTCGTGGCTGAGCCCGGGCATGTCCATTTCAGCCTCGCCAGCGTCCGGTGCGTACTGGTCGAACGTCACCCAGGCCATGTCGGTGCCGACCCGAACAACGAGATTCTGGCGCTGGACCGCACTTGCCGAAGCATTGAGGTCGGGATTGTCGGCAAATTGCTGCCGCGTAGTGTCAGCGATACCGTCCCAGCCACGCTGCCACATGACCCCGCCGCGCTGCCACCAGCCCCCGCGCCGAACGTATGCTTCCGGTGCCCAGCATTGGGCAAACGCCTCGAAATCCTTTTCCCAGAACGCGCGGGTTTCGGCTTCCAGAACAGCCAGGATCTCGACGGCAACTGCAGGTTCGTTGCTTTCCATCCCGCCCCCCCGGATCTCCGTGAAAACTATCATTCCCTTGAGTTTGCAGCAACTGACCACGAAACAAAACCGGTCACACGTTCCACTCTGTGGATTGGGAAGTGGCTGGCCCGTCATAGCACCAGGTTACAATCCTTACCGCGTGGGACGGGAGCCTAGGCAAGCCGGTTGGTCGGGAAGGACTTTCGTGGCATCGTGTCAAGCAGGTCTGGAGAAGGAAGAGTGATTGGATATCCTGCTTGTGGTGACACATCCGCGCTCGCACTCGCTAACCCATGCCGTGGCGCAGGCCTTTGCCTAGGCGGCCGAGACGTCGGG
Source organism: Tabrizicola sp. T46 (assembly GCF_057219895.1). Classification (NCBI taxonomy): domain Bacteria; kingdom Pseudomonadati; phylum Pseudomonadota; class Alphaproteobacteria; order Rhodobacterales; family Paracoccaceae; genus Tabrizicola; species Tabrizicola sp. T46. Next base: position 578,451 of record NZ_JBXVVV010000002.1, read on the forward strand.
GCATCGAGTGGTTTGGGCTGACTTGCATGCGGAAGGGTTCGATCCAGTCCTGCGGGCGGCGGACGAGCCGGACTGGGACGACCTGACAAAGACCTATTCGCCCGAGGTTCAGGCCGAGATGGCGAGGATCGAGGCGGCGGAGGCGACGGTTATCGTCTTTCCAGTCTGGTGGTGGTCAATGCCGGCGATGCTGAAGGGCTGGATCGATCGGGTCTGGAACCATGGTTGGTCCTATGGCGACGGTGCGCGCTATCCGCATCGCAAGGTCTGGATGCTGGCTGTCGCAGGCAACACGGGCGCGCAGTTTTCAAAACGCGGCTATGACACCGCGATGGTAACGCAGATCGAGACCGGCGTACTGCGCTATTGCGGGGTCGAGGAGCCGCGCCTCATCATGCTCTACGGAACACTTGAGGGGACGGCGGAGTGCGAGGCCGTCATCGCTGCAGCGCGGGCGCTGGGCGCGGAGTTCTGAATAGGGCGCCTGCGCGGGACGAGGGGGGAGTGGCCATACGATGGAGAGATAGAGAAGGGCCCGGTGCATCATCAACCCCACCGTTGCAAAGGGTGGAAAGCAGCCCCTTCGTGCAAGACTTGTTCCCGTGCTAGACAGCCGCTAAGTCAGGCGTCGTACAGTCGAACTGCCGCTCGCCAAAGCCCTGGTGTTGTTCCCAGCCACCTTCTGAAAGCGTTCACAAAAGCGCTGGCGGTCGCGTAGTCAAGGGTTGCAGCGATATCGGCAATGCTCAGGTCGCCCAACCTCAGAAGGTCCTTTGCGGCCGCCTTGCGGACGTCGTCCTTGACCGCTTCGAACGTGGTTCCCTCGTCCCGCAACCGGCGGCGCAGGGTGCGGGGGTGCAACCCCAGCCGGTCCGCCAGCGTGTTCATTCCCGCGTGACCCATCAGCATCGAGGGGCGCAGCAGATGCCGGACGTGCTCGGCAAGCGACAGCGAATGTCCCTCAACCGCTTCCAGCAGCCGTGTCAGGGCAACGTCATGCAGGGCCGGGTCGGCCTCGGGCAAGGGAATCTCAAGCGACGCCGCGCGCAGGACGAGCCCTGTCTGAACCTGGCCGAAGCGGATCGGACAGCGTCCAAGCCGGTGGTAGGGCGTCGGGTCCATCGGGGCGGACCGGGTCACGAGAATTTCCTCGGGCGCTACCGCCCCGCCGGTCAGTTCCGCAACAAGGTTGCATCCGACGGCAAGGACAAGATCGTAGATCAGAGGCGAAACCCGGGCCGAGTGGTCATAGACGCCATAACCAAGAATGACGTCGCGATCCGACCGCATCAGGTAGACGGCGCCCCCGGTGGAGTTGCGTCTCTGAAAGGCGACAAAATCGCCGATCGCCTCACCCAAGGTAGACGCGTGGCGCAGGACGGCTCCAAGGGGGCCGAGCGCGGCGAGTGTCTGGCGCTTTCCCAGAAGGATGCCAAGATCCTCCCGCCCGGTCAGGCGACTGGCATTGTCGAGAACCGATAGAAAGGCAGCATAGGGGACAAAGGCATCCGGCCTGATGTCGCCTTGCGTTATCCCGGTCCCGTCCAGCACCGCTGCGAGGTTGGTGCCGAAGTCGTGCAGCAGGTCCGGCAAAAGCAAGAGCGAAGCCGGGCGTTGCCGGGCCCCCGGCAGGTTCGCATCGGTCATTGGTGTCCCCAAATCACAACGGCTCTTCAACCAGACCGACTATCGTTCCCTCGACCATGAGTCTAGCGAGGAGGATCGCAGAATGCGCATTTCGACACTTGCCGTTGCCGCCCGGTTGCTTTTGGGAGCGGCAATGACCACTGCCGCGATGCCCGCGCTGGCCGACACCTACAAGATGACGACCGAGGTCGCGCCTGGCGTTTCCACGCCCGACACGCTCGAGACATCGATCGGGACTCTGAAGCTGACGGACGGCTTCCCAACCGAAGAAACCCAGGCGACGGTATGGGACAACCTTGACCGCTCGCGCGCCCTGCAGGCCTTTCTTCTAGCGATCCCGATCGTGAATCAGGCCGGAATGCGCGACAGCCTTCTGAAGTTCGGCCCGGTCAACAAGACCAACGTGATCTGGGAAAACCTTGTCGATGCGCGCACGGTCGAGCTGACCGCCAACGACAACACGATCTACAACTTCATCTGGCTGGATACCAAGAACGGTCCGATGGTCATCGAGATTCCGCCCAAGGTTCTGGGGTCGTTCAACGATTTCTGGTACAGGTGGGTGGCCGACGTGGGCATCACCGGGGCCGACAAGGGCGCAGGTGGCAAGTATCTGATCCTGCCTCCGGGCTATTCTGGCGATGTGCCTGACGGCTACACCGTCGTGCGACCGACCACCTACGGGCTCTGGACCTTCTTCCGGGCCTTCCTTGTGGACGGCAAGACCGAACCGGGCGTGCAGGGGGTCCGCGACCATCTCAAGATCTATCCTCTGGCCGAAAAGGCCAACCCGACGCCCGTCACGCTGGTCAACGCCTCGGGCATCCCGTCGAACTTCGTGATGCCGACGGATTATTCGTTCTGGGAACTCCTGAACACGGTGATCCAGGAAGAGCCGCCCGAAGGGGCGGACCCGACCACGCTCGGCCTCTTTGCCTCGATCGGGATCGAGAAGGGCAAGCCCTTCGCACCGGATGAGCGCATGAAGGCGATCCTGACCGATGCGGCGAACATCGGCGCGGTGACCGCACGCGCTCTGGCACTGGACATCCGGGGGCGGGACCCGTTCTTCTACCCGGACAGCAAGAGCAACTGGAGACTGCCGTTCTTCGGCGGCTACAGCTTCCAGTCGCAGCCCGGCGTGGCCAACCTCGACGGCGCGGTCTTCTACTACATGTTCGCCACTGGCGTCACACCCGCGATGGAAGCGAAGATGGTCGGCCAAGGATCGCAGTATCCTTGGACTGCGCTTGATGCGGACGGCAATCCGTTTGACGGAGGCAAGACCTATCGGCTGACCCTACCCAAGGATGTGCCGGTCAAGGACTTCTGGTCCGTGATCGTCTATGATGTGCAGACCCGCTCGATGCTGCAGACCGACCAAGTGCGACCAAGCGTGTCGAGCCAGGACACGGACCTGCAGGTGAATGCCGACGGCTCGGTCGACATCTACTTCGGCCCCACAGCACCCGAGGGCAAGGAAAGCAACTGGGTCCAGACGATCCCCGGCAAGGGCTGGTTCACGTTGTTGAGGCTCTACGGTCCGCTGGAGCCTTGGTTCGACAAGAGCTGGCGCCCGGGCGAGATCACGGTAGTGAAATAGTGGGCTGAGTATCCACTTACCTCAAGGGGAACAACCGTCCGCTATGGGCCGACACCTACCTCCTGCTCGCAAAGGGCGAAAAGCGGACATTGCCATAGACTAGGAAAAAGTCCGCTTCTGGTACGATCCGCTCTCATGACTGAGGAGTTCATGACTGCCTAACCAACGTGAGGCAGTCTTGCACAGGGGCGGACATGACGGCAGGGCGGTGGCCGAGCGGGTCTCGACGGCCCGGCAGGGGGCGAGTGGGCTTGGTCTCGAAGCGCAGGGCAAGGTGATGGAGAATTTCGCCGTCTAGCGCGGGGCTGAGGTCCTGGCGCGGTTCACTGAGGTCGAGAGTGGGTGCAAGGCAGACCGCCCGGAACTGGCGAAGGCGCTGCATCTGGCGAAGGTCACGGGAGCGACGCTGGTGATCGCCAAGTTAGATCGGTTGAGCCGGAATGCCGTGTTTCTGCTAGCGCTGCGCGGCAGCGGGGTGCGCTTCGTGGCTGTGGACAAGCCGGAGGCGAACGACCTGACCGTGGGCATCACGGCGCTCGTGGCCCAGGCCGAGCGCGAGGCGATCTCCCGGCGGATGAAGGAGGCGCTGTAGGGCGCCAGTTGGAAGCGGTGCATTGGCTTTGCTCGCCGCGCTCGGAGTTGGCATGGGGGTCAGGAAGTCGTTACAGCGCGAGGGTAATGCTTACTGCTGTTCCCATTTTCGTGCAGCGACCTTGATGCATGTCATGGATGACGGACGGTGTTCAGGTCGGATTGCCGTGTGGGCTAACGCGGAGGCCTTGATGTCTGAGCATTCCAAAGCGACGGCGGCTGTTGCCGACACGGTGCAGTTCAAAGCTGAAACCGTTGCCGACCTCCTGCACGACGTGAGCCGAGAGGCGGTATACTGGTCGGCGCTATTCCCCAATGGAGTAAAGAACCAGTTCAGCGAGACGGTACTCAAGCCGAATTACACAGGCCTGACGGCGGAGATGAGAAAGCTTCCGGCTACATCAAGGTCCTTCGACTTGAGGCACCGACCTGACCTTGCAATCTTCCCTTGTTCCAACTCCAAAGAGGGGCTGGCCTTGGCGTTTTACGCAAAGACAGATCTCGCGTTTGCAATGGTGGCGTTTCTTTGGTCAGAGGCCGGATGGTTGAACGATGACCTCCGCTTCGCCCCCGCAGATAGGATCGCAACGGACATTGGGGAAATGCTTGTCAGAGCGGTGCGTCTCGGTACGTCGTTCGAAGTCGTCGATCAGTTTCACTGTAACGGTTGATTGCTTCGACCACGAAGGCAATCTTGGCCCTCAGCAGGTTCCGTAGTAGCCCCGTGAGTATCGGCAGTACTCCCTTGCCACTCCGGCCCTGATCATCACGTCAGCGAGGTCTCTACCGTCCGGAAGAAAGCATTGGGCGACAAGCCGTCCAAATCGATCGATGTCAAGAACTCCGCAGCGTAGGCGCTTGCCCGAAATCAGTCCGTTCAGGGTGGCCGTCGCAGCTGAACCACCAGGATCATCCCACTCCGGTGCATCGAGACCCCACACTCGAATGCGCCGTGATTAGCCACCAAGAGTGAAAGTGTCTCCATCCAGGACCTTGCTTACCCTCGCCTCGATTACGGATTGGCCTGCCACGTCTGTCGCCTGTGCAAAGCCTACACAAAGTGCGAACATCAGTGGCAGCAGAGGCGAAGTCAGTCGGCTTGGCACAGCAGGATGCCCCGTTTCTTCTTCCGTCAGCTTGCCTGAGCTCGCGCTGCGTTGGCAAGCTGGACTGCAACAACCGCGCAGCAATCAGTCTTGTCCGGCTTCCTCAAGACTTGCTGGTGAAGGCTCGGTGCCAGCCAGAGGGACTTGTGCGATCAAGTGTGTGGAAAAGAGTGGCCTCTCCCACTGCGAACCAACAGATCGGGATGCGCTAACCGGTGCCTTTCGCCACCCGTTTCTGCGATTCAACTGGTCTGCCAAGGGAACTCGGCTCTGGATCGCCTGAAGCTCGCGCAAAAGCCGCTCGCTCTCCATCTCGACCCGAACGAGCTCATTCTTCCGTTTCCGCAACTGGGATACACTCATTTCTCCGCAGCCATTTGCGACGGCCGCAAGCACTCTGAGCATGTGCTCGGCCTCCGCAACGAAATCATGTTCTGGCTGCTGCGATCTCCAGAATGCGACAATGTTGCCATAAGATCCCAACCCAAGCGCTAAAGCGATGGATCGTGCTTGTACGCAGTTGCGACAGGCGCGCTCGAGAGACGACCGAACCTCAGCGATAAGCTTGACCTGCTTGGAATGCGAGCCGGTCATCAACCTGAGGCCCAGGATCGCAAGAGCTGATCCGGCGAGCACACAGAGCGAAACCAGATTGTAGACATGCAGGAGTTCCTTGTCATTCAAACGGCGCCCCTGGCAGCTTCGGCGCTTCCTTTGCTGTTGTATTGATCGCCGAAGATCTCACGTACTCTACGAGCATAGTTGCGGATCTCTGAAGGGATCTGGCAGCCCTCTCTTGCCATGACTTCAATCGTTCGACCGCAGGCAAGGTGAAGTCGAACATCCGAGGTCCGGGTTGCGTGCTCCCGGGCCTCTGCAACGACCTTCAGTGCCTCCTTTTGCCATTGCCGCATTTGAAATCTCCTCCAAGGACATCTGAGTCCTGAGGAAATCGATGTAAGGTAAACACCGAGTTAATGGGCGATCAGCTCGGAGTCAGCTCTACCTGAGGATGCGGAATGCTGGGTCTGCTCCATGACGCGTGTCGTCGATGCACCTAGATTTTGCGCCGCTGCTGCAGAAGCCTCTGCCAGACGAAAGAGCGCATCCGCCGTTGCCGTGAAACCTTCAAGCTGTGCCAAGGAGGCGGCTGCGAGAGCCTGGTTCTTGAATTCACTCGGATGCATGGGGTACCTCTGTTTGTTGCGTGCTTGATCGTACTGCAACCCAATGATGAACAAACCGTTAACGCTCCCCCGCAGTCTGCGCACAGTATACAATGAAATGCGGGATCATTGGCTGCAATGTTTGCTGACAAACAAAGGGTTGGATTATGCAGCGGATAGATATTGACGAGGGGCGCCTCAACATATCTTGTAGATTTGGCGATCTGGAAGCTGCAGCCAGAAGCTGTACATCGATAGATTTCGATACCTTTAGGGTTGCAACTGTTTCCGTGGGCGCGACAATCTGACCGCAGCGTGTAAACTAAAGTGGACATCATGATTGCTGATGTTGTCTAAACCATACAAGCATTGATGTGCCTTCTGGACAGAGCTAGCTAGGCCTGCGCGCACCATTGCCAATGGCCTTGAACAAAGAGCCGCTGCCAGGTGTTGGCGAGTAACGACACCACCGGCGTGCCGACACTGACCGGCATGAGCGCGAGCTTCATAATTGCCATCGGAGGCGTGAAGAGCCTGTTCATCGCCGCGACGCCGAACGAGTCATCCGCCTCGTTGCGCGGCGTCGATGAGGTCTGCCGCCCGCGCTTGGCAGTGCGCGTGACCTGCCACGTCATCGTGGGATGAACCAGATCGTTAGCGAGCCGCAGCGCTTGAGCGCATCGTTGTAGCTGGGCCAGTTCCTGTTCTTGAAGGTCGGTGGTGTCGGTCTGCTAATGCAGACCAGCTACTGCGCTGGATTCACGAAATGAATCCCATCATGCGATTATGCACCAGAGCCGTCCTGAGCCTAAGCGTCACTGACTGCTTTCTTGCGACATTTTGATGGCTATGTCTGCCGTACTCATCGGTGATCCGAAGAAATAGCCTTGGAGAAAGTCGCATTCCATCCGACGCAACAGATCTGCGTGGGCAGCTGTTTCCACGCCTTCGGCGACGATCTTCATTCCTAGGGTCAGGACCCATTAATTGGCTTGAGGCCTCCCTGGCTGCGTGATTCAAGCTCCCGAACTGACGGGGGTGAAGATGAACAACCTTTTCTGGCTGACCGGCGAACAGATGGCGCGGTTGACGCCGTTCTTTCCGAAGAGCCATGGCAAGCCGCGTGTAGATGATCGGCGGGTGCTGAGTGGGATAATCTTCATCAATCGCAATGGTTTGAGGTGGTGCGATGCGCCGAGGGAGTATGGCCCTCCGAAGACGCTCTACAACCGATGGAAGCGGTGGGGTGACATGGGGGTCTTTGCCCGGATGATGGAGGGCTTGGCCTCCGAGGGTACCGAGCAAAAGACCATCATGATCGACGCGACCTATCTGAAGGCGCACCGCACGGCTTCGAGCCTGCGGGCAAAAAAGGGGGGCCCGATGACCAGCGCGGGCGCCTGATCGGGCGCACGAAAGGTGGGCTGAACACCAAGTTGCATGCCGTCACCGATGCAAAGGGGCGTCCGCTGAAGTTCTTCATGACCGCAGGCGAGGTGAGCGACTACACCGGAGCTGCCGCCCTGCTGGGCAGCTTGCCTGCTGCCGAATGGATGATCGCGGATCGTGGCTATGACGCTGACTGGTTCCGGGAAGCATTGAAAGACAAGGGGATAAGCCCCTGCATCCCTGGGCGGAAGTCTCGTGGCAAAGCCGTCCGCTACGACAAACGGCGCTACAAACGGCGCAACCGGATCGAGATCATGTTCGGCCGACTGAAAGACTGGCGCAGAGTCGCAACCCGCTACGACAGATGCGCAAAGACCTTCCTCTCCACTGTCGCCCTCGCCGCAACCGTCATGTTCTGGCTTTGACGATCAATGAGTCTGGAGCCTAGTGCGCTGTCGCTAAGAGGTCGGAGGATTGCGAACTCATCCCCTCCCATTCGTGCTATCAGGTCTCCCTCACCACACAATCTGCGCAGCACCTCCGCGACATGGATAAGGAGTCTGTCTCCTGCCCAGTGTCCCAAGGTGTCGTTGACTGACTTGAACCTGTCGAGATCTACGCAGAGGACGGCGAAGCTTCGGCCACCCTTCCTAAGCCCCGCAATCCATGCCTTCAACTGTACCTCAAGATGGCGACGATTGGACAGTCCGGTCAGCGGATCTTCCTTCGACTCTCGTGCGACCGTCCTGGCGAGGTCGAATAACCTTCGATTTTCCTTCTCAAGCCGTACCAGTTCCTCAGAGAGCTTGTGCTGAGTTTCAGGATCTGTTTGCGCATTACCTAGCTCAAGCTTGCTCAGTGCATTTTCCGGTCCCTCCTCCAGCTCGATAAGCGAGCAAAGCCACCATCGCTGCCGAGTTTCTGGATCCGTGAGGGGTGTCCAAGTCATGCGGACAGGGAAGGGCTCCCCGTTCTTTCGGTTGGTGAGCGTTCTGACGGAGAATCTTTCCCAATTCATCAGCGCTTCGATGATGAGCAGGTGCATCCCCTGCTCCATGTCCCGTCCGATCAGGATTGTTCCGCGCCGGCCGATGACATCATCGAACGAGTATCCAGTTGTCTCGCAGAACGCTTTGTTGCACCAGCGGAACACCATGACTGCACCGTCTTCTTCGTCCGCTATGGCCAGCCCGAGGGCTTCGCTGCACCTTGACGGCAATTGCCGAAGCAGCGCGTCTGGGATGACGGAAAGCGCCGGAGAGCTCATTGGAGCACCAAATGCCAGTCCTTTTTGCGGCATTGTGCCTTGGATGCCATCAGTAAACAACGAGCTTACCTTTTTCGATCGTCGGACAGATCCGAGGGCCCTGATGATGTTACCGGACCCTGATGAAGTGTCCGCCTCCGGACGGCATCGATTTTCCAAGGTGTGCTGCGAGGATCCTCTAACCCTTAAGGCTGGCCCAGTGGTCGTCGAGCGACATATACCGCTCGTCATCAGGCTACTTGAACCATTCGGACGACAACCGACCGTTCCGCTCACCCCGGCTCACATTCACTTTCCAGCCAACCGCCCGCGCCGGTGCGACCGGATCCAGAACCTCCACAAAGCCCATCGGTTGTTTCCCGCGACGGGCGCCGGAAGAAACTCTCCCAACCCTCAACCCGTCATGGGGCGACTGGCGCTCCGCTCACCCTGGCCGACGTGAAGGGCGGAAAGCAGACCCCGGCGTTACGCTGCGCAGTGCCAGATGAGGGGCTCAGATGACGCGACTTTCACAGCTTTCTCGAGGCTGACAAGTGGTCTTTCCTTAGGGACCATCTGAATGGGGCGTCACACGGACAGGCATCGAATGGCCTACCGCACCCGTTTGCCGTCAGCGCCAAAGAGCATCGCATCCTTGCTTAAGAAATCCGCGTGGATCGTGCTGCCCGATGAGACCGAGCCCGGCAGATGCTGATCCAGAGCGACGGTTACCCCCACCCCGGCGTTCGTTCGGCCGTAGACGAGACTACCCGAGCCAAGGTGTTCGACACTGTCCACAGTCAGGCCAAGTGGGCCGTTTGGCGACAGGCTGACATGACTGGGGCGGATCCCGACTTCGACGGGCTGACCTTCGGTCAGTGTCATGTCGGTTGACCGGAGGACCAAGGGCTCTGCACGATCCTCGATCTTCACGGTTATGGCCTGCCCGTTCACTGCGATAATGCGCCCGGGCAGGAAATTCATCCGCGGATTGCCAAGAAAGCCCGCCACGAAGCGGTTGTCGGGGTCATGGTAAAGGTCAAGCGGCCGGCCCTGCTGTTCGATCCGGCCTGCGCGGAGAAGGACAAGACGATCAGCCAGCGTCATTGCCTCGACCTGGTCATGGGTGACGTAGATCATCGTCGCGCCAAGGCGGCGGTGCAGGTTGGCGATCTCGACTCGCATCGAGACGCGAAGCTCGGCGTCGAGGTTGGAGAGCGGCTCGTCGAAGAGGAAGACCTCTGGCTTGCGCAGGATGGCCCGGCCAATGGCGACGCGCTGACGCTGACCGCCGGACAGCGCCTTGGGCTTGCGGTCCAACAGCGCGGAAAGGCCAAGGGTCGCGGCCACCTCTTCCACGGCGGCGCGGATTTCGGCCTTGGGGCGGCCGGCGATGCGCATGGCGTAGCCCATGTTTTCGGCCACGGTCAGATGCGGGTAAAGCGCGTAGGACTGGAACACCATGGCCACGCCACGGTTGGCGGGATCTGTCCGCGTCATGTCGCGCCCGCCGATGGCGATGGTGCCCGAGGTGGTTTCCTCCAGCCCCGCGATCATCCGCAGAAGGGTGGACTTGCCACAGCCCGAGGGGCCGACGAAGACGCAGAATTCGCCGGGCTCGACCTTCAGGTCGACGCCGTGGATCACATGCGTCTCGCCGAAGCGTTTCGTCACCTTATGAAGGTCAAGCCCGGCCATGGTCGCCTCAGGCCGCACGCAGGGCTTCGGGGATGAAAGCCCCGTGAGCGTCTAGCAGGCGGTCGACAAGGTCGGCAATCTGCTGGGTGTCCAGTTCCGCCGCGGTGTGCGGGTCCAGCAGCGCCGCGTGCAGCACATGGTCGCGCCGGCCGGTCAGCACGGCCTCGACCGTCAGTTTCTGCACATTGATCTGGGTCTGCATCAGGCAGGCCAGTTGCACCGGAATGTCGCCCACGACGGTCGGCTGCACCCCCTGCCGATCCACCAGACAAGGCACCTCGACGCAGGCGTCTGCGGGCAGGTTGGTGATGGAGCCGTTGTTGGGCATGTTGCCGTAGATCACGCGGGGGGTGCCGGTCCAGACGGAATGGATGATTTCCGACCCGTATTCGGGTGACCGGCGGACCTCGATGGGTTTCGACGGGTCCTTCAGGTCAGCCGACATCGCCTGCCAGCCCGCAATCTGGCTTTCGCAGCGGCGGGGGTATTCATCCAGCGGGATGTTGAACTCCTGGATCAGGTCGGGGCGGTGGCTCTTGATGTACCACGGCACGTATTCCGAGAAGTGCTCAGAGCTTTCGGTGACGAAATAGCCGAAGCGGCGGAACACGTCATAGCGGACGCGGTTGGTGTCGGGGATGCGGTCCTCGTCGATGACGCGCTGAATCAGCGGATAAAGATCGCGCCCGTCGCGGTGGCGGAATTTCAGGTAAAAGGCCACGTGGTTCACACCGGCAACGAGATAGTCGATATCCTCAACCGGAACGCCGATGTCGCGCGACAGCTCTTCTGCCGTGTGGCGGACGGAATGGCACAGGCCCACGGTGCGGATGGAAGACCCACGGGCAAGCCCCATGCAGTTCATCGCCATCGGGTTGACGTAGTTCAGGTGCCAGACATCAGGGCAAAGCCGCTCCATGTCACGGGCCATGCCCAGAAGGACCGGGATCGTGCGCAGGCCGCGCATGATGCCGCCGATGCCCAGCGTGTCGGCGATGGTCTGTTCCAGCCCCGCCGCCTTCGGCAGGGCGAAATCCGTGGTGGTACCGGGCTTGTAGCCGCCGACCTGGATCATGTTGATGGCAAAGTCCGCACCGTCCAGCGCGCTGGCGCGGTCGGTCGTTGCCTCGATCACCGCGCGGGTGCCAAGCGCCTGATTGATTCGGCGGGCGACGATTTCGGATTCCCCAAGCCGTTTGGCGTCAATGTCATACAGGCTGAACCGTGTCTCGGAGAGTTCGGGGTAACTCAGGATATCGCCGATCAGGTTCTTGGCAAAGACGGTGCTACCGGCACCGATGAGAGTGATCTTGGGGGCGGGCATGGTGGTGTCCTTCGGGCGGTCGGAAAGGGAGGGTTGAGTGGGGGCGCAGGGAAAAACGGGAGGAAACCGAAACCCTGCGCCCCCCGGGGGCCGTTACTGGAAGAGAGCGTTGATCTCTTCGTTGGCGGCCGAAAGCACCTCGGCCGGTTCACCCTGGCCGAGCATGATCTTGTCGAGCGCGGTCTTGAGGATCACGTCCACCTCGTTGCCGCGTTCAGTCATCGGGAAGGAGAAGGTCGATTCCGCATTGGCCAGCTTCGTGAAGGCCGACACGTCCACGCCGCGCGCGGCATGGGCCGCGATGGCAAGGTCGACCGCCTCGGGGCGCGCGGGGAAGACGACGCCCGCCTGGCCGACGATGCTCTGGCATTCCGACGAGCCGAGGAATTTCACCCATTCCCAGGCCGCGTCCTTGTTGGGCGAGCCCGACCAGATGGAGTCGGCCAGGCCGTTGAACATGGACTTGCGACCCTCTGGGCCGGCCGGCAGCGGCGCGAAGCCGATCTTGAAGTCGGCATTGTCAAGGTAGCCGCCGATCATCCACGACCCGTCGGTCGCCATCACGCCCTGACCCGATGTGAGGAGCGCGAAGGCACCCAGCTTGCCGGCCATTTCCTGCGTGGGCATGAAGCCCTTGTCGAGCGACAGGTTCTGCAGCCAGTCGATCGCCTCGGCAAGTTTCGGGCTGTCGACGAAGTATTTCGATCCCCAGGCCTGGTCGATGTACTGGAAGCCGTTCGACACCGCGAGGTAGGACCATTCGGTCTGGCCGAAGGCCGACAGCGGCGAGGAGACGTAGCCGTAGGTCGCGACCTGCGTCTTGTCGAAGCCTTCCTCGTTGCCGCGCTTGCCGTTCTTGTCGACGGTCAGCTTGGCGATGGTCTGTTCCCAGGTGCCGCCGTCCTGCGGGTTCCAGGTCAGGTTTTCAAGGTCAGACGGCGTCAGGCCCGCTTCGGCCAGCTTGTCGGCGTTATAGACGATGGCGACGGTGTCCCAGTCCTTGGGCATGCCCCACTGGCGGCCGTCCTTATTCCAGGTCTCGGCAAGGCCCGGGATGAAGCCCGACATGTCATAGCCGTCCGCGGCGATGCGGTCGGTCAGGTCTTCCATCACGCCGTTCACCAGGAATTCCGGGTAGCGGCTGACGTGGTTCACGAAGACGTCCGGCGCGGTGCCCGAGACGAAGCCGGTGGTCAGCGTCGTCCAGTAGTTGTCCCAGCCGTCCTGGGTGATCTTCACGGTGATGTCGGGGTTCTTGGCCGTGAAGGCATCGGCGCACTGCTGGTAGACGGGGGCCTGGTTGCCATCCCACATCCAGTAGGTGATTTCGGTCTGCGCCATGGCCGGGGCGGTCATCGCCGTGCCCGCCAGAAGCGCCCATTTCATCGTCTTGAGACCCATAGTTTCCTCCTCCTCAGGTGTTTTCCTTGGGGTTCACTTCATGCCGCTGGTCTGCAGCGACTCCACGATCCGGCGGCCGAAGAAGACCAGCAGGAACAGGATGGGGATGATCGACAGCATCACGGCCGCCATGAGGCCGGTCCAATCGGGCTGGGCCTGGCCGGTCTGGGCCTGAAACTCGGCCAGCGCCACGGCCAAGGGGCGGACGCTGTCTTCGCGGCCCACGAGGAAGGGCCAGAAGAAATCGTTCCAGGCGTTGATCGACAGAAGAATCGCCAGCGTCGCCATCGGCCCGCGCTGCAAGGGCAGGGCGATGTGCCAGAAGATCTGGAAATGCGATAGGCCTTCCAGCCGCGCGGCCTCTTCAAGCTCTTTCGGGGACGAGATGAAGAACTGCCGCAGGAAGAAGACGGCGAAGGGCACCATCAGGATGTTCGGCGCGACCATGCCTGCGAAAGTGTTGATCAGGCCTAGCTCGCGCACGAGCACGAAGTTGGGGATGAAGAGCACGATCGACGGGATCATCGTGGCCGACAGGAAGGCCACGAACAGCGCGTCTCGCCCCGGAAAGCGCAGCCGGGCGAAGGCATAGGCGGCAAGGGCCGAGAAGAACAGCTGCCCGGTGACAAGGATCGCGGTGTAGATCACCGAATTGCGCAGCGCGAGGCCGAAGTCGATCGGTGCAGCGCGGATCGAGGTGAGGACGAGGTCGGTCTCGAACCCCAGCACGCGGGCGAAGTTCTGCAAAGTGAAGGTCGGCGGCACCAGGTCCGACGCACTGCCAAAAAAATCGCGCGGCAGGGTCATCGCGGTCTTCAGCGCCACCCAGACCGGCAGAAGCGAGATGATGGCCAGCAGGATCAGCGCGAAGTAGCCAAGGGCGCGGGAGAGGGTGAGGTTCCGCATGGCCCTACCCAAGGTCCGACTGGCCAGCCCGCATGGCGCGCATCTGCACCAGCGTTACAGCGATAAGGATCACGAACAGTACCATCGACATGGCCGAGGCGAGGCCCATGTTCGAGAACTTGAAGGCCGTCTCGTAGATGTAGAACATCACCACCTTGGTCGATCCGGCCGGCCCACCGGCCGTAGTGACGGCGATGGTGTCGAAGATCTGGAAGGACCCGATCACACTGGTGACCAGCACGAAGACCATGACCGGGCGCAGAAGCGGCAGCGTGATCGTGCGGAACATCTGCCATTCGCGGGCGCCGTCCAGCCGCGCCGCCTCATACAGGTCGCGCGGGATGGCCTGGAGGCCTGCATAGAAGAGAAGCGCCGTGAACCCCACATGCCGCCAGATGTTGATCCCCGCGACCGAGATCAGCGCCTGGTCGGGCGAGGCGAGGAAGGGCTGCGGGGCCGCGCCGATGGCCTCGATGAAGACGTTGGTCATCCCAATCAGCGGGTCCAGCATCAGAAGCCAGACAAGCCCGGCGACCACGTTCGAAATCAGATAGGGCGCGATCATCACGGCCCGCACCCAGACCTGCCGCGCCAGCCGGTCGGCCAGAACGGCGATGAAAAGCGCCAGCGCCGTCTGCAGCGGGATGTTGTAGGCCACATACAGCAGCGTCAGCCGCAGGCTTTCCCAGAAGGTCCCGTCGGCCCAGAGCTTTTCGTAGTTCGACAGGCCGACCCAGCGGGGGGCCCGCAGAAGGTTCCAGTCGGTCAGGCTGATTTGCGCCGCGCGCAGCGTGGGCAGGACGTAGAACACGACTAGACCGACCAGCGCCGGAGCGATGAAGAGATACCCCATCATCGCTTCGCGCTGGCGCATGGACATGCGCCTTCCGGCCGCTTTCAGCGGTTGTCCTGACCGTTTCAACTGTGGCCTCCCTGCCGTCCACCCTGCGGCGGACACTTGCTAACACGTGTTAGCGAGTGGCCAAAAGCTGCCGCGCCTCGCCCCGCTTGTCAACAGATTCCTCAACGGTTACTCGTGTCAGTCAGACAAGGACGGGCAAGATGACACGAAGCAGGGTGACCAGCCATGACGTGGCCCGCGCGGCCGGTGTTTCGCGCACCACGGTCTCGATCGTGCTGAACCGTTCCAACTCTGTCGTAATCGGCGATGAAACGCGCAAGAGGGTCGAAACGGTTGCGGCCGAACTTGGCTACCGCCCGAACACGGCCGCGCGAATGCTGAAAAGCGGGGTGACCGAGACGGTCGGCCTTGTCGTCACCGAAAGCCGATCGCTGACGGTGGACGGCTATATTCCGTTGTTGTTCAATGGGGTGGGCAGTGTGCTGCGGCGCAAGGGATATCATCTTCTGCTGGAAACCCTGTCACGCACCCGCGGCAAGAACCCCTACACCGATCTCGTCGAATCCCGCCGGATCGACGGGCTTTTGCTGCTTAGCCCGCGCAAGGACGACACGGCCCTGATCGAACTGATCGAGTCCGACTACCCCATCGTGCTGCTTGGCTCCATCGGGCACCCGAAGGAGGTTTCGGTGGATACGCCAAGCACCACAGGGTTGCGGGAGGCAGTCGATCATATCGTGTCACTGGGCCATCGCAGGATCGGCAGTGTCCCCTTTTCGCCGCCGGGGTTCTCGGCGGCGGACATGCGTCTTGCAGAACTACGCGGCTTTCTCTCCGGCCATGGAATCGACATGGCCGATGGTGCGGTGGTTCACGGCGACTTCGGCGCGGAGAGCGGGTTCAAGGCCACACTCAAGCTGATGGCAGCACACCCCGAAACGACAGCCATCTTTGCCGGCAATGATACGATAGCCCTTGGCGTGCTTGGGGCGCTGGCACAGCTTGGCCGGTCAGTGCCGGGCGATGTTTCCGTGGTCGGCTTCGACGACCTCCCTTTTGCAGCTTATGTTGCCCCACCCCTCACGACTGTGCGCGTCGATGCCGTCCACCAGGGCAAATGTGCCGCCGAAGCGCTGATCCAGCGGTTGACAGGCAAACCCGTGCCCGAGCCGCGTCAGAAGTTTACCTCAGTTTTCGTTCCAAGAAGCTCGACATTGGCTGTCCGCTAAGGGCGGAAAGCGGTCTGACAGGTGCAGCCTTGCAAATGACGTGACAAGGGAAGAGCGGACATCCACGCCTTGTGCAACGAAGCCCATTAACGCACGAGGGGTAGCATCTTCCAGACTGAGAGCAGAGTTTAAGGCGCTCAGTGGAATTGTGCCCCCCTCACAAAATCTTCGAGCGCGGAGGGCACCGCTTCAAGGGTAGGGGCCGGGACCTTACAGTCCAAACCACCGGGCTCGGCGAATAGAGCCGAAATGCTCTTTATCCACGCGCAGGGCTTCGGAAGCGCCATGGAAGGTGCCGAAGGGCTTTGGACCAGACAGGAAATCCACATCTACCCGGCCGATCCGGTTCGCACCGAACTCAATGTAGCACGAGCCCGCACCGGGGTTGCGCGCCGTCTCGGCCTCGTTCCGCAACCGCGAGATGATGTTGGCGGCCACGGTGCGGGCGGCGCCTTCGGCATAGACTCCGGCCTTCGGCACCCCCGTATTGGCCAGATCGCCCACGGCATAGACGCCGGGGAACTTGGTCAGCAGCGTGAAAGGATCCACCGATACCCAGCCTCCTTCGGTCAGACCAGCCGACACGACCACATCCGCCGCACGGTTCTTGGGCACGCCAAGGAACAGATCGCAAGGCAGGGAGGTGCCATTGTCCAGCATCACCGACTTGCCCTCGACCGCCGTCACGCGGGTGTTGGGGATGAAGGTGATACCGCGCTCGGCAAAGGCGCCGAGGATTGCTTTCGACGTGTCGGGAGAGGGAGGAACCGGCGAGGGCAAGGGGTTGACGACGGTGATCCGCGTCAACCCATCAAGTCCGCGGGACTTCATGTAGTCATGCATCATCAAGGCGCATTCGGCCGGGGCGGGCGGGCATTTGTAGGGCGCGCCGCAGACCCCGACCACCACATCGCCGCCCCGGAAACCGGGCAGGACCCTGGACAGATGCGCCGCACCGGGGACGGAATAGAATTCGTTCACGCCCAGCACCACACCAGGGGTTGAGCTGACATCGTAATCCGCGCCCAGGGCGATGACCAGGATGTCGGCTTCGTGCACGCCCCTGTCGGTCGTCACGCGCCTGGCCTCGGCGTCGATGGCCGTGATGGTCTCGCGCAGCAGGCGCACGCCGGGCTTGGCAAAGGCGGCATAAGGGGTGCGGATCATCGTCTCGGACTGGCGGCCAAACAGCATGTCGAGTTTCGAGTAACCGAAGACAAAGCCGTCGGACTTGTCGATCAGGGTGATGTCGATACCGTCACCCAGCGCCTCGGACAGCGATGTCGACAGTTCCAGCCCGCCGAAACCGGCGCCGAGGATCAGGATACGCGGCTTCATGCAGTCTCTCCCTTGGTGAGGCCGGGCTGCGCCACGATGCGCAGATAGGGTTTGGGCGCGGCCCAGCCGTGGGGGTACAGGCCTTTGGCCTCTTCGTTGCTGACCGAGCCTGCGATGATCACATCGCGCCCGAAGGTCCAATCGGCCGGGGTCGCGACCCGGTGGGTGGCGGTCAGTTGCAGGCTGTCGATCACGCGCAGGATCTCGTCGAAGTTGCGGCCCGTGGTCATCGGATAGGCGATCATCAGTTTGATCCTCTTGTCCGGTCCGATGATGAAGACGTGCCGCACGGTCTGGTTGTCGGCGGCGGTGCGGCCTTCGGCGCTGTCCCCTGCGGTGGCAGGCAGCATGTCGTACAGCTTGGCCACGGAAAGCGTAGGATCGCCGATCATCGGGAATTGCGGCATCGCGCCCTGGGTTTCGGCGATGTCATCGGCCCAAAGCGCATGCTTGTCGACCGGATCGACCGAAAGGCCCAGAACCTTGACACCGCGCTTGGCGAATTCCGGCGCCAGATGCGCCATCCGGCCCAGTTCGGTGGTGCAGACCGGCGTGAAATCCTTGGGATGGGAAAAGAGCACTCCCCACGAGCCATCCAGCCAGGCGTGAAAGTGGATGGTGCCCTGGGTGGTCTGGGCCGTGAAGTCAGGCGCGATATCATTGATGCGAAGTGACATGGGTTCCTCCCTTTGGGTGCTGATTGTCGGTACAGTTTGGGGGCGCTATGTTCCGTCAGCGTTCCCTTTGGCATCGGCCCTTGTGACGCAATTCGATGACGGCGGGACGGGGTTGGGGTGAGGGCATATGCGCGTTGAAATTCAAGTCCTTGGCGGTTTTTCGGTAACTGTCGATGGGATTGCAGTCGCGCCCGGCCTGTGGCGGCGCGATCGGGCCGCGGCCCTGGTCAAGCTCTTGGCGGTTACTCCGCAGCACCGGATGCACCGCGAACAGGTCGTGGATCTCTTCTGGCCGGAGACTGATTCGGAGACCGCAGGAGCTGCCCTGCGGAAGGCGGTTCACTTCGCTCGCAAGGCTCTTGGCCATAACGACTTGATCGCCACCAACGGGGATAGCCTGGCCCTGGCCCCTTCGGCGGATCTGGTGATCGACGCCGAGATCTTCGAGGCCGCCGCCAGGGCGGCCCTGCGCCAGTTAACGCCCGAGGCTTGTGGCGCTGCCGCCGACCTGTACCGAGGGCAGCTTCTGCCCGACGACCTCTATTCCGACTGGCTTGACGCCCCGCGCACCACGCTGGCGCAGCGCCATGTAGACGTCTTGCGCGCGGGCCGGCTGTGGCAGCGGCTGATCGCGGTGGACCCCAGCGACGAACCGGCGCAGTGCGCGCTGATGCAGGCCTCGCTCGACTCCGGCAACCGCGCCGAGGCGATCAGGATCTTCAACCAGCTGCGCCAGAGACTGCAAATGGAGATCGGGCTTGGCCCCTCGGCCGAGGCTGTGGCGCTATATGAAAAGGCGCTGGCCATTCCCGCCGTTGATCCGGTCAGCCAGACCGACCGCATCCGCGCCTCGCTCGCCTGGGGGCTTTTGCATCTGCACAGCGGCGACTTCGACAAGGCCCGTGCCGTTGCCGAGGAGACCCGCGCCCTCGCGATGGCGGCGGGTCTGGCGCGCGAGGTTGGCGAGGCAAGCGCCTTGATGGGCCTGTGCGCCATGATGCAGGGGCGCTGGAAAGAGGTCTTTCAGTCCGAGTTCATTGCCTGGGCCCGCAAGACGCCCGACAAGGTCGCCCAGGTTTTTGACGGCCACCTCTGCCTTGCCGAGTTCTGCCTGTGCAACGCCAAGGGCCACCATGAAATCGGGCTGGCGGCGCAGGAATTGCTCTCTGTCGCCGAAGGGGTCGGATCGACGGCAGGCCGTGGCCTTGCCTTGATGATCCTGGGCGAAGTGGCGCTGTTCTCGGGGCAGCTCGGTGAAGCCGAGCGGCTGTTGACGGAAGCAGAGGCGCTTCTGGCCAAGGCAGAGGCGTCCGCTGGCCGGGTGCTTGCGCTGGAACGGCTGGCCGAGATTGCGTTGTCCAGCGGGCGGAACTGGCACGCCAAACGGCTGATCGCGCGGGCGGAGGGCATCGCCGCGTCCTCCTGGCTTGCGCCGCATCTGCAGATCCGGCTGAAGGGCCTGGCCGTGCGGGCGGCGGGGTCGAAGGAAAAAGCGCTGGAGGCCATTCAAGAAGGCGATCGGCTATTGTCTCAGCACAGTCATGGGTGCCAGCCGTGTTCGATGGGGTTCCGGGTTGCTTCCGCCTCTGCGCTCGCCGAGATGGGCGAGCTGGAGCAGGTCAGCCGAAGGCTGGACGAGGCCGAACGGATTTCTGCCATGTGGCATGGCGGGCCTTGGGTGGCCGCAGTCTGGGAAGCCCGCGGCATCCAGCGCCGGGCCGAGAAGAACAACGTCCGGGCGGTGTCGGCCTTTGAAGAAGCGGCCAGCCGCTACGCGTTCCTTGGCCGCCCAACCGATGAAGCCCGATGCAGGGCGCAGATCCCGGGGGCGTCCGCAGATGCCTGACCTGGCGCAAAATGGATATTGGTTTCGATTTACCGGAGCGACCGCCGATCTGTTAAACTAGAAAAGGCTTCGGTATGTCGTAACGGGCAGTTTTGCAGAAGATCGACGACCAATTATTGCTTTGTAGTGCGATCCGTGGCCTGCATTCCGTCAGTATCACTAGTTGCTCGTGTCTTTGGCTACGGCAGATGGCGATCTGGTAGTGTATCTGCGACTGACCGCTTTTGTGAAATCGCTTCATTTCGAACAACTCGTGCTCTGAGGCCGCTATGGGCCGAGAGCGACCTATGCGCCGTTAAGGGCGGAGAGCTGCCCCAGGCAGCGGCAGCATCGCATCCGCAGAAATCCGGGTTAGCTGTCATTGGTTACTTAAGGGCTTAGTGCAGTTCAGTGGGGCCAGAAGGCACGACACACGCGAGCAATCGTTCCCGCTGGCAGGCACACAGTCCCTTCTATGCTCCCTGGGGGGACGAGCAAGCTGCCAGTGCCAAAACCAAGTGGCGCGCGCTTCCGAGAGCGGCGCTTCAGTTTACGATGAGAGATGGCGAATGCGTTCGGGCGATCTGAGCTTGCCCAGGCGTCGCGCTGCCTCCGACACTTGTGACTTCTCGGTTTTCTCAGGGAACACTTCGCCGATAAAGCGTCCACTTGGCGCAGGGGATGGGTCTGACGTCGAACTTTCTTCGACCGGAAACCATTTCAGTCGTTCGGAGTGAGAAACGGAAGGGCCAGCAACTGAAGTTCGTTCGTGCATGGGTCGAGTTTGCCGCCCTCAAGCGACTTAAGCGGGACGTCTTGACCTGATTGCAGCGACCAGGCCGGTGCCTGCAGTCAGAACGTGGTTGCGCAGGAACGGCACCGCGGTCTTTGAGTCCCGCTTGCGGCAAAGCTCCAGAAGCTCCCTATGTTCGCGCGCGGCGGTCTCGAATTCCTCGGTCAGGGTCAGTTGCAGGCGGACAAAGCGTTCGACCTGAAGGTTGATCGCCGCCAGCATCGCCATGGATTGCTGCTTTTCGGCCGGTTGCAGCAGGCGCGCGTGGAAAGCCGCGTTCAGGGACCCCCAGCGCGACATTTCGCGGTCAGCGTAAACGCGCTCCAGTTCGTTCAGGATAAGGGCGCAGGCATCAAGGTCGGCATCGGTCATACGTGGGAGCGCATGTTCCAGCATATGGCATTCAACGAGCGCGCGGAGCTCGAACAGCTCCATCACCTGTTCGGTCGGCAAGGTCGAGACGACCGCCCCTTTGTGCACGCGGGTTTCGATCAGGCCCTCTGCCTCTAGCTGGCGGAACGCCTCGCGGACAGGCATGCGACTGCATTCGTACTCTGCCGCCAGGGCCTCTTGCACCAGCGCCTGACCGGGCTGGAACTCGCCGTTCAGGATCCGCTCACGCAGCGACGCGGCCAAGGCTTCGGGCACGCTGAGCCGCGTTATGCGATGTTTTTCTGAGGCTTTCCTGTCCGTCATCATGGCGTGGTGCTTTGGATCCAGAGGGCAACACAACCTTAGTCGCTTGCTTCGGGACCCGGCAAGAGGGCCTGCGGCAGGTTCTGCCAGGCGACGGGCCGCAGGAACCGGCGGATCGCCAGACTGCCGACCGATGTGCTGCGCCCGTCGGATGTCGCCGGAAAGGGTCCGCCATGGACCATGGCATGGGCGACCTCGACCCCGGTGCCGAAGCCATTGGTGATGACGCGCCCTGCGAGATCGGCCAGATCGGGCAGCAGCGCACGCGCCGCCGGATGGTCGTCGGGGACGATGTGCAGGGCTGCCGTCAGCTGACCCTCGAGGGCGTGGACAATCCGGGCAAAGTCCTCCAGCCCATCGCACAGGACCACCAGGGACGCGGCCCCAAAAACCTCGTCCTGCAGCGCCGGGTCCGCAAGGAATCGGGCGGCGGAGGTACTGAAGAGCGCCGGGCCCTGCATGGTCGGGCCGGCTTGCGGAACCATCGTCTCGGTCCGCACGGCGGGATGCGCTGCAAGGCGGGCGACGCCCGCTGCGTAGGACTGGGCGATGGCCGGGGTCAGCATGACTTGCGGAGCACTGACTGAAAGGGCGCTCGCCGCGGCAGTCACGAACCGGCGCGCGGCAGGGCTGTCGACGGCGATGACAAGGCCGGGGTTCGTACAGAATTGCCCGGCGCCGAGCGTCAGCGCGGTGACGAAGTCGGCTGCGATTGCCTCGGCACGCTCCTGCAACGCAGCCGGAAACAGGAAAACTGGGTTGATCGAGCTCATCTCGGCATAGACCGGGATCGGCACGGCGCGCGCTTGCGCAGTCTTCAACAGCGCGAGCCCACCAGAACGCGATCCGGTAAAGCCGATGGCGCGGATGCGCGGGTCGGCGGCCAGCGCCTGCCCAATCCGGCTGCCTCTGCCGTAGACGAGGGAAAACGTACCCTCGGGCATGCCGGTATCATGCACCGCCTGACGGACCGCCTGTCCGACGAGTTCAGAGGTGCCGGGATGCGCCGAATGCGCCTTGACGATCACCGGACAGCCTGCCGCCAGCGCCGAGGCCGTATCGCCACCTGCGACCGAAAAGGCGAGCGGAAAGTTCGATGCGGCAAACACGGCCACCGGACCCAGCGGCAGATGGGTCAGCCGTAGGTCGGGGCGGGGCGGGGTGCGCTCTGGCAGGGCAGGATCGTGGCACTGGTCAAGATGGCGGCCATCTCGGACAAGCCCGGCGAAAAGCGCCAGTTGCATCACAGTGCGCTGACGCTCGCCCTCGATCCGCGTGCGGGCCAGGCCGGTTTCAGCCATGCAGCGGGTGACGAGGTCATCGCCAAGGCCAAGGATGTTCGCGGCGATCCGGTCCAGAAACGCGGCGCATACAGCAGGGGCGGTCTGCCGCAGCGGACGGACCGCCAAAGCGGCTAGTCCGCAGGCGCGGTCCAGATCCTTCGCCGACACCTCGCGCCAGACAGGATCGAAGGGCTGTCCTGTCGCCGCCTCGGTTGCGCGGATCGAGGCGCCGTCACCCTGCCGCAGTTCGGTGCCGATCAGGTTGACGCCTTCGATCCGGCCCCCCGGCCACGCCATGCCAGACGCTTCGCTACCCATCACAATGATCACGCGGCCTTTAGCGCAGTGATCGCAGCCGTCACCGTGTCGATGACATGCTGACGTTCCGCCCCGACAAGGGGTAGGCGCGGCGCGCGGGTCCATTCGGGGGCGCCGTAGACCAGATGCTCGGCCAGCTTGATGTACTGCACCAGCTTCACATGCGTATCGAGGTGGAAGGACGGTGTCAGGATCTTGTACATCATGCGCGCCTCGGGGTAGCGGTTGGCCTGGCAAAGGTCGAACAGCCGCACGCATTCGGCCGGCCACACGTTCGTCATGCCCGACACCCACCCGGTTACGCCCAAGGCGCAGCTTTCCACGATCAGATCATCGACCCCACAAAAGATACTGAAGCGGTCGCCAAAGGCCACGCGCATGTCGGTCACACGGCGAATGTCTCCGGTTTCTTCCTTAATGCAGACGATCTGCGGCGTATCCGCCAGATCGCGCAGCACCTCGACCGTACAGTCCACGCCATAGGCGATGGGGTTGTTGTAGATCATGATTGGCAGGTCGCTCGCAGCCGCGATGCCTTTGTACCATTCCACTGTCTCGCGCGGATCTGTCTTGTACCCTAGGCTCGGGAAAACCATCAGCCCCTGCGCGCCAAAGGACTTGTAGGCGCGGGCATTGGCCTGAGCGTTGGCCAGCGTAATCTCGGCCAGACCCGATAGAACCGGGACGCGGCCCTTCGCGGCGGCCACGGCAGCGCGGATGATCGCCTCACGCTCGGCTATGGTCATCGAGGCGTTCTCGCCCAGCATCGGCAGGACGATGACACCCGCAACGCCGTTGGTGATCAATCGGTCAACGCTGGCGGCGGTAGCGCCTATGTCGACTTGACCGTCCTCGGTCAGCTTGGTGGTAACAGCGGGGAAAACGCCGGTCCAGAGTGCCATGGGGTGTCCTTTCATGGGGGGTGGGTCAGTGAAGGACGCGTTGCAGGAAGGCGCGCGTCCGCTCTTCTTTCGGAGTGTTGATGACTTGGCGCGCATCGCCGATCTCGCAGATCACGCCCTGGTCGAAGAAAGCAACGCGATCTGCGCATTCGCGGGCAAAGGCGATGTCATGTGTGACCATCATCATGGTCATGCCGCCCGCCTTCAGCTTGCGCAGCGTGTCCAGCACCTCGCCCACCAGTTCCGGATCAAGGGCCGAGGTCACCTCGTCAAACAGCATGTACTCGGGCTTCATCGCCAGCGCCCGGGCAATCGCCAGCCGCTGCTGCTGGCCGCCCGACAGGCTGGCCGGATACTTGTCGACATGAGTCGACAGACCGACGTAGTCGAGATGCTCCCTCGCCATGGCAAGTGCGTCGGCACGCGGCAATCCGGCCACGATCTGAGGGGCTAAAGCCACGTTTTCCAGCGCGGTCAGATGCGGGAAGGCGTTGTACTGCTGGAACACGATCCCGAGCTTCTGCCGCAGCTTGTTGAGGTTCGTGCCCCTGGCGTGGACTGAGGTGCCGTCCACCAGAATCTCGCCGCTCTGGATCGGTTCGAGCCCGTTGATGCATTGCAGCATGGTCGATTTGCCCGACCCGCTGGCCCCGATCAGACACAGAACCTCGCCCTTCTCGACGGTCATCGAGACGCCCTTGATGACCTCGATCGCGCCAAAGGACTTGTGGACTTTGCGGATCTCAATCATGGCTCAGGGCCCTTTCCAGACGGCGGCCATAGCGCGAGACCGGGTAGCAGATCAGGAAGTAGAAGAGGCCTGTGCCGGTCAGGATCAGCAGTGCCTCGTTGGTGCGGGTGATCAGGATCTGCGACGCCCGCATCAGCTCCACATAGCCAACGACCCCCACAAGCGCGGTATCCTTGGTCAGGCCGATCACCGTGCCGATCCAGCCGGGAAGAACCGCGCGCAGCGCAAGGGGCGCCGCAATGCGCCGCAGTTCCTGCCAGTACGTCATCCCGAGGGACCGCCCCGCGCGGCGTAGGGTCGGCTGCACTGCATCCAGCCCCGCCCGCACCAGTTCGGACGTCAGGACCCCCATGTACAAGCTTAGGACCACGCAGCCCGCCACCAGCGGCGACGATCCACCCCCCGCCATGGCAAAGAAGCTGCTCGCCAGGATCAGCTGGATGATCAGCGGCACCGACCTTATCACATCGACCACCGGCGCGAAGGCTAGCGCAGATACTCTGCTGCCCTGCCGCGCCCAGCCTAGGACCAGACCGATCAGCGTGCCGAAAATGACCGCCAGCACCGTCAGCAGCACGGTATTGCCGATCCCTTGCAGCACGTACCACAGGTCCGTCCATTGCAGACCCGAATAAGGGAGCGTGATCGTCATGTCGCCCCCCGGAACAGGCGCCGCGCCAGAAGCCGCGAAGACAGTTCGATCATTTTGGACAGCACAAAGTAGATCGCGGCGGCGACAATGAAGAATTCGAGCGTCCGGAAGCTTTCGGACTGCGCGGCCTGCGTGGCCCCGGTCAGCTCGCGCAGGCCGATGACCATGCCGAGCGAGCTGTTCAGAAGCGCCCAGTTCAACTGGTTGACGAAAGGGAAGAACACGGTGCGCAAGACCTGCGGAAAGATGACCCGGGCATAAGCCTGGCCCGTGGTCATCCCCAACGACCGCGCGGCAGACATCTGGGTTCTTGGAACGGCGTTCATGCCGCCGCGGAAAATCTCGGCCAGATAGCCCGCGTTGTTGAAACTCAGCGCAAGAAGCATGGCCGCATAGCTCGACAGGTGCAGACCGAAGGCGCCGAGGCCAAAGTAGACCATGTAGATCTGAAAGAGCGCGGGAGTGTTTCGCGCCACCTCGACCCAGGCAGTCGCGAACCGGTATCCCGGACCGGAGCCTTGCCGCAGGATCGACAGGCCCAGGCCAATCGCGGTGCCCAACACCATCGACAGGACGGTGATCTGCAGCGTCAGCAGCGCGCCCGCCAGCAGCTCGGGCCATTTCTGCCAGACGATCGACCAGTAGAAGGTGTATCCGAACATTGCGGGCTCTTGGCTGATGGGGCAACGGACGCCTGTCCGTTGCCCCGGGACCGGATCAGTATTCGACCATCGGGGTGGCCAGTGCCGGGGGCGCGCCTTCGCCGAAGTAAGTGCCGTAAAGCTCCGCGTAGCGGCCCGAGGTGACCTGGTACCAGACAAAGGTCCGCACGAATTGCAGAAGGTCCTGGTCGGCCTTACGCACGGCGATGCCGGCGAGGTCGGGCGGGGTCGGGGTCTCGCCTGCCACCACCAGGTTCGGGAACTGCCCGCTTTGGATCAGGGCGGCGGCCGTGGCATTGCCCACGACGACGCCATCGATCTTGGCCTGGCTCAGCGCCAGATAGCTTTCCGCCTCGCTGCCATAACCGATGTAGCTGCCGGCAGTATCGGACCAGCCAGCCAGCGCGTCCTGCATGACCGCTTCGGTCGTGGTGCCGGTGACACCGCCGACGGTCCGGCCCTTGAGGTCGTCGAAGCTGGCAACACCGGCATCGTCCCGCGTCAGCACGACGTTGACGAAGCTCACATAGGGCTGCGAGAAGGCAACCGTCAGCGCCCGCGCCGGGGTGATCGAGGTCGAGGCGATCAGCACGTCGATGCGGTTTGACTGCAATGCGGGGATGCGTTCGGCCGACGGCGTCTCCACGATCTCGGCCGTGACGCCAAGGGCTGCGGCCATGTCCTTGCAGTAGGCGACATCATAGCCTTCGGGCTCGTTTTCCGCCGTGCGGAACCCGGCCGGGGGAAAGTCGAGCTGCACTCCGCAGCGCAGCGTCCCCGCCGCAATGATGTTGTCGATGGACCCGTCCGCCATGGCGCCCTGCGCCAGGCAAAGAGTGATCGGCGCGGCAATCGCTGCCGCGAGAAGCTTGTTCATGTCTGACCTCACCTGTTGGACGGCGTCGATTCGGGGGTGCCGCTGAGCTCACTTAACTGGATCCAATCTACAGTTGTCAATCTACAGTTAAGCGGCTATCCAAGGTATGGACAAGTCAAAGAGGTGCGCATGGCTCGGCAACGGGTGCTGATCATCGGGGGGGGAATCGTCGGGCTGGCCACGGCCCAGGCGCTGATCGCCCGCGGGCATCCCGTCACGGTCCTTGATCCCGATCCCGAAGGTGACCGCGCTTCATGGGGCAATGCGGGCGGTATCGCGCTGCCCGAGATCATCCCCGCCTCTGCGCCGGGCGTGTTCTTCAAAGTCCCCGGCTGGCTGATGGATCCTTTGGGGCCGCTGTCGCTGCGCCCTTTGCACCTGCCGCGGATGATCCCCTGGCTCTGGCACTTTTCGCGTGTCGCGTCCCGACCTCGGATGGGGCGGATCGCAGCCGCGCTCGCCGACCTGCACCGGCACGCCGAGGCCGACCTGACCGCCATGCTGGCCGCCGAGGGACTGCAAGACCGGATGACCCGATCCAGCGCGCTTTACGTCTACGAAAGTGCCAAGGGGTTTGCGGCCGAGGCCGCAGACTGGACGCTGCGCCGGACGCATGGCTTCGACCACACGGCACTTACCGGGGATCAGGCGCGCGAGATCGAACCGGCGCTCGGCCCCGTCGTCACCCACGCTGTCCTGACCCCGGACTGGCTTCAGATCGCCGACCCGAAAGCGCTGCACCTCGACCTTCTGGCGGCACTTCGGGCCAAGGGGCTTCAGATCCTGCGCCGCACCGCGACCCGCATCCTGCCCGAAGCGACCGGCCTCGTCGTCGAAACCACCGAGGGGCGCGTCCTGGCGGATCAGGTTGTCCTTGCCGCTGGGGCTTGGTCCGCCGCGCTAGCCGTGACCCTTGGCGACCGCGTTCTTCTGGAAAGCGAACGCGGCTACAACACCACGCTTACTGCCCCCGGCATCCGGATCGGGCGCGAGATCATCTTCTCCGAACGGAAATTCGTGGCCTCCCCGCACGCAATGGGCCTGCGCATCGGTGGCGCGGCCGAGTTCGGCGGGCTGCACGCCCGGCCCGACTTCCGCCGGTCAGGCGCGCTTCTGCGCCTTGCGCGATCCTACTTTCCGGGCCTGTCCGTCGATCCGGGGACGCCCTGGGCCGGGCACCGCCCAACAACCCCCGACAGCCTGCCGGTAATCGGTCGGTCCTCCCGCGCGCCACGGGTGATCCACGCCTTTGGCCACGGGCATCTGGGCCTGACGCAGGCTGCCACGACAGCGCGCCTTGTCGCCGACCTGATCGAGGGCGCACATCCGTCGCTCCCACTCGCGCCCTTCTCCCCCGACCGGTTCTGAGGATCCCATGCGCCATACTTTTTTCTGCATTGACGCCCATACCTGCGGCAATCCGGTCCGTGTCGTGGTCGGCGGCGCGCCCCAGTTGCCGAACGTTCCAATGGCGGAAAAGCGGGCGCTGTTCCTGCGCGATCACGATTGGGTCCGTACCGCCCTGATGTTCGAACCGCGCGGCCATGACGTGATGTCGGGCACGATCCTCTACCCCGCCTCGCGCCCCGATTGCGACATCGGCGTTCTGTTCATCGAGGTCAGCGGCTGCCTGCCCATGTGCGGTCACGGAACCATCGGGACGGTCACCGCCGCGCTCGAGGCGGGGCTCGTGACCCCCCGCAGTCCCGGCCACTTTTCAATCGAGGCCCCCGCCGGGCGCATCGACATCACCTACCGGATGGATGGCCCCCATGTGTCCGAGGTGCGCCTCTTCAACGTCGCAAGCTACCTACACGCAGCCGACGTCTCGGTGTTCGTCCCGGGCCTGGACGAAATCACGATCGACCTTGCCTATGGCGGCAACTTCTATGCCATCATCGAGCCGCAGCCGAACTGGCCCGGCCTTGACCGGATGTCCCCCGCACAGATCGCGGGCCTCAGCCCGCTTGTCCGGGCGGCCGTGCAGGAAAGGCTTGCCCCAGTTCATCCCGAAGACACCCGCATCGCCGGGGTCAGCCATGTCATGTGGTGCGACGCACCCCGCGCGCCCGGGGCAACGGCCCGCAACGCCGTGTTCTACGGCGAAAAGGCCATCGACCGGTCACCCTGCGGCACAGGCTCGTCGGCACGGATGGCCCAGCTGCACGCCAAAGGCCGCCTCACGCAGGGCGAAGAGTTTGTGCACGAAAGCATCATCGGCACCCTGTTCCGCTGCCGGATCGAAGCGAAAACCGTTGTCGGTGATCATCATGCGATCCTGCCCAGCGTCTCAGGCTGGGCGCAGGTCACGGGACACAACACTATCTTTGTTGATGATCGCGATCCGCTTTACCGTGGTTTTCAACTTTAGCACTCTTCAACCTTGTAGATACAAGACGCACACTGCGGTTGCGGACATAAGGCCTATAGGGGCAAAGGCCTACGCTCACGATCTTCCACATTCTGGGATGCCGCTCAGAAGTCCATGTCGAGATACACCTTGGCGCAGTCGTAGGCGACGGCGGCGACCGCCACGCTGTGGTTCATGAACAGCCGCTGAGACAGGACTGTGTGTCGGCAGGTAGGTCGGTTGTGATCTCCTGTTTGAAAACAACGCCCGAAACCTCGTCGACGATGCGCACCCAGTCGTAACTTCCGTTCCGCAGTGCGGCGATGAACAAGGTCAGCACCCCACCTGCCGCTATGGCGAAACTCGCCCCAATTCGGTCAGGCTCGGTGCGCCGCTGCCGTCGTTGCGGACCATCTGCCAGATGGCATGCGTACCGTGATGGGAGCTGATGAAGTCTATGGCGGGGCGCAGTGTTCTGGAAAAAGGTTGGCGAGCCACGCCCGACGACCGCTTTGGCGACGCTGCTCCGCAGCGCAACACGAATGCTAAATGTCCGCTAAGGGCCGACAGTGACCGCGTTGACGCAAAAGGCGAAACCCCGTCGTTCGGGTTAGGGGCCGGTTATCGGTCCTGACCCTGACTCCAGAGTGCGGACGATCCAGGGAGGAGGTGGTCACGGCGGATTCCACGCAAAGAATCTGGCTTGGCAAACAAAGGTATTTCCGCTACTTAGTGACCATCAGGCCAGATTTGGCACCGGCATTCGCCTGTGATCGCAGGCACGCGTAGCAGTATTGTTTTACGTGCTAATGCCCAAACAGTCCAAATGCGCGCGCAGCGGTCCCGACTCTTGCAGTCTTGAGACGGCTCGCTAAGTCGATGAGGCAGTCTGATGCTTGTCCGACATCTACTCTTGATTGGCCCGACTAGGGAAATTGGGGGGCCCGGGTCCAATCCGATCGGCCTACACTGGCAAGAAGCCATGAATACTGCGACTTTTGTCGACAGGCGCAAAACGAAGCGGCTCTTGACGCCATTGAAGCGCAGCGTGGGAGTTCAGCCATGAAGGCCCGTGCTCAATTCTTGGCTCCTCTCACCATGGACGAGGCTGCGGTTGCCTTAGGTATCAGCCGGCGCATGTTGTCGGACACGCTCAGGCAGTTGCCCTTCTACGAGTTGCGCGGCATCAAGAAGGTCTTCTACCCCGAGCACATTGAGAAACTTCGTCGAGGGATGCACGAATGCGCCTCCAAATCAGGTGGGTCAACGGCTGGGCATATCTCCACGGCACCGGTCCCGATGGCGCCCGTATCCGCCGTGCTCTTGGAACTCGGGACGCTCGCCAAGCAGAAGAAGCCCGCGCGGCACTAGAAGCTCGGCTTTGGAAAACCGGACTCTATGGACCGGGGCACACCATTACCTTTGCGGAATGTGCCCTGGCCTATGCCAAGGATGGCGGAGAGGCCCGTTTCCTGGTCAAGGTCACCGAACAGCTTGGCTTCAGGCGGCTTCAGGATATCACCCCCAGGGATGTGCGCCAGGCGGCCCGTGACGCCTATCCTGGGGCCGCTCCGGCAACTCTGAACCGCCAAGGCATTGTCCCGGCGCAGGCCGTTATAAACTTCGGTCACGCTCAAGGCTGGTGCAACCAGATCCGTGTCCAGGCTTTTTCGGTCCCGAAGGTACAGAAGACGGCCGTCGATCGCTCCTACCTCGATGCCTTGCGGCCGCATCTTCCTGCCAACCTGTTTGCCATGATGCTCTTCATGCACACGACCGGCCGCAGGATCGGGGATGCCCTGGCACTCCACCCCAAGGACATCGACCTTGCACGTCTTCGAGTCCTTATCCGGGATCCCAAGAACGGCGTGCCTGCTCCGGCCTATCTTACGACCGAGATGGCCCAGCTGATGGCCGCCCTTCCAGAGACCCTGGGGCCGGTCTTCGGTTATGCTGCGCGTTCGAGCGTTTACGCCACGCTCCGCAGGGCATGCAAGAAGGCCGGCTTGCCTTATCTTGGCACTCACCAACCGGGGCGCCACAGCTACGCCACCACCTTGGACAATGCGGGCTGGTCAGCGAAGGCCATTGCTGATGCCGGGGGTTGGAAATCGCCAGCGTTGGTACAGAACACCTATACTCACCCGCAGTCGCCAGGACAAAGGGCCACGGACTTGTTTGACAAGAAAATGGCAGCCTCTAAGAAGGACCTGAGTAAAAATCAATAAAAGCAATATGATACAAACATCATTGACCCCCTTGGTAAGGGAGAGGTCGAGAGTTCAATCCTCTCTTGCAGCACCATTAAATCAATCAGTTACGTGATGAGCTGACTGTTCGATCCGTCGTCCGGTTCCGTTACGGTGCGGATTGGAATCGGAACCCTACCTGCCACGACTGATCAGGCCTGCAAAAGCGCTCGCAAGCAGCGGGACTTGGTCAAGCGATGCCTTTCTGAACGGATGATGGCGCGGTCTGGGTTGGGCCGGTGGGGCAAGGTTGCATCAGGCGGGCAAAGCACAAGGTCTGGCTCTCGCTTTCCCGGTGTAGGTCGAACATCTGCATGTCATCGTCCTTGACGAACTCAATGAACAACTGGTTCAGTGACTGGAAGACGACCTGGCCCAGGGTAAGCGGATCGAGGTCGGCCCGGATCAGAAAACGATTTCCCAGTTCCGTCAGAAGGTCGCAGACTTGGGCGGCCAGCATCGCGTCAAGCCGCGTGTAATGCCTTGAAAACGGCGTTCCAGGCGCCTCGATCGAAATCGCCATGGCCTTACGCCACATTTCCTTCGACAGATACATCAGCGAGTGGTCGTAATAGAGCCGGATCAGCCCTCCCAGGGCCAGCGAGAGGTCGGGCGGCGGGTTTTCGACCAGCGCGCGGCCAGCCTCGACCACTTCTTCCACTTCCATCGACACGATGGCGAGAAGGAGGTCTCCCTTGGTGGAGAAGTAGTTGTAGCAGGTACCGGTCGAAACCTCGGCCGCCGCGGCGATGTCTTCGATCCGCACCGCGTCATAGCCCTGCGCACGGAACAGATCCGACGCCGCCTTCAGGATCCGGCCGGTCCGGTCGGCCTTCTGTCGTTCGCGCAGTCCTGTCATCGCGTTCTCAGATTGCCCATTATTTGATGTTGACTTCAAAAATGAACGAACTCAATTCTTTTCTCAAGCGCCCCCGAGAGGCCCCTCAACACGGAGATGACGATGACCCGCACGCTGTCCGCCCTTGCCCTTCTGATGACGGCAACCCCCGGCCTTGCGCAGGAGTTGAACGCGCTGGTGTGGTGCGACCACACCGACCCTGCGCTGATCGAGCCGTTCGAGCAGCAGTTCGGCGTCAAGGTGAACCTCAAGGAATACGAAGGCACCGCAGCGGGTCTGGCGATCCTGGACCAGTCGCAACCGGGCGACTGGGATGTGCTGGTGATCGACGCCGTCGACGTCAAGCGCGCGGTCGAGGGGGGGCATCTGGCCGAACTGCCGGCCGATCAGTTGCCGACGGCGGACTTCTTTCCCGAACTGGTGATGGCCGAGAACAACACGGTGGGCGGCAAGACCTATGCCGTGACCGAGAAGTTCGGCTACAACACTATCTCCTACGACAAGACCAAGGTCGACCCGGCGGACATGCAGGATGTGGCCGCACTGACCGGCGGCAAGTACGACGGCCGAATCGGGATCTACGACTATTACCTGCCGGTGCTTGGCCTTGTGGCGCTGGGCCAGGGGATCAACACCGCCGACATCACCGCCGACAATCTTGCGTCGCTGAGGGACCCGTTGATGGCGCTGCGGGCGGCGTCCAAGCAGGTGTCGGATGTGGTCTCGGCCCAGACGGCGCTGGCGACGGGTGAAGTGGATATCGTCGTCGGCGGGGGCGAATGGCTGACCGCCGTGCTGGCGGCCGAGAACCCGAACCTCGACTGGACGATCCCCAAGCAGGGCGGCCTGCGCTGGGCGCAGTCGATCGGCGTGGTGGCCGGGTCCACCCAGCCGGACCTCGCGTTGGAGTTCGTGAAGTACATCACCTCGCCCGAAGGACAGGCGCGGCTGGCGACATCGTCCTGCTACTGGGGAATGCCGGCGAACGCTAAGGCCGGCGACGCCCTGACGCCGGAACAGAAGGCCGTGCTGCGCTGGGACGAGCAGCCCGAGTTCCTCAAGCGCGCGCAGCTCTACCCGATCCCCGACGCGGCGCTGGACACGGCGATGCAGGATCTCTGGACCGAGATGCTGGCACAGTGAGGTGAGCCTCGCCGCGCAGGACCGCCGCCAGGCCTGGGGTCTTCTGGCCCCCGCGCTGATCTGGACGGCGGCCTTCTTCATCCTGCCCTTCCTGGGGATGATCGCCCTGTCCTTCGCGCGGATGGAAGGGCGCGAGATCGTCAGCGGCCTTGATCCGGGCAACTACTCGCGGATCCTGACCGACCCCGCGATGCTGGGGGCCTTGTGGAACAGCCTTGAGATCACGGTCGTGGTGACGGTGATCTCCATCCTCCTGGCCTACCCCCTGGCAGCGATCATCGCCTTTCGGGTTCCCGCCCGCTGGCAGCGGCTCGCCCTTCTGATGGCCGTCCTTCCGTTCTGGACGTCCTATGTCGTGCGGTCCTATTCCTGGCTTCTCGTGCTTGGGCAGAACGGGGTGGTGAACGAGGCACTTCTCGGTATCGGGCTTATCGCCGAGCCCCTCGAGATCGCCTCAACCCGTTCCGCCACCGTGATCGGATTCGTCCATTTCTTCGTCATGCTGCTGACGCTGACGATCTATGCGAACCTGATCCAGCTTTCGCCCAACTACGCCCGCGCCGCGCAGGACCTTGGCGCCGGCCGTTGGCAGACCTTTGTCCATGTCATCCTGCCACTGACCCTGCCGGGCGTGATTACGGGCGCTTTCCTGACCTTTGTCCTCTGCATCGGCGACTACATCACGCCGCAGATCCTGGGCGGGAATGCCGAGCTCACGCTGCCGCAACTGATCATGCTTCAGCTGGGACGCAGCGGGAACTTTCCGTTGGCCTCCGCCCTGTCGGTGGTGCTGATGGCCGTGGTGACGCTGGCCTATTTCGCCAGTAGCCGCTGGCTTCGGCTGGACCGGGTGTAACCATGCGCTCGTCGATGCCTTCGGCACTCCTCGCTATCTTCTCACCGACGAGAAGCCGAAGGCGCACGAGGAGGGCGGCAGAATGATGCGCGTGCTGTCCTGGGCCTACCTCGCGCTCGCCTATGCCTTCGTGTTCCTGCCGGTGGTCGTGCTGGTGGCCTTCAGCTTCCAGGACGGGCGCCTGCCGGTGCCGCCGTTCAAGGGCGTGACGCTGGACTGGTATGCGAAAGTGCTGGGCAATGACGACCTGACCGCCGCCCTTCTCAATTCGCTTCTGGTGGCCATCATCTCATCGACCATAGCGCTGATCCTGGGCTTTCTCGCCGCCCATGCACTCGCCCGCGTGCGGCTCCCGGGATCGGCCCTGATGCGCGGCGTCCTGATCACGCCGATGACGGTCAGCTACCTGATCATCGCGCTTGGCCTGCTGAACCTGTTCAACCAGACCGGCATCCGGCTGTCGCTCTGGACCGTCGGCATCGGCCATGTCGTCATAAACCTGCCGCTCTGTTTTGCCATCACCTACGCTGCGATGGGCGACCACCAGAGGAACGCCGAACGCGCTGCCAGGGACCTTGGCGCACCGGAATGGAAAGTTCTGACCCTGATTTCTGCACCGATGCTCGCCATGCCGCTTGCGGCAGCCTTCTTCCTTTCGGTCACCTTCTCGTGGGACGAGTTCATCATCGCCTTCCTGCTCACCCGTTTTGACGTCACCCTGCCGGTCGAGATCTGGTCGATGCTGAAATCCGGGCTGTCGCCCGCCACCAACGCGGTCGGATCGCTTGTCTTTCTCGTCTCGATCGCGCTCGTGATCCTCTTTGAACTGACAGTCTTCCGGAAACGCCCATGACCGCCGCCGTCTCGATCATCAATGTCTCTCAACGCTACGGCAGCGCCCGCGCACTCGACCACATCAGCCTCGAGATCGAGGCGGGCGAGTTCGTCGTGCTGCTCGGCCCCTCTGGCTGTGGCAAGACCACGCTTCTGAGCATAATCGGCGGCTTTGCCGAGCCGACTGAAGGCCGCGTCCTGATCGGCGGCCGGGACATGGCAGGCGTCGCGCCGAAGGACCGGCCGACCACGACGGTGTTTCAGGACTACGCCCTTTTCCCGCACATGAGCCTGCGCGACAACGTGGCCTTCGGCCTGCGGATGCGGGGCATGGACAAGACGGAACGGGGCGCGAAGGCCGACCGGATGCTGGCGCTCGTCGGGCTCGAGGGGCGCGGCGATCGACGGCCGCATGAGCTTTCGGGTGGACAGCGGCAACGCGTCGCCCTGGCCCGGGCGCTTGCTGTCGAACCCGATGTTCTCCTTCTCGACGAACCCTTGGGCGCACTGGACCTCAAACTGCGCCGCCAGATGCAGGACGAGCTCAAGGCAATCCAGCGCCGGGTGGGGACGACCTTTGTCCATGTCACGCACGACCAGGAAGAGGCGATGGCGATTGCCGACCGGATCGTCGTGATGAACGCGGGCCAGATCGAGGATCACGGTCCCCCGCGCGAGGTGTACCTGCATCCGAAGACGCTGTTCAGCGCTAGTTTCATGGGCGAAGTGAACCGGATCGCCGTCGCCGACGGACACGCGCCTTTCGGCCCGGTCCCGGTGCAGGACGGAACACTTTGCCTGCGGCCCGAAGCGATTTCCACGACGGGCACGCTTCGTATCGGTCCGTGCCGGATCGAAGAGGCGGCCTTCTTCGGTACCCATGTCCGCGCCCATGTCTCACCCCTTGCAGCGACCGACTTGCAGCTGGTGGTGCATCTGCCGCAGTCTCAGGATGTCGAGGTCGGCGCGGTGCTGGACCTCGGGGCCGACAGCCACGTGGTACTGAACGCATGAGAGCGAAGGCAGAAGACTGGTGGCGGGTGCGTAGCGTCGGCGACGGGGTCACTCATATCGATGAGCCGAACATCCGCGAATTCTACCGCTGCAACGTCTGGCATGTCCGGGGCCGGGACAGCGACATGCTGGTGGACAGCGGGATGGGTGTCGTTTCCTTACGCGACCACGTCCCGCTTGTGACCGGGCGCCCGCTTCAGGCTGTCGCCAGCCACACCCACTTCGACCATGTGGGCCTGCATCACGAGTTTCCCTGTCGGCTCTGCCATGCCGCGGAAGCGAACCTTCTTCGCACGCCGACCCGGGAGAACACCTTTGCCGACAGGTATGTCACCGACGACATCTTCACGACCCTTCCGCCCGAACCCTACCGATCCGAGACCTACACAGTAGCGGCCGCCCCGGTTCAGCGCATCCTGTGGGACGGCGACGTCATCAGCCTGGGCGACCGCCGGTTCGAGGTGATCCACACACCGGGGCATTCCCCGGGCGGTATAGCGCTGTGGGAGGCGGCAACGGGCATCCTCTTCTCGGGCGACATCGTCTATGACGGGGAGCTGATCGAAGGGACGAGCGATCTTGAACGCTGGCAGTACATCGCTTCGATGGAGCGGCTGTTGCGCTTGCAGGTCCGGGTTGTGCATGGGGGTCATTTTCCAAGCTACTCTGGCCAGCGGCATCGGGAAATCATCCTCAAGTGGCTTCGGTCAAAGGGCCGGTAAAGCGCTCTTCGCATCCGCAAATCCCCGGCGAAGGTGTTTTCAGGGAAAGCC
Organism: Tabrizicola sp. T46; assembly: GCF_057219895.1. Taxonomy (NCBI): domain Bacteria; kingdom Pseudomonadati; phylum Pseudomonadota; class Alphaproteobacteria; order Rhodobacterales; family Paracoccaceae; genus Tabrizicola; species Tabrizicola sp. T46. The sequence continues at coordinate 615,471 of NZ_JBXVVV010000002.1, forward strand.
GCAAGGACCCGAGGACCCGCCTCGATCAGGATCACCCGGGTGTCGTCCGGGTCGATCCGGCGGACTTCCCTGCGCAGCGTGCGGTGGGCGAGTTCGGCGATGACACCCGCCAGCTCTACTCCCGTCGGTCCTCCGCCGATCGCCGCGAAAGTCATCAGCGCACGGCGGCGGTCTGGGTTCGACTTCGGTCCGCTCGAACGCCAGAAGGATGCGACGGCGGATCTGGGTCGCGTCTTCGAGCGTCTTCAGGCCCGGGGCGACGGCCGCCCAGTCCGTGTGGCCGGAATAGGCGGCAAACGACCCCGTGGCGATCACCAGCGTATCATGGGGGATTGGCTCTGCGCCCTGGACGATTTCCGACAGACAAACGTTCTGCAAGCCCTGAAGGAGATGACCGACGGCATCGGGCCGGACGCCGTGATCGTTGCGGTCGGAATGGAAGCCCTCGGCTTCGGGCTTGACGCGGTGCTCGACCGGATGAAGCAGTAGATCGGCCTTCCGGCCGACGACGCACATGTCCTTCGTGAGGCGATCATGGCCTGCCGGAAGAGCGGCCGGATCTCGGTCCCGGGCGTCTATGCGGGGTATGCGGATAAGTTTCCCCTGGGGGCTCTCATGCAAAAGGGCCTGCAGCTCGCGACCGGTCAGACCCATGTCCAGCGCTACATGGGCCAGCTTCTTCATCGGATTGGCGAGGGCGAAATCGACACCACCTTCCTGATCAGCCATCGCCTGCCCTTGGAGGAGGTTGCCGAAGGTTACCGAAGTTTGCGCGGCCAGCCGGACAGCTGGACCAAGGTCGTCATGCGCCCGTAAGCCAGAGCGCCGAACTTCCTTCGCAGGCAGCGAGGTCGCTCGATCTGCCGAATGAAGTCGGCGCGCCCTTTGAGGAAGGCGCGCCGCAAGATTCCTGCCTTCACCCGTCCGAAGGGGCGAACGGGGGACCTCAGGTCTGCTGCGGTCCCGGGAAGGGGAACTCGAGCGTGCGGGCGTTCAGGAACGCCTGCTCGTTGAAGCGCAGGAAGCGCATCGTATCGGCCCGGCTGGCGAGGTAGCTGTCCCAGATCCGGCGGGTCAGGTCGTCGCCGGTATCGTAGGATTCCTGGATCACCTCACCTGCGGCCTTGCCGAGGGCCTCGAGCACCGGACGCTCCAGACGGCGGAACTCGACGCCATGTTCGACCCGCAGCGTTTCCATCGCCCGGCCCGACTGAAGGTCGTATTCGACCTTCATGTCCTCGTGTCCGGCGTGGCAGGCCGCCCGGACGATCTCCTGCAAGTCGGCGGGAAGTTCCTGGAACTTGGCGGTGTTGAACATGGCCTGAACGGTACCGCCCGGTTCCTGCACGCCCGGGCCGTAGGAAAGCTTGACCACCTGATGGAAGCCCATCGGCAGGTCGTTGACCGGTCCGATGAATTCGGCTGCATCCACCGCACCCGACTGGAGGGCCGCGAAGATCTCGCCGCCCGGCAGAAGAACGGGCGTTGCTCCCAGCTTCTCAACCATCTTGCCGCCGAGGCCAGGCATGCGGATCTTCAGGCCCTTGAAGTCCTCGGGCGTGTTGATCTCTTTCTTGAACCAGCCGAAGGACTGGGCCGAGGTCTGGCCGGCAGGGATCGAAATGATGCCGAACTGGCTGTTCAGTTCGTCCCAAAGCTGCTGGCCACCGGCGTGCAGAAGCCAGGCGGCCTGCTCGTCGCTGGTCATGCCGAAGGGAACCGCGAAGAAAGCGGCGAGCATCGGGTGCTTACCGACGTGGTAGAAGCTGGCGTCGTGGCCCATTTCGGCAGTGCCGTCCATGACGGCGTCCATGCAGCCGAGGGCGGGGACAAGCTCGCCCGCCGCAAAGACGTTGATCTTCATGCGACCGCCCGACATCGCCTCGATCCGCCGCGCCAGCCGCTCGGCACCGACGCCGACGCCCGGCAGCCCCTTGGGCCAGGAGTGCACCATGCGCCATTCGATCGTGCCCTGCGCGATTGCCGGGGCTGCAAGCCCTGCTGCCGCGACAGCCGCCGTGCCGCCCAGCACCGATTTTGTCAGAAAGTCGCGTCTTTTCATTAAGTCCTCCCGCTGTTGATACCCTGGCGCGTCCCCTGACCCGCCGCGATGCCGGTGGAATTGGAGACGGATTGTCGCAGGGCAACGGAGAGGGCCCCGGAAAGTGGTGCTTTAGGAAAAAACTATCGAAGACTATCGATGAAAGCTAAATCGTTTAAAAAAATCTATCCGTCACCCTTGCAATAGCCAAGACCGCGGCGAATTAGCGCAGACGTGACTGGGCACAAACGCCCGGCAGGACACAACAGCGACCGCTCGATTGGGACCGCCTCCACTGGCCGTCCCCGTAAGCGCCAGGGGAGAGAGACAGAATGGGAGTTGCAGATGCCGGGCCCGAGCCCGGTTGGGTGCGCGCGTCGGCGCGGGTCGTCAGCGTGATCGACTTCATCTGCCGTTGGAGCGGCTATGTGGTCGCCTGGGCAGCACTGGCAACGGTGATCCTTTGCTTTTCCACCGTCTACCTGCGTTACGTCGTCGGTACGGGCCAGGTCTGGCTGCAGGAATCCTACATCTGGACCCATGTCGCGGTGATCGTTCTCGGTGCGGGCTACACGATGATGACCGGGGGCTTCGTGCGGGTGGACGTGTTCTACTCGCGCTGGTCCACCCGGAAGCGTGCGCTGTCTGACCTTGTCATGACGCTGGTGCTTCTGGTGCCGTTCCTGATCGTCTTCGGCACAGCCGTCTGGACCTTCTGGACCGCCTCATATGCCTCGGACGAGGGTTCGCTGAACCCCGGAGGGATGGGCAACTACTGGATCCTCAAGGCGACCCTTCTGGGCTTCGTCCTGCTGATCAGCCTGCAGGGCCTGGCTTTCGTGCTGCGTGGGCTGATGGTCCTAGCCGGGCATGAACGGCATGCACTTCACCATGGCGGCCACGGTGCCGAACAGACCAGTTAAGGCCAGGAGAGATACGAAATGGACGCGGCACTTCTTGGCCAGCTGATGGCTGCAGGTCTGTTCCTGCTGATCATCCTTTTCCTCATGTCAGGCTACATCGTGGCCTTTACCCTCGGCGGGCTTGCGATCCTTGTGGGCTTCGCGGGCATTGCGGTCGGGGCCTTCGACCAATCGCTCTTTGCAGCCCTTCCGAACCGTTTCTGGGGGGTGATCACCAACCCTGTCCTTGTTGCGGTGCCCCTCTTTGTTTTCATGGGGGTGGTCCTCGAGCGATCAGGCATCGCGGAGTCGCTCCTGACCACCATGGGCCAGCTTTTCGGGTCATTGCGCGGCGGGTTGGCACTTTCGGTCGTGCTGGTGGGCGCGCTTCTGGCGGCTGCGACGGGTGTTGTCGGTGCTACCGTGGTGACGATGGGGCTTCTCAGCCTGCCCGCGATGATGCGTGCAGGATATGACCCCAAGCTTGCCACCGGGACGATCTGCGCAGCCGGGACGCTGGGGCAGATCATCCCGCCATCGACCGTGCTGATCTTCCTTGCCGACATTCTGCAGGGTGCCAATTCGGCAGCGCAGCTCTCCCTCGGCAACTTCGCGCCGGATACCGTGTCGGTGGGCGACCTTTTCGCCGGGGCGCTGCTGCCGAGCCTTGTCCTGGTGGTGATGTTCTCACTTTACATCATCTGGAAGGCGATCTTCCAGCCGCAGACATGTCCGCCTGTTGCGATGACTGCGGCCGAAAAAGCCGGTCTTGGCCTTCGCATCGTTGGCGCGCTGATCCCGCCGCTTCTCTTGATCGTGTCGGTCCTTGGGTCAATCGTGAGCGGGGTCGCCACGCCCACCGAAAGCGCCAGCGTCGGCGCCGTGGGTGCGCTCTTCCTTGCTGCGGTGAAGCTCTTCGCCGATGCCTACCTTGGCGCCGAGGGCGACCCGAAGCGTGACATCCGGCTGTTCTGGTTCTGGCTGGTGGCGCTGATCGCGCTGGGGCTGACCGCATGGTTCTTCGGCGCAGCGGGCCTTCTGAACACGATGCTCGGCCTGCTCGGCCTTGCGCTTTTGGCAATCCTTGCGCGGGGCGACCTGCGGCGGAGCTACCTGCAGACGCTGTTCCATTCCTCGAAGTCAACCATGTCGATCACCTCGATGGTCTTCATCATCCTGCTGGGCGCCACGGCCTTTGCGCTGGTCTTTACCCAGCTTGGGGGCAGCGCGATGGTGCGGGGTTTCCTTGAAGGGATGCCGGGCGGCCAGGTCGGTGCGCTTCTGGTGGTCTTTGCGATCATCTTCATCCTGGGCTTCTTCCTTGACACCTTCGAGATCATCTTCATCGTGATCCCGATCACCGCGCCTGTCCTTCTGATCATGGGCGTCGATCCGATCTGGCTGGGGGTGATGATCGGCTTGCTTCTGCAGACCTCGTTCCTGACGCCGCCCTTCGGCTTCTCGCTCTTCTACCTGCGCGGAGTGGCGCCGCGGTCGATCACGACGCCGATGATCTATCGGGGTGTAGTGCCTTTCATCGTCATCCAGCTTCTGGCGCTGGCGGTGCTTTGGGTGTTCCCTGATCTGGCGACCTGGCTTCCGAACGAACTTTTCCGCTCGGATACGCCGGGAACAGAAGGAGCACCGCCCCCGCCGCCGTCTTTTGATGAAGGCGGTGGAGAGGATGAGTTCCTCTAACCATGCGCGACCTGCCAAGCCTGCGCCAACTGGAATACTTTGTGGCTCTGGTCGAGTCCGGTAGTTTCAAGGCAGCGGCGGAACACTGTGGCATCAGCCAGCCGTCGTTGTCGGTGCAGCTTGCGACGCTTGAGAAGCGCCTCGGCCAACGGCTGGTCGAGCGCGGCCGGTCGGGGGTTATCCCGACCCTTGCCGGGCGCGAGGTTCACGATCGCGCCCGTGCGATCCTTGAGGCCGCACAGGCCTTGGTGAATCAGTTCGACCTGCCACGCACCGGGATGTCGGGCACGATCCGCTTTGGTGCCTCAGGGACGCTGGGGCCCTATCTCCTCCCGCACGTCATCGCGCGGCTGCATGCCCGGCATCCCGAGTTGCAGCTGTTCATCCGCGAGGGAACGCCCGAGGCGCTTGCTGCGGGCCTTGCACGGGGCGACTACGACATGATCCTGGTGCAGCTGCCCTTGCGGGGTGACGTGAGGCCGATACGCCTGTTCCGCGAACCGCTGGAACTGGTCGTGGCCCGGGATCATCCCTTTGCCGGACGGGACCGCGTGCCGAGGGAGGAATTGCGCGAACAGACTGTCCTGTCCCTTGGCCCCGCCTTTGCGCTCCGCCAACAGGTTGCGGACCTGTGCGAGGCGTATGGGGCCCGGCTGCGGATGGACTATGAGGGAACAAGTCTTGACGCAATCCGCCTGATGGCCGGGATGAACATGGGCATCGCCTTCCTGCCGGCCCTCTATGTCAGGTCCGAGGTCGGACCGGATGACCGGGATGTTGCCGTGGTGTCGCTGGACGGACCGCGCATCCTGCGTTCGGTCGGGTTGGTGACACGCAGTGCCAGTGCCGACGACGCTGCCCCGCGCATCGCCCGGCTGATCCAGACCGTGGCCCGCGAGGTCTTTGCCGGGACACTTGTGCTGGAGCCGCTTTGAGTGCCGGGTGTCCAGGGGCCAGACAGAAGATTGGCCCGGTATCGGTTGGGTCAGCCGATCAGGTTTGCGGATCAAGCTGAAGAAGCTGCCTTGCTTGCGTTGGCGTGGCTACGGGGCGAGCATTCCGATCACAAAGCTCCACTACCCGACGCACCAAAGCGGCGTTTGACGGCGCAAGCGTAGTCCGATCCAGCCGGACGTTGTCCTCAAGCCCGGTGCGGGCATGACCGCCTGCCGCGACGCACCATTCGTTCAAGATGATCTGGGCCGGACCAATTCCGGCGGCGCACCATTCCGAGCCGGGGAGAAGTCGCTCGACGGTACGGATGTAGTAGTCGAAGACGTCACGGTCGGCCGGCATGGCGTTCTTGACGCCCATCACGAACTGAACATAGGCGGGGGCTTTAAGTCGCCCGTCGCGCTGCATGGCTGCCGCCTGATGGATGTGGCTGAGGTCGAAGCATTCGATTTCCGGCTTGATGCCATAGGTGAGCATCTCGGCCGCCAGCCAGTCGACCAGGTCTGGCGGGTTCTCGTAAACCCGGGTCGGGAAGTTGTTGGAGCCCACCGACAGCGAGGCCATGTCAGGCTTCAGCGGCAGCATTCCGCCCCGGGTCCTGCCCGCGCCGGACCGGCCGCCGGTCGAGAACTGGATGATCATGCCGGGGCAGTGATTTCTGATCCCCTCCTGCAGCCGGGCGAACCTTTCGGGGTCAGAGGACGGGGTTTCGTCGTCGTTCCGCACATGGGCGTGGACGATGGACGCCCCGGCCTCGAAGGCCTCGTGCGTGGATTCCACCTGCTCCGAAACGGTGATCGGCACGGCGGGGTTGTCGGCCTTTCGCGGCAGCGAACCGGTTATAGCGACGCAGATGATGCAGGGCTTGGTCATGCGGGGGCCAGAATGAAGTCATGCTCGACAAGAAAGAAGGGTTTGTCGAAGCCTGACTTCGCGATTTCGGTCGGATCGGTTACCCGGTCGAACCGGGCCAGCAGGCTTTCCTTAACCCCGAAGACTGCGTCGGACTTGATGTAGGGATCGTCCGGGTCGAAGATGTGCGTAACGAGGCGGGCATGGGCCTGGGCCTCGATGATGTAGTGGAGATGCGCGGGGCGGTAGGGGTGGCGGCCGAGCGCCTTGAGCAACTGGCCCACGGGTCCGTCATCGGGGATCGGGTAGAACCTGGGTTTAACTCCCTTGAACCAGTAACGGCCGTCCGGCCCGGTGCGGAAGACGCCGCGCAGGTTGAAGTCGGGCTGGATGCCCTTTTGCTGCACATCGTAGAAGCCTTCGTCATTGGCCTGCCAGACGTCGATCCTAGCGTTTGCCAAAGGCGTGCCGTCGGTGGACCGGACCGTTCCCCTGACAAGCATCGGCTCGCCCTTCTGGTCGAGGCAGATGTCGCTGCCCATCGGGAGTTCGGGTGCGTCGGCGACGTGGAAGGGGCCGAGCACGGTGGATTCGGACGCGCCCGAGGGTTTGCGGTTGTTGATCGCATCAACCAGCATCGAGACGCCCAGCACGTCGGACAGAAGGATGAACTCCTGCCGCCAGTCGGTACACATGTGGCCGGTGGCGGTCAGGAACTGGATCGCCTGGAACCATTCCGCTTCCGTCGGCTCTATCTCTTTCACAGCGGCATGGAGGTGCCTCGTCAGGATCGCCATGACTTCGGCCAGGCGGGCGTCCTTGGCCTTGCCGTTGCGGCTGATGACGACCTCGGCCGAGGTAGCTTCGGTGAAGAACCCTTGTTCGGTCATGTCAGTGCCCCAGGATGCTATGCAGGACGCGGGACAGATCGCCCGCCGGGTCTTTGCTGGCTGCGTGGCTGCGCCAGGCGACATGGTGGTCGGGGCGGATCAGGAGGCAGCCCCCATCCCTGATCTCGCGCACCTTGTGCCAGTCGCCGACATGGTCCTCGTAATCCGCGCGGGGGCCGATGGTCACGGCGCGGATCGGCAGGCCCAAGGACTTGCCCACGCTTTCCGCTGCCTTCACCCATCCCTCGCCACCGATGCCCGTCAGGATCGTGAACTGGCCCTTGCCGGTAAGGTCGAGCGTGGAGTGCTTCCCCCCGGCCCGGTCGTAGACCCAGGCATGCGGCAGCCGCGCGCCGGGGGCGGTGGTCGGGTGATAGTAAAGCTCCATGTTCTCGCCCAATGGTGCGGCAGGGCCGTCGCTGACGATCGCCTCGGAAGCATAGCGCTGGTTCATCTCGACCCCGTGGCAGTCGAATTCGTAAACCTTGAAGTCGATGGCCTTGCGCAGCGCCTCGCGCTGTTTCTCGCCGGCCTCCGTGGCATCGCAGCGCGCGGCCATGCTGCGTTCGATCCGGTCGTGGTCGACGCCGCCGTCCATGCCGAGCGCCTCGAAGATCGGGCCGAACTCGGCGATGGACTGGTTCGCGCGGGTGACGATCTGGCGGGCGATGGGTGCGCGTTCGGTTGAGTAGCTGTCCAGAAGCTTGGGCGTCGCCTGGCCCTTTACCACAGCGGCAAGCTTCCAGGCGAGGTTGAAGGCGTCCTGGATCGAGGTGTTCGACCCCAGGCCGTTCGACGGCGGATGCCGGTGGGCGGCGTCACCCATGATGAAGACGCGACCCGACTGCATGTGGGTAGCAAAGCAGTTGTTCACCGTCCAGGTATTGGCGGAGATGAGGTCGATCTCCAGATCGGGCACTCCGACAAGTTGCCGGGCGACCTGCGTTGCCATCGCCTCATCCACCACAGGGGCGGGCTGGTTGATATCGTAGCCCCAGACGATCAGCCATTGGTTCCAGGGTCGGACCATTCGGACGAGGCCCATGCCGATGCCACCCACGTCGGCGCCAGGCTGCATGACCCAGTAGAGGACCGACGGGCGATGCGCCACGTAGCGCGACAGGTCGGCGCGGAAGAGGATGTTCATCGACCCGCCAACACCCATCTTGCCCTCGAAGGGCAGGCCTGCGTGTTCCGCGACCAGTGAGTTCCCGCCGTCCGCGCCGACGAGAAACTTCGACCGCACAGTGAAGTCCTTCCCGGTCAGTCTGTCGCGGCAGGTGGTGGTGACACCATCGGCATCCTGAACGTGGCCAAGGTATTCGGTGGACATGCGCGACTGCGCGCCGCGGCGGCAGGCGGTTCCGAAGAGGATCGGCTCCATGAAGGTCTGCGGCAGGTCGTTCATCTCGCAAGGTGAAGCGCGAAGGTGGCGGGCCTTCGATTCAGGCGACGTGCCCCAGGATTGCATCCGCCCCAACTCTTCACCTGCAAGGGAGACACAGAACACGTTGTTCCCCATGAGTTCCTGGTGGGTCGCGTGCTTCATCGCCTCGTCTTCTACCTCGGGCCCAAGGTCGCGCAGCACCTCCATCGTGCGCTGGTTGGTGATATGCGCGCGCGGCGTGTTCGCCAGCCAGCGGTAGCGGTTCACGACCAGTGTCTCGACACCATAGGAGGCCAGAAGCGCTGCGGTGGCGCTGCCAGCCGGGCCGGTGCCAATAACAAGGACGTCGGTGGTGATGTCAGCCATCTTTGGCTCCTTCAAGGATGAGGCGGCGTTGGACGGGGAAAAGGGCAATGCCCGTGCGGTCGTGGATCAGACCCCAAAGCCCACGGGGGGCGAAGAGCATGGTGGCGATGGCGAGAAGGCCCAAGGCGAGGAGATACCAGCTGCCGTAGTCGGCGAAGGCGCTTTGCAGGCCCCAGAAGACGAGGACGCCGAGGATCGGGCCTTCCAGCCGCCCGATGCCGCCGATGACGGCGGTGAAGATGACGTACGCGGTCCAGTTGGTAACGCTGAACGCCGCGTCGGGGCTGATGCGGGCGGTCTGCATGTAGATCAGCGCTCCGACGAGGCCGGTCATGGTGGCGGCGGCGAGGAACACCGTCCACTTGACGCGCCTGGCATCGACGCCGACGGATCGAGCGGCGTTGTCGTTGTCCCGGACGGCCGCAAGTGCAAGGCCGGTGCGCGAACGGAGGAGTGAGTAGATCGCGGCCATCGTGGCAACCGCGAGTGCCAGGGCGAGCCAGTAGGCCAGCACGTCGCGGGCGGCTGCATCGCGCAAACCGAAAAGGTTGGCGATGGCCTCGACACCGATAATGTCCGAGGTAGCTTCGCGCGGTAGGGACGTGCCGGTGCCCCCGCCGAGCGTCTTCCACTGCGCGACGACAAGGCGGGTAACTTCGGCGATGACCCAGGTGCCGATGGCGAAATATGCCCCGGCTAGGCGGAAGGCGAAGAAGGCCATCGGGATGGCGAGGAAGAAGGCCGCGAGGCCTCCGAGGAGGATCGCGGGGACCGGGTCCCAGCCCCAGAGGATCACTCCCGCGAACATCGCATAGGCTCCGATGCCGACGAAGGCCTGCTGCCCGACGCTGACCATGCCGCCAAAGCCCGCGATCAGGTTCCAGAGCTGGGCGAGGGTCAGCATGGTGAGGATGAAGAACAGGTCCTGGATCAGGCTGCGCGGCGCGAAGGCGGGGAGGATCAGGCCGACGCCGATCAGCGCCAGGGCGGCTAGGCCGGCAATGGTCGAGGCGCGGGTGCGGGTGGTGACCTGGTGCATCTCAGTCCACCGCCCTTGGGAAGAGGCCACGGGGCCGGATCAGGAGAACGATCAGGAAGGCAATATGGCCGGCCAGGATCTGCCATTCCGGGTTGATCTGCGCCCCGAAGGTCTGGGCGACACCGATGATGGCGCCTCCGGCCAGCGTGCCCCAGAGCGAGCCGAGGCCGCCGATGATGACCGCCTGGAAGGCGTAGAGGAGGCGCGCGGGGCCGATGGAGGGGTCAAAGTTCGCCCGCATGCCGAGGTAGAGCGCAGCGAGGGTGACGATGACCATGGCAAGGCCGGTGGCGATGGCGAAGATGGATTTGGGGTTCAGGCCCATGAGGCTGGCAGTGGTTGGGTCGTCCGACACGGCGCGGAAGGCGCGACCCAGGGCGGTGGTGTAGAAGATGCGGTTCAGAACGAAGATCGCGGCGACGGCGGAGGCGAAGGTCAGAAGCGGCAGGGTGCCGACGGTGACGAGCCCCAGGTTGATTGAGGCGCTTTCTAGGGGGCCGACGGACAGGCGCTGGCTGTCGGCACTGAAGGCCTCCAGCATCCCGTTCTGGAGCGCGACGGAGAGGCCGAAGGTGACGAGGAGCGGCGGGAGGATGTCCTTTCCCAGCACCCGGTTCAGCACGAACCGTTGCAGCGCCCAGCCCACGGCGAACATGAGGGGCGCGGCGATCAGGGCGGCGAGGAAGGGGTTGAGGCCGAGGGTGGCGGTGATCAGGAGGATCGCGAAGGCCGCGAACACGATCAGGTCGCCGTGCGCGAGGTTGACGAGCCGCATGATGCCGAAGACGAGGCTGAGGCCTGCGGCGAAAAGGGCGTAGAGCCCACCGAGGAGGATGCCCTGGACGAGGACGTCAAGCCAGATCATCGGACGCCTCGTGGGTGGGGGGGGGTGTGAAATTGAGCGCTGACGCGCGAGCCATTTGTCTCGCCTCTGGCGCAAGCGCCAACCGGCTCGGGTGCCTCCGGCGGGGATACTTGGCCAAAGATGAAAGGCTTGCGGCTCATGCGGCAGCCCCGAAATAGGCGGCGTGGATCGCCTCGCGGGTGACATCCTTGGCCGGGGCGGTCAGGGTCACGCGGCCTTCCATCACGCAGTAGACCCGGTCGGCGACCGAGAGCGCACGGCTGATGTCCTGTTCCACGACGATGACGGCGGCTCCGGTCGCGCGGATTGCCGGCAGGGCGGCATAGATGTCGCGGATCACGACAGGGGCGAGGCCGAGGCTGATCTCGTCGCAGAGGAGAAGTTCAGGGTTCGACATCAGCGCGCGGCCGATGGCGACCATCTGCTGCTGCCCGCCGGACAGCGCGGTGCCGGGGGAATGGCGGCGTTCCTTCAGGATCGGGAAGAGGGTGTAGATTTCTTCCAGTGACCAGCGGCCCGAGCCTTTGCGGACCTGCCCGCCGATCAGAAGGTTTTCCTCGACGCTGAGCGAGGGGAAAAGCTTCCGCCCCTCGGGCACCATCGCGATGCCGCGCTGGAGGATCTGGTCGGGGGGCATTGCGCCGATGGGGTCGTCGTTGTGCCGGATCATCTCGGGCGCGTTCTTGAGGACCCCGGTGATCGAGCGCATCAGGGTGGTCTTGCCCGCTCCGTTCGCGCCGATGATTGCGACGCATTCGCCGGGATCGACGTGAAGGTCGACGCCGAACAAGGCCTTGAATTGCCCATATTGCGCGGTGAGGCCGTGGGTGGACAGAAGCGCCATTCAGACCTCCATCCCCAGGTAGATCTCGCGGACCTCCTTTGAGGCCATTATCTGGTCGGGTTCGCCGATGCCGATGACCTTGCCGAAGTCCAGGACGAGGAGGCGTTCGACGACCGAGGTCAGGGCGTGGAGAACGTGTTCGATCCAGATGATCGTCACGCCTTGCGCGTGGAGGCCCTTGATCGTGGCGACCAAGGCTTGGCATTCGCCTTCGGTCAAGCCGCCGGCGATTTCGTCGAGGAGGAGGAGTTCCGGCCCCGTCGCCATTGCGCGCGCCAGTTCCAGCCGCTTGCGGTCGAGGAGCGACAGGCTTCCGGCCAGCTGGTTGGCTTTGCCGAGAAGCTCGGTGTCGCGCAGGATCGCGATGCAGGCGTCCTGCACCTCGGCCTCGCGCTTGGCCTGGCCGTAGGCAGCAGCCGTGAGGAGGTTTTCGAAAACTGTCAGACCCTCGAACGGCTGGGGAATCTGGAAGCTGCGGCCAACGCCCATCCGGACGCGCTCCATCGCCGAGGTGCGGGTCACGTCGCGACCGAGAAGGGTGATGGACCCGGCATCGGGCAGGAAGTTGCCGGTGATCAGGTTGAAGAGCGTCGATTTTCCCGCCCCGTTTGGCCCGATGATGCCAAGCGCCAGACCCTTCGGCACAGAGAATGAAACGTCGTCGGTCACCTTGAGGGCGCCGAAGCTTTTCGAGACGTTTGTAAGGGTCAGGACGTCGGTCATGCGTGAACGGGCCAGGGTTGCGGCCCCCGGTGAAGGGGGCCGCGAAGGGTCAGGCCAGCGCCTCCATTGTGCCGCCGGTGGGAATTGCCGGGGCGGTCTGGTTGTCTACGATGACTAGGTCGAAGGTCCCATCCTCTTTCCGCCGCCACTGGCCACCGACGAGAGGGGTCTTGCAGACGTTAGTCGCCGCGAAGGGCGGCAGGCCGGCGCCGTTCCAGGCGATCTTGCCAACCATTGTGTCCATGTCCGTCGCCGCAATGGCCGCGGCAACGGCATCGGCATCGGTCACGTCCGAGACGCGGCCCATAACGTTTGACGCCACCTCGAAAAGCGAATGGACAAAGCCGATCGGCTGGGTCCACGGACGTCCCGTCTTCGCCGTGAAGTCGGCGGCTAGGTCTGCCGCCGACTGGCCGGTAAGCGACGAGGTGAAGGGATGCGTGTTCGACCACCAGACCTCGGAAGACAGGTTGTGCCCGGCTTCACCCAAAGCCTCAACCGACTGCGGGAAGAGGATCGCCTTCGCCACCGTGATGACCTTGGGGTTGAAGCCTTGCTGCAGCGACTGGTTGCGGAAGGTTGTGAAGTCCGGCGGGATCACGACACCAGTGACGATCTCGGCATTGGCAGCCTTGAAAGCGTTGATCTGGGCCGAGAAATCGTCGTTCAGGTTCTGGAAGCGGCCGGGATCGACAAGGGTATATCCCTGTGCCGCAAAGCCGGGGCCGACGCCCACGTTCGGATCACCCCAGGCGTTGCCGTCAGCATCGTTGGGAAAGAGACCTCCGACCTGCTTGTTCGTCTCGATCTGGTTCCACATGTTCAGGAAGACGGCGATGACGTCCTCCAGCCCCCAGAAATAGTGGAAGGCGTAGTTGAAGGGCTTCCAGCTTGCTGGGTCGCCGGGGTTGCCTTGCTGGCCGATGAACCAGGGCTGCCAGGGCGCCTTGGTCGAGATGACGGGCATCCCTTCCGCTTCGCAGGTGGTGGCGACGGGGTTCGTCGTCTCGGGCGTGGACGCCACGACCATGAGGTTGATCTCGTCATCGACGACCAATTCCTTGGCTACTGCGGCGGCGCGGTTCGGGTCGGACTGGCTGTCCTTGACGATGACCTCGAAGTTCTGGCCGACCTCGGTCGCAAGGAAGGCCTCGATGTTGTAGGCGTCGCTTTCCGCGAAACCAGCGAGCGGGCCGGACTGAGGGCTGACATAGCCGATGCGGATCTTGGCCCCTTGCGCGATGGCCGGGGCAAAGAGGCCGGGCGTGGCGAGCGCGAGGCCGGTGGCGGCGCCCGATTTCAGAAGCTTGCGTCTGGTGATCATGATCGTTCCTCCCTTTTGTTTTCGTCAGGCGGGGCAATGCCCGTCGTAGGCCTGTTGCAGCAGTTGTCGGATTCCGTCGCGCGTGATGCGGCGTGGGTTTGCGTAGGGGTTCTTCGTTGCGATCTCGGCCGCACGGTCGAGGTCGGGTTCTGTGAGGCCAAGGTCGGCGAGGCGAAGCGGCGCACCGACGGACTTGGCGAAGTGCCAGAGGCCCGACCCCGCCGTACCGTCGAAGGTGTCGGCGATGGGCTTCAAGAGGTCCCCGACGGCGGGTGCGTTGTAGGCGGTGGTGTGGGGCAGAAGGACTGCATGCGTCTCGGCATGTGGCAGGCCGAAGCTGCCGCCGAGGACATGGGCAAGCTTGTGATGCAGCGCCATCGAGACATAGCCAAGCGCGGTCGAGCAGCACCAGGCGGCATACAGCGCGCCGGAACGGGCGTCGCGGTCCTGCGGGTTCTTGGTCAGCGTGGGAAGGGCGTCGCGGAAGGCGGGGAGCGCGTCGCGGACCATCGCCTCGACAACCGGGTTGCGGTCGGGGGCGTAAAGCGCCTCCATCGCATGGGCGATGGCGTTCAGGGCCGAGGTCACGGTCAGGCCCACGGGCAGGGTCAGCGTCAGGTCGACGTCATAGACCACAACTTCGGGCCGGATCGCTGGGTCACGGCGGGTAGTCTTTTCGCCGCCCGAGGTCTCGCCCAGGATGTCGGTCATCTCGGACCCGGCATAGGTCGTCGGGATCACCACCTGATCGGCCCGGGTTCGGACCGCGATGGCCTTGCCGAGGCCTGTGGTGGAACCGCCGCCCAGCGAGACCACGCAATCCGCTCCCGCCGCGCGGAAAACGCCCACGGCCTCCTCCGTCACCTCGACCGGCGTATGCATCGCGGCCCCGGCGAAGACGCCTGCGGCCTTGTCGCCAAGCGTTGCGGCCAGCGCCTCGGCCTCGGCCTTCTGGTGCGGGGTGGACAGAACCAGCGCGCGGGAATGGCCGAGGCGCGCGACTTCGTCGGGGACCTGGGTAAGGGTGCCGTGGCCGAAAACGACGCGGGTGGTGAGGCCGGGGAAAACGAAGGGACGGGTCATCTGGGAGCCTCCATCCGGGGCGTGCGCCCGGCTGCCAGGTCGAAAAGCACGCTGTCGAGGAGGGCGATCTCGGTATCCGAGACCTCATGCGGGCGTCCGGGAAAGACATCGCAGCGCAGGCGGGCCTCGCCCTGACCCAGGGAGGCGGCGGCCTCGGCGAAGGCCGCGACTGGGATCCAGGGGTCTGCGCTTCCAGCGGACAGGTAGACCGGCAGGGCCGGGGGCAGGGCGGCAGCACGGTCGTCGGTCGCCAAGCCGACGCGGCAGCCGGTGAACGCGACCACCGCATCCGGTGGAACGGCTCCGGTAAAGGCATGCTCCAGCGACAGGCAGGCACCCTGGCTGAACCCGGCCAGGGTCAGCGGCAGGCCGGGCGCCTTTCCGCGCAGCTCTGCGAGTGCGGAAGCAAGACCATCCAGCGAGGCCGCCAGTTCTGCCCGCGTCTTGTCCGTCAAAGGGTCGACGGCCCGGGCGTTGTACCAGGTCTTCCCCTCGGCCCGGGGCAGCGCGAAGGCTACGTCTTGCGCGGAAAGGCGGTGAATGACCGCCGCCTCCATCTCCTCAGGTGACTGACCGCGGCCATGGACGAAGATGCACAGCACCTTCGCCCTGGCCGGTTCAGCGCCCCGGAACAGGATGTCCGCCACGCCCGGCATCAGAAGTTCGCCGGTTCCAGGCCCGCTTCCATTTCCGCTTGCCGGTCAGCGAACCACGGCGGGAAGACGAGCGACTTGCCGATGGCATCGGCGGGTTCGTCCTTGGCCCAGCCTTCGGGAACGGTCCATGCGAGTTCAAACAGCGCCCCGCCCGGCGACCGCATGTACATCGACTTGAAGTACATCCGGTCCTTCTGTTCGGAGACGTCTGTGTAGCCCATCCCCTCCAGCCGGGCCTTCAGGGCGATCTGGTTTTCCTCGTTGCCGGTGTTGAAGGCCAGGTGGTGGACCGTCCCCCCCGCCAGGGTCCAGGTGCCCTGCGGGCTGTCGCGGTCGGTGATGATCTCGATGACCGAGCGCAACCCGTCATTCTGCGGCACGACCCACATGCTGCCGTTGTCGTCCGTCCCCTCGCGGTGGAACTGCATGCCGATGTCGAGGAATTCCTCCATCGCGGCGGCGTCCATCACCGCCACGGCGCCCCCGTAAATGCCGCGGATGCCATGCGCCTCGGAGACGCCCTGGGCCGGGTTGGCGATGGGCTTGCGGGTGTCGCCGGGGTTCTCTACCAGCTCATGCGGGATGCCGCAGGGGTGGGCGAAGAAGACGCGGGTCAGGCCGAAGCGGTCGCCCTTGGTGGCCGAGATACCATGCTTGTTCAGCCGGTCCACCCAGTAGTCCGCCGACCCGACCGGGATCGCCTGCATGATCGTGCGGGTCTGGTTCGTCCCGCGCCGCCCGTAGACCCCAGGCTTCTTGAACGGGAAGGTCGTTATGATCGTCGAGGCATCGCCGTTCTTCGAGCCGTAGTAGAGGTGATAGACCGGCAGCACGCCATCGAACAGCACTGTGCGCTTGACAGAGTAAAGCCCCAGCGCCTTGGTGTAGAAGTCATAGTCTTCCTGCACGCCGTGCGTGCTCATCGTCAGGTGGTGATAGCCGGAGACGAGGGCCATTTGCGTCATCCTTCCTTCAGGTTGCGGGTGATGGGTCGCGCTCCAGGACCAGGGCGACCGAAAGAGAGACCCCGGTTTTCTCAGGGCGGAAGTCGCCGATCAGTCCGGGCTTGACTGCGGACAGCGCGTCCCTGCCGATGGCCGGATCGCTGCCGTCGAAGATCGAGGTCACCAGCCGCCGGTAGCCCACAGCTGTCACGGCGAAGTGCATATGCGCCGGCCGGTCGAGCGACAGGCCAATCCGCCGCGCAAGATGCCCAACAGGGCCATCGTCGGGTAGCCTGTAGCCTGCTGGCCTGATGCTGCGGAAATGGAAGCGGCCCTGATCATCCGCAATGAAGCGACCACGCAGGTTATGTTCGGGCTGGTTGTCAGGGTCCTGGTTTTCGTAGCGACCTTCTGCATTGGCATGCCAGACCTCGACTTGTGCCTTCGCCAGCGGCATGCCGTCGGCGCCCTTCACCGTGCCACTCACGGTCAGTGGCACACCCTTTCCGGTCCGGCAAAGATTTGCGCCAAGCGGCAGGTTCGGGGCGTCAGGGCGGTAGAACGGGCCAGGCAGCGTCGTTGGTGTCGCACCGCCTTTGCCTGATGCCGCGCGCGACATCACTGCATCGGTCAGGCCGAAGACGTCTGCCAGCAATACCCATTCCTGACGCCGGGCATCAGTGGCGTAGCCGACGTCAGTGAGGAACTGGATCAGGGCATCAAGCTCTTCCGGGGTTGCCTGGAGCGTCGCCACCACTTCATGGGCATGATCGAGGATCAGCCGAACGGCCTGTCCGAGGCGTCCATGATGCGACGCGGCAAGACGCTGCCGCACGTCTGCGGTGATGTCCTGTCCTTTGCCGATATCGCGTCCGTCCATAACGGTCTGCCTCCCCCTGGAGGAAAGCTAGGAGGAACAGGCAGGCAGGCTGATGACTTTCTTTAAGACCAGTATATCATTTCGTTATGAAGCTTTCCGAGTCTCACCTGATCCAGCTTGCCGCCGCCGTCGACGCCGGCAGCGTCAGCAAGGGCGCTGCGGCGTTGGGCCTGTCGCAGCCTGCCCTGTCGCGGTCGCTCGCGCTGCTGGAAGCGCGGGTTGGCAAACCCCTCTTTATCCGCGACCGCAGGCCCCTGCAGGCCACAGCGCTTGGCATGCAGCTTGCCGCCCACGGGCGGCGGATCCTGCAAGAAAGCCGCCGAGCGACGGAGGCCGTGCAAAGCCTTCTGCGTGGAACGCGTGGGCTGGTACGCGTGGGTGGTGTTCCGTTCTTTATGGATGCGATGGTCAGCCGGATTATTGCGGGTTTCCAGAACCAGCACCCGGATGTCGACTTTCAGCAAAGCTACGGCAATCTGTCTGAGGTCGCTTCCGGGCTCCGATCGGATCAGCTTGACCTCGGAATCGTGCCGCTTGGGGCCTCGGGTGAACCCGAAGGACTGGCGTTTACCGCGATCCTTGCGGCGCGCAACGTTGTCTGCTGTCGGGTTGGCCATCCGCTTCAGAACAGCAAGCGGCTTACGACCGGAGACCTTGGCCGATTCCCGTGGGTTGCACCATTGCCCGGCTCGCCGCTTCTTGCCGACCTCTTCGCAATCCGATCATCGCTTGGGTCGGTCGATCTCGATATTCGCTATTCAGGGGGATCGCTTCTTTCGGTGATCAACTATATGGCCGAGACCGATGCGCTGGCCGTACTGCCGTTTTCTGTATGGTTCGCCGAGAGAAGGCAGAACCGCATCGCAGTCCTTCCGGTCGACATTCCCCAACCGCAACGGCACCTTGGTATCCTGCGACTGATGGGGCCGGCATCCAACCCTGCCGCCGCAGCCTTTGCGGACTTCGTGGTGCATTCCTTCGAGACGATGCAGCAACTGATCCTGCGGCACGAGAATGCAGTGGTGTGGCGGCGTTAAGTCAGTGTTCCACTTTGTGCTTGCGGTATCCACCGGCCCTGGCAGCCTTCGATTACCGCACCGGGCTACGATACGAGATGCGTCGCACCGAGCCGGTCTTCGATCGCATCAGGATAGTCTCGAGGGTAACCCATCCCGGTTCGCGCTTGATCCCGGCGAGAAGAGAGCCGGAGGTCACCCCGGTTGCCGAGAAGATGACATCTGCACGGACAAGATCGTCCCGCGTATAGACGCGGTCGAAATTCGTGATGCCTGCTTTCCGCGCACGAGCTTTCTCGTCTTCGTTTCGGAAGAGCAGCTTGCCGTAAAACTGCCCTCCCATGCATTTCAGGGCTGCGGCCGCCAGAACGCCTTCCGGTGCTCCGCCCGACCCCATGTACATGTCGATGCCGGTTATCTCTGGCTCGGCACAATGCATGACCCCAGCCACATCGCCATCGGTGATCAGCCGGATCGCGGCTCCTGTGGAGCGAACTTCGGCAATCAGGTCTTCGTGCCGCGGGCGGTCGAGGATACAGACGGTGATGTCCTGCGTTGAGCAGCCTTTGGCGGACGCAAGGGCCGACACACGCTCTGAAGGCGACATGGCCAGTGTTACTGTGCCGGTCTTGTGGCCGGGCCCGATGGCAAGCTTGTCCATGTAGACGTCAGGGGCATGGAGTAACGTGCCGCGCGGGGCCATGGCTATGACCGTCAGCGCGTTCGGCATGTCCTTCGCGGTCAGGGTTGTGCCTTCAAGGGGATCGAGCGCGATGTCGACTTCCGGCCCGAGACCGGTGCCGACCTCTTCACCGATGTACAGCATGGGTGCTTCGTCGCGCTCGCCCTCGCCAATGACGACGACTCCCTTGATGTCAAGCAGGTTCAGCTGGTCCCGCATCGCGTTGACGGCAGCCTGGTCGGCAGCCTTTTCATCGCCGCGGCCGATCAGGCGTGCCGAGGCGAGGGCGGCAGCTTCGGACACGCGTGCAAGACCAAGGCTGAGGAGCCGGTCCTTGAAGATCAGCTTGTCGGACATTTTGCCTCCGGAGTTTCTCCCCGTGTAGCCGGGGCAACCGGAGGCGGCAAGGATGGTGACGCTAACAGATAGAAGCAATATGCCGAAGGCAGCTGTGTGTTCTTTTCAGGATGACCTGAAATGAGATTGCTGGGATGGTACAACCAGAACCTCGATCCGGGTGGGGTCGGGATTGACGAGACCGCTTATGTGCGGCTGTGCCAGAGCTTCCAGTCCAACCTGCCTGCGGCCCTGCCGCGCGGGTAGGGTCAGACCTCTTCGATACGGATTGCGACCGGTCGGCCTACAAGGACTCCGGTCGCTGCGAACTGGCCGGTGGCGTGGATGATATCGGCCGGAGCAGCTTTGTGGGTCACAATGAGGACGACGGCATCCTCGGCCCGGTCGCCGGGGCGATGGAGCTGGCGCATCTGGTCGATCGATATCCCGGCGTCGCCAAGGCAGGTGGCGATCTTGGCGAGTGCTCCTGGTTTGTCCAGAAGTGTCATGCGCAGGTAGTACGGCGCCGGAGTGGCTGAACTGGCAGGCGTCGGCTGGGTCATTGCCGTTGCGGGAATGCCGAAGGTAGGCAGTCGCTGGCCGCGGGCAATGTCGATCACATCGGCCATGACGGCGCTGGCAGTCGGGCCCTGGCCGGCGCCGGGGCCACGCAGGACGATCTGGCCGACGCTGTCACCTTCCAGCACCACCATGTTGGTCCCGCCCTGGAGTTGACCCAGGGGGCTATCCGCCGGGACAAGACAGGGGGTCATCCGCTGTTCAAGACCCCTGCCGGTCATCTGGGCGACACCCAGGAGCTTGATCCGATACCCCATATCCTCGGCAAGGCGGATATCGTCGACCGAGACGTTGCCTATGCCCTCAAGCTCGACGGCACCGAAACTGACCTGAGTACCGAAGGCTATGGCAGAAAGGAGTGAAAGCTTATGGCCGGCGTCGATCCCGCCGACGTCAAGGTTCGGGTCGGCCTCGAGATAACCAAGCTGCCGCGCTTCTTCAAAGACGGCATCATAAGGAAGTCCGGCGCTTTGCATCCGTGTGAGGATGTAATTGCAGGTGCCGTTCATCACGCCCATGACGCGCTTGATCCGGTTGCCCGCCAGGCCTTCGGTCAGGGCCTTGATCACAGGGATTCCGCCAGCAACGGCTGCCTCGAACCGGATTACCGCGTTCTTCGCTTCGGCGGCGATAGCTAGCGCCTGACCGTGATGGGCAAGCAGCGCCTTATTGGCTGTAACCACATCCTTGCCGGAAGCGATTGCCGCTTCGGTTGCGGCGAGAGCTGGGCCGTCGTGGCCGCCCATGACCTCGACGAATACATCGACATCCTCACGCCGGGCAAGGGCGACAGGGTCGGCTTCCCATGGATAGGCGGAGAGGTCTGCGTCGCGGTTGCGGGAACGGTCGCGTGCCGAGACCGCCGTGATCAGGACCGGTCGGCCCGCCCGTGCGGCAATCATGCCGGCTTGGGACTGGATGATCTTGACCACTCCGATCCCGACGGTTCCAAGACCGGCAATGCCAAGACGCAAGGGGGCGGACATGAATGGAACCTCGGAGTTTGCAGCAGGCCCCCGTCTGTTAGCCGGAAGTGCAGCAGCGTGCAACGCGATCAGGGTGGTACGACTTGATGAAGGATTGGGGACATTCGTCCGACGTGCCTGCGCTGATGTCGGGCCTACTGCGTCGGGTCAGGCAAGAGCCCGTCAAGTGGCAACAGGGGGGGCGGTGGCCCGGTCGGACCTTCCGGCGACGCGACCTCGGGAAACTCGCCGCAGCCACTCAGAAGCATACAGGCCAGGACGACGACAGAGCGCCTGAACCCGTTTGCTTCCGTAAACATGCAGAGCGCCTCCGAAGGGTTCTAGGGTCGTTGTGGCGCTGTCACGTGGGGCAGGTATGTGCCTGCCCTTCAGCCAGAACCCGGCGAACCAGGCGAGGCCGGGTCACGATGAACTGGTAGAAGGTCTGGTCAGTGACCCCCGGGGCGGCGTTCAGCACGCCAGTATCGAAATCGGGCTCATAATCTACCCAGGTCTCGACGATCACGACCGATTCAAGTGCGTTCATGTTCGGAATGCGCGGCGCAAGGCTCTTGAGCTGGGCCTGGGTGTAAGGCTGGACGCTGGGATCGCTGGATCGCGAGAAGAGCAGACAGAAATCATCGTTGGCGTCAAAGACGGGATTCGGGGGCGTGTTCGGCCCTTCAACCATCTGCAGACTGGTGATGCGCAGGCGCGACCCTGCTGCACCCGGCGTCAGAAAGGCAAGGACATCGGGAAGACCGTCGATGAATGCTGCAGGAACGGGAACCTCTTGCCGCGACAACAGGTCGGCAATCGAGTAGGCGGCCTTCTGTGAGACATTCATCACCCTGAACACGTCCCAGTAAACGACCAGGGCAATAAAGCCCCAGATCAGGATCGGCATGAGGATCAGGGCTTCGGCCAGAAGCACACCGCTTTCGTCCCTCAGGAAAGCACGGAAACTCCTACGGATACGGATCATCTGCACCTTATCCGGGCTCGTTGACGAAGATGGAGGTCGTGACCAGGGCATAGCTTCCATCGTTCTCGCCACCGGCCACTAGCCCCGCACCGACGACGGAAGTCGGGAAGAGAGGATCTTCCTTCAGGCAGATCCGCATCAGCATGATCTCGTTATCGTCCCCGAGCTTGAACTCATCTTCCCCGGGGCCGGGATCGGTAAGCGGGTTGATCGGTTCTGTTCGATCGACACAAAAGCGCGGTGGTGCAAGCATTTCAAAGTCCGCAGTGCTGACCGCCTGCAGCCAGATCTGCATCGAGTCCTTGCATGTCTGCCGTGAGTTCAGAATGCTTGCTCCGCAGATCTGATCTTTCAGGGCGTCGTGCTGTGCATACTGCGACTGGCCCTTGAGGTAGTCGAGATTGCCTAGACGTATGTCGCGCACCACGATGTCGACACTGCGTTCCAGCATGACATGCCGGATCATGTAGTAGCTGCTTTCAACAGACGCCAGAAAGATCAGCATGATGATCGGAACGACGAACACGAACTCGATCGTCGCCGTACCGCCTTCGTCGCTCAGGAATGTGCGAAAACTGATCATTGAGTCAGTCTCAGGTCCTGGATCTGGGTAGCAATCTGCTGGAACACCGCGGCGATGTCGTCGCCGTTGGTCGGCTGGAAGTAATAGTCATCCTTCGGTTCAGACGAGCAGTTGCGGATTTGCGTCTGTCCGTTGGTGGGCGCGGCGAAAGCGATACCGTAGATCTCGATACCGGCATTCCGGGCGGCGGTGCAGTTGGTTTGCAGCAACGCGTTCATGTTCGACACGCTGGACAGGTATGTTGTCTGGAACTGCCCCATGGCTCCGCTGTAAGTCGCACCCGTGACGCCAGACCGCTGGTACAGCTGTTGGGCAACCCAGGATACGCGCACGTACCGCCAGACTTCGCTCCAGTCGAGGCGCACGGCGGTGTCGTGACCCGTAATCGCTCCGCTGCTGCTATAGATCGGAAGACGCAGTGTCTCCTGGCCAAGCGAGTTCACCTCGGGTGCAATCCATGACCGCGGGTCGCAGGCATTGGCTGTGGCGGTCCCAGTTCCGACTTCGTTCACGTCAGTGGCGCGCCTTTGCGGTACCGAGTTGCGCTTCAAGTCGGGCACAAAGAACTGGCGATTGGCGAAGTTGCTAAGCTCCCAGCCGGAACAGGCGTTGGTCAAGTTTCCACCAGGCCGGGTGCCACCGGTCAACGCGCCGCCGCCGGACGTGTACCGGATTGCGAAGCGGTTGTTTGCTGTCCGCCAGATCGGGGATGGGCCAGTCTTGAAGGCATCCACGATATGGTTGTTCGTCACATGTTCGCCGTCGGTCATCAGGATGATGATCTTCCGGGTGTAGATCGAGTCATTGTCCGCCGGACGTCCGGCCATCCCGGGCTCGGAGGCACGAAGGACGTCGTAGATCGGACGCGCGGCCTGATCAAGAAGGGCCGTGCCCCAGCGCATACCGACGGCAATGTAGGTGTTTCCGTTTGCGGTCAGGCGATTGATCTTGGTCTTTACGGCATTCGCATCCTTGGTCGGCAAGAGAACCTGGTTGACCTCGGCGTCATTCCAGGCCGTGCTGCCCGTCTCGGCATTGGCCGTGCAGGCGCGGGAATGGACCTGAGGCGCCTGGGGCGCGACCCAAGTACCGTTGGTGGTCGTCGAGGACAGAGAGTCCGCCACCGCCGCCATTCTGATCGGAGTGGTCAGCGACACACCTGTGGTATTGAAGCCCGTCGTTGGGAATTCGAAACAGTTGATGCCCGGCACGCCGGCATTGGCGACACCGTCCCAGGACGACAGGTTCAGGACCGAGAACTGCGAGCGCAGGTTTGCGGGGATATTGACCTGAGCGGCATAAGGAACGACGCCGATCGACACGCCGTCCTTCTTGTCGTTGGCTTTCACGATGTCCACGAACTGGATGGCAGCATCCTGCATCGCCTGGATCTTCGTCTTGCCGCCACCGGCGCTTCCACTCATCGAGCCGGTGATGTCGAGGACGAGCATGACCTCAATCTGGGACACGCCCTGTTCGGCTCGGGTCGCAGAAACCCCGGACAGCGTGTTAAGGGGCGAGAAGATGCCCATGAAGAAGTTGGTGGAGGTGACCTTCGCCGACGCAGAGACACGACGCAGACCGGCATCGGTCACAGCGGTGACAGTAGGTGCCTCGAAGTCGACCATGAAAAGGCCCTCTTCCAGGTTGGCCTTGGCGAAGTAGTCGTTGACGACCTCCTGCGGGGTGCGCGTCTGCGTCAGGCTGGCCGCTGCAAGGGCAGCGCGGTCAAGCGTCTGCTGCATGGCGACCCGCCGGGTCTCGAACCGCATCACATCGATAGCGATCCCACCGAAAAGGATCATCGCCAGGAAGGTGAAGATGAAGATCAGCGACATCGCGCCGCCTTCATCATCCCGAAAACGCACCATCGAGGCGCGCGTGCGTCCGACGACCATGGCAAGAGATGGTTTATGCATCGATGCGACCTTCCGAAATGGCAGCAGCCCCGCAGCGGGCAGGCAACTCATCGCCCCATTAAGACATAAGTTCTGGCAGAAGTATGGCATTTGCAGCGGAACGACCGGAAATCTGAATGATTTGGAAACAATTCCAGCCATTCGGCAGTCGACTTCGCACGCTGCGAGACGAAGGAAAACGCCCCGCCAATCCAGAGCCCAGGTGCTGACCGGACTGATTCGCAAATCATATCTGACCAGACATTCGACGATCTGATGCGTGGCACCTGCCGGAACGCACCTTTTCCGGGGTTCTGCGTGGCAGATTTGCACGTTAGGCTTGCGCGGGGCACGGGAGGGTGCCCTGCCTGCAGGGGAGGAATGGAATGGGTGTTTCCGGCGAGCCGAGCTTCCGTGAATCGGTTGATCTCATGTTCAATCGGGCCGCAAAGCTGATGGATCTGAGTCCAGGCCTCGAGCAGAAAATCCGCGTCTGCAATTCGACCTACACGGTCCGCTTCGGCGTGCGACTGCGCGGCAAGATCGAAACGTTCACAGGATATCGATCCGTCCATTCCGAGCACATGGAACCAGTGAAAGGCGGTATCCGATACGCGCTATCCGTAAGCCAGGATGAGGTCGAGGCGCTGGCTGCGCTGATGACCTACAAATGCGCCCTCGTCGAAACGCCCTTTGGGGGATCGAAGGGAGGATTGTGCATCGATCCGCGTCAATGGGACGAACACGAACTTGAACAGATCACCCGCCGCTTTGCTTATGAGCTGATCAAGCGCGATCTGATCCACCCGGCGCAAAACGTCCCTGCGCCCGACATGGGAACCGGCGAGCGCGAGATGGCCTGGATCGCGGACCAGTATGCCCGGATGAACACTACCGACATAAACGCCAAAGCCTGCGTGACCGGGAAACCTCCGCACGCGGGGGGAATCCAGGGCCGGGTCGAAGCGACGGGTCGCGGCGTGCAGTTCGCGCTGCGTGAGGTCTTCCGGCATAAGGAGGACGTCGCAAAGGCGCGGCTCTCAGGCGGGCTGGAAGGCAAGCGGGTCATCGTGCAAGGCCTTGGAAACGTGGGCTATCATGCCGCCAAGTTCCTCAGCGAAGAGGATGGCTGCAAGATCGTGGCGATTATCGAACGCGACGGCGCATTGACCGACGAGGCGGGCCTGAACGTCGAGGATGTGCGGCAATGGATGAACCGGCACGACGGTCTTTTGGCCGGGTATCCAGGGGCGACACATGTGGCAGACGGCAGCGCGGTTCTGGAAGCCGACTGCGACATCCTGATCCCGGCAGCGATGGAGGGAGTGATCAACCTTGGAAATGCCGCGCGGATCAGGGCGCCGCTGATCGTCGAGGCGGCGAACGGGCCCGTGACCTTCGGCGCCGACGAAATCCTGCGGCAGAAGGGGGTCGTGATTGTGCCGGACATGTATGCCAACGCCGGAGGGGTCACGGTCAGCTACTTCGAATGGGTCAAGAACCTGTCCCACATCCGCTTCGGCCGAATGCAGCGCCGCGCCGAAGAGGCGCGCTCGCGCCTTCTAGTCGAGGAATTGGAGCGACTGTCAGCTGACCAGGGCCTTGGCTGGACGATGGCGCCGGACTTCAAGGAAAAGTTCCTGACCGGGTCGGATGAATTGGCGCTGGTGCGCTCGGGCCTCGATGACACGATGCGCACGGCCTACCAGGCCATGCGCGAGGTCTGGCACGGACAGGAGGGCGTAGAAGACCTGCGCGTGGCGGCTTACATCGTGTCGATCAGGCGGGTTGCGGCGACGTATCGGTCGAAGGGGCTTTGACGGGGCAAACCCTCGCGGGACAAAATCGACGCGGGCGCGAAAATCGGCGACGGAATGCTGCACAGGTGACGTAAACGTAACGGTGGCACTCTTGTGGCCGCCGGCATTCTCCTCACCCTTCTCGCAACAGGACACCCATGCGTTTTTCACCACGACTGCTTCTCGCTGCTTTTCTGACCCTGTCGAACCCCGTGCAAGCTCAAGAGGGGCCGCCGCCGGAGGGACGCAACGGACCCGGTCCGGGATACGTCCTGCATGCCGACCTGGCCTATGCCGATCGCTCGGCCGATCGCAACGTGATGGACATCTACGTGCCGGAGGGGGTCGAAAACCCGCCCATCGTCGTGCGGATCCACGGTGGCGGGTTCATGGTCGGCGACAAGTCGAACCCGGACGGTCTCGACATGTTCATCCGCGCTGGGATCGCCGTGGCGTCCATCAACTACCGGCTGTCGGATCAGGCCACCTGGCCGGGGCAGTATGATGACCTGAGGGACGCCTTCGCCTTCGTGCGCGCCAACGGCGATGCGCTGGGCTATGACGGGACGCGCGTGGCGTCGTTCGGGGCCTCGGCTGGGGGGCATCTTTCGGCGGTGGCGGGCATCTCGCTTGCGGCCGATCCGGCCACGGCGCTGAAGGCATCGGTCGTCTGGTTCCCGCCTATCCTGTTTTCCGATATGGATGCCGACATGGCAAAGGTCGGACTGACGGCGGTGACCGGGTCGACGGACGATGCCGGGTCGGCTGAATCAAGACTGATCGGTGCGGCGGTGGGCGAGAACCGCGCGCTGGCCGAGGCGGCGAGCCCCCTGACCCTGCTGGCCGCCCTCCCGGCCGAGGCGGAGTTGCCGCCCTTCCTGATCATGCACGGGGCCGAGGATACCAACATCTCGCGCATCCAGTCGGGGCGGCTCTTCATGGCGCTCTTGTCGCGACCGGGCACCGAGGAGCTGGACTATCGCCTTCTGCCCGGGTCAGGCCACGGATCGGGTGCGTTCCGACGTCTGGACGCGATAGCGGAGGTGGTCGACTTCCTGCGTGTCAAGCTTGCCGAATAGTTCGGCGGGCTTGCGACAGTTTTTGTCGCATCTGACACAGGATTCGTGCGCTGCCCATTGAACATGGCGCGCGGACCCGGTTGAATGACCGGTGTCAGGAAAGGTCTCGACATGCGCTATTCCGGCCTGAAGGTCATCACCGAGGGGCTCTTTGGTAACAAGGGCTGGAAGCCCGCCTGGCGCGAACCGTCGCCGAAGGCCGAATATGATGTGATCATCATCGGCGGCGGCGGTCACGGGCTTTCCACAGCCTACTACCTGGCAAAGAACCACGGAATTACCAATGTCGCGGTGCTTGAGAAAGGCTACCTCGGCTCGGGCAACATCGGGCGGAACACGACGATCGTGCGCGCCAACTACTTCCTGCCCGGAAACTCCGAGTTCTACTCGCATTCCCTGAAACTGTGGGAGGGGCTGGAGGCCGAACTCAACTACAACGTCATGCATTCGCAGCGCGGGCTCATAAACCTCTTCCATTCGGACGGCCAGCGTGACGCCTTCGTCCGGCGCGGCAATGCGATGATCAACCAGGGGGATGACGCGATCCTCCTGGACCGCGACGGCGTGCGCGAGCATCTGCCCTATCTCGATTTCGAACAGACGCGTTTCCCGATCTATGGCGGGCTACTCCATCCCCGTGGCGGATCGGCGCGCCATGATGCCGTGGCCTGGGGCTATGCGCGGGGCGCCGACCAGCGCGGGGTAGACCTTATCCAGAACTGCGAAGTCACCGGCATCGACATTGAGAACGGGGTCGTGAAGGGCGTTCAGACCACGCGGGGCGCGATCCGGGCGAAGAAGGTGGGGATCATTGTCGCGGGCCGGTCGTCCCAGGTGGCCGCGATGGCGGGGATGCGGTTGCCGATCGAGAGCCACATCCTGCAGGCCTTTGTCACCGAGGGGCTGAAACCTGTGATCAACCACGTGGTCAGCTTCGGCATGGGGCACTTCTATATCAGCCAGTCGGACAAGGGCGGGCTGGTGTTCGGCGGCGACCTCGATTTCTACGCGAGCTACGCCGCGCGGGGGAACCTGCCGATGGTCGAGCATGTGATGGAGGCGGGGATGACCCTAATGCCGATGATCGGGCGCGCCAAGGTCCTACGGTCGTGGGGCGGGATCATGGACATGTCGCCGGACGGGTCGCCCATCATCGACAAGACGCATGTCGACGGACTTTTCATCGACTGCGGCTGGAACTACGGGGGCTTCAAGGCGGTGCCGGCCAGTGGCTGGTGCATGGCGCATCTGATGGCGACGGGCGAAAGCCACGAGGTCGCGCGTCGCTTCCGGCTTGACCGCTTTGCCACCGGGCATCTTCTGGATGAAGAAGGCACCGGGTCGCAGCATAACCTGCACTGATGTCCGGGATGGAAATGCTATTCCCCTTCGTCCCGACCCCTCCCGCGAGTGAAGAGAAAAAAGAACGTGGCAGATGGGGGGCGCTTCCCCCTCTCCCCTGGGGAGAGAGGGTCGGGGTGAGGGGAAGAATGAGGAAAACGACATGCGCCTGAGATGCCCCCTTTGCGGTGAACGGGACCGGCGGGAGTTCTACTACTATGGTGCCGAGGACTACCTGCGCCGACCGAACGCGGACGCGCCTGTGGCCGACTGGGATAACTACCTGCACTTGCGGGACAATCCGGCGGGGGTGACGAAGGATCTCTGGTATCATGAGGCGGGCTGTGCGCAGTGGCTCTTGGTTACGCGTAACACGGTGACACATGAGATTTCCGGCGTTGAGCTGGTGGCGGAGAGGACGAAATGAGGGTTGACGGCAAGGGGCTGATCGACCGGACAAAGCCGGTCCGCTTCCGCTTCGACGGGAAGGATTACGCGGGGTATAAGGGGGATACGCTCGCCTCGGCCCTCTTGGCCAATGATGTCCGGCTGGTGGGGCGGTCGTTCAAATATCACCGGCCGCGCGGTGTGCTGACGGCGGGGTCCGAGGAGCCGAATGCTCTCGTCGAGGTTGTGGGGCCGACGAACCAGACGCCGAACGTGCGGGCCACGATGCAGGAAGTGTTCGAGGGGCTGGTCGCGCAGTCGCAGAACCGGCTGGGATCGCTGCGCTTCGACCTGCTGGCGGTGAACGACTACCTGTCGCCGTTCCTGAGTGCAGGGTTCTACTACAAGACCTTCATGTGGCCGCGCGCCTTCTGGGAAGGTTTGTATGAGCCCCTGATCCGCCGGGCGGCGGGGCTGGGAAGCCTGTCGGGAAAGCATGACCTTGGCACCTACGAGAAGGCCTTCGCCTTCTGCGATGTGCTGGTGATCGGCTCGGGGCCAGCGGGCCTGATGGCCGCGCTGACGGCGGGCCGGGCGGGCGCGGATGTGATCCTCTGTGAGGAGAGCCATGCGCTGGGCGGTCGGCTTCTGTCGGAGGACGGGACGATCGGCGGCCTGTCGGCTGGCGAATGGGTGGCTCAGGCGGTAGCGGAGTTGCAGGCACTGCCGAACGTGCGGATCATGGCTCGGACCACGGTGAACGGGGCCTATGACCACGGCACCTATGGCGCGCTGGAGCGGGTGGGGCTGCACAAAACCGCGCGACCGAACCTGCCGAGGGAATGTTTCTGGCGGATCGTCGCAAGCCATGCAGTTCTGGCAAGCGGTGCTCTTGAGCGTCCGGTGGCTTTCCCCGACAATGACCGGCCGGGGATCATGATGGCAAGCGCCGTCCGGACATACCTCAACCGATACGGCGTGGTTCCGGGACAACGCGTTACCCTCTTTGCCAACACGGATCAGGCGCGTGCAACGGCGCGCAACCTCATGGCAGCGGGCGTCACGGTGGCTGCAATCATCGACCCGCGCCCCGACGCCTTCAGCGTTGAAGATTGCCCGGTGCATGTCGGTTCCGAGGTGATTGGATCGCGCGGGCGCCTCGGGCTGTCAGCGATCAAGGTGCGCAAGGGGTCCGAAACATTCGAAATAGAGACAGACTGCCTTGCGATGTCGGGTGGCTGGAACCCGACGCTGCACCTGACCTGCCACATGAACGGGCGGCCCCGGTGGAGTGAGGAACTTGCTGCCTTCGTTCCGATGGAAGGGGCCGTGCCAGGACTGGTGGCCGTTGGGGCAGCCAATGGCACGATGAGTACCCACGGTGCACTGGCCAGCGGACATGCGGCTGCAGTCAAGGCGGTTGAAGCGCTGGGCCGCCGCGCGCCCGACCTGCCCCTGCCCGAGGCAGAGGATCGGCCATATGTGCTCAAGGCGCTCTGGACGGTTGAAGGCGAGGGTCGGGCCTGGCTCGACTTTGCCAATGACGTGACGACCAAGGACGTGAAGCTTGCCGCTCAGGAAGGCTATCGTTCGGTTGAGCACATGAAGCGCTACACGACGCAGGGCATGGCCCCAGATCAGGGCAAGAACTCGAACGTCGCGGCGCTGGCGGTTCTTGCAGACGCGACAGGGCGCGGGATCCCCGAGACGGGCACCACGACCTTCCGCCCGCCCTACACGCCGGTGTCGATTGCGGCCATGGGCGCAGGCGGCCGGGCCGAAGGCTTTGCGCCGCAACGGTTCCTGACCAGCGATCAGGCCAGCCGCGACCGGGGCGCGCCCATGATCGAGGCAGGGCTGTGGTACCGCCCGAGCTACTTCCCCAAACCGGGTGAGACGACCTGGCGCGAGGCCTGCGACCGCGAGGTCAATATGGTCCGCCAGGCGGTGGGTGTGGCTGATGTCTCGACGCTGGGCAAGATCGACATCCAGGGCGAGGACGCCGGGCGGTTCCTCGACTTCGTCTACACAAACACCTTCTCCACCCTTCCGGTGGGCCGGGTCCGCTATGGCCTGATGCTGCGCGAGGATGGGCTGGTGCTGGATGATGGCACCTCGGCGCGACTGGGCGAAAATCACTACCTGATGACCACCACGACCGCCGCGGCGGGGCTGGTGATGCGGCACCTGGATTTCGTGCATCAGGCCTTCTGCGCCGACTGGCAGGTCCGCTTCATCAGCGTGACGGAAAGCTGGGCCCAGTTCGCCGTCGCCGGGCCGAAAGCGCGGGCGCTGGTGAACTCTTTCCTCGAGACTTCTTTTGACCTGCCCTTCATGGGTGTTACCCCGGTGCGGATTGGCGGGGTCGACGGGCGGCTCTTCCGGATCAGCTTTTCGGGCGAGGAGGGCTACGAACTGGCGGTCCCGACGCGCTATGGCGAGACTCTCTTCCGAGATCTGGTCGCAAGGGCCGAAACGATGGGTGGCGGGCCCTATGGGATGGAAGCGCTGAACGTCCTTCGGATCGAGAAGGGTTTCATCACTCATGCCGAGATTCATGGCCGGGTTACGGCGCACGACATCGGGATGGAGAAGATGGTGAGCGCGAAGAAGGACTGCATCGGTAAGGCCGCTGCCACGCGGCCCGGGATGTGGGGGCCCGAACGTGAACAACTCGTGGGCCTGAAGGCTGCCGAACCGATCAGCGCCGGCGCGCATCTTTTCGTGCCGGGGACCGAGGTTCATCGCGAATCCGACCAAGGCTATGTCACCTCGATCTGCTGGTCGCCCACCGTGGGCGCATGGCTTGGGCTCGGTTTCCTCAAGGACGGCCGCGCGCGGACGGGCGAGAGGATTCGGCTTGTCGACCACCTCCGCGGGCTGGATGTGATCTGCGAGGTTTGCCACCCGGTCTTCCACGATCCGGAAGGGGAGAAGCTCCGTGCCTGACCTCATCGCGAAATCTGCCCTCGACGGGCGACGGCTTCAACTCGGCACTGTGACACTCGCCGAGACCGATGTGGGCCCGACCACCAGCATTGCCGTCTTCCCTGGCGGGGCCAAATCGGTCGCCAAGGGGCTGAAGACCATTGGCCTTTCCATGCCCTCCCCCTCGACCTTCATCGAGAAGAACGGCGCGCGGATCGTCTGGACCGGCCGCGACCAGGCGTTTCTGCTGGGTGTCGCACCGCCGCCGATCGAGGGGGCCGCGCTCACCGACCAGACCGACGGCTGGACGACCCTCTCCGTGTCCGGTGCAGGAGTCACCGATGTTCTGGCCCGACTCGTGCCCGTCGACCTTCGGCTGTCGGCCTGTCCGGTCGGCACCGCGCTTCGCACCCAGGTCAACCACATGAACGCGGTGATCCTCCGGACCGGCGACCACGCCTTCGACATCATGGTCTTCCGGTCGATGTCCCGCACCGCCTGGCACGAGCTGGAAGCCACCATGTCTATGGTGCTGGCGCGCGCCAGTACAAAAATCTAGGCGGAATGGCGCGAAGAGAAGAATTTGTCACTGGCGCGTCATCCGACAGGTGTTTACACCTTTCCTGAACCTGATTTTCAGAAAAGGTGCACGAATGGCCCCCGACGGTCAGACCATCGCCCCGAATGTCCATGACGCCGAACCGATCCCCGAAGCTGCCCGGGCCGAGATCGACCGGCTGCTCCTGTCGGGCGACCTCTTCCGCTACACGGCACTCACAGATGCGCCCGTAGCCCTTCTGGAGGCGGAATTTGCAGCACTCCTCGGTGCCCGCTACGCACTTGCCGTGTCGTCCTGCTCGGCTGCGCTGTTTCTCTCCCTGAAGGCGCTCGATCTGCCCAAGGGCGCCAAGGTCCTGATCCCGGCCTTCACCTTCGCCGCCGTACCCTCCAGCGTGGTCCACGCCGAATGCGAGCCCGTCCTGGTCGAGGTGGGTGAAAACTACCGCGTGGACATGGCCGACTTTGCCGCCAAGCTGCCGCAGGCGCAGGCGGTGATGATCAGCCACATGCGTGGGCATACGTCCGACATGGACACGATCATGGCGCTTTGCGATGCGGCGAACGTGCCGGTCATCGAAGACGCAGCGCACTCTCTGGGAACAGTCTGGGGCGGGCGGAACATCGGCACGATCGGCAAGGTCGGCTGCTTCAGCTTCCAGTCCTACAAGCTGGTGAACGCCGGCGAAGGCGGGATCATGGTCACCGACGACCCGGAGATCGCGGCGCGGGCCATTATCATGTCGGGGGCTTACGAGTCGAACTGGAGGAAGCACCCCGGGCTGACCAATTCCTGCGCGCACTGGCAGAACAAGTTGCCGCTTTACAATCTGCGGATGCAGAACCTGTCGGCTGCCGTAATCCGGCCGCAGCTGCCCCTAGTCGACGAACGGGTGGCCAAGGGCCGGGCCGGGCATGACCGCGTCGCCGCGCGGCTTAACGCCTCATCGCATCTGGCGGTGCCTGAGGCCCTGGCGCCCGAGGAGCGCGCGCCGGACTCGATCCAGTTCAACCTCACCAGCGGCTGGACCGACCAACAGGCGCTGGATTTCCAGGCCGCTGCCAAAGCGCGGGGGGTGCTGGTGCAGGTCTTCGGACTAAGCGAAGGCAATGCCCGGGCGTTCTGGAACTGGCAGTTTCTTGGCGAAGTGCCGGACCTGCCGAAGACCCGGGCCATGCTCATGCGCGCCTGCGATGTGCGGCTTCCCACGCGGCTGACCGAGGCGGAACTCGACTACATTGCCGAAGCCATCCTTGACGCGGCTACCGAAGTGCGCGGGTAAGCCAAGCGCCGGCTAAAGCACCTTGAGAGCCGGTGAAAGCCACGGCCAGCCAGCCAGCGCGGGTGCCACGACCTTGTCTGCGATAAGCGGCCGCAGCCGGGCCGCAATCTGGCCCGGGACATCGCGCAGGATGCCGGCTCGTGCCGACAGGGACAGCGTCCGCGACAGGGGCGCAAGGGGCAGGGGGCGCACCTCGACGCGCGACCGAAAAGCGCGCGCCTGGTGAAGCGCCAGCGGCGTCAGGATCGTCCAGCCCTCGCCGCCCGCGACCATCGCCAGGATCGCGGCATAGCTGTCCAGTTCGAACCGGTAGGCGGGCTTCATGCCGTGTCGCGCCAGATGCGCCGCGATCTGGCGGCCCATAAGGTGCCGGGCCGTGTAAAGAACCAGCGGAAGATCCTCGATCCGCGCCCCCTGCGGTGCCACTGCGACGAAGGGTTCGGCCATCAGGGGGTGAACCTCGCGCCATTCGCCGTCGCCTTCGGCATCTGCGGCGATGACGACGTCCAGCGCCCGGGCCTCAAGCTGGTCGATCAGTCGGTGGCTGGCACCGGTCTCCAGGAGGAACCGGCATCCCTTCAGATCGCGCGACAGCTGGGACAAGAGGTGCGGGGTGACATCGCTGTCGAAATCCTCGATCACGCCCAACCTCAGCGTCGTCATCCCCGCAAGGTCGGCCATCGCGAGTTCTGCCCGAGCCTCGCTGGCAGCGTTCAGGATTGTCTGGGCATGGCGACGAAACATCGCCCCGGCGGGCGTCACCTGGATCGGGCGGCCAGAACGATCCAGCAGCGTCGCGCCAAGGGCGGCCTCAAGGCCGGTCAACTGCTGGCTGACCGCAGACGGGCTCACCCCCAGACGCCGCGCCGCCGCCGAGATCGAGCCCTCTTCCGCCGCGGCGACGAAGACTTCGATCCCCCAGAGGCTGATGCGGCCTTCGGTGTCGGCCATCGGTCAGAGCTTGGACAGCTTCTTCTGCAACTCGGCGAGTTGCTGCTTGATCTCGGCGATGTCGTCGGGCGCAGGGGCAGGTGCGTCCTCCTCCCGGGTCGGGCCAGATCCGCTCCAACCGGGCATCCCTCCCAACATCGTCTTGAGGAAAGCCTCTTGCTGCTTCCGCAGCGCGTCGAACCCGGGCATCGCCGCCATGGGGTTTGGGAAGGCGCTCAGGTTCTGCATCATCTTGGTCTGGCTGTCGCGCAGCATCTCGAAGGACGAGGCCAGGAACTGCGGCACGATCGACTGCATGCCGGTGGCATAGCTGCGGACGAGGTCGGTCAGCACATCGACCGGCAGTACGCTCTCGCCCTTGGATTCATGTTCGGCCACGATCTGAAGCAGATACTGCCGCGTCAGGTCGTCGCCGGACTTGAGGTCAACGATCTGCACCTCGCGCCCTTCGCGGATGAAACCCGCGATATCCTCAAGCGTCACGTAATCCGAGGTCTCGGTGTTATAGAGCCTGCGGCTGGCGTAGCGCTTGATCAGCAGCGGTTTTGCCGTGTCGGCCATGGTTCCCCCCAAGGGATTGTGCCCTTGCAGCGAAGCTTAGGTTAGGCTGCAGCAAAAGGAAAGCTCAGCCTTTGGCCCGTGCAGCATCGGCCGCGGTGAAGTGCTCATGCTGGTCCTTCAGCACCTTGCGGAAGGCCGGTCGGTCCGTGATGCGGGCCGTATAGGCCTGAAGCGAAGGGTAGGGCCCGAGCGCTGCCCGCAGTTTCGGGACCCGAAGGATGTCGGCCATCAACAGGTCCGCCACGGTGAACCGTCCGGCCGCCAGATGGTCCCGGCTTGCAAGTACCGCTTCAAGTCGCTGCAGGCGTGAGGCCAGCCAGCCGTCCAACGGGTTCTCGGGTGGGTTCTTCAGGCCGATGAACCACCACGGAACGGTCACCATCTCCACCGAGTTCAGGCCCGCGATGACCCATTGCAGAACCTCTGCCCGACCCGCTGGTTCGCGCGGCATCAGGACTTCGCTCTTCTCGGCAAGGTGCAGAAGACAGGCGCCGCTTTCAAAGATCCGGATCGCGCCATCCTCAAGAAACGGCACCTGGGCAAACGGCTGGCGGTCCAGATGCTCGGCCCCACGGTCGGCAATCGGGACCGTGCGGACTGCATAGGCAAGGCCGGCCTCTTCGCAGGCCCACCGCAGCCGGATGTCACGGACATGCCCGCGCGGGCCGTTCGGAACCCAGTCCCAAGTCCAGATCGTCAATGCACCTGTCATGCAGACAGGATGGACGCGGGCCGCGAAAAAGGAAAGGGCCCGGGGTTTCCCCCGAGCCCTAGCGCAAACAGCGCGTGATCGTGACGCGATTACTTCGCGGCCGCAGCGGCTTTCTTGGCGACCGAGGTCACTTCCGCGGTGGCTTTCTTGACGGCGGCGGTCGCATCTTCCGAGATGTCCTTGCCGGCGGCGAGCATCAGCTCGACGGTTTCCATCTGCACTTTCTTCGCGATCTCGGCGAAGGCAGCCATGTTCTCGGCGGTCATCTCGGCAGCGGCCGAAGCGAAGTCGGTCATCGCCTTGGTGTAGTCAGCCGGGTCGGCCTTGGCCTTGGACATGTCAGCAACCTTGGCCAGCGTGTCCTTGGTCCACTTGGCCGAAACTTCGGTCGACTTCTCGGCAGCTTCGATCGCGACCTTCGAAAACTTCTCGGCAAACGCAGCCTGGGTCTTGAACGCGTTCTGGAACGCCGAAGCGTCAACCGGGAACGAGGCCATCATGTCCTGCATGGTCTTGGCGAAATCGGGGGTCTTGGTCATTTTCTTTGCTCCGCTATCTGCGGGCACCCGCCCGCCTTTCGATGCACCCTACATACATGCTGCGGCGCAGCATTTCAAGTATCTTTCTGCAATGCAGCATTGCGCCTGGCGAAGACCAGCTTAACCCAAGGGAATGACGATGACATGTCAGGTGGCAGGCGTCGCCACGACATAGGTGCCCGGCGCAGCCGCCAGCGAATCGACTGGCACCCGGGCCTTGATCATCGGTCCTGAATGCCCGGCCAGCCATTCCCCCCAGCGTGGCCACCAGCTCCCCTTGTGGAAGGTCGCTCCCTTCAGCCAAGCCTCGGGATCACCCGAGACCGGGGCATCGTTGGTGTAGTGGCCGTACTTGTCCTTGGACGGGGGATTGATGATGCCGGCGATATGTCCGCTTTCCGACAGGATGAAGGTCTTGTCCGTCGACCCCATCTGCTTCACGCCGTTGAACGACCCGCGCCAATGGGCGATGTGGTCGGTCTCGCAGGCAATCGCGCAAAGCGGCAACTTGATGTCGGCAAGGCTGACCTCGTGCCCGAAAACCTTGTAGGACCCCTTGGCAAACCCGTCCTGCTGGCAAAGCCCGCGCAGGTATTCCACCGCCATCTTCGCCGGCAGGTTCGTCCCGTCGCCGTTCCAGTACAGAAGATCAAAGGCCGGCGGCGCCTCGCCCAGCATGTAGGACTTGATCGCCGGCGTGTAGATCAGGTCGTTCGACCTGAGGAAGCTGAAGGTCTTGCTCATGAAAAGCCGCGACAGTATCCCGTCATGGGCTGTCTGGCGTTCGATCCCGTCGACGAAATCGTCGTTCAGGAAGACCCCCACCTCGCCTGGGTCCGAAAAGTCGGTCAGAGTGGTGAAGAACGTCGCCGTCTTCACCGAATTGTCCCCGGCCTTCTCAAGATAGGCCAGGGTCAGACCCAGCGTGGTCCCGGCGATGCAATAACCAACCGCGTTGATCTGCTTTTCACCGGTGATGCGGCGCACCTCGGCCATCGCCCGCATGAATCCGTCGCGGATGTAGTCGTCCATGCCGACCCCGGCATAGCTGGCATCAGGGTTCACCCAGGACACGACGAACAGGGTGAACCCCTGATCCACGATCCACTTGATCAGGCTGTTCTGGGCCTTGAGGTCCATGATGTAGAACTTGTTGATCCACGGCGGGAAGATGATGAGCGGGGTCTTGTGGACCTTCGGCGTCGTCGGTTCGTACTGGATCAGCTCCAGCATCCGGTTGCGGAAGACGACCGCGCCTGGCGTCGTGGCCAGGTTCTCGCCGACCTTGAAGGCTTCGCGATCCGCCAGCGTGACCAGAAGCTCGCCATTGCTTGCCTCAATGTCGCGGACCAGGTTCTCCAGACCCTGCACCAGGCTTTCCCCATCGGTCGCCACTGCTCGCTCCAGCGCGTCGGGGTTGGTGCCAAGAAAGTTGGTCGGGCTGAACATGTCGACGATCTGTCGGGTGAAGTAATCCACCCGGCGGCGGTCGGCCGGGTCCAGCATCTCCATGTCGCCGACGGCCGTGGTGATCGCCTCGGAGTTCAGAAGGTACTGCTGCTTGAGATAGTTGAAGAAGGGATGCGTATCCCAAAGCGGGTTCGAGAAGCGGCGGTCCTTCGGGCCCGGATCGGGCGGGGCCTTGAATTCGCCCTTGGCCAGCGTCTGCTGGGCTTCGACATAATGCTTCAGGGTCTTGCCCCAATAGTTGACCTGATGCTCCACCACGCGGGCAGGGTTCTGCATCATCTCGGCCAGATAGGCGGCGGCGGCCTTCATGTAGACGTCAGGCGCCGGACCGTGCAGCGACGGATCGGTCTGGCGCCGATGCGACAGGGCCGCGGTCAGCCGCTTTGAAAGCTCCTCGAGCTTCGTAAGGTTCGCGTTCAGGCGTTGCGCGCGGGCATCGGCCTCGGCCATGGCATCAGGGGGCGTGCGGTCTTCTGTTGTCATGGAAATGATTCCCCCCTATCGTCGCTGCTGTGCAGCATCGCGTCGCCTTGCGGTCGGCCATGCCACAACTGCGCCCGGCCGGGCAAGGAGCCGTGATGAAGTATATGTTCACCTACGACCTGATGGAAAGCGCCCGCAACACCAATGAGTGGCTTGGCGCTTCTGCACGGGCTTTCGCCAGCTACCCGGCCTTCGCCATGTCGATGAACCCGATGCTGCCGCTGATCGCGGCCTGGGGCGAAGTAGCCGAACGCAGCTTCAGCCGGATGATCGCCAAGCCCGACTGGGGCATCCGGTCGATCGTCGGACCGGACGGGCAGGATCACCTCGTCGACGTGAAGCCGGTGATCCAGAAACCTTTCGGCGATCTGGTCCAGTTCTTTGTCCGCCGCCGGTCACCCATGGCGCGCAAGGTGTTGCTCGTGGCACCGATGTCGGGCCACTATGCAACGCTTCTGCGTTCGACCGTCGCGTCGCTTTTGCCCGATGCCGATGTCTACGTGACTGACTGGCACAACGCGCGCGACATCCCCGTTTCTGCCGGCAAGTTCGACGTCGAGGATTACACGCTCTACCTTGCCGAGTTCATCAGGGAGCTTGGCCCCGACACGCACGTCATCGCTGTCTGCCAGCCGGTGCCGCTGACGCTAGCCGCCACCGCCTATCTTGCGGCCGAACACCCCGAAGCGCAGCCGAAAAGCCTGGTGCTGATCGGCGGGCCGGTCGACCCCGATGCCGCTGCCACCGAAGTGACGGACTTTGGCCGCCGGGTCACCATGGGCCAGCTTGAACACCTCGCGATCCAGCGTGTCGGTTTCAAGTACAAGGGCGCCGGGCGGCTGGTCTATCCTGGCCTCCTCCAGCTCCAAAGCTTCATCACCATGAACGCTGAACGCCACGGCAAGGCCTTTGCCGAACAGGTCTTCCGCGTGGCACGCGGTGAAGCGTCGGACCACGACGCCCACAACCGCTTCTACGACGAATACCTCGCGGTGATGGACATGACCGCGGAGTTCTACCTTTCCACCGTCGAGCGCATCTTCAAGAACCGCGAGATCGCGACAAACTCCTTCGTCGTCGCGGGCCGCAAGGTCGATTTCGGCGCCATCGACAAGGTGGCGGTGATGACGGTCGAAGGCGCGAATGACGACATCTCCGCCCCCGGCCAATGCGTCGCGGCGCTGAACCTCTTGACCGGGCTCGCTGACGACAAGAAGGCGCAGCATCTGGAACCCGGCGCAGGGCACTACGGCATCTTCGCCGGCAAGAGCTGGCGCTTGAACATCCGCCCGCTCGTCCTGAACTTCATCGACAAGGCCGCAGGCAAGCCGAAGGCGAAGATCGCTCTCGCGTCAGGCCAATAGCAGCGTCGGCAATCTGCCGGTGAGGAAGGTCCGCAGAGCCTTCGTCACCGCTTCCGGCTGCTCTAGTTGCGGCATATGGCCCGCCTCGTGGATCACCTCAAGGCAACCATGCGGCATCATTCCCGCCAGGAACTCCGCCCGGCGACGGGGAACAATGGTATCCGACGCCCCGGCCAGGACCAGAGTCGGCACGTCCGCCTTCCGCAGCCACTTCTGCTGGTCCGGACGGCGCTGCATCACCCGAAGCTGGCGCTGGAACTGTTCGACCCCCAGCGTTGCCGCCATGTCCTGCACCAATGCAACGACCTCGTCCCGCCAAGGTGCATCGTAAAGCGCCGTTGCCGGCAGCATCTCTGCGATGCAGTCGGCCATGTGCCCGGTCTTGGCTGCGACCAGAAGCGCCTCCTGTGCGGCGGCAAGACCAGGCGGTTCCGGCAGGGGATCGGTTGCGATCAGCGCGATCCGGGTGACGGCCTCGGGGTGCCGCCGCAGGATCTCGATCGCGATATTGCCCCCTAGCCCGTGCCCAAGCAGCGCAAAGCGGCGGGGCAGGGCCGGTCCGACCTCGGCGACGATCTTTTCCACGGTATCGGCCAGCCCGGCGGTAAGGACCACGATCGGGCGACTTGCGCCCAGGTCCACGATCTGCGGCATGAAGCTGCGCGCATCGGCCATGAACCCAGGGATCACGACCAGCGGCTCGGCCTGATTGACGGAGCCAGATGAGTTCGAAAACTGATGGTCGTTCGAGATCAGCATGACTCGAAGGCTATGCGACAACCCCTTGTGGTCAAATAAGCCTTCAAACAGCAATTCGCCGAATGGGGCAGCAGCGCAACATCAGCTCGTGCTTGATTTCTGCAAGAGCGGAAATTCCGCCTGCGCTTGCCGTGCGGCTAGCACCGCCTCGACCGTCTCTACGATCAACGCCAGGCAGGCGGTCGACGAAAACCGGTGATCCGCATCGCGCATCAGGGTCAGTCGCAGGTCCGGGCTGGATGCGTGGTCCAGAAGCCGCAGCGCCACCGCGGGGGGCACGTCGGTATCCGCGGTCCCCTGCATAAGCCGCACCGGAAACGGCAGGTGCAGCGGGCCCTCCAGCACAAGGTTGGCCTTGCCATCCTCGATCAGGCGGCGGGTAATCGGATAGGGCTCGTCCGAATAGTCCGACGGCCGCAGCACCACTCCCTCCTCCATCAGCCGGGTCCGTTCGGCGATGGAGAACTCGTCCTCCCACATCCGCTCGGTAAAGTCGGGTGCCGCCGCGATGCCGACCAGCCCCGCCACCCGCTCGGGCATCTGCCGCGCCAGAAGAAGCGCGATCCATCCGCCCATGGACGAGCCGACCAGCACCTGCGGGCCTTCGGTCAGCGCTTCGATCACCGCCGCCGCATCCTCGCGCCAGTCGCTGATCGCGCCCTCCGCAAAGGCCCCGCGCGACGCACCGTGCCCGGAATAGTCGAACCGCAGGAAGGCCCGCCCCGTGGCCTCGGCCCAGGCCTGCAGGTGCAGCGCCTTCGACCCCGACATGTCGGAGCGGAACCCGCCAAGGAAGACCACGCCGGGTTCCTTTCCCGGGGTGCGGACATAGGCGATATGGCGGCCTTGCGGGGTGGTCAGATAGGTTGTCATGGTCCCAGTATAGGCCCCCTCGCCGCCAAGGTTGACCCCGGTTTCAACCCCCGCGCGAAGAACCGCCCATGGCTTGACTTCACCCCGCCCGCTTGGCAAGACGTCGCCGACATAACCCGCAACCGGGCGTTTCGTAGGCGCCAAACCGACGAGGATCAGGCCATGGCCCAGATTTCCCTGACATTTCCAGACGGTAACCAGCGCAGCTATCCTGCTGGCGTGACGCCTGCCGAGGTGGCGGCCTCCATCGCCCCCTCGCTGGCCAAGGCCTCCATCTCGGCGATGGTCGATGGCAAGCACTGGGACCTCCAGTGGCCGATCCACTCCGACGCCAGGATCAGCCTCAACACGCTGAAGGACGAAGCCCCCGCACTCGAACTCATCCGCCACGACCTCGCCCATATCATGGCGCGCGCGGTGCAGGAAATCTGGCCCGACGTGAAGGTCACCATCGGCCCGGTCCGCGACCAGGGCTGGTTCTACGACTTCGACCGCGAAGAACCCTTCACGCCCGAAGACCTCGGCCAGATCGAAGCGCGGATGAAGCAGATCATCAACGCCCGCGACCCCGTCCGCACCGAAGTGTGGGAGCGCGCCCGCGCCGTCGAATACTACCGGGGCCGGGGCGAGCCTTTCAAGCTGGAGTTGATCGACCGTATCCCCGAAGGCGAAGACCTTCGCATGTACTGGCATGGCGACTGGCAGGACCTTTGCCGTGGCCCGCATCTTCAGCACACCGGCCAGGTCCCGGCCGATGCCTTCAAGCTGACGCATGTCGCCGGCGCCTATTGGCTGGGCGATGCCGCGCGCCCGATGCTCCAGCGCATCTACGGCGTCGCTTTCCGCAACCGTGACGATCTCAAGGCCCACCTGACGATGCTGGAAGAGGCCGCAAAGCGCGACCACCGCAAGCTCGGGCGCGAGATGGAGCTTTTCCACCTCCAGGAAGAAGCCCCCGGCATGGTCTTCTGGCACCCGAACGGCTGGACCATCTATCGCACGCTGGAAGACTTCATGCGCGGCCGCCTGCGCCAGGCGGGCTACAAAGAGATCAAGACCCCGCAGGTCGTGGACCGCGTCCTTTGGGAAAAGTCCGGCCACTGGGAAGCCTACCGCGAGAACATGTTCATCGTCGAGGTCGACGAGGAAGGCGCCAAGGAAAAACGCATCAACGCGCTGAAGCCGATGAACTGCCCCTGCCATGTGCAGGTCTTCAACCAGGGCCTGAAGTCCTACCGCGACTTGCCCCTGCGGCTGGCCGAGTTCGGCTCCTGCCACCGCTACGAATCTTCAGGCTCCATGCATGGCCTGATGCGGGTCCGCGGCTTTACCCAGGACGACGCGCATATCTTCTGCACCGAGGACCAGATCGAACAAGAATGCGCCGGCTTCATCGCACTTCTCTCCGGCGTCTACCGTGACCTCGGGTTCGACAAGTTCGACATCAAGCTTTCCACCCGCCCCGACGTGCGCGTGGGCAGCGACGAGATCTGGGACAAGGCGGAAACGGCGCTGCAGAAGGCGATCGAAGGGTTGGGCCTGCCGTACGAGGTCAATCCGGGCGACGGCGCCTTCTACGGGCCGAAGCTTGACTTCAAGCTGACCGACGCCATCGGGCGCGAATGGCAGTGCGGCACGTTCCAGGCCGACTTCAACCTGCCGGTGCGGCTGGATGCCGAATATGTGGGCGAGGACGGGGCAAAGCACCGCCCGGTCATGCTGCACCGCGCGGTGCTGGGGTCGTTTGAACGGTTCATCGGCATCCTGCTGGAGAACTATGCCGGGAAACTCCCGTTCTGGCTGGCCCCCCGGCAGGTGGTCGTCGCCTCCATCGTCTCGGACGCGGACGGGTATGTGCACGAGGTCGTGGCCGCCCTGAAGAAAGCCGGGATCCGGGCCGAGGCGGACGTGCGGAACGAGAAGATCAATTACAAGGTCCGGGAGCATTCGGTCGGCAAGGTGCCGGTGATTCTGGCCATCGGGATACAGGAGGTCGAGGCGAAGACGGTCTCGGTCCGGCGGCTGGGTGAAGCGCGGACTGAAACAATTACGCTGGATCAGGCGGTCGCCACCTTCGGGTTTGAAGCGTTGCCGCCGTCGGCGAGCTGATGCCAACCAATTGGGAAGAAATGAAAATGCCGCGGTTCGCCGCGGCATTTTCGTTTGGGACATTGCGACAATCGTTCACGAAACCGTAGGGCGGACCCGCATTCCGTAACCTTGGCCGCCCTGCTCCGAACTGTCTGGTGCATCGCAATC
Source organism: Tabrizicola sp. T46 (assembly GCF_057219895.1). Taxonomy (NCBI): domain Bacteria; kingdom Pseudomonadati; phylum Pseudomonadota; class Alphaproteobacteria; order Rhodobacterales; family Paracoccaceae; genus Tabrizicola; species Tabrizicola sp. T46. The sequence continues at coordinate 659,309 of NZ_JBXVVV010000002.1, forward strand.
TGGCAGTCGCCCGATGCACGACCTTAACCCAGACCAACCCAATCAGAGGGAGTTACACATGTCCTATCAGTCCAAATCGCTCGTCATCGCCGGTGCCCTTGCTGCTGCCCTGTCTGGCATCGCTGGCGTGGCCTCGGCCCAGGAAAATGAGAAATGCTTCGGCGTTGCCCTCGCCGGCCAGAACGACTGCGCTGCAGGCGAAGGCACCACCTGCGCCGGCACGTCGAAGGTCGACTACCAGGGCAACTCGTGGAAGCTCGTTCCGGCCGGCACCTGCGAGACGATGGAACTCCCGGCCGGTGAAGACGGAATGGCGCGCAAGGGCTCGCTGACGGCGCTGGAGCGCGACCTGCCGCAGGCCTAACGCAACTGCCCCCTGGCCTGCCGGCCGGGGGGCGCTTCGCAAGGGGGACAAGATGCTTGACCGGGACCTGACCGCATTGCCCGCCACTGCCGGCGTCGGCTACAAGCCGCAGCACCTGTCGGCGATCCTTGCTGATCCCGGGCCGGTCGGCTGGCTGGAGATCCACGCAGAGAACTACATGGGCGCGGGCGGCCGTCCGCTAGTCCAGTTGCGCCACCTGGCCGAACGTTTCCCGATCTCGGTCCATGGCGTCGGCCTGTCGATCGGGGGCGATGGCCCGCTCGACCGCGAGCATCTGGCCCGGCTGAAGCACCTCTGCGACTGGCTGAACCCGGCGAGCTTTTCCGAACACCTCGCTTGGTCGACACATGACGGCGCCTATCTGAACGACCTGTTGCCCCTGCCATACACGCCCGCGACCCTGGACCGGGTCTGCGACCACATCGACGAGGTGCAAGAGGTGCTGGGTCGCCGGATGCTCTTGGAAAACCCCTCGACCTACCTGGCCTTTGCCGAGACAACGCTGGCCGAGGTCGAGTTTCTGGCCGCACTCGCGAAGCGCACCGGCTGCGGCCTGCTTCTGGACGTGAACAACGTCCATGTCTCGGCCGTGAACCAGAACTTCGCAGCCGAAGGCTATGTTGACGCCTTTCCACTGCACCTCGTGGGCGAAGTGCATCTGGGCGGCCATGCCGAGGACCGGGACGACCTGGGCAACCGGCTGCTGATCGACAGCCATGGGACCGAAGTGGCTGATCCGGTCTGGGCGCTTTATGCCCGCGTCATCGGCAGGGCCGGGCCGCTACCCACGCTGATCGAATGGGACAATGACGTGCCCGACTGGCCGGTCCTTGCGGCCGAGGCTGCGCGCACAGCCCGCATCCTGGGGCCGGTGGCATGAGCCAGACCCAGTTCGCCCGGGCGCTGCTGGACCCTCAGGCCGATGTTCCCTCCGGTCTTGTCGACCCCCAGGGCCGCCCCGCCTCCGCCCGCTTTGCCGTCTATCGCAACAACGTGGCCGGTTCCCTGACCCGCGTGCTCGAGGCGGGATTCCCAACGGTCCGAGCCCTGGTGGGCGAAGCGTTCTTTGCCGCGATGGCGCTGGACTACTTGCGCGCCCACCCGCCGCAAACGCGGATCATGATGCTGTATGGTTCTGATTTTCCAAGATTTCTGGCCGGGTTCGCACCGGTCGCGCATCTGGGATACCTGCCCGATGTCGCGCGGCTCGACCTTGCCATGCGCGAAAGCTACCACGGGACCGACAGCGTGCCCCTTCCCGAGGCCGAGTTCCAGCGCCTGCTTGGCGCCGAAATCTCGGGCCTGCGGCTGCGGCTGGCCCCCGCGCTGCGGCTGGTGCGGTCGGACTGGCCGGTGGTGTCGATCTGGGCGGCGCATCATGCCGGGGGGCCGCCGCCGCCACCCGGAGCCGAGAATGCGCTGGTCCTGCGCCCCGAGTTCGACCCCCGACCGCACCGTCTGCCTGCCGGGGGGGCCGCTTTCGTCTCGGCTCTTTTGGCCCGGCAAACCCTTGGCGAGTGCCTCGACCTCGCCGGTCCGGATCTGGACCTCGCTGCCGTCCTCGGCCTCTTGATCGCGGGCCGCGCCATTATCGGAGCCGACGCATGACCCTCTATACCCGCCTCACCGCCTCACTTTATGCCTGGTCCGCCTGGCTGCTGCCGACACTGGCGCGTGTGGTCTTTGCGGCCGTCCTTGCGGGCTACTTCTGGGCCTCGGCACTGACCAAGCTGGACGGACCGTTCACCGCGTCGGTCGGGGCCTATGCGCAGATCTTTCCCCGCGCGTTCGAAGCCGTTGGCTATGACCCATCCGGCCTCACGCTCTGGCACTCGCTTGTCGCCCTTGCCGGAGCATATGCCGAGCTGCTGCTTCCCGCCCTGATCGTCCTTGGTCTTCTGACCCGGCCGGCCGCGCTCGGGATGATCGGTTTTGTCCTGGTGCAAAGCCTGACCGACGTCCTGGGCCACAAGGCGGACCCGGGGGCCTGGTTTGACCGGGCTTCGGATGCCCTCATCCTCGACCAGCGCGCCCTCTGGATGCTGCTTCTTGCGGCACTGGTGCTGAAGGGACCGGGCCCGATTTCGGCGGATCGGATCCTTGGAGTTGAACGCGCGCGTCGTGAAACTTGATTTTCGGCGAATCCTAGGCATCATCGACACAGTGACGACAGATTTCCTGACCGGCTCTCGGATCGAAGCCCTGGAAGACCTGGTGGCACGGCCCGCGGTAATGGCGCCGCGGGGGGTTCTGAGAGGAGAAGCGGAATGCCGACAGGCACCGTTAAATGGTTTAACGCGACCAAGGGTTATGGCTTCATCGCGCCGGATGACGGCGGCAAGGACGTGTTCGTGCATATCTCGGCCGTTGAACGTGCCGGGCTGAAGGGCCTGAACGACAACCAGAAGATCGGCTACGAACTGCAGTCGGGCCGTGACGGCAAGCAGTCGGCGGGCGACCTGCGTCTGCTTTAACGGGCCAGCGCGGCTTCGGTCGCGCTATCCCAGCCCAGATACCAGCGATCCCCGTCCTGGATGACCGGCCGTTTCATGACGGTCGGTTGTGCCATGATCTGCGCCTCGGGGTCCGACGCTTTCAGGAAATCGTTGAAGCTGCGGTAGGTGGTGGACTGCTGGTTCACCGCCCGTGATCCGAACTCGTGCACGATGGCCTCCACCTCTGCCGCCGAAAGGGGCTCGGCCCGGATGTCGCGGAAGGTGACCTCCCGCCCGGCGGACTGGAGGGCCTTCAGGGCCTTCTTGCAGGTGTCGCAGGTGGGGATTCCATAGAGGATCATCGGTCCGGTCCTTTCGGTGACCACAGTGGTCAATTTCGGGTTTTGCAATCAGATCAAAGGCTTGCTCGTGGGCATTTACCGCGTGTTAACACATGTCCACGGGGCCCGCAAAGCCCCCCTCAGCCGTGGATCGCCCGGGTGATCGCCACCCCGGCCCAGGCAGAAAAGGCGGTCAGCGTCCCGCCCCAGAGGGTGTCGGTCGCCACCATCGTCCAGTGCCAGTCCTTCATGATCGCCCAGGAGGTGAACTCGTAGGTGCCATAGGCCATGAGGCCGATGATCAGCGCCGGGACGATGACCGGCGCGCCGGTCTTCATCGCCGGGAGCGAGACGAGATACACGAGGCCAGCGACATAGGCGAGGTAGAAGAGCGCCGCCGGGGCAATGCGGATCGGTTCCGCCATCAGGGGGCCGATGTGGCGGGTGAAGAGCGGCTTCATCACCAGCGTCAGCATGATCGCATCCAGGATCAGGAAGACGGCGGCGGTGGCGATGTAGAGGGTGAGGGTCATGGGCGGCTCCTTTGGCAGGAGGTAGGGCGGATGGGGGCGAGGGGTAGGGTGCGCATTCATGGCGCACCACCCCCGGTAACCATCGATTAACCAACCCCGCAGATGATCGGCCCATGTCCGCATACATCCGCCCCAAGGTGCCCGGTGCGTCGGTGTTTTTCACCGTGAACTTGGCCGACCGTGGCGCGCGGACGTTGGTCGAGCAGGTGGATGTGTTGCGTGAGGCGGTCCGGGTGACCAAAGCGGAGCGGCCGTTCCGGATCGACGCATGGGTGGTGTTGCCGGACCATATGCACGCGGTCTGGACGTTGCCGGAGGGGGACCACGATTTCTCAACCCGGTGGAGTGTCATCAAGGCGCGGTTTTCCCGCGCGATGCCGCACACACCCCGCCGCCGCAGCCACGCCGAACGCCGGGAGCACGGGTTGTGGCAGCGCCGGTTCTGGGAGCGGCACATGCGCAACGATACGGATTGGGCGAACCACGTCAATTATTGTTGGATCAACCCGGTGAAACACGGGTATGTCGAACGCCCCGAGGATTGGCCGTATTCGAGTTACCACCGCGACCGGTAGGGTGCGCATTCATGGCGCACCAATGCGGTGGGAACGTAGGGTGCGCATTCATGGCGCACCGCAACGGGCGCACCATGGTGGGCGCGTCGGGATTGGCGCACCATGGTGGGCGCACCACAATGGGCGCATCGGGGGGGTTGGATTCGTGCGGTTGGTGGGCGTTGGGCGGGGGAACGGTGCGCCATGAACGGTGCGCCATGAATGCGCACCCTACGGGCTACGGGTGCATCGGGATGACGGGGATTTCGCGGAGCATGTGCGGTATTGTTGGACGGACCCGGTGAAGCACGGGTTAGTAGGGCATCCGAAGGATTGGCCGTTTTCGTCATGGCACCGCGATGCGGGTGGGCGGTGTGGTAGCGCGGGGTTTGGCCCCACCGTTGGAATCGGGGCAGACCCTGACCTGCGGCTAAGTCTCCCCGGCCAACTGCGCGAGTGTCTTGCCTCCAAAACCGTCGGGCTTCCAGTCCAATATCGGAAGGATACTCTCTGAAAGACCATATTGACTAATGCTTACTCGTTTCTCGACGTATTTATTGCCGTTGTCTTGAACTTCAACAATTTGATCTTCGATAACTTCTGAACGAAAAGAGCCGGTACAAACGCCTACAACTCGTTCCTTTGGCATATCGTGAACGAAAAGTGGTGCGCCACTTAGGCCTCGCGCCAGGAGAAAGCTTAACTCATATCCGACTGCATCAGGAGCCGCAAAGATATCTCCTTTTCGGATCAGGCGTTGTACATAGCCCTTGTGAGCCCGTAGGTTCAAATTCATTGAATCTATGGAACCTGTTACTGCCTCCTCGGGATACCCATATGTACCCACATCTTGCCATACCTCAACTCCCTCGCGCCAAAGCTGAAAAATCGTTTCCCCAAGGAAAGCAGTTTGTCCAACAGCTATGTCGATGTTGTCTGGCGCGAAGGCGGAGAATTGCAGTTTCGCTACTGTGCTCTTGATGCTTTTTCCGTTTTCGTCTTTGCAGACTGCACCTACAATCAAGCCTGACTTTTCGGCATCTGCATTAGCATTCCTCAAGACATGTGCTGCTGTAAGGAAAGTGCCAGTTTCGTTGATAAGAAAACACGTTCCATGTAGTCGATGGATAACAGCATTTCCATTCTCGGCTACTGCGTAGACACAAATGGGCAGGACGTAGCTCTGCAGGAATCCTTCATCACTCACCCCCAAACCTCCACAAACTCCCTCCACTCGCCTTTGCTCATCCCCGAGGCCTCCTGCGTGACCGTCTCTCCGGCGAGACGCCGCTTCAGGACCGCGATGGCCTTGGCCGACAGCGTCACTCCCCCCATCCGGTAGTCCTCGAAGGCCGCGTAGGCCAGCGGCACCCAGTCCTTGACGCAGGCCGCAATCGCCTCCGCATACACGCGGATTTCGTACTGGGCGTGGGGGTCGGCGCGCAGGCGCAGGAAGTGGAAGAGGTTGTGCAGGTCCACCTTCCAGTACCATTGCGTGTAGATGTTGGCGGGGAGGTTCATGCGGGCGAGTTCGCGGGCGAGGCCCTGCTGGCCGTCCTGGGAGAGCATCGCCTCGTAATGGTCATAGGCGCGGTTGGCGTCGGATTTGAGGAGCTCGAGGACGCGGGCGGCCTCTTCGCCGGTCAGGACCTCACCCCGGCCCTGGTTGTTGACGGTGGACTGGGCGGCGAGGTGTTCGGGGGCGGGGATGTAGAACTCACGGTCGAGGATCGAGTAACGGGCGGAGTATTCGTTGACGTTGGCGGTGCGGTGGCGGATCCACTGGCGGGCGACGAAGACGGGGAGTTTGACGTGGAGCTTGATCTCGCACATCTCGAAGGGGGTGGAGTGCCAGTGGCGCATGAGGTAGCGGATCAGGCCTTCGTCATTCTGGACGTGTTTCGTCCCCGCGCCATATGAAACGCGGGCGGCCTGGACGATGGCAGAGTCGTCGCCCATGTAGTCGATGACGCGGATGAAGCCGTGGTCAAGGACCGGATGGGCGCGGTAGAGATGCGCCTCCATCCCCTCGCTGACGGCGCGGAGGGTGGGGCGCGGGGTGGCGCGGGCGGCCTCGATCTCTGCCAGTTGGTCGGGGGTGAGGGGCATCGCGGGCTCCGTTATGACGAGTCGGGGACGACTATAGCTTGCGGTCCGGGGCGGGGATACCGCAAGATAGGTGAAAGATGGAGGATGAGATGGGTATTCGGTATCTGCACACGATGGTGAGGGTGAAGGACCTGGAGAAGTCGATGGCCTTCTACCGGCTCTTGGGGCTGAAGGAGACGCGGCGCTATGACAACGAGGGCGGGCGGTTCACGCTGGTCTTCATGGCGCCGCCGGGGCAGGAGGACTGCCCGGTGGAGCTGACCTACAACTGGGATGACGATCCGGGGTTGCCGTCGGACAGCCGGCATTTCGGGCATCTGGCCTATGAGGTGGACGACATCTACGCCACCTGCGCGCATCTGCAGGCGAACGGGGTGGTGATCAACCGGCCCCCGCGCGACGGGCGGATGGCGTTCGTGCGGTCACCCGACAACGTGTCGGTGGAGCTGTTGCAGAAGGGGCAGGCGAAGACCCCGGCGGAGCCTTGGGCGAGCATGGCCAGCGTGGGGCATTGGTGAGGGGTGGAAAGGTGAGGCAGTCGGCCGGGCGTCTTCCTTGCGTCTTCCTTCCGTCTTCCACCTGTCTTCCTTCGGAGCCGTGAAAGCGCCCGGTGTCCGCACGTTCAATCCGTCGCCTTTCCCGGTCGGCGCGTCCAGATTGACAGGGTGTCCGGGCCAAGGCGTTCATGGCGCAGCAAACCGAACCCCGGGGCCTGTGCCAATGCGGTGAGGTCAAGCGACCCGACCGCCGCATGGCCTTCGGCTCCGATCAGGATGCCGCCCGAGAACATGGCCAGTTCGTCCACGAGCCCGGCCTTGACCAGTGCCGCGGCAAGGGTTGCCCCGCCTTCGCTGAGGATGCGGGTGAGGCCCTTTCCCGCCAGCGCCTGAAGGGCGGCCTTCAGGTCGAGGCGGCCGCCAGTCTCGGGCACCTCGATCAGGGTGGTGCCGGTGGCGGCCCAGGCGGTGCGGGCGGCTTCCGGCGCCGAGGGGCCGTGGAGGAGCCAGACCGGGGTCTCGCGGGCCGTGCGGCCGAGGCGGCTTTCGGGGGAGTGTTTGAGCATCCGGTCAAGGACGATGCGGACGGGTTGTCTTTGCGCGCCCATACCCCGGACCGTCAGGTCAGGGTCGTCGGCCAGCGCGGTGCCGGAGCCGACCATGACGGCGTCGTGGGAAAGGCGCATCGCGTGGACCTTGCGGCGGGCTTCGGGGCCGGTGATCCATCGGCTTTCACCCGTGGCGGTGGCGGTGCGGCCGTCGAGGCTGGCGGCGAGTTTCAGGGTGACGAAGGGGAGGCCCTGGGTCACGCGTTTGAGGAAACCGGCGTTGAGGCGTGTGGCTTCGGCGGTCAGGACTCCTTCGGTCACCACGATGCCCGCCGCCCGCAGCATGGCATGGCCTTTGCCGGAGACGCGGGGGTCGGGGTCGGTCAGGGCGGTGACGACGCGGGCGACATTGGCGGAGATCAGGGCCTCGGCGCATGGGGGCGTCTGGCCATGGTGGGCGCAGGGTTCGAGCGTGACATAGGCGGTGGCGCCTTCGGCTAAGTCTCCGGCCTGCTGCAGGGCGCGGACCTCGGCATGCGGGCGGCCGCCTGGCTGCGTCCAGCCGCGGCCGACGATCAGGCCGTCCTTCACCAGAACGCAGCCCACGGCGGGGTTGGGCCAGACATTGCCAAGGCCCCGCGCGGCAAGGCGCAGGGCATGGGCCATGTGGTCGGCGTCAGTCACTCTTCGGCGGCGCTGCCGGGCCGGAGTTCGCTGACGAAGCCGTCGAAGTCGTCCGCCGTCTGGAAGTTCTTGTAGACGGAGGCAAAGCGCACGTAAGCGACGGTGTCGATCCGGGCGAGGCTTTCCATCACTATCTCGCCGATGACCTTGGAGGAGATGTCGGTATCGCCAAGACTTTCAAGCCGCCGGACGATGCCCGAGATCATCTGGTCGATCCGCTCGGGGTCGATCGGGCGCTTCTGCATCGCGATGCGGATCGAGCGTTCAAGCTTGGACCGGTCGAAATCCTCGCGCTTGCCGGAGGACTTGATGACGACGAGATCGCGCAGCTGGACGCGCTCATAGGTCGTGAAGCGCCCGCCACAGGCCGGGCAGAAGCGGCGGCGGCGGATCGAGACGTGATCCTCAGCGGGCCGCGAATCCTTCACCTGCGTGTCGATATTGCCGCAGAACGGGCAGCGCATCGGCCCCCTCCTTGTTGTTGTCCCACCTCAAGGGCCGGGTGTTACCCCCGGTTCCGACACTGACTATAGGGTCAGCCCGTGCATTTCGGGAAGCGCGAAGTTCGGACCCCAGCATATGGGGGCGACACTGTGGCGGCGGGGACTCAGGCCAATGTCGACAGGAGCGCAGAATTGGAGTGAAAACCGTCACATCCGTGTTACGATTCCATGCATGTTGACGCGACTCATCCCTATTCTCTTTCTTGCCGGTCCGGCGCTGGCAGAGACGGCAATTGCCGAGATGATCTGCGCACCCCGGGAAGAGATCCTTTTGCGTCTTGGTCAGGCAGAGGTCGCCGGAACGGGCCTGCGCGACACCGAGGCCGTGCTGGAGGTCTGGACCAAGGCGTCGGGCGACTGGACGCTGGTACAGAGCTATGCCAACGGCACGGCCTGCATCCTGGCGATGGGCGAGGCCTGGGAGGCGGTGCCGCCCCCGCCGGCCTGAGCCGGGGGAGGCGCCTTAGCGGCGCCGGATCTCGCGCAGCGAGGCGCAGATGTTCTGGCCGTGGTTCGCAGAGGCCGAGTTTCCGCCCGAGCCGACAAGGCCGGTCGTGCTGGCCGCGCCATCGGGCGAGAGCGAGAAGACGATCCCTTCACCCGAGCGCCGCGGCGGTTCCGAGATGCGCCAGATCGTGGTGCTGCGCGGCAGGCGCAGGGCACGGATCACGAAATCACCCGCCGCACACCAGGCGTCGGAATTGCTGAGGCCACCGCGCGACAGGACCTCGAAGCGGTTCTGGTCAAGCTGGCGGACGGTGAAGTTGTTGGTGCTTTGCCAGGCAGCGGCAGGCGACGCTGTGAGGCCGGCGGCGAGAAGGAGCGGGATGAGGCGGGTGCGCAGGGTCATGGGCGGGATTCCCGTAAATGATGGGCCGGATGTCGCCCGGCGAATGGGGTTACACCACCACAGTTTGGCGGCGGAAACAATCGGTTCGTCGGTCACGGGGGTGTGGGGGCGGGTGGAGGTGCGTGCGAGCACGCACCCTACGGGTTGGTATGGCCGGAAAGGACGGCACCGACTTGGCGCAGCGGGCGGGGACGGCGGTGGAGCGGGTGGAGGTGTAGGGTGCGCTACAGCGCACCGTCGGCTGGTGCGCTGTAGCGCACCCTACGGTTGGGCCGGGCCAACGGGATCGGTTGACGTATAGTAGATCCCAAAGCTGTTGCCCCAACCATGAAGGTCGACAACCACCCGTGTCCCGATCTTCCGGGCGGCTGACTTGTCCTCATGGCTGTCAAAACAGACATGTCGAAAGAAGGTTGACGGACGATCGACGATCGGAGAGCGGGACCGACACCCGCGGATGGGCGAGTCATGCATGCCAACGATGTTCATGGCTGCCGTGACCCGATGCGTGGTGGCGCCGCCAAGCACGAAGGATGCGGCGGCCGGCAGGGTGATCAGGATCGTGAAGAAGATGAAAATGCCCCCGCCAACGGCAGCCAGGGCGGCGGGAAGAAGCTCTGATCGCCGGCGTGTCGAGCCATGGGTTCCCCGCAGCCTTCTTACGAGCAGAACGCCCGGGACAACGAGTGCGAGAAGCACGGACGGAAGAAACGCACCCCGAAGCCACCATTCGGACGGCAGGAAGTAGATCAACCGTTCGGACATCAACAGGAACGGCGCAAAGGCCACGAAGGCCAATGCGACGTATCCAGGTGGGATATCCGTCGGGGACGGCCTCACTGATCCAGGAAACTCCGCAGCTTCCGTGACCGGCTCGGGTGCTTCAGCTTCCGCAGCGCCTTCGCCTCGATCTGCCGGATCCGTTCGCGGGTGACGCTGAACTGCTGGCCGACTTCCTCAAGCGTGTGGTCGGTGTTCATGCCGATCCCGAAGCGCATGCGAAGGACGCGTTCCTCGCGCGGGGTCAGCGAGGCGAGGACGCGGGTGGTGGTTTCCTTCAGATTCTCCTGGATCGCGGAGTCCAATGGCAGGATCGCGTTCTTGTCCTCGATGAAGTCGCCGAGCTGGCTGTCTTCCTCGTCGCCGATGGGCGTCTCCAGCGAAATCGGTTCCTTGGCGATCTTCATCACCTTGCGGACCTTCTCCAGCGGCATCTGGAGTTTCTCGGCCAGTTCCTCGGGCGTGGGTTCGCGGCCGATTTCGTGCAGCATCTGGCGGCCGGTGCGGACCAGCTTGTTGATCGTCTCGATCATGTGGACCGGGATGCGGATCGTGCGGGCCTGGTCGGCGATCGACCGGGTGATCGCCTGGCGAATCCACCATGTCGCGTAGGTCGAGAACTTGTAACCCCGGCGGTATTCGAACTTGTCGACGGCCTTCATTAGGCCGATGTTTCCTTCCTGAATGAGATCAAGGAATTGCAGGCCACGGTTGGTGTATTTCTTGGCGATGGAGATGACGAGACGCAGGTTCGCCTCGACCATTTCCTTCTTGGCCTGACGGGCCTCTTTCTCGCCCTTCTGGACCTGGTTCACGATGCGGCGGAATTCCGAGATGTCGACGCCGACGTATTGGCCGACCTGGGCCATTTCGTTGCGGAGTTCCTCGACCTTGTCGCGGCTCCTCTCGATCAGCGCCTGCCAGCCGCGGCCGGCCTTTTCGGCCATCCGGTCCAGCCAGGTGGGGTCAAGCTCATACCCTTGGTATTCCTGGATGAATTCCTGCCGGTTGATCCGGGCGGCGTCAGCAAGTTTCACCATGCCTGAATTGATCGACATGATCCGCTTGTTGATGCCGTACAGCTGGTCGATGAGCGCCTCGATCCGGCTGTTGTTGAGGTGCAGCTCGTTGACCAGAAGCACGATCTCCGACCGGAGCTTCTGATAGGCGGCTTCGTCGGCGGTTGAGAACCGCTGGCTGGAGGACAGTGTCGCGTCCATCCGCGACTGCTGCATCTCGGCCAGGCGGTCATAGTCCCGCGCGATGAGGTCGAGCGTTTCGAGGACGCGAGGCTTCAATGCGGCTTCCATCGCGGCGAGCGACATGTTCGAGGCCTCGTCATCCTCGTCCTCGTCCATCTCGCGCAGGATGGGGTTGCCGTCGGCGTCAAGCTCGGGCTCGGCGCTGCCGGTCGCGCGGCGCGGGGCATCGCCCACTTCGACATCATCGAGGGGCGGGCCGTCCATCTCTTCGTCGCCATCGAGGCTGCGGCCGAAGGTGGCCTCAAGGTCGATGACGTCGCGGAGGAGGATTTCCTCGGAAAGAAGTTCGTCGCGCCAGATTATGATGGCCTGGAAAGTGAGCGGGCTTTCGCAGAGGCCCGCAATCATCGTGTTGCGGCCGGCCTCGATGCGCTTGGCGATGGCGATTTCGCCCTCGCGGGACAGGAGTTCGACCGACCCCATCTCGCGCAGGTACATGCGGACAGGGTCATCGGTGCGGTCGAGCGTTTCGGAGGTGGTGCCGGCGACGGCGATCTCGCGGCTGGTCGAAACCTCGATCACCTCGCCCACCGGGGCTTCGCCTTCCTCGGCCTCGTCATCTTCGATGATGTTGATGCCCATCTCGGAGAGCATCGACATCACGTCCTCGATCTGTTCGGACGAGACCTGTTCGGGCGGCAGGACGGTGTTCAGTTGCTCATAGGTGATGTAGCCCCGCTCCTTGGCGTCGGCGATCATCTTCTTGACGGCGGCCTGGCTCATGTCGAGCGAGACATCGGGCTCTTCGGTGTCGGGCTTGGCGTCGTCAGTGTCCTTGAGGGCCATGTGTGCTCCTTTGGGGCGCGAATCGGGGCGTGGCTGTTCGAATCAATAACGCGAATCAGACCGGGGGAAAGGCCGAATCAGCGGTTTTTCTTGACCCACACCTGATCGTCGATCAGGCGTTGCAATTGTCTTGAGAGCGCGGCCCGGTCTTCGCCGAGGTCCGTGCTGTCGCTGGGACCGATCCGTTCGGACCGGTGCCGGGCCTCGGCGGCATGGGCAAGGCGCCAAGTCAGGCCCTCGTCGGGCAGGCCCTCCATATCCTCCATCGCGTCTTCGATCTCGCGGCGCGCACCCCGGCGGGCTTCCAGCTTGGCGAGTTCTTCGGCCAGACAGAGGGCGGCGAGGTCGTCGTCATGGCGGTTGCGGACCGGGGGGGCGATGGCGACATGGGGACGCGACAGGAGGGCGTCAAGGGGGCCGGGCGCGGAAGCGGCGATCTTGGCGTGAAGGTCGGGCATGTCGGCGCCGGCCAGGATCATCTGGCGCAGGGTGTCATGATCGTCGCCGGTGAGGTCCAGCCGTTCGAGCGCGGTCTCGAAGCGGTGGATGAGCCGGGGGTGCAGGATCAGGGTGGCAAGGATGACCGCCTCGCGCAGGACCTCTTCGACCGGGCCCTGGCCTTGCGCGAGAAGCGAAGAGCGGGTGGAGGCGAGCGCACCGCCGGGGGGCGCGAACCGGCCGCGACCGGGCCGGAAGGGGCCGGGCTGGAAGGGGCGGGCCTGGACCGTGCCGAACAGCTCCAGCCGCAGGCGCTTCATCTCCTCGCCATAATGGGTCTTGATCGAAGGGTCGGTGATCCGCGCGAGGTGGGTCCGCAGAACCTTGTCCAGAGCCGCCCGGCGTTCGGGACTGTCGAAACTGCGGCCCTCCGTCTCGCGCTGCCAGAGGAGCTGGACCATGGGCTTTGCCTGATCGAGCACCGCCTGCATCGCGGGCGCGCCTTGCGCTTTGATCAGGTCGTCGGGGTCCATGCCACCGGGCAGGATGGCGATACGGAGCGCCTTTCCGGCTTCGAGGAGCGGAAGCGCCAGGTCGATCACCCGCTGCGCGGCGGCGAGGCCTGCCTTGTCACCGTCCAGCGCCATGACCGGCTCGTCACTGATGCGCCAGATCATGCGGAGCTGGTCTTCGGTGACGGCGGTGCCAAGCGGGGCGACGGCGGCGGTGAAGCCTGCCTCCGAAAGCGCGATCACGTCCATGTAGCCTTCGGCGACGATCAAGGGCTTGCCCTTGCCCGCCGCCTCGCGCGCGGGGCCGTGGTTGAAAAGGCTGCGTCCCTTGTCGAAGAGCTCGGTTTCCGGGCCGTTGAGGTATTTCGCCCGCGCGTTCGGATCGAGGGAACGACCACCAAAGCTGATCGTCCGGCCCCGGGGATCAAGGATCGGAAAGATGATGCGGGCGTGGAAGCGGTCATAAAGCCGCCCGCTGTCGGACTTCGCGACAACGCCGGAGGCGGTCATCAGGTCGGGCGAAATGCCCTTGGTGGCAAGGTGATCCACCAGCGCCTGCGCATTATCGGGCGACCAGCCGATGCCCCAGCGGTCCCATGCGGGTTCGGTCAGGCGGCGCTTCTGGACAAGGTAGCTGCGGGCTGCGGACCCTGCGCCGGTCTTCAGTTGCAGCCGGTAGAAGCGCGCCGCTTCTTCCATCACATCCTGAAGCTGCGTCCTTCGGTCGGCGCGTTCGGCGGCCTTCGGGTCGCGGGCGGGCATCTGCATCCCGGCCTCGGCGGCGAGCGCCTCGACCGCCTCCATGAAGCCGAGGTTGCCGGTCTCCTTCACGAAGGTGACGGCATCGCCTTTCGCGTGGCAGCCGAAGCAGTAGTAGAACCCCTTGCGGTCATCGACGTGGAAGCTCGCGGATTTTTCCTGGTGGAACGGGCAGGGTGCCCAGAAGTCGCCCTTGGCCAGGTTCGACTTCCGCATGTCCCAGGTGACCTTCTTTCCGACGACGGAAGAAAGCGTGATCCGGGTGCGCAGCTCATCGAGGAATCCGGGTGGCAGGGACATTCCGCTCAATACAATCGTGATGCTGGGTGGCAACCGCCGGGGCGCTTCGCCCCCGGACCCCCGAGGATATTTGGGGACGAAGAATGCAAAAGGTCCAGCACCATTCTTCGTGTACAAATATCCCACGGGGGTGTGGGGGTGTGAAACCCCCGCTCCGGCAGAGGTCACAGGCCCAGCCGGTCGCGCATCGAGTACCAGGTCATCGCCAGGACCAGAAGCGGCCAGCGCAGGGTGGCGCCGCCGGGAAAGCGGGGCTGGGGAATGCTGGCAAGAAGATCGAAGCCTTCCGCATTGCCGGCGACGGTCTCGGCCAGAAGCTTGCCGGTCAGGGTCGAAAGCGCAACGCCGTGGCCGGAACAGGCCGAGCCGGCCAGCACGTTCGGATGCGGGCGCATCAGGGCGGGCATCCGGTTCATTGTGATGGCAAGCGTACCGCCCCAGGCGTGGCTGATCTTCACGTCGGCAAGCTGCGGGTAGATCTTCAGCATGGGTGCCCGGACGGTCTTTAGGATGTCCGGGAAGCGGTAGCCATAGCTTTCGCCGCCACCGAAGAGGAGGCGGTTGTCCTCGGAGAGGCGCCAGTAGTTCACGACGAAGTTGCTGTCAGCCACCGCGACCGGTTCGGCGAGGATGTCCTTGGCGAGGTCGCCAAGGGGTTCGGTTGCGAGGATGAAGTTGTTGATCGGCATGACCCGTGACGGGTAGCTCGGTTCCAGCCCGCCGATGTAACCGTTCCCGGCAAGGATGACGTGGTCGGCCGTCACGCTGCCGCCGGCGGTCTTCAGCAGCGCCTTGGCACCGGGGGTGAAGGACAGGACTTCGCTGGTCTCATGGATCCGTGCGCCGGCGGCGGCGGCGGCCTTGGCAAGGCCGATCGCGAAGTTGAGGGGGTGGATATGGCCTGCGCCCCGGTCGATCTCGCCCCCGGCAAAGGAGGTGGAGCCGATCAGGCGGCGGATGCCGGCGCGGTCGAGGGGTTCGAGCTGGGTGTAGCCGTAGTCGCGGGCGAGCTTTTCGGCATAGCCGTGGGCCTCGCGCGTCTCGGCGTCGGAATAGCAGGCGTGGGCCACGCCTGGGTGGAAGGTCACCGGCATGGCATGTCGGGCGATCAGGTCTTTCACGAGGGACTTGGCATCTTCGGCCATGTCCCAAAGCCGGTGGGCATGGTCGCGCCCGACGGTCTTTTCCAGCCAGACCTGGTCCTGGCGCTGGCCGGAGCCGACCTGTCCGCCGTTCCGTCCCGAAGCACCGAAGCCGACGCGGTGGGCTTCAAGGACGATGACCGACAGGCCTTTCTCGGCAAGGTGCAGGGCGGCGGACAGGCCCATGTAGCCACCGCCGACCACCGCCACATCGGCCCGGACCTCGCCCTGAAGGGCGGGGAACGGGTCGATGGGCGTGCGGGTGGAAGCGTAGAAGCTGGCGGGGTATTCGCCCCGCCGGTCGTTTACATGCAGAAGGTCCATCAGACGTTGAGGAGCAGATGCTCCCGCTCCCACGGGCTGATGACTTGCAGGAACTCCTTGTATTCGTTCCGCTTTACTGAGTCGTAGACCTTTACGAAGTCCACGCCCACGACCTCTTGCAGGGCCTTGTCCTCGTCCAGAAGGTCAAGCGCGTCGCCAAGGTTCACCGGGATGTCCTCGCTGTCGATATAGGCCGAGCCGGTGAATTCGGGCCGCGCTTCGGTCTTGTTGATCAGCCCAAGGTAGCCGCAGGCGAGCGTGGCCGCGATCCCGAGATAGGGGTTGCAGTCCATGCCCGGCAGGCGGTTTTCCACCCGGCGGGCGGCGGGGCTGGAGATCGGGATCCGGAGACCCGTGGTGCGGTTGTCGCGGCCCCATTCAAGGTTGATCGGCGCGGCGAAGTCCGGGACATAGCGGCGGTAGCTGTTCACGTAAGGCGCGAACAGCGCGACGGCGGCACCGAGGTGCTTCTGCAGGCCGCCGATGAAGTGCATGAAGGCCTCGGTCTCGACGCCTTTCGGGCCGGAGAAGATGTTCTTTCCGGTCTTGGTGTCCACGACCGAGGTGTGGATATGCATGGCCGACCCGGGCTCGCCTGCGATGGGCTTGGCCATGAACGTGGCGAAGCAGTCGTGGCGCAGCGCGGCCTCGCGGATCATGCGCTTGAAGAAGAAGACGTCGTCGGCAAGGCGGACGGGGTCGCCGTGGGCGAGGTTGAGCTCGATCTGCCCCGCGCCGCCTTCCTGGAGGATGCCGTCGATCTCCAGCCCCTGGGCCTCGGCGAAGTCGTAGATGTCGTCGATCACCTTGCCGTATTCGTCGACGGCGGACAGCGAATAGGCCTGCTTGCCTGCGGCCCGGCGGCCGGAGCGGCCCATCGGCGGGATGACCGGCATGTTCGGGTCGATGTTGCGGGCGGTCAGGAAGAATTCCATCTCGGGGGCGACGACCGGCTTCCAGCCTTTGGCGGCATAAAGCTCGACAATGCGGCGGAGGACGTTGCGGGGGCTGAAGGGCACGAGATTGCCCTGCTGGTCCTTGGCGTCGTGGATCACCTGCAGCGTGGTGTCGGCGGTCCAGGGTGCCGCGGTGGCGGTGGACCAGTCCGGTTCCAGGATCATGTCGGGTTCGGTGAAAGCGTCGAAGGGGTTGTCTGCCCATTCACCGGTGATCGTCTGGAGGAAGATCGAGTTCGGCAGGAAGTAGTTGGTCTGCTTCGCGAATTTCGCGGCAGGCATCGCCTTGCCGCGCGCCACGCCGGCGATGTCGCCGATGATGCATTCCACTTCGTCCACACGGCGGCTGCCGATGTAGTCGCGTGCTGCCTCGGGCAGCTGGTCGGTCCATTTGGACATAGGTCACACGAGTTTGGGGGTGGCCCCCGCGGCCGATCAGGATCAGGCGCGGAGCTTCTCGGCCCCGTGTTTGGCTTGGTGGGTCAGGAAGAAATCCGCGATCCGGTCGGCCATCGACGGGCTGTCGAGATCCGTGTCGAGCCTTTGGGTGGCATCGGCAAGAAGCGCGTCGGGGACCAGACCCGGCCCCCGGACCTTGATCAGCCCCTCCATGAACTCCTTGCGGAATTCGGGGTGGGGCTGGACGGTTAACATGCGATCGTCATAAAGAAGCGCCGCGTTTTCGCACATCGCGGTCGAGGCGAGGACCTTCGCGGTTTCGGGTTTCTTCACCACCTGGTCCTGGTGCCAGGCGTTGAGCGTGTAGGTCCGGTCGCCGAAGTCGTACTCGGTGGGCCCTACTGTCCAGCCGCCGGCGAATTTCTCGACCTTGCCGCCCATCGCCTGGGCGATGATCTGGTGGCCGAAGCAGACGCCGACAACCGGGACATGCGCGGCATAGGCGGCACGGATGAAATCCTCGAGGGGCGGGATCCAGGCGTGCGGTTCATAGGCCCCGAAGCGCGAGCCGGTGATGAGCCAGCCATCGCAGTCGTGCACGCTGTCAGGAAAATCGTTCCGCAGGACGGCCCAGCGGCGGAAGGTCAGGCCGCGCCCGGCAAGCAGAGTCTCGAAGAAATCCGGGTAGTCGCCCTGGTGGCGCAGGGCGTCGGGGCTTTCACCGGTCTGGAGGATGCCGATCTGCATCACATGGGTCCTTCGGTTTTCCTCAAGGTGGGTGTGTTCGGGGGGCTTGGTCAAGGGGGTGCTTCCGGGGCCTCGTCGTGCGCCTTCGGCTTCTCCTCGCGGGTCAGCGACGAGGGCCGAAGGCCGACGAGGAGTGGTCAGACAGTGTCGAGGTAGAGTTCCACCCGCTCTTCGGGCGAAAGCTCGTTGATGTAGTGGAGTTCCTGGCGCTTCGTCTGCACCATGTTGCGGATCAGTTCCTTCGGCAGAAAGCGATAGATGATGTCGCTGTGCTCGAAGGCGTCGATGGCCGCTTCCCAGTTCGACGGAATCTGCGGCAAGTCCATCGCATAGGCGTTGCCCGATACCGGGGGCGGCGGTTCCTTTGCGTCCTCTAGCCCGGAAAGGGCAGCGCCGAGGATGGCCGTCAGCATCAGGTACGGGTTCACGTCGCCGCCCGCAACGCGGTGTTCGATCCGCCGGGCCGAAGGGTTGCCGGCCGGGATGCGGATGGCCGCAGTGCGGTTCTCGTAGCCCCAGGAAATTGCGGTCGGCGCGTGCTTGTCAGGCACCAGACGTTCGAAGCTGTTCATGTGGGGCGCGAAGAGGAGTGCGGAGTCGTGCATCGCCTCGAGACAGCCAGCGACGGCATGGCGAAGTTGCGCCGTGCCCTTCGGACCGCCCGAGTCGAAAATGTTGTCGCCGCGTTCGTCCAGCACCGAGAAATGCGTGTGCAGACCTGAGCCCGAGTATTCGGCATAGGGTTTCGCCATGAAGCTGGCGGCAAAGCCGTGACGACGGGCAAGGCCCTTGACCAGCATCTTGAAAAGCCAGGCATCGTCGGCGGCGCGCAGCGCGTCGTCGCAGTGCATGAGGTTCACCTCGAACTGGCCGAGGCCGGTTTCCGAGGTGGTCGTGTCCGCCGGGATGTCCATTGCCTCGCAGGCGTCGTAGAGGTCGGTGAAGAAAGTGTCGAAGGCGTCAAGCGCACGGATCGACAGCGTCTCGGCCGCCTTGCGGCGCTTGCCCGACCGGGGCGAGGGCGGGACTTGCAGGGTTTTCCCGGAGTCGTCGATCAGGAAGAACTCAAGCTCCATCGCGCAGACCGGGGTCAGGCCGCGGGCCTTGTAGCGTTCAACGACGGCGTTCAGCGCGTGGCGCGGGTCGCCTTCATAGGGTCGGCCATCTTCCCGGAACATCCAGATCGGCAAGAGTGCGGTCGGCGCCTCAAGCCAGGGCATCGGCATGAAGCCGCGTTCGGTGGGCTTCAGCACGCCGTCGGCGTCGCCCTGTTCAAAGACAAGCGGGCTGTCGTCGATATCCTCACCCCAGATGTCGAGGTTCAGGATCGAGAACGGAAAGCGGGTGCCGTCCTTCACGACCTTTTCCGCAAAGCGTGCGGGAACGCGCTTGCCCCGCGCCTGTCCGTTGAGATCCGCTGCGGCCACGCGAATGGTCCGCACGTCAGGGTGCTTTCTTAGCCAGTCCTTCATCATCATGTCGCCAGGAAAGGCACGGCCCCCGCGCCCCGGACGCCGTGAAGCGTCCGCCTGATGCGCAAGGTTTGGACCATGCCCTTGGTCCTTCCCCTTGTTTGATCGCCTTCCCCCGTCGGCCTTTTCGGCCCTTGTCACAGGGTCCGGGCGGGTGCCCGGATAATTTGATCAAAAGTACACTACTATCGGATCAACTGGGGACGCAAGCGGATTCTGCTTCGTGCATGCGACGGCAGGTGCCGGTTCAGGCGCTTGTTCACCCTGCCGTAGAGGAAAGTGACAAGAAGCGTGAGAAGCACGAAGTAGAAGCCGACGATGGGGTAGGGAATGAAGGGGTTGAAGGTCTTGTCGGCGAAATAGTTCGCGTAATAGAGCGCGTCGCCCTTCTGCTGGAAGGCCGGGAAGCTGGAGAAGAACACGAGCGTCGTCGCGTGGAAAAGGAAGATCGCCTCGTTCGTGTAGGAAGGCCAGGCGAGGCGCATCATGGTTGGCCATTCGATGCGACGGAACTTCTGCCAGCCGGTCAGGCCATAGGCCTCGGCGGCCTCAAGATCGCCTTTGGGGATGGCCTTCAGCGCACCGTGGAAGATCTCGGCCGAATAGGCGGCGGTGTTGAGGAAGAGCACGAAAAGCGCCCCGGCCCAGGCTCGGGTGGTCCAGGCGGTCTCGATCGTGATGCCCCAGATCTCGATCCCGGCGCGGGGCAGAAGGACCAGCGCCTCGTAGGCGATGAAGAACTGGATGAAGAGGGGCGAGCCGCGGAAGACGAAGACGAACCAGTCGGCGGGCTTGCGGATCAGGGGGTTGCGCGCGGTCTTGGCGAGGGCAACGGCGGTGGCGAGGAGGAAGCCGAGCGCGATGGCAAGGATGCCGAAGTAGAGGTTCCAGATCAGGCCCGAGCCGATGAGTGTGAACTGCTGGCACAGGGTGAAGTCGGTGGTGGGCAGAAGGCGCTCGCCGATCCCGATGGAGCGCAGGCCGTAGGCCTGGATGGTTTCCCAGCAGGTCATGCTCATGCCCCGGCCCTCCGCAATGCCTCGCCGCCCGCAGTGGCCTGACCAAGGCTGAGGCGGCGGGAGAGGCGGGCGAGACCGATCTCGGAAATCTTGGTGAAGGCCAGATAGAAGACGAGAAGGCCGAGGAAGTACCACAACCGCCAGTCGGGGTGCGGGTATTCGTAGGCCTGGGTCTTGGACCCGCCAAGCTCACGCGCCCAGTAGACGATGTCCTGCACGCCGAGAAGGAAGAGAAGCGGTGTCGCCTTGATCAGGATCATCCAGAGATTGCCGAGGCCAGGCAGGGCGTAGATCCACATCTGCGGCATGAGGATGCGGCGAAAGACCTGGGAGCGGGTCATGCCATAGGCTTCGGCGGTTTCAAGTTGCGCCCGGGGAACGGCGTTCATGGCCCCCTGCAGGACGTTGGCCGCAAAGGCGCCGAAGACGATCGCGAAGGTGAAGACAGCGAGGGCAAAGCCGTAGGCCTGGTGCCAGATCGCGGCAGAGCTGCCGAGGGGCACCTTCGCCTCTTGGCAGACGCGGAATTCAAGGCCCTGCCAGGGCCATTCGGCGCCGGGGCAGACGAAGAGGTTCTTCACGAACTCGATCCCCTGGTCGAGCGCGATCACGAAGAAGAGGAAGTAGATGATGTCGGGCACCCCGCGCACCATCCAGATGTATAGGTTGCCGAGCCAGCGGACGGGCGCGATGAGCGACCGGGTGGCGGTGGCGCCGAGAAAGCCCATCCCGAGGGCGAGGGGCGCGGTGATGGCTAGGAGCGCGAGCACGGTGACGAAGGACCAGTAGAAGTCGATGTGCTTGCCGGACGTGAGATAGCAGACGGCCCAGGTCAGGCCCTCGATGGATTTCGGATCGGCACAGAATTCGAACATTCAGCGGGTCCGGGATGGTCGAGTTTTCGCAGAAAACTCGTGTTCAGGGACGAGTTTTCTGCGAAAACTCGGGGGTCGGGCCGGGAGAACGAATCCCCCGGCCCTCGGTTGCTCAGCAGCCTTCCTTGGCGCGATCACCCCAGACGAGGGTGGTATCGGGGCCGAAGTATTCGGGCTTCACAATCATCGCTTCCAGCGTGCCGTCGCATTTCATCGACTTTATCGCCTCGTCGAACTTGGCGCGGAGGTCGTCGTCGCTGTCACGGAAGCCAAGGCCGACACCGCCGCCGATGGACTCGGTCCGCTCGAGCAGGACGAGTTCGCCGCCCGATTCCGCAGCGATCGGGGCGAGGTAGTCGTAGTCGGCCAGCACGGCCACCGCTTCGCCGTTGCGGACGGCGGCGACGGTTTCCTCGGGCGTGGCGTATTCGACCAGCGTCATGCCATTGGCCGCGACGAAGCCGGCCTGGACGGTCGCGGTCTGCGCGGCCACGGGGCCCGACATAAGGTCGACGTCAGCCGCGAGCGCGAGGTAGCCCGAAGGCGACGGCGGCAGGTAGGGCTGGCTGAAGTCGATGACGCTTTCGCGTTCCTCGGTGATCGACATGCCGGCGATGATGACGTCATAGTTGCCCGACTGCAGGTTTGGGATGATCGAATCCCAGGCGTTGGTCACCCATTCGCAGGTCAGGCCGGCGCGCTTGCAGAGCTCGTCGCCGAATTCGCGCTCGAAGCCTGCGACTTCGCCGGCGTCGTTGATGAAGTTGTAGGGCGGGTAGGCGCCCTCGGTGCCGAGGCGCACGACGTCCTGAGCAAAGGCGGTGCCAGCAAGGGCCGTCAGCGCGGTGGCAAGAAGCAGTCTTTTCATCCTTCGTCTCCCTTTCGGTGGATGGTGATGCCGGTCATTCGAACCAGCGGTTTTCGAGGAGTGCAAGGGTGCCGTCGCTGCGCATCGCGGCGAGGGCCGCATCCAGCGCATCGAGAAGCTCGTGGTTCCCCTTGCAGACCGCCATGCCGACCCCTTCGTCGGGCAGCATGTCGGAATAGAGAAAGTCGATCCCGTGCGACGCCATGAAGCCGGCCACATCCTCACGTGTCTGGAAGGGACCGAAGGCAAGGTCGACGGTCCCGTCACCCAACGCAGACAGAACCTCGGGTTCCGTCGGGAAGGCGAGGTGTCGGTAACCAAGCCCGCGCAGGTGCGACTGGTGCACGGTGCCCGCCTGCACGGCAATCAGGGCTGAGGCCGGGGCGGGGGCGCCGGGACGGCCGATGTACCATTCCTCGGGATCGGTGGAATGGTAGCTGGCGGTGAAATCGACCAGTTGCCGCCGTTCGTTGGTGACGGCGATCCCGCCGAGCACGACATCGAAACGGCCACTCATGACGCCGGGTATGAGGTCGCCGAAGTTGGCAAGCTGCCAGGTGCAGTCGAGCCGCGCGCGGGTGCAGACCTCGTCCATCACGTCGCGTTCAAAGCCGGTGATGACCCCGGCTGCATCGACATAGGTATAGGCCGGAAAGGGGGCGTCGGTGCCGACGACCACGGGTTCGCTGGCAGCGAGGATCAGGCCCGTGGCAAGGCCTGCAAGGGTGCCAGCGCAGACCATCAGGCTGCCGTTGCCGAGAGGAAGCCGCGCAGGCGGCTGCTTTGCGGCGCGCCGAAGAGCGTTTCGGGCGGACCCTCTTCCTCAATCCGGCCCTGGTGCAGAAAGATGACGTGGTCGGAGCAGTCGGCGGCAAGCTTCATGTCGTGCGTGACGAGGATCATCGTGCGTCCCTCGTCGGCCAGCGCCTTGATGACGCGGACGACCTCTTGTTCAAGCTCGGGGTCGAGGGCCGAGGTCGGCTCGTCAAAGAGCAGCGCGCGGGGTTCCATGCAAAGTGCCCGGGCGATCGCTGCCCGCTGCTGCTGGCCGCCGGAAAGCTGGGCGGGCCAGGCATCGGCCTTGTCGGCGATCCCGACCTTGGCCAGATACTGGCGCGCCTTCGCCTCGACCTCGACCGGATCGCGCTTCAGGACGGTGACCGGGGCCTCCATCACGTTCTGGAGGACCGACAGATGGGACCACAGGTTGAACTGCTGGAAGACCATCGAGAGGTTCGTGCGGATACGGGTCACCTGCGCGCGGTCGGCGGCGTGGCGGTGCAATCCGTCGCCTTTCCATCGGACCGCCTCGCCCTCGAACAGGATCTCGCCCTGCTGGCTGTCTTCGAGAAGGTTGCAGCAGCGCAGAAGCGTGGATTTTCCAGACCCGGACGACCCGATCAGCGAGATGACATTGCCACGCGGGGCGACAAGGTCGACGCCTTTCAGCACTTCCAGCGGCCCGAAACGTTTGTGCAGGTCACGGATCTCAATAACCGGGGTGTCGGCCTGTCGGTCGGTCTGGGCGTCTGGCATTGGGTCCGTGGTGGCAGCGATGATGGGGAAGTAGGGCCGAGAATCTGCAGCAATGCAATGTGCAATTGACCGGGAATTCGCAAGGGACGTGGCGTTTTGCTCAGTCCGCCAGCGCAAATGCCTCTGGCGCGGGGGGATTGGGCACGGCGAGGTAGGTCTCGGTCGGGATGCGGACAAAGCCTTTCAGGTGCAGGGTTGCGCGGTCCGCAGGCGACAGGGCTGCGATGGCATCGGCAACGGCGTCGAAGATCATTCCTGCCGGAGCGCCGGCCGCGGCAATGTAGGGAAGGCCGGGGGTGGGAACGGTGCTGCCGACGACTCGCAGTCTGCGCATGAGATCAGGTTCGTTCTCGACCAGCAGGAGGTGCGTCAGCGCGTCGAGTGAAGCGATGTCGGCCCGGCCTTCAGCCACCGCACGGGCGGAAAAGACGTGCCCTCCGGTGCGGGGACCAGGACGCAGGCGGATGCCGAGGCCGGCGGCGTGGACCTGGGGTGCGGCCCAGCCGGATTGCGAGAGGTCCTCATTAAAGGCCAAAGACGCACCTTCGAAATCGGCAAGGGTCCGGCGTGGATCATCGACGCGGGCGACGAAGATCGAGCGGTAATGGCCGGGCGGGCAGCCTTCGAGCCCGTAGTCGGGGGTGCCGACATAAGTGACGCGGTGATGGAGCCGAGACCGGAACGGGTAGCCACAGGTTTGCGACAAGACGAGGTCGGGCGCTTCCCAGGCCGGCCAGAAGGCGGCATCGCCCCGGATCAGCGCATCGGGTGCGGCGATGCCGCGGGCCCGAAGCCCGTCACGGATCAGCGCCCAGAACCGGTCGTTCGCCGGCACTGCCGTGCCGAAGTCGTACATTCCAAGGGAGGCGATCATTCCTGGCCGGCCTCTCGTTCGGCGCGTTGGCGGGCTTGCGCGGATTCGACGTCGTTCAGGCCGAGGAGCGTCGCGACCATGCGCATGAGCCGGTCTTCCATCGCGTCGCGCTGACCGTCGGCCAGCGCGACCGACCAGAGGGCGGTCATCAGGTCTGCCCGGTCCTCCAGCACCGTGGCCGCCTTGATCGCCTGGGTGAAGCGGACGGTATCGGGGGCTGCCGCCTCGATCTCTTCGGCTTGCGACCGCAGACTGGCTGCCTCGAAAGGGCCGAGGCCGTGATGGCGTGCGAGGATGCGGTCGATCCTCTCGACCTCTTCGGCCGAGTAAAGGCCGTCTGTCCGGGCGATGCGCACCAGAAGGGCTGCGAGGGCCATGCGCGCATCAGGCTTCGGCAGGGTTTCCGGGGCGGGTGCCAGAAGACGGCGAAGAATGTCGATCATCCGCCTTATCTAGAATGTTCGACGGGGCTTGGAAAGCGCCGCGAAGCGCGTGGTGAGGGCTGCACATTCCACATCGAGGCCGTAGGGAGGGTTGACGAAGAAGAGACCCGAACCCTCCATCCGGTGCCCCTCGCGTGCGGGGGGGAAGCGGACCTCGTGGCGAAAGCCGTCGGGGAACGCCGTGGCTAGTGCCGCCAGCATCGGTAGATGCGCTCCGCCCTTCAGGAGGGGATACCACAGGATCAGGTGCCCGACATTCCACTTGCGATGGATCGCTGCCATATGGCGCGGAATCGCCTCGTAGTCAGCCTTCACCTCGTATGAGGGGTCGATCAGCATCAAGCCTCGGCGCGGGGTGGGCGGGGTGAGGGCGAGGGCAAGTTCGAAGCCGTCCTTCTGGTAGACATGAGCGCCCCAGTCGGCTGCGGCCTCGCGCAGATGGGCGACCTCCCGGGGGTGAAGTTCGGCCAGGTGAATCGTGTCCGTCTCGCGCAGGCCGAGCGCAGCGATCAGGGGCGATCCGGGATAGGCGTCCGGGCCATGGGCGGCGCGCGTCTCGTCAATCCGCTGGCGGTAGGGGTGATCGGCAGGGAAAAGCGTCTCGGCGGTCCTTATGCCGGCTGCGGCCTCGCCGGTCTTCACGGCAGCCTCGGCGGAAAGGTCATAGAGACCTCGTCCGGCATGGGTTTCGATGTAGGTGAGCGGCTTTGGCTTGCGGGTGAGGTAGTCGAGGACCCAGGCCAGAACGGCGTGCTTGTGGACATCCGCAAGGTTTCCGGCGTGGTAGAGATGTTGGTAGGACAGCATGGTTCTGCCTAACCCGGCGGGCCCGGCTTGGAAAGCGGCAACCATCTTGCGGCCCTGGCGTGCCGGGCGTAGGACCGGTGGCAAAGAACGAGGGCACCGATGGAAATCTTCACATACGAGGGCCTTGTCGCGCTGATGCAGGTCATCGGGATCGACCTTGTCCTGGCGGGCGACAATGCCATCGTGATCGGCCTTGCTGCGGCGGGCCTGCCGAAAGAACAGCGGGGCAAGGCGATCCTGGTCGGGATCATGGCTGCCACCGTGATGCGGATCGGCTTTGCGCTGGTGACCACGCAGCTCCTGGAGATCGCCGGTCTGCTGCTGGCAGGCGGCATCCTTTTGCTTTGGGTCTGCTGGAAGATGTGGCGCGAGCTTTCGACCCCGCATCAGGCCGAGGAGGCGGCGGTCGAGGCGCTGACCGATACTGACCTTAACGCCGATGGGACGATCGCCAAGGGTGCGCCGCGCAAGACCTTTGCCCAGGCTGCGACGCAGATCGTGATCGCCGACGTGTCGATGAGTCTTGATAACGTTCTGGCCGTCGCCGGAGCGGCACATGGGCATCCGACGGTCCTGATCGTCGGCCTGGTCCTGTCGATCGCGCTGATGGGCTTTGCCGCGAGTTTCATCGCGAACCTGCTGAACCGCTACCGCTGGATCGCCTACATCGGCCTGATGATCATCCTTTACGTGGCTTTGAAGATGATGTGGGAGGGCTGGCACGAGGTGCAGCCGATGGTCATGGGCGTGATGGGCTGACGGTCAGTCGTCATCGGACCCGTCCGGCCTGGCTGTGCCGCCCGCGAGGACATCGGCCAATTCGCGTTCGCGCCGGGCCTGCTTCTTGTCCAGCGCCTTGAGGATTTCGCGCCTGTCTGGGGCGACCTTCAGCACGTCCGCTCGGCGCTGGCGAAGTGTTGCGAGATCAACCTGCAGCAGCTTTGCCGGGTCCATGTCCTTTCGCGATGAGAGGCCCATCCCGCGGCGATAGCGGACGAGCCGGTCGGGAACATAGCCGACCGATCCGATCAGCCGGGCGCGGAAGAGGAGCACCCGGTCCTCGTAAAGGCCGGTTTCGGAAATCGGGCCGAAGGTGCGGAAGAGATCGCGGTGCCATACCGCGGTTGCCCCGATGCCGTGCGACATCGCGCGGGCAAGCTGGGGCAGCGACATTGCCTCAAGCTCTTCATGCCGTCTGCGGTCGCGCTGGCGGCCGAACGCCTGGCCGTCGGCATGCAGGTCGGTTACGTCCGAATGGATGTAGCGCGGGTTGTCCCGGGCTATCACCTCGGCAATCGCCCGCGCGCGGTGCGGTTCCGACATGTCGTCGCCCGCATTGTAGATCAGCCAGTCCGAGGTCACGAGGTCGAACAGGTGGTTCACATGGCCGATCAGGCCGAGGTTCTGCGGATTGCGGTTCAGGACAACGCGGTGCGGCCCGCGATAGGCGGCGGCCATCTTCTCCATCACGCTGTAGGTGCCGTCGGGAGAGGCATCGTCGGTCAGGACGATTTCGAGGTCATCATGGTCCTGGGCGAAGGCGGCAGCGATCGTTTCGGCAACGGTCGTCTCTTGCCGGTAGGCCATGACGACGAGGGAAAGGCGCATGGTCATTGTCCCCACGGTTCCTCCCCGCGAACTCTGCTGCGCCGGGGCACAGAGTGCAACGGGTGGTCAGACGAGCCGTGCACCTTCGACCGCCGCGCGCACGAAGTCGGCGAAGAGTGGATGGGGGGCGAAGGGTTTTGATTTCAGCTCGGGGTGGAACTGGACGCCGATGAACCAGGGGTGGTCCTTGACTTCGACGATCTCGGGAAGCCGCCCGTCAGGTGACATGCCCGAGAAGATCAGCCCGCATTTTTCCAGCTGGTCGCGGTACTGGATGTCGACCTCATAGCGGTGGCGATGACGTTCCTCGATCACGTTGGTGCCGTAGATGCGTGCGACAGCCGAGCCGTCCTTGAGGTTCGCGGTATAGGCACCAAGCCGCATGGTGCCGCCCTTGGCGTCATCGGCCTTGCGGCGGACGGTGTGGTTGCCCTGGACCCATTCCTTCAGGTGGTACACGACGGGAGTGAAGCGCTTTTCTCCGGCCTCGTGGTCGAATTCCTCGGACCCGGCGTTCGTGACGCCGACGAGGTTCCGCGCGGCTTCGATCACCGCCATCTGCATCCCGAGGCAGATGCCAAGGTAGGGGACCTTCTTCTCACGTGCGAAGGTGGCAGCCTTGATCTTGCCCTCGGTGCCCCGCTCGCCGAAGCCGCCGGGAACCAGGATGGCGTGGAAGTTTTCCAGGTATGGCGCGGGGTCTTCGCGCTCGAAGATCTCGGCGTCGATCCATTCGGCGCGGACCTTGGTGCGATTGGCCATACCGCCGTGGGTCAAGGCCTCGGCGATGGATTTGTAGGCGTCTTCCAGCTGGGTGTACTTGCCGACGATGGCGACGCGCACCTCGCCTTCCGGGTGGGTGATGCGGTCCATCACGTCTTCCCAGCGCGAAAGGTTGGGCTTCGGGGCGGGGGTGATGCCGAAGGCATCAAGGACGGCCTGGTCGAGGCCTGCCTTGTGGTAGGCGAGGGGCGCCTCGTAGATCGTCTTCAGGTCATAGGCGGGGATCACGGCCTCTTTCCGGACGTTGCAGAAGAGGGCGATCTTTTCCCGCTCGCGGTCCGGAATCGGGTGTTCCGACCGGCAGACGAGGACGTCCGGCGCAAGGCCGATGGACTGGAGTTCCTTGACCGAGTGCTGGGTGGGCTTGGTCTTCAGTTCGCCGCTGGCCGCGAGGTAGGGAAGCAGCGTCAGATGCATCAGGATGGACTGACCGCGGGGCCGCTCATGGATGAACTGGCGGATGGCCTCGAAGAAGGGGAGCCCCTCAATGTCGCCGACGGTGCCGCCGATCTCGCACAGCATGAAATCGACCTCGTCGTCGCCGATGCGAAGGAAGTCCTTGATCTCATTGGTGACGTGCGGGATGACCTGGATCGTCTTGCCGAGGTAGTCGCCGCGGCGCTCTTTCTCCAGCACGTTGGAATAGATCCGGCCGGATGAGATGGAGTCGGTCTGGCGGGCCGAAACGCCGGTGAAGCGTTCGTAGTGACCAAGGTCAAGGTCGGTCTCGGCCCCGTCGTCGGTGACGAAGACCTCGCCATGTTCGAAGGGCGACATCGTGCCGGGGTCGACGTTGAGATATGGGTCAAGCTTGCGGAGGCGGACTGTGTAGCCGCGGGCCTGGAGCAGGGCCCCAAGCGCTGCCGAGGCAAGGCCTTTGCCGAGGGATGAAACGACGCCGCCGGTAATGAAGATGTATCGCGCCACGCCGGGCCCCCCGTGTTTCAAGGCGCGATTCGGACAGGTGGAATCGCAGCACCACGGGAGTTGACCTATAGCGGCCTTCGTCCACGGTGGCAACGCCCGGCATGCTAGATCATGCGGGGCGCGCCGAAAGAAAGCCCAGAGCTTGTGGGATCAGGGGTTGGTGGCCGGAGCTGCCGGTGCGGCGGGCTCATCCGCGCGCGGCGCGGTCACAGGCGCATCCGTCGCCGAGGGGGGCAGAAGATCGCCGGTCAGGCCGGGCGTTGCCGGTGCTTCGGCCGGGGCTGCTGGCGTCTCGGCCGTCACACCATCCACAACCGAGCCACCGCCGGCGCCACGGGTGGCGAGGATCGTCAGGGTCAGCGACGTGATGATGAAGCAGACGGCCAGAAGCCAGGTCAGCTTGGTCAGACCGGTGGCCTGCGAACGCGCTGCCATCGACCCGGTGCCGCCTCCGCCCATCCCCAGTGCCCCGCCTTCGGAGCGTTGCAGCAGAACGATCCCGATAAGGGCCAGGGCAAGGATCAGGTGGATGGTGAGAACGACGTTTTCCATTGGCTTCCCGGGAAGGTGACGCGCCTATCTAGGCGCAAGGGGCCTCGGGTGCAAGTGTCGTGAAACCGGCAGACTGCCCGGCCCCGAGGCATGGCAGGCCAGGGCTGGCTCTGGGCGGCGGGCAGGCCGGGGCTTGGGGTCGGTTTCGATTGCCCTTGTTCGCAGGTCCGGTAAAGTCATCGGGGCTGGGGGCGGTGCTTGATCGGATGGCAAGCGTTACTGTGAACGACAGTTATGCACGTGTTCTCTTGCAAAGCCGGCAGCTCTTGCAGCAAGGCCGCTTGATCAACCTGAGAAGCCGGGACGAGAGGATACGCTCGCGCGACCGGTTGCAGGCCTTCTTTGAAGGTTTGCAGGACGTTTTGCGCCCTGCAATGACGCTGGAGATCGGAGCCCATGCCGCGCCGTTTTCGCAGCGCATGGCCAAGCTTGGACGCGAGGCCCATGCCTTTGAGGCCAACCCCTACAACTACAAGGCCTTCGCCCGGCAGATCAGAAGGCACGCGCCGGAAGTAAGGTATCATCACCTTGCGATCAGCGACCGGGACGGCTCTGTGACCTTCGAGGTCAAGGAAAGCCGGTCGGGTCGACCGGTCAAGAAGATCGTGGGCAACAATTCTTTGCTTCGGCGGACCTCCCCGGACGTCAGCTATGAAAGCGTCACTGTGCCGTCGGCAAGGCTGGACACGTTCCTTGCGACGAGGGGGCTGGAAGGGCGCAGCTTCTCGGCATGGATCGACGTGGAGGGGGCGCTGGGAATCGTGACGGCGGGATTTGGGTCTGCGCTCCGGTCCTGCCTCAGCCTGATCGTCGAAGTGGAGGACGTGGCCTTCTGGCAGGGGCAGATGCTGGCCGCGGACGCGATGCACTTCTTCGACAGCCAGGGCATGGTGCCGGTTGCCCGCGATTTCGAGGCAGCGCATCAGTACAACCTTGTCTATCTGCGGCAGGATGTCCTTGGTCTTCCCGAGGTCAGCGCCGCGATCGAGAGTTACCTCCAGGGACTGTAGGCAGGCGCGTCAGCCTTCATGCACCGCGGAAAGCTTGTTGCCGTCGGGATCGCGGACATAGGCCGCGAAGAACCCGGGTCCGTAGGGGCGCAGGCCGGGAGCTCCCTCGTCGGTGCCACCTGCGGCGAGGGCGGCCCGGTGAAAGGCGCGGACAGCCTCCTGGTCCGGCGCGACGAAGGCCGGCATCGAGCCGTTCCCGACCGTTGCGGCCTTGCCGTCGAAGGGCAGGGTGATCCAGAGGCGGGTGCGCCGGTCCTGGGGCAGGCCGTAGCCGACCTCGGTCGGTTCGGTCGCGCGGCGGATGAAGCCGAGCGGGGCCAGGGCCGCGTCATAGAAGCGGGCGGCCCGGGCAAGGTCATTGGTGCCGAGGGTGAGGTAAAGGAAGGTTTCCTGCATCGCTGTGTCGTCCTTGGGTCGGTGCAGGGTAACGACGTGCAGGCGGTGGTGCCAGATGCCGTGGCTGAGTGCGCTTTTTTCCGTTCCAACCCTGCTGCTCTGCCGCTATAGGACAGGCGGTTTGTGCATGCCGGGAGAATGAAATGGCCAATGTCGTCGTCGTGGGTGCCCAGTGGGGCGATGAGGGCAAGGGCAAGATCGTCGACTGGCTGTCGGAACGTGCGGATGTGATCGCACGCTTCCAGGGCGGGCACAACGCCGGGCATACGCTGGTGATCGGCGAGTCGGTCTACAAGCTGTCTCTCCTGCCGTCGGGCATCGTGCGTGGTGGCAAGCTGTCGGTGATCGGGAACGGTGTGGTCGTGGACCCCTGGCACCTGGTGTCCGAGATCGAGAAGCTGCGCGGGCAGGGCGTGGATGTCTCGCCTTCGAACCTGATGCTGGCCGAGAACGCGAGCCTGATCCTGCCGATCCATGGCGAGCTTGACCGGGGCCGCGAGGCGCAGACGACAGTGGCGAAGATCGGCACTACGGGGCGCGGGATCGGCCCGGCCTATGAGGACAAGGTCGGGCGTCGGGCGATCCGGGTGGCGGACCTCTTTGACGCGGCCACGCTGGACCTGCGGATCGGGCGGCTTCTGACGCACCACAACGCGCTGCGGGCCGGGCTGGGGCTTGAGCCCGTCGATCCGGTGGCGCTTAAGGCACAACTCGTCGAGATCGCGCCGAAGCTGAAGCCCTATGCGGGCCCGGTCTGGAAGGTGCTGAATGAGGCGCGCCGGGCGGGCAAGCGGATCCTGTTCGAAGGTGCGCAGGGGTCGCTTCTGGACATCGACTACGGGACCTATCCCTATGTGACGTCCTCGAACACCATCGCGGGGCAGGCGGCGACCGGGACGGGCGTAGGGCCGACGGCGATCGACTTCGTGCTGGGGATCGTGAAAGCCTATACGACGCGCGTCGGCGAGGGGCCGTTTCCGGCCGAGTTGCACGATGCCGATGGCGAGCGTCTGGGCGAACGCGGGCATGAGTTCGGCACCGTGACAGGCAGGAAGCGCCGCTGCGGCTGGTTCGACGCGGTGCTGGTGCGCCAGACTTGTGCGACCTCCGGCGTGTCCGGGATCGCGCTGACCAAGCTCGACGTGCTGGACGGGTTCGCGAAGCTGAAGATCTGCGTTGGCTATGATCTGGACGGGCAACGGCTGGACTACCTGCCAATTGCCGCCGACGAACAGGCGCGCTGCCGGCCGATCTACGAAGAGATGGAAGGCTGGTCCGAAACGACCGCCGGGGCGCGGAGCTGGGCCGACCTGCCGGGGGCGGCGATCAAGTATGTCCGCCGGATCGAGGAGTTGATCCAGTGCCCTGTCGCACTACTGTCCACCTCGCCCGAGCGGGACGACACGATCCTTGTGACCGATCCCTTCGCAGACTGAAGGGGGCTCATCGCCCGGCTTCGCCTGCTCTATTCGCGGAAGGGGGGCCGGGCAAGGGGCTGAGCGACCAGAGGGACGCGAAGAGCGGCAGGGGAAAGAGGATAGAATGGCACTCAGCTACAGGGCACGGCGGGTCTGGGCGCTGGTCATCCTGCTGATCGGGATGCCGGTCTACGTCGTCGTGGCAGTGAACCTGATCGACCTGTTCGAACGGCCGACGCTTGTGATCGAATTCCTGGTCTATGTCGGTCTGGGGATCCTCTGGATCCTGCCTTTCCGTTCGATTTTCCGCGGCATCGGTCAGCCCGATCCGGACGCAAAGGCCAGGGAGAATGACCCCCCGGCCTGAGTGCCCATTCGGAAGGCCGACCGCTTAACGGAAGCGGCGGGCCTCGGCCAGGTAGGGCGACTGTTCTGCAAGGACGTAATGGCCACGTCCGACCTTTTCGATGCGCCCGGTCCGGAGGAGCGTGCCGAAGCTGCGCAGGCCATCCTCGCGGCTGATCGATTTTCCTCCGGCGCTGGCCATCAGGCGCCGCATGAGCTGGGGCCGGGTGAAGAGTTCGCGCCGTTCAACGCAGGTGGCGTAGGCGGCGGCGGCTTCGAGCATTTCGGCCAGTGACTTCACGCCAACACGTTCGGCAAAGCTGGCAAGGCCGGCCTCGACACTGTCAGAGAGGTGCTCGTCCAGGCCGTCCTCCTCGTCCGTCTCGACGGCTGGCGCAGGGCTGGCCCGGTTCAGCACGAGACGCTCGGTCTGCACGAGCGGGCTTGCCGCCGAAGCCCCGACACCGATCGCACCAGTCAGTCGCCCGGTGCGGACGGCAATCATCGGCTGGCCTTCGATACCCGGTTGGCTTGGTCCGGTCGGTACCGCCGCGGGAGCCCGGGCCGCCGGGGCTGCGGCTGGGGGAGCTTCGGAGGCAGGCATGATCCGGTCGACGCGCTGTTCCGAAACCAGAACCAGCGGAGGCGGGCTGACCAGCCC
The DNA here is from genome assembly GCF_057219895.1 of Tabrizicola sp. T46. Classification (NCBI taxonomy): domain Bacteria; kingdom Pseudomonadati; phylum Pseudomonadota; class Alphaproteobacteria; order Rhodobacterales; family Paracoccaceae; genus Tabrizicola; species Tabrizicola sp. T46. The sequence goes on from NZ_JBXVVV010000002.1 coordinate 692,747, forward strand.
GGGACGGATCGTGCCGGGCCGCGGTTCCTGCGGGCGAACCGACACGGTCTTGCGGCGCGGCTTGACGTCGGACGGGTCCATCTCGGCGTCCGGCAGCACCACCTGTGACAGATCCTCGCGATAGGCGTCTTCGTCATGACCGGCAGCGGGGCTGATCGTTTCGCCCGCAGCGCGGTCGGCGTCAGCTGCGGCAACGGCAGCTTTCAGATGGGCAAGCGCGTCGAGGCGGCGACGGTTTTCTTCGTCCGCCATGACATCGTCAGCCTGACGCAGCAGGCGAGCAAGGTCTTCCGCCTCATCAGGGGACACCATACGGGTAGCGGCGCGGGACGGGGCAGGTGTTTCAGCACCATCCTCGGCGTGGATGCGAACGATCCGCGAACTGACCCTTTGCGTTCTGGAGCTTGCCCACTCGTCGGCCGCGGGCGCTTCCAGGTCTGTCGGCTCTTCTTCCCAATTGTCCTCAATCGTCGGCTCGGCAAGCGTCAGATCTTCCGACACAAGCATGTCAACAGGGGCATCGGAAAGGTCGGCATGGACCCGATCGAGCTGCGGTGCCTCGGGTTCGGACGTGCTTTCAATTGCGGTCGCTGCAAGGGGTTCCGTCTCGGTCGTCGGCGCAGCTTCGGCTTCGGCCTCGGCGGCGGCGGCAAGAGACTCGACCGCTTCAGCACCCTCATCCACGAAAGCGGCGAAGCCCGTGCCCGGAACACGACCAGGGTCTTCGATGTGCATTTCCTTGACTGGCGACATCAAGGCGAGGTCTTCGGCAAGGTCTTCAGAAGCGTCTTCGGCAACGGATGCGTCAGGCGCAAGTACGTCGGCGGGCCGAAGAACGGGCTCGGGCGTTGCAAACTGAGGATGCTGGAGCTCAAGGTCCTCGACCTCGATGAACGGCGCCTCGTCCTCGGCTTCCCAAGTCTCGGCCGGGGTGGCCTCGGCAACGGGTTCTGGCATGGCAAGATCAGAGAAGATATTGCCTTCGGTTTCATTGGGGGCGGCTTCGGTCTCGGGGTCCTCGATGAGCGCGCCGATCCGACTGGCGGCATCCTCTGCCGGCTTGCCTTCAGTTTCGGTCCGGGGCGTCGCAGTGTAGGCGGCGACCGCATCTTCCGGCGCTTCAGCCTCTTCGCGGAAGGCGTTGAGCACATCTTCCGGTAGTGCGGGCGCGACAGCGGTATCGTCCAGCGGCCGACTGACGGCCTGGCGGATACGGGCCAGCTTGGCGGCAACGCCCGTCGGCATGACAGTCTGCAGGGCAGGCTCGACAATCGGCGGTTCAGATACCGGTGCAGGAACTGGCGCAGCAGATACCTCTTCCGGACCGCGGTCGGCGACCTGTTCGCCGGCGGAATCAAGATCGCTCTTGCGGATGACAAGCCCCGCCTCGCGCGCCTTTGCTCCGACGAGTCGGGACACCTCGCGGTCCGCAACGCGGTGCAGCATCGCGGCATCAGGCTGAAGCGGCTCGGCCCCGAAGTAACGGTCTTCGGCGGCAAGGTCGCGGAAATACTCGGCAATCGCCTTCATCGTGTTGAAGGGGTCGTCGAAGCCTTCCAGCGTGCAGCTGAAGGTGCCGTAAGACACTGTCAGGATTCTGCTTTCATTGGTCATGACTCGACCGCCTTTCACTATGCCGATGGCAGCATTTTACACCCACGAAGCTCTAATCCATGGACAGACATAGGTAATTTGATGGATTGATTGTGGCCGGGGTCCTGGAATCCTGCCTTAATTGGAGACAGTTTTGCATGAATCCGCCGATTGTCCAGACGATGCGCGGAATTACCCTGGCGGGAGGCGGACCTTTCGGGCGGAGGGACCTTGAGCTCTGCCTGAAGCGGGCCCCGGTACCAGTCGCGGCGGATGGCGGGGCGGACCGGATGCTGCAGCTGGGGACGGAACCGGCGGCGGTGATCGGGGATTTCGATTCAATCTCGGGTACCGCTCGGGCACGGATTCCCTTAGAAAAACAATACGTTGTGCCGGAGCAGTCAACCACCGACTTCGACAAGGCATTACGCGCAATCGAAGGCCATTTCGTGCTGGCCCTTGGCTTCGCCGGCGCGCGTCTGGACCATGGCCTTGCTGCGATGCACACGCTGGTGAGCCACACGGACCGTCGCTGCATCCTGATCGGCCCGAAGGACGTCGCCTTTGCCGCACCCCGTCAACTGGAACTTTCACTGGCTCCCGGCGAACCGTTGTCGCTTTTCCCGATGGCGCCGGTCACCGGGCGAAGCGAGGGGCTTGAATGGCCGATTGCGGGCCTGTCGTTTTCGCCTGCGGGGCAGATCGGCACGTCGAATCGGGTCGTGTCGCGCCGGGTGGTGCTCAGCTTCGACGCACCCGGGATGCTGGTCATCCTGCCGCGCCGCAGGCTGGACGCGGCGATCAGATCGCTTGTGCCTGGCGCTTGATCCGGGCCTGCAGACGCTCGCGGTGGATGATGTAGAGTCCCGAGGACACGATGATTGCGATGCCGGTCCAGGTCATCGCGTTCGGGAAGTCACCGAAGATGAGGTAACCGAGGATCACCGCGGTGACGATCTCTGAATAGTGGAGTGGTGCCAGCGTGGCGGAGGGAGCGTATTTCAGCGCATAGGTCATGCACATGTGGCTGACGGCCGCCCAGAAGCCCACGCCGAAGAGCCAGAGCCAGTTCCAGCCTTCGGGCCAGATCGGATCAAGCGATGGGATGCCTGACCCGTTTGCCAGGACCATGACCGGCAGGCACATCAGAAGCCCGGTCCAGGAGGTGTGAAACTGCATCGAGACCGGGTGCATCCAGGCCGACATCGCCCGCGTGACCAGCATGTAGAAGGCGAAGAGGAAGGCGGTCGCGAGCGGCCAAAGCGCGACGAGGCCGAAGGCGGCGAGCGAAGGCTGGATCACCAGAAGTGCTCCGCCGAAGCCCACCGCGCAGGCGGCGATGCGGCGCGGACCGACCTGGTCCCCGAAGATGAAGTGTCCGAGGATCAGCAGGATGAAGGGCTCGACGAAGACGATGGCCAGCGCGTCCGCAATGGGCATCACCTCGATCCCGGAGACGAAGGCATAGGTCGAGACAAGCAGGAAAAGCGCGCGCAGGCCGGTATAGGCCAGCGCGCGGGGCGAAAGGCCGAGGCTAAGGCCCATTAGCCACATGACCGGCAGCATCAGTGCGGTCTGCACGGCGAAACGGGCGAAGGTGACCTGGCCCACCGGCACGCCGTTTTCGGCCGCGAGTTTTGCCGAAACATCGAGAAGCGGTGCGAGCACGCAGAAGGCGAGCATCAGAAGGACGCCCTGAAGGGTGGTGTCGCGGGTCATGGGCCTGCCTAGCTTGGGGCGCGGGAAGCTGCCAGCCCGAAAGCGACATCAGCGGGTTGGGAAGGCTTGCCGGCGACGCGCTTCGTGACGGGACCACTACCCGCGGCCGACCTGTCGCCAGTCAACAGTTCGGCACGTTCACCGCAAGGCCGCCAAGCGACGTCTCCTTGTACTTCTCGTGCATGTCGCGGCCCGTCTGGCGCATCGTCTCGATGCAGACATCGAGGCTGACGAGGTGCTGGCCATCGCCGCGCAGCGAAAGCGAGGCCGCCGAGACGGCCTTGATCGCACCAAGGCCGTTCCGTTCGATGCAGGGCACCTGGACAAGGCCCTTTACGGGATCGCAGGTCATGCCGAGGTGGTGTTCCAGCGCGATCTCGGCGGCGTTCTCCACCTGCTCGGGTGTCCCGCCCAGAACGGCGGCCAGACCCGCGGCGGCCATGGCGGCGGCGCTGCCGACCTCGGCCTGGCAGCCGCATTCCGCGCCGGAAATGCTTGCGTTGTGCTTGCAAAGCCCGCCGATCGCGGCGGCGGTCAGGAGGAAATCACCCACTCTCGCCGGGCTTGCGCCGGGAACATGGTCAAGCCAATAGCGGATCACCGCCGGGACCACCCCGGCCGCCCCGTTGGTCGGCGCGGTCACGACCTGGCCGCCGGCGGCGTTCTCTTCGTTCACCGCCATCGCGTAAAGCGACATCCAGTCGTTGATCGTATGCGGCGGCGTGAGGTTCAGTCCGCGCTCGGCCATGAGCGCGTCGTGAATACCCTTGGCGCGGCGGCGGACCTTGAGGCCCCCGGGCAGGATGCCTTCCCCCTTCATGCCGCGGCTTATGCAGTCGTTCATCACCTGCCAGATGCGGTTCATCCCGGCGTCGAGATCGGCGGCCGCGCGGAACTTCAGCTCGTTCTGCCGCTTCATCTGCGCGATGGAGAGGCCCGAGACCTTTGCCATTTCCAGCATCTCGGCGGCCGTTTCGAAGGGGTAGGGCACGTCGGCCCGGGCATTGGCCTTGGCGCCCCCCGCATCGGCCAGTTCGCCTGCAGTCAGCACGAAGCCCCCACCGATGGAATAGTAGGTCTCCTGCAGGATCACGTCGCCCTGGGCGTCGGTGGCTTTCAGGATCATCCCGTTCGCATGGCCGGGAAGGGCGGGGCCGAAGTCGAAATGCAGGTCCTTCAGCGGGTCGAAGGCAAGGGGCGGCAGGCCCGGGGCCTCGATGACTTTGGTGTCGCGGATGCGGGCAAAGGCGGCCTCGGCCTTTTCGGCGTCGTAGGTGTCGGGCGAGAACCCGGCGAGGCCAAGGATCGTCGCCCGGTCGGTCGAGTGGCCGACTCCGGTAAAGGCCAATGACCCGTGCAGAGAGGCGCGAAGCCCGTGGAAGTGGAAGGGCGAGGCGCGCATCGCATCAAGAAAGCGCGCGGCGGCGACCATCGGCCCCATCGTGTGGCTGGATGAGGGGCCGATGCCGACCTTGAACATGTCGAAGACGGAAAGAAACATCAGGCCCTCGGGTTGGTGAAGGGGGTCGGGCCAAGACCGTCAGCTTTGGCCACGCGCAGGGCGGCGGGGCGCGCCTCATGCGCGGCGAGGACGGCCTTGAGGTGGGGGAAGGTGTCGATGTCGATGCCGTAGGGCTCGGGCGGCAGCATGATCAGCCAGCGCACGAGGATGCCGATGTAGAAACCGAGCACGCCGGGGTGGTCGGGCGAGAGCCAGCGCGGCGCTCGGGCTGCAATCATCGCCTCGATCAGCCCAAGGCGCAGGGTGATCTGGTCATGCGCTGCGGCGCGGGCGGCGTCGGTATTCGCCTCGCCCGCCGGTCGGTGCGGATAGAACATCGCAAGCGCCGCCTGGTGCAGCGCGTTCGAGGTGAAGAAGAGCCAGGACAGGAAGCCCGGGCGGTCGGGATCGTTTGGCCCGGGGCCAAGGCGGCCGGTCTGGTCGACCAGCCACAAAAGGATCGCCCCGGTTTCGAACATCGGGCCGTGGTCGGTTTCAAGCGCAGGGATCAGTCCCACCGGGTTGATCCGGCGGTAGTCAGGGCTGGCGAGCGCCCCGCCCTCGATATCCGCCAGAGCAATGGTATGGGGCAGTTCCAGTTCCTCCAGCGCAAGGCGGATGATGGTGGAGGCGAAGTCGGGGGCGTGGTGCAGCGTCAGTGGCATGGCATCAACCTGGGGCGCCTTCGGGCGCGGTAAAGGGGGTGGAGCCGAGAAGGTCGGCCTTCGCCACGCGAAGTGCTGCGGGAAAGCCCTCATGCGCGGCCAGGACGGCCTTGAGCCGTGGATAGGGCGCGAGCGAAAAGCGCAGGTACGGCGCTTCGGGCAGATACATTGCCCAGCGCAGGATGATGCCGAGATAGTAGCCCAGCGCACCCGCCCGGCGCGGCGAAAGCCAATCAGGATCATGCGCCGCAAGCATGGCCTCGATCTGGCCAACTTGGTCCTGCAGGCGGAGCAGGGCATGGGCTTGGACCGTGTCCTTCACCCCTTCACCCGCGATCCTGTCCGGGTGGATCAGCGTCAGGACTGTCTGGTGCAGGGTGTTCGAGGTGAACATGAACCAGGACAGGAACGCCGCCCGTGTCGGGTCGGTCGGGGCCGGGCAAAGGCCGCCGTGGCGGGCGTTGAGCCACAGGATGATTGCCGCCGTCTCGAAGATCGGCCCGTCGGGCGTCTCCAGCGCCGGGATGAGACCCAGGGGGTTCACAGCACGGAAGGCCGGACTGTCGAAATCGCCCGCGTCCCAGTCAAGTGGCACGATCTCGTAGGGCGTGCCGATCTCTTCCAGCATCAGTCGGATGACAGACGAGCCCCAGTCCGGGATGTGGTATAGACGGTAGGTCACAGAACGCTGCCTTCCGGTGGGTTCGGCTGTTCGGGCCGGGTGAACGGGTGGGACCCCAGCCCTTCGGCGCGGGCAACGACGGGGGTTTCGACGCGGGCTTCCTGCGCCTGTGCGAGCGTGGCGAGGGTTGGGAAGGCGGCAAGGTCGAACCATTCCGGGCCGCCCGGCGGGTAAAGGGCGGACCAGCGGGTCAGGACGATGGCGTAGACGCCAAGCGGCGTTGCGGGGGCGAAGAGGCGCGGATGACGGCTCGCAGCCTGATCGAGCAGCGTGAAGTGCCGCAGCATCCGGGCGGCCGTGATCTCGTGATGCGCGGCGAAGCGGTCAGCCGGGGCATACTGGTGCGGATAGAAGATCATCCGCAGATCGGCATGCGCGGTGTTCGACATGAAGAACAGCCATTTCAGAAACGGCAAACGCTCGGGGTCAGAAGGCGCGGGGCCAAGTCGGTGCGTGTCCGCAAGGTAGAGGAGGATTGCCGCGGTTTCAGAGATCGGCCCTGCGGCGGTTTCAAGCGTGGGGACCAGGCCGGTCGGGTTCAGCGCCCGGTAGGCCGGGCCGTCCTGCGCCCGGATCGCGCGGTCGACGAGCGCGGTGCGATAGGGGATGCCGGCCCCGTCCAGCACCAGCCGGATGATCAGCGATGCGTTGTCTGGGGCATAGTGCAGGGTGTACATCGTTGTCCTGGTAGCCGGTTCCGAGGGGAAGCCTGCGCCAAGTCTTGGCCGAACGCGATGCGAAAAGCGACCCCTCAGGCCGCGGCTGCGATTTCCGGAGAAGTCATCGAACCAGGCTTAACCGACTGTCAACCATGAGTCGCGCAGACTTGCTCCGACAGGTTTCGGAGGGACTCGGATGGTCAGGTTGATTGCGGGAGTGGCTGTACTGGTGTTGCTTTGGGTGGAAGGCGCCATGGCGCAGGCGGTGGAGACGCCGCTTGAACGCGCGATGCAGGGCAACCCGGACCGGTTCGAGGCCGGGATGCTTGACCTGGTGGCGGGGTTCGGCGGGCCGGACGGCCTGACCCGTGACGGGATCGCCGCGCATGTGGCGCTGGAGAGGGCGTCGGCGCGGGCCGGGGCGATGCGGCGGTTGCTGGCGATGGACCTAGATGCCGATGGTGCCGTCCAGCGCAAGGAGTTGCAGGTCGTGCAGCAGGCAGCCAGCGCGGGTACGCGTGGCCGGATGGAACGGCAGTTTGCGGCAGCGGATGGCGATGGTGACGGCAGCGTCAGCGCAGAGGAGATCGCCGCTGACGGCAAGGCGGCGGGGCTGCGTGCCCTTGGGGAAGAGGAGGAGGCGCGCCTCTACGCGGCCCTTGAGCTGGATGCCAACGGCGACGGCGCGCTCACTGCCGACGAATTGGGCGCGGCGATGGCGCGGGCGACCGGCGGGAACTGAACCTGATTGACGCGGTCTTGCAGCGCCGGGGTCAGTCGGCACCGCAAGACCGTGTACACTGGCCGTTTTCGCCCGTCACATCGGATAGCGCAGGATGGCCGCGAGCGCTCCGTTCCCGGGCACGTCATCCTTGCGGGCAGATACGATGCGGGCGCCCGACTTCATCGCGCGGCTGACGATCTCGTCCACCACCCCGTAAGTCACGGCATCATCGGTGTCGGAAAAGCTAACCGCCCCGGTTTCGTCGTCGACCATGCCGGGAACCGTCACGTCGATATCGACGATCAGCGTATCGACCGCGCCGAATGTAGCGGCCCGGGCGGCCTGGGCGATGTCCGTCGTCGCGCGGCCCTGGCCTTCGCGCAAGGTGAAGAGCGCGGCAAGCTCGGCGATCTGGCCGGCGTGGAGCTGGTCGAGGACTGCCCTTGCCTCGCTGGCAAGGACGTGGTCGGGGGTATGGTCGGCCGAACCGCCAAGCCCGGTCTGCGCGGTATGGGCATAGCTTGAGACCGAACGGTAGATCGATTGCATCGGCTCGGCCGCGGCAATGATCAGCGGGCGTTCATGGCCGGACAGGACCGGGCGCAGCGCCTCGTCGACCACGCGGGCATATCGGGTCAGAAGCGCGTTTTCGCTGGTCGCCTCGCCACTGTAGCCGGGGCGGTCGCGGGGCGTGTGACTTCTGCGGTTGATCGCGTCCGCCATGTCGCGCGGCAGGCCCGGAACCGGTACCGGGTGGGCCGGCATGTCGCCCGAGACTTCGATCAGCCGGACCGCGCCCCGGCCGATGGCAAGAACATAGGCGTCCTGCCCGAAGGTCGCCGCGCGCAAGAGGGGCTTGATGTGGAAGCGGTCGGAAACATGCACCGAACTTGTCAGCCGTGAGGGCAGACGGAAGGTCCGAAGGCTGTCCGGCGTGATGAAAATCGCAAGGCTGTTGGCCTGATGTGCCCAGAAGCCGTCGTCGCTGCCGATTTCGTCAAGTGCCGCCTCGATCGGCCAGATGCTGCGCTTGTCGGTGCCGGCTGCCTCAAGCTGCGCCACCGCCTCGCGCCCGAGGTTCTTCAGCTCGGTCCGGTCGGCCTGAGCGGCCTCGGTCAGCGGTGTGGTCGCAAGATAGAGGGTGACGCTGGGCTGCGTTCGCGCCGATGCAAGGTTCAGGATCTCGGAACGTGTGGGCAGATCGACGTGGAGCACGGGTTTAACCTCCAGCTGGGCACACAGGGATTGCGGCCTCGGTTGCAGCACCGAAGCTAACGAACACAGCCCCGGCCTCCAAGCGGCACATCGTCGAGGTGTCTCTTTTTCCCTCGCGCTCGCCCGGTGCGCTGCCTATAACCAAGCCGGACCTTTCCCGAGGAGCTGACGATGACCGCCGAGCTTTCGCCCATCGACAAGGCCAAGTTTGCCGCCGCGCGCCGGTCGGTCGATTTCGTCGAGGATGGCATGAAACTGGGGCTGGGCACCGGGTCGACAGCGGCCTGGATGGTGCGGTGTCTGGCCGAGCGCGTGAAGGCCGAGGGGCTGAGGGTCACCTGCGTCGCCACCTCGGCGCGCACCGCCGAGCTGGCCGAGGAGCTGGGCCTGAAGGTCGTTGCGCTGGACGATGTGCGCTGGCTGGACCTGACGATCGACGGCGCGGATGAATTCGATTCCAACCTCAACCTGATCAAGGGCGGCGGGGCGGCCCTGTTGCGGGAAAAGATCGTGGCCACGGCAAGCGACCGGATGATCGTGATCGCCGATGCGGCCAAGGAAGTGGCGCAGCTGGGCGCCTTTCCGCTACCGGTCGAGGTGATCCCCTTCGGCTGGCAGACCACGAAGGCGCTGATCGAAGAGACCCTCTTCAGCCTTGACGTGCTGAACCGCGAGGTTTCGGTCCGCAAGACGAAGGGCCGTCCGCTGCGGACGGACGAGAAGAATTACATCCTCGATCTTCACCTCAAGCGGATCGGCAATCCGCGGCAGCTTGCATTGGTCCTGAACCAGATCCCCGGCGTGGTCGAGAACGGGCTTTTCATCGACATTTGCGACGTTGTCGTGATCGGCAACGGCGACGGGCGCGTCACGGTGCGCGACATCAACTCGGGCCGGATCGAGGATGCGGCAGTCGATATCACGCAAAGCTCGAACATCTTCGCAAATCTCGAGGAATAAGCGACCCGCCCGCGCGGCGGACCCTTCCAACTGCCGACGCTGGCGCATAGCTCTGTGTCGGAGCGAAACGAACCGGGACGGATGATGGGCTTCGACTACGATCTCTTTGTCATTGGCGGTGGGTCGGGCGGGGTTCGCGCGGCGCGCATCGCAAGTGGCGAGCATGGCGCGAAGGTCGGGTTGGCCGAGGAAAGCCGCATGGGCGGCACCTGCGTGATCCGGGGCTGCGTGCCGAAGAAGCTGATGGTCTTCGCCAGCGGGTTTCCAGACACGTTCGCCGAGGCGCGGGCTTATGGCTGGTCACTCGGGCCATCGACCTTTGACTGGACAGCGTTTCGCAGGAAGCTTGAGGCCGAGCTTGACCGGCTGGAAGGGGCCTACCGCAACACGCTGACAAATGCCGGCGTCACCATCCACGACACCCGCGCCACGCTGGTCGATCCGCATCGGGTGCGCCTTGCCGACGGGACCGAATTCACCGCCAAGCATATCCTGGTGGCGACCGGGGGGCGGCCCTTCATCCCCGACGTCCCGGGGGCCGAACTTGCCGTGACCTCGAACGAGATGTTCCACCTTGATCGGCTGCCGGAGCGGGCGCTTGTCGTCGGCGGCGGCTACATCGCCAGCGAATTCGCCTGCATCCTGAACGGGTTTGGCGTGAAGGTCACGCAGATCTACCGCGGTGCCCAGATCCTGCGCGGCTTCGACGACGAGGCGCGGGGCCATGTCTCGAACGCGATGCAGGCCAGCGGGATCGAGATCCACTGCGGCACCGATGTGATGCGGCTTGAGAAGACGTCTGACGGCATTCGGGCAGTCACGACCGACGGCGCGGACCGCGTCTATGACCTGGTGATGTACGCCACCGGCCGTCGGCCGAACACCGAAGGGCTGGGTCTGGAACCACTGGGCGTGGCGCTAGGCCGCCAGGGCCAGATCGTCGTCGACCGTTTCAGCCAGACCGGGGTGCCGTCGATCTATGCCGTGGGCGACGTGACCGGACGCATCAACCTGACCCCGGTCGCGATCCGCGAGGGGCATGCCTTTGCGGATACGGTCTTTGGCGCCAAGGCGACGGCCTTCGACCATGAACTGGTCGCCTCGGCCGTCTTCACCCGGCCCGAGCTCGGCTCGGTTGGGCTTAGTGAAGAGGCCGCCCGCGAGCAGGAACCGATCGAGATCTATTCCACGGCCTTCCGCCCGATGAAGACCGCCTTTGCCGGCCAGCCCGACCGCGTGCTGATGAAGCTGATTGTCAGCCGTGCGACCCGAAAGGTCCTTGGCTGCCATATCGTCGCACCTGAAGCGGGCGAGATGATCCAGCTGGCTGCCATCGCGATAAGAATGGGGGCGACGAAAGAGGATTTCGACCGGACCTGTGCAGTCCATCCGACGATGGCCGAGGAGCTGGTCACGATGCGCAAACCGACAAGAAGCAGCTGAGCGGGGCCGGAATGGCTTGATTTCCGGGCCGGGATGACCAGCTAAGGCAAAAGACGACAGAAAGGTTCTTTCACATGGCAGGAAGCGGCGGCCCCTGGGGCGGCGGTGGCGGTTCGGGCGGCGACGACCGGAACCGGGGCAATGGCGACGACGACGACCGCCGCGGCGGACGTCGTGGCGAGGGTCCGCCGATCCCCGAGATCGACCAGCTGGTCCGCAAGGGTCAGGAGCAGCTCCGCGTCCTGATGGGCGGGCGTGGCCGCGGCGGTATCGGCGGCGGCGGTGGTCCCGGGGGCGGAGCCGGCGGCGGCGGGCCGGTGGTGACGCGGCAGGGCATCGCCCTTGGCGCCCTCGCGCTGGTGGCGGTCTGGGCCTACATGTCCTTCTACTCGGTCCGTCCCGAAGAACGCTCGGTCGAGCTGTTCCTTGGTGAAAGCTCGGGCGTCGGCAATCCGGGCCTCAACTTCGCGCCTTGGCCGCTGGTGACCTTTGAGAAGGTTCAGGTGACCGGCGAACGCACCACCGAGATTGGGCAGGGCGAAGGCGAGAGCGGCCTTATGCTGACGCGCGACCAGAACATCGTCGACATCGGCTTCCAGGTGGTCTGGAACATCTCTGACCCCGAGAAGTACCTCTTCAATCTCGCCGACCCCGAAGACACGATGCGGGCAGTCAGCGAAAGTGCGATGCGCGACATCGTGGCCAGGTCGGAACTTTCGCCGATCCTGAACCGCGATCGTGGCGTGATCGCCGCCGACGTTCAGGCCCAGGTGCAGGAGACGCTCGACAGCTACAATGCCGGGATCCAGGTGATCCGCGTCAACCTCCAGCGCGCCCAGCCCCCGGCCGAAGTGATCGACGCCTTCCGCGAAGTGCAGGCGGCCCAGCAGCAGCGCGACACGCTTGAAAAAGAGGCGGATGCCTACGCCAACCGCGTGACCGCCGGTGCCCGCGGTGCTGCGGCGCAGTTCCTGGAAGAGGCCGAGGCCTACCGCGCCCAGGCCGTGAACTCGGCCCAGGGTGAAGCGGCGCGCTTCGTTTCCGTCTACAACGAATACGTCAACGCGCCCGAGGTCACCCGTCGGCGGCTTTATCTGGAAACCATGGAACGGGTCTTTGGTGACATGAACAAGGTCATCCTTGATGGCGTCTCCGGAGGCGAGGCGGCCGGACAGGGCGTGGTGCCCTTCCTGCCCCTGAACGAACTGGGACGCATGACATCCCCGCAAGCCACCACGCAGGGTGCCGCAGGCACGACGGGAGGGTCCAACTGATGCGCCCGATGTATCTCATCATTCCGGTCTTCGTGCTGATCGTGGTCGGCCTGTCGTCGATCTTCATCGTCGATGAACGGAAGAAGGCCCTCGTCCTGCAATTCGGTCAGGTGACCCAGGTACGCGAACAGCCGGGCCTCGGCTTCAAGCTGCCCTTCATTCAGGAAGTCGTCTATTACGAGGACCGCATCCTTGGCCTGCCGACGACGCCGATCGAAGTCACCATGCTTGATGATCGCCGCCTCGTCGTCGATGCGTTCGCCCGCTGGCGGATCACCGACCTTGTCCGCTTCCGCGAAGCCGTGGGCACGGGGGCCGAGGCGCAGGCGCTTAGGCGGCTGGACGGGATCATCAACCCGGCGATCCAGGAAGTGCTGGGTTCGGTTCCGTCGAACCGGGTGCTGTCCGAGGACCGGACGGCGCTGATGAACCAGATCCGTGACATCGCGCGACGTCAGGCGGCGAACCTTGGCATCGACATCATCGACGTCCGGCTGACTCGCACCGACCTGCCGGTGCAAAACCTGGAAGCGACCTTCGCCAGGATGCGGGCCGAACGCGAACGTGAGGCCGCCGACGAAATCGCCCGCGGTGGCGAAGCGGCGCAGCGCGTGCGCGCGGCCGCCGACCGGACCGTGGTTGAACTGACCTCGGACGCGCGGCGTCAGGCCGATGTGGTCCGCGGTGAGGCCGATGCCGAACGGAACCGGATTCTTGCCGAAGCCTTTGGCCGCGATCCCGAGTTCTTCGGGTTCATCCGGTCGCTGCAGGCCTACGAGGCTTCGCTGAAGGGCACGAACTCGTCAATCGTGATGCAGCCCGACAGTGAGTTCTTCTCGTATCTGCGCGGGGCTGGCGTGGATGGCACCGCGACAGAGCCGGTCGAGCCGGTTGAACCGGCGGCGGATACGGCGGCGGCACCCGCCTCGCCATGAGCTTTCTGGTCCTTGCGATCGGACTGGTACTTGCTGTCGAGGGGCTGGTGCTTGCACTGGCCCCTCGTCGCATGGAGGACGCGCTGCGGCTGATCCTCACGCTGGGGGAGGACAGGCGTCGGCTGATCGGCCTTGTCGCGCTTGCGCTTGGCGTCGGTCTGATCTGGCTTTCCGGGCACCCTTAGGCGGCCGAAAACCGCGCGCGGCGGCCCTCCACTCCGGCATTCAAAAAAGACGTGACGCCTGCCTTTGCGTCACAACACGCGATTTCACTTCCGGTTGAGGCGCGCAGACAACAATTGCAATGAAGGTTGGCTTCATTATCTGCTGCGACATATGGCGACACAGACCCGCAAAGGGGCCTGCATCGCACCCCCGCTCACGATGAACAGGAGTTTCCTTCGTGCCCGACCTGACCCCCTCCATCCGTTCCGCCCTGCGGTCAAGCACGCTTCTGGCGCTTGTCCTGGGCTTTGGCCTCAGCCTCGCGCCGGCCCAGCAGGCCGACGCCTTCGGCGCCCCCGAAAGCTTTGCCGAACTGGCCGAGCAGATCAGCCCTTCGGTCGTCAACATCACCACCTCTGCCATGATCGCTGCCCCGGCCGACGGGATGCCCATGGTCCCGGAAGGAAGTCCGTTCCAGGATTTCTTCGATGACTTCGGCGCCCCGGGCGGTAATGGAATGCAGCGCTCCGATGCGCTCGGCTCGGGCTTCGTGATCTCGGAAGACGGCTATATCGTCACCAACAACCACGTCATCGAAGGCGCGGACGAGATCACCATCGAGTTCTTCTCGGGCAAGAAGCTTGAGGCAAAGCTGGTCGGCACCGACCCCAAGACCGACATTGCGCTTCTGAAGGTCGAGGCGGAAGAACCCCTGCCTTTCGTGACCTTCGGCAATTCTGACCTGATGCGCGTGGGCGACTGGGTCATGGCGATGGGCAACCCGCTGGGCCAGGGTTTCTCGGTCAGCGCCGGGATCGTCTCGGCCCGCGGGCGCGAGCTTTCCGGCAGCTATGACGACTTCATCCAGACCGATGCCGCGATCAACCGCGGCAACTCGGGTGGTCCCCTGTTCAACATGGACGGCCAGGTGATCGGGGTGAACACCTCGATCCTGTCCCCCAACGGCGGATCGATCGGCATCGGCTTTTCCATGTCGTCGAACGTGGTGTCGAAGGTCGTGGACCAGTTGCAGAAGTTCGGCGAAACCCGCCGTGGCTGGCTGGGCGTACGGATCCAGGACGTGACGCCGGACGTTGCCGAGGCGATGGGCCTCGCCGAAGCCTCGGGCGCGCTTGTCACCGACGTGCCGGACGGCCCGGCCAAGGAGGCCGGGATCGTCGCGGGTGATGTCATCACCCGGTTCCATGACCAGCCGGTCGCGGATGCGGGCGATCTGACCCGCCGTGTCGCCGACGCGCCGATCGGCGAGGCGGTGCCGGTGATCATCCAGCGCGAAGGCCGGACCGAGACGCTGGCCGTGACGCTTGGCCGGCGCGAGGAAGCCGAAGCCGCGACGATGCCGGCTTCGTCGCCCACGCCGGAAGAGCCGAAGGAGATGGAGACGCTTGGCCTGACGCTCGCACCGCTGGACAATGACATGCGCGAACGGCTTGGGCTCGAGGCTTCGGCCGAAGGTCTGATGGTGGTCGGGGTCGATCAGGCCTCGGAAGCCTTCACCAAGGGCCTGCGCGAAGGTGATCTCATCACCGAGGCCGGCCAGCAGAAGGTGGTGCGCCTGCAGGACCTCGAGGACCGTATTTCCGAAGCCAAGGATGCCGGGCGGAAGTCGATCCTGCTTCTGATCCGTCGCGGCGGCGACCCACGCTTCGTGGCGCTCTCCATCGAATAATCGGGGACGCCAGCGGCACTGACCGGGCGGCAGGGGTGACCCTGCCGCCTTTTTCGTGGCCATGCCGTCAACCCGGCACGTTCAGAAAGCCCAGTCCGGGTCTTCGGTGAAGGCGATGGTCAGCCAGCGGTCCGGGCCCTTGCCGCCCAGCGCCTCGCCCACTTCCTGCCGTATGCGGTCCAGCTGGCCGATGCCCTGCACGTCCCAGCCGGGCGGGGTGACGAAGGTGATCTCGATCAGCGTCGCCCGTCCGACGCGGGCGACATAGGTATAGTCATCGACGAACCCGTGCCGTGCCTTGGCCTCGGCCGCGACAGTGCGGACATGGCGGTCCAGGTCCTCGGGCGCGATCCGCAGGATGCCGGTCATCGCCTCACGCAGGTCGGAAAAGGGCAGGGGAAGCACAACGAGGCAGACCAGCGCCAGCACCACCGGGTCGACATAGGGCATCATCCAGGCATGGCGCGTGCCCTCGAGCGCGTAGCCCGCCAGAAAGCCCGCCAGAAGTGCCGTGGTGATCGACCCCGACATCAGCCAGCCCTTGGCATCAAGCGCCACGAAGGCCGAACCCAGCGCCCGGTTCCGGCGGCGCTGACGCCAGGCCATGGCAAAGCAGATGCCCGCGACGATGACCGCATAGGGGATCGCGAGGTCGAACTCGATCTCGGTCCCGCCTTCCAGGATCAGCATGATCGCCGAGACCAGGGCAAAGCCCGCCGCAAGGGTCAGCATGGTGGCGTTCAGCGCCAGCACCATCGGTTCAAGGTGCCAGAAGCCATACTGATAGCGCACCGCCCCCGGTGCGTCGTCATCGGTCCGCAGCGCGTCCTTCAGAATCAGCCGCGCGACCCCAAGGCCAAGGGCGGCCATGCTGGCGTCGATTGTGGCATAGACCCCGTCGAACATGATGGCGAAGGACCCGGTCAGAAAGCCGAAGACAAGGCCCATCGCCCCGATCACCAGCGTGGCCGCGATCGAGGTGACAAGAAGGTGCTGTTCCAGCCGTCCGCGAACCTCGACCTGCCGCATCCGCCGCTCCCTTGCCCGGTGATGGGGGCAGGCTTGCCCGCATGCGGCTTGCCGTCAAGGTCAGGGCTGATCGCCCGCCCGGACGCCATCGGGCCGGAAGCCCGGATCAAGCAGGCGGTCCAGAAGCGGCGAGAGATCCTCGATCAGTTCCGCCACGATATGGACCACCCCCGCCTCGCGCTGAAGCCGGCCCGTGACGCGCAGAAGCCGCCCCGCAATCACCGCGCGGCGGAACCGTTCGTAAGTCTGTGCCCAGACCACAACGTTGGCGGTGCCCGTCTCATCCTCAAGCGTGACGAAGATCACCCCCTTCGCCGTGCCCGGACGCTGGCGCACCAGCACCAGCCCCGCCACCGTGACCCGCGCGCCTTGGCGCGGCTCGCCCAGCCGCGCCGCCGGAAGGGCAGTCTGCGGACGGGGCAGGGGGCGAAGCTGCGAGGGGTGGACGGGTGCAGGCTGCATTTGGAACAAATGTAGAACAATGGCTGGACTTGGCAAGCCGCTTCCCGTCCCGCACCCTCTGGCAAAGCCCGGACAATTGGCCTATGTCACCAGCGACGCACCGGAACGAGGCTGAAATGGCGAAGATCACTTACGTGGAACATGGCGGCAAGGAACATGTCGTCGACGTGCCGAACGGCCTGACCGTGATGGAAGGCGCGCGCGACAACGGCATTCCGGGGATCGAGGCCGATTGCGGCGGTGCCTGCGCCTGTTCCACCTGCCATGTCTATGTCGATCCCGCCTGGGTCGACCGGCTGCCCGCCAAGGACAGCATGGAGCAGGACATGCTCGACTTCGCCTGGAACCCCGACCCGGTCCGCTCGCGCCTGACCTGCCAGCTCAAGGTCTCGGACAAGCTGGATGGGCTGCGGGTGCAGATGCCGGAAAAGCAGATCTGAACCCTCGCTCGTCGACGACTTCGTTACGCCTCGCTGCAGGCGTGCCGACGAGAAGACGAAGTCGCACGAGGAGGGCTAGTCGCTCTTGCCGAGACGGTCGGCCTTCTTGCGCACCAGCACCGTCCGCAGGTCGTGCATCGTCAGCAAGAGCCGGTCTGTCACCGCCTCAAGCTGCTCATCCGTCGCCCGCGACTGCGCCCATTGCGCCGTAAGGTTCAGGTGGTCGACCGTGCGCAGGATGTCATCCACCTCGCGCGCCGCAAGCTGGGCCTGACGGTCCGCGATCCAGCTCTCGATCGCCGCCATGTCCGCTTCCGACAGCACCACATCGCCATGCGGCTTGATGTTGCCGTTCTTTACGTTGACGACCGCGATCTCGTCCATCTCGATCCGGCGCTGGCGGTTTTCGGTACTGACGCGGAACACCGCCGCACCATTCTCGCGCACCCGGAAGTAATAGTCGGGAAGCTCCGCCGTCATCGCCCCTGCCTGCCCCTCGCGCCGCGGTATCGGGCGCCTGCCACCCATTCCTTCAAGACCGGCGCGCGCTCGTCAACCCGGATTGCGGTCCGGGCTGCCGAAACGCGACTAGACCAGCCCGGCGCAGAAGCGCTGGATGCGGGCGCAGGCCTCGCGCAGCACCTCGTCCGAGGTGGCATAGCTGACCCGGAAGTTGGGCGACACGCCAAAGGCCGCGCCGAAGACCACGGCCACGCCGGTCTCTTCCAGCAGAGCCGTCGCAAAGACCTCGTCATTCGTGATGACGGTGCCCGCCGGCGTCGCCTTGCCGATGCAGCCCGAGATGTCGGGATAGACGTAAAACGCCCCTTCCGGCTTCGGACAGCGGATGCCCTTGGCCTGATTCAGCATCGACACCACCAGATCGCGGCGGCCCTGGAAGACGCGGCGCCAATCGGCAAGAAACTCCTGTGGGCCGGTCAGCGCCTCAAGCGCCGCATACTGGCTGACCGACGAGGGATTCGAGGTCGACTGCGACTGGATCGTCCCCATCGCCTTGATCAGCGCCACCGGCCCCGCGGCATAGCCGATCCGCCAGCCGGTCATCGCATAGGCCTTGGAAACACCATTGCAGGTCAGCGTGCGGTCATAGAGGCCTGGTTCGACGTCGGCCGGGGTACAGAACCGGAAGTCGTCGAAGACGAGGTGTTCGTACATGTCATCAGACATCACCCAGACATGCGGATGCCGCATCAGGACATCGGTCAGCGCCTTCAACTCGTCCCACGTATAGCCGGCACCCGTCGGGTTGGACGGCGAGTTGAAGATGAACCACTTCGTCTTCGGCGTGATCGCCGCCTCCAGCTGCGCGGGCGTCAGCTTGAAATCGGTCTCGATCCCGCAGGTGACCGGCACCGGCGTGCCCCCGGCCAGAAGCACCATGTCCGGATAGCTGACCCAGTAAGGCGCGGGGATGATCACCTCGTCCCCCGGATTGCAGGTGGCCATCAGCGCGTTGTAGAGGATCTGCTTGCCGCCCGTCCCGACCGACACCTGCTGCGGGGTGTAGGTCAGCCCGTTCTCCTTCAGGAACTTCGCGCAGATCGCCGCCTTCAGCTCCGGGATCCCGTCGACTGCCGTATAGCGTGTCTTGCCCGCCTCTATCGCCCGTTTCGCCGCCTCGCGGATATGGACCGGCGTGTCGAAATCCGGCTCACCCGCGCCAAGACCGATGATGTCGCGCCCCTCGGCCTTAAGCTGTGCCGCCTTGGTGGTCACGGCGATGGTCGGGGAAGGCTTGACGCGCGCCAGCGTGTCGGAGAGGAAGGCCATGGGTCGCCCCTTTCGCGGGATTTGGGTCAAGGCTGCGGTTTTCACCGGTAGTCTTTTCTGCGGGCCTGTCTTAGGGTCCGGCCCGCACGGGTTCAAGCAGGAACGGCAGCACGATGACCGAGACGGCCGAAGCACGCCTGAAACGCCTGAAGATGCGGTCATGGCGGCGCGGGACCAAGGAGATGGATCTGGTTCTGGGCCCCTTCGCCGACCGACACCTGGCCGACCTCGACGCGGCGGACCTTGCGACCTATGACCGGCTCCTCCTGGAAAACGACCAGGACCTGATGGCCTGGATCCTGGGCCAGTCCACACCGCCGGACTGGGTGGTGCCGCTTCTGTCCCGCATCGCCGATTTCGCGCGTCAAAGGCTTGCCAGCGGCGAATAGGCGGCCGCCACGATCGGCGCAAATTTACCAAATGTTTCCTGTTTGTGCTGATTCTGTGCGGGCTTTGCAGGTGGAGATTCCCATGTCGCACTACAGCCCGGTGCTGGACGGCTCGCAAAAGGCCTTCCTGTCCTGCTATCTGGACACCCTCGGCCTTCTGGAACGCATGCACAGGCTGCTTCTTGACGTGATCAAGGACGACTTCGAACGCCTCGGGATACTTGAGATCAACTCCGTCCAGGCGCTCCTCCTCTTCAACATCGGCGAGAATGAGGTGACTGCGGGAGAGTTGAAGACGCGCGGCTATTACCAGGGCTCGAACGTCAGCTACAACCTGAAGAAACTGGTGGAACTTGGCTACATGCACCACCAGCGGTCCGAGGTGGACCGTCGCTCTGTCCGCGTGCGGCTGACGGAAAAAGGCCGCCATGTCCGCGGCCTTCTCTCCGACCTCTTCGCCCGCCATGCCGAAGGGATGGAGCGGCGGAACCTCATCGACGCCTCCGGCATTGATGACGTCAACACCGCATTGCGCCGGATGGAACGCTACTGGGGTGACCAGATCCGCTACATCTACTGACGGGCCGCCCTTTGCGCCCTAGTTGACCTTCCGGGTGGGCAGGAAGGGCAGGGGGGCCACGGGCACCCCATCCTCGATCAGCTTCCGCGCCTCCTCAGGCCGGGCCTCGCCGTGGATCGCGCGCACCGGGCTGTCGCCCTCATGCATCTGGCGCGCCTCGGCGGCGAAGTTCAGGCCGACATATTCCGAGTTTTCCTCGATCTTTCGGCGCAGGGCCGCAATCGCAGCCTCGATCTCGGACTGCGCGTCGCGCAGTGAGGGCGGGTCCGCCGGCTCCTTGGCTCCCGCCTCCGTAACCGAACGTCCCGGTACCACGGCCGGGGCCATCAGCGCCTTTTCGACATCGACCGCGCCACAGACCGGACAGGCCAACTGCCCCGCAGCCTGCAACGCGCCGAAAGCTTCGGCGTTCTGGAACCAGCTGTCAAAGCTGTGTCCGTCCTTGCATGTCAGGGAATAGCGGATCATCCCTTTGGCTCGCGATCATGGTCCTGCCGAATAGCTAAGGATTGCGTGGCCAAGGTCAATGACCCGTGACCCGCACCTTTCCGTGCAGCCTCACTCGCCCGCGATGGGGGACAGGCGCCCTGATGGCGGCGGCACGAAGGATCCGATCAGGCGGCCAAGGTCGGTCTCGTTCACCAGCGTTGCGGCGGTGGATTGCCCGAACCAGCGGCGCTGACGCTCACCCGCCTCGGGGAACTTGTCGGCCATCTCGCTGACCTGCAAGCCATAGACCGCGACTGCGCAAGGCACCTGCGCCTCAGGCGTCAGGCATTTGTGGTATCCGTATCGGCCCAGGCAAAGCGGGTTGACCATGCCCTGAACGCCGGCCTCTTCCCAGGCCTCCTGCGCGGCCGTGGCCTCCGGGGCGAGGCCAGGCATCGGCCAGCCCTTCGGGATGATCCACCGCCCCGTGTCGCGGCTTGTGATCAGCAGCACCTCGACGCCCGCATCCGTCTCACGCCAGCAAAGGGCACCGTATTGCATGCGTGCACCGCTACCGCCTCGAGCGGCATCCTTCGCCGTAACCTTGTCTTGCCAACCCATGTCACGCCACCCTGGCCGCCTGCTTACGAGGTCTGACCGCTGCTCGAGTTCCTCAAGGGCAATATGGCACGGATCACAGAACATTTACAGAAGTTTCCCGGGGAATTGACCCATCCTGCCGAAGGATTAGGTCAAGCGCATCGAAAATGCGCTTTCCGGGGGTCTGGTCGTGGCTTCACTCAAGACAATGCTGATCGCCGTCCTGCTGGCCGGTCCAGCGATGGCGGCAGACGGGTTCCGCTTCGCCTCGATCGACGGGGGCGAGATCGACCTCGGCGACTGGAAGGGCAAGCCGGTTCTGGTGGTCAACACCGCCTCGCTCTGCGGCTTTGCCGGGCAGTTCGACGGGCTCCAGGACCTCCACGAACGCTTTGGCGACCACGCCCTGATCCTTGCCGTCCCCTCGAACGATTTCGAGCAGGAACTGGCCACCGAGGCCGAGGTCAAGGAATACTGCGCCATGACCTTCGACATCACCCTGCCGATGACCGAGATCACCTCGGTCCGCGGGCCCGAGGCGCATCCCTTCTACGAATGGGTCCGGGCCGAGACCGGATTTGTCCCGCGCTGGAACTTCAACAAGGTGCTGATCGCGCCCGATGGCAGCATTGCCGGCACCTTCGGGTCGAACGTCGGCCCCGAAAGCCGCCGGATCGCCGGGGCAATCGAGGCGATGCTGCCGTGACCCTTGGCCCGCCGCCGCGTCCTGCGGTGACTGGGCCGCTCTTCATCGGGTCCGAGATCTACCGCGGCTCGTCCTACGGCGGTGCCCACCCGCTGCGGATTCCACGGGTGTCCACGGTGATGGACCTTGCCCGCGCACTGGGCTGGCTGCCGCCCGACCGCTATCGCACCAGCCCGCGCGCCAAGCCTTCGGCGCTGACCCTCTGGCACGATCCCGCCTATGTCGCTGCCCTGCAGTCCGCCGAGGCACTCGGCGAGGCCACGCCGGAGATGCGGCAGCGGTTCCAGCTTGGCACTCTCACCAACCCGGTCTTTCCGCAGGTCTACCGCCGTCCGGCGACCGGGGCAGGGGGCGTGATGCTGGCGGCCGAGCTTCTGGCGGCAACTCCCGGCGTGATCCATGTCCCCGGTGGCGGCACTCATCACGGACTCCCCGACCGGGCGAACGGGTTCTGCTATCTCAACGACGTCGTCCTTGGGCTGCGTGTCCTGCAGCGCGCGGGCCTGACGCGGATCGCCTATGTCGATCTTGATGCCCACCACTGCGACGGGGTGGAGCTTGCATTTTCCGGTGACCCCGGCGTGCGGATGATCTCGGTCCACGAAGAAGGGCGCTGGCCGTTCACTGGCAAGCTGGAGGATGACGCCGGCGGCAGCGCCTTCAACCTGCCGGTCCCGAAAGGCTATAGCGACAGCGAGGCGCGGGCTGTGCTTGAAGGCCTGATCCTGCCCCGCGTGGACGAATTCCGCCCCGAAGCCATCGTCTTGCAATGTGGTGCCGACAGCCTGGCGGAAGACCCGCTCTCGCGCCTGTCGCTCTCGAACCGCGCCTACCTCGAGGCACTCACGTCCCTGTTACCCCTCGCTCCACGTGTGCTTGTCCTTGGTGGAGGCGGCTACAACCCCTGGTCGGTCGGGCGGCTCTGGACGGCGATCTGGGGCCTGCTTGCGGGCCAGGACATGCCCGACCGCCTGCCCGACACGGCAGCAGCCGTCCTGAAAGCCCTCTCCTGGAACGGCGGCAGCCGCCCGCCGCCGGCGCCTGACCTCCTTGCCACCCTCCTCGACGCTCCCCGCGAAGGTCCAGTCCGGCCCGAGATCCGCGACCGCCTTGCGCAGCTGGCCCGCCGATGATCCGCGCCTTTCTTGGCATCGAGATCCCGCCGGCACAATGCGGCGCGCTGACCGTGCAGCAGTTCCTCCTGCCCCTGCCGCGCAAGGTGGAACCCGAAAGCTTCCATCTGACGCTGGTCTTCCTTGGCGACTGCCCCGAAGACGCACTGCAAGCCGCGCATGAAGGGTTTGAGACCCTGCGGGTGCCGGGCTTTCCCGTTTACCTGCAAGGCCTTGGCCTTTTCGGCAAGGACAAGCCCCACACCGCCTGGGCCGGGGTCGCGCCGTCCCCTCCGCTCATGCACCTGCAGGCCAAGGCGGAAACCATGGCCCGCCGCGCCGGCTGCCCGATCGACGCACGCCGCTACGTGCCGCACGTCACGCTTGGCCGCTTCCCGCCCCCCGCTTTCGCAGAGACCGCCCGGCTGGAACGCGCCATCGCCATGGGGACAGGCTTCCGCACCGACCCCTGGCAGGTCGAGGATATAGTCCTGTGGCAAAGCCACCGCACCGGCAGCGGTCCGCACTACGAGGTGCTGGCGCGATACCCGCTGGCTTGACAGGCCCCAAGCCGTCATGCAGCACGGGGGACAAGCAAGGAGACCCCCATGAAGATCGCCAACCGCGAGATCGGCCCCGGCCATCCTCCGCTTGTCATCGCCGAGATCGGCATCAACCACGGCGGCGACCTTGCCGTCGCCAAGGAAATGGTACGCCTCGCCGCGGGTGCGGGCTGCGAGATGATCAAGCACCAGACCCACATCATCGAAGACGAGATGACGGAAGAGGCGAAGTCGATCTTCCCTCCGAACGCCGACGTCTCGATCTGGCACGTGATGGAGGCTTGCGCGCTTTCCCTCGACGAAGAGGCCGAGCTCAAGCGCTACACCGAAAGCCTCGGCCTGATCTGGATCTCCACCCCCTTCTCCCGCGCCGCCGCCGACTGGCTGGAAACGCAGGATGTGCCCGCCTACAAGATCGGCTCGGGCGAGGCGGATAACCTGCCCCTCATCCGCCATATCGCGCGGAAGGGGAAACCGGTGATCCTGTCGACGGGGATGCAAACGATTGAAACTATTCGCGCTTCGGTCGACATCCTCGATGCGGCCGGCGTTGAATACGCGCTTCTGGAATGCACGAACCTCTACCCCAGCCCGGCCGAGATCGTCAGCTTGCGCGGCGTCACCGAGTTGAAGCAGGCCTTCCCGAAGGCCGTCGTCGGCTTTTCCGACCACTCCATCGGCCCCGAGATGGCGCTGGCCTCGGTCGCCCTTGGTGCCTGCATCCTGGAACGCCACTTCACCGACACCCGCTACCGCAAGGGCCCGGACATCATCAACTCGATGGACCCGGCGGAACTGCGGTTCCTGATCGACCGGTCGAAGGAAATCTGGATCGCCGCCAATAACCCTAAACAGCGCAGCGCGCCCGAGGAAGACGTCTACCGCTTCGCCCGTGGCTCGGTCGTCGCCGACAAGGACCTTCCCGCTGGTCATGTCATCACCGAGGCCGACATCTGGGCCCGCCGCCCCGGCAGCGGAGAAATCGCGGCCTATGACTTCGACAAGGTCGTGGGCAAACGCCTGACCCGCGCAGTGACGCGGAACACCCAGCTGAAATGGGAGGATCTGGGGTGACGCAGCCGCCCGGACTTGGTGTCTGGCTGATCAACCTCGACCGCTCCCGGGCGCGTCGGGAAACGATGGAGACGCGCCTTGCCGCGATCGGGCTCGACTACACCCTTTTTCCTGCCGTCGACGGGACTGCCGAATGGGACCGCCTGAAATCCACCGTCGCCACAGACGAATTCCGCCGCAACGTCGGGCGCGAGATCATGAAGGGCGAGATCGGCGCCTATCATTCGCACCTTGGCGTCTGGCGGGCCCTGCTCAACAGCCCGTACAAGGTGGGACTGGTGCTGGAAGACGACGTCGTCTTCCATGACGATTTCCTGCCGGCGCTGAACCTTGCGCTGGATCACGCGGAGGAATGGGATTTCCTCAAGCTCAACAAGATCCGGGCGAAGAACCCGCGCCGCCAGGGCCGGCTTGGGCCCTACAGCCTCAACGCCTATGCCGGGCCGGCCACCGGGCTTGGCGCCTACCTGATCCGGCGCGACCTTGCCGCGCGGCTTCTGCCCGCGATGCTGCCGATCCACCGGCCCATCGATCACGAACTTGACCGCATCCATGTGCACGATTTCCGGCACTACGGGTTGGAGCCCTTTCCCAGCCACGTCGACGATGGCAACGAAAGCACGATCACCGGCAGCAACTTCGGCGGCGTGCAGAAATGGCCGCTCTGGCGCCGGTTGCCGACCCTCTGGGCGCGCGCAGGCACGCGCCTTGGCCGCCTTTCCTATCTCTCCCGCAAGGGCCGCCTCGGGGGTAAGGCATGATCCCGAAGTGGAAGCTGAAGCGCGAGCTTCTGCGCATCTGGTACAAGATCGTCGATCTGCCCGGCTATCTCGTTTCGCTGCCTGACCGCATGGCGCACAAGCGCCGGCTGGAGGCCCATGACCGGGACTTCGACCGGATCGTCCAGACGCAGCCCGGCGCTGTTGCGAGGCAGGCGAAGGTGGCGATCTTCCTTGTCTACCAGCCGAAGGGGATTGCGCCTTCGGTCTTCCTGACGCTCGACTACCTCGTCCGCAACGGCTATGCCCCGCTGATCGTGATGAACAGCCCGATCCTGCCGCAGGACGCCGAGCGCTTGCGTGCAACGAGTTGGCTGCTCGTGACGCGCCCGAACTTCGGCTATGACTTCGGCGGCTACCGCGATGGGCTGCGTATCCTTGGCCAGCATGGCCCGACGCCGGATCGCCTGCTGATCATGAACGACAGCGTGTGGTTCCCGATGCAGGGCGATCCGATCCCGGTGCTCGAGGCGCGCCTGGACGCGGGCGGTCTGGATGCTGTCGGCCTGAATCAGGACCAGAAGGTGCGCTACCACAAGGATGGCACCTACCATTTTGAACTGCGCCAGCTTGAATCCTACTTCTTCCTGTTTTCGAGGGTCTGCGTTGAGTCCAAAGCATTTTCCGCCTACTGGGTCGACTACCGCATGTCCAGCAGCAAGCCCTACACGATCAAGCACGGCGAGATCGGGTTTTCGAAACACATGATGCGCCATGGCGCACGCTTCGACGGGGTCATGCGGCGGTCGAAATTCATCGGGGCCATCGAGACCTGCGATGCAGAGTTCCTTCGAACGACCCTCGACTACGCTGCCTATGCAGATTACAACTACCGCAAAGAACGCGCCGATCTTCTGGCGCGGTACTCTGACGATGAGGCCTGGCGGCAAGCTGCGCTGGAGCATATCCGCAAGAACGCCCTGCGTCGCCCCTTTACGACCAGCTTCTGCTACGCGTCAGACCGACTTTTCGGCACGATGTACCTGAAGAAGAACTCGCAGACCTACTTCCACGAGATGCGGCAGAACTACCTGCGTGCTGTCGAGAACGGCCTGATCGCCTCGCCGGCACCCGAGATCCTTGACGAAATGATCCGGATGATCAAGACTCACGATCCTGCTACAGCGGAGCGCACACTGTGACAAAACTCCGCCTATTAAACTGGCACCTAACAGAAAAGTTTCATTAGCAGGGATCGCTTCTCAGGTGCTATCGTCCGAGAATAGACTTTTGGGTCTCCCAGAAACCTCCTTGCCTCATCTACCCCATATTTCTTGCGAATGGACTTTGCGATCTGACATACAAGAAGACCTCTTAGGAACGGCTGTCTTGATAGTATCGAAATATCGCCTAGTTCGGTAATCTCACTATACGGAACTCGAAAAGAGCGACCAGACTTTCTACGCTCTACTCGCTCAAGATCTCTTAACCAAGCTTCCTTCTTGGCTCTATCCACCTTCGCTGTACTACTTCGAATTGCTACCGTATTGGAATCACTATTGCTGATACGGTACTCGCAAAGCTGAGCCCTACACTGTCGCGTGCTGACAGGATAAGATTCAAGGAGTTCCAGCAAGAAGATGTAATCTTCATGCAATTTCGACTCCGCATCGAATCTTGGCATTGCCTGGATACGACGCAGGTCCAAGACATATGAATGGATGGGAAAACAGTTCGTTATGAGGCAAGACAAGACAGAGGGACGATCTGAAAATACCCGCCTTTCGGTAACGTAGATTTCTCCGTTTCCAATATCGTCGTAGAAAGCGAGAGTGCAGCCCCCAAAACTTGCAACAGCATTCGAAGCGCTGCTTTGAACCAAGTCAGAAATAAGGATCTCTGCATGACTAGGATAAACAATGTCATCATAGTCCAGAAACGCCACATATCGGGTGCTAACAATCTGCAGGCCCAAATTCAATAGAGCGCCCCTATGGTCGCCAGGACGCGGAAAAGAAAAGTTCCTCAGGCAAGCATCCAGGCTAAGTTCATCTCGTAGTTTGTTTATCGCTAAGTTGATCTGTGTCACCTCATTTTCTGGCAGATCCTGTAGCACCACAAGCGCCTTAACGTCTGCATATGTTTGTGCGGAGATGCTCAAAAGCGCGTTCTTAAGCTTCGGGAGAGCGGAAATGCTATGACAGCGCAACAAATAGGTTATGGCTCCATCTTCACCCATCTCGTTCGCCCTTATTCTTATTCGTACTACCCAGATTGCTTCTCGGATTTGCCTTTTCAAGGCGTTGCTAGGCTGCAAGGTCAGACATTGCCTTAAGCAAGCGCTCGGAGACGGCGTCCAGGTTCCTTTGATAGTCAAAATCTCCGGCGAACAAGTTATCCGATGCGTCAAGTGCTATCGGAGAGATGTTAGGCCGCCCAATTCCCATTGCATAGTCGTTGAACTTGAAGTCTCCGCCGGTGAGTTGTCCGCCCAGCACTAGCCGATAGTTGGGTATCCCAAAGCTGTCGGCGATGATTAATCCGTGCAGGGAGCTTGAAAGGATCAGCTCGCTTGATGAAATTTCACTCACAACCTGATCCACTTCATCTTCAACGGAAATAATCTTTGCCTGTGGAAACAGAGATTTAACTCGTTCAAGTTCGGGGGAGGACTTGTCCGTATAGTGTGGGATGATGCTAATATGACGCGTCTTTTTGGAGGGAGTTGGCCAGAACTTGCTCGCAAGTATGGCCGGGTCGCCGAAGACACCGCATCGCACTCCCAACTTTTTCTCGGTCGCGGGCCCTCTTACAGCGCGCACGTCAAGATGCCATGATACAAAGTCAGTCAATGGCATCGTTCCTGTTGCGTCCATGCCTGTCGTTCCGCTGCCCCAGACAACAGGTCTAAGGCGTCGCAAGCTAATGGCCCTATAAGCCAATGATCGCGCAGCTTTCTTGCGGCTACATAGCAACTGTAGAATGCTACCAAGACCAATCACATCTGCCTTCTTGGGTTCAGCAAAGCGCACCGGGCGACCAGTTGCATATTCGAGAAGCATTGGTGACATGTCATCGCCAAAGTTCTTCTTACTTCCGTGTTCTCGCAAACACCAAAAGAGAGAAATTGATTGGGAGGTTCTTGGACCTTTCATCATTAGTTCTTAGGCCCCTTCATTCAACATGTTCCAAGCAGAGTGCCGTGTAAAGGCATAGTCACTTAAGTCATGAGGGTCTATAAGCGTGACTGTCGCAGTCGCAGCCGAGGTGGCGAGCTGAAACTTCCGGCGAAGGCATTCGTAAGGCGCGATTGGTGTGCAGCCAAGCGACATTTTCGATTGGTTCCCCATCTTGAACCGGATCAGCGATATGGCTTCGCCTATCTCGAGGCAACCAGGCAAGCGGTCTCGGGCCAGGTTTCCCGCTGAAGATCGCAAGCCGCGAAGAAACCCGACTACACCGTCCCGCCATGGGCCAGCCAGTAGTCCCGCATCCAGCCCACTGGCCCTCTTCCGACATGCGGCACCTCTCCCCACCAGCCCCTGCGCACGAGGTCAAGTGGGCGGGGCCAGCCCGAGTGGCTGGACAATCCGTCCGGCGCTGTTCATATCGAACGTGGCCACAAGGTGTTCAACCCCGGAATGACCCGACACCTCCTCTTCCTCACCGGCACCCGCGCCGATTTCGGCAAGCTGCAGCCCCTGGCCGCGGCCGCCCGCGACGCCGGCCACCGCGTGACCTTCTTCGTCACCGGCATGCACCTGATGGACCGCTACGGCCTCACCGTGAACGAGGTGCGGCGGATGCCCGGCGTCACCGTCCACGAAGCCCCGAACCAGTTCGAAGGCGACCCGCAGGACCAGATCCTTGCCCGCACCGTCACCGGTTTTTCCGCCTTCGTCCATCAGGAAAAGCCCGACCTCATCCTCCTTCACGGTGACCGGATCGAGGCGCTGGCCGGTGCCCTTGTCGCCGCGACGAACTATGTCCGCTCGGCCCATGTCGAGGGGGGCGAGGTCTCGGGCACGATCGATGAGGTCTTCCGTCACTGCAACACCAAGCTCTGCACCCACCACTTCGTCTCGTCCGACGCCGCCGCCACCCGCGTCCGCGCCCTGGGTGAGCCGCCCGAGACGATCCACGTCATCGGCTCGCCCGAACTTGACTTCCACGCCCGCCCCTCCGGTGTCACGATGGACGAGGTGCGCGCCCGCTACGCCATCCCCTTCGCCGAATTCGGCATCGCGACCTTCCACCCGGTGACCTCGGAACAGGACACGATCGGGCGTCAGGCAGAGGACCTTTTCGGTGCCCTCGAAGTCTCGGGCCGCCCCTTCGTCGTCATCGCCCCGAACAACGACCCCGGCTCTGCGGCGATCTTCGATGTCCTCGAACAGCTCCCGAAGGACCGCTTCCGCCTCCTCCCCTCAATGCGGTTCGCGCATTTCTCCGAACTGATGAAGAACGCCGCCTGCATGGTCGGCAATTCCTCCGCCGGCGTGCGCGAAGCGCCGTTCCTTGGCCTTCCGTCTCTCGACATTGGCACGCGCCAGTCGAACCGCTCCGACGCGCCCTCGGTCACGGCCTGTGAGGCGTCCGACCGCGCGGCCATCCTCGGGTTCCTGCGCGAACACTGGGGCCGGCAGGCGGTCCCGCATGACGGCTTCGGCCAGGGCACCGCCGCGCAGCGCTTTGTCGAAACGCTGGCCGATCCCGGCTTCTGGTCCCTCAGCCTGCAAAAGGCCTTCCGTGACATCGCCTAAGCCCAAGGGGATGGCCCTCAGCGCATACCTCGCGGCGTCGCGGGCGATTCCGTTGTTTGCCCCCGGCCACCTCCAGAAACGGCTGGCGAAGGGTAAGGAACTCCCTGACCGCTGGCGCGAGAAACTGGGCGAACCGACGGCCCCCCGCCCCGACGGCCCGCTGATCTGGCTCCACGCCGTCGGCCTGGGCGAGACGCTCGCCCTACGTGGCCTCATCGCCGCGATGGCCGACCGGACGGACGCGGAGTTCCTCGTCACCTCCACCACCCGCGCCTCGGCCGAGGTCCTTGCGGCGAACCTGCCGCCCCGCACCCGGCACCAGTTCCTGCCGCTCGACGCGCCGCAATACCTCGCACGCTTCCTCGACCACTGGAAACCGTCGCTCTCCATCTGGGCCGAGCAGGACCTCTGGCCCGGCGCCGTGGCCGCAAGCGACGCGCGCGGCATCCCGCTCGCCCTCGTCAACGCAAGGATGAACGCCGACGCCTACGCTCGTCGTCGCCGATGGCGCGGGCTCTATGCCGACCTCTTCGCCCGTTTCGCCCTTGTCACCGCGCAGGACGACGCAACCGCAGGCCACCTGACTGCGCTGGGCGCAAAGGGCGTCCGCGTCGCGCCCTCGCTCAAGGCCGCCGCGCCGCCGCTTGCCGCCGATCCCTCCGCCCTTGCCGAGGCGCGGGCGCACATGGTCGGCCGCAAGCCCGTGCTCCTTGCCTCGTCCCACCCGGAGGACGAGGCGGTTCTGCTGACCGCGCTCCGGACGACCTACCCGCTGCCCACGGTCCTCATCGCCCCCCGCGACCCGCATCGGGGGCCAGAGATCGCTGCCCGCGCCGCAGAACACGGCCTGACCGCGACCCTTCGCAGCAAGGGGCAGGGGCCGACCGCCGACCTCTGGATCGTCGATACCTTCGGCGAGATGGGCCTCTGGTATCGCCTCTGCCCGGTCACGATCATCGGCGGCACCTACGGCCCGACCGAAGGCCACAACCCGTGGGAGCCCGCCGCCCTTGGTTCGGCCATCCTGCATGGTCCCCGGATCGCCAACTTTGCCAGCGATTTTGAGGCTTTGCATCGGGCAGGTGCAGCCGTTCCGGTCCAGCCCGAGGCCCTTCCCGCCGCCTTCGCCGCCGACCATGCCGCCGTGGCCGACCGCGCCCGTGCCCTGTCCGAGGCCGCCCGGGGGGCGCTCGACCCCTTGGCAGAAGAGCTCTTGTCGCTCGCGGGCCTTGCATGAGGCTCTGGCTCTTCCTCCGCCTCTGGTCGCTTCTCTGGCACCTCGGCCTTCCGTTCATCCTTGTCTACCTCTGGCGCAGGGGCCGGAAGGATGCGCTTTACAGCCAGCAGCTTGCCGAACGTTTCGGCCGCTACCGCCAGCGTTTGCCCGGTGCAACTTGGGTCCATGCCGTCTCCCTGGGCGAAATGCGCTCCGCCGTACCGCTCGTCCGCGCGCTTCTCGACCGGGGCGATCCCGTCGTCACCACCCATTTCACCCCCGCCGGGCGGCGTGAGGCGGAACGGGTCTTCGCCTCCGAGATCGCCGCCGGGCGCATGGCCGCTGTCTGGGTGCCGTTCGAAACCTCATGGGCCTACCGCGGCTTCTTCCGCGCCTTCCGCCCGAAGGCTGGCCTCGTGATGGAAATCGAGATCTGGCCCCGGATGATCTTCGCGTCGCGGAACGCCGGCATTCCGCTTTTCATGTGCAATGCCCAGTATCCGACGAAGTCGATGGACCGTGACGCGCGATCCGGCCTGCGGCATCTCCTGATGCAGGCCTATGCCGGGGCCTTCGTGAAGTCCGACCTTCAGGCGCGGCGCTTCGCCTCGGTCGGGGTGCAGAACATCTGCGTCACGGGCGAATTGCGCTTCGATCAACCTATCCCGCCGCATCTCGTGGCCGCTGCCGAAGCCCTGCGCCCCTTGCTCGCCGGGGGCCACCCCGTCATCACCTTCGCGTCGGCGGTCGAGGGCGAAGATGACCTCTACCTCGACGCCATCGCCTCAGCCCTGAACCACCCGTCTCGCCCCTTCGCGGTCTACGTCCCCCGCAAACCCGAACGCTTCGACGAGGTCGCCGCGATGATCGCGGCACGCGGCCTACGCTTGGTCCGTCGCGGTCAGGTTCTGGACGCAACGCTTGCCCCGAAGACCCTCCTCTCTCCCCCGTGGGGAGGGGAGGGGGGTGGGGCGGCCGCCGACCGAGGCCCCGACATCTTCCTCGGCGACAGTCTCGGTGAGATGTATTTCTACATCGCCCTGTCCGACCGCGTGGTCACCGGCGGCGGCTTCACGCCGCACGGAGCCCACAACATCATCGAACCCCTCGCGCTGAAGCGCCCGGTGATCGTCGGGCCCGAGGTCCATACCATCGAATATCCGGCGACCGAGGCCATCGCCGCCGGAGTCTGTCTCCGGGTCGAGACGCCGGAAGCCCTGACCAAGGCCCTGATCGATTGGCCCGGTCCCGGCCCCGAGACCATTCAGGCCTTCTTCTCCGCCCATTCCGGGGCGACGCAAAAGACCCTCGCGGCGCTGGATGCAAAAGTTAAGACCACGTAAATGCAAAAGCGTAACCTATTGTAATAAAACAATAAGACGATTTTGACCACTGTGGTCAGCCTTGCCTCACCAGCCGCTGAACCCACCGTCGACGTTGATCATCTGCCCCGTGATGTAGCCCGACTGGGCGCTCGCTAGGAACAGCATCGCATCCGCGATCTCGTCCGGCTTCGCCATCC
The DNA here is from genome assembly GCF_057219895.1 of Tabrizicola sp. T46. Lineage (NCBI taxonomy): Bacteria > Pseudomonadati > Pseudomonadota > Alphaproteobacteria > Rhodobacterales > Paracoccaceae > Tabrizicola > Tabrizicola sp. T46. The sequence continues at coordinate 725,367 of NZ_JBXVVV010000002.1, forward strand.
GGTCCAGCATGATCAGTTCCCCCACCCGGCGCTGGAACTCCTCCGAATGCCCGTTGAACACCGCCCCCGGCGCGATCGTGTTCACCGTCGCCCCCCGGTTCGCCCAGTAGCCCGCCAGCCAGACCGTCAGCCCGTGGATGCCCGCCTTGGTGACCCCGTAAGCCGAGAAGTTCTTGAACGGCATCCCCTCGTAGATCCGGTGATGCGCCCCGTTCAGGGCATACATCGACGCCACGTTGATCAGGGTGCAGGGCCATCTCCCGACGATGTCCCGGTCCATCTGCCGGGCCACCATGAAGGGCCCCGTCAGGTTCGTCCGCAGGGTCTTTTCCCAGTCGCTGACCTTCAGGTCCGCGAAATCTGGAAACGGCTGCCCCGCCCCCATCAGAAGCTCCCCCGTGATCGCCGCGTTGTTCAGGACGACGTTCGGCTCCCACCCGTCCTTCAGGATGCGCTGGAAGATCCCCGTCACCTCGTCCTCATTCGCGACGTCGAGCGGGTAGAACCGGAACTCCGGGTTGCCCCCATGCGCCTCCACGAGAGCATCCGCCCGCTTGCCCGGCAGGTCCGACGCGATCACCCGCGCCCCTTCGGCCAGCATCCGGCGGACGTAGGTCGATCCCAGCACCCCCCCCGACCCGGTGATGAAAACCGTCCGGCCCTTCAACTGCTCACCCATTCCGGGTCTCCTCCATCAGAAACTCCACCAGCCGGAAATCGAACGGCGTGTCGATGTCGACGCACCGTTCGGGCGGCATCAGGTAGGGGATCACCCGCCCTTCCCACAACCCCTTCGACCGTTTGAGGTAGGCCGGATCGACGACATAGGTCGAGGCGGCATGTTCATAGACTACCGGCGCCTGCTGCCGCGCCACCACCCCGCCGGGCAGCGGCTTCGAGACATGCAGCGCCCCCGTCGCATCCGGCTCCACCAGATTGAAGTAGGGGTTCTTCCGCGCCTCGCAGCAGCTCATCACCATGTCGGGACGTTCCGCCCGGAACAGCTCCAGCGCCGCGGTGATGTCCTCGGGCAGCCGCAGGGGCGAGGTGCAGTCGAGGTCAAGGAATGCCTCCACCGGCCCGACAAGGGCCTCCGACGCCTCCAGCGCATGCTGCCAGACCCCCCATTTCCCCGCCGTGTCCGTCGCCAGATGCTCGGGGCGGAGGCCGATCTTCAGCGCCCCTTTCGCAACCGCATGATCGTAGATCTCCTCGTCATCGGTCGAGACCACCACGGACCCCACCATCGGATGCGCGAAAAGCTGGTCCAGCGACCAGTCGATCAGGGGCTTCCCATGCATCATCCGGAAGTTCTTGCGCGGCACGCCCTTGGAGCCTTTCCGCGCGCCGATGTGGCCAAGGATCATGGGATCTCCTTCGTGATCTCGCCGACAAAGCCGCGCATCGCCCAGGCCCGCGCCACCAACCGGGCGGAGGGCAGGGAAAGGTCCAGCCTCGGCATCAGCGGGTTGCCCGATGTCGCCCCGCCAAAAGCCAGCCGCAGGAAGTCGCGCATCGCATCAAGGAACATCGCGTTCCGTTCCAGGGGCAGCTCTAGGTCGCGCACGCCGGAAGGATCGGTCACCCGATAGGCCTGCGCCGCGAAGTCGAAGTCGTGCATCCTTTCGGTCCCCCGCAGCAGGGTGCGGCGGTGGAGAAGCGGCGTCAGGTAGTCCATCGACACATCGCCCACGACCCCGCCCCGCCGCAAGGAGACGCGGCTGGCGAAATCCACGCCGGGGAAGGCCGGATGACCAAGGCTTTCGACCCGCGTCACCTCCAGCCCCGGGAAAAGGCAGGCCGCCAGATCAAGCTCGTGGCAGAGGTCCAGCAGCACCCCACCCCCGTCCGCCCGGGCGGCGTAGCTTTCCGAGAACCGCCAGTTCTGCCGCCACTGGGTCACGTCATGTCCGATCGTCAGCGCGAACTGGAAGACGTCCGACAGGTCCGCCGCTGCCAGCGCCCGCACCGCCGGGTGATAGCGCAGCATCAGGCCCAGCATCGACCGTTCTGCGACCGGGGCGGCAACCTCGGCAATCGCCTCCACCTCGTCCGGCCGGAAGGCGAGCGGCTTTTCGATGTAAAGCGGCAGCCCCCGCGCCGCCGCCGCCTCGATCATGGGCAGGCGGATGTCGGTCGCGGTGGCGACCACCACGGCCTCGGCATCCGTCATAGCCGCCAGCGCGCCGCCAAGCCCCGCCTCGCGCCACGAGACAAGCCGGGATGAGGCCCCCAAAGCCTGCAGGTTGTCGTGATGCCGACGCCCGATAGAGCCAGAGCCGATGACAAGAACTCGCATGAAGGAAGCCCTAGCGCGAAACCGCGCCAGCGACCAGAGGCGGGCGGCGCTGCGGCCACTCAGTCGCGCGGTGCCAGGCCTGACCGATGGCCAGTACGCCCGCATCGTCGCCCGAGCGGCCGATGATCTGCATGCCCATCGGCAGGCCGGTGGCGGAAAAGCCCACGGGGATCGACAGGGCCGGCAGCCCGATCAGGCTGGCGGGGATCACCACCTCCATCCAGCGGTGATAGGTATCCATCTTCCGCCCAGCGATCTCTTCCGGCCAGCGCCAGTCGGCGGGGAAGGGCCAGACCTGCGCCGATGGCAGGACCACGGCATCGAACCGGTCGAAAAGCCGCGCTGCATGGGCGTGCCAGCGGCTGCGGATGACGCTTGCCTCATAGACGGCCTGCGCGGTCAGGCCCAGGCCCTGCTCAATCTCCCAGATCGTCTCGGGCTTGGTCAGGGCGCGTCTGGCCGGATCGTCGGCCAATGCCCGCTTGCTGCCTGCGTTCAGCATGGCCCGCAGGGTCACCCAGGCCGACCAGAGTTTTTCGGCCGGGAAGGGCGGGGGCAGGGGCTCGACCACGGCGCCAAGCTCTTCCATCTGCCGGAGCGCCGCCGTGCAGAGATCGAGGATACCCGGCTCCATCGGATAGGCCCCGCCCCAGTCGGCCAGCCAGCCGATCTTCATGCCCTTGATGCCCCGGTCGAGACCCGAAAGCACATTCGGAACCGCGCGCGGAAACGGAGCTCCGGGGTTCTCGCCCGCGAGGACGAGAAGAAGGCGCGCCACGTCCTCAACGGTCCGGCCCATCGGGCCTTCGGTGGACATGGTGGAAAGGTAGGTATCCCCTTCAGCATCCTGAGGGACGAGGCCCCAGGTCGGGCGAAAGCCGTAGACGTTGCAGAAAGCGGCGGGGTTGCGAAGGCTTCCCATCATGTCGCTGCCATCCGCGACCCAGGCCATGCGCGCGGCCAGCGCCGCCGCCGCCCCGCCCGAGGACCCACCGGCCGAGCGCGACAGGTCATAGGGGTTCCGCGTCACACCGAAGACCGGGTTGAAGGAATGCGACCCCTGACCCCATTCGGGCACATTCGTCTTGGCCGCGATCACCGCGCCCGCCGCGCGGAGGCGCGCAGCCACTAGGTCGTCGGCGGCAGGCATGTGGCTGGCAAAGAGCGGCGACCCCCAGGTCGTACGGAGCCCCTTTGTCGCCACCAGGTCCTTGACAGAAAAGGGAATTCCGTGCAGCCAGCCCGAAGGTGCCAGATCATCCAGCGCCCTGGCCTCGCGCATGAGGTCGTCGGGGTTGCGCTGCGAAACGATCGCGTTCACCTCGGGATTGACCGCATCAACCTGCGTCAGCCAGGCCGCCATCACCTCTGACGGCGCGACCTTCCGCGCATGGATCGCGGTCGAAAGCTCCGAGGCTGACCATTCGAGCATGGTCATCCTTTCTGCACAAATATCCTGCGGGGGTCCGGGGGTGCAAAACCCCCGGACGGCTGGTCCGGGACCTTACTTCTGCAGTTCGGTCCAGATCGCGGTGATGTAGTCCAGCGACTTGCCGGTGCAGGTCGGCAGGAAGACGCCGGCTGCCCGGTGCTCTTCAGGGATCACCACTTCCGGCGCATTGGTCATTTCCGGATCCATGAAGGCTTCGGACCCCGTGATGCCGTTGGCATAGCGCGCGAAGTTCGAGATCAGCGCGGCGTTCTCCGGCAGCATGATGAAGTCGAGGAACTTGTAGGCCTCCTCCACGTTCGTCGCGTCCTTGAGGAGCGCCACCGAGTCCATGAACAGCGGATAGCCTTCGCGCGGATAGCCGAACTGCACGTCGCCGTTGGTGTTCAGCCGTACCCGCATCGATGAGCCGTTCCAGTTCACGCTCGCCGCCCAGTCGCCGTTCGACACGCGTTCGGTGGCACCGTAGTCCATGCTGATCCAGTTGGGCTTCGCGGCCAGCAGGACGTCGCGGGCCTTCTTCATGACCTCGGGGTCTTCGCTGCAGGGCTCGCCGCCGACATACATGGTGGCAAGCGCCACGATGTCGTTCATCTCGGGCACCACGTTGATCTTGCCCTGCAGTTCCGGCGGCACCTCAAGGAAGACGGCCGAGGTGTGGATGTCGCCGCCGTAGGTCTTGGTGTTGACCGTCAGCCCGGTCGAACCCCACTGCCACGGGACGGTGAAATTCCGGCCCGGGTCCCAGGCGACGTCGCGCCATTCCGGGGCGATGTTGACGTGGTTCGGGAGTTTCGAAAGGTCCAGCTCCTGGATCAGACCCTTCTCGATCCAGATCGGCACGTAGTTGGCCGAAGGCACCACGAGGTCAAAGCCCGACCCGCCGGCCTCGACCTTGGCCAAGGCCACGTCGTTCGAATCATAGTCGGTGACGGTGACCTTGATCCCGGTTTCCTTCTCGAACTTCTCCAGAAGCTCGGGGCTGGTGTAGTTGCCCCAGTTGTACAGTTGCAGGACGCCCTCGGCCCCGGCCAGCGTGGCCGTGGCAAGGAACATCGCGGTTGCAGACATAAGATGTTTCATCGGTGTCTCCCTTGGTGGTCAGTCTTTTTTGCGTGTGAGTAGAAAGAACGCGGTCAAGAGGAGGATGGTGACCGCAAGCAGCATGGTCGAGATCGCGTTGACCTCGGGTGTGAAGGACCGGCGCAGCTCTCCGAGCATATAGGTCGGAAGCGTGTCCTGTCCGGCGGATTTCACGAATTCGGTGATGACGACATCGTCAAGGCTGATCACGAAGGCCAGCATCGCGCCCGCCATGATGCCCGGCGCCAGAAGCGGCAGCGTCACCCGGCGGAAGGTGGCCCAGGGGCTGGCGTAAAGGTCGGCGGCGGCGGTTTCCAGTGCGAGGTCCATGCTTTCCAGCCGCGCCCGGATCGGCAGGTAGGCGAAGGGGATGCAGAAGGCCGTGTGGGCGGCGATCAGATAGCCCAGGCCCTGGTATCCGGTCGCGACCTTGATGATCCCGAAGAAGATCATCAGCGCCACCGCCGTCACGATCTCGGGCACCATCAGGGGCTGGTTGATCGCGACATAGATGAAGGTCTGGCCCTTGAAGGCCTTCCTCCGCGTGGTGCCAAGGGCCGCCAGTGTGGCGAGGATGGTCGACAGGAAGGCCGCCGAAACCCCGATGATCAGCGACCGCATGGTGGCCGCCTGAACGTCATCGTTCGCCCAGGCGTCGGCATACCAGTGCAGCGAGAACCCGCCCCAGACTGCGATGGAGTTCGAGGCGTTGAACGAAAACGCGACCAGCGTGACGATGGGCAGGTACAGAAGCACGAAGGCCGCGATGGCGATCGTCGCGAAGCCGGGCAGGCGGCTGATCTGAAACCCGCGCTCAGCCATGGCCTTGGCTCCGGTCACGGTTCGCGGCCCTGACATAGACCAGAAGCGCCACCATCACGATCAGGAGAAGCGCCACCGACAGCGCCGCGCCCAGGGGCCAGTTCCTGCCCTGCAGGAACTGCAGCTCGATGAAATTGCCGATCATCATGTTCTTGCCCCCGCCCAGGATGCGCGGCGTCACGTAAGCCCCGAGCGAGGGTACGAAGACGAGGATGGAACCCGCGATGATCCCCGGCTTGACGATGGGCAGGATCACCCGGCGCAGCGTGTTCCACCGGCTGGCGTAAAGGTCGTACGAGGCCTCGAGCAGCCGCATGTCGAAGCGTTCGATGGTGGCGTACAGGGGCAGCACCATCAGCGGCAGGTAGACATAGGTCATCCCGATCAGGACGGCGGTCTCGGTATAGACAATCTGCAGCGGCGCATCGATCACGCCCAGCCACAGGAGGATCGTGTTCAGGATGCCCTCGTTGCGGATCACCTCGTTGATCGCGAAGGTGCGGATCAGAAGGTTGGTCCAGAACGGGATGGTGATCAGGAACAGCCAGAATGCGCGTTCCCGTTCCGGCCGGGTGGCAATGAACCAGGCCGTGGGAAAGCCGATCACGAAGGTCAGAAGCGTCGTCGTCAGCGACAGCCAGACCGACCGCCAGAAGATCGTGAGGTGCGCGTCGGCCAGCGCGTAGCGTTCCTCGAAAATGTCGTAGGTCAGGAAGATTCCGCGCCAGCCGTCCAGGCTCCATTCCCGGATCACGCCGCCGGTGTCATTCGCCGTCAGGAAGGAATACCAGACAACGATCATCAGCGGCCCGATCGCCGCCAGAAGCAGCACCACCAGCGCCGGCGCCGACAGAAGCCAGCCGTTCCGGGCCGAGGTCCTGACCGCGTTTTCCTCGGCGGGGCTCATCGTCAGTCCTCCACCCGCTGGACCGCACCCGGGGCAAAGGTAATGCCGACCTCCTGCCCTTCGGTCAGGCCCGCGTCGCCGGTGGCGGGGTTCTGCAGGCGGGCCACGATCTCGGTGCCGTCGGCCAGGCCCAGGTGGCAATGCGTGTCGGTGCCGAAGTAGACCAGTGCCCGTACCGTCGCCTTCAGCCCCTGTCCCGCCGGACCAAGGCGCAGCTGTTCGGGGCGCACGATCACCGTCGCCTCGCCCCCGGCCGCCAGTCCCTGAACCTCGATCCGGTCGCCCGAGGGAAGGACCAGCGCGCCCGCCTCGGCCTTCCCGTGCAGGAAGTTCGTCTCGCCGATGAAATCCGCTACGAAGCGGTTCTTCGGATGGATGTAGATGTCCTTGGCCGTCCCCACCTGCTGGATCTTGCCCGCACTCATCACCGCGATGCGGTCGGACATGGTCAGGGCTTCTTCCTGGTCGTGTGTCACGAAGACGAAGGTGATCCCGGTTTCCAGCTGCAGCCGCTTCAGCTCGATCTGCATCTCCTTGCGAAGCTTCAGATCAAGCGCCGACAGGGGTTCGTCCAGGAGAAGGACCTTCGGCTGCGGTGCCAGCGCCCGGGCCAGCGCCACCCGCTGCTGCTGCCCGCCGGAAAGCTGGCTGGTCTTGCGCCCGGACATCGCCTCAAGCTTCACCAGCGCAAGCATCTGCGCCGTCCGCGCCTTGACCTCGGCGGCCGGTTTTCCCAGCATTTCCAGCCCGAAGGCGATGTTCTGCGCCACCGTGAGGTGGGGGAAAAGCGCGTAGCTCTGGAACACCGTGTTCACCGGGCGCCGGTTCGGCGGCAGCGTGGTGATATCCGCCCCATCCAGAAGGATCGTGCCGCCCGAGGGCATTTCGAACCCCGCAATCAGGCGCAGAAGCGTGGTCTTGCCACAGCCCGACGGTCCGAGCAGCGTGAAGAACTCGCCCTTCCGGATATCGACGGACACATCGTCCAGCGCACGCACCGTAGTGGCACCCTGACCGAAGGCCTTCACCACATTGCGGGCAGAGATCGTGATCTCGGCGGTCAAGCAGCACCCTCCCCAGGGATGTTTTGATCATACTGGTCGGCGGACGCCGCCAGTGACAAGCGATTCCTTCGGCCTCATCCGGCCATCGGCGCCCGTTTCGCCGCCCAGGGCGCGGCGCGCTCAACCTCTGCGCACAAGGCGATCAGCAATTCGTCCTGCCCGAAAGCGGCGGCAAGGTGGACGCCGATTGGCAACCCGTCCGAGGACCAGCCCAGCGGCAGGCTGGCCGCAGGCTGACCGCTCGCGTTGAAGACCGCGCAGAAGGGGGAATAGGCGAAGATGCCCTCGGGCCCGGTGCGGTAGCCGACGTAATCGGTGGTGTCATGGGCAAAGCGGCCCACCTTCGCGGGTGGCTCGGCAAGGGTGGCCGACAGAAGGATATCGGGACCCCCGTCGAAGAACCCGGCCATCTGGCGGCCGAAGGCATGGATTTCGCCCACCGCCTCAAGATAGCGGGTGGGGTGCAGCGTCTCGGCATGCGCGACCGCGCCGCGCCCGACGCCTTCGACAAGCTCGGGCGTCAGCGCGCGCCCCTTCAGCGCGCTGCGGATACCCAGCGCTGTGCCGATGGCGACGATGTCGGTCCAGGCGCGCATCATGCCCGGCGTGTCGGCCTGCGGTCGCGCCGGTTCGACGATATGTCCTTGTGATTCCAGTAGCTTACCTGTCGCGCGCACCGCCTCGGCCACCTCGGGGTGGATGGGCGTGCCGGTGAAAGTGGTGTCGCAAATCCCGATCCGGAGGCGGCGGGGCGGGCGGCTGATCGCGGCGGCGTGGCCGCGTGTCAGCGGCGGTGCCCAGTATGGCGCGCCAGGGTCGGCACCCTCGCAGGCGTCCAGCATCACGGCGGTGTCGCGGACCGATCTGGTCAGGAACCCGTCGATCGCCATGCCTGCCCAGCCCTCGCCCGCATAGGGGCCGTCGGGCAGGCGCGCCCGCGTGGGCTTGAAGCCGAAAAGCCCGCAGGATGAGGCCGGGATGCGGACCGATCCGCCGCCGTCCGACCCATGGGCAAAGGCCACGATCCCCGCCGCCACCGCCGCCCCCGCCCCGCCGGACGAGCCGCCCGAGGTATGGCCGGTGTTCCACGGGTTCCGCGTCGGCCCGCCGTAGACGGCCGCCTCGGTCGCCGCGCCGATCCCGCCCTCGGGGCTGGTGGTGCGACCAAAGGTGACGACGCCGGTGGCCTTGATCCGGGCAAAAATCGCGCTGTCGCCGGGGTAGGTGGTGTTCGCCAGAAGGCGGCTGCCGTTGTGGCTGGGGAAATCCTTCGCCTCGATCCCGAGGTCCTTGATCAGGAAGGGCACGCCCCGGAACGGCCCCGGGGGCAGGCCGTCGGCGATCGCCTTCCTCGCGACACCTTCCTGGATCAGGACGACCGCGTTGAGGGCGGGGTTCCGTTCCTCGACCGCGGCAAGGGCTGCGTCGAGAAGTTCGGTCGGGCTGACCTCTCCCTTCGCCACCCATCCCGCAAGTTCGGTTGCGTCCGAAGCACCCAGGTCACCAATCATCGTCATCCCCATTCTTCCGGGGCAGCCTGCGTCCCGCCGGCCGCCCGGTCATGCCCATCCACGCCGCAGTGGCGTCGGATTCCGGCGATCAGGGAGAGATCGCGATCTCCTGCCGAAGGCGACCGTCGCGGCCGAAGATGAGGATGCGGTCGTCCTCTGTCACCACGGCGATCCAGCCGGTGCCAAAGGTCACGGCCTCGGCCTTCGCGCCCTCGGGCAGGGTGAAGCCATCGGGCAGGCTGGGGGCCGGGGACTGGAACGCCTGCGGCATCCGGGTGACAAGCAGGCCCACCACGGTTATGACACCGCCGATCATCGTGAGCGTCAGCAGGATGACCAGCCATTTCAGGAACCGCAGGCTGGGCGGCAGGGCCGGATCGGGGGCGTCGGTGGGATCGGACATGGGCGAGGCTTTCGACGACGAAGAGGTCGGGACACTGACCGTCACCATCGGTGACGGCGCCCCCGCCCGCCTTGATAAGGCGCTTGCCCTCGCCGTGCCAGAGGATGCGGCACTCTCGCGGTCGCGGCTGGCCCGGATGATCACCGAGGGGGCGGTAAGCGTGGATGGGCAGGTGGTGACGGACCTCAAGGCCAAGGTCGCCGCGGGGCAGGTCTATAGCCTCCGCCTCGACCCGGCGGTCGAGATCGAGACCTTGCCCGAGGCGATCCCTCTGGCGGTCGTGTGGGAGGATGCCGACCTCATCGTCATCGACAAGCCGGTCGGGATGGTCGTCCACCCGGCACCGGGCACGCCTTCGGGGACGCTGGTCAATGCCCTGCTTCATCACTGTGGGGACACCCTGTCGGGGATCGGGGGGGCGAAGCGGCCGGGGATCGTGCATCGGATCGACAAGGACACCTCGGGCCTCCTCGTCGTTGCCAAGACCGACCGCGCGCACCATGGACTTGCCCGGCAGTTCGAGGAACACTCGGTCACCCGCCGCTACCTTGCGGTCGTGCATGGGGTTCCCCTCGCCTCGGACCCCAGGCTGCGAGGGCTGCGGGGGGTGACGGCGGAGGCCGCGGGCGTGATCCGGATCGCGACCCACCTGGCCCGCCACCGGACCGACCGGCAGCGGCAGGCGGTGGTCTGGGAGGAGGGCCGGCACGCGGTCACCCGGGTCCGGGTGGCCGAGGCCTTCGGGGACCAGGCGGCGCTGGTCGAGTGCTGGCTGGAGACCGGGCGGACCCATCAGATCCGGGTTCACCTGTCCTATGTCGGGCATGGTCTGGTGGGCGACCAGACCTACGGCGGGCGGCGGAAGTTGGGCGGGAAGGCGGCGGGGGCGGAGGTGGCGAACCTCTTTCCCCGGCAGGCCCTGCATGCCGCCACCCTGGGGTTCGATCATCCGGTCACGGGGGAGCGGCTGGAATTCGCGGCGCCCCTGCCAGAGGATATGGCCGGGCTGATCGAGGCCCTGCGGGGCGGGTGACCACGGGAGTGACCACAGTGGTCAAAATCGGAAAATAACATGAAATCAATGTTTTGCATGTTTTCATTTACCATTTCTTAACCCGTGACCACGCTGCTGGGCGGCGGCCCGGCAGGCCGATGCCGCCGCCGCGATCCGGCACCTGCCAGGCGCAGGCGCCTGTGGCACCTCTGCCCATTTCTGTGACTTCCTTCCCCCCTCCTTCGCCCTGCGCCTTGAGGGTTCGGATCTGGTCCGTTATCGTCCTGCCAAGGCGGCAGCAGCTTTGCGCGCTGTCCGATGGAGAGTTTATGCCGGAGATTGCGGGAGCCTGCTGATGCCGCCCGCCCCGATGGATCGGGGACAGGTGGCGTGAGCGACAGGTGGCGGGCCACTGGGCCTTTGCCGCCGGTCTGAACACGGCTTTCACTCCGGTTTCCTTCAATGAACATCTCACGTCACGAGCAGCGCGTGCTGCACGTTCTGGCCCTTGGGGGCCGCATCGACCATTCCCGCAATGGCACGAAGATCGATGAGGTCCTTTGCGTCTCACGCGAGGGGCTGATCCTGACCGACTGCACGCTGTCGGTCTTTCAACGCTTGCGGCGGAAGCGTCTGATCGCTTCCGAAAGCGGCGCCCCCTACCGGATCACCCGGCTGGGACGGCTGTCCGTACGCGCGCAACTTGACAACCAAGGGTAAGGAGGCACCCGATGACGCAGAATTTCAACATCTGCGCGATGACGCATGAAGACCTTTCCGCGGCAGGGGCCGTCATTGCCGCGGTGGACCTCTTTCCCCCGGACCTCTTGCCCGAGATGGCCGCGCCCGGCCTTTCGGGCAGCGCCCCCGAGCTTTGGCTGATCACCGAAGGAGGGGAGGGCCTCGCCTATGCCGCGCCGGAGCGACTGACCGACGGGACCTGGAACCTTCTGGCGCTGGCAGTCTTGCCGGCACTGCAGGGCCAGGGCCTTGGCCGGGCGCTGGTGGCGGCGGTCGAGGCAGATGTCAGATCACGCGGCGGTCGGCTTCTGCTGGTGGAAACATCGGGCACGGAAGGCTTTTCCGGAACGCGGGCCTTCTACCGGCGGTTAGGCTTTCACCGCGCGGCGCGAATCCGCAACTACTATGCGGCGGATGACGACAAGGTGATCTACACCCGGTCGCTTGTCTGAAGCGGGCGTTCCTGGCCCCGGCGGCAACGGTCGTCGCGGGCCGGGCGCGCGCGTGGCGATCTGACGGGCCTCGCACGTTCGCGTGACCCTTATGTAACGTGGCTTTACATAAGGCGCGCGCGGGCGACATCTGACGTTAAGTAACCTTGTGGCAGGAGCGCCTCTTGCAGGAGTTGTCATCTGCGCATAGGTTTCACGGTCTCCCGGGGGCGCAGTCGCACCGGGGCAGCTTAGGGGGCACTGAATGAGCACCTACACGAACCTTCCCGCACCAAGCCCGGAACAGGGGCTGAACCGCTACATGCAGGAAATCCGCAAGTTTCCGCTTCTGGAACCGGAAGAGGAATACATGCTGGCCAAGCGCTGGGTGGACCACCAGGACACCGAGGCCGCGCACAGGATGGTGACGAGCCATCTGCGTCTGGCCGCGAAGATCGCCATGGGCTACCGCGGCTATGGGCTGCCGCAGGCCGAGGTGATCTCTGAGGCCAACGTCGGCCTGATGCAGGCGGTCAAGCGGTTTGATCCGGAAAAGGGTTTCCGGCTGGCCACCTACGCGATGTGGTGGATCCGTGCTTCGATCCAGGAATACATCCTGCGGTCGTGGTCTTTGGTGAAGCTGGGCACGACATCCGCGCAGAAGAAGCTGTTCTTCAACCTGCGGAAAGCCAAGGCCAAGGTCGGCGCGCTGGAGGAGGGCGACCTTCGCCCCGAGAACGTGGCGCAGATCGCCAAGGACCTCAGCGTGACCGAGGAAGAGGTCATCGACATGAACCGGCGCCTGTCGGGGTCGGATGCGTCCCTGAATGCGACGGTCGGCAGCGATGGCGACAGCGCCACCCAGTGGCAGGACTGGCTGGAGGACGAGGACAGCGACCAGGCCGAAGCCTACGAGGAGAAGGACGAGCTGGACGCCCGCCGCGCGCTTCTGGTGCAGGCGATGGCGGTCCTGAACGACCGCGAGAAGGACGTGCTGATGCAGCGCCGCCTTGCGGAAGACCCGGTGACGCTGGAAGAATTGTCGGAAAGCTATGGCGTCAGCCGAGAGCGGATCCGCCAGATCGAGGTCAGGGCCTTCGAGAAGCTGCAGGCCAAGATGCGCGAACTGGCCAAGGGCAAGGGCATGGTGATCCCGGCCTAAGGTTCTCGAAACGCGGAGGGGCGGAACCTGCGTTCCGCCCTGCCATGCTTAGAACCGGTAAGCGTAGCCGACCGAGATACGGCTGGCATCAAGATTATAGTCGAGCGGAGAGCTCCCGGAAAACAGCAGCGTGCCGTCACTGTAGCTTGTCGTCTCGACCTCGAAGCGGACGAAGGATTTTTCGTTCAGGGACCAATCAAGACCAAGCGCGACCGAGGTGCCGGAAGCCGAGTCGTCTGTCAAATCAACGGGATTTCCATTCCCCCCACGGTCAACCTTGACCCTGGTGCTGGTCGCACCGATGGCAAGATAGGGAAGGACGTCGTCATAGACGTATCCGATGCGTCCGCGAATCTGTGTCGAACCATCGGCAGTTGCCGGACGGAGGAAGTTACCATCGTCCGCGTCACCGGACTGATCAATCACAAGAGCTTCGGCGCCATAGACCAGATTGCCCGACTGGAAGTTGTACCCGGCAAAAAGAACGGGGCTTATGCCCGAGATATCCACAGGCCCGTCACCGAAGGACAGATCGTTGATCTCGATCTTGTCGTAACTCAGCGAGCCGCCGACATAGAACCCGGTCCAGTCCTGCGCCTGGGCCGCGCCGCTTAGGAACAGCAATGCAACTGCGCCGTACACCTTCATGTCTGTTGTCCAATCCTTGCCAGAGGCCAGCCGCGGGGATACGCGTACGCCCGACGAGCATACACCGCTTCAACGCAAGGACTACAAGGCAAATTTCGACCGTTGTTCGGGTGTGTTGACTGCAACATCGAACCGGGGGACCTCATTTGAGGTTGCCTGCAAACGCCTCGACCAGTAACAGGCCCGAACCTAGCGGGACAGCCACATGAAGATGATCGATACCTTCCTGAAGCCGATGCATCCCGAGGGGTGGAAGTTCCTCCCTGTCTTTGCTGCGGTTAGCCTTGTGCTTTTCTGGATCTGGGATCCCCTGGGCTGGATCGGCGTCGGGTTGACCGTCTGGTGTTACTACTTCTTCCGCGATCCGAAGCGGGCGGTGCCTGAGAATGCGGGGCTGATGGTCAGCCCGGCGGATGGCGTGGTCAGCCTGATCGAGCGCGCGGTGCCGCCCGAGGGGCTGGGCCTTGGACCGGAGCCGCTGGTGCGGGTGAGCGTCTTCATGTCGGTCTTCAACTGCCATGTGAACCGTGCGCCGATTGCGGGGAAGGTCACGGCGGTGGTCTACCGGCCGGGCAAGTTCCTGAACGCCTCGCTGGACAAGGCGAGCGAGGAGAACGAGCGGAATGCCCTTGCGATCGAGATGGCGGATGGCCGGAAGATCGCGGTGGTGCAGATCGCCGGGCTGGTTGCGCGGCGGATCATGTGCTGGACCAAGCCGGGCGACAGCCTTGCCACGGGGCAGCGCTTCGGCCTGATCCGCTTTGGCAGCCGCCTCGACGTCTACCTGCCCGAAGGCGTCGCGCCACAGGTCGCGGTCGGCCAGACAGCGGTGGCGGGCGAGACGGTGATCGCGCTGATCGGGCAGGAAGCCCCGGCGCGCGTGGCACGCACGGTCTGAGCCATGGCCAGGAAGCCGGACGACGCCCCGCGCGAGTTGCTGCTGCTGAAGCTTTTGCCGAACCTTGTCTCGATCCTTGCGCTGTGCGCCGGGCTGACGGCGATCCGCTTTGCCATCGCGGGCAGTTTCGGGATGGCGGTGCTGCTGATCGGCACGGCGGCGGCGCTGGACGGGCTGGATGGCCGGCTGGCGCGGATGCTGAAATCGGAAAGCGCGATCGGCGCGGAACTCGACAGCCTTTGCGACTTCGTGAACTTCGGGGTCACGCCGGCGCTGGTCCTCTATCTCTGGGGCCTGAGAACCGAGACGAGCTTGGGATGGATCGCAGTACTGGTCTACGCGGTCTGCTGCATGCTGCGTCTGGCGCGCTTCAATGTGGGGAGCCGCGCGGCGGGTGAGGCGGCGGAGAAGACCAGTTTCATCGGCGTGCCCTCGCCAGCCGGGGCGATGCTGGTGCTGATGCCGATCTACCTGGTCTTTGCCGCGGATGAGGCCTTCGTCATGCCGCCGGTCCTGATCGCGCTTTGGATGCTGGGTATCGGCGCGCTGATGATCAGCCGCGTGCGTACGCCGTCTCTGAAGCGGATCACGATTGCGGCGGAATACGCCCGCTATGTGCTGGTCGGGTCGGTGGTGCTGGTCGCCGCCCTTCTGACCTACCCCTGGGTGACGCTGACGGTCCTGTCGGCCTGCTATCTGGCGGCGATCCTTGCGCTGTTCCTGCGGGGCCTGCGCCCCGGACAAGGCGCCTGACCCAGGCTTGCATTTCCCGCCGGACATTGCAGTCTGGGGTTGAAAACCATTGGGAATCATACGCATGCAAGTGGATGCCATCGAACGGACTTACCGGCGCTGGGCCCCGGTCTATGATCTGGCCTTCGGGCGAATCACGCAGGGCGGCCGTCTTCTCGCGGCACGGCACGTGAATGCCACGGGCGGGTCGGTGCTGGAGGTCGGGATCGGGACGGGTCTGGCGCTGGAGTTCTACGATCCGGGCATCCGGGTCACGGGGATCGACCTGTCCGAGGAAATGCTGGCCGAGGCGCGGGTCCGCGCTGACAGAAAGGGATTGCGGAACGTGGCAGGTCTGCACCGCATGGACGCGCGGCAGATCGCGCTTCCCGACGCTGCCTTCGACCATGTCGCTGCGATGCACATCATGTCGGTCGTCCCCGAGCCGGAGCGGGTGCTGGACGAGATGGTGCGCCTGTGCCGCCCCGGCGGGTCGGTGATGATTGCAAACCATTTCGCCGGGCGGGCCGAGGGATGGTCTGGCCTTGAGCGGCTGGCGGCTCCGCTAGCGAACCTTCTGGGCTGGCATTCGGACTTCCCGATCAGCCGCGTGCTGGGACATCCCGGGTTGAAGCTGGAAGAACAACTGCAGGTCAGGCCTTTCGGGCTGATGACCTTCCTGCGCTTCAGGCGGGTTGAATGACGGCGCGAATTCTGGACTAGTAGCCCCCGGGAAAAGACGGGAGGGCTGCGACATGGAACCGGTCAGATGGGGTGTTCTGGGGGCAGCGCGATTTGCGCGCGAGCATATGGCCCCGGCAATCCATGCCGCCGAAGGTGCCGAGCTTGCGGCGCTGGCGACGAGCGATGCGGCCAAGGCCGAGGGGTTCCGGGCCTTCTGCCCCGGGATCGCAGTGCACGACAGCTACGAGGCACTGCTGGCGGACCCGTCGATCGATGCGGTCTACATTCCGCTGCCGAACCACATGCATGTGGAATGGACGCTGAAGACGCTGGCCGCGGGCAAGCATGTGCTGACCGAAAAGCCCATTGCCCTGAAGGCGCGCGAGATCGACCAGATCATCGCTGCCCGCGACCGGACCGGGCTTCTGGCGGCCGAGGCCTACATGATCGTGCACCACCCGCAGTGGCAACGCGCGAAGGAATGGTTCGAAGCGGGCGAGATCGGTGAGCTGGTCCATGCCGACGTGGCCTTCAGCTTCAACCTGACCGATGGCGGCAACATCCGGAACAAGCCCGAAACCGGGGGCGGGTCGTTGCGCGACATCGGGGTCTATACCTTCGGCTGCACCCGTTTCGTGACGGGGGCTGAGCCCGTGGACATTTCAGCCCGGATCCGGCGCGAGAACGGGATCGACAGCTTTGCCCAGGTGGTGGCGGTGATGGAGGGGCCGCGGGGCCGCTTCACCTATGGCTCGATGACCTCGATGCGGATGTACAACCGGCAGACGGCGACCTTCCAGGGGACGAAGGGGATGATCCGGCTGGACGGCGGGCCGTTCAACGCGAATGTCAACGACGTGGCGGCGGTAGAACTGCACCGGGACGGCAACCGCGTGATCCGCGACCGCTTTCCGACCGCGAACCACTACAAGCTGCAGGTCGAGGCTTTTGGCCGGACGGTCCGTACCGGCGCGGCCTATCCTTGCCCGCTGGAGTTCGTCCGCGGGACGCAGGCGATGATGGACCGGGTCTACGAGGTCGCGGTCGAAATCTAGGCCGAGGCCGCGGTCGGCGCGGACCGGGGTGTAAACCCTTTTCGTCTCTGCGTGCAATTTTTGCCCAATCTCTGCGCAAGCGTGCTAGCGTCTGCCTTGCTGGCAAGCCGTCTGCGACGTTTTGTCGGGTGATCCGACCCGCTGCAGAGAATGTAAGAATTGCCTGACACCGATCGTCCCGCTGACTTCCCGGAAGACCCAATGAACGATGATCGCGCTTACTTTTCAGGACCTTTGCCGCAGCCGGTGCGCGAGATTAAGGCCGATATCGAGCGACGCGGTCAGCAGCTTTCCGAGACGGCCCTGCGGGTTCTGGCGCGAGAGGTGATTCTGCGGATCAGCCGGACCGAGTCGCCGCCACTGCCGGCCACGGCCCGCCCCTCGACCTCGGAGGTGGAGGCGCTGTGCGACGCGCTGGTCTCGCATGACGACCAGGCCGGCGCCGATATGGTGCGGGCGGCCCGGCTGGCCGGGATGCCGGCTGACGGACTTTACCACGGCTATATCGGCGAGGCGGCGCGGCGGCTGGGGCAGCGCTGGGACCGGGACGAGGCCACCTCGACCGATGTGATCCTGGGCGCGGGGCGGATCTATGCGATCCTGCGTGAGTTGCGGGCGGTGTTCCTTGCCGAGCATCTGGACGCCCCGCCCGGTTCCGAGGCGGTCATTTCCTGCGTGCCGGGTGACATGCATGGGATCGGCGCGACGATCGCCGCCGATACGCTTCGGCGCAGGGGCTGGGACATCGCGCTGTATCTCGGCCTGACCCACTCGGCGCTGGTCGAAGAGATCGCCGGCAAGAAGCCGACGATGATTGTGCTGTCCGTCGCGCAAAGCTCACTGACCTTTGCCGCCGCCCGGCTGATCGTTGCGCTGCGCGTGCGGTGCCCCCAGGTCTGGGTGCTGGTCGGTGGGCCGGTGATCACCGAGGATCCGGATGTGGCGCGGATTATCGATGCCGATGCTGCGGCGCGCAGCATCGCGGAAGGGGCGACTCTTCTGGAGCACCACCTTGATGCGCTGAACCGCCTGCGCAGCGACCGCGCCTGAGGCGGCCTCAGGCCTCCATCGCCTCGAGTTCGTCAATGAAGCCGGCGATCATGGACAGGCCCTTGTCCCAGAACTTCGGGTCGCTGGCGTCAAGGCCGAAGGGGGCGAGAAGCTCCTTGTGGTGCATCGACCCGCCGGCCTTCAGCATGGCGAAGTACTTTTCCTGAAAGTCCGGAAGGCCCGAGGCATAGGCCGCGTAAAGCGCGTTCACGAGGCCGTCGCCGAAGGCATAGGCGTAGACGTAGAAAGGCGAGTGGACGAAGTGGGGGATGTAGGACCAGAAGGTTTCATACCCGTCCATGAACTCGAACGCGTCGCCGAGGGACTGGGCTTGGACGGACATCCAGAGGGCGTTGATGTCGTCGGGGGTGAGTTCCCCTTTAGCGCGGGCGGCGTGGAGCTTGCATTCGAAATCGTAGAAGGCGATCTGGCGGACGACGGTGTTGATCATGTCCTCGACCTTGCCGGCGAGGAGGGTCTTCTTTTCAGCCGGGGTCCTGGCCTGGTCCAGAAGCTTGCGGAAGGTCAGCATCTCGCCGAAGACGGAGGCGGTTTCGGCGAGGGTCAGCGGGGTTGAAGCGAGAAGCTCGCCCTGGCCCGCCGCCAGCACCTGGTGGACACCGTGGCCGAGTTCGTGCGCCAGCGTCATCACGTCGCGCGGTTTGCCGAGGTAGTTCAGCATGACGTAAGGATGGACGGTGGTGACGGTCGGATGGGCGAAGGCACCCGGGGCCTTGCCGGGTTTGACACCCGCGTCGATCCAGCCTTTCTCGAAGAAGGGTTTCGCAAGGTCGGCCATGCGCGGGTCGAAGGCGGCATAGGCCTCGGTCACCGTCGAACGCGCCTCGGCCCAGTCGACGAGGCGCGGAGTTTCGGTCGGGAGGGGGGCGTTGCGGTCCCAGACCTGGAGTTTCTCAAGCCCCATCCATTTCGCCTTCAGGCGGTAGTAGCGGTGGCTGAGTTTCGGATAGGCGGCGACGACGGCGTTGCGCAGCGCCTCGACCACCTCGGGTTCGACGTGGTTCGACAGGTGCCGGCCATGCTGCGGCGTCGGCATCTTGCGCCAGCGGTCGTGGATTTCCTTTTCCTTGGCCAGCGTGTTGTGGATGCGGGTGAAGAGCTTGATGTTCTTCCCGAATACCTCGGCCAGGGCATGGGCCGCCGCCTCGCGCCGGGACCGCTGCGGGTCGGTCAGAAGGTTGAGCGTGGCCTCGAGGTTCAGCTCTTCCGGCTCACCTTCGACGGTGAACATGAGGCCCGCCATCGTCTCGTCGAAGAGCTTGTTCCAGGCGCTGGCCCCGACGACGGATTCGTCGTGCAGGAACTTTTCCAGCTCGTCCGACAGCTGGTGCGGGCGCATCGCGCGCATGCGGTCGAAGACGGGCTTGTAGCGGGCGAGGCCGGCATTGGCAGCGAGCAGGCGGGCGAGGTGATCGTCGTCGAGCCGGTTGAACTCGAGGCTGAAGAAGACGAGCGGCGTGGTCGCGTTCGTCACCCGGTCCTGGGCATTGCCCATGAACTGCGCTCGTTCGGGGTCGATCGTGTTCTGGTAGTAGCGCAGGCCCGCGTAGGACATGAGCCGTCCGGCGATGGTGTCGATCCGTTCGTATTCCTGCACGCAGGCGAGGAGGCCCGCGGCGTCCAGCTGGCCAAGCTTGCCCTCGTAGGTGGCGGCAAAGGCGGCGCAGGCGCGCTCAAGCTCTTCCATGTCGGCGGCGAAGGCCGGGGCGTCGGGCGCGGGATAAAGGTCGGTCAGGTCCCAATCGGGCAGGTCGCCAAAGCCGCCACCAGTGGAGTTGGCGTCGAAGACGGGCTGGGGCAGGGGCAGGGTCATGGAAACCTCCGGGTTGGCTTGGTGGCATGTAGGGCTGCAGGGACGGAATGCGCAAGGGCAGGCATGTGCGGTCGCCTCCTCGTGCGACTTCGTCTTCTCGTCGGTGCAGCCTCGGCGACAGATGACGAGGTCATAGGCAAGCGGCCCGGTCAGCGCGCCGCGTCCAGAAGGGCACGCAAGGACTGGATGGTGTCGATCTCGTCCACCCCCTTGTCGCGGCGCCAGCGGATCATGCGGGGAAAGCGGAGCGCGATGCCTGACTTGTGGCGGGGGCTGGCCTGTATCCCCTCGAAGCCGATCTCGAAGACCAGTTCGGCCGGCACCTTCCGCACCGGCCCGAAGCGTTCCAGCGTGTTTCGCTGCACCCATCGGGTGATCTCGTTGAACTCGGCGTCGGTGAGGCCGGAATAGGCCTTGGTGAAGGGGACGATGTCGTTGCCGTCGCGCACCCCGAAGGTGAAGTCGGTGTAAAGGTTCGCACGCCGCCCGTGGCCGGCCTGCGCGTAAAGCATGACGGCATCGACGGTCCAGGGGTCGAGCTTCCACTTCCACCAGTCGCCGCGCTTGCGCCCCGCGAAATAGGGCGAGGCCGCGCGTTTCAGCATCACGCCTTCGGCCCCTTCGCCGCGTGCGGTGGCACGGACTTCTGCGAGGGCGTCCCAGGAGGGAAATGCGATTAGGGGCGAGGCGGCCAGGGGCAGGGTCGGGCCAAGCTGTCGGAGAATGGTTTCGAGCCGGGCGCGGCGCTGGGCGAAGGGCTGGCTGCGGATATCCTCGCCCCTGTCCTCGAGAAGATCGTAGGCGATGATCCTTGCAGGTGCCTCGGCCAGAAGCGACCTGGGCACGGTCTTGCGGCCGATCCGCCTTTGCAGTTGCGCGAAGGGGAGCGGGCGGTTCTGCGGGCCGTCCCAGGCCAGGATTTCCCCGTCGATTACAGTGCCGGGGGGCAGGAAGTCGGCGAGGGGTGCAAGGTCGGGGAAGCGGTCGGTGATGAGTTCCTCGCCCCGGCTCCAGAGGGCAAAGGCGCCGGGGCGGGTGATGAGTTGCCCGCGGATGCCGTCCCATTTCCATTCGGCGCGCCAGTCGGAGGGGTCGCCCAGCTGGTCGGGGCCGACCTCAAGCTGGCTGGCGAGGGCAAAGGGGTAGGGGCGCGCATTGTCGCCCTCTTCGCCCGCGACAAGGGCGGCAAAGGTAACGCGGGCGGGGTCCCAGTCGCCCATCAGGCGGTGGGCGAGGGTTGCCTCCTCGACCCCCGTGGCCTGGGCGAGCGCGCGGGTCAGGAGGCCCTGGGCCACGCCCATGCGGAAGCCGCCGGTGAGAAGCTTGTTGTAGAGAAAGCGCTCGGTCGCGGGGAGTTGCGACCAGGCCTCAAGGACCGCTGCCTTCCGTGCGTCGACCGGCTGGCCGGTGAGGCGGATAAGGCCGCGGATCGCTGTGTCGAGCGTCAGGTCGGCATGGGTGGCGGGGGGCGGCAGAAGAAGGGCGATCGTTTCGGCAAGGTCGCCGACGACGGTGTAGCTTTCCTCGAAAAGCCAGTCGGGGATGCCGGCGACCTCGGCGGCCCAAAGGCGAAGCTCGGTCGCGTTGACCGCGCGTTTCGGGCGGCGGCCGGTCAGGAGGGCGACGGTCCAGACGCGGTCGGGTTCGGGAGCGTTCAGGAAGTATCCGGTCAGCGCGGCGGTCTTGGCACCGGTCTTCGTGGTGCCGTCAAGGGCTGCGAAGAGGGCGGCGAAGTGCTTCATTCGGTGACCGGGCCCTCGGCTTCGGCCTCGTCCCCGAAGCGGGTCTCGACGATACCGGCGTCGTAGCCTTGCGTTTCCAGCCAGTGGCGGAAGGGGGCGGTGTAGCCATGGGTGACGAAGACGCGCGTGGCACAGGTGGCGCGGATAGCGTCATTCAGCCCCTGCCAGTCGGCGTGGTCGGAAAGGACAAAGCCGGTTCCCAACGCACGGCGGCGGCGGATGCCGCGGACGGCCATCCAGCCGGAGACGAAGGCCTCTTCCATCGGGCCGAGGCGGGCGGACCAGGCGGAGCCGAGGGCAGAGGGCGGGGCAATGGCAAGGGCGCCGGGATGGGTCGTCCCTGTCACCTCGGGGGTGACGCGGACGGTCGGGGGCAGGCTGTAGCCTTGGGTCCGCAGGACCTGCGTCATCTCTTCGACCGCGCCGTGGGTCAGGATAGGGCCAAGCGCCGGCAGTCCGGCAAGAAGGCGCTGCGCCTTGCCGAAGCTGTAGGCGCCGAGGATCGAGGTCTTGCCGGCGGCGGCGTTGGCAGACCACCAGGCGGCGATGCGCTCCATGACCAGGGGCTGCGGTTCCCAGCGGAAGATCGGCAGGCCGAAGGTGCATTCCGAGATGAAGGCGTGGCAGGGGACGGGCTCGAAGGCCTCGGCCAGGCCGTCGGCTTCGGTCTTGTAGTCGCCCGAGACGACCCAGACCTCGCCCTCCACCTCGACCCGGATCTGGGCCGAGCCGGGGACGTGGCCGGCGGGATGGAACGAGACGGTGGCATCGCCGATCCGGCGCGACTCTCCATAGGCGATGCCCTCGGCGGTGATGTCGCCGAGGCGGCGGCGGATGACCGGAAGGGCTTGGGAGGTGGAAAGGTAGGCGCGCATTCCCCAGCGCGCGTGGTCGCTGTGGCCATGGGTGACAAGCGCGCGGGACACAGGCCGCCAGGGGTCGATGTGGAAGTCGCCCGCCGGGCAGTAGATGCCGCTGTCGGTGAATGTAAGGACGGGTGGGGCCATGGGGAAAGGGTAGCGCAGGGGCAGTGCGGCGCAAGTCCGGGATGGGCGGGGGTGGCGGGGATGGCTTGCCTGGGCCCGGTGCGGCGCTGCCGAAATCTTGGGCAGATGGTCACAGGGCGGGCGCTTTTTCGCAGCGGGGGTCTTTTCGCATGGCACCGGGCCTGATCTAGTGGCCGCAAGGAAGCCCGGGGGTGGTCGGTGGCGCAATTCAACGAGATGTACCAGGGCGACCGGGTCCGCCAGCCCTATCTCCGGCTTGAAGACTGGGTCTCTGCCATGCCGCAGGAGTTGCGGAGCCTGAAACAGGCCGAGGCGGAGGCGCTGTTCCGCCGGATCGGCATCACCTTCGCGGTCTATGGCGAGGGTGGCGATCCCGACCGTCTGATCCCCTTTGACATGTTCCCGCGGGTCTTTTCCGCCCCGGAATGGGCGAAGCTGGAAAAGGGGATCAAGCAGCGGGCGCGGGCGCTGAACGCCTTTCTGGTCGACGTCTACGGGCGGGGCGAGATCATCCGTGCGGGCCGTATCCCGGCGCGGCTGGTTTATCAGAACGAGGCCTATGAGAAGGCGGTGGCCGGCATCGTGCCGCCGAAGGGGGTCTACAGCCACATCGTCGGCATCGACATCGTGCGCACCGGCCCGGACGAGTTCTTCGTGCTGGAAGACAACTGCCGCACGCCGAGTGGGGTCAGCTACATGCTGGAAAGCCGCGAGATCATGATGCGGATGTTCCCGCATCTGTTCCGCGAGAACCGGATCGAGCCGGTGGATGGCTATTCGGAAAAGCTGCGCCGCACGCTTGCCTCGGTCGCGCCGAAGAAGTGCAAGGGTGAGCCGACAGTGGTGATCCTGACGCCGGGGCATTTCAATTCCGCCTATTACGAGCACTCGCTCCTTGCCGACCTGATGGGGGTGGAACTGGTCGAGGGGCAGGACCTTTTCGTGGAGGGCGAGTTCGTCTGGATGCGGACGACCGAAGGCCCGCGCCGGGTGGATGTGATCTACCGCCGGATCGATGACGCCTATCTCGACCCGCTGTGCTTCCGCCCCGACAGCATGCTGGGGATTCCGGGGCTGATGGACGTCTACCGGTCTGGCGGCGTCTCGATCTGCTCGGCCCCCGGTGCGGGGGTGGCCGACGACAAGGCGGTCTACACCTATGTGCCCGAGATGGTGCGCTTCTATCTGGGCGAAGAGCCGATCCTGAACAACGTGCCGACCTGGCAATGTGGGCGGGCCGAGGATCTGCGGCATGTGCTGGCGAACCTGCCTGAACTCGTAGTGAAGGAGGTGCATGGCTCGGGTGGCTACGGGATGCTGGTCGGCCCGAAGTCGAGCAAGGACGAGGTCGAGCGGTTCCGGGCGAAGATCGTCGAGGACCCGGGGAACTACATCGCGCAGCCGACGCTGGCCCTGTCTTCGGTGCCGACCTTTGTCGAAGAGGGTGTGGCGCCCCGCCATGTGGACCTGCGGCCCTATTGCCTGGTGGGCGAGACGATCGAACTCGTGCCGGGGGGCCTGACGCGGGTGGCGCTGAAGGAGGGGTCGCTGGTGGTGAATTCGTCGCAAGGCGGCGGCGTCAAGGATACGTGGGTGCTGGCAGAATGACGGGGGCACAATTCTTCTGCGAAGAATTGCGGTCTTTCGCAGAAAGATCGTGCGCGGCACGGGGTTTGAGATGCTGAGCCGGACCGCCGACAACCTTTACTGGATCGCCCGCTATATGGAGCGGGCGGATACCGTGGCGCGGCTTCTGGAAGTGGGCAGCCGGATCAGCCTGATCCCCTCGGCCCACGGCTACCGCAGCGAGTGGGACAGCCTGTTGCAGGCAACCGGCATGGCCGATGCGTTTGCGAAGAAATACGGCGACCCCGTGCAGCGGAACATAGAGAGCTTCCTCTTCTTCGACCGCGACAACCCTTCCTCCGTCGCAAGCTGCATCACCGCGGCGCGCGAGAACGGCCGGATCGTGCGGACGGCGCTGACCACGCAGGTCTGGGACGCGCTGAACACGGCGTTTCAGGAGCTCAAGGCGCTGGAGCGGCAGCCGCGGTCGGAGCTGGAGCTTTCCCGCCTGACCGACTGGGTGATGCGCCATGCCGCGATGGTGCGGGGCGCGATCGACGCCACGCTTCTGCGGAACGACGGGTTCAACTTCCTGAACATCGGCTACTACCTGGAACGCGGCGACAACACCGCGCGTCTGATGGACGTGAAGTATTATGTCCTTCTGCCGCGGGTGGATTTCGTGGGCTCAGGCCTCGATAACTACCAGTGGTCCACGCTTTTGCGCGCTATGGGGGCGCAGCGGGCGTTCCACTGGGCCTATGGCGGCGAGGTGACGGCGGCCAAGATCGCCGACTTCCTGATCCTGAACCCGCAGTCGCCCCGGTCGCTGGCCACTTGCTCGGCCGGGCTCGTCAACCACCTTGACCGGGTGTCCAAGGCCTACGGCCGCGACACCATCGCCCAGGAAAAGGCGCGCCTCCTGCGGGCCGAGGTGGAAGGGGCGACGGTCGATGCGATCTTCGACGAAGGGCTGCACGAATACCTAACCCGCTTCATCGGCGAGGCGGCGGCGCTGGCCCAGGCGATCCACCACACCTATCTGAGCGGGGAAATGCGCTGATGCTGCTGAGCGTCGATCACGTCACGCGCTATCTTTACGACAGCCCCGCCCGGTCGGTCGTGCAAAGCCACCGGCTGCAACCGTCGGTCTTTGCGGGGCAGAAGGTGCTGGCGTGGGAGGTCACGGTGTCCGGCGGGACGAAGGGTGCGGCTTTCCGCGACGGGGCGGGCGACATGGTTCAGGGCTGGACGGTGGCCGGGCCGGTCGGCGAAGTGGCCGTGCGCGTGACCGGCACGGTCGAGACCACGGACCTGACCGGGGTCCTGAAGGGTCACCGCGAGGTCGTGGCCCCCGATGCCTACCTGCGCGCGACGCACCCGACGCGGGCCGATGCGGCCCTGACCGCGCTGGCCCTGCGGGCCGATGGGGCCGATAACCTGGCGCTGGCCCATTCCCTGAGTGCTGCGGTGGCCGAGGCCATCGCCTATCGGCCGGGCGTGACCCATGCCCATACCACCGCCGCCGAGGCATTGGCCTTGGGCGAAGGCGTCTGCCAGGACCATGCCCATGCGCTGATCGCCTGCGCGCGGGTGCGGGGGATGCCGGGGCGCTATGTCTCGGGCTACCTTTTCGCCGCGGCCGACGGCACGCCGCACGAGGCGGCCCATGCCTGGGCCGAGCTTTTCATCGCGGGTCTTGGCTGGGTCGGGTTCGACCCGGCGAACCGCTGCTGCCCGGACGATCGCTACATCCGCCTGGGGTCAGGGTTCGACGCGCAGGACGCCGCCCCGATCCGCGGCATCGCGCGCGGGGCCGGGCGCGAGGCGATGGATGTGACCGTTGCGGTCCAGCAGGCAAGCCAATAGGGTCCGGGGGAAACTGGGGACGGACGAATGACCTATTGCGTGGGCCTTCTTCTGAATGAAGGCATGGTGCTTCTGTCGGACACCCGCACGAATGCGGGGCTCGACAACATTTCGACCTACCGCAAGATGTTCACCTTCGAGGACCCGGGCGAACGCGTGATCGTCATCATGACCGCGGGCAGCCTGTCAGTCACTCAGACGACGATCGCGCAGCTGCATGACGCAATCGACGATCCCGACGCCACGCCGGACAGTTCGATCATGCTGGCCCCGACCATGCTGAAGGTGGCCGAGATCGTGGGGGAGAAGCTGGCGCAGGTGCGGGCCGAGATCGACCACAAGCTGTCGACCGCGCAAGGTGCGAGCGCCAGCATGATCGTGGCCGGACAGCGCAAGGGCGGGGGGATGCGCCTGTTCCTGATCTACCCGGAAGGCAACTTCATCGAGGCGACGGAGGATACCCCCTTCCTGCAGATCGGCGAGCACAAGTATGGCAAGCCGATCCTCGATCGGGTGGTGAAGCCGTCGACCAGCATCGCGGATGCGCAGAAGGCGGTGCTTCTGTCGATGGATTCGACCCTGCGGTCGAACCTGTCGGTGGGAATGCCGCTGGACCTTGCGGTGATCGAGAAAGATGCCTTGCGCGTTACCCAGAAGCGGCGGATCGAGGCCGGTGATCCCGCGTTCCGCGCGATGAGCGAGGCCTGGTCGACGGCGCTCCGCGACGGATTCGCGCGCATCGAGATCTAGGGCTTTGAATTGCCGCAATCGCGTCCTACGTTGAAAGGAAGCAACCGGGAGGATCCGATGCCAGAGCTTGTCCGCCTTTACATCCGCAGTATCGCTGTCGGTTTCGGCGTTTCAGTCGCCTTTACCGCAGTACTGATCTGGTGGGATGTGGCCGGGATCGGGCATCTGATCCTGGGGTCGGACATCGGTTGGGTTGCAGCGGCGATGATGGTCGTCTTCAACGGGATCGTGTTCTCGGCTGTCCAGTTCGCGATCCGCATCATGGGTATGGCTGAAGATGACGAAGGTCCGAAGGGCGGCCACGGCGTGCGGGAACCTGTGCTGGTGCCGGTGCGTGTGACGGTGCCGGTGAAGGTGCAGAAGCGGCGCTAAGCCCCGAACGGGTGGCGGGCCCGCAGCGACCGTGAGAGCCGGGGTTTTCCCGAGAGCCAGAGGTCTCAGGTGGGCGCCAGATACCCGGACCAGGATCCGGGCAGAGCCAGCCCCCGTTCGCTTGCTTATCGGCCACTGGAAAATTGGCCCCGCACGCGAAGAGCAGCACCCGCCACTTTTGTAGATAGGCCTTGGTCTCGTCCGGCGCAAGCGTGACACGGATCCTGAGGGGTCACGAGTTTTCGGCGAAACTTCGATCTCCAATTGCGACTGGTGTCCCGGGCTGGACAGATGTTCACCTTTGGTTCATGATTGTGCCATGGACATGCCGGTCGACATCCCGCCGGGGCTTCTGCCCGGCCAGCGCCTTCAGCGCGGAGTCTGCAGGGGCCTTCGGGCGCTTGATTTCGTCTGTGTCGAGGAACTGGTCCCGGCTCCGGGTCTGCGGGTGGACGTGATGGCGATGGGACCGCGGGGCGAGGTCTGGGTGGTCGAATGCAAGTCGGGCCGGGCCGATTTCCGGGCGGACCGGAAGTGGCAGGGCTATCTTGACTGGTGCGACCGCTTCTTCTGGGCGGTGGACGCGGATTTCCCGGTCGACCTCTTGCCAGAGGGCACGGGGCTGATCCTGGCCGACGCCTTCGATGCCGAAGTGGTGCGGATGGCCCCGGAAACACCGCTGTCGGGAGCACGGCGCAAGGTCGTGCTGCGGACTTTTGCCCGGACGGCGGCGGGTCGGCTGCAGTTGATGCGCGATCCGACGGCGCTGGTCTGACGCCTCAGCGCCGTTTCTTCGATCCGTCGCCCATCGCGCGGGCGGCTTCTGCCGCGGCGCGAAGCTCTTCGGCGATCTCCTCGGCCTCTTCGGGGTCGAAGTCGAGCGGAAGCTCGATGCCACCCTCGGCCTCGATGTAGATGCGGACCATGCCAATGTCGGTCGGCCCGATCTGCAGGTTGGCGGCGATGTCGCTTTGCTTGTCGATGCCCATGGCGGCCTCCGGCTTCGTGGTTCGGGCGTAGCCTGTCGGTTCCTGCCGCGCAAGCCGCATTCGCCACACCCGGGGGGCCGATCCTGCTTGCAATCCGCCGGAGCCGGGGCTAAATCGCCTCCGAGTGCCGCCTTAGCTCAGTTGGTTAGAGCACCAGATTGTGGATCTGGGGGTCCCCCGTTCGAGCCGGGGAGGCGGTACCATCCCCCATTTCCCCTACGCAGCGTGCCGGTGACATCAGGTCAGGGCCGAATGCCGTCGTGCGTGACCCGGCAGACCTTGATCTTTCGGGCGGGGCCGCCAAGGCTGCGGGTCCGCAAGGTGGGGGGAATCACGACATGACTTTCAGGGCGCTGGTCGTCGACAAGGATGCCGAAGGCAAGACTTCGGCTGCTGTGCAGAGTCTGGATGAGGCAGCGCTGCCACCCGGGAACGTGACGGTCGCAGTCGAGTACTCCACCGTGAAT
The DNA here is from genome assembly GCF_057219895.1 of Tabrizicola sp. T46. Taxonomy (NCBI): domain Bacteria; kingdom Pseudomonadati; phylum Pseudomonadota; class Alphaproteobacteria; order Rhodobacterales; family Paracoccaceae; genus Tabrizicola; species Tabrizicola sp. T46. Next base: position 753,897 of record NZ_JBXVVV010000002.1, read on the forward strand.
TACAAGGACGGTCTCTGCCTTGGGTCCGGTGGCGGGCTTGTCCGGACCTGGCCCCATGTGCCGGGGATCGACTTTGCCGGGACGGTCGAGACATCGGATGACCCCCGCTACGCGCCCGGGGACAAGGTGATCCTGACCGGCTGGCGGGTGGGCGAGGTGCGCTGGGGCGGTTATGCGCAGAAGGCGCGGGTCGAAGGGGACTGGCTGGTGCCGCTGCCCGCCGGGCTGACAACGCGGCAGGCCATGGCCATCGGTACGGCGGGACTGACCTCGATGCTGGCGATCCTTGCGCTTGAAGCGCATGGGCTTGCGGTGGGGCAGGGGCCGGTGCTGGTCACGGGGGCGGCGGGCGGCGTCGGGTCGGTCGCTGTTGCGCTGCTGGCTGCCATCGGTCATGAGGTTGCCGCTGTCACGGGGCGGCCCGAGACGGAAGGCTATCTGCGCGACCTTGGGGCGAGCCGGATCGTGCCGCGCGCCGAACTGGCCGAGACAGTCAAGCGCCCGCTGGAATCGGAAACCTGGGCCGGATGTGTCGACGCCGTGGGCGGGGCCATGCTGGCCCGCGTGCTGGGGCAGATGAAATACGGCGCCTCGGTCGCAGCCGTGGGCCTTGCCGGAGGGTCCGCGTTGCCGGCCACCGTCATTCCGTTCCTTTTGCGCGGCGTGAACCTTCTGGGCATCGATTCCGTGCTGCAGCCCTACGACCGCCGCCGGCTGGCCTGGGACCGGCTGACTCGCGATCTTCCCCTTGCGCGGCTGGAACAAATGATAGTGTCGGCAACGCTCGCCGACCTTCCCCGCCTTGGGGCCGAGATCCTTGCGGGCAAGGTGCAGGGCCGTGTCGTCATCGACGTGAACGCCTGAAGCGGCGCGGGTCAGGCCGCGGCACCCCCGACGGTCAGACCGCTGATGAGAAGGGTCGGCTGCCCCACGCCCACCGGCACCCATTGGCCGGCCTTGCCGCAGTTGCCGATCCCGGGGTCAAGCTTCAGGTCGCTGCCGATGGCGCGGATGCCCTTCAGCGCCGTCGCGCCGTCGCCGATCAGGGTCGCGCCCTTCACGGCCGCCCCGATCACACCGTTCTTCACCCGGTAGGCCTCGGTGCAGGAGAAGACGAACTTGCCGCTCGTGATGTCGACCTGCCCGCCGCCGAAGCCCACGGCGTAGATCCCGTCCTTTAGGCTTGCGACGATCCCCGCCGGGTCGTCCTTACCCGCCAGCATGTAGGTGTTGGTCATACGCGGCATCGGGATATGGGCAAAGCTTTCGCGCCGCCCGTTCCCGGTGGGGGTGACGCCCATCAGCCGGGCGTTCTGACGGTCATGCATGTAGCCCACCAGCACCCCGTCTTCGATCAGGACATTCTTGCCGGACGGCGTGCCTTCGTCGTCGATCGAGATCGACCCGCGACGGTCGGGGATTGTCCCGTCATCAAGGACAGTCACACCCTTTGAGGCGATCTGTTTCCCCATCAGCCCGGCAAAGGCCGAGGTTTCCTTGCGGTTGAAGTCACCCTCCAGCCCATGGCCAATTGCTTCGTGCAACAGGATACCGGGCCAGCCGGGGCCGAGGACCACGTCCATTCCTCCGGCTGGGGCCTCGACCGCGCCAAGGTTCACCTGCGCGATCCGCAGCGCCTCTGCGACCATCGGTTTCCAGCTCTCGGGTGCCATGAGCTGCGCCAGCCCGTGCCGCCCACCCTGGCCGGTTCCACCCTGTTCCCGCCGGCCACCCTCTTCCACCATCACGCTGATGTTGATCCGGGCCATCGGGCGGACATCTGACAGGCGCTGGCCATCGGGGCGCAGGATTTCGACCTCCTGCAGGCTGGCCCCAAGGGTGGCCGAGACCTGCACCACGCGCGGGTCCAGCCCGCGAGCATAGGCGTCGATCTCGCGCAAGAGATCGATCTTCACCGGAAAGGCGGCGTCGGCCATCGGATCGTCGGGACGGTAAAGGCGGGTATTCGTGCCGCGCGGGCGCGGGGCAAGCGTGCCGCCGCCGGCACCCACCGCAAGGCGCGCAGTCTGGGAGGCGCGGCGCAGCGCGGTTTCGGTGATCTCGGTCGAATGGGCGTAACCCGCGACCTCGCCCCGCACGGCGCGAAGGCCGAAGCCCTGACTTGCGTCGTAGGTGGCCTGCCGGATGCGGCCGTCGTCCAGAACGATGTTCTCGGCCCGGCGGCGTTCCAGGAAGAGTTCGCCGTCATCGGCGCCTTCAGTGGCCGCGCGCAAGGTCGCAAGCGCCGCCGCCTCGTCCAGATGCGTCTCGAAGGGGCGGAAGGGGCCGTCGGTCATGGGATCCTCGCGGGCTGGAAACCAAGACATGGGCAAGCCGCGTCCCGGGGTCAAGGCGTTAACGGAGTTCCGCCTCCGGCCAGGGCCGCAGCCACGTAACGAAAAGACGGGATGCCCCGGGGGCGCTGACATGTCGCAACGGTTTCGCTTGTCGCGGATGGACGGATATGGTTTTAACGCGGCACGCGACGACGGGATTCTGTGACAAAGCGGGACCCGAGAAAAACGGCGGTGACAGGCCGCGACACGAACGGGAACGAAACATGCGCCTTTCGACTGTGATGACCGGTTTCAGTGCGGCAGCAGCATCCAGCCTGACCGCAGGGTCAGCCCTGGCCCAGCAAGCCCTTGAGATCATTGGGCAGCCCGTTCAGGGTGCCATGGGGTTCCAGCCTGCAGCGACCAGCATCGCGGAAGAACTGCAGTGGCTGGACGGCTTCATCCTGTACATCATCACGGCGATCGTGATCTTCGTGACCGCGCTTCTGATCTACGTAATGGTGCGCTACAACCGGAAGTCCAACCCGGTTCCAGCGCGGTTCACGCACAACTCGCCGCTTGAAGTGGCATGGACCCTGATCCCGGTTGTCATTCTGGTGGTGATCGGTGCCTTCTCGCTGCCGATCCTGCGCTATGAGCAGACCATTCCGGTCGGTGACGTGACGATCAAGGCCACGGGATATCAGTGGTACTGGAACTACGAATACGTCGACGAGGGTGTGGCCTTCGACAGCTACATGATCGGCTCGCCCTCCTCCGGTGGAAACAACATGCTGACGCCCGAGGTCGAGGCCCAGCTGGTTGAGGCGGGCTACACAAAGGACCAGTTCCTGCTTGCCACGGATACCGCGGTCGTGGTGCCGGTGGGCAAAACCATCGTCGTCCAGGTGACGGCGGCAGACGTGATCCACTCGTGGAAGGTGCCTGCCTTCGGCGTCATGCAGGACGGTGTTCCGGGCCGGCTTGCCGCGCTCTGGTTCGAGGCCGACAAGGAAGGCATCTACTTCGGCCAGTGTTCGGAACTTTGCGGGCAGATGCACGCTTACATGCCGATCACGGTCAAGGTCGTCTCGGAGGCCGCCTACGCCGAATGGCTGGAGGGGGCCAAGCAGGGCGAGTATCAGCTTTCGCAGGCTGACCTGTCGGCTGCGGTTCAGGTGGCGTCCAACGACTGAAGGCCGTGACTGAGCGAAGACACCTGACCGGGGCCCGGAAGCCGGGCCTTTCTGGCGGACTGGAACGGACATGAGTGACATCAGCGCCTACCAGAGGACTGAAGACGCCCCGCGTGAGGCCGGCTTTGGCGACTATGTGCTGCTTCTGAAGCCGCGGGTCATGTCGCTTGTCGTGTTCACCGCGCTGGTCGGGCTGCTCGTTGCGCCGGTCGGGTTGCATCCGGTGGAAGGCTTTGCCGCGATCCTGTTCATCGCGCTTGGGGCCGGGGCCTCGGGTGCGCTGAACATGTGGTGGGACGCCGACATCGACGCAGTGATGAAACGGACCGCGCGGCGCCCGGTGCCCTCGGGGCGGGTTGAAGCGGGCGAGGCGCTGGCGATCGGGCTGGCGCTGTCCGGGATCAGCGTGGTGATGCTGGCGCTGGCCACGAACCTGATGGCGGCCGCGCTTCTGGCCTTCACGATCTTCTTCTACGCGGTCGTCTATTCGATCTGGCTGAAGCGCCTTACGCCCCAGAACATCGTGATCGGCGGTGCCGCCGGGGCTTTCCCGCCCATGATCGGATGGGTGGCGGCGACCGGATCGGTCAGCCTTGAGGCAGTGCTGATGTTCGCGCTGATCTTTATGTGGACGCCTCCGCATTTCTGGGCGCTGGCGCTCTTCATGAAGGAAGACTACCACACAGCAGGCGTGCCGATGCTGACGGTGACCCACGGGCGCAAGGCCACGCGAGTGCATATCCTGGTCTACACGGCCCTCTTGGTGCCGGTGGCACTGGGGGCGGCGCTTACATCAATCGGCGGGCCGCTGACGCTCGCGGTCGCCCTAGTGCTCAATGGCTGGTTCATGGTCGGTGCCGTGCGCATCTGGCGGCGGGACGAAGCGATGGCCGAGGCTGACAAGTATGCCGTCGAGAAAGCCTTCTTCCGCTTCTCGCTTCTCTACCTTTTCCTGCATTTCGCGGCCTTTCTGGTCGAGGCCGCACTGAAGCCCTATGGACTGGGGGGCTGGTGATGAGCTTCCGTCCCGACCATGAACTGCACAGGCGCAGGTTCGGCCGCAACGTCGGCCTCGGACTGACGCTGGTTGGCTTTGTGGTTCTCGTCTTCGCGCTGACCGTGGTGAAGATCCAGCGCGGTGATCCGATGCAGGGCTATGACCATGTGGTCCAGCCCGAGGCCGTGCCGAAGGGAGAGGGAGCATGATCTTTCCGCGACTTACCGGTCCGAACCGGACGCTTGTGAAGCTTCTGTCGCTGGTGGTGACGCTGGTTTTCACTACGGTAGTGATCATTCCGCCCTTCTACGACTGGTTCTGCCGGGTCACCGGCTTTGGCGGGACGACCGCCGTCGCTGACCAGGGGGCCGACACCGTCCTCGACCGCACGATGAAGGTCCGCTTCGACGCATCGCTGGAACAGGGGATGCCATGGGAATTCCGGCCTGTCGAACACTCGATGACCATCCGGATCGGCGAGACCGGGCTGGCCTTCTACGAGGCGCATAATCCGACGAACCGTCCCGTTGCCGGAACAGCGAGCTTCAACGTCTATCCCTATGCCGCTGGCGGTTACTTCACGAAGATCGAGTGCTTCTGCTTCCAGGAGCAGGTCCTGCAACCGGGTGAGACGGTGCAGATGCCGGTAAGCTTCTTCGTCGACCCTGCCATCGTCGACGATCCGGACGGGACGTTTGTGCAAGAGATCGTCCTCAGCTACACTTTCCACGAAACGCCCCTGCCCGAAGAGCAGGCGGCACTGGCCCCATCCGATGCGCGCAACGACGCCGCATTGAACTGACCGATAAAGAACACGAGGGAACCGCCAGCCATGGCCCACGCAAAGAACCACGACTACCACGTCCTTCCGCCGTCGATCTGGCCGCTCTTGGCCGCCGTCGCCGCTTTCGTGATGCTCTTCGGCTCGGTTCTCTGGATGCACGGGTCGGGCCCCTGGCTGGGGCTGATCGGCCTTGCCGGTGTCCTTTACGTGATGTTCGCCTGGTGGGCCGAGGTGGTGCAGGAAAGCCATGCGGGCGACCACACGCCTGTCGTCCGGCTGGGCCTGAAATACGGCTTCATCCTCTTCATCATGTCCGAGGTCATGTTCTTCGTGGCCTGGTTCTGGACCTTCTTCAAGCATCGCATGTATCCGATGCACCCCGACGGCCTGTCGCCCGCCGTCGACGGCCCCTGGCCGCCCGCCGGGATCGAGACCTTCGACCCCTGGCATCTGCCGCTGATCAACACGCTTATCCTGCTTCTCTCCGGCTGCGCCGCCACCTGGGCGCACCACGCCCTCGTGCATGAGAACAACCGCAAGGACCTCAAGAACGGCCTCATCTTGGCCATCGCCCTGGGCGTCGTGTTCACGTTCATGCAGGCCTATGAATACAGCCACGCCGCCTTCGGCTTTGCCGGGAACATCTACGGCGCGAGCTTCTTCATGGCGACCGGCTTCCATGGCTTCCACGTCATCGTGGGGACGATCTTCCTGACCGTCTGCCTGATCCGCGTCTACAAGGGTCACTTCAGCCCGGAAAAACACGTGGGTTTCGAGGCCGCCGCCTGGTACTGGCACTTCGTCGACGTGGTCTGGCTGTTCCTCTTCGCCGTGATCTACGTCTGGGGTCGCGGCTAGGCCCGACGCCGTTTCAAGTAAACCAGCGCGGGCCTTCGGGCCTGCGCTGGCATTTTGCGGGGGATGGATGCTTCGTCAGTTGATCCTTGCGCTGATCCTGGGGATCGCCGGCACCGGCACCCTGGTGGGTCTGGGCGTGTGGCAACTTCAGCGGCTGGAGTGGAAGGAAGGCATCATCGCGGGGGCCGAGGCGATGATTGCGGCCGAACCGATCCCGCTGCCGCCGGCGCCTGATGCTGCCACGGACCGCTACCGCGCGGTTACCGTCACGGGCAGCTTCACCGGTGAGGAAGCGCATGTCCTCACCTCGACCCGCGAGGCGGGGCCCGGCTTTCTGGTCATCGCCGCATATGAAACGGCCGAGGGCCGCCGGATCCTGATCGACCGCGGCTTCGTGCCGGAGATCGAAAAGACCACCCCCCGCCCCCCGCGCGCGGTTCCGGTCACCGGCAACCTCAACTGGCCCGACGATGTGACCTCATCCACCCCCGGGTACGACGCCACAAGGGCGATCTGGTACGGCCGCGACGTGGCCGGTATCGCGGCCCTTCTGAAGACCGAACCCGTGCTCATCATCGCGGCGAGCGACACCGGCGATGGGATCGTGGCCCGCCCGGTCACCACCGCCGGGTTTCGCAACGACCACTGGCAGTACGCCGTCACGTGGTTTTCGCTCGCCGTGGCATGGGCGGGGATGACAGTCTTTCTTCTCTGGCGTATCAGAAGCCGGACAGTCTGAAGGCGACATGATGAACTACATCTCGACCCGCGGCTCCGCGCCCATTCTGGGCTTCGGCGAAGCGATGATGACCGGGCTTGCGCGCGACGGCGGGCTTTATGTACCGGAAACCGTACCGGCCCTGTCCCATGCCGAGATCGCCGCACTGGCCGGTGCGCCGTACGAAGAGGTCGCCTTCCGGGTAATGCGCCCCTATCTGGGCGGCTTCTTCGGGGATGACGAATTCCGGGGCCTGATCGCCAAGGCCTACGAGGGCTTTCACCACGCCGCCCGCGCCCCCATGGTGCAGCTTGGCGCCAACCATTTCCTCCTGGAGCTCTTCCACGGCCCGACGCTGGCATTCAAGGACTTCGCCATGCAGCTCATCGGGCAGATGATGCAGGCTGCCCTTGCCCGCACCGGTGAGCGGATCACGATCGTCGGCGCCACCTCGGGCGATACCGGCTCAGCCGCGATGGAGGCGTTCCGGGGCCTTGCCAACGTGGATGTGTTCATCCTTTTCCCGCATGGCCGCGTGTCGGACGTGCAGCGCCGCCAGATGACGACGCCGTCGGAAGCGAACTGCCACGCCCTGGCCATCGACGGTGACTTCGACGACGCGCAGGCCCGCGTGAAGGACATGTTCAATGACTTCGCCTTCCGCGATGGCGTCCGGCTGGCGGGGGTGAACAGCATCAACTGGGCCCGTGTGCTGGCGCAGGTGGTTTACTACTTCTACGCTGCAACCGCCCTTGGCGCGCCGCACCGTGCCGTCAGCTTCACCGTGCCGACCGGCAACTTCGGAGACATTTTCGCGGGCTACATCGCCAAGCGCATGGGCCTGCCGATCGACAAGCTGGTCATTGCGACGAACCAGAACGACATCCTCGACCGCGCGCTGCGGTCGGGCGACTATCGGACGAACGGGGTTCGCCCTTCGATCAGCCCGTCGATGGACATCCAGGTCTCGTCGAACTTCGAACGCGCGCTCTTCGATGCCTATGGCCGCGACGGCGCTGCCATTGCGCAGCTGATGGCCGAGATGAAGACCGGCGGCTTCCGCATCAGCCAGGGGGCCATCGAAAGCCTTCGGGCGACCTTCGCCTCGGGCCGCTGTGATGAGGATGAGACGCTGGCCGTCATCGCGCGCCATTGGAAGACGACCGGTGAGCTTCTGTGTCCGCATTCCGCCGTCGGCGTGAAAGTGGCTGAAGAGCATGTCGGAGGTGCCCCGATGGTCACCGTCGCCACCGCGCATCCAGCGAAGTTCCCCGATGCGGTGGAACGCGCGACCGGCATCCGTCCGGGCCTGCCGCCCCATATGGCAGACCTCTTCGACCGGCCCGAGCGCATGACCCGCGTGCCGAACGATCTTGCCGCCTTGCAGGCCCTGGTCCGCGAAAGGATCGTGCAATGAACGGGGCTGGGACCGAACGGCTTCACACCCTGCCGAACGGCTTTCGCATCGTGACCGAGAACATGCCCGGCCTGCAATCGGCCAGCGTCGGCCTGTGGGTCGAGGCCGGGGGGCGGCACGAGACGCCGGCACAGAACGGCATCGCGCATTTCCTTGAACATATGGCTTTCAAGGGCACCCGGCGCCGGTCCGCCCTGCGGATCGCCGAAGAGATCGAGGATGTCGGCGGCTACATCAACGCCTACACCAGCCGCGAGATGACCGCCTACTATGCCCGCGTCCTCAGCCAGGATGTGGTCATGGCGCTGGACGTGATCGCTGACATCGTGCTGAACCCTGTGTTCCGCAAGGCGGATATCGAGACCGAACGGCATGTGATCCTGCAGGAAATCGGTCAGGCGCTGGATACGCCCGACGACATCATCTTCGACTGGCTGCATGAGGTGAGCTACCCGAACCAGTCCTTCGGCCGCACGATCCTCGGGCCTGAGGAACGGGTCGCCGCGTTCCGCAAGGCAGATTTCGAGGATTTCACCGGAACGCATTACGGCCCGGACCAGATGATCCTGTCGGCGGCGGGTGGCGTTGACCATGACGCCATCGTCGCTGCAGCCGAGCGGATCTTCGGCGGGCTGAAGCCGCGTGGCCGGCCCGCCGCCGAGGCCGCCCATTTTGTCGGCGGCGAACGCCGCGAGGTGAAGGATCTGGAACAGGTCCACTTCACCCTTTCCTTCGAAGGACCCGGCTACCGCGACGATGCGGTCTATACCGCCCAGGTCTATGCCACCGCGATGGGCGGCGGCATGTCCAGCCGCCTTTTCCAGAAGATCCGCGAGGATCGGGGGCTCTGCTATTCGATCTACGCCCAGTCCTCTGCCTATGAGGACACCGGTCATGTGACGATCTATGCCGGCACCTCGGCGGAAGAGATCGGCGAACTGACGGCGCTGACGCTGACCGAGTTGAAGCGCGCCGCCGATGACATGACCGAGGCCGAGGTGGCCCGGGCGCGCGCGCAGCTCCGGGCCGGTCTTCTGATGGGGCTGGAAAGCCCCTCGTCGCGGGCTGAGCGGAATGCGCGCCTCCTATCAATCTGGGGCCGGATTCCCGCCGTGTCCGAGGCCGTGGCCAAGATCGACGCCGTCGATACCGCTGGCTTGCGCGCCTATGCCCACGGGTTGACCCAGGCCCGCGCCGCACTGGCGATCTACGGGCCCGTGGCCGCAGCGCCGGGGATCGAGGAGATCCGTCACGGGCTCGGACACTGATGCTCGGGCTGAAACGCCGGGTACGGGTGGAGACCGAGCGGCTGACGCTGCGGCTGCCCGAACATGCCGACTGGCGCCAGTGGTCCGAACTCCGCGAGGCCTCTGCCGAATTCCTCGCCAAGTGGGAGCCGGTCTGGGCCAATGACCACCTGACACGTCGATCTTTCACCAACCGCGTCTACTGGGCGCAGCGGGCCGAAGCTCAGGGTACCGCGCTGCCGATGCTGCTGATCCGGCGTGAGGATCAGCAACTCCTCGGCGCGCTCACGCTCGACAACATCCGCCGGGGTCCGGCACAGGCGGGCACGCTGGGCTACTGGATCGGCCAGCCCTTCGCCCGGCAGGGCTACATGCGCGAGGCGATCCTTTCCCTCACCCACCACGCCTTCACCCGCATGGACCTCTCCCGGATGGAGGCCGCCTGCCTGCCCGAAAACGCCGCCTCGCGCGGGGTCCTGGAGAAATGCGGCTTCAAGTATGAAGGTGTTGCGCAAAGCTACCTTCAGATCAACGGGCGCTGGCGGAACCACGTTCTATACGCCAACCTGCGCGGCGACCGGCGCGGCAAGACCGACGTGGGCTGACCCCGTCAAGTTCCCCTTTGTCGGGCGGGATCGCCAGGTGCAAAGGCCGCGACGGGTCGCGCTCGCGCATCCGTGATCCGTGCAACGGCTGACGTCGGGGAAATCCGCGTTACCCTTCCGGCAACCAGGAGGTGACCCGATGCGCCTTGCCATTGCCCTTTCTGTCGTTGCCATGCCGGCCTTCGCGCAAGACCGGATTCCCTCACATTGCATCGCCCTTGCGTCGGACAGGCCGCAGGTGGTCCCCGTGGCGCTGGAAGAGGGGCTGGAACCGGACTCGGTCCTCATCCGCTACATCGACCATGCAAGCTTCGCCATCGTCACCCCGGACGGCACCGTCGCGGTGACCGACTACACCGGCTACATCGGCACGCAGGACGTCGTTCCTGACGTGGTCACGATGAACAACGCCCATTCCACCCACTGGACGGCGAATCCCGATCCCCGCATCCCCCATGTCCTGAAAGGCTGGGGTGAGGGCGCGACGCCCGCCGACCACCGGCTCGACCTCGGGTCGATGCTGGTCCGCAACGTCACCACCGACACGCGCGGCCCCTTCGGTGAGGGTGCCCGGGCGAACGGCAACTCGATCTTCATCTTCGAGGCGGCCGGCCTTTGCATCGGCCACCTCGGCCACCTGCACCAAATCCCCTCGGACGCCCAATATGCGGCGATCGGCCGGGTGGACGTGCTGATGGTGCCGGTTGACGGCGGCTTCACCTTGCGTACGGCAGACATGGCGGGCGTGGTGAAACGCCTGCGCTCGTCGGTCGTCATCCCGATGCACTGGTTTTCCGAGGCGTCGCTCCAGGCCTTTCTGACCGAGATGTCGGCCGAGTTCTCGGTGGTCGAGACGGGGGGCGCGCAGATCTCCATGTCTCTGGACGACCTGCCCGGGACCCCGACCGTGCTGGTGCTGGAGCCGGCTTTCCTCGACTGACTGGCGCGCCGGGTGCGGGGGCGCTACCAAGGCGGGGAAGGAGCATGGAATGCTGAACCCCTGCGATGACGCCTTTCTCGCAACGCTGCGCCAAGACCTGCCCGACGGCACGCTGGTCCCCCCAGACGCCCTCCACCTGACCGAGCCGCGCGGTCGCTGGCAGGGCCGGGCGGGCGCGCTTGCCTTGCCCCGCAGCACTGCCGAGGTGGCCAAGGTCATCCGGGTCTGTGCGGCCGCGCGGGTCGGCGTGGTGCCCTGGGGGGGCGGCACCGGGCTGGTCGGCGGGCAGATCATGCCCGATGGTCCCGCGCCCCTGCTTCTGTCCCTCGAACGGATGACGGCCCTGCGCGGCGCTTACCCGGCCGAGTATGCGCTGGTCGTCGAGGCCGGGATGATCCTTGCCGACGTCCAGGCCGAGGCCGCACGGATCGGGCGGATCTTCCCGCTGTCGCTGGCCTCGGAAGGCAGTTGCCGGATCGGTGGCAACCTGGCCGCCAATGCCGGCGGGACGGCAGTCCTCCGCTATGGCAACGCCCGCGACCTTTGCCTCGGGATCGAGGCGGTCCTGCCCGACGGCAGCATCTTCAACGGCCTGAAGCGGCTCAGGAAGGACAACGCGGGCTATGACCTGCGGCACCTTCTGATCGGGTCCGAAGGGACGCTCGGGGTCATCACCGCCGCCAGCCTGCGGCTCTTCCCGATCCCGGCGGCCTCGGTCGTCGCCATGCTTGCGGTGCCATCGCCCGCGGCGGCACTCGACCTTCTGTCCCTGGCACAGGCGCGGCTGGGCGGCATGGTCTCGACCTTCGAGCTGATCCACCGGATGGGCTTTGACTTCCTTGCCGAAACGATGCCCGACCTCAGACCGCCCCTGAACCCGGTTCCCGAATGGCAGGTGCTGGTCGAGCTTGGCCTTCCCGCCGCGATCGACCCGGAACCCGCCATGGCCGCTCTTTATGCCGAGGGCGCCGAGGCAGGGCTGGTGGCCGACGGGGTGATCGCGACCTCCGAAGCACAGGCCGCCAGCCTCTGGCACCTGCGCGAGACGATCCCCGAGGCGAATCGCAGGATCGGCGCGGTCTCCAGCCACGACATCTCGCTTCCCCTGTCCGAAATCCCGGGCTTCATCGCCGAGGCTCCGGCCGCGCTGCGCCCGCTGGGCGACTTCCGGATCAACTGCTTCGGGCATCTCGGGGACGGCAACCTCCACTGGAACGTCTTTCCGGTGCAGGGCGCGTCGCGGCGCGACCATGACGCGGTGCGCGACCGGGTGAAGGAAGTGGTGCATGACATGGTGCACGCGCGCGGCGGGTCCGTCGCGGCAGAGCATGGGGTCGGGCGGCTGAAGGTGGCGGACCTTGCGCGTTATGGCGATCCGGGCAAGCTTCAGGCGATGCGGGCGATCAAGGCGGCCCTCGATCCCCACGGCATCATGAACCCCGGCGCGGTCCTGGCCTGATCAGGGGCCGCCGGGCTTGACAGGACGGGTTCACTCGGCGTCCCCTCTGGCAGCATCGGCAGCAAGAGGAGTGGCTATGACCGTTTCGCGTGCGGCAAAGATCATCATGGTGTTGTCCCTTGCGGCCTTCGCCTTTCTGGTGACCTTCAACAACATCACCGATTACAACTCGAACTACCAGTTCGTGCAGCATGTTCTCAGCATGGACACGACCTTCCCTGACAACGTGGCGATGTACCGGGCCATCACGTCGCCCACGCTCTGGACCATCGGCTACTGGGTCATTATCGCGGGTGAGGGGCTGACCTGCCTTCTGCTCCTGATCGGGGCCTTCCGGATGTGGGCCGCAAGGGACAGCATTCCTGCCGACTTCGATGCCGCGAAGGACTTTGTCATCGCCGGGGCGACGATGGGTTTCCTCGTCTGGTTCGTGGGTTTCATGGTCGTGGGCGGCGAATGGTTCCTGATGTGGCAGTCCGAGGTCTGGAACGGGCAGGACGCCGCCTTCCGCTTCTATCTCTCGATGCTTGCGGTCCTGATCTTCGTGAACCAGCCCGAACGAAGCTGATGCCCCGAAAAGGTTACCCCGCCGCAGGAAACCTGCAGCGGGGTGCTTTGGGGGGTGTGTGGGTCACGCCGTGGGTAGCGGCGCGGCCGGGCTGGGTAGGCCCGACAGGAACAGGTCTACATATGATTCCCTTCAACAAGGTTAACTGAAGCGGCCCTCACCGCCCGACCTGGCAATTTCTTCGAAGAAATCGCTCCAGGCCCTGCGAAGGCCCCGGCGCCCTGCCTCACAGCCCCTCGAAAGCGCACAGGGCATGGACATCCATCCCCATCGCCTCAAGCTTCCGGCGGCCGCCAAGGTCGGGCAAGTCGACCACGAAGGCGCATCCCACGACCTCGGCCCCAAGGCGTTCGATCAGCTTGATCCCCGCCTCGGCGGTGCCGCCGGTGGCCAGAAGGTCATCGACCAGAAGCACCTTCTCGCCCGCCTGCATCGCGTCGTCATGCACCTCGACCACCGCCTCGCCGTATTCCAGCGTATAGGCCTGACTGATCGTCTGCCCCGGCAGCTTGCCCTTCTTGCGGATCGGGACAAAGCCGGTCGAAAGCTGGTGCGCGACTGCCCCGCCCAGGATGAACCCCCGCGCCTCCAGTCCCACGACCTTGTCGATCCGCATCCCGGCATAGGGGGCCAGAAGCTGGTCGACGCACATCCGGAACCCGCGCGGATCGGCGAAAAGGGTGGTCACGTCGCGAAAGAAGATCCCTTCGTGCGGGAAGTCGACGATGGTGCGGATATAGTCCTTGACGGTCTTCTTCGGGGTCATGTGCAGGGTCCGGTCAATGGGTTGCAGGCGGTGTGGGTTGGCATCCGTTCGGATTTAGAGGACGCGTCCGGCGACCGCGTCCAGCCGGGCAAGGACCTCGGAGTCGCGCTTGTCCGGGGCGGTCATCAGGGCATGGGTCAGCGCCCGATCGCAGCCATGGGGGCAGGGCGCGCGGTCGGGGCCAAGAAGGGCAGGCAGCCGCGCCACCAGCCCCCGCGCGGCGTCCGCGTTGGCATGCACCACCGCGATCACCTGGGCGACATCCACCGCCCCGTGCCCTTCGTGCCAGCAGTCGTAATCCGTGACCATCGCGACGGAGGCATAGCAAAGCTCGGCCTCGCGGGCGAGGCGTGCTTCGGAAAGGCCGGTCATCCCGATCACGTCCGCACCCCAGCTTTGGTAAAGCCTGCTTTCGGCGCGGGTGGAAAACTGCGGCCCCTCCATCGAAAGATAGGTGGCCCCGGTGTGGACGGTCAGACCCTGCGCCCGCCCGGCCTCGGCGCAGGCAGTCCCGAGGCGCGGGCAGGTCGGGTCGGCAAGGCTGACATGGGCGACGCAACCGGGGCCGAAGAAGCTCGGCGGGCGCTGGGTGGTGCGGTCGATGTACTGATCGACGATCACGAAATCCCCCGGCGCGAAGTCCTCGCGCAGCGATCCGACGGCAGAGACGGCGACCACATCGGTGCAGCCCAGCCGCTTCAGCGCGTCGATGTTGGCGCGGTAGGGGACGGTTGCCGGGTCATGGACATGCCCCCGCCCGTGACGCGGCAGGAAGGCCACCGGCACGCCACCAAGGCGACCGACCAGAAGCTCGTCCGACGGCTTGCCCCAGGGCGTCTTGACCTTGACCCAGGTTGCCCCTTCCAGGCCGTCGATCTGGTAGACCCCCGATCCGCCGATCACGCCGAGCATGGTTTGCATGGGGGTCTCCGTTCCTGCCGCCGGGGGAACCATAGCCACACCCTGCCGGGCGCGGAAGCGGGGTTCTTCAGGGTCCGCAGCCCGGGCCGTTGAGATTGCTGTCAGGATGCTGGCTTTGCTTGCAGAATGGGCGGACCTCTGGTCATCCTCGGCGGCAGCGGGGTGGGGCGGGTGATGGCAACAGAAGTCACGGATCTGGAGGCGCTGGCCAGCCTTTGCGCCGCGCGGGCGGCGGGCGGGGCTGACCGGACCATCCTTGCGCTGGCAGGTCCGCCGGGGTCGGGGAAGTCGACGCTGGCCGAACGCCTTGTTCACCTTTTGAATAGCCGCACCCCGGGGCTGGCCGAGGTGCTGCCGATGGACGGCTATCACTATGACGACCTCTACCTCGTCCCCGCCGGTCTGCGCCCCCGGAAAGGCGCGCCACAGACCTTCGACGTGGGCGGGCTCTTCCACACCCTTCGCCGGCTGCGGGCGCGGGACGAGGCCGAGGTGGCGGTGCCGGTCTTTGATCGCTCGATCGAGATCGCCCGGGCGGGGGCAAGGCTGATCCCGGCACGCGTCCCGGTGATCGTGGTCGAGGGAAACTGGCTCCTCCTCGACCAGTCTCCCTGGGACCGGCTGCGGCCGATGTTCGACATCACGGTCCGGGTCGACGTGCCCGAACCCGTCCTCCGCGAGCGGCTCCGCGGGCGGTGGACCGGCTATAGGCTGACGGAGGCAGAGATCGTCGCGAAGCTGGAAGAGAACGACCTCCCCAACGGCAGGCTTGTCCGCGACGGGTCGGTCGCGCCGGATTTCCTTTTGAACAACGCGTGAGGAGACGAAGATGGATTTGATCGACACCCACCAGCATCTCATCCTGCGCGACCGGATCGGCTATGCCTGGACCGGGGAGTTCCCAATCCTTGCCGGGGACTTCACCAGGCAAGACTATGCCGGGCTGGTCGCCGGGACCGGGGTCCGCGCGACGATCTTCATGGAGACCGGGGTCGACGATTCCGACTACCAGGCCGAGGCGCGGATGGTCGCCGGGATGGTCGGCACCGCGGTGGGCGGGGTGGTGATGCTGGGGCAGATCGCCAGCATCCGGCCGGAGTTCGATGCCGGGTTTGACGCCTGGCTGGAAGAGGCCAAGGGGCTGAAGGTCGTCGGGTTCCGCCGGATCCTGCATGTGGTGCCGGACGAGGTCTCGCTGACCGGGACCTTCCGGGCGAACCTGCGGAAGATCGGGCGGGCGGGGTATCCGTTCGACCTGAACTTCCTGTCGCGGCAACTGGTCCCGATCGGGGTTCCGCTCCTTAAGGCCTGCCCGGACCAGCCCTTCATCCTCGATCACTGCGGGGTGCCGGACGTGGCGGGGGGCGACTGGGAAGTCTGGAAGACCGGGATCGACGCCATCGCGGCCTTCCCGAACGTGGTCGTGAAACTGTCCGGGATCACCACCTACTGCGCGCCGGGGACGGCTTCGGTCCCCCTCGTCCGCCCGTATGTGGAGCATCTTCTGGAGGCCTTCGGGCCGCAAAGGATGCTGTGGGGCGGGGACTGGCCGGTGGTCAACCTTGGTGCCGGGCTGCCGGAGTGGATCCGGATGACGGGGGAGCTGCTGGCGGGGCTTTCGGAGGCGGAAAAGGCCACCATCGGGACCGAAACGGCGCGGCGGGTCTATGGGGTGTGAGACGTGACCACAGTGGTCAAAATCGGAATGTCGTTTGGAAACAGATGGTTGCGTGTGGACATTAGGAATTTGGAAAGGTTTGCCGACACCCCACTCTTCGCCCTGTAGGGAGTCCCCCACCCCTATTGTCGTTGCAGTGCCCCGACCCACGCGGGAGAGGGGAGGCGCATCATGGCGCCTCAGGCGTTCATCGCGAAATGGCGCGCGTCGAGACGACTTTGGGGCCATCGCGATTGGCGCTGCAGCGGCGTTGCTCAGTGAACTCCGGAAGAACTGCCCGGATCCGCCGGACATCGTGACCCGGGTGCCTGAGGTGCTGCCGGAGTATCCCGACCGCATCCTCACGATGGACGGGAAGGCGGTGCCGATCCTGATGGCGCGGCCGCTCACGAACCTATAAGGCCCGCGTTCGGCCTGGCTGGCGCAGGCACATGCCGCGCTCGACCTCGCGGTGTCGGAGGCTTACGGGCGGGGAGAGTGGTGACTTGGCACCCACCCTATTGGGCAGCCGCTAGAACGACCGCTCGACCCTGACGATGAGGATCAGGTCCGGCCGGTCTTCCGTTTCCTCAAGCAGGGATGGCACCTCCGCCAGAGTGGTTTTCCAATGACCGATGTAGTGCACCTCGCGGAAGGTGGCGTTCAGATAGGGCCGGAGCGCGCGCGCGAAGGAATCCCCGACGACCCAGACCGTCAGGTCAGAGAGGGGGCGGTCGTTGCGCACGATTTCGCGCAGGAAGGTCGGCTCCGACGGACCCCGGGAGGGCAGGGCTTGCCATGACGGCGGGGCCGGCCAGACCGGCTGCCAGTCCCGGTCGGGAAGGGTCGGAAAGTTTCGCAGGCCCGCGATCTCGATGATATCGCCTTGGCGGGCCTGGCCGACTTCGAATGCGAGGTCCGGCACGGGAAGGTCGAGCTCCCTGAGCATCCCGGCGAAGGCGAGGTAGGCGCCCTTGCCGTTCCAGTGCGTGTCGGTGCGCCAGTAAAGCTGGCCCTCGGTCGTCTTCAGGCGGCGGAGGTCCTCGGTCGGGTCGTAGAGGACGAGGCCGGGCACGGTGCGAAGGCTGTCGAGGAAGGTGCCGACGTAGCGTGTCGGCGACGGCATGAGGGCGTCGGGGAGGAACTCGGGATAGATGCTCTCCTTGTTTGGCCCGACCAGCATCGCGAGCCTGACCCCGGACCGGGTTGCGGCATCGGCCACGCGGGCAACGGCGTCGCGGATGCCGGATACGACGGCTTCGTCGGGCAGCTTGGCGAGCTTGAGCTTGGCCACGGACTCGTTGTGGGCGTTGCCGAGAAACAGCCATTCCTCCTTGCCCTGATACCAGGCCAGCGACGACCCGAACGCATATTCCGGCCTGGCGATGGCGACGGTTTCCATCCTGTGGGTCGCCGAGAAATCCGTCCGGCTGATCGCCAGTCCGACAAGGCCAATGCCAAGCATGGACAGGCACAGGACCGCCACCTTCATCCCGCCGGACCGCGGGGAAAACCGGATCGGCGTTTCGACGAACCGCTGCGTGAGCCACGCCAGCAGCACGGCGACTAGGACGAGGATGACCCGGATTTCCCACGGCTGGGGTTCAGCGTTGACAATCTGGCTGAAGGAGAGGAGCGGCCAGTGCCAGAGATAGAGCGGAAAGCTGATCAGGCCGAACCAGACGACAATCCGGTGCGAAAGGATCTGGCGGTTGATCCAGGCCTCCGGGCCGGCGGCGATGATGAGGACGGTCCCGACGACCGGCAGCAAGGCCCAGGCGCCGGGAAAGCTGGTGTCATGCCGGATCGCGACGAGGCCGCAGGCGATCAGCAGGAGGCCAAGGGCCGAGGCGGCGTGGGAAAGCCGGCGTCGGCCCTCCTGCGACCGTCCCGCGATCCAGGCCAGAGGCGGAAGGCTCGGACCACTGGCGTCCTTCCGAAGGTGCGCCCAGGCGAGGAGGGTTCCGCAAAGGAGTTCCCAGAACCTGGGAAGCGGGGAAAAGAACGCACCCACGGGGTCGGTTCGGACCATGACGAGGCCGAGGCCGAAAGAGAGGGCGATCAGGCCCGCGATCACGAGATGCAGCCAGGCCTGCCAGCGCCACAAGAGCCAGACCATCATGGGCCAGAGGATGTAGAACTGCTCTTCGATCGAGAGGCTCCACAGGTGCAGGAGCGGTTTCGTCTCGGCCGCGGTGTCGAAATACCCGACCTCGCGCCAGAATACGAAGTTGGAAAAGAACCCGGTCCCGGCGAAGGCGTGCTTGCCAAGTTGCGATAGCTCGTCGGCCAGAAGGACGAACCAGCCGAAGCCGAGGGTTGCGGCAAGCACGACCGCGAGCGCCGGAAAGATGCGCCTGACGCGGCGGGCATAGAAGGTGCGGAAGGAAAAGGCGTTCGCCGCCATGCCTTTGAAGATGATCGTCGAGATCAGGTACCCGGAGATCACGAAGAAGACGTCGACGCCGATGAAACCGCCGGTCAGCTGGTTCGGAAATGCGTGGAACCCGACGACCGACAGGACGGCGACCGCGCGCAGCCCGTCGATGTCGGGCCTGTAGTCCGGGTGGTGGAGCAAGCCCTGATATTGCACGGACGGTCCCCGGAAGAGCGGCAAGCACCGTGGCAGGGCCTACGCCGCCCGTTCTCATTAGGAAGCGGTGCAGCAGCGGACAAGGCAAATCTGCGAAAGGCCGCCCTTGCACCGCCACAGGGGCGCGTGGAGTTGCATTCCTGCACGAAAACGCGGCGCGGGTCAGAGGCGGAGGCTCGCCTCGGTCTCGGCCAGGATCCGGGCGGAGGCGGCGAGGGCTTCGGTTTCGGCCGCGTCGAGGTCGGGGCGAAGCTCGGCGGTGATGCCGCGGCGGCAGAGGATGCGGGGGAGGGAGAGGGTGACGGCGGGCACGCCGCCCACCTCATGCGTGCGGGTGGAGACGGAGAGGACCGCACCTTCGTCGGCGGCGATGGCGCGGACGATGCGGGCGAGGCCGGCGCCGATGCCGTGCCAGGTGGCGCCCTTGCCTTCGATGATCTTGTAGGCGGCGCGGCGGGTGCCGTGGTCGATCTGCGCGCGCACCTCTTCGGTCAGGGCGGCCCCCACTTGCGCGGCGAAGGCCGCGAGCGGCATGGAGCCGGCGCGGGCGGCGGACCAGGCGAGGACCTCGGAATCGCCATGTTCGCCAAGGACATAGGCGTGGACGGACTGCGGCGCGATTCCGAGGTGGCGGCCGACGAGGCTGCGGAAGCGGGCGGTGTCGAGGATGGTGCCGGAGCCGATGACGCGGGAGGGGTCGAGGCCGGAAAGCTTCGTGGCGACATGGGTCATCACGTCGACGGGGTTGGTGGCGACGAGGAGGATCGCCTCAGGTGCGGCGCGGGTGATCTGGCCGATGATGTTGCGGAAGACCTCGGCATTGCGTTCCAAAAGCTGGAGGCGCGTCTCGCCCGGGGCCTGGGCGACGCCGGCGGCGAGGATGACGACGCCTGCCCCGTGAAGGTCGGGGTAATCGCCGGCGCGCACCATGACCGGGCGGCCGAAGGGGACGGCGTGGGAGATATCCTCGGCTTCGGCCAGGGCGCGGGCTGGGTTGTGGTCGATCATCACCACCTCGGACGCGCCGCCACCGAGGGCGAGGGCGAAGGCGGCGGCGCTGCCGACCATCCCGGTTCCGACGATTCCGACTTTCATGCGGGCCTCCGTTGCGTGTGGCGTCAGCGTCGCGCGGGAGGGGCCGGGGTGCAAGGGTCTTTGCCCGTGATGTGCCTGACCGGTGGACAAGGCATAATCTTGACAGTGTAAAGAATCACGTTAGAGTAGGTGTTGCTTACACTCATGAACCCGACGAGGTGACATATGGACTTGGCCAGAGACGCTGCGGCTGTTGCGAGATGCGGGCGCGGGCACGCATGGGCCGGGCACGGGCTGGCGCTTATGTCCGCCGTCATGCTTCTGGGTGCGGCGATCGGCTGGCTGTCGGGCGACCCTTCGATCATCGGGGAGCGCACGGGCCTTGGCGCGGAAAGCGAGGTTGCGCAGGCACTGGCTTCGCTTCTTGGCGTCTACAAGGGGCTGCTCGACCTCTGGCCCCTGCCGCTGGCGCTTTGGGCGGCGCTGAGGCGGGATGCTGCGACGGCTGCGCTGGTATGGGCGGTGGCGGTTGTCGTGATCCCGCTGGCCGACCTCGCGGTCCATGCGATGACAGGCCGGGACTGGGCCGATGCTGTGGTCCATCTTCCCTTCCTGGTCACCATGTGCGGTGCTGCGGCCGCCTATGCGATGGCCGTACAGCGCGCCGGTCTTGCCAGGTAGGGCGCTGACGCCGGGTTCGTCGGGCGGGCCCATATCGAAGGGGTGGCGGTCGCTATTCCTACTGGTCAGGCGGGGTGATCTTCGCTACTCTGCCATTCAGACCCGGGGGACACATCCGGGCTTGAAGGCAGAGCAGGCGAAACAGGCGGTTTACCCATGACTGAGATGGTCTATGGCTCCAATCCCGTACGGGTCACGGAGCCGGTGCTTCCCCGTTGGTGGCGTACCATCGACAAGTGGACCCTGACGCTGGTTTTCGTCCTGTTCGGGATCGGGCTGCTTCTGGGACTGGCGGCCTCGGTGCCGCTGGCGCAGCGAAACGGCCTGGACCCTTACTTCTACGTGCAGCGGCAAGCCTTCTTCGGCGGCGTTGCCTTGCTGGTGATGATCGCTATTTCGATGGCTTCGCCGGGCATGGTGCGCAGGCTGGGCATCCTGGGCTTTGGCATCTCGCTGGTGGCGCTGGTGCTGCTGCCGCTGTTCGGGACCGATTTCGGCAAGGGAGCGGTGCGCTGGTTCAGCCTTGGCTTCGCCAGTGTCCAGCCATCCGAATTCGTCAAGCCCGGGTTCGTGATTGCCGTGGCCTGGCTGATCGCGGCCAGCCAGGATTTGAATGGCCCGCCAGGCAAGTCGATCTCCTTCGCGTTGATGCTGGTGGTGGTCGCCTTTCTGGCGATACAGCCGGACTTCGGCCAGTCGGCGCTGATCATCTTCGCCTGGGGGGTCATCTACTTTGTCGGCGGAGCCCCGATCACGCTGATCGCAGTTGTGGGGGGTATCGTCGGTGTGGCCGGGCTGATCTTCTACGAGTCCTCCGAACACTTCGCGCGCCGGATCGACGGGTTCCTGTCGCCCGAGGTCGATCCGCGCACGCAGCTTGGCTATGCCGCGAACGCGATCCAGGAAGGCGGGTTCTTCGGCGTGGGCGTTGGCGAGGGGCAGGTGAAATGGTCGCTGCCGGATGCGCATACGGACTTCATCATCGCGGTCGCTGCCGAGGAATACGGGCTGATCCTCGTCCTTGTCATTCTGGGGCTTTACGGCGTGATCGTGGTCCGCTCGCTCGTTCGGCTTATGGAAGAGCGTGATCCTTTCGTACGCCTTGCCGGGGCGGGGCTGGTCTGTATCTTCGGCGTGCAGGCGATGATCAACATGGGCGTCGCGGTGCGGCTTCTGCCGGCCAAGGGCATGACGCTGCCTTTCGTAAGCTACGGCGGGTCAAGCGTGATCGCCGCGGGGATCACCATGGGGATGCTTCTGGCGCTGACGCGGGCACGTCCGCGCGGCCAGATCAGCGACGCGTTCAAGCGGGGGCGGTGATGGGTTTCCTGGCCTGGTCCCCCGTCCCGTCTGATCAGCGCGGGGGCAGAAGCGAGGCGCTTCAGGGGTGCGGAGGCGTTTCGCGATGAGCGGAAAGCTTCTGTTGATTGCTGCCGGTGGCACGGGCGGGCACATGTTCCCCGCACAGGCCTTGGCCGAGGCGATGCTGGCGCGGGGCTGGCGGGTGACGCTGTCTACCGATGACCGGGGTGCGCGCTATGCGGGCGGGTTCCCCGCTGCGGTGCGGATCGAGAAGGTGGCGAGTGCCACCTTCGCGCGGGGCGGGGCGCTGGCAAAGCTTGTTGTGCCGTTCCGCATCCTGGGCGGTGTTCTTGGGGCGGTCTGGTCTCAGATGCGTGACAAACCTGCGGTGGTGGTGGGCTTTGGCGGCTATCCGTCGATCCCGGCCCTGTCGGCGGCCTGGGTCTTGCGGCGGCCGCGGATGATCCATGAACAGAACGGTGTTCTTGGCCGGGTGAACGAGGTCTTCGCGCCCCGGGTTCACAAGGTGGCCTGCGGGACCTGGCCGACGACGCTGCCAGCGGGTGTGACCGGCGAGGCGACGGGTAACCCGGTCAGGGCGGCGGTGCTGGAGCGCGCGGCCGCACCCTATATCCCCCCGGGCGACTATCCGATGTCGCTGGTCGTGGTGGGCGGCAGCCAGGGGGCGCGGGTCCTGTCGGACGTGGTGCCGGATGCGGTCGCCAGACTGCCAGAGCCATTGCGCGCCAACCTGCGGGTGGCGCATCAGGCGCGCGACGAGGATGCAGAACGCGCGGCGGCGGCCTATGAGGCGGCGGGCGTCCGGGCCGAGATCGCGCCTTTCTTTGCTGACATCCCGCGCCGGCTTTCGGAGGCGCAGCTGGTGATCAGCCGTTCGGGCGCGTCATCCGTCGCCGACATCAGCGTGATCGGGCGGCCCGCGATCCTGATCCCCTTTGCGGCGGCGACCGGCGATCACCAGACGGCGAACGCGCGCGGGCTGGTTGACGCGGGGGCAGCTGTCGCCATTGCCGAAAAGTCGCTTGACGCGGACGGCCTGAGCCGTCACATCGCCGCGATCCTGGAAGACCCGCAGAAGGCCGAGACCATGGCGCAGGCCGCGCTTGGGACCGGCAAACCCGATGCGACCGCGCGCCTTGTGGCGCTGGTCGAAGCCCTGGGAGGAGATGCCCCATGAACGCAGCCACGAAGCTTCCGCTGGAGCTTGGTCCGATCCATTTCGTCGGCATCGGCGGCATCGGGATGAGCGGGATCGCCGAGGTCCTGATGACGCTGGGCTACCGGGTGCAGGGGTCGGATGCGAAGGCGTCGAAGATCACCGACCGGCTGGTGAAATTGGGGGCGACCTTTTTCGAGGGGCAGAAGGCCGGGAACATCGGCGAGGCGGCGGTGGTGGTGATCTCTTCCGCCATCAAGAAGGGCAACCCCGAACTGGAAGAGGCGCGGCGGCGGAAGCTTCCCGTGGTGCGCCGGGCCGAGATGTTGGCGGAACTGATGCGCCTCAGGTCAAACATCGCGATTGCCGGGACGCATGGGAAGACCACGACGACGACGATGGTGGCGACGCTTCTGGACAAGGGCGGCTTTGACCCGACGGTGATCAACGGCGGTGTGATCCATGCCTATGGCAGTAATGCCCGGGCGGGTGCGGGCGAGTGGATGGTGGTGGAGGCGGATGAGTCCGACGGGAGCTTCAACCGCCTGCCCGCGACGATTGCCATCGTGACCAACATCGACCCAGAGCATATGGAGCATTGGGGCGACTTCGACAGCCTGCGGAAAGGCTTCCTCGACTTCGTGTCGAACATCCCGTTCTACGGGCTCGCGGTCTGCTGCACGGATCATCCGGAAGTGCAGGCGCTGGTCGGTCGGGTGACGGACCGGCGGGTCGTGACCTTCGGCTTCAACGCGCAGGCGGATGTGCGGGCACAGAACCTGACCTATGAGAATGGCGTCGCGCATTTCGACATTGCCCTGCAATCCGAGGACCAGGTGATCGAAGGCTGCACCCTGCCGATGCCGGGGGATCACAACGTCAGTAACGCTCTGGCCGCCGTGGCGGTGGCCCGGCACCTGGGGATGAAGCGCGACGAGATCCGCGATGCGCTGGCGGGCTTTGCCGGCGTGAACCGCCGCTTCACCAAGGTTGCCGAGGTAAACGGGGTCACGATCATCGACGATTACGGCCACCATCCCGTTGAGATTGCGGCGGTCCTGAAGGCCGCGCGGCAGGCGACGAAGGGGCGGATCATCGCCATCCACCAGCCGCACCGCTACACGCGGCTTTCGAACCTCTTCGAAGAGTTCTGCACCTGCTTCAACGAGGCGGATGTGGTGGCCATCGCCGAGGTCTATGCGGCGGGTGAGGACCCGATCCCGGGGGCCAGCCGCGATGACCTCGTGGCGGGGCTGATCGCCCACGGCCACCGCCACGCCCGCGCCTTGCAGGACGAAGGCGAGCTGGCGCGGCTGGTCAAGGAACAGGCGCGGCCGGGGGATATGGTGGTTTGCCTTGGCGCCGGGACGATCTCGGCCTGGGCCAATGCGCTGCCGGCAAAGCTAATGGGTGCTGCCGCATGATGATCACGCGTTTTCTGCGAAAACGCGAAGGTCTGACAGCGTGAGCACGCCGCTGATCCTTGGCGCGCTTTGGGTGATTGCCTCTGCCATCGTGGCGATGCTGCCGATGCGGGCGCAGATGGTGCCGGGGGTGGCGCTTCTGATCGCCGCGCCGGTGCTTCTCGTCTGGATCGGCTGGACGCATGGCTGGGTCTGGCTGGCGCTGGGCCTCTTTGCCTTCGTGTCGATGTTCCGCAATCCCTTGCGCTACTTTGCGCGCCGGGCGCTGGGCCGACCTGCGCCCCTGCCGAAAGAGCTTGAGAGATGATCCTGCCCCTGTCCCTGTGCCTTGTCTGGCTAATCGTGGCGAATGTCATCGGAATGCTGCCCTCGCGCGACTATCACTGGCGGGCGGCCTATGTGCTGATCGCGATCGGCGTGCCCTTGCTGGGCTGGGTGACCTATGAGGGTGGTCCGATTGTCGGCCTTCTGGTGCTGGCTGCGGGTGCGTCGATCCTGCGCTGGCCGGTGGTCTTCTTCTGGCGCTGGCTGCGCAAACGGGTGGAATAGGGCGATGCTGGGACACCTGCTTGCGATCTCGGCGACAACTGCGGTCTTTGCCGCCGTTGTGGCCTGGGCGATGGCGCGGCGCTACGGGCGGCGGCGCGCGCTGGTCGTTCCGGTGCTGGCGGTCCTGGCCGCTGTCTTCACCGTGGTCCGGGCGGGTATGCTGGAAGAAGGCGATGTTCTCGTGCGGGTGTCGCTGGCGATGGGCTTTGCCGGACCTGCGGTGGCGGGCGCGCTGGTCGGGCTGGCGCTGGCCGGGCGGAAGGCTGGTTAGGTCAGGGCCTTGCGCGGCGGGGGCAAGGGCGGATAGCAGGGGGACATGAGCGCGCTTCCCACCCCTCGCGGCACCTTGACCCCGGACCGGCCCCTCGCGGACCTGACCTGGCTGCGGGTCGGCGGGCCGGCGGACTGGCTGTTCCAGCCGGCGGACGAGGCGGACCTTGCGGAGTTTCTGGCTGCCCTTGATCCGGCGGTGCCGGTCTTTCCGATGGGCGTCGGATCGAACCTGATCGTCCGGGACGGGGGCATCCGGGGCGTGGTGATCCGGCTGGGGCGTGGGTTCAACGGGATTTTGGTGGAGGGCGACCTCGTCACGGCCGGTGCGGCGGCGCTGGATGCACATGTGGCCCGGCGGGCGGCAGAGGGTGGCCGCGACCTCACCTTCCTGCGCACCATTCCCGGCAGCATCGGTGGGGCCGTCCGGATGAATGCGGGCTGCTACGGGACCTATGTGGCAGATGTGCTGCAGGAGGTCAGAATTGTGCATCGTTCAGGGCACATCGAGACCCTGCCTGCATCTGCGCTGAACCTGCGTTACCGGCAGAGCGACTTGCCCGAGGGCGCGGTGATCGTGGCGGCAACCTTCCGGGCCGCAGCGTGTGATCCGGCGGCGCTGGAGGCGCGGATGGCGGAGCAGATCGCCAAGCGAGATGCCACCCAGCCCACTAGGGATAGATCGGCCGGAAGCACCTTCCGCAATCCCTTGGGACGCAGCAGCACCGGTCAAGCCGATGACACGCATGAGCTGAAGGCGTGGAAAGTGATCGACGATGCCGGCATGCGGGGCGCGCGGATCGGCGGCGCGCAGATGTCCGAGATGCATTCGAACTTCCTGATCAACGCCGGCGGGGCCACCGCCGCCGACCTTGAATCCCTGGGCGAGGAAGTGCGAAAAAAGGTTTACCAATCAAGCGGTATCACGCTAGAGTGGGAAATCATGCGGGTCGGAGAATATCCGCAGGATTAACGATATCACGGGGCGCCATAAGCCCCGGATGAGGCAGTGCATGGTGGGCGCATCGAGCAGGATGGCCCCCGAAGTGGCGGTTCTGATGGGTGGGCTTTCCGCTGAGCGGGAGGTGTCACTTGTCTCTGGGCGCGAATGCGCCAAGGCCCTGCGGGAGGCTGGTTACCGGGTGGCGGAGGTCGATTGCGGCCCCGACCTGCCCGCACGCCTGTCCGAATTGCGCCCCGATGTCTGCTTCAACGCGCTCCACGGTCGCTGGGGCGAGGATGGCTGCGTCCAGGGCATGCTGGAATGGCTGAAGATCCCCTATACGCATTCCGGGGTGCTGGCCTCGGCCCTTGCGATGGACAAGGTCAAGACCAAGGATGTCTATCGCGCGGCGGGGTTGCCGGTCGTTGACAGCGTGCTCGTCCGGCGGGACGCGGTGGAAGCGGGGCATGTGCTGCCCGCGCCCTATGTGGTGAAGCCCTACAACGAAGGTTCGTCGGTCGGGGTCTATATCGTCCGCGAAGGGTCGAACGCCCCGCGTCTGGCGGCGTCGATGCCCGACATGGTGATGGTCGAGACCTATGTGCCGGGGCGTGAGCTGACGACGACCGTGATGGGCGACCGGGCGCTGGGGGTGACGGATATCATCACCGACGGCTGGTACGACTACGACGCAAAGTACAAGCCCGGCGGAAGCCGCCACGAATGCCCGGCGAAGCTGCCGGCCGAGATCGAGGCTGCCTGCCTTGACTATGCCTTGCGCGCCCATCAGGCGCTGGGGTGCCGGGGGGTCAGTCGGACGGATTACCGCTGGGACGAGGCGCGCGGGCTGGCGGGGCTGGTCCTGCTGGAGACGAACACCCAGCCGGGGATGACACCCACCTCGCTTGCCCCCGAGCAGGCGGCGATGCAGGGGATTTCCTTCCCCGAATTCTGCGACTGGATGGTGAGGGACGCGTCATGCAATCGCTGACCGCCCGTCGCCCCACGCGACCGCAGCCGCGCGATCCCGCGCCGTCGAAATGGGCTTACCGGCTGCACCGGATGCTGCTGCGCCCCTGGGTGCGGCTGTTCCTGCGCACTGGCCTTCCGACGCTGGTCGTCGTCGGCGCGGCGACGGCCTGGATCAGCCACGAGCCGAACCGCATCGCCCTTATCGCCCAGTTGACCCACCTTCGGGCCGAGTTCGAGGCGCGGCCCGAGTTCCGCGTTTCGCTGGCCCGGGTCGAGGGCGCCTCGCCCGAACTGGCCGAGGCGGTGCGGGCGCGGCTGGCGCTGCCGTTGCCGATGTCGTCCTTCGATATCGATCTCGACGCCGCGCGGATGCGGGTCGAGGAGCTGGATGCCGTCCTGCGGGCAGACCTTCGGGTGCGGTCCGGCGGGGTCTTGCAGGTGATGGTCACCGAACGGGTGCCTGTCGCCGTCTGGCGCACCGAGGATGGATTGACGCTGATCGACGAGACGGGCCACCGCGTCGCGGGCCTTGTGGCGCGAGTGGATCGCTCCGACCTGCCGCTGGTGGCGGGCGAGGGTGCCGAGCGGGCGATGCCCGAGGCACTGGACCTTTTTGACGCGGCAGGCCCGCTAACGCCGCGCGTCCGGGGCCTTGTCCGGATCGGCGAGCGGCGCTGGGACCTGGTGCTTGACCGCGACCAGCGGGTGCTCTTGCCGGCCAAGAACCCGGTCCAGGCGCTGGAGCGGCTGCTGGCGCTCGACCATGCCCAGGACCTGATGAACCGCGACATCCTGACCGTCGACCTGCGGTCGGACCACCGACCAACCCTTCGCCTGACCCCCAACGCCCTTGCCGAGGCGCGCCGCGCACAAGGCATCGAAACCGTGGAGAACGAACTGTGACCGATCTCTATACCTCGCAGCGCACCATGCGGAACATGCGCCGGGCTGCCATGCAGCGTGGTGTCATCGCCATTCTGGACGTGGGCACCAGTAAGATCGCCTGCCTTATCCTGCGCTTTGACGGGCCGGACCGCCTGCGCGAGCAGGACGGGGTGGGGCCCATGGCCGGGCAAAGCCAGTTCCGGGTAATCGGGGCGGCGACGACCCGGTCCCGCGGTGTGCGCTTTGGCGAGATCGCGGTGATGAACGAGACCGAGCGCGCGATCCGCACGGCGGTGCAGGCGGCGCAGAAGATGGCGAACGTCCGGGTCGATCACGTGATCGCCTGTTTCTCGGGCGCGGAACCGCGCAGCTACGGGCTGGCGGGCGAGCTGGACCTGCAGGATTCCGTGGTGACAGAACAGGACGTAAGCCGCGTTCTGGCCGCCTGCGACGTGCCGGACCTCGGGGCCGGGCGCGAGGTGCTGCACGCCCAGCCGGTGAACTTTGCGCTGGACCACCGCACCGGCCTTGGCGATCCGCGCGGGCAGATCGGGCATCGCCTTGCCTGCGACATGCACCTTCTGTCGGTCGATGGCGACGTGGTGCAGAACCTTCTCTACTGCATCAAGCGCTGTGACCTTGAACTCGCCGGGATCGCGTCCTCGGCCTATGTCTCGGGCATCTCGAGCCTGGTCGAGGACGAACAGGAGCTGGGGGCGGCCTGCATCGACATGGGCGGCGGGTCGACGGGCCTGTCGATCTTCATCAAGAAGCACATGATCTATGCGGATTCCGTCCGGATGGGCGGGGACCATGTGACCTCCGACATCTCGAAGGGTCTGCAGATCCCGGTCGCGGTGGCCGAGCGGATCAAGACCCGGCACGGCGGGCTTTATGCTACGGGGATGGACGACCGCGAGATGATCGACATCGGCGGCGACAGCGGCGACTGGGAAAAGGACCGCCGTCAGATCAGCCGGACCGAGCTGATCGGGATCATGCGGCCGCGGGTCGAGGAAGTGCTAGAAGAGGTCCGCGCCACGCTGGACGCCGCCGGTTTCGACAGCCTGCCCAGCCAGCAGATCGTGCTGACCGGCGGCGCAAGCCAGATCCCGGGGCTGGACGGCCTTGCGACCCGGATCCTTGGCCAGCGCGTGCGCCTTGGCCGGCCGCTCCGCGTGCAGGGCCTGCCCCAGGCGGCGACGGGGGCGGCCTTTGCCTCGGCCGTGGGCCTTTGCCTCTTTGCCGCGCATCCGCAGGACGAATGGTGGGACTTCGAAATCCCCGCCGAACGCTACCCTGCGCGGTCGCTGCGGCGGGCGGTCAAATGGTTCAAGGACAACTGGTGACCACTACATCCAGATCAGAAGGCGAAATGCCGCTGAATATGGGGCCAAAACCCCCAGATTTTGAGGCAATCCCGAGATTTCTTCGTGACCTTTGACAAGGTTGTGGATAGAATCGGGGATAAGTCGGCCGTTTGCACGCGGGACAGGTGCAGGCAAGGCCGGAAAAGAAACAGGCGGCGGACAAGAAACGGACGGGCAAACCCATGGCACTCAATCTGACGATGACTCCTGAGCGTGAAGAGCTGAAGCCGCGCATCACCGTCTTCGGTGTGGGCGGGGCAGGCGGCAACGCGGTGAACAACATGATCGACCAGGCGCTGGAAGGCGTCGAGTTCGTCGTGGCGAACACCGATGCGCAGGCGCTCCAGCAAAGCCGGGCGCATGCGCGCATCCAGATGGGTGTGAAGGCGACGGAAGGTCTGGGCGCAGGCGCGCGGCCTTCGGTCGGCGCAGCGGCGGCGGAAGAGACGATCGAGGAGATCGTCGATCACCTGGCGGGCGCACACATGTGCTTCATCACCGCCGGCATGGGCGGCGGGACGGGCACCGGGGCGGCCCCGATCATCGCGCAGGCGGCACGCGAACTTGGCGTCCTGACCGTGGGCGTGGTGACGAAGCCCTTCCAGTTCGAAGGCGCCAAGCGGATGCGCCAGGCCGAAGAGGGGATCGAGGCGCTGCAGAAGGTGGTCGATACCCTGATCATCATCCCGAACCAGAATCTCTTCCGGCTGGCCAATGAACGCACGACGTTCACCGAGGCCTTCGCGATGGCCGACGATGTCCTTTACCAGGGCGTCAAGGGTGTCACCGACCTGATGGTGCGGCCGGGCCTGATCAACCTCGACTTCGCCGACGTGCGCGCGGTGATGGACGAGATGGGCAAGGCGATGATGGGCACGGGCGAGGCCGCGGGCGACGAGCGTGCGGTGCAGGCGGCCGAGAAGGCGATCGCCAACCCGCTTCTGGACGAGATCAGCCTGAACGGTGCCAAGGGTGTCCTGATCAACATCACCGGCGGGCATGACCTGACCCTCTTCGAACTGGACGAAGCGGCGAACATCATCCGCGAGAAGGTGGACCCCGAGGCCAACATCATCGTCGGCTCGACCCTGGATACCAGCATGGAAGGCCGGATCCGCGTGTCGGTCGTGGCGACCGGCATCGACGCTTCGTCGGCAAAGGCCGATGTGCCGGTGGCGCGCCGGTCGATGGCCGCACCCCTGACGCTTACGCCAACGCCTGCAGAGCCGGTGCGGGCCGCCCAGCCGGTCGCCCCGTCGGTGGCCGATCCGATGCCCGAAGTGGACGAAACCCTTGAGGACGGTCTTTTCGATGCGGCGGCCTCGCAGGCCGGGATCGCGGACGAAGACGACGATGCCGCGGAGCTTCCGCCCCCGGCCTATCGCCCGCAGGCCCCCGCCCCGCAGCCGTCGCTGGTGCGGTCGGCCCCTGCAGCGATCGAGGCGGATGCGGGTGACTTCGTCGCGCCGCGTCCGCGCGCCGCTGGTCAGCCTTCGCCCGAAGCACTGGCCCGGTTGCAGGCTGCCGTCAGCCGTCCGGCAGCCGGTGGCGGTGCAGCGCGCTTCCAGCGTCCGACACCGGTTCCCGCGCCTGCTCCGGCCCCGGCACCGCAGGCCGCCGCGGCCGCCAAGCCGCGGTTCGGCATCGGGTCTCTGATCAACCGGATGGCCGGTCACCTGGAAGCATCGACCGCGCCGATCCCGGCCCCGGCCAGCCGCACGCAGCCGCCGGTCACCGCCTTTGACGACGACCACGAGATCGACAACGACCAGGACCGGATCGAGATTCCCGCCTTCCTGCGCCGTCAGGCGAACTGAAATCCTTCTGGTGAGGGAAACTGAAAAGGCCCGGGGTTCCGGGCCTTTTTCTTTTATGGCCAATGGTTTGGGAATTGTTTCAGGCCTGTCACATAGCGTCACAAAGAGTGAGTTGAGATCACGCCCCGGCATGTCTAGCTAAACGCAACGGCAGAGAGCCAACTTCTGCCACCGCAATGAGGTTGATCGAGACGTGCAGAATACCCTGTCCACCCCTGCCACCTTCACCGGGTTCGGCCTGCATTCGGGCCTGCCCGTGCGCATGACGGTTCGTCCGGCAGCGGCGGATCATGGCATCTGCTTCCGCCGTGTGGATGTGACCGAGGGCAACCCGCTTGTCCCCGCGCGCTGGGATCATGTGACGCCCTCGAAGCTGTGCACCGTGATCGAGAATGCTGATGGCGTTTCGGTCTCGACGATCGAGCATGTGATGGCGGCGCTGGCCGGATCC
Source organism: Tabrizicola sp. T46 (assembly GCF_057219895.1). NCBI lineage: Bacteria > Pseudomonadati > Pseudomonadota > Alphaproteobacteria > Rhodobacterales > Paracoccaceae > Tabrizicola > Tabrizicola sp. T46. The sequence goes on from NZ_JBXVVV010000002.1 coordinate 785,775, forward strand.
GGGATCCACAACGCGCTGATCGACATCGACGCCCCGGAAGTGCCGATCCTTGATGGCTCGGCCCTGTCCTTCGTGGCCGGCTTCCTTGCCGCCGGGATCGAGGCGCTGGATCGCCCGGTCCGTGCGATTCGGGTGCTGAAGCCGGTTGAGGTTTCGGAAGGTGAGGCGACCGCTCGGCTGGATCCCGCCGACATGCTGGAGATCGATTTCAGCATCGACTTCGAGGATGCCGCGATCGGCATGCAGACCCGCCGGCTTAACATGGCCAACGGTGCCTTTGTGCGCGAGCTTTCCGACAGCCGCACCTTCTGCCGTCAGGCCGATGTCGATGCGATGCGCGAACGCGGCCTGGCCCTTGGTGGGACGCTGGAAAATGCGGTCGTCTTCGACGGAGACCGGGTCCTGTCGCCCGGCGGTCTGCGGCACGAGGACGAGCCTGTGCGCCACAAGATGCTGGACGCCGTGGGCGATCTGGCGTTGGCCGGTGGCCCGGTTCTTGGCCGCTACACGGGCGAGCGGGCCGGTCATGCCCTGACCAACCGTCTTCTGCGCGCGCTCTTTGCCGACCCGGCCGCCTATCGCCACGTCGATTGTGGTCCGCAGACGCTTGGCAAGCTGCCCGGCGTCGGTGTCCATGCCGGCGATCTGCCGATCTGCGCCTGATCCAGACTGCACTGTCTGAAAGTTGACGAAAGGCGTTTTGCGCCCCGGATTTTTCTATGCTAGGACAGGGCAAATCGTGTGATCGGGGGGTCGGACGGCCCATGAGATCGCAGGCAGTGCTGAGGCAGCAGGTTTGAACAGGCAGGAAATGGCGGGCAGGCGGTCCGGCGCGGGGATGATCACAGCGGCATGCGTCGTACTGATGCTGGCCGGCTGCGTCCCGGGGCCGAACGAGCGCCCGCTGGAAAGCTATACTGCCGAAGAGATCTTCAAGATGGGGGAGCTTGAGCTGGAGACGGCGCGCCGCCCCGACGATGCGATCGTCTACTTTCAGGAGATCGAGCGGCTTTATCCCTATACCGAATATGCCAAGCGGGCGCTGATCATGCAGGCCTTCGCCCTGCACAAGGCGAAGAAGTACCCCGAGGCACGCGATGCCGCGCAGCGCTATCTCGATTTCTATCCCGGCGACGAAGATGCGCCCTATGCCATGTATCTCATGGCGCTTAGCTATTACGATCAGATCGACGATGTTGGGCGCGACCAGGGTCTGACCTTCCAGGCGCTTTCAGGCATGCGCGACGTGATCGAGACCTATCCTGACAGCGAATATGCACGCTCGGCGATCCTGAAGTTCGACCTCGCCTTCGACCAGCTTGCCGCAAAGGAAATGGAAATCGGCCGCTTCTACCTGAAGCGGGGTCATTACACCGCGGCGATCAACCGCTTCCGCACCGTGGTGCAGGATTTCCAGACCACGACCCATACGGCCGAGGCGCTGCACCGCCTGACCGAAAGCTACCTGGCGCTTGGCCTGACGGACGAGGCGCAGACCTCGGCCGCGATCCTGGGCTACAACTATCAGGCGTCGCCCTTCTACCAGGACAGCTTCCGCCTCTTGAAGGGGCAGGGCCTGTCCCCCGAGGTCAAGGGTGAAGGCTGGCTGGCGCAAGTCTACCGCCAGATGGTGCGGGGCGAGTGGCTGTAAGGATGGTGGGTTTCACCCATCCTGCGCATGACCATGCTGCGTAGCCTCGATATCCGCGATGTGCTGATCATCGACCGGCTGAGCCTGGAGCTTGGCCCGGGCCTGAATGTGCTGACCGGTGAGACGGGGGCGGGAAAGTCGATCCTGCTGGATGCCTTGGGGTTCGTTCTCGGCTGGCGTGGGCGTGCGGAACTCGTGCGGCAGGGGGCCGCGCAGGGCGAGGTGACGGCGGTCTTCGACCTTGCGCCGGACCATCCGGCCCGGTCCGTTCTGGACGAGGCCGGGATCGAGGCCGAGGATGAGCTGATCCTGCGCCGGGTGAACACGGTAGATGGCCGCAAGACCGCCTGGATCAACGACCGCCGGGTGTCGGGCGAGGTGCTGCGTGACCTTGCCGACCACCTGGTGGAGCTTCATGGCCAGCAGGATGACCGCGGCCTTCTGAACCCCCGGGGTCACCGGGCCTTGCTGGACGCCTTTGCCGGGCTGGACCTTGCACCCCTGCGGGCGCTCTGGACCGAACGGCGGCAGGCACGGGCTGCCGTGGCCGAGGCTGAGGCCGCGCTGGCCCGCGCGGCGGCCGAGGAAGAATTCCTGCGCCACGCGGTGGCGGAACTGGACAAGCTGAACCCCGTCGCGGGCGAGGATGCGGCACTTGATGCACATCGCCGGCTGATGCAGGGCGCGGCGCGCATCCGCGAGGACGTGGCGCGGGCGCTTGCCGCCCTGTCGGATGAGGGCGCCGAGGGCCGGATGCGCGACGCGCTGCGCTGGCTGGAGGGGGCGTCTGACAAGGCAGAGGGGCGGCTTGATGGTGCGCTAGACGCCTTGAACCGCGCCCTGATCGAGCTTGGCGAAGCTCAAGGCGGGGTCGAAGGTGCGCTTGAGGCGCTGGAGTTCGACCCGGGCGAACTGGAACGGGTGGAAGAACGGCTCTTTGCGATCCGGGCCCTTGCGCGCAAGCATAGCGTACCGCCGGATGACCTGGGGACGCTGGCGGATGAACTTCGCTCACGGCTTCAGGCGATCGACGGCGGTGCAGCCGGGATCGCGCGGCTTCAAAAGGCGGCGACCGAGGCAGAGGCGGCCTATGACGCCGCAGCGGCGCGGATGACGGAAGACCGAAAGGTAGCGGCCCGTCGGCTGGATGCCGCGATGGCGGGGGAACTTGCACCCCTGAAGATGGAACGCGCGGTCTTCGTGACCGAGATCGTCCCCGGCGAACCTGGGCCGGAGGGGGTGGACCTTGTCACCTTCAGCGTGGCCACCAACCCGGGCGCTCCGGCAGGACCCTTGAACCGGATCGCCTCGGGCGGGGAGTTGTCGCGCTTCCTTCTGGCGCTGAAGGTCTGTCTCACCGGCAGCACGTCGGGCCAGACCCTGGTCTTCGACGAGATCGACCGCGGGGTGGGGGGAGCGACGGCCGATGCCGTCGGACGTCGGTTGCAGGCGCTTGCCCGGGGTGCCCAGGTGCTGGTCGTCACCCATTCGCCGCAGGTCGCGGCCTTCGGGGCGCGGCACTGGCGGGTGGAAAAGCGCGTGGCGGATGGCAAGACCCTGTCCACGGTCAGCGCGCTGACGGCGCCCGACCGCGTGGAAGAGATCGCGCGGATGCTGGCGGGCGATACGGTGACCGAAGCCGCCCGCGCCGCTGCCCGGGCGCTTCTGCAGGGCTGAACCGCCCGTCTTCCGTGCAAGGCTGCCCAAGACGTGGGCGTTCTGCCATGCGCCCGGCGCATGACGGCGTTTCCCTTCCAAACATGGAATGCTGCGACGCAGCGACCTATCTTCTGCACAGAAGAAGGAGTGAAGCTATGTTCAACCTGTTCAAATCGTTGATCGCCCTGCGTGGCGCTTCCGTCATTGCCGAGGTGGAGCGTGACTACCTGAATGCCTCGGTCAGCCGGATCGACCTGGAACGCCGCCAGCGTGAGGTCGAAAACGGCCTTTTCCGCCGGTCGAGCTTTGACTTCTGATCAAGGCTGATCCGGGACGAGCTTTCCCGGGTTCATCAGGTTCAAGGGATCGAGGGCGCGCTTCAGCGCCCCCATCACCGCCCAAGCCCCACCATGCTCGGCCGCCATCAGGCCGAGCTTGCCAAACCCCACCCCATGCTCGCCCGTGATCGTGCCGCCAAGGGCAAGGGCGCGCTCAGCCATCCGGGTTGCCAGCACCTTTGCCGTCGCCACTTCGGCGGGCGCGGCGGGATCGACCAGCAGGATTGCGTGGAAATTCCCGTCCCCGACATGACCGAGGATCGGTCCCGGAAGCCCTGATGCGGCTATGTCGGCCCGAGTCTCGTCCACCGCCTGCGACAGGGCCGAGATCGGCACGCAGACATCCGTCACCACCGCTTTCGCCCCCGGGCGCGAGGCCAGGATCGCCCGGTAGGCCGCGTGCCGCGCGGCCCAGAGGCGGGTGCGGTCCTCCTGCCGGTCGGCCCAGTCCAAGCCTGCGGCCCCGAACCCGCCCGCATGTTCTCGAAAGCGCGCAACGTCTTCGGCAAGGCCCGCGGGATGGCCGTGAAATTCGACCAGAAGCTGCGGGGCAGGGGGCAGGTTCAGCCGCGAAAAGACGTTGCAGGCGGCAACCGTCGCCTCGTCCAGAAACTCGATCCGCGCGGGCGTCAGGCCCATCTGCATCGTTGCGATCACGCAATCGACGGCGGCCCTGACCGAGGGAAAGGCCGCGACAGCGGTCATCACCGCCTCGGGCTGGCCATGAAGGCGCAGCGTCAGTTCGGTGATGAGGCCCAGCGTACCTTCCGCCCCGACGAAAAGTCCGGTGAGGTCATAGCCGGCCGAAGACTTCGGCGCAGCGCTGCCCGTCTGGATCACCCGTCCGTCGGCCAGAACAACCGTCAGCCCCCGCACGTTGTCACGCATCGTGCCGTAGCGCACCGCCGTGGTCCCCGAGGCGCGGGTCGAGGCCATGCCGCCAAGGCTGGCATCCGCCCCGGGATCGACCGGGAACATCAGCCCGGACCCTTTCAGCGCCCGGTTCAGCCCCTCGCGCGTGATCCCGGGCTGGACGCGGGCAAGCCGGTCTTCGGCGCGAAGTTCGACCAGCGCCGCCATCTCGCGGAAATCCACGACCACCCCGCCGTGGAGCGCCAGCGCATGGCCTTCCAGAGAGGTGCCAGCCCCCCAGCCGATCAGCGGCACCCGGTGGGCGGTCGACCAGCGGGCCAGGGCGGAAACCTCATCGGTCGAACGCGGAAAGACCACGGCATCGGGCAAGCCGGCCGAGACCAGGCTTTCGCCCTGAGCATGTTCGGCCAGGATCGGGGCAGCCACCGTGGCGCGGTCGCCAAGCAGCGTCTTGAGGTCGGAAAGGGCATCGGGGGTCAGCATCGCCCCACCCTAGCGGCTTGCCCGGGCGGCGCAACCTCTGGCCCTTCGACCTCGCTTGGGGTATCACCCCGGCACCGTAACACCGGGAGAGTCGCCCCATGAAAGCTGCCGTCATCACCTTTCCGGGGTCGAACTGCGACCGTGACCTTGCGGTGGCCTTCGAAAGCACCGGGTTCCAGGTGGCGCGGGTCTGGCACAAGGACACAAGCCTGCCGAAGGGCGTGGATGTGGTGGGGATCCCCGGCGGCTTTTCCTTTGGCGATTACCTGCGCTGCGGGGCCATCGCGGCACAGTCGCCGATCAGCGCGGCGGTGAAGGCCCACGCCGATCGCGGCGGCTTCGTGCTTGGCATCTGCAACGGCTTTCAGGTGGTGACCGAGATGGGCCTTCTGCCTGGCGCGCTGATGCGCAATGCGGGGCTCAAGTTCGTCTGCCGGACGGTGACGCTGCGGGTTGCCACGACCGACAGCGCCTTCACCTCGGGCTACGTGCTTGGCCAGCACATCCGGGTGCCGATCGCGCATCACGATGGCAACTACACCATCGATGCCGAAGGGCTGGCCCGCCTGCAGGGTGACGACCGGATCGCATTTACCTACGATCAGAACCCCAACGGCAGCATGGCCGAAATCGCTGGCGTGCTGTCGGAAAACCGCCGCGTGCTGGGAATGATGCCGCATCCGGAACGGGCGATGGACGCGGCCCTTGGCGGCGATGACGGGCGCGGGCTTTTCTCGTCGATCATGGGCGGGATGGCGCTGGCCTGAGCACCTGCCCTTGAGGGCGACGCCCGCCGGGCCTAATCTTCCGGCCATGACCAAGTCCCTGAAATCCGACGAGACAGAAGGCCAGGGCCTGTCCCTGATGGTCAAGCTTGCGGTCGCGCTTCTGGTGATCCTTGCGATCGGCGTGGTGCTGGTGTCGAACCGCCTTCTGACCGACCGCTACACGGCCGACACGCGCAGCCGGGCCGAGGTGCGGCTGGCGCTGTACACCGGGAACCTGATGTCGGAACTCCAGCGGACTTCGGTCGTCCCGCTGCTTCTTGCACGCGACCCTGAACTGGTTCAGGCCCTGCGCGACAGCAACTTCTCAGCCACCTCAGCCAAGCTGATCGCCCTGCAGTCCCAGATCGGCGTGGCCTCGATCCGGCTTCTGGACAACAACGGTCGCGTGGTGGCTGCAACGAACCGGAACATCCTCGGCACCAACAACCGCACCGAACCCTATTTCGTCGAGGCGCAACGGACCAAGGAAACGATCTTCAGCGCCGTACGGCGCGACTCGGCAGGTTTCGACTTCGTCTATTCCCGGGCGATTACGGACGAGGGCAATGTCATCGGTGTGATCGTGGTTTCGGTCGACCTGATGAAATACGAACGCGCCTGGGCGGGCCTGCAGGACGCGGTCCTTGTCACCGACAGCGAAGGGATCGTGATCCTTGCGACCGAGGCCCTGTGGCGCGGCCAGCCCTTCGAGGAGGCTCTGGCCCTGCGTGACCCGCCGTCGGCCATCTCGCGCGCGCTGCAGGCGACGGCCGACTGGGCGCAGAACCCTCCGGACGCCTATGTGCGCGGCGAGGCGGTGATGAAGACCACGGCGCGGGTGCCCTTTCGCGGCTGGCAGATCCAGACATTCACCGCCTATGCCTCGGTCCGTGAACAGGTGAACGGGATCCTTGCCCTGCAGATCATGGGCTTTGCGATCCTGCTGGCCTTCACCTTCTACATGCTGTCGCGCCGGGCGTGGTCGCGGTCGCTGACCTTCCAGCGCGAGTCGGCCGAACTCAGGGCGCTGAACGCCCGTCTGCAGCGTGCGATCGCGGAGCGCGAGAAGGTGAAGAAGGATCTCGAGGTGGCTGAACTGACGCTGGCCCAGTCGTCGAAACTGGCCGCACTGGGCGAGATGTCGGCCGCTGTCAGTCACGAACTGAACCAGCCCCTTGCCGCGATGAAGACCTATCTCGCGGGGGCGCGCCTTCTGTTGCAGCGCCGCCGTCCGGAAGAGGCATTGTCCAGCTTCCAGCGGATCGACGACCTGATCGAACGCATGGGGGCGATCACACGGCAGTTGAAGTCATATGCGAGGAAAGGCGGGGAAGCCTTTGAAGAGGTTGATCTTCGTGCGTGTGTGTCCTCCGCGCTTGCGATGATGGAACCACAGCTGAAAGCGCGTGTTGTGAAGATCAGCCGGGGCCTGCCGCGCCAGCCGGTGATGGTGATGGCTGACCGGATCAGGCTGGAGCAGGTTATCATCAACCTCCTCCGGAACGCGCTGGACGCGACCAAGGACACCAAGGACCCGCAGATCGACATCCTGCTCTCGGCGGGAGAGACGGCGACCCTGACGGTGCGCGACAACGGGCACGGGATCGACGATCTCGAGAACCTGTTCGAACCGTTCTACACGACGAAGAAGCCCGGCGAAGGTGTGGGGCTTGGCCTTGCGATCTCGTCCGGGATCGTGACCGACCTCGGCGGCCGGCTGACGGCCCGGAACGGCGACAGCGGCGGGGCGGTGTTCGAGGTGCAGTTGCCGATCCTCGGTCCGGGTGCAGGCAGCAAACAGGAAGCAGCAGAATGAAGAGGTTCCCATGGCCCGCGCAATGAAGGTGGCGATCGTCGATGACGAAGCGGACATGCGGCAGTCGATCAGCCAGTGGCTGGCCCTTTCGGGTTTCGACACCGAAACCTACGCCAGCGCCGAAGACGCGCTGAAGGTCATCGGGCCGGATTTCCAGGGCGTCGTGGTCAGCGACATCAAGATGCCGGGGATGGACGGGATGGCGTTCCTCAAGCGCCTGATGGGGCAGGATTCCGGCCTGCCGGTGATCCTGATCACTGGGCACGGTGACGTGCCGATGGCGGTCGAGGCGATGCGGGTCGGGGCCTTCGACTTTCTGGAAAAGCCCTTCAACCCTGACCGGATGACCGAGCTTGCCAAGCGGGCGACGCAGGCCCGGCGGATGACGCTGGACAACCGGGCGCTGCGGAAGGAGCTTTCGGATGGCTCCACGATCATCAAGAAGCTGATCGGCTCCTCCCCCGCGATGGAGCGGCTGCGTGAGGATATCCTCGACCTCGGCCAGGCCGACAGCCACGTCCTGATTGACGGCGAGACAGGGACGGGGAAGACCCTGGTGGCCCATGCCCTACATGCCGTGGGGCCGCGGGCGTCGAAGAAGTTCGTCGCGATCTCCTGCGCCGCCTGGGGCGAGGACCAGCTTGCCGCGCGCCTCTTCGGGCCGGCGGAGGACGGGACGCTGCCCCTGATCGAGGAAGCCCGTGGTGGCACGCTGTGCCTGGAGGACATCGAGGCGCTGCCGAATGCCCTTCAGGCGCGGCTTCTGACGGTGATCAACGACCAGGGGACCCCGCCGGAAACCCGGATCATCGCGATCTGCAACCAGCATGCGCCGGACATGACGCTGGAACAGGTGCTGCGGCCCGACCTCTTCTATCGCCTCGGGGCGATGACCATCGTCCTCCCCCCCTTGCGGACGCGGGGCGAGGATATCCTGCAGCTCTTCACCCGGCTTTCCGAGCAGTTCGCCGAGGAATACGGCTGCGATGCGCCGCAGGTGACGGCGCAGGAGGCGGCCCAGCTGTTGCAGGCCCCCTGGCCCGGGAACGTGCGGCAGCTGGTCAACATCGCGGAGCGGGCGGTCCTGCAGAACCGGCGCGGGTCGGGGTCGATTGCAAGCCTCCTCATGGCCGACAACGAGGCGGCGGGGCCGGCGCTGACCACGGAAGGCAAGCCCCTGAAAGACTATGTGGAAGCCTTCGAGCGGATGCTGATCGACAACACGATGCGGCGCCACAAGGGGTCGATCGTCGCGGTGATGGAGGAGCTCTGCCTGCCGCGCCGGACCCTGAACGAGAAGATGGCGAAGTATGGCCTAAGCCGGGGGGATTACGTCTGACCACGGGGTGACCACAGTGGTCAAAATCGGAAAACCCAATCGGATCAATATTTTGTCAAAAATGATTCAGGATTCCTTAACCTCTGCCCACGCAGGGCAGATCCGGCGACTTCGGGTCGGGCGGCCCCCCGCGCAGGGGTGTTGGATGACATTATGGTGAAATTCGGCATTGCCCTTGGTCGGGCTTTGCCGATAGGGTCGCCGTGAGGCGGCATTTGCCGCCCGAAGAATTCTCTGCCCCTTTGCCGGCCGCACATCACCGAGCGCCGCAATGGGGGAGCCGGATCGGCCGCAAGGTCGTGCACATTGTCTGCAAGTCTAGGAATTTGCAGGCTTTCATAGGTGGCGGGCCGCCAAGGCCCGTCAAACGCAACCGCGATGAGGCGAGCGAGCACAGAACACGCGAAAGCAGTCTGCCCCCCGGGCCGGACGTTCGTTTCTGCACTTGCCGCCCGCGCACAGACAAGCCGCCCCGTCCCGTATCAACCACCGTCTGGTCCGCCAACGGGGGTCCTGCGCTTGGGGCGCATTGGAACAACATGGCCAAGAAAATGCTTATCGATGCCACCCACACCGAGGAGACTCGGGTTGTGGTGGTCGACGGAAACAAGGTCGAGGAATTCGACTTCGAGACCGTCAACAAACGCCAGCTAGCCGGCAATATCTACCTAGCCAAAGTCACCCGGGTCGAGCCGTCGCTTCAGGCGGCCTTCGTCGAATATGGTGGCAACCGGCACGGCTTCCTTGCCTTCGCCGAAATCCATCCGGACTATTACCAGATCCCGGTCGCTGACCGTAAGGCGCTGATCGAGGAAGAACGGGCCATGGCCCGGGCGGAAGAGGAAGAGGACAACCGTAGGTCGCGCCGCCGGGCGCCGCGGCCGCAGGGACGAGCCGAAAAGGTCAAGACCGAGGATGCGGTGGCCGAAGGACCGTCCGGCATGGATGTCGTGGATCTTGGCGAGGACGAGGCGACGGAAGGGTCGCTGGTCGAGGTGGCCGAGCCGGTCGAGGCCGCGCATGACCATGACCATGAGCAACCGCACGATCACGACCACCACAACGAGACGGTCGAGAACGGCAATGGCGGGCGCTACCGGGCCGTGGACCATGCCAGCGACACCGACGACGAGATCGAATCGATCGCCGAAGAGGACGTGGCCGAGGAAATCGCCCAGCCGCGCCGTCCGCGTGCGCGCCGCTACAAGATCCAGGAAGTGATCAAGGTCCGGCAGATCATGCTGGTCCAGGTCGTGAAGGAAGAGCGCGGCAATAAGGGTGCAGCGCTGACGACCTACCTCAGCCTTGCCGGGCGCTACTGCGTGCTGATGCCGAACACGGCGCGGGGCGGCGGGATTTCCCGCAAGATCACGCAGGCGGCGGACCGCAAGAAGCTTAAGGAAATCGCGCAGGAGATCGAGGTGCCGGAAGGCGCGGGCCTGATCATCCGCACGGCAGGCGCCAAGCGGACCAAGCCCGAGATCAAGCGCGACTACGAATACCTGATGCGGCTGTGGGAGCAGATCCGCGAGCTGACGCTGAAATCGATCGCGCCCGCGAAGATCTATGAGGAGGGCGACCTGATCAAGCGGTCGATCCGGGACCTCTATTCCCGCGAGATCGACGAGGTGCTGGTCGAGGGCGAGGGCGGTTATCGCACCGCCAAGGACTTCATGCGGATGATCATGCCAAGCCACGCGCGGCAGGTGATCCGCTACACCGACCCGACGCCGCTCTTCGCCAAGTATCAGGTGGAAGGCTACCTCGCCGGCATGTTCAACCCGGTGGTGCAGCTGAAATCCGGCGGCTACATCGTGATCGGCGTCACCGAGGCCTTGGTGGCGATCGACGTGAACTCGGGCCGTGCCACGAAGGAAGGCTCGATCGAGGAAACGGCGCTGAAGACGAACCTCGAGGCTGCGGATGAGGTGGCGCGCCAGCTGCGCCTGCGCGACCTTGCCGGGCTGATCGTCATCGACTTCATCGACATGGAAGAGCGGAAGAACAACGCCGCCGTCGAGAAGCGCCTGAAGGACAAGCTGAAGACCGACCGCGCGCGGATCCAGGTCGGGCGGATCAGCGGATTTGGTCTGCTGGAAATGAGCCGGCAGCGGCTGCGGCCGGGGATGCTGGAATCGACCACCCAGGCCTGTCCGCATTGCCACGGCACCGGCCTGATCCGCAGCGACGACAGCATGGCGCTGACCGTGCTGCGCGCGCTGGAGGAAGAGGGCACCCGGAAGCGGTCGAAAGAGGTACTGCTGAAGGCGCCGGTCGGGATCGTGAACTACCTGATCAACCAGAAGCGCGAGCATATCGCGCTGATCGAGGCGCGCTACGGGATGAGCGTGCGGATCGAGGCCGACCCCATGCTGGTCAGCCCCGATTACTCGATGGAAAAACTGAAGACCGCGACGCGGCCGGTGCCGGACACGCCGGTCATCTCGGGCCATGCCGGGCTGATGGGCGCGCCAGTTGCCGAGGAAGAAGATGACGACCTGATCGACGATCTGGTCGAGGAAGAGGCCGAGGAGGCCGAGGCTGACGCCGCGACGGCTCCTGCTGCCGCCTCGGACGGTGACGGCCAGCCGGGCCGCAAGAAGCGTCGGCGTCGGCGTCGCCGGCGCGGCGGTCAGCGTGACGGCGAAGGGCAGGCGACGGCGGTGGCCGGCGATGCGGCCGAGAGCGGCGACGAAGACGCCGCTGGTGAGGCGGGCGAGGATGCTGGTGAGGCCGAAGCTGAGGTAGAGCCTGTCGCGGCTGCTCCGGAAGATGCCGCCAAGCCGAAGCGCACCCGCAAGCCGCGTGGCGCGCGGACTGCAGAGGTGGCCCCGGCTGTCGAGGTCGCTGCTCCCGTAGTCATCGAGGTGGTTGCGGAGCCGGTGACCGAGGTGGGGGAAGTGGCCCCGGCCAAGCCCGCGCCGCGCAAGCGCGCGACGAAGGCCAAGGTGGCTGAGGCGGTTGTTCAGGCTGCGGCTGCGGAATCCCCGGCAGAACCGGCGCCGAAGGCGGCCCGGTCGCGGGCGTCGCGCGCCAAGGCCGCCGAGGCTGCGGCCCCGGCGCTCGCCCCCGATCCGGGGATGGTGCCCGTGGCCGAAACCGTGGTGCCGGACCCGGAAGAAGCGGCGGCTGCCGCCCCGGCGGAGGACCCCGCCAAACCGAAGCGCAAGGGGTGGTGGTCGCTCGGCCGCTAGGCCCGGCGGATCAGATGCAGAGTGACGGGGCCGTGCGATCCGGCCTCGTCCCGTGCCTCCAGATAGGCGTGGCCGGCTTCGGCGCAGAAATGCGGCAGGTCGACAAGCGCCATGGCATCGGTCGTGCGGACGCCAAGCACCGTTCCCGGGGCAAGCGACATCAGCCGCTTGCGGGCCCGCAGCACGGGGAGGGGGCAGAGAAGCCCTTCGCAGTCGAGGATCTCGTCCCAGGCGTCCATCCCGGCGGTGTAGCGGGGGCGGGGGCGGACGACAAGGTTACAGCTTCCAACGGGGATGTGACCCGAAGCCCGGATGACGCGGGCGAGGAAACGGGCTATCTGGCAAAGAGATGTTCGGGATTGAGATCATAGACGCCACCCTGCTGCCCGCGATGCTGGTCGCGCTTCTGGCGGGGGTGCTGTCGTTCCTGTCGCCTTGCGTCCTGCCGATCGTGCCGCCCTACCTTGCCTACATGGGCGGGATCAGCATGTCGGAAATGACCGTCGCGGGGCAGGCGCGGCGGCGGGTGATCCTGCCGGCGCTGTTCTTCGTGCTGGGGCTTTCGACGATCTTCCTGCTTCTGGGGTTCACCGCCTCGGCCTTTGGCAGTTTCGTCCTGGAGAACCAGCTTCTGCTGGCGCGGATCTCTGGCGTGGTCATCATCATCTTCGGCCTGCATTTCCTGGGCGTCTTCCGGATTGGCATCCTTGACCGCGAGATGCGGATGGATGCGGGCGACCGGGGTGGCTCGGCGCTGGGGGCCTATGTGCTGGGGCTCGCCTTCGCCTTCGGCTGGACCCCCTGCATCGGCCCGCAGCTGGGGGCGATCCTGTCGCTCGCCGCGCAGGAGGGCAGCATGGAGCGGGGGACGATCCTTCTGGGCGTCTATGCGCTGGGGCTGGGCATCCCGTTCCTGTTGGCGGCGATTTTCGTTGAAAGGTCAATGACCTTGATGGCGAAGCTTAAGAAGCACATGAAGCTGATCGAGCGGCTGATGGGCGGGCTTCTTCTGGTCGTGGGGCTGGCGCTGGTGACCGGGGCCTTTACCGATTTCAGCTACTGGATGCTCGAAACCTACGAAGCGCTGGGGCTGCCCCTGCCGGGCTGATCGCGGCCTTTCCAATCGCTCACCACCGGTTAACATGCCGGGGGCAGGATGGCGGGATGGGCGTGGGTCTTTCGCATGAGGGGGCAGAGGGGAAGGCGGCGGTGTTTCGCCGGCATGTCCTTTACATCCCCGGCTACGATCCCTTCCCCCCGCGCCGCTACCGCGAGCTTTACCGCAAGGAAGGGGCCGAACAGGCGGCGATCTGCGGCTATGAGCTGACCGTGAGGGGCCGGCCCGGGGAGCAGGGCTGGACTGTCACCGGGCGCTTCGGGCGGCACCGGACCGAGACGCTGGTCGAGGTTCTGGTCTGGTCCGACCTCGTGAAGAGCTCCATGGCGCGGGGGGTGGCAGGGACCTACTGGCTGTTCCTGCGGTCGCTCTGGGTCTACGGGGCATCAGGCGCGCTTTGGCACCTTCTGCTGCTGCGGAAGGGGCCGATGATTGCGGCACTTTATCCGGCGGTTCTTCTGATCCTGCAAGCGTTGGTGGCCCTGGGCGTGGGCTGGCTGCTGGTATGGCTCCTCGACGGGCTGCCGCTTGGTCTGAACTGGGCGGTGGCGGCGGTGGCGGGCTACGGGGTGCTGGAGGGGTTCCGCCGCATGGACCGCAGGCTTTATGCCTATTACCTGATGCATGACTATGCCTTTACCGGGATCGCAAATGGTGCCTACCCCCCGGCGCTGGAGGAGCGGCTGGCGGTGTTTCGCGCCCGGATCCGTGAGGCCTTGGAGAGCGGGGTCGACGAAGTGCTGGTCGTCGGCCATTCGAGCGGCGTTCATCTTGCGGTCTCGGTCCTGGCCGATCTGATCCGCGAGGGGGTTCCAACGCAGCCCGCGCTGGGGTTCCTGTCGCTGGGGCAGGCGGTGCCGATGGCGTCCTTCCTGCCCAAGGCCGGGCGACTGCGAGCCGATCTTGCCTATCTTTCGATGCGCGAAGACCTGACCTGGGTCGATGTCAGCGCGCCGGGGGATGGCTGCAGCTTCGCGCTTTGTGATCCGGTCGCGGTGACCGGCGTCGCCCCGGAGGGGCAGCGCTGGCCGCTGGTGATGTCCGCCGCCTTCAGCAAGACGCTGAGCCCGGAGCGCTGGAAGAGCCTGAAACGGCAGTTCTTCCGCCTGCATTTCCAGTACATGTGTGCCTTCGACCGGCCCCGGGGGTATGACTATTTCCGCATCACGGCGGGGCATCGCACGCTTGCCGACCGGTATCGCAGCCGCACCCATTCCACAGGGCGGATAGACCGGGCGGCCAGCCCTTATCGGGACATGACATGACCCCGCCGAAGCCAGAACCGCGGGCCGACCGGGTGTCGCTGCTGACGCATCTGCGGCTTTTCCGGCGCGACATCCTGTCGGCACAGCCCGCGCGCCTTTACCGCGCCTGGATGGCAGAGTTCCGGACCCCGTTCTTCGAAAGCTACCTGTGCAACGATCCCTCCCTTGTGCGGTTGGTGCTGGACGAACGGCCTGCGGATTTCCCGAAGTCGGGCCGGGTGACCGAGGGGCTCGCGCCTTTGCTCGGGCGGTCGGTCTTTGTCACCAACGGGGAGGAGTGGCTGCACCAGCGCCGGATCATCGACCCTGCCTTCGAGGGGGGCCGGTTGCGCGAGGCCTTTCCGGCGATCTGGGCGGCCTGCGAGGCGTCGGTCGAGCGGATGGGTGAGGGGGTGCAGGAGGTGGAACTGGCGGCAAGCCATGCGGCTGCGGACGTGATCTTCCGCACGCTTTTCTCGATCCCGATCGAAGACCAGGTGGCGCAGGCGGTGTTCCACGAGTTCCGCGCCTACCAAAGGTCGGCACCGATCCTAAACCTTGCGGCCTTCCTGCCCCTGCCGCGCTGGATGCCCCGCCTGCACCGGCGCGCGACCCGCACCTCGGCCGCCGCGATTCGCGGGTTGATCGCCGGGCTTACGGCCGAACGTGCGCGGGCGCTCGCCGCAGGAACCGCGCCGGCGGACCTTGCGACCAAGATCATGACCACTCCCGACCCCGAGACGGGGCAGGGGTTCAACACGGACGAGATGATCGACCAGGTGGCGATCTTCTTCCTGGCGGGGCACGAGACCAGCGCCTCGGCCCTGGCCTGGGCGCTCTACCTGCTGGCGACGCATCCGGACGCGCAGGAGAGGGTGGCGGCTGAGACGGCGGGGCTTCGGCCCGAATTCGGCACGGTGGGCAGCCTGCGGTTCACCCGCGACGTCTTCCGCGAGGCGCTGCGGCTTTATCCGCCGGTGCCAATGATGGTGCGCGAGACGACGGGGACCGAAAGCTTCCGTGGGCGGGCGGCGCGCAAGGGGGCTCAGGTGGTGATCAGCCCCTGGCACCTGCACCGGCATGAACGCATCTGGGACCGCCCCGATGAGTTTGATCCCGACCGCTGGGCGGGCGAGGGGCGCGAAACGGCGCGGGAGGGGTATTTGCCGTTCTCACGCGGGCCGCGCGTCTGCCCCGGCGCGGGCTTTGCCATGCTGGAGGGCACGCTGATGCTGGCGCATCTGGCGCGGGCCTTCCGTTTCGAAGCGCTGCTGGACCGCGTGCCGGTGCCTGTGGCGCATCTGACGGTGCGGGCGAAGGACGGGATCTGGCTGCGGGTGACCCGGCGGGACGGTGGGCAGATTGCCCACCCTACGACGGTCGGCCTGTAGGTTGGGCGATCCGCCCACCGCCGCGCCGTCAGACGATCTCGACCCGGTAGCTTTCGATCACCGTGTTGGCGAGAAGCTTTTCGCACATGGCCTTCACGTCCGCCTCGGCCTTGGCGGCGTCTGTGTGGGCCAGATCAAGCTCGATCACCTTGCCTTGCCGCACGCCGGTGACGCCTTCGAACCCAATGGAGCCGAGCGCGTGGCGCACCGCCTCACCCTGCGGGTCGAGGACGCCCTGTTTCAGCATGACGGTAACGCGGGCTTTCATCGGGGCCTTCTCCGGTTCGGTGCAAAGGGCCGATTTTTCGACGAAAAATCGGCAGGTGGGATCAGTTGATCAGCGTCGGCTTCATCGCATGGGTGACGTTCGAGGGCATGACGCCAAGCCGGCGCGCAAGCTCGGTATAGACATCGGCCATCGGCTGGGGTTCGGGGATCGTGCCGTCGGGGCGTTCGGGCTGGCGCATGTCCCAGAGGCGGCAACTGTCGGGGCTGATTTCGTCGGCGACGATCAGGCGCATGAAGTCGCCCTCCCAGATCCGGCCGACCTCGATCTTGAAGTCGGCAAGGCGGATACCAAGGCCCATCATCACGCCCGAGAGGAAGTCGTTGACGCGCAGGGACAGGGCAACGATGTCGTCGAGGTCCTGCTGGTTGGCCCAGCCAAAAGCGACGATGTGTTCTTCCGAGACCATGGGAGACTGGAGCTTGCTGTCCTTGAAGTAGTATTCGACGATCGGCCGCGGCAGCTGTGTGCCTTCGGGGATGCCAAGGCGCGCGGTCATCGGCCCGGCCGAGAAGTTGCGCACGACGATTTCCAGCGGAATGATCTCCACCATCCGCACCAGCTGTTCGCGCATGTTGATGCGGCGGATGAAATGCGTCGGCACGCCGATCTGGTTCAGCCCGGACATGAAGAATTCGGACAGGCGGTTGTTCAGCACACCCTTGCCTTCCAGCGTGGCGGGGGCGGCGACGGTGGGGGCGCTGTCGTCCTTGAAGTACTGGATCAGCGTGCCGGGTTCCGGGCCTTCGTAGAGGATCTTCGCCTTGCCTTCGTAGACCTTCTTGCGCCGTGCCATGCCTGCTCCGATGACGGGCCCGCCAATGGGACCAATGCCCGCGAGGGCGACCCCGGGCCGTTCCCTTGGCCTATAGTCCAAGGGTCGGCCGGTCGCAAGGCATGTGCGCCGCCGACAGGGCTTGCGGCAGCGCGAAGGGATGGGCATATCGGGGGAAACGTCAAACCCCGGGGGGAAGCCCATGACCACTTTCGACGACCGCGAGAATGCCTTCGAGGCGAAGTTTGCCCACGACAAGGACATGCAGTTCCGGGCCGAGGCGCGGCGCAACAAGCTTGCCGGGCTTTGGGCGGCGGGGCTTCTGGGCAAGTCCGGCGACGAGGCCGCGGCCTATGCGATGGAAGTGGTGAGTGCCGACTTCGAGGAAGCGGGCGACGAGGACGTGGTCCGCAAGATCGTGGCCGACCTTGCCGGCAAGGCCAGCGCCGAGGAAGTGCGCGCCAAGCTGCACGAGCTCATGCCCGTCGCCAAGGCCCAGCTTCTGAGCGAGATCTGATCCTGCGGCCCGGCCGCGAACTTGCGGTTGGGCGCAACTTCACTTGCAGAATATGAATTTGCCTCCGACCCACCGGCGTGGCAGACGGTGGGTCTGGACATATGAAGGACCCGGCCCATGACCGACGCGCTTACCCGCCTCTTGTCGCAGCGTGACTGGCTGATGGCGGACGGCGCCACGGGGACGAACCTCTTCAACATGGGGCTGGAATCGGGCGAGCCGCCCGAGTTCTGGAACACCGAAAAGCCTGAGAACATCCGCAAGCTTTACAGCGCAGCGGTGGCGGCGGGGTCGGACATCTTCCTGACCAACACCTTCGGCGGCAATGCCGCGCGGCTGAAGCTGCACAATGCCCAAGGCCGGGTGCGCGAGCTGAACCGGATCGGTGCCGAACTGGGGCGCGAGATTGCCGACAAGGCGGGGCGCACGGTGGTGGTCGCGGGTTCGGTCGGCCCGACGGGCGAGATCTTCGAGCCGATGGGCACCCTGACGCACTCGCAGGCGGTGGAGATCTTCCACGAACAGGCCGAGGGGCTGAAGGAGGGCGGCGTGGACGTCCTCTGGATCGAGACGATCTCTGCCCCCGAGGAATACCGTGCGGCGGCCGAGGCGGCGGCGCTGGCGGGGATGCCCTGGTGCGGCACGATGAGTTTTGACACCGCGGGTCGGACGATGATGGGCGTCACCTCCTCTGCATTGGCCGACCTTGTGGAAAAGCTGCCGAACCCGCCGATCGCCTTCGGGGCGAACTGCGGGGTGGGGGCGTCGGACCTGATGCGCACAGTGCTTGGCTTCGGCTCGACCGGGACGGAGCGGCCGATCATCGCCAAGGGCAATGCCGGGATCCCCAAGTATCACGACGGGCATATCCACTATGACGGCACGCCTGAACTGATGGCGGAGTATGCCGTGCTGGCGCGGGATGCGGGTGTGCGGATCATCGGCGGCTGCTGCGGGACGATGCCCGAGCACTTGCGCGCGATGCGCGAGGCGCTGGAGACGCGGCCCAAGGGACCGCGCCCGACGCTGGAGGACATCTCGGCCCATCTTGGCGGCTTCTCTTCGGCCTCGGACGGGACGGGCGACACCGGCGGCGAACCCCGCCGGGAACGGCGCGGTCGACGGGGTTGACCGGGCGCTACGGGATCGTGCTTACTCCGATCGTCTGACAGCCACGGAGGGTCTGAATGAAGTTCCTGCACTGGCTGGTCCACGAGATCAGGGCGATCCTGACCGCCATGCTGTTCTTCCTGTCCTGCTTTGCCGTGGTGGTGGTCCTGAAGGACCTGATGCTGGAGCAGTATGACGTCACCGCTGCAACCTCGGTGCGGGTCGTGATGCTGGCGCTGGTGACAGCCAAGGTCGTCGTGCTGTTCGAGCGTGTGTCGCTGGGCCGGCAGATCGGCTTGATCGAGGTGGTCATGCGGACCGCACTCTACTCGCTGGCCGCCTTCCTGCTATTGCTTTTGGAACATGGGATTTCCGAACGGAAGGAAGCCGGCGGTTTCTTCGCGGCGCTGAGCAATGCCTTCCAGCACCCCGACATGCCGATCATCTGGGCCACGCTGATTTGCGTGACCCTGGCGTTCTTCGTATGGACAGCCTTTGCCGTTCTGCGCCGGACCTTCGGACGCGACCGGATTCTTGCCGCCTACCTGTCAGCGCCTTCGCCAAAGGCCGAGACTGCCCCGCATCACTGAAGGCGCGCCCTTAAGCGGCAGCTCCGTTCAGAAGAGAGCGAGTTGGTCCCCGGCCCGTGGTGGCGGTTGGAAAAGGTCGGTCCGCAGGGGCGGCAGGCCGCTGTCCAGCCCAAGCCGCCTGCGTGCCAGATCGGCGCGCTTGCGGATGAGGTCAGCCCAGAGGCCCTGACCGGTCATCCTGATGCCGAACGTGGGATCGTAATCCTTCCCGCCATGCAGCTCTCGCACCCGGCCCATCACCCGGGTGGCGCGGTCGGGGAAGGTGGCTTCCACCCAGTCGCGGAAAAGCTGCGCCACTTCCAGCGGCAGGCGGAGCGGGATCGAGGTCGCATGGGTCGCACCGGCCCCGGCAGCTGCTTCGAGCACCGCTTCAAGCTCGTGATCGGTCAGCGCCGGGATAAGCGGCGAGACCTGGACCCGCACCGGGATGCCCGCCGCCGTCAGCGCCCGGATCACCGCCAGCCGCCGCTGCGGGCTTGGCGCGCGGGGTTCCATCTTGCGGGCCAGCGTGGGGTCGAGCGTGGTGACCGAGATGCTGACCGAGGCCAGCCGACGGGCCGCCATGGCGGCAATGAGGTCGATGTCCCGTTCGATCAGCGTGCCGCGCGTGGTGATCCAGACCGGATGGCTGAAATCGTGCAGGACCTGCAGGACCTGCCGCATCAACCCGTGTTCCGCGTCGACCGGCTGGTAGGGGTCGGTGTTCGTTCCGATCGCGACGGGCGCAACCTTGTAGGACTTCCGCCCAAGTTCGGTCGCCAGCACTTCGGCGATCCCGGGCCGCGCGATCAGCCGCGTTTCGAAATCAAGGCCGGGCGAGAGGTTCAGGAAGGCGTGGCTGGGCCGGGCATAGCAGTAGATGCAGCCGTGTTCGCAGCCCCGGTAGGGGTTGATCGAGCGGTCGAAGGGCAGGTCGGGCGAACGCTGGTAGGTCAGTGCAGATCGGGGCCGTTCAAGGCGCGTTTCGGTCCGGACGACCTGTTCGTCTTCCGCGATGTCCCAGCCGTCGTCGTAAGCCTCGCGCCCGGTCGCCTCGAACCGGCCGGCGCGGTTGCTTTGCGCGCCCCGTCCGCGCAGGCGCTGGCCGGGAAGGATGCTGCTGCCTTGCGTCATGGCGAAAGACTAGAACATTAATGGAACATGCGCCACAGCTTTTCCATGCGCGACCACTTTCTGTCGGCTTTCATCCGGTGTATGTCGTTTGCCGAATAGTGGACTGGTCGCTTTGCGACCATGCAGTCTGGCAAGACCTTTTCGCTTTTGGAGCGCCCCCATGGCCGACGACGACGAGATCATCCTGTCCGAACTGTCGGATGACGAGCTTGTCCTGCAGATGCATGACGACCTTTACGACGGTCTCAAGGAAGAGATCGAAGAAGGCGTCAACATCCTGATCGAGCGCGGCTGGACACCCTATGACGTGCTGACCAAGGCGCTGGTTGCCGGCATGACGATCGTCGGAGCCGACTTCCGTGACGGCATCCTCTTCGTGCCCGAGGTGCTTCTGGCGGCAAACGCGATGAAGGCAGGGATGGCGATCCTTAAGCCGCTCCTCGTCGAAACCGGCGCGCCGCGCATGGGCAAGATGGTGATCGGCACGGTGAAGGGCGACATCCACGACATCGGCAAGAACCTTGTCGCGATGATGATGGAAGGTGCCGGGTTCGAGGTGCGCGATCTGGGGATCAACAACTCGGTCGAGAAGTACATCGAGGCGCTGGAAGCCGAAAAGCCCGATATCCTTGGCATGTCGGCGCTGCTGACCACGACGATGCCCTACATGAAGGTCGTGATCGACACGATGAAGGAAAAGGGCATGCGCGAGGATTACATCGTGCTGGTCGGTGGAGCGCCCCTGAACGAAGAATTCGGCAAGGCCATCGGGGCCGACGCCTATTGCCGCGATGCTGCCGTGGCCGTCGAGACTGCGAAGCAGTTCGTCGCCCGCAAGCACAACCAGCTGAGCGCCTGATCCGCGCACGCGGAGGTGATCGTTGTGATCCTGCCGGGTCTTGCGCAAAGCCCCGGCAAGGCACATGCTAAGGTTCGGGAGGCAAATGATGCCCTTGACTCATTTCCTTGGCCTGATCGCGCTGGTGATCTTCGCAGCGGGCCTGACGCTTTGGCTGGCCTTCTGGACGGGCGTGCCCCTTGTCGCGCTTGGCTTTGCAGCCCTGTCGGCCAGTGTGATCCTGACCTGGACCCGCGTGAGCCGCTGATCCGGTCGCCCCGATGGATGACCTGACCCTCAGCGAGACCGGCCTTGCCCCGGCGCGCGCCGGACGGATCCTGCTGATCGCCTGCGGGGCGCTGGCGCATGAGATTCTGGCGCTGAAGGCCGCGAATGGCTGGGACCATCTGGACCTGCAATGCCTGCCGGCAAAGCTGCACCTCTGGCCCGACCGGATCACCCCCGCGGTCGAGGAAGCGGTCAAGGCGGCGCGGGGCGGCTATGACAGCGTCTTCGTCGTCTACGCCGATTGCGGGACCGGGGGGATGTTGAAGGCGGCCTGCGACCGGCTGGGGGTCGAGATGGTCGAAGGCCCGCATTGCTATGCCTTCTTCGAGGGAAACGCCGCCTTCGCCGCCCATGCCGAAACCGAGTTCACCGCCTTCTACCTGACCGATTTCCTTGTGCGCCAGTTCGACGCCTTTGTCTGGCGGCCGATGGGCCTCGACCGGCACCCCGAGCTGAGGGACATGTATTTCGGCAATTACACCAAGCTTGTATACCAGGCGCAGGTGGATGACCCGGCGCTGGACGCCAAGGCCAGGGAATGTGCGGCGCGGCTGGGTCTGGAGTATGAGCGGCGGTTTACCGGTTACGGCGACCTTGCCACAGCCCTTCAGCGGGCCGCCGCGCGGTAGTGTTCCAGGATGAAGACGCGGATTGCCGAGGCAAGGCCTGCGTCGCCGTGGCGCGCATCGTCGATCTCTGCGGCAAGCTGGTTGAGAGGGACGCCACGGTCGGCCGCGATCTGGCAGAAGGCCTCCCAGAACTCCGGCTCCAGCGAGATGCTGGTGCGGTGGCCGTGCAGCGTAAGAGAGTGCTTGGCGGGGCGGGTGCTCATCGGGGTTTCTTAGCGCAACGGCCGGGCCTGTCACCGGAATTTTCGAAAATTCCGGCACGGACCCTTCAAAGGGTCCGATACGATTTCTTTGAAGAAATCGTTCAGGCGACCCGGCGGATCGGTTCGCGGTTGCAGAAGATGACGAACTGTCCGGCATTCTCCACGACCGGGAAGCCGCGTCGCTTCATTTCGTCAAGGAACGGCACCCGACCGACGTAGCGTTCGACGTCGCGCACTTTTCGGCGGATGACCCCCCCTTCCCGTGCCGCTTGCGATGCGAAGAGATGAGAGATCCATTGATCAGCGGACAGGTATTCCGGCATCACGGTCATCGGCGCACCTCCTCCCGCAACCCTGCCAAGCCTAGGTTAACGGCAGGTTACTCCGTCTCGCGCTTGTGCGCGTCGAGCTTTTGCGCGGCTCGGTCTGCCCGCGCCTTCTCCAACTCCCGCTCCGCCTTCGTCCGCCCGTGCTTCGCGGCATTGGCGTCGGCCTGCATACGGGCGGCCTTGCGGGCCGCCTGCTTCCTTGCCATGCGCAGGTTGACGATCTCGGCCATCAGCCTTTCGGGCCGACCATGTCTTCGGGGCGGACCACGCGGTCGAAGGTTTCGCCATCGACAAAGCCAAGCGCGATCGCCTCTTCCCGCAGGGTCGTGCCGTTCTTGTGCGCGGTCTTGGCAACCTTGGTCGCGTTGTCATAGCCGATGGTCGGTGCCAGCGCCGTCACCAGCATCAGGCTTTCCTTCATCAGCTTGTCGATCCGCGCCACGTTCGCCTGGGTGCCCACGACCATGTTGTCGGTGAAGCTCGATGCCGCATCCCCCAGAAGCTGGATCGACTGCAGCACGTTGTAGGCCATCATCGGGTTGTAGACGTTCAGCTCGAAATGGCCCTGGCTGCCGGCAAAGCCCACGGCGGCGTCGTTCCCCATGACATGCGCGCAGACCATGGTCAGTGCTTCGGCCTGGGTCGGGTTCACCTTGCCGGGCATGATCGAGCTGCCGGGTTCGTTCTCGGGCAGGATCAGCTCGCCCAGGCCCGAGCGGGGGCCGGAGCCCAGAAGCCGCAGGTCGTTGGCGATCTTGAAAAGGCTTGCCGCAACGGTCTTCAGCGCACCCGAGAACATCACCATCGCGTCGTGGGCGGCCAGCGCCTCGAACTTGTTCGGCGCGGTGACGAAGGGCAGGCCGGTGATCGCGGCGATCTCAGCGGCCACACGGGTGTCAAACCCGACGCGGGTGTTCAGGCCTGTGCCAACGGCGGTGCCGCCCTGGGCCAGCTCGTAGATGTCGGGCAGGCACAGCTTCACCCGCGCGATTCCCTTGTCGACCTGGGTGGCGTAGCCGCTGAATTCCTGGCCCAGCGTCAGGGGCGTTGCATCCTGGGTATGGGTGCGGCCGATCTTGATGATGTCCTTGAATTCGGCCGACTTTGCCCAGAGCGCCTTTGCCAGCTTTTCCAGGCCCGGCAGCAGCACATCGCGCGTATGCATCCCAATGGCGACGTGCATCGCGGTGGGGAAGGTGTCGTTCGAGGACTGGCCCATGTTCACATGGTCATTCGGATGAACCGGCTTTTTCGACCCCATCACGCCGCCCAGCATCTCGATCGCGCGGTTCGAGATCACCTCGTTCGCGTTCATGTTCGACTGGGTGCCTGATCCGGTCTGCCAGACGACCAGCGGGAAGTTGTCGTCGAACTTGCCCGCAACGACCTCGGCCGCCGCCGCTGCGATGGCCTTGCCGAGGACCGGGTCAAGGTCACCCTGCGCCATGTTGACGGCGGCGCAGGCCTGCTTGATCACGCCCAGGGCGCGGATGATCGGGACCGGCTGGCGTTCCCAGCCAATCGGGAAATTGATGATCGACCGCTGGGTCTGCGCGCCCCAATACTTGTGGCTCGGAACCTCCAGCGGGCCAAAGCTGTCGGTCTCGGTACGGGTTGCGGTCATCGGTGCCTCCTCAGCCAAGCTCTTCTCGCGTCCCATAGCGCCAGAGGCACGCAAAAGCAATCCGGCATGCAATGGTATACCGAGATCGGACGTTGGAAGGTCAGGCCCTGCGAAACCGGTAGACCGTGGCCGGCGGCAGGTTCGCCCAGACCTTGTGCCCCTTGTTCACGGTCAGCCCCTGGGCGGCGATAGTCTCAGGTGGCAAGGGGGGACGTGGCCCGTAGGTGAACTGCACAAAGCGGCCTCTTGGGGCGAGGATTCGGAAGGCGGCATCGATGATCCCCTCACGCACCTCGGGCGGCATCGAAAGGAGGGGCAGTCCAGAGACCACGGTGCCGACCGGACCACCGACAAGGTCCACCGCCTCTTGCGCCGGGCGCTGATGGACCGTCACCCCGGGGAACCGGGCGCGAAGATGCTCCACGAACTCCTCGTCCAGCTCGAAAAGGGTCAGATCCTCGGGCCGGACGCCGCGCGCCAGGATCGCTTCGGTAAACCGACCGGTGCCTGGCCCGAATTCCACGACCTTGCCGCTTTTCGGCCCCAGCCCCAGCGTCATCGCGCGCGCCAGGGTGCGCGAGGACGGGGCGATGGCCGAAACCTGCCGGGGGTTGCGCAAGAGACGGCGCCGGAACAGCGCCAGATCGTCGGTCAAGATTCAGCTCTTGCGGAACTGGTCAAGCGAGACGATCTGCGCATCCTGCCGGGGCGCTTCCTCGACCTCGACCTCGATTTCGCGCTCGTCCTCCTCGTCCTCGTTGGCTTCCTGCGTCTCGAAACGCAGGCCGAATTCCACCGAAGGATCGACGAAGGTGCGGATGGCGTCGAAGGGGATCAGCATCGGCTCGGGGTTGTTGCCGAAGTTGAGCGTCACACCGAACCCTTCACTGGTGACCGTCAGGTTTTCGTACCAGTGCTGGATGACCACCGTCATTTCAGTGGGATAGCGCTCGCGCAGCCAGTCGGCCAGTTCGACGCCCGGGTATGTCGTGTCGAAGGTGATGAAGAAATGGTGCGCGCCAGGCAGGCCATTCTCTGCGACGTCGGTCAGAACGGTCTGGATCAGACCCCGCATCGCACGGTGCATCAATGTGCCGTAGTCGATGGAACGCGCCATCCGAAGCCCTTTCCTGAATGTCACTACCATAGGGGATTCGATGTCCAAGGGAAGGGCCGGTCGGCGCAAAAGAGGGCCGACAGATCAGAGAAGCGCGGCCAGGCCGGAAGCTGCCGCCGAAAGCGCCAGCACCCAGAGAAGTGGCCAGTGCCGGAAAAGAAGGGCCACCGCCGCGCCGATGGCGATCAGGGTCGGCACAGGACGCAGGCTTGTCAGGTCTGGCCACATCAGGTGCAGCGGTCCCAAGGTGACCTCGGGGACCGAGGCAAAAAGGACATGCAGCGCGAACCAGAGCGACAGGTTGGCGATGACACCCACCACTGCCGCCGTGATCGCGGCAAGGGCCCCCGAGAGGCGCGGCATGTGGGTCAGCCGGTCGATGAAGGGTGCGCCGCTGAAGATGAAGAGGAACGAGGGGATGAAAGTCATCCAGAGCGCGATCAGTGCCCCGAGGAGGCCCAGGGTCACACCCCCCACCTGATGTGCCGCCATGAAGCCGACGAACTGGTTCACCAGGATCAGCGGCCCGGGCGTCGTTTCGGCCAGGCCCAGCCCGTCCATCATCTGGGTGAGCGTCAGCCAGCCCTTGTCCTCCACCACCTCCTGCGCCATCCAGGCAAGGACCGCATAGGCGCCGCCGAAGGTCAGGACCGCGAGCTTCGAGAAGAAGAGGCCGATCTCGGCGAGACGTCCGGGCGCAATGGCGACCAGAAGGGCCAGCGGGGCAAGCCAGATCGCCAGCCACACCGCGCCCGCCTTCAGCGACCGGGCAAGGGCCGCGGGCGGGGCAGGGGCCGCGGGGTCCCGTGCGGAGGCAGGGGTCCGGATGAAGCCCCAGATTGCCGCCGTCAGGATGACCAGGGGAAACGGCAGTTTGAAAAAGAAAAGGGCCGCGAAGGCCGCGATGGCGATCAGATAGGCCTCCCGCGTCTTCAGGGAGCGCTTCGAGACCCGGATCAGCGCCTCGATAACGATGGCGATGACGGCGGCCTGAATGCCGGTGAACAGGGCCGCGACCAGGGGCACGTCGCCAAGGGTGGCATAAAGGACGCTGAGGGCAAGGACGACAGCCGCACCCGGCAGCACGAACAGACCCCCGGCGATCAGCCCGCCTGTTACTCCGTGCAGCCGCCAGCCGATCCAGGTGGCAAGCTGCATCGCCTCGGGCCCCGGCAGAAGCATGCAGAATGAAAGGGCCCGCAGGTAATCGGCTTCACCCACCCATTTCTTTTCATCCATGATCACCCGGTGCATCAGCGCGATCTGCGCTGCGGGTCCTCCGAAGGAGAGGCAGCCGATGCCGGCAAAAGTGCGGGTCAGTTCGGACAGGGTGGGGGTCACGCCGGGCGGCCTATCGTCAGTGTTCGCCCTTGATGCCCGGTCGGGAACCGGGGGTAAAGGGTCGCGCCGGCAAAGCAGGGCTTCATGACAAGGGCGTGACAGTCAGCCGATGGGCTCGGCAAGTTCCCGCAGGAGCTTCAGTCGCAGGGTCTCGGCATAGTCCTCCAGACCGCGGGCGGTGACGACGAAGCCGCCCCGGGTGATGACCCAGGCGCGGTAGTAGCTGGTCACGGGGAAGGCGGGGCCGGGTTCCTCGATCGCGATGGCGTTCACGGTGACCCCGTCTGCCTGAGCCGCGGCGCGGGCCTCGGCATCGGTGAAGCCCGCATTTTCCTGCCCGTCGCCCGAGATGTCGACGACGCGCCGCCGGCAGTCTGGGACGGCGGCGAACCTGTCGAGAGCGAAGGCAAGGCCCTGGCCGACGGCGGTGTCCGACCCCTTAAAGGCCCGCGGCATCGCGGCGGCGCGAGTGGCGAAGGCGGCGACCGCCCCGGGCGTCAGCATCCGCTGCCAGTCGAGGGTCACGGCCTGCTGGCCGGGGCCGGACCATTGCACGACCGAAAGCGCGACTTGCCCGTTGACAAGCGCCTCGGCCACGGCGGGATCGGAGAGGGCGAAGGCCAGCCCTTCGGCCTGCAGGCGATAGTCGGCTGCATCGATCGAGCCCGAGACATCGATTGACAGGACCAGCGCCGTCTCGCAGGCCATGGCCGGGAGGACCGTCAGGCAGGAAAGGGCCAGCGCGCGCAGCATCCCCTGACGATGGGGCTGCGGGCGGGGTCTGGCAAGGGGTGGGAAGGTGCAGGTTTCTGTTGCCAGGTACCTGCGAACCCCGCCCTGCGCGGCTAAGCGCAGGGACTTAGTTTTGGTATTGCGAGCCGCTTACGCGGCCAGCGCCACCGGAGCACGGTTGTCGTTGGCAACTGTGATCATGGACCGATAACGGTGGTACCTCACCGAGCGAAAGCTGGCCTCTTTGGTCGTTCGTCGATCCTATTTCGGCCCCCTCCTCCCGCAACGAACGGGGTGATGGTGGAGCCGCCGGGTACCGCCCCCGGGTCCGAGCCGATTATTACAGGTGCGTTTATCGCCATAGTCGGAGTTGCCCCCGACAGATCCAATATAGGGGTGCGGGACGGGGGGCGCAAGGGAGGTTGCGGGTATCTGACCACAGTGGTCAAGATTGCATTACATAATGAAATCAATGCTTTGGTCTTGGACATTTACTTCTTCTTAACCCGACGACCCGGCCAGTCACGAGGGTTCTGCCGGCCTTGCCTGTTCCACCAGCCAACGCCGGCGGGGATCCTGGTCGTTACGGCGGTGCCAGTAGGCCGAGACGTCGAAGGGCCGCAGCGAAAGGGGCGGCCGGGCGGTGACAAGGCCAAAGCCGGGGGCAAAGGCCCGGGCGATGCGCGCCGGAAGGGTGACCAGCGCGCCGGAGGCCCGCACGGCGGCAAGCGCGGGCAGAAAGGCCGGCAGGCCGAGCGCCACGCGGCGCCGTTCGCCGAGGCGCGCAAGCTCGGCATCGACGATGCCGGTCAGATCGCCCCCCGGCGCGACAAGCACATGGCTGGCGGCCGTATAGGCTTTCAGGCTGAGATCGGGTGCATCGGGCAGCGCGGCCGGCAATCCGGCCACGAGATAGGTCTCACTGTAAAGGGCCGTGGCCGAGATGACCTCGGGGCGGTCCGGCAGAAGGCCGAAGAAGAGGTCTATCCTGCCTTCGATCAGTGCATCCACGGCCTGCAGCCGTGTCAGCGGCAGGACGGACATCGTGAGACCGGGGGCCTCGTTGCGAAGCTGCGCGGCAAGGGCCGGAATGAGCCAAGCCTGTTCGCTGTCGAGGGCAGCGATACGGACCACACCGGTCGCCGCGGAGGGATCGAAGGCGCGGGTCTGGCCAAGGGCCCCGCGCAACGCCTCGACCGCCGAGGATATCGGGGCTTCGAGGGCAAGGGCCGTCGCCGTCGGCTCCATCCCGTGGGGGCGGCGCAGGAAGAGAGGGTCGCCCAGCACGTCGCGCAGACGCCGGAGAGCCTGGCTGATGGCGGATTGGGTCAGGCCGAGTTCGCTGGCGACATCCACGGCCTTCCGGTGCCGCAGGAGCCCGAGGAAGACCAGCAACAGGGTGAGGTCCAGCCGGCGAAGTTGAGTGTGACTTAAGTCAGACATGATACCAATTCGTTTCTGTTTCTTTCAGGCCTTGCATATCTTCCGGGGCAAGAGTGAAGCAAGGGGCAAGTCGGATGCGGATCGCGATCATCGGGGCGGGGAATGTCGGGATGGCGCTGGCGCGAGGATTGGCCGGAAAAGGGCATCATCTGACGCTGGGTGTGCGGGACCCAGGCAAGGCCGAAGTGCAGGCGCTGGCGTCGGCTTCGGGGGCGGTGCTCGCGCAGCCGGCAGAGGCTGTAGAGGCGGCCGAGGTCGTGGTGCTGGCCTTGCCATGGCGTGTGGCCGAAGGCGCGGTCGCGGCATTGGGCGATCTTTCGGGCAAGTTGGTGATCGACTGCATGAACCCGCTGGGCATGATCGACGGCGCGCTTGGGCTTGTCGTTGGCCATACGACGAGCGGCGCAGAGATCCTTCAGGGATGGCTGCCCGAAGCCCGCGTCGTGAAGACGCTGAACCAGGTCGGCGCCGAGATCATGGCGCGGAACGACCATCTGCCGCACCGCCCGGTGCAGTTCGTCGCGGGCGATGACCAGTCGGCGAAGGACAAGGCGATGAGGCTGCTGGCGGACCTTGGGTTCGAGGCGCTGGACGCGGGCGGTCTGCGTCAGGCGCGCATCCTGGAGCCGCTGGCGCTGGTCTGGATCAATCAGGCCGTCGCGCGCGGCAAGGGGCGCAACTGGGCCCTTGCGGCCGTATCGGGAACATGAGGAGGAGAGTATGAGCGACAAGCTGCACGCGTCCTGCCATTGCGGCAAGGTGCAGGTGACATTCCCCGCAACCGCGGCCGGAGTGCTGGCCTGCCATTGCGGCGATTGCCAGAAGATGCATGGGAATTTCAATGCCTTCCTGGCTGTTCCTCAAGGCGATGTTGAAATGGCGGGAGGTGAAGTCCTGGTCTGGTACCAGTCCTCGGACGCCGCGCGGCGGGCCTTCTGCGGCACCTGTGGCGGGCGCGTCCTGAAGGAGGTCACGGCGGCGGGGCGCTGGCTGATCTCGGCCGGGCTGGTCGACGGGCCGACCGGCAAGCGGATCATGAAGAACCTGTGGTCCGAGGCGAAACCCGACTGGTACGACCTGCCTGTGACCGCCCCGTAAGCGGGTTTTCCGAGCGTGTAGCAAATGACCGGGCGCGGCCCGGAGCGGGAGAGATTTGCCATGACTGACCCCGTCACCATCCTGGTGCGCCGCCGGGTGAAGCCCGGGCAGGAGGCGGCCTATGAGGCCTGGCTGACCCGGTTGACCGAGGGCGTGGGGCGGGAGTTCCCGAGCTATCTCGGGGCCGAGTTCCATCGACCGGGCGGAACCGGTGGCGAGTATCGCAGCGTCTTCCGGTTCGAGAGCCTTGAGGCGCTGGAGCGGTTCGAGGCGTCGGAGTTTCGTGCGCGGATGCTTGCGGAGGCAGCACCGCTGTTCTCTGCCGACGCAGCCTGGGAACGGCTGACGGGGCTGGAGTTCTGGTTCGACCCGCCGCCGGGGACGAAGGTCCCGCAGCCCTCGCCCCACCGGATGGCACTGGTGCTGGTGGCGGTGGTGTTCGTCCTGGTCATGCTGTTGACCCTGGCACTGGGGCCCTTGCTGGCGGGCTGGCCGCTGGCCCTGCGCGTCCTTGTGATGGTGGCGATCCAGGTCGGTCTGATGAGCTATCTCATCATGCCGCGCCTCACGCCGCGCATCGCCCGCTTCATCTATCCGAAATCCGTAACCCGTTGAAAGGAAACCTCCATGTCAGGCAACATCGACGTCCACAGCAAGAAACGCGTGCTGATGATTGCGGCCAATCCGGGCGTGTCGCCCATAACGGGCTGGCCGATCGGTTTCTGGTGGGCGGAACTGACCCATCCCTACTGGGCCTTCGTCGAGGCGGGGTATGAGGTCGATATCGTGAGCCCGATGGGCGGGGATCTGATGGCCGACGGCTATTCAGATCCTGAGGACCCGAGCGGATATTCCGCGGCGGACATCCTGTCGCTGGGGTTCAAGAAATCGCCGGTCCATGCGGCGATGCTGAGTGGGACCAAGGCAATCAAGGACGTCGACCTGGCGGGTTATGACGCGATCTTTGTTGCGGGGGGGCAGTCGCCGATGGTGACGATGGTCGACGATACGGCCCTGCACGCTTTCGTTGCGCGGGCCTATGAGGCGGGGAAGGTGGTGGCGATCGTCTGCCATGGGACCTGCGTGCTCTTGAAGACGCGGCTTTCGACCGGGGAGCTTCTGGTCAAGGGAAAGACCTGGACCGGATTCGCCAACAGCGAGGAGGCCTTTGCCGACAGTTTCGTGGGCAAGCGGATCCAGCCGTTCTGGATCGAGGAAGAGGCGCGGAAGATCGAGGGGACGAATTTCATCGTGAACGGCATGTTCAAGGCCTTCGCGGTGCGGGACGGGAACCTGATCACCGGGCAGCAGCAGAACTCGGGCGCCGCAGCGGCGGCGCTGGTGGTGAAGACGCTGGGCCGCTAGTTGCGCTGCTCTGTCCGGGGGGCGTTCGGCGAAAGGGGAAGGCCCATTGCCCGCGCCGCCTGTTCGGCTAGGCCGACGCCGGCCTGGGTCATCGTGAGGTAGGTGTGTGTGGCACCTGCCGACCGCAGCCGGGGCAGGTGATCCTCGTAGAGTGCGTGCGACACGATCGGGCCGTCAAAGCCATGCCGCCGCAGGGCTCGGGCGGCGAATTCCTTGGCCTCGATATTGTCCATCGCCAGGATGACGACCGACAGCGGCCTGAGGTCGAGGCCGCGCCAGAGCCCGGAATCCTCGACATCGGCCAGCATGACGTTGCGACCCGCCTCGACATGGGCCGCGACGCGGTAGCTGTCGGCTTCCAGCCCGACGACGGCTGCGGAAGACTCGGCAAGGTGGTCGTAGGCGGCCGTTCCGGTCCGGCCCATCCCGAGGACAAGGATCCCGGCACCGCCAAGGTCGGACGGCGGTTCGTCCTGGTGCACGCGCCGGGGTTCGAAGCGGCGCAGAAAGGGTTCCAGCCGTTCGAAGAGACGGGGTGCGAGGTGATCGGTGGGGGCGGCGGCGATGAAGGAGAAGCTGACGGCAAGGGCAAGGGGCACCAGCCAGTCGGGAAAGAGCGAGGCCGAGACGATGAGGGCGAATTCGCTGTAGGTGGCAAGGCTGATGGCAGAAAGGAAGGCGGTGCGGGCCCGCAGCCCGAAGCGGACGAGAAGGAGAAAGAAGAGCGCGGCCTTGAAGGGCAGGAGCAGGGTCAGGATCAGGGCAAAGGCGATGCCGTCCCAGCCCGGCAGGCCCGAGAGGCCGATCTGCAGGAAGAAGCCGACAAGGAACAGCTCCTTCAGCCCCCAGAGGGCGTTCGAAAGCTCTTTCGCCCGGGCATGGGTGGAGAGGATCAGGCCCATGACCAGGGCGCCGATCTCGGAACTGAGCCCGACCGCCTTGAACCCGGCCCCGCCGAGGACGAGGGCGAGGAGGAGCCCGGCGAGGACCAGAAGCTCGTCATGGCCGGCAAGGTCGAGCAGGCGGAAGAGCACCGGGCGCAGGAAAGGAAGCGCAAGAATGAGGGCGAGCGCCCAGGGGGTCGGGGTCTGGTCGCCCCAGACGGCGAGGACGACAAGCGCGATGATGTCCTGCACGACCAGGATGCCGATGGCGGTGCGGCCGTAAAGCGTGCCGATGTCCCGCTTCGTCTCCAGCGTCTTGGCCGAGAAGACGGTCGAGGAGAAGGAGAGTGCCACACCTAGGAGGAGTGCGGTCTGCCAGTCGAGCCCGGCCAGAAGGCCAAGCAGTGCCGTGGCCGCTGCCGTGGTGAGAGCCGCGTGGAGGAGGGCGCCGCCAAGCACCTGCGGCTGCGCGATCTGGCCCAGGCGCAGCTTCAGGCCGACCGCGAAGAGAAGAAGCAGAACCCCCAGGTGGGCCACATGTTCAAGGACGGGGCCGGTTTCCTTGGGCAGACCGAGGTGCGGGCCAGCGGCAGCGATCGCGAAGCCCGCAGCAAGAAAGCCGACAAGGGGCGGCAGGCCCACATGCCGCACCGCCAGGCCCATGACGAAGGCAAAGGAGATGCAGACGACTTCGATCACGGGGGGCAGGACCTTGTTGCTGGCCGGTCAAGCCTATGCGGTTGGCGCCACCAGCTGCAACCTTCGCAGGCCCCCGAAACGAAAAAGCGCCCGGGTTTCCCCGGGCGCCCTTCAACAGGTGATGGTCGGCCTCAGAAGCCCGACTTGATCATCTCGAATTCCTCGATCATGCGGTCGCGGAGTTCCGCCGTCGGCGGGCTTTGCACGAAGAGGGTCGTGGTGACCGGGTCGATGAAGGCGGCCTTCATCTGCTCGGCCGAGATCGTGGCCATCGCGGCGTCGTTGGCCGAGGCATAGCCGATCGCGTCGAGCAGCGGCTGGGCAGAGGTATGGGCGAGAAGCGAGTTGATGTGGTCGTAGACCTTGTCCTCGCTGCCCGGGCCGTCCTTCATGTTGACGAAGCCGCAGTACCAGGTGGCGGCGCCTTCAGCCGGCGAACGGTTGAAGCCGACGGGGAAGTTTTCCGACTGCAGGATCGCGACGGGGTCGTTCCACGACCAGGCCACCTGCACCTCGCCCGAGGCCATGAGCTGCGACAATTCCGAAGGGTCAGCCCAGTAGGCGCGGACTTTCGGGTGCACTTCGCGCAGCCAGGCTGCTGCGGCGTCGAACTGTTCGTCGGTCACGTTGTCCCAGGAGGTGACGCCGGTGGCGAGGAAGGCCAGCGACCAGACGTCATCGGTGTTGTCGGGAAGCGAGATGCGGCCGGCGTACTTCTCGTTGTTGAAGACCTGGACGGTCGCCACATCCTCGGCCGGGACGGTCTCGGCGTTGTAGGCGATGGCGGTGTAGGCGTAGTCGGTCGGGATATAGAAAACGCCATCCGCATTGGTGAAGGGGGCGGTCATCCGTTCCGGGATGTTGGCGAATTCCGGGATGCGGCTGATGTCCCAGGGCTCGACCAGGCCCGCTTCCTTGTAGCGCGGCACCGAGGCGGCGCAGGGGTGAACAACGTCGGCCTTGAAGCCGGAGGAGACCTTCTGGAAGGCTTCGTCATCGTCGGCGAAGAAGACGTAGGACGGCTTCTGGCCATGCTTGTCGACATAGGGTTGCAGCATGCCGTCGATCTCCCAGCCGGCCCAGTCGAGCACGGTAAGCTCCGGGTCCGCCGCATGGGCGGCAACGGTAAGCGACAGCACCGAGGCTGCGCTGAGAAGGGTCAGGGAATGGCGGCTCATGGATGCTCCTCTGTTTTGGCGCGGCGTGACACGCCTTTTCTGTTTGCTACGCGTGGTTGAAGCCGGGCATGCCCGGTCAGTGTGCAGAAACTGGTGACGCGTTTGGAAAACGGCAAGGGGGGACCCGACGTCGGGTGCGTCAATTTGTAACAAAATTTCGTCAAATGGCGCGAAAATCGGCGGCTTTCCGGGGCGGAAGGTGCATCAGCCATCGAATCGATTCCGCAGGTGATCGTGCCGCTGACAGACTGACGCGAGGTAAGGTAGGGAACACGGCAGAGCGGCGCCGGGCGGCTTCGACATTGCGCTGCGCCCGTGGCTTGGCTAATCCTGTCGGTGATCGCGGGCGGCACTGACCGCCCGCATCTGGCCGGCGGGAGACATCCGCCGGTCTGGCTGGAAGACCCGCCGCAGCCCGGTTTTCGGCGCCTGCGCGGCGCGTCGCCCGGGGCCTGCGGCCCGAACCAAGGAGCCGCCGCCATGGCGCTTGATCTGGATTTCGTCCGTAGCCAGTTCCCGGCCTTTTCTTCGCCGGTGCTGTCGACCCATGCCTTCTTCGAAAATGCGGGTGGAAGCTATCCCTGCCGTCAGGTGGTGGACCGGCTGACCCGGTTCTATCATGATCGCAAGGTGCAGCCCTATGGGCCCTATCCCGGCGCGCAGGCGGGCGGGGCCGAGATGGACGAGGCACGCAGCCGGCTGGCGGCGATGATGGGTGTGAAGCGCGAGGAGGTGTCCTTCGGCCCCTCGACCAGCGCCAATACCTATGTGCTGGCGCAGGCGGTGCGAAAGTGGCTGGAGGGCACGGGCGGCGCGGTGGTGGTGACCGACCAGGACCACGAGGCGAACTCGGGCGTCTGGCGCCGGCTCGCCGACGAGGGGATCGAGATCCGTGAATGGCAGATCGACCGCGAGACGGGGGCGCTGGAACTGCCGACGCTCGCGGCGCTGCTGGCCGACGGAATGGTGAAGCTGGTGTGCTTTCCGCATTGTTCGAACGTCATTGCCGAGATCAACGACGTGGCCGCGATCTCAGCCATGGCCCGCGATGCCGGCGCGCGGACGGTGGTGGACGGGGTGTCCTACGCGCCGCATGGGTTTCCCGATATCCCGGCGCTGGGGTGCGATGTGTACCTCTTCTCGGCCTACAAGACCTATGGGCCCCATCAGGGGATCATGGTCCTTAGCGAGGCCTTCGGGTTCGAGCTGCCCGGGCAGGCGCATTTCTTCAATCATGGAGTGCTTTACAAGCGGCATACTCCGGCGGGACCGGACCACGCCCAGATCGCGGCCTGTGCGGGGATGGCGGATTACGTGGATGCGCTGGCCGAGCGGCATGGCATTGCGGGCGATCCGGCGGCGCGGAACCGGGGGGTGCACGACCTGATGCGGGCGCAGGAGGTGGCGGTGATCCGGCCGCTGCTGGACTACCTCGGCCAGCGGAACGATGTGCGCCTCCTTGGCCCCCGCGATGCGGGGCGCCGGGCTCCGACCGTGGCGGTGGACCTTGGCCGCGTGGCCGAGCCGGTGTCGGAAGAGCTTGGGCGCAACGGGATCGCCTGCTGGGCAGGTGATTTCTACGCTGTCCGACCCCTGCAGGCGCTTGGGATCGACCTGGAAAAGGGGGTCCTCCGGATGTCGGCAGTGCATTACACCAGCGCGGATGAGGTGGCCCAGCTGATCGCCGCGCTGGACCGGGTTCTCTAGCGGCAGCAAGCCGGACGCGCGGTGCCGCGCGACGCCTTTCCTTTCGCCTCTGGTCGTGCAGGCGCGACCAAAGGCGGTACGCGAGGGCATTCTACCCCCGCACCCCCTGAGGATACTTGGGCAGAAAGGAAGCTGCTCGGGTGATCCGGGGCAGGGCGGCGGGCGTATCCGTTAGCCATGGGAAAAAAGTCCGAATGTCCGACCTGCCGTTGATCCTGTGGTTTCGACGCGACCTGCGTCTTGCTGACCAGCCGATGCTTGCGGCAGCGGTGGCGACGGGTCGGCCGCTGGTGCCCGTCTTCATCCTCGACCCCGAGACCGAGGCTATCGGCGCCGCGCCGAAATGGCGGTTGGGGCTTGGTGTCGCGGCCTTCGCCAACGCGCTGGAGTCGCTGGGCGCGCGGCTGATCCTGCGGCGCGGTCCGGCGCTGGAGGTCTTGCGGGCGCTGGGGACGGAGACCGGAGCGGGCGGGGTCTGGTGGTCGCGGCTGTACGATCCGGCCTCGGTGGCGCGGGACACGGGCGTGAAGGCGGCGCTGAAGGCCGAGGGGATCGAGGCGCGGAGTTTCGCGGGGCATCTGCTGCACGAGCCGTGGGAGGTCGAGACCGGGCAGGGCGGGTTCTACCGAGTTTTCACGCCTTACTGGCGGGCGATGCGCGGTCTGGAGGTGGCAGCACCCGAGGCGGCACTGAAGCGGCTGCGCGGGCCCGAGGCCTGGCCCGGAAGCGACCGGCTGGACGACTGGCGGCTTGGGGCGGCGATGAAACGGGGCGCGGCGGTTGTCCTGCGCCACCAAGCGGTCGGCGAGGCGGCAGCGGGGGCGAAGCTCGCGGCTTTTCTTGCGGGGCCTGTGGCAGGCTATGCCGAGGCACGGGACCTGCCCGGGGTGGCCGGCACCTCGCGCCTGTCCGAGAACCTGACCTATGGCGAGATCGGCATCCGCACCGTCTGGCATGCCGGTCAGCGCGCGCGGGACGAGGGCAGGGCAGGCGCGGAAAGCTTTCTGCGCGAGCTTGCCTGGCGCGAGTTCAGCTATCACCTGATGCATCACACGCCGCATATCACCCACGCCAACTGGAAGCCCGAATGGGACGACTTCCCCTGGCGT
This sequence comes from Tabrizicola sp. T46, assembly GCF_057219895.1. Lineage (NCBI taxonomy): Bacteria > Pseudomonadati > Pseudomonadota > Alphaproteobacteria > Rhodobacterales > Paracoccaceae > Tabrizicola > Tabrizicola sp. T46. The sequence continues at coordinate 822,622 of NZ_JBXVVV010000002.1, forward strand.
AGTGACAACCCGGAGGCGGAACGCTGGCAGCGCGGGCTGACCGGCGAGCCTTTCGTCGATGCGGCGATGCGCGAGATGTATGTGACCGGGACAATGCACAACCGCGCCCGGATGATCGCGGGAAGCTACCTCACGAAACACCTTCTGACCCATTGGAAGCTGGGGCTCGACTGGTTTGCCGACTGCCTGACCGACTGGGACCCGGCGGCGAATGCGATGGGCTGGCAATGGGTTGCAGGCTCGGGCCCGGATGCGGCGCCCTATTTCCGGGTGTTCAACCCCGCAGGCCAGGCCGAAAAGTTCGACCCAAAGGGTGACTATCGCCGCCGGTTCGTGGCGGAACTGTCCCGGCAGCCCGGGCAGGATGCGCTGGACTTTTTCGCGGCGGTGCCGCGGTCATGGAATCTTGATCCGAAAGCGCCCTATCCTGCGCCGGTGATCGACCTAGCCGAGGGACGCGCGCGTGCCCTTGCGGCATTTCAGGCACGAAAGGCTTGAGCAGAGGGTGCCTTTCATGGAACTTGCAGACAAGACCAAGAACCCTTGGGGAGGGGCAATGGACGTGACGACCGTTCTGACCGGCGTGCAGGGGGTTCATGACCTGCCGCGCTACTTTGCAACGGCCTTCGAGGTGGCGAAGCGGCTGGCCGAGGGGCGGCTGGACTTCGTGCTTCCCGACGGGCGGCGGTTCCGGGTCGAGGGCGAGGCCCCCGGACCTGCGGCCGAACTGCACATCCACAACGCCGATCTTTTCGCCCGGCTGATCCGCGAGGGCGACCTTGGGTTCTGCGATGCCTATCTGGAGGGCTGGTGGTCGACGCCCGACCTGCAGGCCTTCCTTGACCTCGTGCAGCGGCGCGCGAACAATCCGGTGCAGGACAGCTATCCCGGTATGTCCCTTCTGCGCGCCTATGAACGGCTGCGCTTCTGGCTGCAGTCGAACTCGAAAAGCCAGGCGAAGAAGAACATCTCGTATCACTACGACCTTGGGAATGACTTCTACCGGCTGTGGCTGGACGAGACGATGACCTATTCCTCGGCAATCTTCGAGAACCCGCAGGAAAGCCTCGAGGCGGCACAGCGCCGGAAATATGCCAGCATGGTCGACCAGATGGGCGCGCAGCCGGGCGATCATGTGCTGGAGATCGGCTGCGGCTGGGGCGGCTTTGCCGAATATGCCGCGAAGGAGCGGGGGCTGAAGGTCACCGGGCTGACGATCAGCCAGGCGCAGCATGATTACGCGGTGGAGCGGATCGCGAAAGCGGGCCTGTCGGACCGGGTGGAGATCAAGCTGCAGGACTACCGGGACGAGCGCGGAAGCTATGACGGCATTGCCTCGATCGAGATGTTCGAGGCGGTGGGCGAACGCTACTGGCCGGTCTACTTCGCCGCCCTGCGCGACAGGCTGAAGCCCGGGCGGCATGCGACGCTGCAGATCATCACCGTCGCGGACGACCGCTGGCACGCCTACCGCAAGGGCGTGGACTTCATCCAGAAATACATCTTCCCTGGCGGGATGCTGCCAGCGCCGTCGGTTCTGCGGGCCGAGGTTGAAAAGGCCGGCCTCAAGGTCAAGGGATCGATCGAGTTCGGGGAAAGCTACAGCATCACCTTGCGGCGCTGGCACGAGACGTTCAACGAGCGCTGGTCCGAGGTGCGCCGGCTGGGCTTTGACGAAAGGTTCAAGCGGATGTGGGACTTCTACCTCGCCTCTTGCGCGGGGGCCTTTCAGAGTGGAAACTGCGACGTGACGCAGATCACGGTGACGCGTCCGACCTGAGGTGAGCTGATGGCTGGTACACCCATGCCGACCGGAGCAAAGGCCATGGCCGCCCTTTGCTTTGCAGTGGTGGGCTGGATCACGGCGCATGTCTATGTGCAGAACATGGAGATAGAGACGAGTGTCGGCAGGCTGCGCGAGATCACCGCGTTGCTTGGTGCGATCGTCGGCTGGCGGGTGATGGGAAATTCGGTCGGCAAGGGGTATTTCCGGGCCATCGGGTCGGGCTGGAAGACCATGGTCGTACTGGTCATCGCGACGCTTCTGGCATTCGGCCTGGTCGAAATGCTGCAGCTTTCGGTCAAGATGCGCTATGACGGCCCGATCGAGGCGATCCTTGACGTCTTCCAGCGGATGCTGGACCGGTCCTTCCCGCTTGCAACCGTGCCGGTGCTGGCCGTGATGGTGATCGGCGGCGGGATCGCCGGAATGCTGACGGAAAATGCCAGCCGCCGCTGGCGCTGAGCCGGTCCTGCCGCGCGTGACCGGTCCTGCCGCGCTGCTGGCCATTGTCGCCGGAACGGAGGACGAGGCCGCCCGGTTGGCGTTCTACTGCGAGGTGATGGGGCTGCAGCCGACCTCCGCGCCGGATGGTGCCCCGGTCATCGACCTTGGCCCGGGCGGCGCAGGGCCCGAGGCGCTGGCGGCGGTGATCATGGAGGCCTTTGGCCAGCTTGATGCGGCCTCGGTGCGCCGCCGGTTGGGATCGGTTGCGGTGGCTGCTGCCAGCCGGGTCAGGGCTGCGGCCGCCGCCGGGCGCGCGCTTCGGGTCGGAACCGGAGAGGTTGACCTGGCCGCACGGCGCCAGGCGCATGCCGGGTTCTTCGGGCTGGAGGTTCTGGACCTGGCGCACCGCCGGTTTGACGGCAGCATGGGGCCAAGGATCACGCGCGAGGTTTTCGTCTCGGGCGATGCAGTCACGGTGCTGCCCTATGATCCGGTCCGCGACCGCGTGCTTCTGGTGGAACAGTTCCGTACCGGGCCCCTGGGACGGGGCGACCCCTTGCCGTGGCAGCTTGAGGCCATCGCCGGACGGATCGACCCGGGCGAGACGCCGGAAGACGCCGCCCGCCGCGAAGCGGTCGAGGAGGCCGGGCTGGTGCTGGGCCGGTTGGAGAGGGTTGCGGAGTACTATCCGTCGCCCGGCGCGATGACGGAGTATATCTATTCCTACGTCGCGCTCTGCGACCTGCCGGACGGGGTGGCGGGGGTCTTCGGTTCCGTGGAGGAGGCCGAGGATATCCGGGGGCACCTTCTGTCCTTCGACGCGCTGATGGCGGCGGTTGCGGGGGGTGAGGTGGCCAATGCGCCGATGATCCTGACCGCGTTCTGGCTGCAGCGCGAGAGGGAGCGGTTGCGGCAAGGGGCCGTTCCGGCAAGCCCTTGAGTTCGCGGCGTTAATCGCCGAGCGCGACAAGGCCACGCCCGTCTTCCTTGTGTCTTCCAGGCGTCTTCCTTCTGTCTTCCCTTGGACGGCGCAAGGCTGCGGTTAACCCTGCGCCGCCCGTGGTGCGCGACTCAGAGGTTGAGGCCGACCCACGCGCCGTTGCGGGCCGAGGAACGGACGCAGGCATCGACGAAAGCCACGCCTTCGAGCCCTTCTTTCAGGCCCGGGAAGGTGGTGCCTTCGGGAAGGGCGGTGCCGTCCTTTGCCGCACGGATGGCTCGGGCGGCCTCGGCGTAGATGTTGGCGAAGCCTTCCAGGTAGCCTTCGGGGTGGCCGGGGGGCACGCGGGTCACACGCCCTGCTTCGGGGCCCGCACCGGCGCCGCCCCGGGTGATCAGCCGCTTCGGCTGGCCGAGCGGAGTGAACCAGAGGTAATTCGGGTCCTCCTGCGCCCATTCGAGGCCACCCTTGGTGCCATAGACCCTGAGGCGGAGCGCGTTCTCGTTGCCGGGGGCGACCTGGCTGCACCAGAGCATGCCCTTCGCCCCACCCTTGTAGCGCATCAGGACATGGCCGTTGTCATCGACCCGCCGCCCCGGGACAAAGGCGGTCAGGTCGGCGGCAAGCTGGTCGAGCGTCAGGCCCGAGACGAAGTTCGCAAGGTTGAAGGCATGGGTGCCGATGTCGCCGGTGGACCCGCCCGCGCCCGACCGGGCGGGATCGGTGCGCCAGTCGGCCTGTTTCTGGCCCGAAGCCTCCAAGGGTTCGCTGAGCCAGTCCTGCACATATTCGACGTTCACGAGGCGGATGTCACCGAGCTCCCCCGCCGCGACCATGGCCTTCGCGTGCCGGATCATCGGATAGCCCGTGTAGTTGTGTGTCAGCGCGAAGACGACGCCCGAGGCCTCGGCAGCCTTGGCGAGCTTCTTCGCTTCGGGAAGGGTGGCGGTGAGGGGCTTGTCGCAGATGACGTGGATCCCGCGGCGCAGGAACTGCATCGCGACGGGCGCGTGCATGTGGTTCGGTGTCACGATGGCGACGGCGTCGATGCCGTCCTTCTTGCGCGCCTCGCGGCTGGCCATTTCAGAAAAGCTTTCATAGCAGCGGGCCGGATCAAGCCCGAGGTCGGCGCCCGAAGCCCTGGACTTTTCGGGGCTGGAGGAGAAACAGCCGGCGACCAGTTCGTACTGGTCATCGATCCGGGCGGCGATGCGGTGGACGGCGCCGATGAAGGCATCGCGGCCGCCGCCGACCATGCCAAGGCGGAGGCGCGGCGGACGGGCGGTATGGGCGGCATCAATGGGCATTTTGGACTCCTTTACGCGGCAAGGCCCCGGCGGATCAGCGCGATGGCCTCGGTGGTGACATTCTCGTAACTTGGGAAGAGCGGGCGCCAGACCCTTGTTGCGGCGGCAATATCCGGGAGGGCATGGCCGAAGGCCTCGACCGTCAGCCAGCCGTCATATCCGCCGGCACGGGCGGCCGCGATGGCGGGCAGGATCGGCGCATGGCCGGTGCCGGGGGTGCCGCGGTCGTTCTCGGAGATGTGGATGTGGGTGACCTGGGGAAGGGTGGCGGTCAGTGCGGCGACGGCATCCTTTTCCTCGATGTTCGAGTGGAAGGTATCGAAGAGATAGCCATAGCCGGGCCGGTTCACCGCCTTGACCAGCTCTGCCGCCCGTTCGCAGGTGTTGAGCGCGTAGCATTCGAAACGGTTCAGGGGTTCGACCGCAAGGGTGACCGCGCCGCCCGCATGGTCGGCCATCGCCGTCTGGGTGCGGATAAGGCGCGCCCATTCCTCGTCGCTGAGGGGTTTGCCGGAGAAGACCCCGAGCGGTTGGTAGAACGGCCCGGCCAGCACCTCGGCCCCAAGGGCGACCGAGCAATCGACCAGCCATTTCAGGTAGTCGACCCCGGCGGCCTCATTGGCCGCCGAGAGGGGGTTGCGTGCCTCGTCCTGGACGATGGCGACGACGGTGGAGGCCAGCCCCTCACCGTCGAGCATGGTCTTCACGCCCCGGTAGTAGGCCGGATCGCCGCCGAAGATCGGCACCTCGACCCCGTCATAGCCAAGCGCCTTGAGGGCGCGGAGCGTGGGCAGGAGCGAGGTGTCGAGATGGGTCGTCCAGAGAAGAAGGTTGAACCCGATCTTCATCCTACCCGAGCCCCAGCATCCTGCGGTTGGCAGCGCGGTCGGTGCCGGCGTCGGCGAAATCGTCAAAGGACTTTTCAGTCACGCGGATGATATGGGCATCGACGAAGGCAGCACCTTCGCGGGCGCCGTCCTCGGGATGCTTCAGGCAGCATTCCCATTCCACCACGGCCCAGCCGTCGAAGCCGTACTGGGTGAGCTTGGAGAAGATGCCGCCAAAGTCCACCTGCCCGTCGCCGGGCGAGCGGAAGCGGCCCGCGCGGTTGACCCAGGACTGGAAGCCGCCATAGACGCCCTGCCGCCCGGTCGGGTTCAGTTCGGCATCCTTGACGTGGAACATCTTGATCCGGTCGTGGTAGATGTCGATATGGTCAAGGTAATCAAGGTGTTGCAGGACGTAGTGCGAAGGGTCGTAAAGCATGTTGGCGCGTTTGTGACCTTTCACCCGGTCGAGGAACATCTCGAAGGTGACGCCATCGTGCAGGTCCTCGCCGGGGTGGATTTCGTAAGCGACATCGACGCCGCAATCCTCGGCATGGTTCAGGATCGGGGTCCAGCGGCGGGCGAGTTCGTCGAAGGCCTCTTCCACCAGACCGGCGGGGCGCTGGGGCCAGGGATAGAGGTAAGGCCAGGCGAGCGCGCCGGAGAAGGTGGCATGGGCGCTGAGGCCGAGGTTCTTCGAGGCGGTCAGCGCCTTCTTCACCTGGTCTACTGCCCATTCCGCGCGGGCCTTCGGATTGCCGCGCACGGCGGGGGCGGCAAAGCCATCGAACTGGGTATCATAGGCCGGGTGGACGGCGACGAGCTGTCCTTGCAGGTGGGTGGAGAGCTCGGTCACTTGAAGGCCGGCGTCGTTCGCAATTCCCTTGAACTCGTCGCAATAGGTCTTTGAACTCGCAGCCTTTTCCAGATCGAAGAGGCGCCCGTCCCAGCTTGGAACTTGCACACCGACATAGCCGCAATCCGCGGCCCAGTCGGTGATCGACTTCCAGGAATTGAACGGCGCCGCATCGCCCGCGAATTGCGCCAGGAACAGCGCCGGACCCTTGATCGTCTTCATGTCTTCCCTCCCATCCAGGGGCCGCGGCCCCATTCCACCTTGTCAGGAACCTCAAGCCGCTGTCTCTGGTCAAGCGCGCGCTTCTCGATCGTCGCGACCAGGGCGTGGGCGAGGAAATCACCGGCCCGCCCGACATCCTCGGGCACGATGATGATGTCGCGGCGGAACCGGCGCAGGACCGGGATGGCTTCCTTCGCCACAAGGTCGAAGTCGCGGCCAAGCACGCCGCCGGACTGCTCAGCCCCGGCGATGGCTGACATCGCAGCGGTCGTCGACCCGACGAGGAGCCCGTCCGGCGGGTTGGGCGCGGCGAAGCGGCGGGCGGTCCCCGTTTCGATCACATTGCCGCCGCTGTCCGAAGTGAAGCCTTCGGCGATCTCGAACCGCAGCCCCTGAAGGGCGGCTTCGTCGGAAAAGCCATAGGTCATGTGGCGGGCGTAAAGATGCGAGCGGGGCGGGGCGATCAGCAGAAGGCGCTTTCGGCCACGCTGGACAAGGGCGCGCACTGCGACCCGGGCGAAGGCTTCGTTGTCGAAGTCGAAATAAGGATGGTCGATCCCCATGTCGGTCCGGCCATGGGCCGCGAAAGGGAACCCGCGGTCGGTCATGTAGCGGATGCGGGGATCGTCGGGCATGGTCTGGTTCAGGATGATCCCGTCCGCGCTTTCCGTCTCGACGATGTAGCGGATCGGGTCCATCGGGTCCTGGTCGGGGAAATAGGGCATCACCACCATGTGGTAGGCGGTGCCGCGGAGCGCGTTGGCGATCGAATAGATCAGACGGGAGGTGTGGTTCATCACATCCGCCTCGGTCGACAGGACAAGCGCGATGACATTGGTCTTGCCCGTGCGGAGGCGCACACCGGCGCGGTTCGGGCGATAGCCGAGCTGCGTTGCCGTCTCGCGGACCCGGCGTTTGGTCTCCTCGCCGATGTCGGGGGCATCCTTCAGCGCGCGGCTGACGGTGGCGATGGCAAGGCCGGTGGCGGCGGCGATGGTCTTGAGGGTGGGGCGCTCGGTCTCCGAATCAGGGAGGACGGCGGGGGCTGGATCAAGCGGCAAGGGCATGGCCGGCTCCCTTCGTGATCCGTGGCATTTGCGCGCGGCAGCGAATCTCGCCGGATGATTCGGTCCGTGAGCTGAGTTTCGCGGTCGCAGAAACCCAGCCAGCGAAGCGGGCAGCAAACGCCCGTCCAGCAAGTGTTTCGACGCTGTTTCGGCACTGCGGCATCTTGCGATCCAGACCCAGAAATCCGCTTGGGTTTCCGCCTTCCAATCCCCTCATCAAGACTTGGGCAGCGGGGGCAAACAAGCGAAAAGATTGGTTGATCCATAAAACTACAACGTTATAGAAATCGACTATAACGTTTCAGAAACCGGGAGGAACGGACGAAACTGACGAAACTGACGGCGGTGCTCTGCGCGTCGGTGGCCATGCCTGCCATGGCGACCGAGCTTGAAGTCACCCACTGGTGGACCTCGGGCGGTGAGGCGGCTGCGGTCGCCGAGCTGGCCAAGGCGTTTGACGCTTCGGGCGACAAGTGGATCGACGGTGCCATCGCCGGCAGCGGCGGCACGGCACGTCCGATCATGATCGCGCGCATCACCGGCGGCGACCCGATGGGGGCCACCCAGTTCAACCACGGCCAGCAGGCGCTGGAACTGGTCGAGGCCGGTCTGATGCTGGACCTGACCGACGTGGCCGAGGCGAACAACTGGAAGGAAATCATCTATCCGCCCAGCCTGCTGGATGCCTGCACCGTTGATGGCAAGATCTACTGCGCCCCGGTGAACATCCACTCGCCCGAGTGGCTGTGGCTGTCGAACAAGGTTTACGAGGACCTGGGCATTCCGGTTCCGACCAACTGGAACGAGTTCGTCGCGACCGCCGAGCAGGTGCGCGCGGCCGGCAAGATCCCGCTGGCGCTGGGCGACCAGCCTTGGCAGTCGAACCTTGCCTTCGGCGCGATGCAGATCGCCGTGGCCGGGCTTGACGCCTGGAAGGCCGTGAACGTCGACAAGAACATGGAAGTCGCGGCCGGCCCGGAATACGCCAAGGTCTTCGAAGCGGCCGCCGCGGCACGTGAACTGGCCAAGGGGTCGAACGTGCAGGACTGGAACCAGGCGACCAACCTTGTCATCACCGATCAGGCCGCAGGCCAGATCATGGGTGACTGGGCGCAGGGCGAATTCCAGGTCGCGGGCGAAGTGGCCGGCAAGGATTATACCTGCCTTCTGGGTCTGGGCCTGAACGAGTACATCTCGACCGGCGGCGACGCCTTCTACTTCCCGAAACTGGATGATCCCGAGAAGGAAGCCGCGCAGAAGCGCCTCGCTGCCCTTCTGGTCAGCCCGGAAGTGCAGGTGGCCTTCAACCTGAAGAAGGGCTCGCTGCCGATCCGGGGCGACGTCGACCTTGCATCCGCCAACGACTGCATGAAGAAGGGCCTTGAGGTCCTGGCCGGTGGCAACATCGTCCCGGCGGGCGATATGAACTGGTCGCCCGATACCCAGAAGCAGTCGGAAGACCTGATGGTCGAGTTCTGGAAGTCAGACATGGCCCCTGCCGATGCCCATGCGAAGTGGGTGGAAATCCTGTCGGCCAACTGACCGGCACCTGACACGGACCAAAGACGTCACGGGCCGCCCTTGATCTCGGGCGGCCCGTTCCCGCAACCCCTTGCGAGAAGCCCGCGCCCGTGTTCCTTGACCTTCTGAATGCCGTCGTCGACCTGAACTGGCAGGTCCTTCTGATCGGTTCGATCATCGTCGTGGGCCTTCTGGCCCTCTACAACCGCAAGATCGCCCGGCGGAACCCGTCGGCGCTGATTGCCGGCATCCCGATGGTGCTGGTGGTCTTCTGGGTCTTCGTCTATGGCACCGCCTGGACGGTCCTGTTTTCCTTCACCAATTCCAAGCTTCTGCCCAGGACGAACTTCGTCGGGCTGGACCAGTACGAGCGGCTCTGGTCGAACAGTCGCTGGACGATCTCGATCGAGAACCTCGCCTTCTACGGGGTGATGTCGCTGATCTTCACGATCTCGATGGGCTTCCTGCTGGCCGTGCTGATGGACCAGAAGATCCGGTTCGAGGACACGTTCCGCACCATCATGCTTTACCCCTTCGCGCTTTCGTTCATCGTGACGGGGCTGGTCTGGCAGTGGATCCTGAACCCGGATTTCGGCCTGCAGGGCATCGTGCGCGGCTGGGGCTGGGAAAGCTTTACCTTCGACCCGCTGCACAATCCCGACACTGTGCTCTATGGCCTCTTGATAGCCGGTCTCTGGCAGGGCACGGGGTTTGTCATGTGCCTGATGCTGGCGGGCCTGCGCGGCATCGACGACGATATCTGGAAGGCCGCACGGGTAGACGGCATTCCAACCTGGAAAACCTACCTTGTCGTCGTCATCCCGATGATGCGGGCGGTCTTCATCACCACGCTGGTGATCGTCGCATCCGGCATCATCCGGCTTTACGACCTTGTCGTTGCGATGACCTCCGGAGGACCCGGCGGCAACGCATCCCAGGTGCCGGCGATGTATGTCTATGACTACATGTTCCAGGCGCAGAACCTTGGGCAGGGCTTCGCGGCCTCGACCATGATGCTTCTCTCTGTGCTGATCGTGCTGATCCCCTGGGCCTACCTTGAATTCGGAGGCAAGAAGCATGGCTGACGCCACCATCGGCATGACCGGCACCCGGTCCGACGCGATGACCGGCCCGCGCGGCGCCCGGCCGCGCAAGGCGATCTCGTCGCGCAACATCATCCTTTACGGCATCCTCGGGCTGGTCGCGCTGTACTACATCCTGCCCCTGTGGGTCATGATCATGACCAGCCTCAAGGGCATGCCGGAGGTTCGCCTGGGCAACATCTTCGCCCCGCCGGTCGAGATCACTTTCGAGCCCTGGGTCAAGGCCTGGGCCACGGCCTGCACGGGCCTCAATTGCGACGGTCTGAGCCGGGGCTTCTGGAACTCGGTCATCATCACCGTGCCGTCGGTGATCCTGTCGATCCTGATCGCATCCGTGAACGGCTATGCGCTGATCAACTGGAAGTTCAAGGGATCCGAGGTCTTCTTCACCATCCTGATCTTCGGATCCTTCATTCCCTACCAGATCATGCTTTACCCGATCGTGATCATGCTGCGCGAGATGGGGCTTTACGGATCGCTCTGGGGGCTTGTGATCGTCCACACGATCTTCGGGATGCCGATCCTGACGCTACTCTTCCGCAACTACTTCAGCTCGATCCCGGAGGAGTTGTTCAAGGCGGCGCGGGTGGATGGTGCCGGATTCTGGGGGATCTACTTCCGCATCATGCTGCCGATGAGCCTGCCGATCTTCGTGGTGGCGCTGATCCTGCAGGTGACCGGCATCTGGAACGACTTCCTCTTCGGCGTCGTCTACACCAAGCCCGAGCTTTACCCGATGACCGTTCAGCTGAACAATATCGTCAACTCTGTCCAGGGGGTGAAGGAATACAACGTCAACATGGCCGCTACGCTGCTTACGGGCCTTGTGCCGCTGATCATCTACTTCGTCTCGGGAAAACTCTTCGTCCGCGGTATCGCCGCCGGTGCCGTGAAAGGCTGAAACAGCATGGCTAAATCCATTGAAGTCAAGGACCTGACGCTGAACTTCGGCGCGGTGTCGGTCCTGAAGAACATGAACATCGACGTCGAGGAGGGGGAGTTCATCGTGCTTCTCGGACCCTCGGGCTGCGGGAAATCGACGCTGCTGAACTGCCTTGCCGGGCTTCTCGACATCACCGACGGGCAGATCTGGATCAAGGGCAAGAACGTCACCTGGTCCGAACCCAGCGAGCGCGGGATCGGGATGGTGTTCCAGTCCTACGCGCTTTACCCGCAGATGACCGTGCGCGGGAACCTGTCGTTCGGTCTGAAGAACGCCCGGATGCCGAAGGACGAGATCGAAAAGCGCGTCGCGCGGGCGGCCGAGATCCTGCAGATCCAGCCGCTTCTGGACCGCAAGCCGGGCGCGCTGTCCGGCGGGCAGCGGCAGCGGGTGGCCATCGGGCGGGCGCTGGTGCGGGATGTCGACGTCTATCTTTTCGACGAGCCGCTGTCGAACCTGGACGCGAAACTGCGGTCCGAGCTTCGGGTCGAGATCAAACGCCTGCATGAGCGGCTGAAGAACACGATGGTCTATGTGACCCATGACCAGATTGAGGCCCTGACGCTGGCGGACCGGATCGCGGTGATGAAGGGCGGGGTGATCCAGCAGCTGGCTGACCCGCAGACGATCTACAACCGGCCCTCGAACCTCTTTGTTGCAGGCTTCATCGGCAGCCCGTCGATGAACTTCCTGCATGGCCGGACGGTTGACGGCGGCAAGACCTTCGATTTCGACGGCAACCGGATCGACCTTCAGGGCTATCAGGGCGGCGCGGTGCTGGAGCGCGACCAGGCGATCCTGGGCGTCCGGCCGGAGCACATCACCATTTCGGCCATGCCGATTCCCGGCCCGTCCATCCCGGCAGTGGTGGAACTGGACGAACATCTCGGGGCCGACAGCCTGATGTGGCTGGATGCCGGCGGCAAGAACATCTGCGTGCGCATCCCTGTTGAGGGGCGACTGCCTGCCGGAACGCATGTGCACCTCGGGCTTGATATCGGCAAGGCATCGCTTTTCGACGCCAAGACGGAACAAAGGATCTGACCCATGCTCGACCTTGCGGGCGGCTGGACGCTTTCGGACGAAAGCGGCACCCATGTCATTTCTTTCGATCTGCCCGGCGACGGTGTTTCGGCCCTTGAGCGGGCGGGGGTGATCCCCGATCCCTATCGTGGCCGGAATGAATACGATGTCCGCTGGGTCAGCGAACGCGACTGGCTGGCGCGGCGCTACTTCACCCATGACGGCAGTGCCGCGGCGCTGGTGGTCGAGGGGCTGGACACGGTGGCCGAGGTCCGGCTGAACGGGCAGCTTGTCCTGACGGCAGCGAACGTCCACCGGCGCTGGCGGGTGGATGTGTCCAGCGCGCTGAAGGCGGGTGCCAACACGATCGAAATCCTGTTCCGCAGCCCCGTGCGCGAGGCGGCGGCGCGGGCGGCGCGGATGCCCTTTCCGATTCCCTACCAGCAGGTGAACGGCCCGATCCCGCATGCCAACATGCTGCGCAAGCAGCAATGCGACTTCGGCTGGGACTGGAACATCGCGCTGGGCATCTTCGGGGTGTCGGGCTGTATCCGGTTGGAGCCGATTGGTCCCCGGATTGGCGACATGGTGGTAACGCAGGTCCACCGCCCCGGCATGGCCGAGGTGACGCTGGCGATCCATGCCGAGGGGCTGGACGAGGTGACGGCGAGCCTGTGCGGCGTCATGGGCGTGGCCCCGGTGCGCCAGGGCGTGGCGCGCCTGACGCTGGCGATCCCCGATCCGCAGCTCTGGTGGCCGGTGGGTTTTGGACGCCAAGTGCTGCATGAGCTTGTGGTGACGGGGCAGGGTGCCCGCGTCACCCGCCGTATCGGCCTGCGCGACATGCGGCTGGCCAGCGAACCCGATGCGGCGGGGCGCAGCTTTGGGGTGGAGGTGAACGGCAGGCCGGTCTTTGCGCGCGGTGCGAACTGGATTCCGGCCGATGCCCTCTTTGGGCGGATCACGGTCGAGGGCGTGCGGGGCCTGCTGCAATCCGCGGTCGATGCCAACATGAACATGATCCGCATCTGGGGCGGCGGGCGCTACGAGCCGGACTGGTTCTACGACCTCTGCGACGAGATGGGCCTGATGGTCTGGCAGGATTTCATGTTCGCCTGCCACCTTTACCCCTCGACGCCCGAGTTCCTGGCCGAGGTGGATGCCGAGGTGCGCGACGTGGTGGCGCGCATCAACCACCATGCCTGCATGGCCGTCTGGTGCGGCGACAACGAGCTGATCGGCGCGCTGACCTGGTTCCCCGAAAGCCGCAAGGACCGGGACCGGTATCTTGTGAACTATGACCGGCTGAACCGCACGGTCGAGGCGGCGCTGCATTCGGTCTTGCCGGGGGCGAACTGGTGGCCGTCCTCGCCGAGCCCGGGGCCGCTGGCATTCGGAGATGCCTGGCATGACGACAGCTCAGGCGACATGCACTTCTGGTCCGTCTGGCACGAGGGGCGCGATTTCGACCACTACCGCGACGTCTCGCCCCGGTTCTGTTCGGAGTTCGGCTTCCAGTCCTACCCCTCGCTGACCGCGATCCGTAGCTTTGCCGACGAGGCGGACTGGAACATCGCCGCCCCGGTGATGGAAAGCCACCAGAAGAACCCCGGCGGCAACGCGCGGATCGCCGAGACGATGTTCCGCTACTTCCGCTTTCCGGTGGATTTCCCGAACTTCGTCTACCTGTCGCAGGTCCAGCAGGGACTGGCGATCAAGACGGCGGTCACCCACTGGCGGAGCCTCAAGCCGCATTGCCAGGGCACGCTGTACTGGCAGCTGAACGACACCTGGCCGGTCTGTTCCTGGGCAAGCCTTGATTACGGCGGCAACTGGAAGCTTCTGCATCACATGGCGGCCCGCTTCTACGCGCCGGTGACGGTGGTGGCGGTGCCGAAAGAGGGCGCGATCACGCTGAAGGCGGTGAATGACCGGCCGGAGGCGGTGACGATCACGGTTACCGCCAATGCGGCGGCGATGGACGGGGCAATGCGGAAGCTGGCCGAGGCGACAGTGACCGTGCCGCCGGATGCGGCGGTCCCGGTGCTGACGCTGGCCCCCGGTGCGCTGGCCAAGGGGGAGGTACTGGCCTTCATCTGGTCGGGCGATGCCCAAGGCGGTGACGTTCATGCACCAAAGCCCTGGAAGGCCTATGACCTTCTGCCTGCGGGCCTGACAGCGGATGTGCAACCTGACGGTGCACGGTGGACCCTGACCCTGAAGGTCAAGGCGCTCGCCCCCTTTGTCGCGGTCGAGGCGGATGTTCCTGGGCGGTTTTCAACGAATGCCGTGACCCTGTTTCCGGGGTATCCCTCGACCTTCACCTTCACCCCTGAGGACCCCGCGGCGCGCCCCAGCTTCACCTTCCGAGACCTCCATACCGCCACCTATGGCGGCTGACGAAAGGCCAGACCGATGTTCTCCTACCAGCTCTACTCCTCGCGCAACTTCCCGCCGATGTCGAAGACGTTCGAGATGGTTGCGAAGGCCGGGTACACGGCCGTCGAAGGCTATGGCGCGCTTTACGCCGACGATGCCGCCGTCGAGGCGACGAAGGCCGGGCTTGCCGCAACCGGCCTGACCATGCCGACCGGGCATTTCGGCCTTGGCCAGCTTGAGACGGATGTCGACAAGGTCCTTGGCATCGCCAAGGCGCTGAAGATGGAACGGTTGTACTGTCCCTATGTCATGCCGGATGACCGCCCGACCGATGCCGCTGGGTGGAAGGCCTTCGGTGCTCGGTTGCAGAAGGCGGGTGCGCCCTACCGCGCGGGGGGATATGGCTTCGGCTGGCACAACCACGATTTCGAGTTCAAGCCGCTCGCCGACGGCAGCCTGCCGCAGGACCGCATCCTCGAGGGCGGCCCGGACCTTGAATGGGAGATCGACGTGGCCTGGGTCATCAAGGGCGGTGCGGACCCGCTGGCCTGGATCGAGAAATACAAGGACCGCATCACCGCAGCCCATATCAAGGACATCGCCCCCGCAGGTCAGAACGCGGACGAGGATGGCTGGGCCGATGTCGGCCACGGTACGGTGGACTGGAAGGCGCTGACCGCCGCCCTGCGCGGGATCGGCGTGAAGCATCTGGTCATGGAACACGACAACCCGAAGGACGACGTGCGTTTCGCCACGCGGTCCATCGCATCAGCCAAGACATTCTGAGGACTTGAAAAAATGGCAAAGCTCGGTATCGGCATCATCGGCTGCGGCAATATCTCGACCACCTATCTGCGGCTGGCACCGCTGTTCAAGGGCCTGAAGGTCCGTGCGGTCGCGGACATCAACATGGATGCGGCGAAGGCGCGGGGCGAGGAATACGGGGTCAAGGCCCAGTCGGTCGATGACCTTCTGGCGAACCCCGAGGTCGACGTGGTCATCAACCTGACCATCCCCGACGCGCATTTCGGGGTGACGAAGCGGATCCTTGAGGCGGGCAAGCACGCCTATTCGGAAAAGCCGCTGGTCCTTTCGCTGAAGGACGGCAAGACGCTGCGCGATCTGGCCACAAAGAAGGGGCTGGCCGTCGGCTGCGCGCCCGACACCTTCCTTGGCGGCGCTCACCAGCAGGCCCGCGCCGCGCTGGATGAGGGAGACGTCGGCACGATCACCTCCGGCTCGGCCGCCGTGCTGAACCACGGGATGGAGCATTGGCATCCGAACCCCGACTTCTTCTTCCTGCCGGGTGCCGGGCCGATGCTGGACCTTGGGCCCTACTACGTGGCGAACCTGATCAACCTCTTGGGCCCGGTGAAGCGGGTCGGGGCGCTGACCTCATCGGCGCAGGCGGAACGCACCATCTCCAACGGTCCCCGCAACGGCCAGACCGTCCCGGTCAAGACGCCGACGAATATCCATGCGCTCCTGGAGTTCCACTCGGGCGCGACGATCAACCTGTCCACCTCCTGGGATGTCTGGCACCACAAGCGCAACCATTTCGAGCTTTATGGCACCGAGGGCACGCTTTACGTCCCCGACCCGAACTTCTTCGGCGGCACGGTCGAGATCGGCAGCAAGGCGGGCAAGCTGAAGGCGCTGAAGCCCTGGAAGCACCCCTTCGGCAAGATCAACCAGAACCACAACGGGCGGGAGCTGGCGAACTACCGCACCGCCGGGCTGGCCGACATGGTCGCGGCGGTGATGGAAGGCCGCGATGCCCGGTGTTCCCTGGAACGCGCGCTGCACGGGGTGGACGTGATGACCGCCTGCCTGACCTCGGGCGAGACGGGCAAGTTCGTCACGCTCAGCACGACATGCACGCGTCCCGCGGCGCTTTCCCCGGCCGAGGCGCGCGCGCTTCTGAAATAGGACAGCCGCTTCCGGCGCCTCCCTGCCGGAAGGGGCCTTGCGGGTGGAAGGTTCCCAAGGGCCTTCCGCCCGCACTCATGTGCAAGGTGGACCATGCTGCAGAACCCCGTGATCCGAGGCTTCAACGCCGACCCCAGCTTCTGCCGTGTCGGGCGGGACTACTACATCGCCACCTCGACCTTCGAATGGTATCCGGGGGTGCAGATCCACCATTCGCGCGACCTTTCGAACTGGCGGCTCGTCAGCCGCCCCTTGCGCCGGGCCAGCCAGCTGGACATGCGCGGCAACCCGGACAGCTGCGGCATCTGGGCGCCCTGCCTCAGCCATGAGGACGGGCGGTTCTGGCTGGTCTATACCGACGTGAAGCGGCTGGATGGGGCGTTCAAGGATGCCCACAACTACATCGTCACCTGTTACACCATCGACGGTGACTGGTCCGATCCGGTTTACGTCAATTCCTCGGGCTTCGATCCGTCGCTGTTCCACGATGACGACGGGCGGAAGTGGTTCGTCAACATGCGCTGGAACCACCGGGGCAAGGGTACTGGCCTCAACCCCGCGCATGACAGTTTCGACGGGATCGAGCTGCAGGAATGGCATCCGGAACGCGGCCTGCTGGGCGAGGTCACCACGATCTATACCGGGACCGACCTTGGCCTGACCGAAGCGCCGCATCTCTTCAAGCGCGACGGCTGGTACTACCTGACGACCGCCGAGGGCGGCACCGGCTATGACCACGCGGTGACGATGGCGCGGTCGCGCGACATCCGGGGGCCTTACGAGACGCATCCGGCCAAACACCTGATCACGGCGCGGTTCAACCCCGAAAACCCGATCCAGCGGATGGGCCACGGGCAGTATGTCGAAGGCCATGACGGGCGGCATTGGCACAGCTTTCTTTGCGGTCGCCCGCAACAGGGGCCGCGCGGCCCCTTCTGCGCCACCGGGCGTGAGACAGGGCTCGCCGAGGTCATCTGGCGCGACGGCTGGCTTTGGCTGAAGGGCGGGGGGCAGTTGCCGCCGACGACGGTGGACCTGCCTGCGGCGAATGAACCAGCCGCTGCGGAGGAGACGGACTTCTCCGGCCCCGACCTTCCGGCAGCATTCCAGTGGCTCCGCACCCCCCATCCCGAACGGCTGTTCACAATGTCCGGCAAGGCCCTTCGGCTGACCGGGCGGGAAAGCCTTGGGTCGTGGTTCGAACAGTCACTGGTCGCGCGGCGGCAGGACGAAGCGGCCTACGAGGCCGAGGCGGATTTCCATGCCGATCCCGTGACCTGGCAGCAGGCGGCAGGGCTGATCACCTATTACAACCGCCACAAATTCCACGCGGCGCTGATCACCCGCGAGGGCGGCGAGCGCGTCGTCACCCTTGTCTCCTGCCTCGGCGACTGGCCGGGCGAGGCGCTGACCTTTCACGGGCGGTTCCCGGTCGCGGACGGCAAGGTGACGCTGGGGGTTTCGGTTGACCGGGCGAGCCAGCAATTCCGGGTGAACGGCACGCCGGTCGGGCCGGTTCTGGATGCCTCGATCGTCTCGGACGAAGGGGGGAGGGGGGAACATGCCTCGTTCACCGGGGCTTTCGTCGGAGTCGTGGCCCATGATCTGACCGGGCAGGGCTGGACGGCGGATGTCACCCGCTTCCGCTATGCGCCGGTTGTCGCCTGAAGTCCGGGCCGGAAAATTTGATCACATCTTGATTGCCGGGCGGATGCGGGCATAAAGGGCCGTGGAAAAGGAAGGCCCGATGGACGCAGATTCCCGCAAGATTCCCAGCCACGAGGTCACCTACGCGCGCTTGCGCGACATGATCCTGTTCGGCCATCTGGCACCGGGTCAGCCGGTCACGATCCAGGGCCTGATCTCGGACCTTGGGGCGGGCATGACCCCGGTGCGCGAGGCGATCCGTCGGCTGACCGCCGAAGGGGCGCTTCTGCCGCAGGGAAACCGCCGCGTCGCGGTGCCTGCCATGTCGGCGGAAATGCTGGACCAGGTGGCCTTCGCGCGCCTTGCCATCGAGCCAGACCTTGCCGCCCGCGCGGCACCCCGGCTGACCAAAGCCGAGATCGACCGGCTGGAAGCCATCGACGCGCAGGTCAACCGGGCGATCGATGCCGGGAACCTGCCGGATTACCTTGCCGCCAACCACGCCTTCCACTTCGCGCTTTACGAGGCGGCGGATGCGCCCGTTCTCCTTGACCTCGCACGGTCGCTCTGGCTGCGCGCCGGGCCGTCGTTGCGCGTGGTGATCGACCGTTTCGGCCGTGAAACGGCCCCTGACCTTCACCGCGAGGCGCTGGCCGCCATGCGCGCTGGCGATGCCGGGGCGCTTGCTGGGGCGATCCGCCGCGATATCGAGCAGGGTGTCGACCATGTCCGGCAGGCGATGACCGAGGCCGGGCGATCCGCACGGTGAAGCAGCCGTTCCTGCGGGGGCGCGTCAGGCACCCAAGGGCTGAAAGGCAATCGACGCAAGAAGGCCAGCGCCCGACCGCCCCCGGCCCAGCCGCAGACCGCTGCTGAAAAGGTCCGCAATCTCGACTGCGACGGCCAGCCCAAGGCCCATGCCGTTCGCCTGACCCTTCGCCAGGTGCGGCAGGGGCCGCGCTGCCCCGCGCCCGGCCTCGACCGCCGCGATCTGCTGATCCGACAGACCGGGGCCATTGTCCTCGACCTCCAGCACCAGCTGTTCGCCATCCCGCTGGACCCGCACGGTCACGATCGCCCCGCGCCCGGCATGGGCGATCGCGTTCGACACGAGGTTGCGCAGAAGTTCGGCCAGTAGGATCGGGTCGGCGGCTACTTCGGCTTTCTCCAGGCCCTCAAAGCCAAGGTCGATGTCCCGGGCCAGCGCCGCAGGCACCATTTCGGCCGTGACTTCCTTGGCGACGGTGACAAGGTCGACCGGGGTCAGCACGGCCTCGCCCGCGCTGGCATCGACGCGGGCAAGCACCAGAAGGTGCGAGAGCACCCGCTCGGCCCGTTCCAGCGCCGCGCGGGCCTTGTCGCTGGCCGCCGCCGTATCGTCCGGGCCGGTGCTGCGGTCGATCAGGGCAAGCTGGGTGCGCACCACGGCAAGGGGGGTTCGCAGCTGGTGGCTGGCATTGCCGGTGAAGTTGCGGAGGCTGTCGAGCGCGCTTTTGAGGCGCCCCATGAAGAGGTTGATCGCCTCGACCAAGGGCTCGACCTCTTCCGGTGTGTCGGCGGTCACGGCGCGCAGGTCATCGGGCGAACGTTCTGCAATCGCTTCGCCCAGCCGTTCCAGCGGGCGCAGCGCCACGGTGACCGCGACCCAGACCAGGACCGCCACGCCCGCCACCAGAAGCGCCAGCCGCAGCGCCGAGCGGATCAGGATCGCCCGCGCCAGGGCCGCACGGGCGCGGGTCGACTCCGCTACCGTGACCGCGAAGAGAATGGACTCCGCCCCGGTCGAGATCTCGCGCATCAGGGTGGCGCTGCGGATGCGGACATCGTCGTAGGTCCCGTCGGCAAAGGCCACGTCACCCGCTACGGGCGTGATCACCGCAAGGTCGGGATAGCCGGTCAGAAAGGTGCCGACCGGCCCATCCACGCGGTAGAACACCTTGTCCTGCGCGGTCGAACTCAGCATTTCGAGCGAGGAGAAGGGGACATCGACTTCCAGCCCCCCGGCCTCGTCCACGCTGACCCGTTCCGCGATGGCCAGCGCCGAACCGACAAGTACGCGGTCCGACACGCTTTGCGCCGTCCGCAGCGCCTCGCGCCAGGTGTCGACCAGCGCCAGAAGGCCAAGGATGGCCGTTGCGAGAAGAAGCCACAGAAGAAGCCGCCGGCGCAGGGAATAGGGTCTCATCCCGCATCGCCCGGCCGTTCCAGAAGATAGCCGAGGCCGCGCACGGTGCGCAGGTTCAGCCCCAGTGGCTGCAACCGGCGGCGGAGGCGCGAGATGTACTGCTCGATGGCGTTGTCCGACAGGATGTCCTCCAGCGATGTCACGGACTGGACGATCGTTTCCTTTGTCACGACCTTCCCTGCGCGCGTCACAAGAAGTTCCAGAAGGGCGCGTTCGCGCGGGGGCAGGTCGATAACCTGGCCATTGCCGGAAAACTGCCGGCTGGTCAGGTCCAGCGAAAGTGCGCCGAGGGTAACGGTCGAGGAACGAAGCCCCGCCTGACGGCGCAGCAATGACCGGACCCGCGCCTCGAACTCGCGGATGTCGAAAGGCTTGGCCATGTAGTCGTCGGCCCCAAGGTCCAGCCCGCGCACCCTGTCTTCGGCCGCCCCGCGTGCGGTCAGGATCATCACCGCCGCGCGGTTGCCTTGCGCACGCATGGTCTTCAGCACCGACAGGCCGTCCAGTTCGGGCAGGTTGAGGTCAAGGATCATCAGGTCGAACTCTTCGGTCGCGACCAGCGCCTTCGCCGCCTCGCC
This sequence comes from Tabrizicola sp. T46, assembly GCF_057219895.1. Taxonomy (NCBI): domain Bacteria; kingdom Pseudomonadati; phylum Pseudomonadota; class Alphaproteobacteria; order Rhodobacterales; family Paracoccaceae; genus Tabrizicola; species Tabrizicola sp. T46. The sequence goes on from NZ_JBXVVV010000002.1 coordinate 843,376, forward strand.
GTCATGCACGCAGTCGACCGCATGGCCGGACGAGACCAGAAGCGCCAGAAGCGCCTCGGCCAGCGGCAGATCATCCTCGACCAGAAGCAGACGCATGCATCCCCCCGGCGGACAGGTTAGGCGCTGTCGGGACGGTTGTGAACTCTTCCCCGTTCGGGCAGGTTTCCGGCATGCGCCTCGTCCTCGGTCTTCTCCTCTGTCTCGCGGCCCCCGCGCTGGCCGACACCACGCTTTACCCCGCGATCGGCGAGGGCAGGCGGGAACTGGTGATCTACTCGACCCTCGACAGCCAGCACGCCTCGCCCCTGATCGAGGCGTTTCAGGCCGAAAATCCCGAGGTCGCCATCCGGTATGAGGACATGCTGGCCAGCGACATCGCCGCGCGGGTGATTGCCGAGACCGATGCCGGGCGACCGACGGCCGATTTCCTGTTTTCCTCGGCGCAGGACCTGCAGTTGAAGCTTGCGAATGACGGCTACGGCCAGATGGCCCCGGTGGACGAGGCGCGCGACTGGCCGGACTGGGCCAAGTGGCAGGATACGGCCTTTGCCCTGACCTATGAGCCTGCGGTCCTTGTCTACCACAAGCCAAGCTTCCCCGACGGCCCCCCGCAATCGCGGCTGGAGCTGCTGGCCTGGCTTGCGGAAGCCCCGGCCGACATGAGCGCCCGGATCGGCACCTATGACATCGACCGGTCAGCCGTGGGCTATCTTTTCCTTGCCCGCGATGCCGAACACTTCCCCGACATCTGGTCGCTGTTGCGGGCGATGGGCCGGGCCGGGTTGCAGACCTATCCGACCTCGCAGGACATCATCGACCGCGTCGTCGATGGCCGGCTGGTCCTTGGTTACAACATTCTTGGGTCCTATGCCGCCGAACAGGCGCGCCTCGCACCGGACCTCGGGCTGGTCCTCTTGCGCGACTACACCGTCGTCGCCTCGCGCGTGGCGATGGTGCCGCGCGCCGCGGCCTCGCCCGAGCTGGGCCGCGCCTTTCTTGGCTTCCTGATGAGCGACGCGGGCCAGACCCTGCTGTCCGATCGGTTGCTTCTGCCCTCGGTCGGCCTTGGCGAGCCTGGCATGGCCCTTGGTCCCGCGATGCAGGCCGAACCGGGAAGCCAGCTGCGCCCGATCCCGGTCAGCCCCGGCGTGCTGGTCTACCTCGACCAGGCCAAACGGCAGCGGCTCCTACGTCTCTGGCGGCAGGCGCTGGCGGGCGAATAGGGTGTCAGCTTCCTGACAGGTTGTCGTGCTGAACTTCACCCAAGGTCGGCGCGAGGAGGCGCTGCCTTGGGATAACCGCACGGGCAAACCCGTGCCTTGGGAGGAGAATCGGAATGAAACACACGCTTCTGAGCGTTGTTCTTGCAACGGCCATGGCCCTGCCGGCGGTCGCGCAGGATTACATGATCATGGCCCCGGCGGCCCCCGGCGGCGGCTGGGACGGCACCGCCCGTGCGATGCAGGAGGTCATGCAGGCCGAAGGCATCGCTGCCTCGGTCCAGGTGCAGAACGTCCCCGGTGCCGGCGGGACGGTCGGCCTGGCGCAATTCGCCTCGACCGCGGCGGGTGACCCGAGCCAGCTGATCGTCGGCGGCTATGTCATGGTCGGCGCGATCCTGACCAACGCTTCGCCCGTCACCCTGGCCGACGTGACCCCGATCGCCCGGCTGACCGGCGAAGCCGTCGGCATCGCGGTCTCGGCCTCGAGCCCGATCCAGAACATCAACGAACTTGTCGAGATGATGAAGGCCGATCCGGGCTCCGTCTCCTGGGCCGGTGGCTCGGCGGGCGGCGTCGACCACATCACCGTCGGTCTACTGGCAAAGGCGGCGGGGATCGACCCGACCAAGATCAACTACGTCGCCTTCTCGGGCGGTGGCGAGGCGCTGGCGGCGATCCTTGGCAACCAGGTGACCGTCGGCATCTCGGGCGTGGGCGAATTCCTGCCCCAGGTCGAGGCGGGGACCATGCGGATGCTTGCCGTCTCGACCGCCGAGAAATGGCCGGGCACCGATGCCCCGACGCTGATGGAATCGGGCTATGACGTGAACGTCCAGAACTGGCGCATGGTCGCCGCAGCGCCGGGCCTGACGGACGAGCAGAAGGCCGCCGTCGCCGCCGACATCGACAAGCTGGCCAACTCGGCGGGCTGGAAGGCGATGCTCGACTCGAAGGGCTGGGCCAACACCTACCTTTCCGGCGCTGACTTCGAGGCGCAGCTTGCCAAGGAGATCGAGGCCACGACGGCTGTCCTGAAGGACATCGGTCTGGTGCAATGAGCGGTTTCGACCCCGCAACCGGACGCCGCCCTGACCGGGCGGCGTTCTTTATCGCGGCCCTTTTGGCCGGTCTCGGCACGCTGGTGATCTGGCAGGGCCTGATCATCCCCGACAAGGGCGGCTACGCCGGGATCGGGTCGGGTGACCTGCCGGTCTTCATCGGCATCTGCCTCTGGCTTCTGGCTGCGGCACACGTCTGGAAAGGTCTTCGCCAGGCCGCGCCGGGCATCCCGCGCCAGCAACCCGTGCCGGTTCTCTTCATCATCGCGGGGCTTCTGCTTCAGCTTGTCCTGCTGCATCCCTTGGGCTTTTCCATCGCCTCGGGCCTTCTGTTCGCCTGCACCGCTGCGGCCTTCGGCAAGCGCAACTTTGCCCTGACGCTGCCGGTCGGCTTTGTCTTCGCCTTCGCCGTCTATGGCGTCTTCGACCAGCTGCTGAAGCTGAACCTTCCTGCCGGGGTCCCCGAGACCCTGATCTTCGGAGGCTGAGCCATGGGCACCTTCGACTTCCTGATGCAGGGCTTCGCCACCGCGCTTGACCCGATGATCCTCTTGTACGCCTTGATCGGCGTCACCCTTGGGACTGCCGTCGGCGTCCTTCCGGGGATCGGTCCCGCGCTGACCGTGGCGCTCTTGCTGCCCGTGACCTACGGGCTTGATCCGGCCGGGTCGCTGATCATGTTCGCGGGCATCTACTACGGGGGCATGTACGGGGGCTCGACCACCTCGATCCTTCTCAACACACCCGGCGAAAGTGCCTCCATCGTCACGGCGCTAGAGGGCAACAAGATGGCCCGCGCCGGGCGCGGCGGGCCGGCGCTGGCCACGGCAGCCATCGGCTCCTTTGTCGCGGGCCTACTGGCGACCCTGGCGCTGGCCTTCCTCGCCCCGCATATCGTCAAGCTGGCCCTGGTCTTCGGCCCCCGCGAATACTTCGCGCTGATGGTGCTGGCCTTCGTCACCGTCTCGGCAGCTTTCGGCGAAAGCACGATGAAAGGGCTAACCTCGCTGTTCGTCGGCCTTTCGCTGGCCATCGTCGGGATCGACGGCCTGACGGGGCAGGCGCGGCTTTCGTTCGGCGTGCCGCAGCTTCTGGACGGGATCGAGGTGACCACCCTCGCCGTCGCCATGTTCGCGATCGGCGAGGCGCTCTATGTCGCGGCACAGGGGACGGGGATGCAGGACAAGGTCCACGCGATCAAGGGTTCGGTCGCGATGACGCGCGCCGACTGGTCACGGTCCTGGAAGCCCTGGCTGCGGGGCACCGCCATCGGCTTTCCCATCGGTGCGATGCCGGCGGGCGGGGCGGATATCGCCAGTTTCCTGTCCTACGGAACGGAAAAGCGGATGACGAAGCACCCGGAGGAGTTCGGCCATGGCGCCATCGAAGGCGTCGCCGGACCCGAGGCCGCGAACAACGCCGCGGCGGCGGGAACGCTGGTGCCGCTTCTGACGCTGGGCCTGCCGACCACCGCCACGGCGGCCATCATGCTGGCGGGGTTCCAGCAGTTCGGGCTGCAACCCGGCCCGCTGCTCTTTGCCACCTCGCCGCAGCTGGTCTGGGGGCTGATCGCCAGCCTTCTCATCGCCAACATCATGCTTCTGGTCCTGAACCTGCCGATGATCCGGTTCTGGGTGAAGCTTCTGACGATCCCGCGCCACTGGCTTTACGCGGGCATCCTGCTGTTCGCGACCCTTGGGACGATTGGCCTCAACCCTTCGCCGGTCGAGCTGTCGATGCTGCTGATCTTCGGTGTGCTTGGCTACCTCATGCGGCTTTACGGCTATCCGATCGCTCCGGTTGTCGTGGGGCTGATCCTTGGACCGATGGCCGAACAGCAGCTGCGCCGGGCGCTGTCGATCTCGCAGGGCGACTGGACGACGCTGGTCAGCACGCCTCTGTCCGCCGGGCTTCTGACGGTGGCGTTTCTTGCGCTGGTCATCCCGCCTCTCTTGCGGTGGCGCGGCAGGGGCGCGGTGCTGACCCAGATTGCCGGCGACACTGACTGAGCCGGTAAGGAAGGGCACGGGGCCTCTGGTCCCGCGCCGCCTCAGGCGACGAGCCGACCCGTCTCGACGTCGAAGAAGCGCAGCGTGTCGGTCGCCACGTCCAGACCGATCTGGTCGGTCCCCGGATTGCTGCGCCCGCCCAGACGCGCGGTCACCAGCTTCGCCCCGAGCCGGAAGTTCACGTAAAGGTCGGATCCCGTGTTTTCGATCAGCTCGGGCTGCACTGAAAGCGCCTTGCCAAGGCTGAAGGTTTCCGGTCGCAGACCGACAACCACCGAGCGCCGGCCCGTCACCGCTTCGGGCAGGTCAGGCACCGGCAGGACCGTCTCGCCAAAGCGCAGGGCGCCGGGGCCGACTTCGGCCTCGACCAGGTTCATCGGCGGCACGCCCATGAAGTCGGCGACGAAGGTGTTCGCGGGGCGGTTGTAGATCTCGTCCGGGGTGCCGACCTGCTGCACGATCCCGTCCTTCAGGACGACGATCCGCGTTGCCAGCGTCATCGCTTCGATCTGGTCATGGGTGACATAGACGATCGAGGCGTGCGTGGTCTGGTGCAGCCGCTTGATCTCGGCCCGCATCTCGACCCGGAGCTTGGCGTCAAGGTTCGAGAGGGGTTCGTCGAACAGGAACAGCGCCGGGTTCCGTACCAGGGCCCGGCCCATGGCCACCCGCTGCCGCTGCCCGCCCGAAAGCTGGCTGGGACGGCGGTCTAGGAGATGGCCGATCTGCAAGAGCCCCGCGACCTCGGTCACCTTGGCGTCGATCTCGGCCTTCGGCAGGCGGCGCACCTTCATGCCGAAGGCGATGTTCTCGGCCACCGACATCGTCGGATAAAGCGCATAGGACTGAAACACCATCGCGATGTCCCGGTCGCGCGGGGGCAGGGCGGTCACGTCCCGCCCGTTGATCATGATCCGCCCGGCCGAGGTTTCCTCGAGCCCCGCGATGCAGTTCAGAAGCGTCGACTTGCCGCAGCCCGAAGGGCCGACAAGCACGAGGAACTCGCCCGGCGCGATGGCGGCCGAGATGTCCTTCAGCACATGGACCTGCCCGTAGGACTTGCCCAGGGATTCGATGGAAAGGGCGGGGGTTACGTCCATGGCAAGGCTCCGTGGATTGGGCCGGTGGTGGCGCGGATGATAAGCTCGGCCCGGGCGATTGTCTGCAACTCCGCCGCGGGCGTTCCGGCGAGCAGGGCGTGAATCTTGTCGGCCAGCGGGGTGCAGGCCTGAACGAGGGGCGAGCGGGTGACGGTGAGGGCGGGAAGGGCATCAAGGCTGCGGGGCTGGGGAACACCGTCGTCATGGCCGATGAGCGAAACGTCGTCGCCTATCGTCAGCCCCTTGTCCGCAACCGCCGCGAGGATGCCGGCGGCGACAAAAGTGTTCGCAGCGACGAAGGCCGTTGGTGGTTCGGGGTCCGAGAGGCAGGCAAGCGCGGCGCGATAGCCGTAGTCCTCGGTCGGGGTGTCCTGCAGGATGAACCTTTCCGGCACCGGAAGCCCGCGTTCCTCCATCGCCTGAAGAAACCCGCGCCGCCGCGCCTCGGCATAGGCAAAGCCAAGCGGCCCGTTCAGAAGCGCAATCCGGCGGTGGCCAAGGTCCAGAAGCAGGCGCGCGCTGTCGAAGGCAAGCCCGAAGTTGTCGATATCGTAGAAGGCATGGTCCGGCGCATCCTCGCTGCGGCCGTGGACGACAAAGGGGATGCCTTCGGCACGCAGGAAGGCGATCCGCGGATCGTCCAGCTTCGGCGCGTTCAGGATGAAACCGTCGAGGAGGTTCTTCGCGACAAGTCGGCGGTAGGGCGACACCTCGTCTCCGCCAGGCACGGCGTGGAATACGAGGTCCACATCATGGTCGGCCAGCCGTTGCGACAGGCCCGTCATCACCTGGAAGAACGACGGGTCCATTGCGGCATCCGCAGCCGACCGCAGGACCATCCCGATCATTCCCGACCGCCCGGTCACCAGCTTCTGCGCCACCTGGTTCGGGCGGTACTTCAGCCGCGACGCCGCCTCGGTCACCCGGGCGCGGGTGCCGGCATTCACCTCGGGAAAACCGTTCAGCGCCCGGCTGACGGTCGCCGGGGACAGGCCAAGCTCGGCCGCGATCTTCTTGAGAGTGGTCAAGCGAAATTCCCGCCCGAAGTCCTGCAATCGTTTTGAACGTGCATCAATGATCACCGAAACTCAACCATTTTCTTCCTATCTTTGTTGACGCAGCGGCAAATTCAAAACGTTTTGAGAATTCCGAAAAGCCGACTAAGCTGTGGGGCGAATCATGCGGCGATGGATCGCCCGGGGAGGGCATGGATGCGGGACTGGTGGCGGGGGTCAGTGACCTATCAGGTCTACCCCCGGTCGTTTCAGGACACGAACGGCGACGGCGTCGGTGACCTGCCCGGGATCACCGCGCGGCTGCCCTATCTGGCCGATCTCGGCGTCGATGCCATCTGGCTTTCGCCGATCTTCCGCAGCCCGATGGCCGACATGGGCTACGATGTGTCCGACTACACCGACATCGACCCCCTCTTCGGCAGCCTGGCCGATTTCGACACCCTCGTCGCCCGCGCGCATGACCTTGGCCTCAAGGTCATCATCGACCAGGTCATCAGCCACTCCTCCGACCAGCACCCCTTCTTCGCCGAAAGCCGCCGGAGCCGGGTGAACCCGAAGGCCGACTGGTATGTCTGGGCCGATGCGAAGGCCGATGGCAGCCCGCCGAACAACTGGCTTTCGGTCTTCGGCGGGTCGGCCTGGGAATGGGACGCGCGGCGGCGGCAGTATTACCTGCACAATTTCCTTGCCAGCCAGCCGGACCTGAACTTCCACAACCCGGATGTTCAGGACTGGGCGCTTTCGGTCCTGCGCTTCTGGCTGGACCGGGGGGTGGACGGCTTCCGCCTCGACACGGTCAACTACTACTTCCACGACCGCGACCTTCGGTCGAACGGTCCGCTGCCGCCCGGCAACGGCCCCTCGCCGCACAATCCCTATGAGATGCAGGACCATCTCTATTCCAAGTCCCGGCCCGAGAACCTCGGCTGGCTGGAACGGATGCGCGCGCTGTTGGACGAATACGACGGCCGCATGCTGGTGGGCGAGGTCGGCGACAACCCCCTCCGCAGCATCGGCCTCATGGTCGACTACACGCGTCCGGGGCGGCTTCACATGGCCTATAGCTTCGACATGCTTGGGCCCCAGTTCACCGCCCGCCACTTCCGCTCGAAGATCGAGGGGTTCTTTGCGGCCGGTCCCGAAAGTTGGCCGATGTGGGCCTTTTCCAACCACGACGTGATGCGCCACGTCAGCCGCTGGGAGGAATTCGGCACGCAGGAAGACGTCGCACGCTTGGCAGCCGCGATGCTTCTCTCGTTCGAAGGCTCGATCTGCCTTTATCAGGGCGAGGAGCTTGGCCAGACCGAGACTGAGCTTGAGTTTCACGAGCTTACCGATCCCCCAGGCATCCGCTTCTGGCCCGAACACAAGGGCCGCGACGGATGCCGCACGCCGATGGTCTGGGATGCCTCGCCCCACGGCGGCTTCACCTCCGGCACGCCCTGGCTGCCGGTCAAGGCCCCGCAGGCCGCACGCCATGTCGAAGGCCAAGCGGGCAAAGCCGGATCCGTGCTCGAATTCTACCGCCAGATGCTGGCCCATCGCCGCAGGACGCCCGCGCTCCTGACCGGCCGCACCCGGTTTCTTGACCTTGCCGAGCCGGTGCTGGGCTTCCTGCGCGGGCCGGACCTCGCCTGCCTTTTCAACCTCTCGCCCGACCCCGTCACGCTGACGGTCGAAGGCCGGCTTGCCGACGCTCCAAGCCAGGCTGCCGCCCTTGCTGGCAAGACGCTGACCCTGGGCCCGAACGGGTTCTGCCACCTTTCCCCGGCAGCGGGGAAGCTTTCCGTAACCGACTGAAAACCGGGGCAGACTGCCCCGCCATCCTTGGGAGGACACCATGAAGAAGACATTCCTGGCCGCCAGCCTGATGCTGACGACTGCCCTGCCGGCGCTCGCGCTGGAAGAAGGCACGCTGACGATCTGGCTCGGGCCCCAGAAGGCCGATGCGAACCTTGCCTCGGTCGCCGAGAAGTTCACCGCCGAGCTTGGCGTGCCCGTCAAGGTCGAGGTCGTGGACCCCGCCGTCGAGAAGTTCCAGAACGCCGCCGCCACGGGCGACGGCCCCGACATCATGATCTGGGCGCATGACCGCTTTGGCGAATGGGCCGCCGGGGGCCTGATCCAGGCCGTGTCGCCCAGCCAGGAAGTGGTCGACGGCATCCTGCCGACCGCCTGGGACGCGGTCAGCTTCGGCGGCAAGGTCTGGGGCTACCCCGTCTCGGTCGAGGCGGTGGGCCTGATCTACAACAAGGCCCTCATCCAGACCCCGCCGGCCGACTTCGCCGACATCGCGAACATCACGGTTCCCGAAGGCGTCAAGCCGATCATGTGGGACTACAACAACACCTACTTCACCATGCCGCTTCTGATGGCGAATGGCGGCTATGCCTTCGTCAAGAAGGACGGCAGCTATGACGGCAAGGACACCGGTGTGGCCAACGAAGGCGCCATTGCCGGGGCCACGGTTCTTGACGGCCTGATCGAGAGCGGCCTCATGCCGGCGGGCGTCGACTACGGCGTCATGGATGGCGCGATGGCCAAGGGCGAGGTCGCGATGGTCCTCAACGGGCCCTGGGCCTGGTCGGGCTACAAGGCGGCTGGCATCGACATCGGCGTGGCGCCGATCCCGATGGTGAACGGCAAGGTCTCGCCGCCCTTCCTCGGCGTCTATTCGGCCGCGATCAACGCCGCTTCGCCGAACGCCGACCTTGCGGTCGAGTTCATCGAGAACTTCATGCTGACCGACGAAGGCCTTGCCGCCTGGAACGCGAACGGCGATCTTGGCGCTTTGGCCGACATCTCTGCCGGTGCGGCGCAGAACGACCCGCTGGTCACTGCGACGCTCGCCAATGCGGCGACTGGCATCCCGATGCCGTCAAACCCGGAAATGGGCGCCTTCTGGTCGGCCATGCAACCGGCGCTGACCTCGATCACCACGGGGGCGGCCGATCCGAAAACTGCGCTGGAAGACGCGGCCAAGCGCATCCTCGGCGGCGAATAAGACGACAGGGCAGGGCGGCCGGGGCGATCCCCGACCGCCCTTTCCGACTTGAAGGGGGGACCATGGCAGACGTGACCGACCGGGCCGCCGAGCCCTTTCCCGTCGCGCGCATCGCGCTGGCGACACTGGCCGCAATCGCCTCGGCCTACGCCGCCTTCCTGCTCTATGCGATGGCCGAGCCGATGTATGGCGCGATGGCCCTTGCCCTCGCGGTCCTGACCGCCCTTGTCTATTTCTGGCGTGGTGCCTCGGCCTGGCGCTTCGTCTTTCCGGGGCTTGCCGGCATCTTGCTCTTTGTCCTTTTCCCGGTCGTCTACACGATCTGGATCGGGTTCACGAACTACTCGTCCTTCAACCTTCTCAGCTACGACCGGGCCGTGCAGGTCCTGATGTCGAACCGCACGGTGAACAAGGACAGCGAGCTTGGCTTCGTCGTCGCCCGTGACGGCGACCGCTACCGGCTCTGGTTCGAGGATGCCGCCCTGATCTCGCCGCCTCTTGCGCTTGACGGCAGCGAGACCGCCGCCACCCTTGAACCCGGCACCACGCCCGCCGAGCTGCTTGAAAGGCGCGACGCGATCAAGCTGCGCGATGCGCTCCAGGCGCTGGAGCTGACCCGCCCCGACGGCAGCGTCATCCGTAATTCGGGGCTCAGGACTTTCGCCGAGGTGATCTCGGAATACGAGCGTATCGACGCCGACACCCTGCGGCGCGTCTCGGACGGCGCGCTGCTGACCGCCGACCATTCCACTGGCTTCTTCGTGACCGAGGCGGGGGAACAGGTGCCGCCCGGCTGGCGGGTGATAATCGGCTGGGACAATTTCACCCGGGTCTTCACCAACCCCGGCATCTCTGAACCGATGGTGTCGATCTTCATCTGGACGATGGTCTTTTCCACCGTCTCGGTCCTTGGCACCTTCGCGCTGGGGCTTCTGCTGGCGGTGATCCTGCAATGGCCGCATCTGAAGGGAAAGGCGGTCTACCGGATCCTTCTGATCCTGCCCTACGCGGTGCCAAGCTTTATCTCGATCCTCGTCTTCCGCGGGCTCTTCAACCAGAACTTCGGCGAGATCAACCTGATCCTCGAAAGCCTCTTCGGCCTGCGTCCCGAATGGTTCACCGACGCGGGGTTGGCGCGGACGATGATCCTGATCGTGAACCTCTGGCTCGGCTATCCCTACATGATGCTTCTGGCGATGGGCTTCCTTCAGGGCGTGCCCGAGGACCACAAGAAGGCCGCAGCACTCGAAGGGGCGGGGCCCTTGCGGGTGTTCTTCACCATCACCCTGCCGCAGATCCTGCCGCCCTTCCTGCCCCTTCTGATCGCGTCCTTCGCCTTCAATTTCAACAATATCGTCCTCGTGCTCCTCATGACGCGCGGCGGCCCTGACATCCCCGGCACCGCGATCCCCGCCGGGGCGACCGACATCATGGGAAGCTTCACCTACCGGGTCGCCTTCATGGACACGGGCACCCAGTTCGGCCTCGCCGGGGCGATCACCTTCCTGATCTTCATCGTCGTGGGGGTCATCGCCTACGTCAACTTCGTCGCCATGCGCCGCGCCGCCAACCGGAGCCTTGCCCGATGATCGTCGAGAACCCCCGCCGCCTGCGCCTGCAGAAGATCGCCGCCCACGGCTTCCTGTGCATTTTCCTTGCGCTGATCCTCTTTCCCTTCGCGATGGTCCTGTCGATCTCCTTGCGCGAGGGCAACTTCACCATCGGCGAGCTGATCCCCTCGAACCCGACGCTGGAGCATTGGTATCTCGCGCTTGGGCTGGACTACGCACGCGCCGACGGGACAGTCGTGTCCCCGCCCTATCCAGTGCTTCTATGGATGTGGAACTCGGTCAAGATCGGCCTCGCGGCGGCCTTCGGCGTGCTCGTTCTCTCGACCGTCTCGGCCTATGCCTTCAGCCGAATCCGCTTTCGCGGCAAGGGCGCGCTTCTCGACAGCCTCCTGATCCTGCAGATGTTCCCCACCACGCTGACGCTGGTCGCGCTCTTCGCGATCTTCGACAGCCTCGGCTCCGTCTCGCCTGTGATCGGGATCGACAGCCACATGTCGCTGGTCCTTGTCTACATGTCCGCGATCATGATGCACATCTGGACGCTGAAGGGCTATTTCGACAACGTCGACCCCGCGCTTGACAAGGCGGCAGCGATGGACGGCGCGACGCCCTGGCAGACCTTCCGCCACATCTTCCTGCCGCTGGCCGTTCCCATGATGGCGGTGATCTTCGTCCTCGTCTTCATTGGCTGCGTCAACGAATACGCGACCGCCAGCGTCCTGATCCGGTCGGAAGAGCAGATGACCCTTGCCGTCGGCTCGCGGCTTTACCTCAACGAATTCAAATACCTCTGGGGCGACTTCGCCGCCGCCGCGATCCTGTCGGGCCTGCCGATCACGGTGGTCTTCCTCATCGCGCAGAAATACCTCGTCAGCGGGCTTTCGGACGGCGCAGTCAAGGGCTGACCGCGCCATTCTTGTCCCGCCGGCCTGCCACGGAACCGATCACGCCCTGACACCGTTATCGCTTTGCCGTCATCCACAGGCGACACCTGCGGAAACCTGACTTTCGTCGCCCATTCGACCGGCTGAAGGCGAACGCGCAACGAAGGGTCCGGTTTGGATAAAGGCAGCCCTCACGCCAGAAGGATTCGCAACGGACGCGGCAGGCATCCCCTGTCGCGGGATCGGTCGTGGTGTGCAAGATGACGCCCGCACCCCGTGATCAGACCCGGGTCGCAAGCCTTGTCGGGCCCGTCACCCTTGCGACCCTCCACCAGCACCGGGCCATGCTGCAGGACTGCCGGGCCGGGGTTCTGGACCTCTCCCAGGTCACCATGCTTGATACTGCCGGGGCCCGGGCCATCGCCTCCTTCCTCGCCACCGAGCGTGCCAAGGGCCGCACAATCACGACGCAAAACGCCACCGAAGCGCAGGCCCTCCTCCTCCGGACGGTCGCCGATGCGCTGCCCCCCATCCGCAAGCGCCGCCGCCGCCTTCCGCATCATGAGGCCGGCGACCTCCTCCTTCAGATTGGCCGGGCCGTCACAGGCTTTGCTGCAAGCCTTGGCCAGAACCTCGGCTTCCTTGGCCTTGTCCTCTCGCGGCTGGCCTTCGCGCTGCTGCATCCCTCGCGCCTGCGGCTGACCTCGGTCACCCATCACATGCAGCAAACGGGCCTCCACGCCGTCCCGATCGTCGCGCTGATGGGCTTCCTGATCGGGATCGTCCTGGCCTTCCAAGGCGCCTCGCAGCTCGAACAATTCGGAGCCGAGATCTACGTCGCCGACCTGATCTCGATCTCGATGCTGCGCGAGCTTGGCATCCTTCTGACCGCCATCATCGTCGCAGGACGGTCGGCCTCGGCCTTCACGGCCGCGATCGGTTCCATGAAGATGCGCGAAGAGATCGAGGCGATGCGCGTCCTTGGCCTTGACCCGGTCGAGCTTCTGGTCCTTCCCCGCGTGCTGGCCACGCTGATCCTTCTGCCGGTCCTTGGCTTCATCGCCAGCATGGCAGGCCTTCTTGGCGGGGCGCTGATGGCCTGGATCGACCTTGGCATTTCGCCCGCGCTCTTTCGCACGCAGCTTGTCGCCAACACCTCGGTCACCCATGCGCTGGTCGGCCTTTCCAAGGCCCCCGCCTTCGCCATGATCATCGCCCTTGTCGGCTGCTACCAGGGGCTGCAGGTCGAAGGGACCACGGACTCGCTCGGCTCCCGCACCTCACCGTCGGTGGTCGTCGCGATCTTCCTGGTGATCGTCGTCGATGCGCTGGCCTCGATCTTCTTTTCGGTCTGGGGGGTCTTATGGACGACATTGCCATCAGCGTGCGGAACCTCACCAACCGCTTCGGCGCCAATGTCGTGCACCAGAACCTCGACCTCGACGTGCGGCGGGGCGAGGTGCTGGGCGTGGTGGGCGCCTCGGGCAGCGGCAAGTCCGTCCTCCTGCGCAGCATCGTTGGTTTGCAGCGTCCGGCCGCCGGAACGATCACTGTCCTCGGAACCCCGGTGCTGGACGACACCGCCGATCCCGGTGACCCCGGCAGCCTGAAGGCGGTCCAGGATCGCTGGGGCGTGATGTTTCAAGACGGGGCGCTTTTCTCGTCGCTGACGGTGCGGGAAAAGGTCGAAACACCGATGCGCGAGAAGCTGGACCTCGACCGGACCACCCGCGCGGCACTCGCCGACCTTCGCATCGCGATGGTGGGCCTCCCGCCCCGCGCGGGCGACCTTTACCCGTCCGAATTGTCCGGCGGCATGCGCAAGCGCGCCGGACTTGCCCGCGCGCTGGCGCTGGATCCGGAGATCCTGTTCCTTGACAAACCCACGGCCGGGCTCGACCCGATCAGCGCGACCGAATTCGATACCCTCATCGTTTCCTTGCAAAAGGCCCTTGGGCTGACTGTGTTCCTTGTCACCCACGACCTCGACACCCTGCATGCCAGTTGCGACCGAATCGCCGTCCTTGCCCAGAAGAAGGTGCTGGTGATCGGCACTATGGCCGAGATGATGTCCGTCGATGACCCCTGGGTCCGGTCCTACTTTCACGGCCCCCGCGCACATGCCGCCCAGCCGACCGGGGCCGCGTGATGGAAACGAACGCCCGATACATCCTCGTCGGCGCCTTCACCCTCGGGTCGATCGCCGCCCTCCTGGCTTTTCTCCTGTGGCTCGCCCAGGTCGAGCTCAACCGTACATATGCCCAGTACGACATCGTGTTCGAAACGGTCTCGGGACTGAACGAGGACAGCGTGGTGCTTTACAACGGGGTCGATGTGGGTCGGGTGCTTTCGATCGATCTCGACCGGCAGAACCCCCAGTTCGTTCGGGTCCGGGTCGAAGTCAGCGCTGCCACGCCGGTGCGTCAGGACACGGTCGCGACGCTTGCCACTCAGGGTGTCACCGGGGTCTCGGTCGTGGCGCTGGAAGGCGGTAGCCCGCGTTCCCCGCCACTTGCCGCCGTGCCGCCAGCTCGCGTTCCCGTGATCGCGGCAAAGCCTTCGATGGTGCAGGAACTGACCGATGCCGCGCCCGACCTCCTCAATGAGGCCGTGGCGCTGATCGAGGATGTGCGCCAGTTCACCACGCCGGCGCACTCGCCACCGACCGCATCCTGATCAAGCCCTTGCCCTACCAGGCGCAATGCCTGCCCGACGGCCGCTGGTCCGAGCCTGCTCCGAACCTGGTGCAGACCCTTCTGGTCGCGTCGTTCCAGAACCTTGGCGGCTTCCGGTTGGTCGGGCGCACGGCCAACGGGCTGATGCCGGATTACACCCTGATGACCGAACTCCTCGACTTCCAGGCCGAGCCCGGAGCCGAGCCGTCCGAATACATCGTCCGGGTTACCCTGATGATGACCCTGATCCGCGAATCCGACTGGCGCATCGCTGACACCCGCCGGTTCTCCGTGACCGGGACCGTAGGGTCGGACGACACCGCCGCGCTGGTTGCCACCTTCGATCGCGTGCTTCAGGGCCTTCTGCCCGAAATCGTTGCCTGGACCGCCCGCTGAACCACGCGTCAGCCTTGCGCATCCCAAGGGCCACCATGTATGCGATACTGCCTCAGGCCTTTGCATCCAGCCAAGGCGGGGACCAAGGGTCTTTCCGGGGCAAGTGCTGCATGAACAGTTCCTCACCAAACAAGGACAAGCCGGAAACCGCCGTTGGGCATGGCTCCCAACGCCTTTCCGTCGCGCCGATGATGGACTGGACCGACCGCCACTGCCGCGTCTTTCACCGGCAGATGACGCGCCGTGCGATGCTTTACACCGAAATGGTCACCGCTCCGGCCATCGTGCACGGGCCGAAGGCGCGGTTGCTTGACTATTCACCCGTCGAACATCCCGTCGCGCTGCAGCTTGGCGGCTCGGACCCCGGCGAACTCGCGCAGGCGGTCCGCCTTGCCCAGCCTTGGGGCTATGACGAGATCAACCTGAACTGCGGCTGCCCCTCGGACCGGGTGCAGTCCGGCTGCTTCGGTGCCGTCCTGATGGAACGCCCCGCCCTCGTCGCCGAGATCCTTTCCGCCATGCGGGCGGAAACCGATGTCCCGGTGACCGTGAAATGCCGCATCGGCGTGGATGACCAGGACCCGGAAACCATCCTGCCGCATTTCATCGAAACCGTCGCCGGGACTGGCATCCGCCACGTCATCATCCACGCCCGCAAGGCCTGGCTTCAGGGCCTGAGCCCCAAGGAGAACCGCGAGATACCGCCCCTCGACCACGCCCTTGTGATCCGGATGAAGCGGCAGTTCCCCGAGCTCACCATCTGCATCAACGGCGGCATCACCTCGCTGGCCGAGGTGCGCGGCTTTCTCGACGCGGGCCTTGACGGGGTGATGCTCGGCCGCGCGGCCTATCATGACCCGGCCTCCGTCCTGATCGGGGTCGACGCGCTTTGGGGCGAGGATTTCGCCCCCGACGCCGTCACCGTCGTCCAGTCGATGCGTTCCTACATCGCCGATCATCTGGCCGCAGGTGGCAGGCTCCACCAGATCACCCGCCACATGCTTGGGCTTTTCCACGGCCAGCCCGGCGCGCGCGGCTGGAGGCGCGTGCTCTCGGAACAAGCCAGCCGCGACGGCGCCGGGCTTGAGGTCCTTGACCGCGCTCTGGATCAGGTCCTGACTGCCGCGGCCTGACGCGGGATCAGCCACGACAGCCCCAGCGCCAGCGCCCCGCAGAGGGCGATCGCCGCCTGCATCGGCACGACCGTCCCGTCAAGGAACGGCCCCGCCGCCCCGACCAGCACCCCCGCCGCCACCATCTGCTGCGTGCCGCCAAGCGAGGACGCCAGCCCCGCATTCGCCCCGTGATCCTCCAGCGCCTGCACCTGCGCGGTGGGCAGGATCACCCCCAGGAACACGTTCCCGATGAACAGCGCCGCCATCGTCACCGGCAGGCTCGCGAGCCCGGCAAGCCCAAGTCCGAAGCCCGCAAAGGTCGACAGCGCGAACCCTGTGGTCGCCGCCCGGATCATCCGCAAGGTGCCGATCCGCCGCGCCAGATTGCTTGCGAACTGCGAGGCGACGAAGAACCCGAACGCATTCACCGCGAAGGCGAAGGAGAACTGCGTCGGGGTCAGGCCGAACTGGTCGCGGTAGACGAACGAGGCGCTGGCGATGAAGACGAAGAAGCTCGCGAAGGCAAAGCCCGCAAGGAAGGTTATCACCATGAACGGCCGGTCCGTCATCAGGCCCGCCGTCCCCCGCCGCATCGTGGCCGCATCGAACCGCTGCCGGTTCGCGTCGGTCAGGGTTTCCGGCAGCGCGTAGTGGATCAGGAAGAAGCTCAGCGCCGCCGCCACCAGAAGCGCCCAGAAGATCAGCCGCCAGGACCCTGCCGCCAGAAGCGCCGAGCCCGACAGGGGCGCCAGAAGGGGCGATACCGCGATCACGATCATGATGGTCGACATCATCCGCGTCGCGGCATGCCCGGTGGCAAGGTCACGGATCACCGCGCGGAGGACCACCATGTTCGCGGCCCCGCCCAGGCCCTGCACGACGCGGCCCAGGATCAGCACCTCGACCGTCGGGGCCAGCGCACAGACCACGGTCCCGCCGATGAAAAGCGCAAGGCCGGTGTAAAGCGGCGGCTTCCGGCCTGCCTGGTCCGCCCAGGGCCCGTAGACCAGCTGCGCGAGACCAAAGGCGATGAAATAGGCCACGATCGTCCACTGCACCGCCTGCATCGACGCCCCAAGGTCGCTGCCGATCTCGGGCATCGCGGGCAGGTACATGTCGATGGCAAAGGGGCCAACGGCCGCGACAAGGCCAAGGATGACCGAATACGCGGTCAATGAGAGGGTGCGGGCCATGTTCGGCCTTCCTTCCGGGGATGATGCGGTGTGAAGACGGCAGTGCTACGCCGGATCGCCGCCGAGGGAAAGGGCAGATCGCCACTGGCAGCCGCACAGGCCAAGGGCTAGTTTGGGCAGATTGACACGCGAAAGAGATGACGGATGCCCGATCCCACCGACCTTCTGCCGATGCTGGCCCTGCTTCTTGTCATCGGTGGCTTTGCCGGGGTGATCGGAGGGCTTCTCGGTGTGGGCGGCGGCATCGTGCTGGTGCCCGCCTTCTTCTATGCCTTCGGCCACCTTGGCTATGGCGGCGACCAGCTGATGCAGATCTGCGTCGCAACCTCGATGGCCACCATCGTCGTCACCTCGCTGCGGTCGGTCTCTTCGCACAACAAGAAGGGCGCCGTCGACTGGGACGTCCTGAAAAGCTGGGGCCCCACGCTCGTCATCGCCTCCGCCATCGGCACCTTCGTCGCCTCGCGCGTGCCCTCGGTCACGCTGCAGGCCGTCTTCGGTGCGCTGGCGGGCCTCGCCGGTCTCTGGATGGCCTTCGGGCGCGATGACTGGCGGCTTGGATCCGCGATGCCGGGACAGCCGACCCGCAGCGCGCTTGCCGGTGGGGTCGGCTTCTTCTCTGCCATGATGGGGATCGGCGGCGGCACCTTCGGCGTACCCCTGATGACGCTTTACGCGATGCCGATCCACCGCGCCGTCGCCACCGCCTCGGGCTTTGGCCTTCTGATCGCGGTGCCGGCGGTCCTCGGCTTCCTGTTCCTTCCGGTGGAGGATGCGCCGCCTTACACCGTGGGGGCGATCAACCTTCCGGCCTTCCTCGTCGTCATCGGCACCACGCTTCTGACCACGCCCCTCGGTGTCCGCCTTGCCCATGCGATGAACCCCAAGCCCCTGAAGCGCGCCTTCGCGATCTTCCTGACGCTCGTGGCGCTCAACATGCTGCGGAAGGTCCTGGGGTGGTAGGGCAGGGGCCAGACCCGCATCCCGACCCGGGCTGGCGGCGCATCGGTCCCCACCCGGCGATCCTTGCCTGGGCCGAAGCCGCCCGCGAAGCCGCGCTGAAGGTCCTCGCCACCAGCCCGGAACCCTGGCGCTGCGGCGGCACATGGTTTGTCGGCGTCGATGCCCTGCCGAACGGCCCCGACGGCGCGGTCGGCGGCATCCCCTTCCCCTGGAACGCGCTCCCCCTTGCGCCCGAACCCCTGCACGCTGCACAGCTTTCGGTGATCCGTCCCGGTTACCCCCAGCCTTCGCCGGAGGAGTCGGACACCGCCTTCGCCTACCGCCGCGACCGGGACGCTGCCCACCTCGACGGCCTTCTGCCCATCGGCCCCGAAAAGCGGCGGATGGTGAAGGAACCCCATGCCTGGATTCTCGGCCTCCCCCTGAACGAAACCACCGCCTCGCCGCTCACCGTCTGGGAGGGCAGCCACGAGGTCCTCCGCGCCGCGGTTCTTGAGGCGCTGAGGCCCCACCTGCCCGAAACCTGGGGCGACGTCGACATCACCGAAGCCTACCAGTCCGCCCGCCGCACCGTCTTCGCCACCTGCCGGCGCATCGAACTGCCGACCCGCCCTGGTGAGGCGACGCTCCTTCACCGCCTGGCCCTGCACGGTGTCGCCGCATGGCGGCCCGGTGATGAAGCCCCACCCGAGGGCCGAATGATCGCCTATCTGCGCCCACAACTCGCTAGCGTCGCCGACTGGCTCACCCGCCCCTGATTTCCTTTCTGCCCAAATATCCTCGGGGGTTCGGGGGGCGAAGCGGCCCCGACAGGGCCAAGCGGCCCCCGGGCCGCGCCGGCGACCCCAAAGGCTTGCGCCTCTGGCGCTCGACTTGAATACCGTCCGTCGCGAAGGACGGCCTCAGCGCTCCAGCCGGCCCATCCGCCCGCCGCGCCGCCTCGCGAGGGTCGGCGCCCGGGCGGGCAGTTCCGCCATCACCGCCGCGCGTTCCTCATGGGTCAGCCGCGACCAGCCCGAGATCTCGTCGATCGTCCGGTAGCAGCCCACGCAGATGCGCGCCTCGGGGTGAACGACGCACAGCTTCACGCAAGGCGAGGCGATCTCGTCGCGCTTCCAGACGTCATCCTTCAAGACGGCTCACTCCGGGCCAGATGCGCCAGCCTGTCCAGCGCGCCTTGCAGGATATAGCCCGCAGCGACCTGGTCGATCACCTCTTTCCGACGCTTTCGCGACGTATCCGCCTCCAGAAGTGCCCTTTCTGCCGCAACCGTGGACAGACGCTCATCCCAATAGCAGATCGGCAGCGGTGTCAGCTTTTCGAGGTTGCGGGCAAAGGCCTGCGTCGCCTGCACGCGCGGGCCGGTCGTCCCGTCCATGTTGAGGGGCAGCCCCAGCACGATCCCCGCAGCCCCGCGCTCTTCCAGAAGCGCCAGAAGCTTCGCCGCATCCAGCGTGAATTTCTCGCGCCGGATCACCTGGATCGGGGTCGCCACCTGGCGCCGCAGGTCGGAAAGTGCCACGCCGATGGTCTTGTCGCCAAGGTCCAGCCCCGCGATCGCCCGGTTCGGGGGTAGGGCGGCCGCGAAGGCCTCGATCGTGGCTGCGATCATGGGTTCAGCCCGCTTTCCACCGCGGCCATCCGCAGGAAGGACAGCTCCGCCGGACGCCCCTCGAACTTGACCTTCGCCTCGTCATAGATCGTCTGCGCCTCGCCCAGCCGTTCCAGGACCGCCAGCGACCGGATCAGCCGCTCCCAGTCCTCGACATCGCCACCCTCTTCGGCAAGCCGCGCGGACAGTTGGGCCACCATCCCCTCGATCATCGCCTGCCGGTCCTCGGGCGACATCTCGGCCGCCGCCGCCATGTCTCCCGCCGTCGGCCCCGCTGCACCCGGCACCTCGTAGCGCACACCGGCAAGGTCGGCGACCATCCCGATCCGGTCGCGGATCGAGCTGACCCAGGGCGCATCCTGGTTCCCGCTCTCGATCAGCGGACGCCAGAAGCGGAAGGCCTGGTCGAACCGCCCGCCCTGCAGGAACATCTCGCCGACGAGGTACCGCGCGAGTTCGTTCGACAGGTCCCGCTCGAGCGTCGCGCGCAGCGCCGCCTCCGCCTCGGGCGAGACATAGCCGCCCGCTTCCGCCACCAGCGCCAGCGCCAGGTTGCCGTGGTCCGCCGCCGTGGCGTTCTCGCCCGTGATCTCCAGCACGCGTTCCTGCGTGCGGACAGCCGCAAGAAGTGCGCCCTCTTCGAAATGCCGCCGGAAGGCCGCGCGCAGCGCCTCGGCGTCCGTCACCGCCGCCAGCTCCGCCACCACCGCCGCACCCGCCGCCGCATCGCGCGGCGCACCGATCCGCTCAAGCTCTTCCTCTTGGCTCGGCCGCGCCGCGATCCCCGCATCCAGCGCCGCGATCCTGGGGCCAAGCGGCATGTCGGGATAGCCAGGCGCCCCCAGCCACCAATAGGCCGCCCCGGTCGCCGGGATCATCGCCGCCACGACCACGCCCGCCACAACCGCTGCCCCCCGGCCGCCCCCGGCCGCCCCGGTTGCCGCTCCCGCGCTCCGGTCGGCCTCCAGCACCCGGCGGCCAACCTCCGCCCGCAGCCGCTCGGCCTCTTCGGGCCCGATCGTCCCGCGCCCCAGGTCGCGCGCGATCTCGGCCAGCTGGTCCTTGTAGATCGCAAGGTCCGGATCGCTCTCGGAACCCTCCCGGTCGCGCCGCAGGGCGGACACCAGAAGGCCGACCACGATCCCCGTGATCATCAGGGCCGCCGCCCAGAAAAGCCACACGTTCATCGGTTCGATCCCACCGTCCGCCGAAGATCCCGCCCAGACCGCGACATAGTTGTTTCGCCCCCCCGCCGAAAGGGGCATTCCGCCGCAAGTCCTTGCCTCACCTGCGGCAGATGCGACAGCGGGGCCGATGTCGCAAATTTCCCGATTGTGCCGCAGACGGGCAGGGCTATAACCCGCAACCGACCCTAGAGAGTGAAGCCGGTCATTGCCATCCGGCCAGTGTGACAAGAGGCCCCCGATGAAGCGCTACTCGGTCTTTGCCATCGCCCGCGAGGCCATGCGCAACCACCTCGGCTGGGACCGGGCCTGGGCCTCGCCCGAACCGAAAGCCGCCTATGACGCGATCATCGTCGGCGCCGGCGGCCACGGCCTTGCCACCGCCTACTACCTTGGCAAGAACCATGGCATCACCAACGTGGCGATCCTGGAAAAGGGCTGGCTCGGCGGCGGCAACACCGGGCGGAACACCACGATCATCCGGTCGAACTACCTCCAGGACTCCTCCGCCGCGATCTACGAAAAGTCGCGCAGCCTTTACGAGACGCTCAGCCAGGACCTGAACTACAACGTCATGTTCAGCCCCCGCGGCGTGATGATGCTCGCGCAGACCCACCACGAGGTCCGCGGCTACCTCCGCACCGCCCATGCGAACGCGCTCCAAGGCGTCCAGACCGAATTCATCAGCCGCGAACGGGTGAAAGAGCTTTGCCCGATCCTCAACATCGACGGCCCGCGCTACCCCGTCCTCGGCGCCCTCTGGCAGCCGCGAGGCGGCACCGGGCGGCATGACGCCGTCGCCTGGGGCTATGCCCGTGCCTGCTCGGCGATGGGCATGCACATCATCCAGAACTGCGAAGTGAAGGGTGTCCGGTCGGAAAACGGCGTTGTCACCGGGGTGGAGACGACGAAAGGCTACATCGGCACGAAGAAGCTCGGGATGGTCGTCGCCGGTCACTCCGGGCAACTGGCCGAGATGGCCGGCTTCCGCCTGCCGATCGAGGCGGTGGCGCTGCAGGCCCTCGTCTCGGAACCGATCAAGCCCTGCATGGACGTGGTCGTGATGGCCAACACCGTCCACGGCTATATGTCGCAATCCGACAAGGGCGAAATGGTGATCGGCGGCGGCACAGACGGGTTCAACAACTACACCCAGCGCGGCTCCTTCCACCATATCGAGGAAACCCTTCGCGCGCTGGTCGAGACCTTCCCGATCATCAGCCGCCTCAAGATGCTCCGCCAGTGGGGCGGGATCGTCGACATGACCGGCGACCGGTCGCCCCTCATCTCGAAGACGCCCCTTGGCAATTGCTTCATAAACTGCGGCTGGGGCACCGGCGGGTTCAAGGCGATCCCCGGCTCCGGCTGGGCGATGGCTGAGCTCATGGCCAAGGGCGAACCCGGGCCGCTCGCCGCCGAATTCAACATGTGGCGCTTCAAGGAAGGCCAGTTCATCGATGAATCGGTGGCCGCAGGAGTGGCGCACTGATGCAAAGCCCCGATTTTTCGCAGAAAAATCGTGCACGAGTTTTCTGCGAAAACTCGGCGACAACGACCGGAGAGCGCCAATGCTGACCCTCGAATGCCCCTACTGCGGTGTGATGGCCGACGAGACCGAGCTTTCTCCCGGCTACGAGGCGCATCTGAAACGCTTCGGCCCCGGCTCCTCGCCCGAGGAGTTCGAGGCCTACATGTTCGCCCGCAAGAACCCCAAGGGCGTCCACTTCGAACGCTGGCGGCATACCTACGGCTGTGGCAAGTGGTTCCTCGCCGCCCGCTGCACCGCAACGCTGGAAGTGTTCGGCACCTACCCCGCGCAGATCTCCGAACCCCCGCCCGAGATCATCGCCAAGATCAAGGCCCGCCGGCCTGACTGGAAGGGCTATAAATGAGCACCCGTCTTGCCAAGGGCGGCCGCCTGATCGACCGCACCGCGCCCGTCGAGTTCACCTTCAACGGCAAGCGCCTGCGGGGCTATCAGGGCGACACCCTCGCCTCGGCGCTTCTGGCCAATGACCAGATGCTCGTCGGCCGCAGCTTCAAGTACCACCGTCCGCGCGGCATCGTCGCCTCGGGGCCGGAAGAGCCGAACGCGCTTGTCAACCTCGGGTCCGGCGCGCGGCTGGAACCGAACCAGCGCACCACGACGACCGAGCTTTTCGACGGGCTTGAGGCCACCAGCCAGAACCACTGGCCTTCGCTCGACTTCGACGTGGGCGTGGTGAACAACTATGCCGCCCGCTTCCTGCCCGCGGGCTTCTACTACAAGACCTTCATCCACCCGCGCCCCTTCTGGAAGCACGTGTTCGAGCCGATCATCCGCCGCTCGGCCGGCCTCGGCAAGGCACCCACAGAAGGCGATGCCGACCGCTACGAACAGGCCTATGCCTTCTGCGACGTGCTCGTGGTGGGGGCAGGGGTTGCCGGCCTTCTGGCCGCGAAGGCCGCCGCCGAGGCTGGCAGCCGCGTGATCCTTCTGGAACAGGCCCCGACAGTCGGCGGGCGCAGCCCGGTCGACGAGACCGAGGTGCAGGGCCAGCCGGTCGAGACCTGGCTTGCCGCCATCGAAGCCGACCTTGCCGCCCGCGATAACGTGACGATCCGCACCCGCACCTGCGCCTTCGGGGTCTATGACCACGGCTACGTCCTTGCCGACGAACGTGTCGCCGACCACACCCCCGGTGACGGGCGGCCTAAGCACCGGCTCTGGCGTATCCGGGCGGGCCGGATCATCACCGCGACCGGCGCCATCGAACGCCCGCTCTCCTTTGCCGGGAACGACATCCCCGGCGTGATGCTGGCCGGGGCGGTGCGCGACTATGTCGTGAACCACGCCGTCTCGCCCGGCGACCGCACCGTTGTCGTCACCAACAACGATTCCGCCTACCAGACCGCCCTTGCGCTCAAGGCTGCGGGGCTGGACGTCCCCGCGATCCTCGACGCCCGCGACACGGCGACCGGTGCGCTGCCCGAGGCCGCCCGTGCCGCCGGCATCCGCGTCCTGACCGGCAAGGCCATCGCCAAGGTGAAGGGCGGCAAGCGCGTCACCGGCGTCGCGATCTGTGCCCAGGCCGGCGAGGGCGCAGTGCAGGAAGAAATCGCTTGTGAGGCCGTCGCCATGTCCGGCGGCTGGTCGCCCGTCGTCCATCTGTTCAGCCACTGCGGCGGCAAGCTGGCCTGGGACCAGACGATCTCTGCCTTCGTCCCTGACCCGAACCGCCCGCCCCTGAACCATGACGGCTCGGCAATGGTGACGGTGGTCGGTGCCGCCGCTGGCCACCTCGATCTGCCCGCCATTATGGAGGGGGTTGCGCAAACCGCCGTCTCTGCGCGCGTAGAGACCAAAGGAAGACGCAAGGAAGACGCGAAGAAGACGCCGAAAACCACGGTCGAAATCCCCCCGGTCTGGGTCATGCCGCAGGGCGCGCCGGTGGCGCTGCGGTCGAAGATGTGGCTCGATTACCAGAACGACGTGAAGGTTTCCGACGTCCAGCTTGCGGCCCGCGAGGGCTATCAATCGGTCGAACATACCAAGCGCTACACCACGCTCGGCATGGCGACTGATCAGGGAAAACTCAGCAACATCAACGGTCTCGCGGTCCTTGCTGATGCTTTGGGTGAGGAGATTCCGCAGGTCGGCACCACCACCTTCCGCCCGCCCTACACCCCCGTCACCATCGGCGCGCTGGCGGGTGAGGCGCGGGGCGAGATCTTCCAGCCCCTGCGCCGCACGCCGATGCACGAAGCGCATGAGAAATCAGGGGCTTACTTCGAACCCGTCGGCCTCTGGCGCCGCCCCTACTGCTTCCCGCGGGCGGGCGAAACCCACGAACAGGCGGTGCATCGCGAGGTTCTGAACACCCGCCACAACCTCGGCCTCCTCGACGCCTCGACCCTTGGCAAGATCATCGTCAAGGGGCCGGACGCGGGGAAATTCCTCGACATGTTGTATACCGGCGTCATGTCGACGCTACCGGTGGGCAAGTGCCGCTATGGCCTGATGTGCAACGAACAGGGCTTCCTCTCCGACGACGGCGTCGTCGCCCGGATCAGTGAGGATACCTGGCTTTGCCACACCACCTCTGGCGGGGCCGATCGTATCCACGCCTGGATGGAGGACTGGCTCCAGTGCGAATGGTGGGACTGGCAGGTCTACACCGCCAACGTGACCGAACAATACGCGCAAGTGGCCGTCGTCGGACCGAACGCAAGGAAGCTCCTGCAAGTCCTTGGCGGCATGGACGTTTCCAAGGAAGCGTTGCCCTTCATGCAATGGGCCGACGGCACCCTCGGCGGCTTCCCCGCGCGGGTCTACCGGATCAGCTTCTCGGGTGAGCTATCTTACGAGATCGCCGTCCCGGCAAGCCATGGTGCCGCCTTCTGGGCGGCCAGCATGGAGGCCGGAAAGGCCTTGGGCGCAATGCCTTACGGGACGGAAGCCCTGCATGTGATGCGCGCCGAAAAGGGCTTCATCATGATCGGGGACGAAACCGACGGCACGGTGATCCCGCAGGACCTTGGTCTTGACTGGGCGATCTCGAAGAAGAAGGTCGACTACCTTGGCAAGCGCGGGCAGGAACGCACCTTCCTTGCCAGCCCCGACCGCTGGAAGCTCGTGGGCTTCGAAACCCTTGACGGCTCGGTCATCCCCGATGGCGCCTATATCGTCGCCGAGGGCGTGAACGCGAATGGGCAACGCAACGTTCAGGGACGGGTAACCTCGACCTACTATTCCCCCACGCTTAAGCGGGGAATCGCGATGGGCCTTCTGAAGCATGGGCCAGAGCGGATGGGTGAGGTGGTGGAGTTCAACACGGTTGCCGGCGGCACGGTGAAAGCGCGGGTGCGCGATACCGTGTTCTACGACAAGGACGGGGAGAAGCAGAATGTCTGATCCGGTCTCGGCCCTCGGCGGCGCAAGCTTTACCGGTTTTGCCAACATCCGCGAAATCGGCCCCCTTGGCATGGTAACACTCCGCGCCAAGGGGTTGAAAAATCTCGAGAAGGCGGTCAAGGCTGCGACCGGAACACGGACCCCCACACAACGCCGGATCGAGGTTTCGGGTGACCGCGCCTGCGCCTGGATGAGCCCGGATGAATACCTGCTCGTCATGCCCTATGCCGAGGTTGCAAAGGCCCTGGCCGCCATCGCCAAGGCCCTTGGGGCGGATCATCACCTGGCCGTCGACGTCTCCGATGCACGGGCCGTCTTCCGGATCGAGGGCGACCGTGCCGACCAGGTCCTGCGGAAGCTTTCCCCCGCCGACTTCGACCGGCTGGAGGCGGGCGAGATTCGGCGGACCCGCGCGGCGCAGGTTGCCGTGGCCTTCTGGCAGCAGGACGGCGGCTTCACGCTGGTCTGCTTCCGTTCAGTTGCAGGTTATGTCATGGGCCTTCTGACCAACGCTGCCCAGCCGGGAAGCGAGCTTTCCTGACCCGGTTGGGGTGGGCGAAGGCCCATTGACCCGGAAAGCCGTTCCGCCCGATCATTCCGATGGCAGGGCGGTACCGGATGATCATGGCGCGCAGGCTTGGCGGATTTCTGGCGGTCCTCGGTGGCCTTGGCGCAGCGCCCGCGCTGGCCTTGACCATCGAATGCACCATCCCCCAGTCGGCGGCCGGCGGGGGCTACATCACTGAAACCTATGTCTTTCACCATGACACGGGCGACAGCACCGCCGTCGCTTCGGATGCGGTGATCCTTTACTATTACGACGCGCCAATCGAGGTGAAGGTCACAAGCGACACCGCGGCAAAGCTTGTCCTGTCATGGAACGTGCCCATGACCAACCGCATCGGCCAGCAGACCAAGATGATGTATCGCGCGACCTTCTTCCGGCAGACGGGCCAGATGACCGTGCGCGCGACCCCCGGCGGCGGATATGTCAACACCTTCGAGGGCCGGGGAACTTGCCGCCAGGTCTAGGGTTCCTGCTTGAGGAAACGCGCCCGAAGCCTTGACCTTCCCCGAAGTTGCCCCCTTATTCGCCTGTGACCGTACTTGCCGCAACAGGAGTATTTCCGATGGCCTTCACCCTTCCCGATCTTCCCTACGCGCATGACGCGCTGGCCTCCCTCGGCATGTCGAAGGAGACGCTGGAATACCACCATGACCTGCACCACAAGGCCTATGTCGACAACGGCAACAAGCTGATCGCCGGGACCGAGTGGGAATCGAAGTCGCTGGAAGACATCGTCCGCGGCACCTATCAGGCCGGTGCGGTCGCGCAGAACGGGATCTTCAACAACGCCAGCCAGCACTGGAACCACAACCTCTTCTGGGAAGTGATGGGCCCGGGCGAAGGCAAGAAGATGCCGGGCGCGCTCGAAAAGGCGCTGACCGATGCCTTTGGTTCGGTCCAGAAGTTCAAAGACGATTTCGCCGCCGCCGGTGCGGGCCAGTTCGGCTCGGGCTGGGCCTGGCTGGTCAAGGACAAGGACGGCAGTCTGAAGATCACCAAGACCGAGAACGGGGTGAACCCGCTCTGCTTCGGCCAGACGGCACTTCTGGGCTGCGACGTGTGGGAGCACAGCTACTACATCGACTTCCGCAACAAGCGCCCGGCCTATCTCACCAACTTCCTCGAAAAGCTGGTGAACTGGGAAGCCGTCGCCGCGCGGATGTAAGCGTCCGACCTGCTGGAAACTGGGCCGCAGCTTCCGCGCTGCGGCCCTTTTCATTGCCGTAGGTCGGTTGCCAGCGCGGCGGCCAGCGCCTCGGGTGAGGGGATCGTCCGGTAAAGCCCAAGCATCGAGGGATCGGCGAAGCCCTCAGCAACGACATGGGCCAGAAGAGCGGTCAGCGGGTCCCAGTAGCCGTCGATGTTCATGAGGTAGATGGGCTTGCGGTGCAGCCCGATCTGCGCCCAGGTCAGGACCTCGAAGAACTCGTCCAGGCTTCCCGCTCCGCCAGGCAGCACGACGACGGCGTCCGAGTTCATGAACATGACCTTTTTCCGTTCGTGCATGTCCTCGGTGACGACGATGTTCGACATGTCGCGCTTCTTGCGCTCGCGGTTCAAAAGATGGACCGGGATCACCCCCAGCGTGGGCGCACCAGCGGAAATGGCCGCCGCCGCGACCTCGCCCATCAGGCCGACATCGCCCGCACCGAAGACCAGCCGGCAGCCGCTTTCCGCGATCACCCGGCCGGTCGCCCGCGCCGCCTCGGCATAGGCCGGTCGGTTGCCGGAGCGCGAGCCGCAGAAGACGCAGATCGATGGCTTGGTCATTGCGGGCACCTGAAAACGGTTGCTTTGTCCGGCGATATAAAGATTCCTGAGCCCAAGGAAAGCCGCGCGGCACTGAACCGCGCGAAAGGGGAGATGCGGCATGTCGGCTTGGGGGTCCATCGGCCCGGGGACGCGGGTTCTTGTCCTGGCCCTTGGCGGCGGGGTGCTGGCGGGGGCCGGGGCGCTGATCTGGCAAGCCACGCGTCCGGTGGCGCCTCCACCAGCCGCCGATGTCGCAGCGGTCGAGCCTGCGCCCGTTGCGGCACCCGAGGCCGCAGCTCCGGCCGCAGAGGCCGCCGCCCCGGCACCCGAGCCCGATCCGGTTCCGGTTCTGCCCAAGATCGACACCTGGCGCGTCGCTCAGGACGGCGAGGCGCTGGTCGCGGGCCTTGCGGAGCCCGGTGCCACGGTTTCGGTGGTTGTCGACGACCGCACTGTTGCCGAAGGCGCAGCCCTTCCGTCGGGCGAGTTCGTGCTGCAGTTCACGCTGCCGCCGAACCCCGAGCCGAGCCTTCTGAGGCTGTCCATGACCGGCCCGGACGGTGCGCCGGTCGTTTCGCCCGAGATCATCGCCCTCGCGCCGGTCGCCGGGCCGGAGCCAGAGGTTGCGGCGGCGGCGGAACAGGTAGCCAGTGTTGCCGAGGAACCATCCGCAGCCGTGCCCGAACCTGTGGCCGAAGCCGCGCCCTCGGCCCTTCTTGTAACCGACGAAGGCGCGGTTGTCCTGCAGGACCCCGTTCCGCCCGATCCCGCGCTGGCCGCCGAGGTGCAGATCGATACCATATCCTATCTGCCGTCAGGCGAGGTCCAGCTTGCCGGGCGCGGCACGGCCGGGGCGGCCTTGCGCCTTTACCTCGACAATGCCGATGTCGCGGTCGGTTCGGTGGAAGGGGACGGGCGCTGGCAGGTCACGCTCGGGGACACCGCGCCGGGGATCTACACGCTGCGGGTCGACCAGTTGGATGCGACCGGGAAGGTCTCGTCTCGCTTCGAAACGCCCTTCAAGCGTGAGACGGTGGAAGCGCTGGCCCTTGCCGCCGAGCCACCCGCCGAACCCCCCGCCGCGCCCGAACCCGCCCCGGAAACCGCTGTGGCAGAGCCATCCGCGCCGGTGGAGGCGGCTGAGGCCACGCCCGATCCGGTGACGGAAACCGCAGCCGAACCGGTTGCCGAGGCCGCTCCCGACCCGGAACCCGCTGCGGAACCCGTCGCCCTTGCCGAAGCCGCCCCGCCGCCGGTGACGATCACGGTGCAGCCCGGCTTCACGCTTTGGGGCATTGCGCAGGAAAGTCTTGGCGATGGAGTCCTTTATGTGCAGGTCTACGAGGCCAACCGCGACCGGATCAAGGACCCGGACCTGATCTATCCCGGTCAGGTCTTCTCGCTTCCCGAAGCCCCGCCCCCTTGAAGGGCAGGCTCTGCGCGCCGGTGACCGCAGGCCGCCAGCACCTCGGGGTGGTCGGCGCAGCAGTCGTTCAGGAGGTACGAGATCGTGCGCCCAAGCCCTGCGGCATCGAGGCTGTAGATCACATTCCGCGCAACCCGGCGCGACCGGATGAGGCCCGCCTGTTCCAGCGCGGCAAGGTGGAAGGACAGTCTGGGCGCCGCCAGCCCCAGGGCTTGCGCGATCTGCCCGGCAGGCATACCAGCGGCACCGAGTGGCGTCAGAAGCCGGATCAGGTCCAGCCGCGTCTCATGGGCCAAAGCCGCCAATGCGACGAGAACCTTTTGCCGATCCACTTTACATTGCTCCATCGTTCAAATATTCAAGAACGGTTGAAATGACACTAACTGAACCGGAGCCCCGCTGCAAGGTCCCGGACAAGAGGACCAAAGAATGCGCCGGGTGACTGCCAACGCGACCTCAGCCGACACTCCATCCAAGGCGGCCTCGGGCTGGCAGACGATCCGCAGGGTGGCTCCCTATCTCTGGCCGGAAGGGCAGGGCTGGATCAAGCGGCGGGTCGTCGGGGCGCTGTTCTTCCTTCTGCTCGCCAAGCTCGTCTCGATCTCGACGCCCTATATCTACAAGCTGGCGGTCGACAGTCTTGCAGGCGAGGGTCCCGACACCGGGATGATCCTCGGCCTCGGCGCGGTCGGCCTGGTCGTCGCCTATGGCCTTGCACGCCTTGGCGCGGTCCTTTTCGGGGAACTGCGCGACGCCGTCTTCGTGCGGGTCGGCCAGCGGGCCATCCGCCGCCTGGCGATCGAGACCTTCACCCACATCCACCGGCTTTCCTTGCGCTATCATATCACCCGCAAGACCGGGGGCCTTTCACGCATCATAGAACGCGGGGTCAAGGGTGTGGATTTCCTCCTGCGCTTCATGCTCCTCTCGATCGGCCCGCTGATCCTGGAACTGACCCTTGTGGCGATCATTTTCGCGCTGGTTTTCGGCTGGCAGTATTCGGCGGTCGTCGTCGTCACCATCGCGCTTTACGTCTGGTTCACCTTCACCGTCACCGAATGGCGGGTGAAGCTCCGGCGCGAGATGAACGACCAGGACACCGACGCCAACCAGAAGGCGATCGACAGCCTGCTGAACTACGAAACCGTCAAGTATTTCAACGCCGAACAGCGTGAAGCCGACCGCTACGATTCCGCGATGCGGCAGTACGAGACGGCGGCGGTGAAGACCGGCCTGTCACTCTCGTTCCTCAACATCGGCCAGGCCGCGCTGATCACCACCGGCCTTGTCATCGTCATGGCGATGAGCGCGCTTGGCGTGAAGGCGGGGACCCTGACGGTCGGCGACTTCGTCATGGTCAATGCCTACATGATCCAGATCACGCTGCCCCTGAACTTCCTTGGCACCGTCTACCGCGAGATCCGGCAGGCCCTGGTCGACATGGGCGAGATGTTCGGCCTTCTCGGCCAGCCGGCCGAGATCGTCGATGCCCCCGACGCCAAACCCCTTGTCGTCCACGCCGGCAACATCGTCTTCGACCATGTCCGCTTCGGCTATGAACCGACGCGCGAGATCCTGAAGGACGTCTCGTTCACACTTGCCCCCGGGCAGAAGCTGGCACTGGTCGGCCATTCCGGTTCCGGCAAGTCGACGATCGGGCGGCTTCTCTTCCGCTTCTACGACGTCACCGCCGGGTCGATCCGCATCGACGGGCAGGACCTTCGGGACGTGACGCAAACCTCGCTTCACGCCCAGATCGGGGTCGTCCCGCAGGACACCGTGCTTTTCAACGACACCATCCGCTACAACATCGCCTATGGCCGCGACAATGCGACCGAGGACGAGATCATCGCCGCCGCCAAGGCCGCGCGAATCCACGACTTTGTGACCAGCCTGCCCGAAGGCTATGACACCAAGGTGGGCGAACGGGGGCTGAAGCTTTCGGGCGGCGAAAAGCAGCGCGTCGGCATTGCAAGGACGCTCTTGAAGAACCCGCCGATCCTGATCCTGGATGAAGCGACCAGTGCGCTCGACACCCAGACCGAACGTTCGATCCAGGATTCGCTGGCCGAAATGGGCGCCGGGCGCAGCGTCATCGCCATCGCGCACCGGCTGTCCACCATTGCCGATGCGGACCTGATCCTTGTGCTGGAAGAGGGCAGGGTGGTCGAACGCGGCCAGCATGACCAGCTTCTGGCGCAGGGCGGCATCTATGCCGCGATGTGGCAGCGGCAGGTCATGGAAGGCGAGGATTTCGCCAGTCCGGGCATCGACCTTCCCGGTGCCAGACCCGACCACGAAGTGACAGACCTGCCGAAAGGCGGTGAATGGCGCTGGGCGCCGAAGAACTGACGCCCCCCAGCGCCTCTAGGCCTATCCCAGTCGAGTCTTGTCGGCCCGCAACCAATCGCCCATCCGGACGGGGCAGGGCTTGGCAACCTCTGGCCTTTGCCTGTAAGACGACTGAAACCAAACCAGAGGCTTGGGCGTGAGCAATCCCGACAGTTTCATCGAAGAAGTCACCGAAGAGGTGCGCCGCGACAAGTTGTTCGCGATCTTCCGTAAATACGGTTGGATCGCGATTGTCATCGTGCTGGCGCTGGTTGGCGGCACGGCCTGGACCGAATGGTCGAAATCGCGCGCAGAGGCACGCGCCCAGGCCTTCGGCGACGCCCTGATCGACGCGCTGGACCAGGGCACCCCCGCTGAACGTCGCGAGGCGCTTGCTGCGATTCCGACCGATGGGGCGCAGACGGCCCTTCTGAAGCTGATCATGGCGTCGGACCCAGACGAGGACCCTGCGGCAACGCTTGCAGCCCTTGATGCGGTTGCTGCCGATGCCACCCTTCCGGCGGTCTACCGCGATCTTGCCGCGCTCCGCCGTGTCCTGGTTGGGGGAACCGAGGTGCCGCTGGCGGACCGCCGCACCGCCTTGCAAGCAATCGCGGCTCCGGGCCGTCCCTACCGGACCTTGGCCGAGGAACTCCTGGCGTATCTTCTGGTCGAGGAAGGCAAGATGGACGAGGCGATCGCGGCAATGAGCACGCTGATGCAGGACCAGGAGGCCTCGACCGCGCTGCGTGGCCGGTTGGGCCAGATGATCACGGCCCTTGGTGGCACGCCGCCCGCGGCGTCGGCTGGCTGACAGGGCAAGGGAAGGATCCGGTCAAGTGAAAGGCACGGCAAAGTTCAGGCTGATGATGGGCGGAGCCCTCATGCTGGCGCTTGCCGCCTGCGCCGAGAAGGAACCGATCCTGGAAGGTGAACGCCTTTCGGTCCGGAGCGACCTTACCCTTGCCGAACCCGCCGAAGGCCAGCCCGCCGCGGCAGAGGCCACCGCGCCCGCCAGCACCAACCGCAGCGCGCCGATTTCCCTCCCGGCGCAAAGCAACGCTGCCGACTGGACCCACCGTGGCGCGAATTCGCGCCACCTGATGCCGCATGCCGCCCTCAGCCCGGCCCCCCAGCGGGTGTGGAGCGCGACGATCGGCGAAGGCTCCAGCCGCAAGAACCGCATCTCGGCCGCTCCGGTCGTATCGGCCGGGCGCGTCTTCACGATGGACGGTGCTGTCACCGTGGCCGCGACCTCGACTGCCGGCGCACCGCTTTGGGCGACGGACCTCACCGCCGACTTTGACCGCGGCGGCGGCCAGTCCAGCGGCGGCCTTGCAGTCGGCGGCGACCGGCTTTTCGCCACCACCGGCTATGGCGAACTGGTCGCACTGGACGTCTCAAGCGGTGCGGTCCTCTGGCGGCAGGAGCTTGACACGCTTGCCGGCGGCGCGCCTGCGACCGACGGCACCACAGTCTATGTCACGGGTCGCGACGGCTCAGCCTGGGCGCTTTCGGCCAAGGATGGCAAGGTCATCTGGCGGGTCGTGGGCACCGCCGGGACCACGGGCTACGTCGGCGCTGCCGCCCCGACGATTGGCGACCGCGTCGTGATCTTCCCCTCCAGCGGGGGCGAGCTTCTGGCAGTCCTAAAGATCGGCAACGGCACAACGGTGTGGCGCAGCTCGCTTGCCGGGCGCCGCCTTGGGCGGGCCTATGCCTTTTCCCCCGACATCACCGGGGATGCGGTGATCAGCGGCTCCACCCTCTTTGCCGGAACTGCGGCGGGGCGGACCGTCGCGCTTGACGCCTCTTCAGGCGAAGAGATCTGGTCAGCCAGCGAAGGTGCGCTGGGGCCGGTTGCCGTCGCCGGCGGGTCGATCTTCCTTATCAGCGACGAAGCCAATCTCGTGCGCCTGAACGCTTCGACCGGCGAGGTGATCTGGTCTGTGCCGATGCCCTATTTCGTCGATGAAAAGGTCAAGCGGCGGAAGGCGATCTTTGCCCATTATGGGCCTGTCGTCGCCGGTGGCAGGGTGATGGTCGTCTCGTCTGACGGCCTCTTGCGTGCCTTTGACCCGCAAGACGGCAGCCTGACCCACACCGCCGAAATCCCCGGCGGGGCCGCCACGCAACCGGCCATTGCTGGCGGAACACTGTTCGTCGTCGGCACCGAAGGCCAACTTCACGCTTTCCGCTGAGGCCAAGCCCGTGTATGGCAGGCGCTTCGCACCTCGCCGGACCTGAACCATGAGCTTTACCCTCGCCATCGTGGGCCGCCCGAATGTGGGCAAGTCGACCCTCTTCAACCGCCTCGTCGGGCGGAAGCTTGCGCTTGTCGATGACCAGCCCGGGGTGACCCGCGACCTGCGCGAAGGCGACGCAAAGCTCTTCGACCTCCGGTTCACCGTGATCGACACCGCCGGCCTGGAAGAGGTTACGGACGACAGCCTGCAGGGCCGGATGCGC
The DNA here is from genome assembly GCF_057219895.1 of Tabrizicola sp. T46. Taxonomy (NCBI): domain Bacteria; kingdom Pseudomonadati; phylum Pseudomonadota; class Alphaproteobacteria; order Rhodobacterales; family Paracoccaceae; genus Tabrizicola; species Tabrizicola sp. T46. The sequence goes on from NZ_JBXVVV010000002.1 coordinate 877,819, forward strand.
CGCCTGACCGAACGCGCGGTCGAAATGGCGGACGCCTGCCTTTTCGTGATCGACGGCCGGGTCGGCGTGACCCCCACGGACGAAGTCTTCGCCGACATCCTGCGCAAGAAGAACGCCCGCGTTTTCCTTGCCGTGAACAAGGCTGAGGGCAAGGCCGGTGATGCCGGCGCGCTGGAAGCATACTCTCTTGGCCTGGGCGAGCCGATCCGCATCTCGGCCGAACATGGCGAGGGGATGGACGACCTTTACCGCGAGCTCAAACCCCTTGAGGGCGAGTTTGCCGAGCGCGAGGCCGAGAACGCCCCCGAGGTCGACCTCGATCTTTCCGAGGAAGACGCCGAACTTGACGCGGACGAAACCGCGCATCACCCCACGGTGAAAAAGCCCCTGCAGATCGCGGTCATCGGGCGGCCCAACGCCGGAAAGTCGACGCTGATCAACAAGATCCTCGGTTATGACCGCCTGCTGACGGGACCCGAGGCCGGGATCACCCGCGACGCCATCTCGGTCCGCGCCGACTGGCAGGGCACGCCGATCCGCATCTTCGACACCGCCGGGATGCGGAAACGCGCCCGCGTGACGGAAAAGCTGGAAAAGCTTTCCGTCTCCGACGGCATCCGGGCCGTGCGCTTTGCCGAGGTGGTGGTCGTCCTTCTTGACGTCGAAATCCCCTTTGAAACCCAGGACCTCCGCATCGCCGACTTTGCCGAGACGGAAGGCCGTGCCGTCGTGGTCGCCGTGAACAAGTGGGACCTCGAGGAAGGCAAGCAGGAAAAGCTCGCCGAGCTGAAAGAGATGTTCGACCGCCTGCTTCCCCAGCTGCGCGGCGCGCCCTTGGTCACCGTCAGCGCCAAGACGGGCCGCGGCCTCGACCGTCTGCATGACGCGATCCGCCGCGCGCATGACGTCTGGAATCGCCGCGTGCCGACCGCCCGGCTGAACACCTGGCTTGGTGCGATGACTGAGGCGCACCCCCCGCCGGCCCCCGGCGGCCACCGGATCAAGCTGCGCTACATGACGCAGGCCAAGACCCGGCCCCCGGGATTTGTCATCAAATGCTCGCGCCCCGATGAACTGCCGGAAAGCTACAAACGCTATCTGATCAACGGCTTGCGTGACCATTTCGACATGCCGGGCACGCCGATCCGCCTGTTCCTGCGGTCTCAGGGGAATGAAAACCCGTGGAAGGAACGCAAGTTCAACACGCCCAGCCGTTTGCGGAAGCACATGGATGGCAAGGCCGGGCAAAGCCCGAAGCGTTAGGCCTGTCGCGCGGCCCACATGGTTACGGCCATCACGGCAATCCCCGACCCGGCCATCACCGCCACGGTCAGGTTCCCGCCAGCATTGGCCACGATCACCCCGGCCAGCGCCCAGATCACCGTCAGCCCGTAAACCGGCATTGCCGGGCGGCGCATCTGCACGGTCACCGCGATCGCCAGCACCAGGGCCAGCATCGCGGCGGCAGAGCCTGTGTCGCTCAGCCAGCCGTAGCCCGCGATCAGAACCCCGGTCGACACGGCGGAGGCCGCTGACAGCCAGCCCGCGAAGATCGCTATCGGGCCGGACAGCATCCATCGGTCGGTCGCTGGATCGGCGAGCAGGAAGGCCAGGATCGCCGCCCCGGCCATGATCCAGATCGTGACCGTCCCCCAGATCGCACTCTGCCCCGCGATCCAAAGCCACACCGCCCCCACCGCGACTGCAATCGTCAGCGGCAGGCGAGTCTTCTGCCACGCCGCATCCGCGGGCCGTTTCCAGAACCCGAAGACGGCATGGGCGATCAGCCAAAGGTAGATCACGCTCCAGATCGCGAAGGAATAGCCCGCGGGCTGGATCGAGGGGCGGACGATATAGACCGGGAACATCGCCGGGTCATAGCCGGTGAAGGGCGGCGTGACGAAAGGCGCCACGCCGAAGGCCAGCGTGGCAACCAGAAGGATCAGGGCGCTTGCGTTCTGCATGACTGTCTTACGCGCGCCGACGCCGATCAGACCAGTTGCCCGTCCACCGCGATCCGCGTCTTGCCGCCCAGATAGGGCGCCAGAACCGCCGGCAGCGCCACCGAACCGTCCGCCTCCTGCCCGTTCTCCAGGACCGCAATCAGGCAGCGCCCGACAGCCAGACCGGATCCGTTAAGCGTCGCCACGAACTCGGGCTTCCCACCGGCCGGGCGATAACGCGCGTTCATCCGCCGCGCCTGGAACTGACCGCAGGTCGAGACCGAGCTGATCTCGCGATAGGTGTTCTGCCCGGGCAGCCAGACCTCAAGGTCATGCGTCTTCTGCGCGCCGAATCCCATGTCGCCGGTGCAAAGAACGATGGTGCGATAGGGCAGGCCAAGCCGCTCCAGCACGGCTTCGGCGCATTTCGTCATCCGCTCATGTTCCGCCAGCGCCGTCTCGGGCGTGCAGATCGTCACCATCTCGACCTTCTCGAACTGGTGCTGGCGCAGCATGCCGGTCGTGTCCTTGCCCGCCGACCCGGCCTCGGACCGGAAGCAATGGGTATGCGCCGTCAGGCGAATGGGCAGCGTGCCCTCGTCGAGGATGTCGCCCGCGACCGAGTTGGTCAGCGTCACTTCAGAGGTCGGGATCAGCCACCAGCCGTTCGTGGTCTGATAGCTGTCCTCGGCGAATTTCGGCAGCTGGTTGGTGCCGTACATCGCGTCTTCCTTGACGAGGACGGGGGTCCAGGTCTCGGCCAGACCGTGCTCGGTCGTGTGCATGTCCAGCATGAACTGCGCCAGCGCGCGGTGAACGCGGGCAACCGCGCCGCGCAGGACGACAAAGCGGCTGCCGGAAAGCTTGGCGGCGGTCGGAAAGTCCAACCCATCCTTCGCCGCCGGAATATCGAAATGTTCCAATGGCTTGAAATCCATCGCCCGGGGTGCGCCCCAGCGCCGGATTTCCACATTCGCGGTCTCGTCCGGACCTTCGGGCACTTCGTCGAGCGGCAGGTTCGGGATCCGCATCAGCGCATCCTTCAGCCGCGCATCCTCGGCCGCCGCCTCTTCGGTCAGCCGCGCCCCTTCGGCCTTCTTCTCGGCCACCAGCGCCCGCAGTCGCTCGAATTCCGCATGATCGCCGCGCGCCTTGGCGGCCCCCACCTCTTTCGAGGCGGCATTCTGCGCCGCTGCCGCCGTCTCGGCCGCAAGAATCCTTGCCCGCCGCGCCTCGTCGATCGCCAGAAGTTCGGCCGACATGCCCGCCAGCCCGCGCCGTGACATGGCCGCATCGAAAGCGGCCGGGTTTTCGCGGATGAAACGGATGTCGTGCATGGTCTTGCGCCTCTGCTGAGATACGCCGGCGCTTATGCCCCATATCGCCGAAGGGTGAAAGGTCCCGGCGATCGTCCAAACCGCTTCGCTCCCTCTGGCAATGCGGCGCGAAAGGGCTTACATCACCGCGCAATCGACCGGGGCGGCGCTGCTGTCCCATGCCCGCCCTGACCCGCCGGCCTGCCCGGCACGCCCGAAAGGATGCCCATGTTCTTCAGCCCCGCCTTCGCCCAGGCCGCCGGTGCCACGCCCTCTGCCGGTGCCGCCTTCGCCCAGTTCCTGCCGATCATCCTGATCTTCGTGATCTTCTACTTCCTGCTCATCCGTCCTCAGCAGAAGAAGATGAAGGAACACCGCGCGATGGTCGACGCCCTGCGCCGCGGTGACCAGGTGGTGACCTCTGGCGGGATCGTCGGCAAGGTCTCGAAGGTCCAGGAAGACAACATGGTCGAGGTCGAGATCGCCGAGGGCGTGAAGGTCAAGGTGATCAAGCACACGATCACCCAGGTCCTGAACAAGACCGAACCGGCCGCAAGCTAAGGCCCTGACATGCAACCGATGGCGCTGTGGAAGCGCACGCTTATCCTTCTGATCTGCGCCTGGGGCATCATCGGGGCGATCCCGAACCTTTTCTACGGCAATGTGGAGCGGCACAATGACGCCGCCGCCGCGATCGAGGCCGCGAATGGCGTCATGACGCCCGAGCAGGAGGCGGACCTTGCCCTCTGGCCGTCCTTCCTGCCCTCGGCGCTGATGAACCTAGGCCTCGACCTTCGGGGCGGGGCGCATCTTCTGGCCGAAGTCCAGGTCGATGATGTCTACAAGACCCGCATCGACGCGCTCTGGCCCGAGGTGCGCGACGCGCTGCGCGAGATCCGCGATCAGGTCGGCAACGTGCGCGAAATGCCCTCGGGCGACCCCGCGGTGCTGCGCGTCTCGATCACCAACCCCGAGGCGATGCCGGCCGCGCTCGAGGCCGTAAGCGCGCTGAATGACAGCGTCGTCAGCCTGACCGGGGTCGGGGAAAGCACGCTCGACATCACTTCGCAGGGCAACGAGATCACGATCCAGCTCTCCGAGGCTGAAAAGCAGGCGACCGACGGCCGCACCATGCAGCAGTCGCTGGAAATCATCCGCCGCCGGATCGACGAGGTCGGGACCCGCGAGCCCACGATCCAGCGCCAGGGCGCGGACCGCATCCTGATCCAGGTGCCCGGCATCGGCTCGGCTGCGGAACTGAAATCGCTCATCGGCACCACGGCGCAGCTGACCTTCAATGCCGTCGTCAGCCGCACCACCGATGCCGGCGCTCAACCGGGCCCGCGGCAGGTCATCCTGCCCTCGATGGACGAAAGCGGCGTCTACTACATCGTCGAACAGACCCCGGTCGTCTCGGGCGAGGAGCTTGTAGATGCCCAGCCCTCCTTCGACCAGAACGGCCAGCCTGCGGTCAGCTTCCGTTTCGATACCACCGGTGCGCGCAAGTTCGGCGATTACACCGCCGCCAACATCGGCGCACCCTTCGCGATCGTTCTCGACAACGAGGTGATCTCCGCCCCGGTGATCCAAAGCCATATTCCAGGCGGCTCGGGCATCATCACCGGCACCTTCACGGTCGAGGAATCGACCGAGCTTGCAGTCCTCCTTCGCGCGGGCGCCCTTCCGGCCGAGATGACCTTCCTCGAGGAACGCACCGTCGGCCCCGAACTCGGCGCCGACTCGATTGCGGCTGGCCGCATCGCCGCCCTTGTCGCAGGAGTGGCGGTGATGATCTACATGGTGGCGAGTTACGGCCTTTTCGGGGTTTTCGCCAATATCGCCCTTGCGATCAACGTGGCCCTGATCTTCGCGGCGCTCTCCGCCGTTGGCGGCACCCTGACCCTACCCGGCATCGCCGGGATCGTGCTGACCATCGGCATGGCCGTCGACGCGAACGTGCTTGTCTTCGAACGCATCCGTGAGGAATTGCGATCACAGAAGAACCCCGCCCGCGCCATCGAGCTTGGCTACGAACGCGCGCTCAGTGCCATCATCGACGCGAACATCACCACCTTCATCACCGCCGTGGTCCTGTTCCTTGTCGGCGCAGGCCCGGTGCGCGGCTTTGCCATCACGCTTGGCATCGGCATCATCACCTCGGTCTTCACGGCGATCTATGTGACGCGCGTGATCGTCGAAATCTGGTATCGCCGGCGCCGGCCGGCCACCGTCACGGTGTAGGGGGAAAGATCATGGCTTGGCGTTTCCGACTTGCCCCCGAAAAGACCAACATCGACTTCTTCAAGTTCCAGTGGCTGACCTTCGGCGGCTCGATGATGCTGACGGTCCTGTCCATCGTCCTCTGGGCGGTGATGGGCCTGAACTTCGGCATCGACTTCCGCGGCGGCACCACGATCCGCACCGAGGCGACCCAACCGGTCGACGTCGCCGCCTACCGCGAGGCGCTCTCGGGCATGGAACTCGGTGACGTTGCGATCACCCAGGTCTTCGACCCCTCGTTCCGCGAGGACCAGCATGTCGCGCAGGTCCGCATCGCACCCCTTGACGGGGTCGAGGCGGTGACACCCGAAACCATCGCCGAGGTCGAGGCGCGGCTGCAAGTGGTCGATCCCTCGATCACCTTTCCTTCGGTGGAATCGGTCGGCCCCAAGGTGTCGGGCGAGCTGATCTGGAAGGCGATCACCGCGATGGTCGCGGCCAGCCTCTGCATCGGCATCTACATCTGGATGCGGTTCGAATGGCAATTCGCCGTTGGCGGCATCGTGGCGCTGATCCATGACATCTTCATCGTCATCGGGGTCTTTGCCCTGTTCCAGCTCAAGTTCGACCTGACGATCATCGCCGCCCTCCTGACGGTGCTTGGTTATTCGATCAACGACACGGTGGTCGTCTTCGACCGGCTCAGGGAAAACCTGCAGAAATACAAGACGATGCCCCTTCGTGACGTGATGAACCTCTCGGTCAACGAAACCCTCAGCCGCACGCTCATGACCTCGGTCACCACGCTGGTCGCGCTGGGGGCCATGCTGATCTTCGGCGGCGACGTGATCCGCGGCTTTGCCTTCGCGATCTTCGTCGGCGTGGTGCTGGGCACCTATTCCTCGATCTTCGTGGCCAAGAACCTGGTGCTGTTCATCGGGCTTGACCGTTCGGACAAACCGAAGAAGGCCAGCAAGAACGAATTCGCCGACGTGGACGCCTGATGCGCCTGACCGAGGTCACCTATGGCGCGGCCAAGGCGATCGAGGGCTACGGGCCGGGCTTCTTCCGCGTGGCGGGCCACGTCCTGCGCGGCCCCTGCCTGATCACCCCCTGGGACGCCGGCCCCTGGGGCGGGTATGGCGATACGGGCGGGCCGCTTAGCCTTGTCGGTCAGATCGACGTCCTCTTCGTCGGCACCGGGTCCAGCATCGCCCATGTCCCGCCAGCCTTCCGCGAAGCACTGGAAGGGCAGGGGATCGGGGTCGAGGTCATGGCCTCGCCCACCGCCGCCCGCACCTACAACGTGCTTCTGGGCGAAGGGCGCAGGGTCGCCGTAGCGCTGCTGCCGGTGGCCTAGCACTCCGGAGTTTTCAAGAACTCCGGACCGGAGCCTTCAAAGGCTCCGATGCGATTTCTTCGAAGAAATCACTCTACCACGACCCGTGCACATGCGCCTTGATCCGGCGCGCATAGACCTCTCGTGCCGCCTCCATCACCGCCGGGGACAGGGGCGCCAGCCCAGCCGCCACCGCATTCGCCCGCGCCTGCGCCGGCGATTTCGCCCCGGGGATCACCACCGTCACCGCGTCTTCCATCAGGATCCAGCGCAAGGCAAAGGCCGCCATCGTCACCCCGGCCGGCACCAGCGCGCGCAGCTCTTCTACCGCCTCCAGCGCCACGTCGAATGGAACGCCCGAGAAGGTCTCACCCTTGTCGAAGGCCTCGCCGTTGCGGTTGAAGCTGCGGTGGTCATCCGCCGCGAACTGGCTCTCCTTCGTCATCTTGCCGGTCAGAAGACCCGAGGCCAGCGGCACCCGCGCGATGACCGCGACATTCGCGGCCCTGGCTTCGGGGAAGAACACCTCTGCCGGTTTCATCCGGAACATGTTGTAGATGATCTGCACCGACACCACGCCCGGTTGCCGGATCGCGGCGCGGGCTTCCTCTACCGTCTCCACCGAAACGCCATAGTCGGCGATCTTGCCCTTGGCCTTGATCGCCTCCAGCGCGGCAAAGACCGACGGGTCCGAGAATACCGGCGTCGGCGGACAGTGAAGCTGCACAAGGTCCAGCCGCTCCACCCCAAGGTTCACCAGTGACCGGTCGATGAAGGCTTCAAGGTTAACGGCATTGTAACCTTCCGCTACGTGCGGGCTCAGCCGCCGCCCGGCCTTGGTCGCAACGTAAGGCCGATCGCCGCCACGTTCGGCCAGCACCTCGCGGATGATCCGCTCGGACCGTCCGTCGCCATAGACATCGGCCGTGTCGATGAAGGTCATCCCCTCATCCAGCGCGGCGTGCAGCGTTGCCTTGGCGTCCTCCAGGGTGACCTCGCCCCAGGTGCCGCCGATGGCCCAGGCGCCGAAGCCCAGCCGTGTGGTCATGCGGCCGGTCCGGCCGAAGGGAATGCTCTGCATGGGTGTCTCCTCGTTCGCGGCCTTAGATAGGGCGGCGCGCCCGCATTGACCATTCCCCTTTTCGGCCTGCGGCGCATGCGCTAGGGCTTTCGGCGATGATCTTGCGCGCAGCCAATCTGTCCGTCGCCCGCGGCGGGGTGACCGTCCTCTCCGGCCTCGACCTTGCGGTCGGGGCGGGTCAGGCGCTGGTCCTGCGCGGGCCGAACGGATCGGGCAAGACCACGCTTCTCCGCACGCTCGCGGGGCTGCAACCCGCCGTCGCGGGCACGCTTGAGCTCAACCCCGACGCGGTCGCCTATGCCGCCCATGCCGACGGCCTGAAATCGACCCTCACGGTGGCCGAGAACCTTACCTTCTGGGCGCAGGTCTACGGCGGCCCCGCCATCGGCCATGCCATTGCAGCGATGGACCTTGCCGCGCTGATCCACCGCCGCGCGGGCGAGCTTTCCGCGGGCCAGAAGCGCCGCCTCGGCCTGGCGCGGCTTCTCGTCACCGGGCGCCCGCTCTGGCTCCTGGATGAACCGACCGTCAGCCTCGACATCGCCTCGGTCGCGCTTTTCGCCGGCGTCGTCCGTAGCCACCTGGCCAGCGGCGGGGCCGCGATCATCGCCACCCATGTCGACCTTGGCCTCCCCGAGGCGAAGGTGCTGGACCTCGACCCCTACCGCACCCGCACGCTGGCCAGCGACGGCTTCGACGAGGCCTTCCTGTGAGGGCGCTCCTCCTCCGCGACCTGCGCCTTGCCTTCCGCTCGGGCGGCGGCTTCGGGCTGGGGCTGGCCTTCTTCCTGATCCTCGCCGTCCTCGTCCCCCTTGGCGTCGGGGCCGAAGGCGGCACTCTCGGCCGCATCGCGCCCGGCATCCTCTGGGTCGGCGCACTCCTCGCCTGCCTCCTCTCGCTCGACCGCATCTTCGCGCTCGACCATGAGGACGGCTCGCTCGACCTTCTGGCCACCTCTCCCCTACCGCTGGAAGGGGTGGTCGCCATCAAGGCCCTGGCGCACTGGCTGGTCACCGGCCTGCCGCTGACCCTCCTCGCACCCGGCCTTGGCGTCCTTCTGAACCTTGCGCCCGGTGCCTATGGCTGGCTGGTCCTAAGCCTCCTCCTTGGCACGCCCACGCTTTCCATTGTCGGGGCCTTCGGGGCGGCGCTGACCGTGGGCCTCCGCCGTGGCGGGCTTCTCCTCAGCCTCCTCGTCCTGCCGCTTTACGTCCCCACCCTGATCTTCGGGGCCGAGGTGGTGCGTCGGGGCGCCGAAGGCATGGCCCTTGGCACCCCCCTTGCCCTCCTCGCCGCGATCAGCCTTGGGGCGGCCGCGCTCCTCCCCTTCGCGGCGGCGGCAGCACTCCGCGTCAATTTGCGCTAGGGTTTCGCGTGATGGTGAGTTGAGGACGCGCACAGGAAAGGATAGTCAGCGGCCCATGTCGATCTGGGAATACGCCAACCCGAAGAAGTTCATGCAGACCTCGGCCTGGGCGCTGCCCTGGGTGATCGGGCTGACCGTGGCCTGCCTTCTGGTCGGGCTGGCCTGGGGCTTCTTCTTCACGCCCGACGATTTCCGCCAGGGCTCGACGGTCAAGATCATCTACCTCCACGTCCCCGCCGCGATGATGGCGATCAACGCCTGGGTGATGATGCTGGTGACCTCGCTGATCTGGATCATCCGCCGCCACCATGTCTCGGCGCTGGCCGCCAAGGCCGCCGCCCCCGTGGGGCTGACCTTCACGCTGATCGCCCTTGTCACCGGGGCACTCTGGGGCCAGCCGATGTGGGGCACCTGGTGGGCCTGGGACCCGCGGCTGACCTCGTTTCTGATCCTGACGCTCTTCTACTTCGGCTACATCGCGCTTTGGGAGGCGATCGAGGATCCCGACACCGCCGCCGACCTGACCTCGATCCTCTGCCTTGTCGGATCGGTCTTCGCGCTTCTGTCCCGCTATGCGGTGAATTTCTGGAACCAGGGGCTGCATCAAGGGGCCTCGCTTTCCCTCGACAAGGAAGAGAACATCTCGGACGTCTTCTGGCTGCCGCTTCTGGTCTGCATCGCGGGCTTCGTCCTTCTCTTCGTCACCCTCGTCCTGATGCGGACACGGACGGAGATTCGCGCCCGCCGGCTGAAGGCGCTTCTGGCGCGGGAGCGGGTGGCGTGATGCCGGATCTTGGGGAATACGCGGGCTTTGTCCTCTGGTCCTATGCGGTCAGCTTCCTGCTGATCCTGGGGCTTCTGGTCCTCTCGTTCTGGCAGCGGGGCCGGGTCAAGCGGGCGCTGGAAGAGGTCGAGGCGCGGCAGGAGAAGACGGATGGCTAAGTGGCTCATGGTGCTGCCCCCGGTCCTTTTCGCGGGGCTGGCGGGGATGTTCTATTTCGGCATGTACCGCGAGGGGGCGGGGGAGCTGCCTTCGGTCTTCGTGGGCAAGGCTGCCCCGGTCCTGCCGGCCACGGGCCTGCCGGGCATTCCGACCCTCACCGACGCCGACCTTCGGACCGGCGAGGTCACCGTGGTGAACTTCTGGGCCACCTGGTGCCCGCCTTGCCGGGCCGAGCATCCTGTGCTTCTGGAAATGGCCGCGAACGGGGTGCGGGTCGCGGGGGTCAACATCATGGATGACGACGCGAAGGCGGTCGCCTACCTTGCCGAGGAAGGCAATCCCTTCATTGGCGTCGCGACCGATCCGAACGGGCGGAACCGGGTGGAATGGGGCGTGACGGCACCGCCCGAGACCTTCATCGTTGGCGGGGACGGGAGCGTCCTTTTCCGCTTCGTCGGGCCCCTGATCGGGACTGACTATGAAACCCGGTTCATCCCGGAACTGGAAAAGGCGCTGGCCGGCCAGAGCTGACCACAGTGGTCAAGTCACGAAAGTCACGCGATTTCAGACGCTTGTCCGTGGACGTTAGGATTCTGGTAACTTGTTGACCACGGGATCATCGGCGGCGCAGGGTCTCTGCGCCGCCCGATTCTTCTGCGAAAAATCGGTGACCTGATCCTTCGCAGAAGGATCGTATCCGCCGCTTACGAGGCCGCGAGGTTCCGCAGCACGTAGTGCAGCACGCCGCCGTTCTCGACATACTCGATCTCGATCGCGGTATCGATCCGGCACTTGATCTGGATCGTCTTCTCGCGGCCGTCGGCATAGCGGATGTGGCAGGGCACAAGGCTGAGCGGCTTCAGGTCGCCGTCGAGCCCCTCGATCGAGATCACCTCGTCGCCCTTGAGGCCAAGGGTCTTGCGGGTCTCGCCGGGCAGGAATTCGAAGGGGATGACGCCCATGCCGACGAGGTTCGACCGGTGGATGCGTTCGAAGGACTCGGCGATCACCGCCTTGACGCCCAGAAGGGCCGTGCCCTTGGCCGCCCAGTCGCGGCTGGAGCCGGCACCGTATTCGATGCCGCCGATCACGACCAGCGGTGTCCCCTGCGCCTGCCAGGCCATCGAGGCCTCGAAGATGCTCGTCTGCTGACCGTCCGGCCCCTTGGAAAAGCCGCCCTCCACCCCATCCAACATCTCGTTCTTGATGCGGATGTTGGCGAAAGTGCCGCGCATCATCACCTCGTGGTTGCCGCGCCGGGCGCCGTAGCTGTTGAACTCCGACACCGGCACGCCGCGCTCGGTCAGGTATTTCCCAGCCGGAGTCGTGGCCTTGAACGACCCTGCGGGGCTGATGTGGTCGGTCGTGATCATGTCGCCGAGTAGGGCGAGGATCCGCGCGCCAGTCACGTTCCTGATGACGCCCGGGGTCTTCGACATGCCCTGGAAATAGGGTGGGTTCTGGATGTAGGTCGAGGTGGGCGGCCAGTCATAGGTCTCGCTGTCTGTGACCTCGACACCCTGCCACTTCGCGTCGCCCTTGAAGACATCGGCATACTTCTTCTGGAAGGCGGCGCGGGTGACGGTGGCGTGCACGAGGTCCGCGATTTCCTTGTTCGTGGGCCAGATGTCTTTCAGGTAGACGGGCTTGCCGTCTTTCGACGTGCAGAGGGGCTCGGAGGTGAGGTCGATGTTCATGTCACCGGCCAGCGCATAGGCCACGACCAGGGGCGGCGAGGCGAGATAGTTGGCGCGGACGTCCGGGCTGATGCGGCCCTCGAAGTTGCGGTTGCCCGACAGGACGGCGGCGGCGACAAGATCACCTTCCGCGATTGCCGCCGAAATCTCGGGCTGCAGGGGGCCGGAGTTGCCGATGCAGGTGGTGCAGCCATAGCCGACAAGGTTGAAGCCCACGGCGTCAAGGTCTTCCTGCAACCCGGCGGCGTTCAGGTATTCGCTGACGACCTGCGATCCCGGCGCAAGCGAGGTCTTCACCCAGGGCTTGCGGTTCAGCCCCAGCGCGCGCGCCTTCCGCGCCACCAATCCCGCGCCGATCATGACGTAGGGGTTCGAGGTGTTGGTGCAGGAGGTGATGGAAGCGATCACCACCTTGCCCGAGGACATGGCGTAATCCTCGCCCTTCACCGGCACCGAGGTGCCCATCGGGCGCTTGAAGCTCGCGTCCATCTCCTTGGCGAAGCTCGATTTTGCATCCGTCAGCGGCAGGAAGTCCTGCGGGCGTTTCGGGCCCGAGATGGCCGGCACGATGGTCGACATGTCGAGGTGAAGGGTCGAGGTGTAGACCGGATCGTAGGCCTCATCCCGCCACATGCCGTTGGCCTTGGCATAGGCCTCCACCAGCGCGATCCGCGATTCCTCGCGGCCGGTCATGTGGAGGTAGCGGAGCGTTTCGGCGTCAATCGGGAAGAAGCCGCAGGTCGCACCATACTCCGGGGCCATGTTGGCGATCGTGGCGCGGTCGGCCAGCGGCAGGCGGTCGAGGCCGTCGCCGTAGAATTCGACGAACTTGTTCACCACGCCGTGCTTGCGCAGCATCTGCACGACCTTGAGGACAAGGTCGGTCGCGGTGGTGCCTTCCTTCATCTCGCCGGTCAGCTTGAAGCCGACGACTTCGGGAATCAGCATCGACACGGGCTGGCCCAGCATCGCCGCCTCGGCCTCGATCCCGCCGACGCCCCAGCCAAGGACGGCAAGGCCGTTGACCATGGTGGTGTGGCTGTCGGTGCCGACGAGGGTGTCAGGATAGGCCACGACCGCGCCGTTCTGGTCGGTGTCGGTCCAGACGGTCTGGGCGAGGTATTCGAGGTTCACCTGGTGGCAGATGCCGGTGCCGGGCGGCACGACGCGGAAGTTGCGGAAGGCCTTCTGGCCCCATTTCAGGAACACATAGCGTTCCATGTTCCGTTCATATTCGCGGTCGACGTTCAGCTGGAAGGCGCGGGGGTGGCCGAATTCGTCGATCATCACCGAATGGTCGATGACAAGGTCGACCGGGTTCAAGGGGTTGATCTTCTGCGCGTCGCCGCCCAGGCCCTTGATCCCGTCGCGCATCGCGGCAAGGTCGACCACGGCGGGAACGCCGGTGAAGTCCTGCATCAGGACGCGCGCCGGGCGATAGGCGATCTCGCGGGCGCTTTTCCCGCCCTGTTTGCCCCAGTCGGAAAAGGCGCGGATGTCGTCGACCGTCACCGTCTTGCCATCCTCGAACCGCAGCATGTTCTCCAGCACCACCTTCAGGCTGGCCGGAAGCTTCGAGAATTCGCCCAGACCCGCCGCTTCGGCAGCCGGAATCGAGTAGTAGCTGACGGTCTGGCCCCCCGCGGTCAGGGTCTTGCGGGTACGGGCTTGGTCATGTCCAACGGTGACGGTCATCGGGTGGCTCCTGAAGAAGGCGGCTGCTGGCGCGCATTGTATGCAATTGTATGCCGAATATCCAGCCCCATATCCTGTCCGATCCTCCGGTTTTTTTGACAGTTCATGTCACGGCTCTCGCAAAACCTTGATTGGCGGCTGGGGAATGGGCTCCCTATAACACGGAAGACGTTCAAGGGATCAGGAAACGGATCATGCGACACTTCGTCAGCGCCGCTTGCGGCCTCTGGCTGGCGGCAGCTGCTCCGGCACTGGCCGAGGACATTGTCGTCATCGAGCTTTACACTTCGCAGGGCTGTTCCTCCTGCCCGCCGGCGGATGAATTCGTCGCGATGCTGGCCGCGAACCCGCGGGTCCTGCCGCTGGCGCTTCATGTCGACTACTGGGACTACATCGGCTGGGCCGACCGCTTCGCGCACCCGAAGTTCTCGGAACGCCAGCGCGATTATGCCCGCGCGGTCGGCAGCCGGACGATCTATACCCCGCAACTGATCATCGGCGGCCAGGACCGGATCGAGGGGTTTGCCCCAGAGGAGACCGCTGCGCAGCTGCAAAAGCACCTGTCGGTCGTGCCCTCGGTCGACCTCAGCATCGAACGAATGGGCGATACGCTGGTCATCCGGGCCAGGGCGGACCGGCCCTTCGAGGCCCCGGCGCGGGTGCAGCTGGTGCGCTACAAGCCCGAGGAAACCGTGACGATCGAGCGCGGCGAGAATGCCGGGAAGACGATCACCTACCACAACATCGTGACCTCGTGGGAGGCGCTGGGCGCTTGGTCGGGGCAGGAGCCGATGGAGATTACCGTGCCCTATCCCGGGACCGAGCCCGGTGCGGTGCTTGTTCAGTCCGAAGGGCCGGCCGCGATTCTTGCCGCGGCGCGGATAGACTGAAGTCCTAACGCGGCGGCACCTTCCAGCGCCGGTGGATCCAGAACCACTGGTCCAGATGCTGGCGCACCAGCGCCTCGAGGCTGTCGTTCAGCGCCTGGGTCATCTCTTCCGGCGTGCCGGCCGGAATCGGCGGCTCGACGATGATGTCGAAGGACAGGCCGTCCGCCTTCCGCACCGCATAGGTCGGCACCAGGAGGGCATCGTACTTAAGTGCAAGTTCTGCGGCGGACAGCGCGGTCAGCGCCGGGCGGTCGAAGAAGGTCAGCTCCTCGCCGTGGCCCATGTGCTGGTCGACCAGCATCCCCAGCATCCCGCCCGACCGCAAATGGCGCACCATGTCCGCAAGCCCCGCCCGTCCGCGCGGGAAAAGCGGCGTGCCGATGCCCGAGATCGCCTTGACGTAGTGTTCGTTGAAATACCGGTTCGCCATCGGCATGTAGAGCGCCCCCACCCGGTAGCCCCGGGCGATGAGGGCGGCGCGGCTGGCGTCGTAATTGCCGAAATGGCCGGTCACCAGGATCACCGGGCGCCTCAAGCGATGCGCCTCTTCCAGTGCGGCGACGCCGCCGCCGGTCAGGGGCTGCGCCACGGCGCGGGCGATGAACTCGGGGCCGGAATAGATCTCGATCACCGTCCGTCCGACGTTGTCGGGCACCGCGCGGGCGATGCGGTCGACCTCATCCGCGGGCAGACCGGGCAGGACCAGCGCCAGGTTCTGCCGCACCCGCCGGCGATAGCCTGCGACCGGCGCGATCACCCGCGACATGACCCAGCCGCACAGCGGCACCCGCCACCGGTAGGGCAGGCACAGAAGCAGCCAGATCAGGCCGCGTAGCAGGCGGTCTTGCAGCCAGTGACGCAAGACGAAGGGCGGCGTGTCGGCCATGACTCTCAGCTCGGGCGGCTCGCCCTAGTTTCGCGGTGCCAGACATAAAGTCCCGCGCCCACGATCACAAGCGCACCGATCACGGTCCAGCGGTCAGGCCACTGGTCGAAAAGCAGGATGCCCCAGCCGGTGGCGAAGACGATCCCGAGATAGGCGAAGGGCGCCACGACCGAGGCTTCGGTGATCGAGAAACTGCGGATGATGCAAAGCTGCGCCCCGGTGCCGAGGCAGGCGATCAGCCCGAAAAGCCAGAGGTCCGCCGTTGCCACCGGCTGCCAGACGAAGGGCAGGGCCGCCCCCGCGACGATGGTCCCGAACAGCGCGGCATAGACCATCGAGGCCCAGACGCTTTCCTGAGCACCGATCTTGCGCGTCAGAAGCGCCGAGGTCGCGTAGGAAAGGGCGCAGAGCAGCGGCAAGAGCGCCCACCAGGTGAAGACCCCGGCCCCGGGCCGGATCACGATCAGGGCCCCGATGAGTGCCACGATGACGCCCGCCAGCCGCCGTGGCCCCAGCCTTTCGCCCAGGAAAAGTGCTGCGCCAAGCGTGATGAGCACAGGATTGATGTCGGCAATGGCGGTCGCCTCGGCCAGGCCGATATGCGAAAGCGACAGGAAGAAGAAGGTCGTCGCCCCGAACTGCGAGGCGGAGCGCCAGAAATGCAGCACCGGGAAGCGGGTCCGCAGGACCGGGCCGAGGTGATGGCGCAGGAGGATGAGGACGATCACGAGCTGCCCGGCAAAGCGCACCCAGATCACCTGCGGCGCAGGGTATCGCTGGATCAGCCCCTTCGCGGTGGCATCCATCGCGGTGAAGAGAAGGATCGCCGCGATCATCAGAAGGATGCCGCGCGTGGGGGAGTGGGCCGGGGTATGCATCGCGCCGGGAAGCTAGAGGGACCGGGGCAGGGCGGCAAGGGGCGGCGGCGTCCCCACGATCCTTCGACGAAGGATCGCAGACGATCTTTCTGCGAAAGATCGATCCGTCCTGTCAGGGCCAGCCGATTGCCCCGCACAGAATGGACGCATCCATCAGTCGGGCAGGCCTGCCGCCCGGGTCCCGGTTTTCGCAGAAAACCGGTGCGTCGCAGCGGTCCGGCGCTGACCGGGCGCCTCACTCCTCCTCGGGCTGGATCAGCGTCACCTCCCCGCTGGCCTCCAGTGTCCGGATCGCGGTGATGATCGCGGCCATCGCCTCTTCGCCGTCCTTTTCCTTCACCTTGCCGCGCGTCGCCATCTCTTCCCGCAAGCCCTGCGCCAGCCGCTGCGAGATGTTGGCCAGAAGGAACTCTGCCGCTTCCTCAAGCCCCGGCTTGCCCTGCGCGGCCGTCAGCGCCGTGACCAGCACCGGTTGTTCGACCAGCCGGGTGATCTTCGGCGCGTCGCGCGGGGCGAGACGCGCCGGGATATGGACGAAGGTGAAGATCGCGCGCCGCACCTCGGCGGCAAAGCCCGCATCCTCCGCCTCAAGCCCCTGCAGCACGTCCTCGCGCGTTGTCGCGGGCGAGACGTTCAGGATCGCCCCCACCCGTTCGACCGGACCTGCGTCGAAGGCGCGGGGCGGCTGGTTGTCGAGATCGGCGAGGAGGGCCGCCCCGATCCGCCGCACGGTTTCGGGATCGACATTGCCGGTCTGCGACACCGCATAGGCCAGCCGCCGCGCCCGGTCGCCGGGCAGCCGGCCCAGGATCTCGGCGGCCTTGGCCACCGGCAGTTTCGACAGCATCACTGCGCCTACCTCGGCCGCCTCGTCCTGCAGGATCGGCATCAGCCGGTCGACGGGCAGGGCGATGATCCGCTCCCACGGGTCGATCTTCGAGGAGGTGGAGGCCATGCGGCGCAGGCGCGAGGCGGCCGATTGCGAGATATGCCCGTCCATCATCGTCAGCGCCCCCTCGATCCCGCCGGGAAAGGAAAGGCCGACCGATTCAAGCTCGGCCATGAACTCGGCCACCACCTCGTCGAGCGTGGTCCGGTCGATCAGCCTCATCTGCCCCATCTGCTCGGCCAGGGCGGCCTGCATGTGTTCAGGGAGCGATGCGAGGGGAAGGGTGGTGCCTTCGGTCAGAAGATAGCGGACGATCACCGCAGCCTTCTGCCGGGGGGTCAGAACCCGCCGCACCGGGCCTATGGAGGTGACGGCGCGACGGTCAGGGAAAAGCCGCGCAAGCGGCACGATGTCTTTGGTCATGCGAAGCCTCAGCCGATTCCCCGACAGAAGCTTCGCGGTTCCGGGTTAACGCGGCCTTAGCCGCGCCCGCCTCAGCTCGACGGGTTTTCGACGCAGGCGCCCTTCGCCGCATCCCAGGTCGAGCCCGGCATGCAGGACGAGGCGGTTTCCGCCTTCACCTTGTCGCCGCTGCAGCCGGAATAGGCCATTGCCGGCATCACCGAGAGGGCAAGCGCGGAGAGGGTCAGTGCGATCTTCATGGGTGTCCTCCTTCTTTGGGTTACAGGGTTCAGTAGGTCGTCGTGACGCCGGTGGTGATGGCGTCGGAAAGGGCGCGTTCGGCCCAGGTGCCGCCACCGCCATTCATGCGGATCGCGGCAAGCTGAAGCTGTGCCAGCTCCATCTCGTTCATCTGTACCAGAAGCTGACCGTAGTAGCTGCGGGCAAGGATATTGGTCGTATCGAGCGCGATGGCGCGCTCATAGGCGGCGATGCCTTCCTCGACCCGGCCGGTCTGGCGCAGAAGGAAGCCCTGATAGGTCAGGACACGGGGCGTCTCACCCTCGGTCATCGTGGCAAGGATCGCCAGCGCCTCGTCGGGCCGCCCGGCATAGGCCAGTTCGCGCACCGCGCCATAGCGCTGGTCGTCGTTCAGGCTGCTGCTGTCCGCCTTGATGCAGGTCTTGGTCTTGTCATCCCAGACCTCGCCCTTGGCACATTCGGTGCTGGTCTCGGTCGGCTTCGGCGGCTCGCTGTCGTCGCTGCTGACCGCAAGCGCAAGCTGCGGGGTCAGGGCAAGGGCGGCGGCAAGGATCATGCGCATCGGACGACCTTTCGGCAATTTCACGAAAGGTAGCACAGTCGCCGCGCATTCAAGCGGCAATTGTTGCGGCAGGCCGCCGCAGCCGGATCACGCTTCCGTCAGATGCCCGAACTTTGTGCCCCCGCCCGACCTGCCCGGCCTGCCGGGAGCGGCGGGGGCGTCCGGATCGGCGCGGGATCAGGCAGGGACGGCCTCGGCCCTGTCATCTTCCGGCTCGTCATCCTCATCACCCTCGTCGTCCTCGTCGGTCATCGTCCAGGTGATCTGGAACTCCAGTTCCACTTCGCCGTCTTCCCGTTCATGGGCCACCGAGAACTGCGCGCCTTGCGGAATCGTGACGTCCTCGCCATCGACATGGATGGTGAAGGCCTCACCTTTCTCCAGCGCATCGGCAAGGCGGCGCAGTTCGGCGACGAAACCGGCAACCTCGTGGGGAACTTCAACGTCGCGATCTTCGGTCATGGGTCACTCCTTCCATGCATGAGAGGGAGCCTCAGGACAGCCGACAAGCACGACGCCCCGGTGACGCTTGGGTGTCGTTCGGATGTTATCCGCGCGACAGCACCCGCGCTGTGCGCTCAGGACGCAGTGCCGAAAACGCGGGCGAAGATCGTGTCGACGTGCTTGGTGTGATAGCCAAGGTCGAATTTCTCTTCGATCTCGGTGGGCGAAAGGGCCGCGGTAACCTCCGGGTCGGCCAGAAGCTCGGTCTTGAAGTCGGCGCCCTTCTCCCAGACCTTCATCGCGTTCCGTTGGACAAGGCGGTAGGCGTCCTCGCGGCTGACACCGGCTTGGGTCAGGGCAAGAAGCACGCGCTGGCTCATCACCAAGCCTTTGAACTTGTGCAGGTTCTTCAGCATGTTCTCGGGGTAGATCACCAGCTTCTCGACCACGCCCGCCAGCCGGTGCAGCGCGAAGTCCAGCGTGATCGTGGAATCCGGCCCGATCATCCGTTCGACGCTGGAATGACTGATGTCGCGTTCATGCCAAAGTGCCACGTTTTCCAGCGCCGGGACCACGGCCATGCGGACAAGGCGCGCAAGTCCGGTCAGGTTCTCGGTCAGCACGGGGTTGCGCTTGTGCGGCATGGCGGAACTGCCCTTTTGCCCCGGCGAGAAGAACTCTTCCGCTTCCAGCACCTCGGTCCGCTGCATGTGGCGGATCTCGATCGCGATGTTCTCAATGCTCGAGGCGATGACCCCCAGCGTGGCAAAGTACATCGCGTGTCGGTCGCGCGGGATGACCTGGGTCGAGATCGGCTCGGGGCGAAGGCCCAGCATTTTGCAGACATGCGCTTCGACGAGGGGGTCGATATTGGCAAAGGTGCCGACCGCGCCCGAGATCGCCCCTGTCGCCACTTCGGCGCGGGCGTTGACCAGCCGTTCGCGGTTGCGCTGCATTTCGGCGAAGAACCGGGCAAAGGTCAGGCCCATTGTCGTCGGCTCGGCATGGATACCGTGGCTGCGGCCGATGCGGAGGGTATCCTTGTGCTCGTAGGCGCGGGCCTTCAGGGCGGCAAGCACCCGGTCCAGCCCCTTGAGGAGGAGGTCCGAGGCGCGGACCAGCTGGATGTTCAGCGTCGTGTCAAGGACGTCCGAACTGGTCATCCCCTGATGGACGAACCGCGCCTCTTCGGCTCCGATATGCTCGGCGAGGTGCGTGAGGAAGGCGATCACGTCATGCTTGGTGACCGCCTCGATCTCGTCGATCCGGGCCACGTTGAATTCGACGTCCTTCGCCCGCCACACCGCCTCGGCATTTTCCTTCGGGATGATGCCCAAAGCGGCCTGTGCGTCGCAGGCATGGGCCTCGATCTCGAACCAGATCCGGAACCGGGTTTCGGGGGACCAGATCGCCACCATCTCGGGGCGGGAATAGCGCGGGATCATGGGCGGCCTCAGGCTGGACGGACACGGCACGCAGCGCTTACGCTGCAGAGGGATGGCGCGCAAGGAGGCTTCGATGCGGATCAGGGTGGCGCTTCTGGCCATCTGGGCCGGACTTGGCGTGGCACCCTCGCTGGCCGAGGGTTGGGAACGCCTTGACGGCCCCGCGATCGCGGCCGCCCTTGCCGCCCGCGTCCTTGGCTATCCCGACGGCACGCTCCAGGACTTCTTCGCCGATGGCCGCACGCTTTACGGCGAAAGCTTCGGCCGGTGGGAGGTGCGCGAGGACCGCTACTGTTCCCTCTGGCCGCCCTCCGACCGCTGGACCTGCTTTGACGTCGACCGCCAGCGTATCGACATCCGCTTCACCGCCGATGACGGGACTGTCACCATCGGGCGCTACGTCGACCTGCAATAGGGCTGTCCGGCAGGGCTGGCGCTGTACGGATACCTCATTTATGCCGCAGTGATTGGATTGAAGGTCCCGGAAGGGAACGTGTCGCGCCAGTCAGGCAAGGGCGCAAAGGGAGCAGGCCGTGGCGTCGATTGACGACGAGGACGACGAAGACATCAGCGTGGCGCCGTTTCTGGTGGGAACCGGGCTGACGCTGGCGATCCTTGCGGTTCTGGGCGGGTTCCTCGGCTGGCTGCACCCGATCGGCGATTCGCTGGCGGTCGGGCGCCCGCTTGCCGTTGGCGCGGTGCTTGTCCTGGCGATTGCCGCCTCGATGCTGGGCCTCAGGGTCGCGGCCTTTTGGTCGATCCTGTTCGCCTTTATCGCGGGTGGGCCGGTGTTTTTCGCGACCCTACTGCCGGGGCCGTCGGGAAGCCTGACGCTTTACCAGAAAAACATGCGCTTCGATAACGCCGAGCTTGCCGCGCTTGAGGCTGACATCCGCCAGACGGATGCCGTGGCCCTGACCCTGCAGGAGGTCTCGGTTTCGAACCGCGCCCTTCTTGCCGCCCTTGCTGACCGTTTTCCCCACCAGCAGGTCTGCGGCGACGAACCCGTTGGTGCGGTGGCGGTCGCCACCAGCCTGACGCCCGTGCCGGAGGCGGTCGTCTGCGCCCCTGGACTTGCGGCGATGCAGGCGATCCTGCCCACCACCCAAGGCGAAACCCCGGTCTGGATTGTGTCGGTCCACCTGCACTGGCCCTGGCCCCACAGTCAGCAGGATCAGGTCGCCGGACTCCTTCCGGCGCTGGCTGGTCTGGAAGGGCCGGTTGCCATGGCGGGCGACTTCAACATGGTGCGCTGGGGCCATTCGGTGCGCCAGATGGCCGCCGCCGCACGGGTGGTCCCGGCTGGCCCGTCGAACGGCACGTTCCTCGGCTTCGCCCCGGTGCTGACCCTTCCCATCGACCATGCCTTCGCAACGGTCGGCGGTCGGATCGACCTGCGCCCCGCCCATGGGTCGGATCACCTTGGTCTTCTGGCCCGCCTCGCCCCCTGAGGGGTGCGCCTTACCCCATCAGCCGCGGATCGAAGGGATAGCGCGTCAGCGTCTCGCAGCCGGTGTCGGTGATCAGCACCTGATCCTCCAGCTTGATCGAGAAATCCCCGCCCTCGGGGCTGACCAGCGCCTCGACACACAGCACCATCCCCGGCTCTAGCGCCGCGTCGAAGGCCCCCGGAGTCCAGCCGTCGGGGTAATTCACATAAGGCCATTCGTCGCAAAGCCCGACGCCATGCATCTTGCAGCTGTACTTCTGCGCCCAGTATTCCGGCGCCAGCTGGTGGCCGCCCATCACCAGTTCCTCGATCGTCACGCCCGGTTTCAGCCGCGCCTTGTGGTCGGCGATATGGTCAAGCGCATGGTGGAACGCCGAAACCATCGCGTTCGAGGGGCGCGCGTCGCCGACCCACCAGGTCCGGCTGATGTCGATGCAGAACCCGTAGGCGCCGATCAGGTCGGTATCGAAGGCCACGATCTCGTTCGGCTGCACCAGCCGCGGCCCGCATTCCTGAAACCACGGGTTCGTCCGGGGGCCGGAGGCGAGAAGCCGCGTCTCGATCCATTCGCCCCCCCGCCGGATGTTGGCGGCGTGAAGCTCGGCCCAGATCGCATCCTCGCTGACCGTCCCTGAAGGCACGTTCTCGCGGGTAAAGGCCTCCATCTCGGCAATTCCCGCCTCGCAGGCATGGTGGGCGCAGCGCATCGCCAGGATCTCATCCGGGGTCTTCACCGCGCGGACGCGTTCCGTCACCTCCTCGCCTTCCTCGACGGTGAACCCGATTGCCTCCAGCGCGCGGAGGCCATGGACCATGATCTTGTCCACCGCCAGTCGCCGGTTCGTCCCGGCATGTTCGCGCATCACCTCATCGACCTGCCGCGCGAAGCCTTCCGCCGCCTCGCGCCCCCGGTCGCCGGTGGAATTGTAGAAGAACGTCGCACCCGACCGCAGCTCCTTCACCAAGGGGTTAAAGGTCACGAGGAAGGGTGAGTTCTTGTATTCCCACATCACCATGTGCCCATCGGCGCAGAGAAGGCAGGCCCGGAACGGGTTGTGGGTGTTCCAAAGCTGCATGTTGGTGGTGTCGGTCGCATAGCGGATGTTCAGGGGGTCGAACATCAGGAGGCCGCCGTAATCCCGCGCGATCAGCCCGGCCACCAGCTTCTGCCAGCGCGCCTCGCGCATCCGGGCGAGGTTTGGAAGCTCAAGTCCCGCCGCCTCCCATTCGCGGAAGGCAAGCTGCGTCGGCCCGATCTCGACCCGGTCATTGTCATTGGGCGTGCCGTCCCCCAGTCGGTCCGGGCGCGTGGGGTCGATCTTCCGGCGGTCGCGGTGGAAGGTGTTCATGACTGGCCTCCGTATTGGGCGGAAAGCTTGCCCGGACCGCAGAGGACCGCTCAACCATCGCCGACCCGCGCCATGTCGCAAACGTGTTGGTTGCAGCCGCAGAGGATCGATGGTCAAAGATCGCCATGCTGACCCCGACGCAAGACGCCCTTCAGTCCGGACCGATCCTGCAGGACCGCCTGCCGCACCTTCCGTGGGTCGACCCGCGCACCCGCCGCCTGCCCGGTATCCTGCCGGTCGAGGGTGACGACTGGCTTCGTACGGATGAAGCCTACGCCCAGCAGATGGCGCTGCGCGACCGGCTGATCGCCGAGAGGCCCGGCGTGGTGCACGCCCTTCTGCCCGAAGGCGTCCCCGCCGCGGAAGAGCTTTACGCCCTGGTTCTCAATCGCCTGCGCCGGATGCCAGGCTTTGTGGTGGCCGACGGTGAAGTTACCCGGCCCGACAATGTCACTGTGCCGCTCGACCCCTCGGCACCCCTGCTGACGCTGGGCCGGCTGGTGCAGGAAGACCTCTGCCTCATGGAAAAGGCGGGCGAGGAATACGCCCTCACCGGCGGCATCCTCTGCTTTCCGGCAAGCTGGACGCTGGCGCAGAAGCTTGGCCGCAGCCTCACGGGCATCCACGACCCCGTCCCGATCTATGACGCCGACATCGGCAAGCGCGTCGCCCGGCTTTTCGATGCGATCCGGCCGGAACAGCCGCTCTGGCGGATGAACTACCTGACCTATGACGATTTCGTGCTGCACCAGCCGCGCCGCGAAGGGGAACGGCGGCCAAGGCCGACCGACCATGTCTTCATCCGCTGCGAACGCCAATGCCTGATCCGGCTGCCCGTCACGAAAGCGGTGGTCTTCACCATCCATACCTATGTGGTGGACGCAAAGGCCGTGACAGCCGAAGAACTTTCCGCCCTGCGCGACGCAGTGCATTAGGAGACCCCATGCCAGGACTGATCCGCAGAACCCTTCTTGTCGGTGGCCTGGCTGCCGCCGCTGGTGCCGTCGCCTACTGGCGTCTTGGCCGGCAGACGGGCACCGAAATCGCCTATGGCACGGGGCCGCGGCAGGTGATGGACCTGACCCTTCCCGCAGGGTCCGGCCCCGCACCCGTCCTGATGATGATCCATGGCGGCGCGTTCAAGATGGGCGACAAGTCCGACCTTGCGATCTGGCCCGAACTCCTCGCCGCAGGCATCGCCGTCGTCCGCCCGAACTACCGGCTCAGCGGCACCGACCGCTGGCCCGCGCAGGGCGACGACATCCTTGCCGCCATCGTCCACCTTCAGCGCGAAGGGGCGGCGCTGGGCCTTGACCCCTCGCGGATCGTCCTTCTGGGCCATTCCGCCGGGGCCTTCCTTGCCGTCTCGACCGCGCTCAGCCTCGTCGAGATCGGCCTGCCCCCGCGGGGGGTCGTCAGCTTCTACGGGCCGATGGATTTTTCGACGATGGACGAGGATCTTGCCGCTCTCGGCCGCAAGCCGGTCATGGGCGCGACCGACGCCGCCGACAGTCCGGAAAGCCAGCTTCTCGGCTTTACCGTCGGCGATGACCGCGCTGCCGCCCGCGCGATGGGTCCGGTCGGGCGGCTGGACCGCCTGAAGGAACCCCTGCCGCCGATCCTGATCCGCCACGGCGACGCCGACCCGATGGTCGCCGACCTCCAGGCCCGCCGCCTGCGCGACGCCTGGGCAGCGGCTGACCCGGATGCACCGATCGACTATGCGCTCGTCCCGGGCGCCGGCCACGGCGGCGATGCGTTCGAGGCCGACCCCGTCCGCAGCGAGGTCATCGCCTTCGTGACCCGCGCCCTCGCCTGACCTCAGCCGTCCAGCCCGACGCGCCGCAGATCGACGTTCCGCGCACGCCACAGCCAAAGCGACCGCAGGGCGCCGTAGGGCAGGGCCAGGATCACCGTCCCCCAGCCAAGAAGGTAGCCAGAGACCTGGATTGCCGTCGTCGCCACCGAACCGGGCGGCGCAGGCGGCAGGGCAGGGTCGGGTGCCCTGCGGTTGTCCGCCGCCGGCTTCCCCTCCAGATCGCCACGGATGACGGCGAGGGGATCAGGTTCCACCTTCGGCTCGGCCAGAACGACCGGGGGCGCATCCGCCCCGAAGGCTGACGGCGCGGGGTCAGCCGGCAGCTCATCCGCCGGCGGGACAAGTGCCTCGTCCGGCCAGAGATGCGCCTCGATCTCGGCCACCAGCGCATTGCCCCGCGTGACATCCATGTCGGCCACCGCGCTGGCATGGGCGAAGACGGCCCCCGCATTCTTGATCCAGGCCGCGACGCGCAGATGCGACGGCACGAAACGCTCCACCCGGCCAAGCTTCCCCTCCGGGATGCGTCCGGTCCCGCCCGCCACGCTGACCGCCCCCCGCCGTAGCGCCCGCGCGGCCCGGGCGTTCAGCGGTGCCACGCCCTCACGCGAAAGGTGCAGGGTCGCCCGGCGCAGGCCACGCATGGAGAACGGCGGGCGCTGTTCCCCCTCGGCCCAGATCTTCGGGCGGTCGGAGGGCGGCGCGGCACGCTGGGGTGTTCGGCGCAGCGGTTGGTTTGCCATGAAGGTCCTCCTGCGCGTTGCAACCTGAAGGGTAGACCAGCCGCCCCGGCCCCGCAACGCCCTTGCCGGAACGAAAAGGGGCGCCCGGAGGCGCCCCTGTCCCGCTGCCGATGCTGTCAGCAGCTGTAGTACAGCTGGTACTCGACCGGGTGCGGCGTGTGTTCGTAGGCGTAGACCTCTTCCCACTTCAGCGCGATATAGGCCTCGAGCTGGTCCTTCGAGAACACGTCCCCGGCAAGGAGGAAGTCCATGTCCTTCTCCAGCTCTTCCAGAGCTTCCCGCAGCGAACCGCAGACAGTCGGGATTTCCGCCAGTTCTTCCGGCGGCAGGTCGTAAAGGTCCTTGTCCGAGGCCGGACCCGGATCGATCTTGTTCTTGATCCCGTCAAGGCCGGCCATCAGAAGGGCCGAGAATGCGAGGTACGGGTTCGCCGACGGGTCAGGGAAGCGGGCCTCGACGCGCTTGGCCTTCGGGCTTTCGGTCCACGGAATACGGACGCAGCCCGACCGGTTGCGGGCCGAATAGGCGCGCAGCACCGGCGCTTCAAAGCCCGGGATCAGGCGCTTGTAGCTGTTGGTGCCGGGGTTCGTCAGCGCGTTAAGCGCTTTCGCGTGCTTCAGGATGCCGCCGATGAACCACAGGGCCTCCTGGCTCAGGTCCGCATACTTGTCGCCCGCGAAGAGCGGCTTGCCACCCTTCCAGATCGACATGTTGACATGCATGCCCGACCCGTTGTCGCCCTTCATCGGCTTCGGCATGAAAGTCACGGTCTTGCCGTAGGCGTGGGCCACGTTGTGGATCACGTACTTGTACTTCTGGATGTTGTCGGCCTGCTCGACAAGCCCGCCAAAGATCATCCCGAGTTCATGCTGGCAGGTCGCCACTTCGTGGTGGTGCTTGTCGACCCGCATCCCCATCCGCTTCATGGTGCTCAGCATCTCGCCGCGGATGTCCTGCGCCTCGTCGATCGGGTTCACCGGGAAGTAGCCGCCCTTGTGGCCCGCGCGGTGGCCGTAGTTGCCGCCCTCGGTCACGGTGTCGGTGTTCCAGGCGGCGGCTTCGGCGTCGATCTCGTAGGCCACCTTGCGGGGGGTCACCGAGTAGCGGACGTCGTCGAAGATGAAGAATTCGGCTTCCGGTCCGAAATAGGCCGCGTCACCGATCCCGCTCGACTTGAGGTAGGCTTCCGCTTTCAGCGCGGTCTGGCGCGGGCAGCGGCTATAGGCTTCGCCGGTGTCCGGCTCGACCACGTTGCAATGCACCGCCATGGTCTTTTCGGCGTAGAACGGGTCGATGTAGACCGACCCCGCATCCGGGATCAGCTTCATGTCGGACTGGTCGATCGACTTCCAGCCCGCGATCGACGAGCCGTCGAACATGAAGCCTTCCTCGAAGAAATCCTCATCCACGAGGTCAGCCACCAGCGTCACGTGCTGGAGCTTCCCCTTGGGGTCGGTGAAGCGGATGTCGACGTATTCGACTTCCTCGTCCTTGATCAGTTTCAGAGCATTCTTGACTGCGCTCATCATTCTGCCTTTCGGTTTGGTTTCGGTTAGGGCCGTGAAGCCCGGTTTCGGGACAAGCCTAAGAATTTTCAATGAAAATTCTCAGGCCTGCACGTCAGACGGCATCGTCACCGGTTTCGCCGGTACGGATGCGGATGGCTTGTTCGACGGGGGTGACGAAGATCTTGCCGTCGCCGATCTTGTCGGTGCGGGCCGCGGCGACGATGGCCGCGACCGCCTGGTCGACCATGTCGTCGGTCAGCACGACCTCGATCTTCACCTTGGGAAGGAAGTCCACGACATACTCGGCACCACGGTACAGCTCGGTATGGCCCTTCTGACGCCCGAAGCCCTTGACCTCGGTCACCGAAAGGCCCTGGATCCCGGCTTCCTGAAGCGCTTCCTTCACCTCATCCAGCTTGAACGGCTTGATGATCGCTTCGACTTTCTTCATGGGCCGACTCCCCCCGGGTTCCGTCTTTGCCCGTCTGACCACTTCCTAGGCGGGGGGACAATGTGACAAGGTCTTGATACCTGTAGCCTGGCGGGGAATCCGGGATGTGTGCCTGAAAATTGTGCAAAGCGCCAAAAAGGCGGGCAGTTTGTGAAGCTGAGGCGAAGATGACCGAACTCCTGACCGCCGCCGAGATGCGGGCCATCGAACAGGCGGCGATTGCCTCGGGCGAAGTTACGGGCCTTGAACTGATGGAGCGTGCCGGGCGGGGCGTGGTCGAGGCGATCTTCGAGGAATGGCCGGAGCTGCGCGCCACCTCGCACCGGGCGGTGGTCCTCTGCGGGCCGGGCAACAACGGCGGCGACGGGTTCGTCGTCGCGCGGCTGCTGAAGGAATGGGGCTGGGAGGTAGCGGTCTTCCTCCTCGGCGACCCGGCAAGCCTGCCGGCGGATGCGCGGGCGAACCATGACCGTTGGCGGGACATGGGAACCGTCCAGCCGCTGGCCGATCTCGACTGGCCGATCCTCCGTGCAGCGACCGTTTGCGTCGATGCCGTCTTCGGCACCGGCCTTTCCCGCCCCGTGCCGCCGGCGGTCTGGGGCAGCCTCGTCATGGCGCAGGAAGCCGGGGCGCGGCTTGTCGCGGTGGATATCCTTAGCGGGGTTTGCGCCGACTCCGGCCGCATCCTTTCCGACAGCGGCTACACCGACTTTCCTGCTGCGCTGACCGTGACGTTCGAGCGGGCGAAGACCGGCCATTTCCTTGCTGACGGTGCCGTTCTCTCGGGCCGCCTGCAGGTGGTGCCCATCGGGCTTGACCGGCAGATGGACGCGCTTCTGGCCGGTCCGCAGTCGGACCAGGTTGCCGATGCGACCCGGCCTTCCCTGTCCCTCCTTGAGAAAGCGCAAGGCCACAAGTACTCCCACGGCCACGCCCTTATCCTCTCCGGCCCCACAGGGCGCGGCGGCGCGGCGCGGCTTTCGGCGCGGGGCGCGCTCCGGATCGGGGCGGGGCTCGTGACGCTTGGCTGTCCGCCCGACGCGATCCACGAGAACGCCGCGCGGCTGGATGCGGTGATGCTGCGGGGGGTGGCGGATGGGCTGGCGCTGGAGGAGGCGCTGGCGGATGGGCGGATCAACGCGCTCTGCGTCGGGCCGGGGTTGGGGCTTGATGCCCGGGGGCGGGAGGTGGCGGCGGTGGCGTTGAAGTGCCGGTCTGAAGCCCGGCCTACATCGGCACCCGTAGGCCGGGCTTCAGACCGGCGAAACCCACCCAAACTCGTCCTCGACGCCGACGCCCTCACCCTCCTCTCGCAAGACCCCGACCTCTTCGCCGCCCTGCATGAGGGATGTGTTCTGACCCCTCACGCCGGGGAATTCGCCCGCCTCTTCCCCGACATCGCCGAAAAATTCAGCCAGCCCGCTACCAAAGGCCCCGCCTATTCCAAGGTCGACGCCACGCGCGAGGCGGCGAAGCGGGCGGGCTGCACTGTCCTCTTCAAAGGTCCCGACACCGTGATCGCCAACCCTTCGGGTCGCGCGGCCATCAACTCCGCCCATTACGACCGGGCGGCGCCGTGGCTTGCCACCGCTGGATCGGGCGACGTTCTGGCGGGGTTCATCACCGGACTTCTGGCCCGGGGCTTCCCCCCCTTCGACGCCGCCTGCACCGGGGCATGGCTGCACGTCGAATGCGCGCGCTCCTTCGGCCCTGGCCTGATCGCCGAGGACCTGCCCGAAGAGCTGCCAAAGGTCTTCCGCGCGCTCGGGCTTTAGGGCGCGGTCGGGGCGGGTCGCGGGTCTTGGTTAACGCGCTGCAAACCCCGCGCGCGTGGAGACGGAAGGAAGACAAAGGCAAGACAGGAAAAAGACCGGGCCGCCGCTCCCTAACCTTCTGATTTAAACCGCCGCACGCAGCGTTGCACTGTCCGCCCGGTTACGCCGGCGTCACCCCGTCTTTTCCCCGGTGATGACGGGGCCGTCGCAGTCAGGACAGAAGGGTCCACAGGGTGGCGATGCCGACAAAGGCCAGAACCAGCCCGGCCCCGATAAGGTATCCCATGTTGGCCGAAAGGAACCCGGACACCCCGTGGCCCCGCCCGGTCATGGCAGAGGCCGTACCGGCCTGCTCGGCGGCAGCCTTGCGTTCACCTTCCTCGATCAGGTCGAGCCAGTCCGTGGCGGACTGGATCCGGTCGCGCGGCATGACCCGCGTCGCCTGGTCGATCGCTTCAAGAAAGCCGGGCGGATAGCCGGCAAACCGGCCTGCCAGGGGTTCGTAGGGGTCGGGCGAGCCTTCGGCGACCATTGCCAGCCGGCGCTGACTTTCGGGCGGAACCTTCCCGGTAATGACATGAAAGAAGGTTGCCCCCAGGGCATAAAGGTCACTCGACAGCCATTGCTCGGCGCCCGTCAGATAGAACTCTTGCGGCGAGTAGCCGTCCTTGACGACCCGCCGCCCGGTCAGCACGCGGGTTGCCCGCACCATCTGTTCAGAGGCGGCACCGAAATCGATCAGGATCGGATTGCCGGACTGGTCGATGAGGATGTTGTCGGGCGAGATGTCGCGATGCAGGATGCCGCTTTCGTGGATGAATTCCACCGCGCTGAGCATCTTCTTGAGAAGGATAACGACTTCCGCGGGCGTAAAGGCCCGATCGGTCGAATCGAGGATGTCGTGCAGGTCCTTCCCGTTGATGAAATCGATCGCCATGTAGGCGGTGCCGTTGTCCTCGAAAACCTGATGGACCCCGACGATGTTCGGGTGGACAAGGTCAGCCAGACGGCGGGCTTCCTGCACGAATCCCTGCACGAAGCTTTGCAGGTCCCCGATGTGCTTGCGTGACCGCGCGCGGACATTTGTTCCCGACCGGCGGCTGAGCGCGCTTGGAAAGCATTCCTTGATGACGACCGTCCGGCCAAGGTTGTCCTTTGCAAGATAGGTGATCCCGAAGCCGCCGGAATTCAGGAACCCCTGGATGATGTACTGCCCGTCCAGAAGAGTGGTGCCCGGCTTCAGATCATCGGCAAATGCCTCTCCGTCGACCTCGAAAGGCTCGTCAACCTGGCTTGGATCGATCCGCGTTGGCCCTTGCATTGCCCGTCGTCCATTCTTCCTCGGTACGGGAAGGTATCACATTGCATCACCGATACTCATCACCAGGGTACCCCGGATGCAGAGGACCAAAACTCCGGTTTGCATTTCAACGTCTTGGCGGCCTGTGTGAAAGAGGCAAATGTCGTGCGAGGACGCGCGGT
The DNA here is from genome assembly GCF_057219895.1 of Tabrizicola sp. T46. Classification (NCBI taxonomy): domain Bacteria; kingdom Pseudomonadati; phylum Pseudomonadota; class Alphaproteobacteria; order Rhodobacterales; family Paracoccaceae; genus Tabrizicola; species Tabrizicola sp. T46. The sequence continues at coordinate 908,653 of NZ_JBXVVV010000002.1, forward strand.
TGCGCAGCGGGGGTTGCAGCCGACTGGCCGTCCTCGCGCGGATTGCTGTCGGGTTTTTCATTCAAAATGTTGGAAATCAAGCGTTTCGTCCCGATTCTCGGCTGGGGCTTCGACGTCGCCACCGCTGCCTGTCCGGCGAGAGGACTGTGGCAATATGGCCAGAAAACCTGCGCGTGTCGGGGTATCCGGAGAGCCACCCGGAGCATGCATTTCGGGCATTCCGGCAGCCAAGCCCGGTCCGAACGCAACCGTAGCGCGACAGGCCATAACCGGCTTACCCCGCACGCGACCGATTCGCTAATGGCGATCAGCCGGGTGTCCAGGCTTCGGGCGTCGCGTCCCGCCGCAGAATCTGAAAGCTTCTGGCGGGCAGCGACGTCCACTCACCCGCCTGTCCGTCTGGCCAGATGATCCGCAGCTCGGCCGTTTCAGACCCGCCCAGCCCGAAGTGCAGCCACCCGGCCGAGCCCGAGACATGCCCGCCACCGGATGCGATCTCGTGCCGCTCGACCGTCTCGCCGCGACGGATCTCGATGATCGAGCCGATGGCATCGCGGTTCGGCCCGTCCTGCTGCAGGCGGAGCTGAATCCAGTTGCCGGCCGAAGCCTCGGTCTGGCGCCAGACCTCGGCGGGGGTCCAGCGGTTCACGACGACAAGGTCAAGCAGACCGTCGAGGTTCAGGTCGACAACCTGCGCGCCCCGGGCGATTCCCATGCTGGCCACGCCCGCGCGGTCGCCTGCCTCGACAAAGGTGCCATCCTCTTGTCCCAGAAGCAGGTTGTTCGGATCCTTCTCGGCGAAGTCCGGCATCTTCGCGACGTTGCCCTTGGCCACGAAAAGGTCGAGCAGACTGTCGTTGTTCACGTCCACAAACTGCGCGTGCCAGCCCGTCGACGGCCGAAGGTCGCCCCCGGTGTAGGGCCGGTGCGCGGTGATCCCGGTCTTGAAGGCAAGGTCGGCATAGTCGGGCTTGCCCGTGGCGGGGTCCTTCAGGATCTGGAACTTCTGGTCGGCCATTGAGGTCAGGTAGTAGTCCTGATAGCCATCGCGCGTGATGTCGGCGGCGGCGATGCCCATCCCCCAGATCCGCAGGCGTTTCCAGCCGTCATCCTTCTCGGTGTAAAGCCTTGGAGGCTGGCCCGGATCGATGTGCCACATCTGCTCCTGCCCGCCCTTGTAGTATTCGCGGTCGTTCGACACCCGCAGCGCCCACTGGCCCGAGTTGTTCCAGTCGGTGAACAGCATCGAAAGTGCACAGAAGGACGGGGTCAGCGGGATCGGCGGAGCGAAGCCGTCCGCGTCGGGCCGGTGCAGCCAGTTGTCGGTGCAGGACCCCCAGGGGAAGGCCTCTTCCTTGCGGTCGACATAGTTGCCGATGGCCAGCGTGGGCCAGGTCTGCCCTTTCTCCCAGATCGCGGCAAAGGCGGTCGACCAGGCGTCACCGCCATCGAAGCCCCAGGCGGCGGTGGCATCCTCGAAGGCACAGTCACCAAGGCCGCGCAGGATCCGGTTCTCGCCCACCCGAAGGACGACAAGGTCCATCACGCCGTCGCTGTCGATGTCGAGCGGATAGGCACCGGCCACGGCGTCAAGACGGATCGCGTCGGTCTGCTGAAAGACCAAAGCGCCGCCGACTTCGCTTTGGTTCAGATAAAGCGCAGAGGGGCCGGCCCCACCCGACAGGAAGACCTCGGGCTTGAGGTCCCCCGAACAGTCGAAGGTCGCGACGCCACCGCCGACCATGTACTCCCAGTCGCCCTCGAAGACGGTCGCGAAGCCGGCGGTTGCGGTTTCATCGGTAAAGGTCGGGATGACCGGTTCGGCAAGAACGGGGGTGGCGGCGGTGGCCGCAAGCAGGAAAGCACGCATCATGCCTCGGTCCGCAGGGCGGCGGCGTAGGCACCGACTGCACGGCCCTGTTCCAGGCCCTTTTCATTGCCGAAGCGGAAGTGGATGCCGCCGTAAAGCCGTGACATCGCCGCCTCTGCCGCTGCCGCCGCGAAAGAGGGGAAGCTGCGAACGCCCCAGCCTTCGTCGACATGGGTGGTATCGTCAAAGGCGAAGTTGTCGCCGAAGACCGCCGTCAGCACGGTCGAGGCCGCACCCGACTGGGTCGAGTGGCCCGAGGTGTATTCCGGGAAGGGCGGAGTGATGAGAAGGGGCTCCCACGCCTTGTCGATATGGCGCTTGATGTAGGTGACCGGGCGCAGAAGGTTGTAGCGGTACTTGGTGTCCCAGCACGAGATGAAGGCATCGGCCTGCGCCGCCCCCAGCTTGGCCAGGGCGGAGGCGACTGTTTCTGCTGGCAGGGCGTCGCGTTCGGCGATCTGCAGGACGATGGCGATCCAGTGGCCGGGGGGTGTGAAGGTCAGCATCGGGTCATCCGACCAGAAGCGCGCGATCAGCTTCTGTTCGTCGGTCAGGCTGCGGCTGACTTCGTAGACCTCAAGCGCGGAGGCGTGGAACTCCGATCCCGGCTCTTCGCTGTAGTCGGGGTGCGGTCCGGGGTCGGCCGCATCGGTGGCGGGCAGGGCGAAGGTCCGGCAACCGGCCCATTGCGGCAGAAGCGGGGCCTGCTGCAGGCGGATCAGGTTCGTCGGCACCCAGTCCTGCGGTCGGGGACCGGGGGTGTAGTCCATCGGAAAGCCCATGTTCTCGATCACCGCGCAACCGTCTGCCCGGGACCAGGCAAGGATGTGCTCGGCGATGGCCTTGCCATGCGCGACGCTGCGGTCAACCTCGGCGGCGTCGACCCCTGCGCTGGCCGTTTCGCCCATCCTGCGGCCCATCGCCTCCATCGCGCGCTGGCCGGTCGGGCCGGTGTTGAAGAAAAGCTCTGCGATCACGGCCTGAAGGGCGGCATGCAGGACGCATGGGGCATCAAGCACGCCGTCTGGGGCCTGGGGCAGGGGGGCAAGGTCGCGGACCTGCCCGGCCAGCGAGCGCAATGCCGGGTTGCCCGAGGCCAGCGCCTCATGTGCGGTGATGCCAATGTAACCGAAGGCGCGGGCGGCGACCGGGGGGGTGTAGGTCGCGGTGTGGCGCACCAGTTCCAGCATCAGCTTGTGCCACATCAGCAGCACCTCGCGGGACACATCGGCCCGGTCGGCGGCAAAGACCGGTCGGGCCAGGGCCAGCAGCGGCAATGCAAGAACGGTGCGGCGGTGCAGGGCCATCAGTATCCTCCCCCAAGGGCGTCCCGCAGGCCTTATCACCAGCCGCGTGTGACCTGGCAAGTCACGATTTCAAAGGGCTTGGCCTCCTCGTGCGACTTCGTCTCCTCGTCGGAGCGCGCGAGAAATCACCACGTGATCGCCAGGCGGTCGCTAATGCCGCCCGGTCAGCCAGTTCCCCAGATCGGCCAGCTTCGATGGGCCTGCCCCCGGGCGATCCTCGCGCCGGTCGGCGGCGTTCAGAAGCGCATACATGCCGGTCACGCCCAGCCATCGGAAGGGCTCTGGCTCCCAGTCCTTCACGCGGCGATTGACCCAAGGCAGATGCACGAGGTCCGTGTCGCGGCCAAGTGCAAGGTCGGCCAGCGTCCGTCCCGCGAGGTTCGATGTCGAGACCCCCACGCCGACATACCCCCCCGCCCAGCCAAGCCCCGTGGCCGGGTCAAGCCCGACCGTCGCGCACCAGTCGCGCGGCACGCCCAGGACGCCGCACCAGGCGTGGTCGATCTTCGCGCTGCGCGTGTCCGGGAAATGCCGGTGCAGGATTGCCGTCAGCCGCCGGATCGTCTCATCGTCGGGCGCGCCGTTGGTGTCGAGGTTCGAGCCATAGCGGTAAGGCACCCCCCGCGCGCCGACCGTGATCCGCCCCTCACGCGTGCGCTGGCAATAGCAATAGGCATTGGCGAAATCGCCAAGGATCTCATGGCCCTGCCAGCCAATCCGTGCCCATACCTCGGCCGGCAGCGGTTCGGTCGCGATCTGGGCCGAGTTCAGGGGCAGCCATTCGCGCGTCCGTCCCGGCAGTCCGGCGGTGAAGCCTTCGGTGCAGCGCAGGATCACGGGTGCCCGCACCGTGCCACGGTCCGTCGTGACAAGGCCCTTCTCATAAGCGGTGACGGTCGTCCCTTCGACGATCCGCACGCCCGCGCGTTCCACTGCCGCCGCAAGGCCGCGGACCAGCTTGGCCGGCTGCACGCGGGCGACGTTGGTCACCACCATTGCCCCGAGCGCGCCGGGGATGCGGATGCGTTCGGCCAGATCAGCGGCGGACATCTCGAAAACCCGGTCTTCCTCGCCCCAGTGCCGGCGGTGCGCTACCTCGTCCCGCATCCGGCCAAGCTGCGCGGGCTTCGTCGCCACCATCAACTCGTCGGTGCGCAGGATGTCGGCGTCGATCCCTTCGGCCTCGGTGACCCGGATCACCTCGTCCACCGTGCCGTTCATCGCCTCGACCATCGCGCGGACCCCGTGTTCCGACGAGGTTTCCAGATACCGCCGGTGGTTCCAGGCAAAGCCGCCGGTCAGCCAGCCGCCGTTCCGGCCACTGGCACCGAAGCCCGCGAATTCCTTCTCGATCACCAGGACGTCCAGGGCAGGGTTGGCCTGCTTCAGGTACCAGGCCGTCCAGAGGCCCGTATATCCCGCCCCGATGATCGCCACATCTGCCGTGCGGTCCCCGGCCAAGGGCGCGCGCGGAAAGGGCAGGCCGATGTCGCCATACCAGAACGAAACCTCGCCAACTCGCATCCGATCCCCCCGCTTCAGCGCGGGCAAGAGAGGCATGGAGCCGACGGCATTTCAAGGGCGAAGCTGCCCCGACGCTTGCGTTCCGTCCCGCCGTTTCCGATGCTGGACGGCAAAAGGAGTGCCCGAGCGTGCAAGGCTTCTTCGTCCCAGGCCCCTATGACGACGGCGACCCCGTCACCGGACATTACTATGAGACGGCCTCGCCCGACCCTGACCGGGCACAGGTCTGGGGCTACCCGGATTTCCTCTCCTACCGCCCGGGCGAGACCCTGCGCCTGCACGGCATGGGCAAGACCGGCCGCGCCCGGCTGGTGATCGCCCGCGACGGGCTGCAGCCCGAGACGGTGGTCGAGGCCGAGATCGACATCACCTTCGCCCCGACGCCTGCAGATTGCTCCGTTACCGGCTGCGGCTGGCCCGTGGTCCATGAGACGCCGATCCCCGACACCTGGGCAAGCGGCGTCTACACCATCACGCTTTCGGTTCCCGGCCACAGCTCGCAGTCGCTCTTCGTCCTGCGCCCGGCCGTGCCACAGGCAAGGATCGCCTTCATCCTCGCCACCGGCACCTGGTGCGCCTACAACGACTGGGGCGGGTCGAACCATTACCAGGGCCTCTGCGGCCCGTCGGGCGGCGATTTCGCGGCCGAGGTCAGCCTCCTGCGCCCCTGGGCCACGGGCTTTGTCCGTTGGCCCGACGACGCACCGCGCATTCCCCACGCCTCGCCCTTGCTCAGCCGACCGGCCTATCCGCACATGGACTATGCCCGCGCGAACGGCATTTCCAAGAAATACGCCTCATCGGGCTGGGCAGCCTTTGAACGCCCCTTCGCGCTCTGGTGCGAGGCGCAGGGCATCGCGCTCGACTACGTCACCCAGCACGACCTGCACGCCGAACCCGGCCTACTGGACGCCTACCCCCGCGCCCTGATCGTCGGGCATGACGAATACTGGACGAAGGAGATGCGCGACCATCTGGAGGGCTGGATCGACCGGGGCGGCCAGCTGGCTCGCTTTGCCGGCAACTTCTTCTGGCAGACGCGCCTGTCTGATGACCGCCGCACCCAGATCTGCCACAAGTACCGGGCTGACGCCGAGGACCCGCTGGCCGCAACGCCCCTTATCAGCAGCTACTGGGACCATTCCCGCGTCGGCCGCCCGGCGGTCGCGACACTTGGCCTGACCGGCACCATGGGCGTCTATGCCGGGTGGAGCCGCTGCGCCGCGCATGGGTCCGGCGGCTTCACCGTCTACCGCCCCGATCACTGGACGCTCAGGGAAACCGGGCTCGGCTATGGCGACGTCCTTGGCGCCGCGTCGAAGATCTTCGGCTACGAGGTTGACGGGATCGACTACGAGATCCGGAAGGGCCTGCCCTATCCCGCGCCTGACGCGGGGCTGGAAGGCGAGCTGACCATTGTCTGCCTTTCGCCCGCGACCACCCTTTCGCACCACACCGGCCCGCATGACGTGGATCACTTCATCGGCCACCTCGATGCCGAGGAAGTCGCCCAGGTTGTTTATGGCGCAGTCACGCCCGAGACTCTGGGTCTCGCCAGCCGCGGCAACGGTTGCATCGCCGAATACCGGCGGGGCAAGGGGGCGGTGCTGAACGCCGGGTCCTGCGAATGGGTTGCAGGACTGATCGCCCGGGAGAGGCCGGTCGAGACGGTCACGCGGAACATTATGCTGGGCGATTGGGGGTGATCCCGCCGCCCCGAAGGGCGAAGGCTTTACAACCGTGGAAGGTCGCCCAGGCGTTGCCCCGAGTCAGTTCTGCGCCACGATCCTTGGAAGATGATCGTCAAGAGAATTGCGATGGAAATCCCTGCCCGGAAGGGTTGTTGCCAAGCAGGCAACACCCGAAAAAAGAAAGCGACATTAAGGTCATTGACGAAGCGTTAAGCATGGTCTTCAGTGAATGCATTGGGGCTGACTCATGGAATGGGCGGAAGACAATTTGGGCCGGCTATCTTGCATGGCTGCTGGTTTCGTGCGGCACCGATTCGCTCTTTGCCTGACTGTCTACATTACAACTCTTGCGTGTGCGACCCCAGGCAGAGCCCAGACAGAGGTCGGCAAACACGGGGATTGGCAGACTTCGTGCCAGCCGTCCGCTTCGGACTGCGTGATTTCACAAAGCGTCATGGCTGCAGACCGAAGCTGGCTTGCCACCGTCCTGCTGCGCCCCCTTCAGGACGGAAACTCTGCACGCGTTCAGCTTCTTGTGCCGGCGGGCGTTCATCTGGCTTCGGGCCTTTATGTCGAGGCGGCGAATGACGAAAGTCTGGCTGCCGAATGGCTGGTCTGTACAGCCGAAGCGTGTCGCGCTGAACTGAAGCTTGAACCCGAGGGCATGACCGCATGGAAGCGCGGAAGGTCGGCGGAAATCCGGTATCGGTCAAGAATTGATGGACCGGTGGTCGCCTTTGACATGTCCCTTATGGGTCTGACTGCCGCACTCGAAGAAGCAAGGGGCACACCATGAACCGCTTCATGGTAGCGCTATGCCTGCTGCTTGGCTTCGCCGGTTCCGTCCAGGCTCAGACATTCACCTTGCGTGGTGTGGAATTCTCTGACTCGGTCTACCTGACGGACGAACAATTGCAGGCGGCGGTTGCCCCCTATCTCAACCGGCCGATAACCTTTCCGGATGTTCAGCAGATGCTGGCTGACATTGACCGGCTGTACGTGCTTGCCGGCATCGTGACCGCGCGTGCCGTCCTTCTGCCGCAGGAGGTGCCTGACGGTATCCTGCGGCTTGACCTCGTGGAAGCCGAGATAGGCGAACTCACGGTCGAATCCATGGGGGGCACCAGCGAGGATTTCATTCGCCGGAACCTGGCCATCGCCGAGGGGACACAGCCCGACTACGAAGCGATCGAGCGGGATCTGAGGATCTTCGAGATCTCGCATGATTTCGTGCCCCGGATCACCTTCGGTCCCGGTCCGACCACCGGGACCGTCTCGGCCGTCATTTCCGGCGAACCGCCCGAGCGGTTCACCTGGACCGGATCGCTTGATAACTTCGGAACCGAAGAAACCGGTTTGTTCCGGGGGACGCTGGCGGGCCGCTGGGCGAACCTGTCGGGCGTCCGTGACACCTTGTCGTTCCAGCTTCAGGCATCGGAAGGCAGCTATTCGGGCGGACTTGGGTATTCGCGTCCGGTCGGCTGGCAAGGCGGGCGGGCCTATGCGACCTTGAGTTACACCAATTCGGAAGTCATCCGCGCCGACTTTGCCGCCCTGGACATCGTGTCAGACACATTTCAGGGGTCGCTTGGCTACCGGGTGCCCTTCCGCGTTGAGCCGGACAGCTTCTTTGTATTCGATGTGGCGCTGACGGCCGAGAGTTCTGACTCCGATCTCGGCGACTTGCCGTTTCAGTCGACGGACTTGATCGAGATCGTCCCGCAGGTTTCCTGGACGAAGCAATGGCCGCAGCAGAGCCTTTCGGTCACCGGGGGCTTCAGGTTCGGGGATGCCGACACTCTGGGTGTGTCGCTGACCGAAGGCGAGTACTATCTGGCCTTTGCCACCGCGAACTATGCACGGCGTCTTGGCGAAAGGCTCGGGCTAGAGGTGACGGCGGCCGGGCAGTATGCCTATAACCAGAACCTTCCGGTTCCACGCCTGCTGAGTGCGGGTGGCGTCACCACCGTGCGCGGCTATCCGAACAACGTTCGCAGCGGCGACAGCGGGCTTATCCTGCGGACACAGCTGACCGGCCTTGACCCCTGGAGCCTTGGCGAAAGGGTTGATGTCACCCCCCTTGCTTTTGCCGATGGCGCGTTGGTCGTGCCGTTCAGGATCGACGGTGGCATCAATTCCGACCAGGACATCCTGCTTTCGGTCGGCGCGGGCCTGCGGTTCGATGTCGGCGACACGGCAAGCGGGCTGCTGCTGGTCGGCGTGCCGCTGCGCGAGACCCTTGGCTTTACCGATACCAATTCCGGCGTGCTTTACGCCGGGTTTGACTACCGTTTCTGATGAGAATGAGGAGAAGCGACGTGAAGAGACTTTTCGGCCTGACCCTTGCGGCAGCGTTGATCGCCCAGATGGCGCTGGCACAGGAAGCCGAAGCTCCCGCCGAGGAAGCTGCCGAGGCTACCGCAGAGACAACCGCGACGACCGAGATCGCCAACAACACGGCCTTTGGTGACTGGGTCGTGCAATGCGAAGCCATTTCGGTGTCGCGGAACATCTGCCGGATCGTTCAGGAACTTACCCTGGTGGACAGCAACGATCTGGTCGTGCGGTTCATCGCGCTTCCGGCCGCCGAGGGATCGGCAATCCTGCTCGCCCAGGTGCCGATTGGCGTCTACCTGCCCGGTGGCGCGGTTTACCGGCTGGCAGACCGCGAGGAAGAGCCGCAGCGCGAGATGATCTGGCAGCGCTGCTTGGGAGAGCTTTGCGAGGCGGCTCTGCAGATCGAGGCTGCGGAAATGGCCAGCTTCACGGAGGCCGGCGGCATTCTTTTCGGCTACCGTCCGGACATCGAGGCCGAACCCGTGATCGTGCGCGCGGACATGACCAGGTTTGCCGAAGCGATCGAGGCGATCCGCGCAGCGAATTGACCAACTGCGGCGCCAGGCTGACCGGCGCCGCAGCATCGATGCCCCGCCAGAACGGTGGGGATGGAGGACCGAGGGACTGACGATGGCGAAGCACTCTGGCGGCAAGAAGGAACGGATGCACCGTGTTTCGACGCGCATCATCGCCTATACGTCCAGCTTCGCTGTCGCGCTCGCCCCGTCGGTTCCGCTTTACGCCGATGTCATTGCCAGCGGAGATACCGCGACCACGGTCGCGACCACGGGCGCGGTGACGAACGTCACGACCAGCACTGTCGTCAACAACATCGCCTACAACTCGTTCAGCGAGTTCAATGTGGGCGTGAGCGAGACGGTCAACCTCTACCAGCCGAACGTTGCTCAGGCGCTGGTGAACGTGGTCAACGACATCAGCGGCAATCCGACCACGATCAACGGCACCCTGAATGCGCGCCTTGGCACGCCGGGCAGTTTCACCAGCAGCGGCACCAATGTGTTCATCGTCGACCACAATGGCTTTGTCGTGGGTGCGACGGGGATCATCAACGCAAACCGGCTGACGCTTTCCACCGCAACCCAGGCCTTTGGCCAGGCTCTGATTGACGAGGCCGCTTCCGGAACCTTCGCCGCACAGCTTTTCGCCGGAGAAGAGCCTCTTTCCGGAGCAAGCATCGAAACCTACGGCGTAATCAATGCAAGCAGGCTGGACCTGCGCGCAGGTGCGCGGCTGGTTCTGGATGGGCGGATCGACGTGATCGATTCCTCGACCGGTGCGTCGGGCGTGGTGTCGGTCGTGAATACCGACGACATCGCCGAGGCCCGCGGGGTCAGCACCGAAGGCGGCGTGCTGCGCTTTACCGCCGGGACCAGCGCCGAGGTTTCGGGCGACATCACGGCGCGCCGCAACGGGGCCGGCGGGGTCGTGACCGGATCGACCGAAGGCGACATGAGCCTGAGCGGCAATGTCAACGTCCGCGGCGGTTCGGCTGGCGATGCGGCCGGTTCGGTTCTGCTCTTCGCGGAAGGTTCCGCCGTCATGGAACCCGGGCTCAGGATCGACGCAAGCTCGGTCGCGGGGAATGGCGGCTTCATCTTCATCGAAGCGAATTACGAAGACCCGACCTTCGACCCGACCACGGCTACCGTGACACTCGCGACGCCGTCGATCCGCGCGCGGGGTGACCTTCTGACCTCGGGCGGCGCGGCCGCCGATGCCGGTGTCACCTGGCTGTCGGGCGAGACGGTCGAGGTTGCCGGCAACCTGTCCACCGGTGGCGGCAACCTGATGATCCAGGGCGACGAAGGCGTCGTCGTCCGGTCGAACGTGAGGCTTGACAGCCGGAACGTTGCACCCAGCGGAGCGGCAGGTGACGTGATCGTCTCGGCGCCGGCCATCGTGATGGAGAACGGCTCTTCGATCATCGCGACCGGCAGCGCTTCGGCAAACAACGGCGGCCTGGTCGCGCTGATTGCGCGCGACATCACCGAGGAATCGCGCTGGAACATCAATGTCGAGAACAACAAGGCGCTGATCCGGCTGGAGAATGCAACGATCCGCGCCGGTGCCGTCGTGCTGAATGCCTTCGCCCAGACGGGCAATGTGCTGGGTGAACTCGACGTCGCGGTCAGCGAAGCGGAATATGACGCCTTCGAGGCGCAGCAGGCAGGCTACGAAGAACAGCTGATCGACTTCCTCGAAACCGTCGAGGACACCGTCGTCAATGTCTTCGAGCAGGGTGTCGCGGCGCTGCAGGGGATCATTCCGGTTCAGGTCCAGGTCATGTCCGCTGATGCGCGGATCACGATCAATGACAGCGAGATCACGGCAGATGGCAACTGGAAGGGCAAGTCGCTGACGGTGGACAGCGACTTTGGCGGCGACGCAGAAGTGCGCGGCCTCTTCAGCGCTGCCGGTCTGCTGGAAGGGCGGCTTGCCCTTCTGGGAGAAACCGCTCCAAGCATCCTGGTAGCACTGCCGACGATCTTCGATCCGTCGCAGGACGCAATCTTCATTCACGCCCACTCCCAGACCGATGTGACCATCGCGCCCAAGGCGTTCGGTCTTGGTGTGGGCGTTTCGGTCACGAACACCGACAGCCGGGTGACGATCACCGATTCCGATCTGAACAGCCGTGGCCTTGGGACAAACGCGGCCCGGGATATCGCGGTGCGCAGCACGGCGACCGAGAACCTCAACGTCGCGATCGCTGCGTCGCCGATTGCCGGCGTGTCTGTCGGCGTTGTCGTCGCCGTTCATGCCCTGCGCAACCAACTGGTCATTGACGGCGGCAATATCACCTCGGCACGGGCGCTGGACGCGGGCGCTTTCAGCTCCCGGTCGCATTCGCTCAGTGCCGCCGCGAATGGCGGCAAGGACGGCAAGGGCGCGGTGGCCCTGAACATCGAGGTCGGCAATGCCATCACCGAGGCAGCCCTTGGCGGCACGATCCGCACCCAGGGTGAACTGAACCTTGCGGCCGAGACACTTTACTTCGGCAAGGACCACACGACCTCGGCGACCCTTGGCCTGGCCGATCCGCTCAAAACCGCGGTCAACAAGCTTGGGCCGGTCGCCGCGGTCAAGGGCAAGGTCGAAGAGGTTACCCGCAAGATCAAGGAACGGATCTCGGGCAAGAAGAAGGACGACGCGCCCTCGAAGCCGGGCTTTGCCTTCGGCCTTGCCTTCGACCTGCAGCTGGACCGTGACGACACCTATGCCACGCTGGGGGGCCGGTATCGCGATCTTGGCAACGGCAATGCCCTGGTCAGCCTTGGCGCAACCTCGGTGCAGACGGCGCGACTGGGCGCCGTGAACGTGACCTCGACCCTGCGCTTTGCCAGCACCGCGGAAGGGGGTTCCGAACTCTCGCGTTCGGTCGATGCATCGATGGGCTTCCTTGACCGCATCGCCGAAGCCGAGCTCAAGCGTCTGAACGATGCGCGTGCCCTCGCCGGACAGGATCCGATCACAAAGGAAGAGCTTTTCGGCCAGTTCGGCAATGCCGTCTTCCTGAACGGCTCGGTCATGCTGATGAGCGGCGAGACCGTGGCCGAGATCGGCGCGAATGCCGAAATCACGGTCGCTACCGCAGTGAATGTCAACGCGACGACGCTTTATCCCGAGTTCGACCGCTTTACCGATGTCCGCGACGAGTTCATCGAATTCGCCGAGGACGTGGCCGAATTCCAGCTGATCGAAGGTGAGATCGGCGACGACGCCACGGTCAATGCGCCGCCAGCGCTGCCGGATATCGTGGCACTTGCCGACCTTGGCAACTACCTGACGACCTACACGGGCGCCTATGCGGACCAGAACCAGCTTGATGCGCCGCCGGCAGGTCAGCCGACGCAGCCGTCGCAGAACCTTGCCGTGGCAGTGTCGGTCAACGTGTTCAACACGGATAACGTGACCCGAGCGGCCATCCGTGACGGCGCGCGGATCGACCTGTCGGATGCTGCAGACGATCTGGCAGGCGATGTCGGCGTGACGGCCGAACAGCGTGGGCTCTTCACCCACATGCAGAACTTCCCGACCGATCTCAGGACGATCACCGACCCGATCGGCTCGGACGACAACGTGACGAACCGGATCGGTGGTGCGGTCACCCTGGCCCGGACGGTCAGCCGTGTCGAAGCCCTGATCGAGGGTGAAGCGGAAATCACCGCTGACACACTGGACCTCGACGCGCACAATCGGGCGATCGTCTTCAACCTCGTCTACGCCGGCGGTGCTGCGGCGAACGTTGCGATCAATGCCGCCATCGCCGCTCAGGCGGTCGAGAACGTCACCATCGCGCGCCTGTCGGACCGGGCAAAGATCACGACCGGTGACCTGACCCTGACCGCACTGGACGACAGTTTCATCATGGGTCTTGCCGGGGCCTTTGCGGGATCGGACGGCTCGGTCAGTGTCGGCGCTTCGGGCGTTGTGAACTTTGCCAAGCGGCAGGTCTATGCCGGCATCGGTCCGGCCGAGCGTGGGGCAGCCCTTGGCGGCACGGCAGGCGAGGTCCGGATCACCGCCCGGGCCCTGACGATACGTGCGACGAATGACGCCATCACCGTCGCAACCTCGGTTGCCGGATCGCGTGTCAGCGGCAAGCCCGTCGACACCAGCCCGACACCGCCGGCCAACGAAGAGAACGACGAGGACATGATCATTCCGTCCTGGCTTTTCGCCGAGGACGAGAACGAGGCGCTGAGTGCCCAGAACCAGGTGGACGCAGCACCCGCCGGCAAGGACGACACGCAAAGCAAGACCGGCTGGAGCGTCGCAGGGGCGGCCACGGTCAACCTGATGCTGCAGAACGAGACTGTGACCGAGATCGCCTCGAACGCGCGGATCGACGTGACGGGCAATCTTGGCATGACGGCCACCAACACCTCGTTCGGCATTGCCGGTGCCGGGGCCGTCTCGGTCGGCCTCGGATCGACACAGAAGAACAACGCACTGGCCGGCGCCTTTGCGGTGACGGTGGACGAACGGGATGTCCTTACGCTGGTGCGCGGCGCAAGCATTTCGGCGCTGAGCGCGACCCTTCGGGCCGATGACGACTCGGTTGTTGTCGGCGTGGCGGTGGGCGGCGCGGGTTCGTCCAACGGCAAGGTGACGCTGGCTGGGTCGGTCGCGGTGAACGTGCTGACCGGCGAGACGCGTACGGATGTTTCGGGCGCGACGCTGGTGACAACCGACGATCTTGCGCTTCACGCAACCGACGAGTCGCTGACCGTGGGCGTCGGCGGTGCGGTCTCGATCAACATGACGCAAAGTGAAGGTGCCGGTGTCGGCATCGGGATCGCCGTCAATGTGGTGGACCGTGGCGCCTCGACACGTGTTTCCGGCGCGACGCTCATGGATGCGCGCCACCTGACCTTGGGCGCGCTGAGCAGCGCCCAGATCTACGGCTTCGGCATTTCGGCGGGTGCAGGCAAGACGGGTATTGCCGGCAGCATCGCAGTGAACACGATCACCGGGGGTGCCCGGGTGCTGATTGGCGCTGCCTCCGGCCCGCGCACCACGATCAAGGCTGACAGACTGACCGTCACCTCGGACGAGGACAATCAGATCTGGTCGCTTGCCGGTGCGCTGACCTTCGGGAACAAGACAGCAGTCGGTGGTGCGCTGACCGCCAACGTGATTGTCGTCACGTCGGGGGCCGAGGTGGTGAACACCGACGTCATGGCCCGGGATGTGCCGGCCGGAGCGCCGTCCGGGACACCGGCGCCGGTTCTGGGCGCAGTGACCATCTCGGCGGAAAGCACCAGCCTGATCGGCACCATCGCTGTGGCCGGGGCTGTCTCGGCCGAAGGCACCGGCGTGGGCGTGGGGCTCTCGGGCAACACCATCACGGCCAACCTGACCGCATCGGCGGCTGGAAGCACCATTGCCGATGCAGGGAGTGTGACTCTGCGTGCCACCAATGACCGGACCATCCGCAGCCTGGGTGGTGGGGTCGCCGGTTCGGGCCGCGGCGCGGGCGGCTTTGCTGCGACGCTTAACCTTTTGATCGCAAACAATACGCTTGTGAATCTTGACGGGGCCGATATCTCGACGCGCACGGGCGATATCACCGCCACCGCCGAGGCAACCGGCGTGATCGAAACCCTCGCAGTGGCGGTCTCGGCCTCGCAGAATACCTCGATCGGCGGGGCCGCGACTGTCAACGTCAGCACCGGCCTGACGCGCGTCAGCGCCAATGCCGCACGGCTTGCAGCCGGCGAAGACCTGCTGCTCTCGGCAACCGATGAACTGACGATCCGCAGCCTTGCCGGCGGCGTCGCGCTGTCGGTCGGCGGCACCGGTGTCGGCGCAGCAATCGCCGCCAATGTGATCGCCAATGACACGCTGGTCGCTGCGAACAACGCCGACCTGTCTTCGGGTAGCGGCGGGCTGTCACTCCTGGCGACGAATGATGCGCTGATTGAATCCCTGGCGCTCGGACTTGCCGTCTCGGGTGGCAGTACCGCTGTCTCCGGCTCGATTGCCATCGGCTACATCGGTAACGAAACCCGGGTCACCGCGGCTGGCACGAGCCTTGTTGCCGGCACCGAGGCGGTTGCTCCGGTTGGAGGCCAGCCGGCTGTTCCGGCCAATCGTCAGGACATCACGCTGGCTGCCGACAAGTCGAGCACCATCCGCATCCTTTCCGGCGCGGCGGCCGGGTCCGGGAGCACGGCCGTCGGTGCCGCGATCACCATTGCCGTGATCCAGGACACCGTGACTGCGGACCTTGTGGCCAACGCACGGGTCTTTGGCGGGGCGCTGAACGTCACGGCCACGAATGATGCGACGATCGACGCAATTGCCGTTGCGGGAGGCTTTTCTGGCACAAACGCCGTTGCAGGTTCGTTTGTCTACACCCAGATCGGCAAGCCGCCGGCTGCCGGACCAAGTGTCCCGGTCACCTCTACGCCAGCCGCCTCGGAACCGGGCGCAGGCGAAACGGACGACCCGATCGGCGATGGCGTCGACACTGTCGAGGACGAACGCGACTCGGCCCTTGCCGCACTTGGCACCCGGGGCGGCTATGACACGGCGCTCGACCTTTCCGCAACGGACGATATCACCCGCGCGCGGCTTGCTCTGTCTGCATCGGACGTCGACGTTGCCGGTATCGAGATCGAGGCGAATGAGACCTCGACCATCCAGTCCTTCGCCGGAACGCTTGCCGCCAGCGGCAACGTCGGCGTGGGCGTCGGAATCGGCGTCAATCTTCTTTTTGGCCGGACCGAGGCCGAGCTCGTCATCCCGGAAGGCGTCACAGCCCGGACCAATGGCGCCGATGTACGCGTTGCCGCCAATCAGACCGGGACGATCAGCACCCTCGGCGTGGCGCTTGGTGGCGCAGGGACCGTCGGCGGGGCGGGCTCCATCCTCGTCAATGTTTTCGAGCGGACCGTGCTGGCCCGGGCCATCGGAGCGGATACGAACGGAACTGGCGGTGTCGTCGGGGCGACACTTCTGACAGGCGGTGGGGACCTGACGGTCGGCGTCACCCAGACCGGCCGGATTGAAGCTCTGGCCGGCGTCGTTGCGGTCGGCGGCGTGGCCGGTGTCGGTGGGGCCTTCGGGGTTTCAGTTCTTTCGGACACTGCCGAAGCGTCAGTCGCGGAAGTTCAGGTGAATACTGCCCTGGCTGTCGCGACCAATCCGGCGCGTCCCCTGGTGGGTGCGGGCAACGTCGCAGTCCTGGCAACCGGTGACATCGAGCTTGACTCGATCGTCGCTGCCGCGTCCGGCGGTGGAAAGGGTGCTTTCGGAGGCAGTGTCGCGATCAACATCGCCGAAGGCAGCATGACCGCTGCGGTCCGCCGGTCGACGCTTTACGCCAATGATCTCAGGGTCGATGCCGCGGTCGACAACACGCTCAGCGCGAACGCCGGTGCGCTGGCGATTGGCGGTTTTGCCTCGGTCGGTATGGGCATCACGACTAACGTCTCCCGGATGACGGTTCTGGCCGATGTGGACGCGACGACCGTCCGCGCGCAGGGCAATGTGGTCATCGAGGCCGATGCCCGGACGGCGATGTCCGGTATAGCGGTCGGTGGTGCCGGGACCGTGGGCGTTGCGGTGGTAGGAACCGGTGTCGGAAACAGTGCGAGGAACACGGTCTCGGCCCTGATCCGCAACACCGGAGCGGAAACGGAGTTCGGCGGTTCGGATATCGTGACGCGCGGCAGTGCCATCGTGCGCGCCTCCGGGACGAACGTCGTTACACTGTCAGGAAGCGAAGACGACCTCGAACAGGGCGCGTCCAGCGGATCCGCGCTGAACCTGAACTTCTCGGTCGGGTCTGCGGGGATCGGGGTTGCGGTTTCGGTGAACGAGACGGCCAACGTCGTGACCGCGGGCATCGAGGACCAGTCCCGCCTGTCCGCGCTGGGTGACACGGCATTGACGGATGTCCGTCTCGGGACCTTCCGTGGGGCCGGGTTCGATGCGTTTGCCGACACGACGATCGACGTCGTGACGGTCAACGCTGCTGCGGGTTTGGTGGCCGCCGTCTCGGGTCTTCTGACCTTCAACATCGTGTCCGATGAAGCAAGGGTGCGGATCGGCGGCGATGGTTCGGACAAGGGAGCGCAAGTCAATACCGAAGTGCAGGGCACGGTTTCGGATGCCGATCTTGCGCGGCTTGGCGGAACCGTAACCGCAAACGCGGCACAGGACACCATCCTGCGCGCGAATGTGCGCAACGACATCGACGCCTTTACCGTTGGCGTGGCGGTCGGTGGCGGTGTCTCTGTCGGGGCGGCTTCGGGCAACAACCTGATCGACAGCACGGCTGAGGTCGAGCTTGGCTTTGCAAGTGTGGCTGCGGCGCGGGACATCCGGGCAAATGCCGGCGCAGATACCACCCTGGAAAGCTGGGTGCTGGGTATCGGCGGCGGCTGGGTCGGCGTGGCCGGCAGCGTCGATCTGAACATCATCGAGACGACGGCCAGGGTCGCCGTGCGCGGGTCCCAGATTGATGCCGGACGCGATCTCGGCCTGGGAACAACAGCCACGAACGATGTCTTCAACGTGGCTGCGGGTGCTGCAGTCGGGACTGTCGGGGTTGCAGGCGGTTTCGTTGTGAACGTCCTCGACTCGACCTCCGAAATCGTGGTCGCAGAAACGGCGGATCCAACAGCTTCCGCCGGCGATCCGTCGACCGTCATCAGCCTGCTTGCGGCGCAGCGCAACCTGACCCTGCAGGCCGACACGACCAACACGACCGAAGCCTATGCGGCCAGCGCCGCCGGGGGGCTTGTAGGGGTTGCTCTTGCGGCGAATGTCAACCTGGTGAAGTCGACGACGAAGGTCGATGTCGGCACCAACAGCTCGCTGCGTGCCGGTACCTTGGCCAGCGGTGTCCCGCTGGGCAACCTGACGCTTCGCGCCAACGAGACCACCACCATCCGCGGACTGGCCGGCAGCATCGGAGCCGGGGCCGTAGGGGCGGGTGCCTCGCTCGACTATGTGAACTTCGCGGCGAACACCTCGGTCAGGATCGGAGCGGACACGCGGCTTCGCGCGACGGGCGCCCTGACCGCCGAGGCGATTGCACGGCGCGATGTCGGTTCAACTGTCGGTGTGGCCGGGATCGGTATCGGCGGGCTTTCCGCCGCGCTATCCGTGATCGAGATGGGTGGCCATTCCGCCGATGGCAGGTCGGACCGCGACAGCAACCTTGGCCGCGTGCAGTCCAGCCTGAACCAGGATCAGGATACGGGTTCCGCCTCCGATGAAGGGCGCGCTTCGGACATTGCCGCCTATGCGGGCGGCTCGGACGTCCGCACCCGCCTGGTCGCGGCGCGGCAGGGCATCAACGTGACCGGTTCGCCAGCCATTGATGACATCGGCGTCTCCGTCGGCGACCGTGCCGCGCTGGAAGCGTCCGGCAACCTTACACTGTCCAGCCTTGCCGAACTGCGGGTCGTGCAGAATGTCGGCAGCCTCGCCGGCGGATTTGTCGGCATCTCCGCTGCGGTCGGCGTGGTGACAGTCGAGACAGACAGCGCCGTGCGTCTGGGGAGCAATGTGAGCATCCGCAGCGATCGGGCAACCAACCTCTCTGCCCGTGTTGCCGGCCTTGAGGGCGGACTTGCCGTGAACAGCCGGGTTGCGTCGATGGCCGGGTCGATCACCTTCAGTGCATCGGCGGGAGTTTCTTCGGTTTCGGCCAACGCGGGCGCCCGCATCGAAACCGGAACCGGAACGATCTTCGCCGGGTCGCTTGGCCAACGGTCACAGTCCGTGACCATGCTGGCAGAACGAACCGACAGGGTGCAGGCCGAGGTCTACAACCTTTCCGCAAGTCTGACCGGCGGTGTCGGGGTTGCAAGCGCTCGCGTCGGGAACCAGGGCAGTACCGTCATCAGCATCGGCGGTGCGTCCGGCAGCCGGATTGCTGCGACTAACGTGTCCCTGACTGCCCGCGATGCAAGTCTGGTAAGGGCCACGTCCCAAGGGGCATCGGGTGGGCTCTTCTTCGGTGGCAATGGTGCCGAAGCGGTTGCCGTGAATCGTGGTGAACAGCGGATCACGCTGACCAATCTTTCCGTCGATGCATCCAGCTTTGCGCTTTCCAACCGGAGCAGCGCACGTGCCGATGCACAGGCAAGAGGTGTTTCCATTGCCGGCGGACGGGCGATCGGGGCCTCGGTCGCCACCGCCCGTGTTGCTTCGACCGTGGCAACGACGCTTGCCGGCGGCACGATCACGGCGAATGTGGTCAACCTTACGACCGGGATCGACGCCACACTTGGCACGAATGCCCGTGCCGAGGCGAACTCGTCTTCCGGCGGGATTCTGTCCGGAAACGGATCCGAGGCGAATGCCTGGCTTGACTACTCCGTGTCGACCACCCTGCGCGGCGAAATCCTTGCAGGCACCAGCCTGACGATCCTCAGCGACGCTGCGGCGGCCAGCAGCCGCGCCATCGCCAATGGACAATCTTTCGGTCTTGCTACCATCGGTCTTGTCATGGCCCGGACCGGCCAGTCGACCGGCAGCACCGCCTCGGTGGTCACGACCGTTGAAAGCGGCATGCTCCTGGCGCGCGGGACGGTCACGATCACGACCAGCAACGCGCCCGACATGGCGGTTGACCTGTCCTCAGGCACGGGCGGTCTGATTCAGGGATCGGGCGCAGAAGCTTTCGTCACCGGGCGCACGCTGACCGAGACCAGGATCGGTACCGTCGGCGAGACGACGGTTATGTCGGAAACCGGCTCTGTCGTGATTTCTGCGGCCCAGACGGCTACCGTCGACAGTGTGCTCGACAACCGCGCGGGTGCTCTCATCGGCGCTTCGGGAGCAAACGCACGGACCACGGTCCTGTCGACCGTCACTACGGAAATCGGAGGCCAGGCCAATCTGGCCGCCCGAAACTTCGATATCTCTGCCGGCAACCGCCTCATCCGTCCGTATCGCGCCTACAACATCAAGTCGGCTTCCGGCGGGGCAATCGACGTCCCCGCCATGATTTCGCGGGTCACGGTCGATGCGACCACCGATCTTCGTATCGCGAACGGGGCCGAGATCATTCAGACCGGCGATGCCTTCAACCCGGGCTTCTTCAACATCGGGATCACCACCGACATGGCGCTGTCGGATCGGCTGTTCCTTGACGCCGGCGGCGCGGTTGCCGTTCCGATCGGGGATTCGAATGTCCGCGTGAACTCGAACAACGCGACCGTCACAATCGGTGCGGCGACACTGCTGTCCTTGGGCGAATTGTCGATCTACAACGGCGGCAATGCGGATCTGCGGTCCGAGGTCGACAGCACGTCCTACGGGCTGGCAGGGGCCGCGACCTCGCTCACGCGCGCAACCTACAACGCTGCCAATGTGATCCGGCTGACGTCCGGGGCGGCGCTTGAGTCGCTGGACGACATCCGGCTCATGGCTGGCTACGTCAAGGATTCGGTCCAGTCCGTGAAGATCCGGGCCGAAGCGCGCGCCTTCAACAAGACCGCGTTCCCGATCAACATCGACCCGGTCGCCGACGCGACGGCCAACACGGTTTCACTTGTCGACATCGGGCAGGGATCCAATGTCGTCGCAGTGCGCGACGTCTATCTTCTCTCGGTCGCCGGTCAGCGCGATGTCCTTGGATATGGCCGCGGCAAGGACCTGTACCGTCAGGCCGCCGCCGAGATTGCCAATGCCCTTGGTGACCTTGTGGGCGCGGATGACGTCAGCCTGGACATCGAAACCGGCACCAGTACGGACCTTTCGAACGACGGTATCCTTGTGAACGGCAAGGTGCGGGCAGGATCGCGCAACAAGCAGGTGCTGATCCTTGGGCTTGATGCATTTGGCAACTACCGGGTCCTCAACAGCCAGACCCGTCAGGCGGCAAACCCGACCCTCTTCTACGACGACGAATGGGCGGAGGACATCACCTGGACCATCACCCGCAACGTTGCACCGTCCGTTGACCTGCAGAACCGCATCAACGAGCTGAACGGCTATCTCAACAATCCATCGTTGACCAATTCCTCGGCTGATATCTTCGACTCGGCAACTGGCCTCCGGATCGGAAGCACCGACCCTGCCCGTCAGGCCTGGATTTCCGAGATTGCCACCCTTCAGCAGCGCCAGTCCGGGGTCGCTGGCCTTCTTGTGGACTGGATCGAACTTGGCCCGATCCTGGCCGTCGAAGGCAACATCATCCTTGAAGCAGACTATGTCCAGGGAACCACGACGGGCGAGTTGAACGCACCCGGCGATGCCCTGATCAAGGTTTGGGTGGAAAGCGGCGCCTGGCTTGAAACCGACGACATGACGATCCCGACGGCCGAGGGCGGCCGGATCACCATGAACGGGGTCCTGGTCAACAACACGAACGACGTCCGGATCCAGTCCAACAGCCGCCCGGGCCCCTATGCCTTCAACATGATCTCGGGCCAGAACGACGGCGAGCCGAAAATCGAGGTGGTGACCTTCACGCCTGACACCGACGCGCGGGGCGACGGCACGATCGTTCTTGGCGGCAACCTGCTCAACCTGCGCGGCGAAGCCTTCGTGAATTCGAACGCCGGCTCCGTCGACATCCGTGGGGATGTTTCGGCGCGCACCATCCGGGTGACGGCCAACAATGACGTATTCATCGGCTACCAGCCTGGTGTGCGCAACATCGGCGGCTCACCGGAAGGGCAGTATCGAAACTACTTCGCTGCCCGACAGGACGAACTGCGGTTCAACCCCTTCTATACGCGCGCAGTATCCAGCCTTGGTGCGGCCTTCACCGGTCCGGTCCTTGTGCCGACCAACTTCGTCGTGCTTCCGACCGAGGGCGCGCTGAAGGCGGGCCGGAACGTTTACATCACCTCGGACGTGCTGAACATCAACGGCTTGATCCAGGCCGGGACCGGCACCTTCGACGTGACCATCCTGGCGGGGATCGAGGCGGAACTGGATGCCCTCCGGCTGCAGAATGGCCGCTCGGGTCGCGTTCTCATCCACGACACCGCCTTCCCTGCAAGCGAGCGTGTTGCACGCAGTGCCAACATCACGACCAACACGAACGTGAAGGTCTACTACAACTTCGATACGGACCAGATCGAGCTGGACGACATGTTCGTTCGCGGCGGCACGGTCATGATCACCGGCAATATCATTTCGACCGGAAACGGCCGGATCGAAGCGCTGGACGGGTTCGGTCGGGTGAACATCAACAGCGCGGCCACGACCGATCTTGTCATCCGCCGCATCGACCTTGGTGGGGAAACCGATGCAACTCGCGGCCTTGCCGGTCTTGTCCGCATCACCGACACCTCTCGCCAAGTGGCTGGTCGGGGCTTCCTGATCACGGATTTCGTCCGCAAGGGCAACGTGCTTGAAGTCTACAACAACACGGGCGCCATCGGGAACGTGGCCTACAACGTGAAAGTCGGTGAGGATGCGGACGGGAACGATGTTCTTGTTACTCTGATCCGTCCCGGCGATCTTGTGTCGACCTCGACGGCGGACGGCGGACGGTCCTCGACCTACACCCCCACGCAAAATCGCGACCTGATCTATGTTACCGCCGAACGCACCACCACGACGTGGACCAACCGCCGCGAGGTGCTGGTCATCATCGGGATCAGGGGCACCCGTTCCGAAGAGAAGGTGAATGTCAACGTCAATACGAGGAACGTGACCGAAGCCTTGGGCCGCGCTCCCTATGTCGGCGACTCGCTTCCAGGCGGCGACTATGCTTACGCCGTGCGCAGCAACTACTTCGTCCAGGAGTCGGGTCCGACGGAAGAAGAGCGCAAGACCCATGACTCGGTCAGGTGGTGGAAGCTTGGCTCCGGCTGGCAGCACTTTGAACGGAACTTCCGGGAAATCCGCGTCACACGGTACGAACATCGCCTTAAGGCCGATTATCCGATCTCGATCTACTTCAACGGATCGGATCAGGCCCAGATGAACGTGACCAGTGCCGGCAACGTGATCTTCTCGCGTTCGGTCATCAACGAACTCGGCACGACCAATGTCACATCGACCGGCGGCTCGATCCTGACCAGCTCTGCCAACGTGATCCTGAATACCTCTGATACGGTCCTGTCGGCGGTGAACGGGTCAATCCGCGGGATTGATGGCGCATTCCAGATGAACCAGACCGCGAACGGGACCCTGCAGTTGCTTGCAGGCGACCGGATCGACGTGCGCGAGCAGAACGGCAACATGAACATCATTTCGGCCGAGACGCTGCGGCGTCCGGCTGGGGTTTCGACTGCCCAGGTCGGCTCGATCACTCTGACCGCGCAGGGCAGCATTCTGCAGATCGGGCCAGGCAGCATCGTACGGGGTTCGGACATCAACCTGACCGCGCAGGACGGCGGCCTTGGCACATCCGAAGCGCAGCCGTTCCGCATCGACACCCAGGGCGGCAACCTGACGGCAACGGCCCGCAACAGCATCTTCATCGAAGAGACGACCGGCGATCTTGGCGTGCGCGAAGTGGTCTCATCGACAGGCGACGTCGCACTGATTGCGCGGAACGGCGCGATCCTCGACCGTAACAACAACGAGACGCGCGATATCCGCACGCTTACAGAGCTCCAGCGTCTCTGGGGCGACGAGATCGGCCTGTACGGGGCCGATGCAATTGCCCGCCGGACCGATGAGCTTCTGGCAAACATCGGATCGGAACGGACCGCGCTCTATCACGCCTACTGGGCGCAGCGCGGCACCGGTCCCAGCGCAGACTACGTTCTTGACCCCGCACTGGAAGCTTCGCTCCGCCAGTCGGTCACGCTCGAGAACGGCACTGTGATCCCCGGCTGGGACGATGCGCGCATCGCCGCCTATGTGGCAGAACGCCAGGCCCTGTTTGCTGCCTGGAATGCCACCGAAACGGTCTACGATCCCGAGCGGCGGATCACCGTCACCGCGGCTGATGTGGACCCGGCTTACCTTGACACGATTGCCTGGAGCGAGGAATCGCTGCAGCGCTCTGTCAGGTCCAGCCTTGTCCGGGTGACCGAGACCGGCGATACCAACATCCGTGTCGAAGACCCGAACGTGCGTGCGGCCGGGAACATCACGCTGATTGCGGGCACATCGATCGGCGAACTGATCCCGGATTACGTCATCTCAGGTGGGTCCGCTCTCAGCGATGCCGACCTCGAAGTCCTGTTCACGGCTGAAAAGCAGGACATCGTGATCGACGAGGCGAGCAATGAAATCCGCGTGCGCCGTAACGAGAACTTCGACTTTGCCTTCGAGGCCGTCGACCTTGCCAGCGGAAACTCGCTGGGTTCGCTGCGGGCGATTGCCGGCACACAGGAAGTGTTCATGGCGGCCGAGACGCCGGCCACCATCAACCGCGTGCAAAGCTCCGGTCGGGTCGACCTGCGCATCTCGGGCAACATGGCGGACAACGCCGGCGCCGGAAGCCAAGCCGTACGGGGCCAGATCATCATCCTCGAAGCGGGCAATGACGGTGGCATCGGTGCGCTGGACCGGCCGCTTTCGGTCGACGTCATCGAGGGCGGCTCGCTGACCGCTCGCGCCGGGGTCGGGGTCCACGTTCGCGCGCCGGTCTCGAACCTGCCTCTGCGCGAGGTCTTCTCGCGCGGGCCGGTATCGCTGATCGCCTCGGGTGCAATCACCGATGTGCTTGTCGCCGACGTTCCGCGCATCATCACCGGCGGCGACCTGCTTCTGGACGGCGGTTCCATCGGTACTGCCGCCCAGCTTCTGGGCTTCCGGATGGACGATACGGTCGGCTCCACCGCCCGGCTGATTACCCGCACAGGTGATGCCCACATCAAGTCCTTCTCCGACCTGCCACTGGAAAGCGCGCGGTTCTCCGGCGGTGGCCGGATCGTGATGGAAACGGGCACCCTGCTGCGGCTTCTGGCGCAGAACACCGTCACCTTCGGAACCGGGGCCACGCTGCGGCTGGAACTGCCTGACGGGATCGACACCAGCCTGTCCACTGGCACCGATTTTGCCGGCGGAACTCTGGAGGTGCGGACGAACGCAACGTTCGGCACGTCGGACCACCCGGTGATCACAGACCTCGCGGTGCTGGACTATGCCGCGATGGACCGTGACGCAGAAGATCGGGACACCTCGCTCTGGCTGCGGGACATCGGCAGCCTGCGGCTGGAAAACGCGCTGATGAACGCGAACACCGCTTCGGTCACCAATGTCTTCGCAGCGGTTGATCTGTCGGTCGGCCTTGCCGAGTCGGTGGCACTCACCCAGCTCGAGGCCGGGCGCGACCTGACCGATGGCCGGATCATCGCCGAGCGGGCCGAGCTCATCTCCGGCCGCGGCATGGGCGGCGTCGCGAGGGTCGACCTGACGGTCGCCGAGTTCCAGGCTGAAACCCTAGTCAACGGCGATGCCCGGCTGCTCCTGCGCGACCGCGACGTCGACGTGGACTTCATCACGCTGAACGGGACCGGGGCGCTCGACCTGATCTCGCAAAACGGACTGACGGATGTTCAGCCCGGATCCGGCATCACGACACAGACCGGTGCGCTTCTGATGCGGGTGGAAGACATGCGGTTGCAGGCGGACATCACCTCGGAGCAAGGCAATGTCGACGTCGGCGTCGACGGCGAACTCGCTACCGAAGGCGGCGTGACTGTCGGGACAGGTGGCGGGACGCTGCGGCTGGCCGTCACCACCGATGCGACGATCGGCGATAACAACCTGATCCGCACAATGAACGACACTGCCTCGGCGCTGCGCTTCGAGGTCGGCGGACAGCTTGCGGTGGGCGCACAGCCGAGGCCGCTGGTTCAGGCCAATACGGACGGTGCCCTGGCAACCTTGCGCTTTGGTTCGGTACTGAACACCGGCCCGACTGGCCTGCGCATCCAGGTTGCCCGCCTGGACAGCGTCACCGAAGAGGGGGCGATCCACCTGCGTGAGGAAGACGACATCACGGTCGATCAGATCGTTGCCGAAAACGGCAATGTCGATCTCTTCACCGGCGGAGACACGCTCCTCCGCCGGGCCGAAGCTCTTGGGCCCGATCGCACGGTGGTGATCGGCTCGGGCGGTTCGCTTCTTGGGGACGATCCCGTGGTCGTGGGTTCGGTCCTGAAGCTCTATGCCTTCGGCGGGCGCCTTGGTGGCGAGGCTCTCGGCACCACGATGCGGGCGGACACGGCTCCGGGTGCAGAGGTCTGGCTCCTGTCGCGTGACGCGCTCGACTATACCGAACGCGCCGGAAACCTGCGGCTTGCCCTTGGAGCGTCGCTTGAAGGCGATGCGACCATCCGGGTGGCATCCGGCTCGATGACGGCGGGCGTGCTGGGGGCAAGGGGCAGCATGTCTCTCGAGGCGATTGGCACCCTCGATGTGAACCTGATCGGCCGCACCGCCATCGACATCGCGGACGAGATGGGTCTGGCACTCGTCGACACCGCGCCCACGCGCTACGGCGTCTACACGGTTCCTTCCCCGACGCGCCTTTCCATGCGGGCAGTGGGTGAGGGGTCGCTCGTACGGCTTGGGTTGGGCAGCGTCCGTGATCGGGCCGAGCTTTATGCCGATGTGCTTGACGTCAACCTTTACGACGTGACGCCTGAAGATGGACTGCGGCTGCGTCTGGCTGACGACACCGGCGCGGGCTTCGCGCGGACAGATGTGAATGTCATCGGTGACGGGCCACTGAGCACCGTGACCGATCCCTTCGCGGATGTCGGTCCGCTGCTGCAGGGTCGGCTGCTCGCCAAGCTTCGGCCCGAGGATCCCTCGCAAAGCACCGCCAGCGGCGAAGTCGTGATCGAGTTCGCGAGGATCGGGTCGGGTCAGGTCACCACGGCAGGTCCAAGCCTG
Source organism: Tabrizicola sp. T46 (assembly GCF_057219895.1). Classification (NCBI taxonomy): domain Bacteria; kingdom Pseudomonadati; phylum Pseudomonadota; class Alphaproteobacteria; order Rhodobacterales; family Paracoccaceae; genus Tabrizicola; species Tabrizicola sp. T46. Next base: position 935,688 of record NZ_JBXVVV010000002.1, read on the forward strand.
ATCGGAGAGGATATCGTCATCAACGGCGACGTCTGGTTCCGTCAACGGACCTTCGACCTCCTGGCAACCATCGTCTATCGCGACCTTGATACCAGTGCCGATGCTCAGGTTCTGGCCTGGCGCTTCGAGCCGGGGGAAACCCGTCCGGTGACCGGCAAGATTTCGTTCGACTTGTCCGACGAGATCGAGCTTGTGACCCAGCATGTCTTCCCGCTCAACCGGCGGCTCGGCGGTGTCAGTCTCAACGGCGGACAGGGTTTCGTCTTCGGGGTCGGGGCCGAAACGCAGATCATGGTCAACTCGTTCCTGCGCAACATCGGGGACCCTGGGGTCGTGACGCCGCTCTTCTCGCAGACTTTCGGCTCGGCGGTACAAGCGGACGAAGAAGAGCCCGTGTTGAAGTTCCCGCTCATCCTGGCCTCGCTCTAGGCCAGGACGCGACCGGTCGTTGCTTCGTTCCTGGCGGTGCGTGCCATGCCGGAAAGTCGTGCCTGGCCGGCGGTTTCGCAGGACTGGGAGTGAAAGAGGCGCGGCATACCTTCGGGCGCAAGGGACAGGCTTGCTCAATCCCGGCGCGTGACCGTGTTCGGAAGATCCGGGTGGAAGGGAACCGGGTATGGGTATGCTGGTAGGCCCGGAGGGACTCGAACCCCCAACCAAGGCGTTATGAGCGCCCTGCTCTAACCAATTGAGCTACAGGCCCGTAGCTTAGCTTGCCTAGCAGAACCGCCGATGCGGTCAAGCGTTCGGGCTTTATTGCACAGCCTTGCGGAAACGCGTATGCGGGCCGCGGGCAGCTAGGGAGCGGGCGATGGCGAAGGGGCACAACGGTCTGACCTACGCGGATGCAGGCGTGGATATCGATGCCGGCAATGCGCTGGTCGACCGGATCAAGCCCGCCGCCAAGGCCACCGCCCGCCCCGGCGTGATGGGCGGGCTTGGCGGGTTCGGTGCGCTTTTCGACCTCAAGGCTGCCGGCTACCAGGACCCGATCCTCGTCGCCGCGACCGACGGCGTCGGCACCAAGCTGCGGATCGCCATCGACACCGGCCACGTGGACACGATCGGGATCGACCTTGTCGCCATGTGCGTGAACGACCTTGTCTGCCAGGGGGCCGAGCCCCTGTTCTTCCTTGACTATTTCGCCACCGGCAAGCTGGAGGTCGATCAGGCGACCCGCATCATCACCGGCATTGCGAAGGGCTGCGAAGCCTCGGGCTGCGCCCTCATCGGTGGCGAGACGGCCGAGATGCCGGGCATGTATCACAAGGGCGACTTCGACCTCGCGGGCTTTGCCGTCGGCGCCATGGAACGTGGACAGGACCTTCCCCGCGACGTGTCGAAGGGCGATGTCCTGCTCGGCCTCGCCTCCAGCGGTGTCCATTCCAACGGCTACAGCTTCGTGCGCAAGGTGGTGGAGCTTTCCGGCCTCGGCTGGGACGCGGCCTCGCCCTTCTCGGGCGGCACGCTGGGCCAGGCGCTTCTCACCCCCACCCGGCTTTACGTGAAACAGGCCCTCGCCGCCGTCCGTGCAGGTGGCGTCCACGGACTTGCGCATATCACCGGCGGCGGGCTGACCGAGAACCCGCCCCGCGTCCTGCCGGATGGCCTTGCTTGCGAGATCGACCTCGGGGCCTGGCAACTGCCCCCCGTCTTCCGCTGGCTGGCCCGGACCGCGAACATGTCCGAACCGGAACTCCTCAAGACCTTCAACTGCGGCATCGGCATGATCCTTGTCGTGGCGGAAGATCGTGCAGACGCGCTGACCGCGCTTCTGCAAGGCGAAGGCGAGACTGTCACCCGCCTTGGCCGGATCGTCGAAGGGCAGGGGGTCATCTACAAGGGCCGCCTCCTGTGAAGCGCGTCGCCATCCTGATCTCCGGGGGTGGCTCGAACATGCTGGCGCTGGTGCGGGACATGGGGCAGGGCGGCTATGCCGAACCCGTCCTTGTCGCGTCAAACGACCCGACCGCAGGGGGGCTCCAGAAGGCCGCGCCCCTTGGCATCCCCGTAGCCGCGGTTGATCACCGCCCCTTCGGAAAGGACCGCGAAGCCTTCGAAGCCGCGCTCTCCCGCCATATCGATGCCGCCCGGCCCGACATCCTGTGCTTGGCCGGGTTCATGCGGATTCTCACCCCCGGCTTCATCCGCCGGTATGAAGGCCGGATGCTGAATATCCACCCCTCGCTTCTGCCGAAGTATCCGGGCCTCCACACCCACGCCCGCGCCCTTGCCGCGGGCGACCAGGAGGCCGGCTGCACCGTCCACGAAGTCACGGCGGAACTCGATGCCGGCCCGATCCTTGGTCAGGCCCGGGTGCCGATCCAGCCGGGTGACACGGCAGCAACTCTTGCCGCCCGCGTCCTTGGACAGGAGCATCGCCTGTACCCGGCCGTCCTGAGGCGCTTTGCGACCGGCGACCGGACCCCGATCCTCCTCGGTTAGGCTCATTCCAGGAGCGAGCGTTCAAGGTCGGTCCCTGTGGCCTGCTGGTAAAGAAAGCTCCGCCAGTACGGAGTGAAGCATACCAGCACCTTGCCGGTCCCCGTCAGCTTCCGCAGCCGTTGCTGGCCGGACCACATGCTGCGCGGCCAACGCGCGGGCAGGGCGCTTCCGAATTTCAGACCGGCAGTCCGGCCAAGGATGATCCGCCCCTGCGCGCGGAAGACGCTGTCATTGACCTCGACCTCCTGCACCGGGCCAGGGGTGCGCAAGACCACGCGACCCACGCCCGAGATTGAGGTCTTCCAGTTCAGGAAACCATCGCCAAGGAAGAACGACGTCCAGATCGGATCGCGCGCCAGCCCCAGACGGATCGTGCCCGCCGAGGCCCAGTAGACGCCCGGTTCAAGGATCCAGCGGCTTTCGCCATCAAGGTCCATCATGTGATAGCCGGCCATGGTAGGCTGAAGCAGCACGCTGCCCGTCCCCCGGTACTCGGGGCGGATGCGGGCCTCGTCGTTGTAAAGCGAGCGGATGAATTCCAGCGGCCCGGGCAGCCGCGGGATCATCTCGACCGCTCCGGTCATGTTCGAAAGCGCCCCACGCCGAGCGCGGAAGGACCCATCCGCCAGATCGACCCTGATCTGGCGCATGCCTTCCACTTCGCGGACGGAAAACTCTGCCATCCGCTACCCTCGCAACTCGTCCCAGGCCATCTGCTGGTTCCATAGGTCCACATAGGGCTGCGCTGACAGCCCCTCGGGCCCGCGCAGGGGGGCGTCAAGCGCAAGGATCACGAACAGGATCACACCCAGAAAGAAGGTCGAGATCGAGGCGAGCACGAAATGCGCCATCGGTCTTGCGCGGATGAGCAGGAGCACCAGCACTGAAACGGCGGCGCCCATCATCACTGCATACCACAGGACCGGCGGCAGTCGGGTGTTCACCCCGTTCAGCCGCATCTGGCGCGCAGTCTTCATCGATTCGAAGGACGAAACGGCGGCCCCATGCAGGGCCTGCTGCGCCGCAGTTCCCGGCTCGAAACGTGCCAGCCACTGTCCGAATGCGTTGATCCGGTTGGTTCCTCCCTGCGATATCACGCCTTGGCTTTGCGCGGGCCAATCATGGTGAATGGTGTATTGCACGTAATCGCGCAGCATCTCGCGAAGGTCGGTGCGCCAAGGCTCGGGATAGGAGGCCACACTCGAATAGACCGCCCCGATTGCTGACGCCTCGTTCAGGATGGCCGTCTGGATACGGTCACGATTCTGGTAGGCGGCAACCGTCAGAAGGCCGAGAAGCAGCCCGTAGAAAAGGCTGAAGCTCGCCGTGCTGATGCTGATCGTTTCGTTTGTGGTCGAGTCGCCCCGCACGAAAATCCGCAGGATGGGCTTCAGTACCAACAGACCCAGCAACACCACTGCAATCGAGCCGAAACTGAACCAGGCGGCCACTTCGTTGCGCGGCATGTCGTAAAGAAAATCTGGCACGCCCGCAGCCCCGCAAAGTCGCTTCGACCAAAATCTTGTCCGCCGCGCGATTCCCGTTGCGCGACTCGCCGCCATGTCCAATGTCCGGCAGGACAGGAGGACACGGAACATGCGGGCAGTCATCTTTCTTGCGGCAGTATTACTTGCTCCTCCCCTGTTTGCGCAACAGGAAGCCGAAAATGCCACCGTCGCGGGATTGAAAACCGGCGGTTTCTTCAGCCTCGCCAGCGGTGACGTCGCGGGCAACTATTTTGCGGTTGCCCGCGCGCTCTGCCGTGCAGTGAACCGCGACCATCCCGGAGTAATGCGGTGCTCGCCCGAGGCGACGCCGGGGTCGGTCTACAATCTGACGGCGCTTGGCCGGGGGGATGTGGATTTTGCGATCGTCCAGTCAGACTGGCTGACAGCCGCAACCGAAGGCACCGGGCCTTTTGCCCTGTCGGGCAAGGTTGCCGATCTGCGTGGCGTCGCCATGCTCTACTCCGAAACCGTGACAATTCTCGCCGCGCCGACTGCGCCCTCCGGTGGCCTTGTGAACCTCGCCTCCGAACGGATCGACATCGGGCCGCCCGGATCGGGACGGCGCGCCACGGTCGAGCGGATTCTCGACGCGGCGGAGATGCCCCTGACCGATTTCGCTGCGGTCACGGAGCTACCCGTTTCATCCGCCATCGACGAACTCTGTGCGGGTCGCATAGAAGTGGTGGCGCTGGTCTCCGGTCACCCCGACCCGAATGTCAACCGCGCCATTGCCGACTGCGGCGCGCGGCTTGTGCCGATCCTTTCCCCATCCGCGCGGGAACGCATCGAAGCGACGGGCCTTTACCGCGCAACGTCAATTGCCTCCGGCTCCTATCCGGGCCAGACAGCCACCGTGCCGACCTTCGCGGTGTCTGCTGTGATCGTCACCCGTGCCGATGCAGAAGCTCCGAAGGTGGTTGCCCTCGTCGAAGCCCTGTCACGTCACGCCGTCGCGCTGGCGCGGTCGGCGACCGTCTTATCCGGCCTCGACCCTTCGCGGACCCCGGCCGAAAACTGGCCGGAAGACACGCCGATCCCCGTGCATGCGGCTGTCGCCGCCGTGCCCTGACTCGACCCCTTGGTTGCCGTCGGACCCACGGTCTTTCCATTCTTCGGCGCGAAGCCTATAGGAAAGGTGCGGGACGAACCCGCGGCTCGAAAGGACGGCCAATGCGCACGATCACCACGACCGAAGACCTTGCCGCCTTCTGCGCGCTTGCCAAGTCCCAGCCCTATGTCACCCTCGACACCGAATTCTTGCGCGAACGCACCTACTGGTCGCGCCTCTGCCTCATCCAGGCGGCACTTCCCGGCGCAGGCGAGGCGGTGCTGATCGACCCGATCGAAGGGCCGGAGATGTCGCTGGAACCGCTCTATGACCTTTTCCGCCACGAAGGCACGGTCAAGGTCTTCCACGCTGCCCGCCAGGACCTCGAGATCTTCTTCGTCGAGGGCGGGGTTTTCCCGAAGCCCCTTTTCGACACTCAGATCGCCGCCATGGTCTGCGGCTTCGGCGAACAGGTCGGCTACGAAACGCTGGTCAAGAAGATCGCCCGCGCCGATCTCGACAAGACCTCGCGCTTCACCGACTGGTCGCATCGTCCCCTCAGCGACGCCCAGAAAGACTACGCGCTGGCCGATGTCACCCACCTGCGGGTGATCTACGAATGGCTTTCCGGGCAGCTTGCGAGGAACGGCCGCGCCGAATGGGTGGCCGAGGAGCTGGCCATCCTGACCGACCCCGCGACCTATACCGTCAACCCCGAAGACGCCTGGATGCGGATCAAGACCCGCACCACCTCGGGCCGCTTCCTTGCGGTGGTGAAATGCCTCGCCCGGTTCCGCGAGGCCTATGCCCAGGGCCAGAACGTGCCGCGCAGCCGCGTGATGAAGGACGACGCGCTCCTCGAACTTGCCTCGACCCGCCCCACGACGCCCGAGGAACTCGGCCGCTCACGGCTTCTCTTGCGTGAGGGCCGCAAGCCCGAGATCGCCGAAGGCATCCTTGCCGCGGTGAAGGCCGGCCTCGAGATGCGCCCCGAAGAGATGCCGCGCATCGACCAGCCGCGCGACCAGATGCAGGTGAACCCGGCGCTGGCCGACCTTCTGCGCGTCCTTCTGAAGGCCAAGGCAGAAAGCCTGGGCGTTGCCCCGCGCCTGATCGCCGGATCGGCCGAGCTTGATCTGATCGCCGCCGGCGAACGCGACCTGCCGGCCCTGAAGGGCTGGCGGTTTGAGGCGTTCGGCGAGGATGCGACGCGCCTCTGCAAGGGCGAGATCGCCTTGTCGGCCAAGGGCAACGAGGTGCGGGTCGTGCGCCTCTGACCCATCCCCTGCCGCAGCGAGGAGAAGGCGCAGCCGAACGACGAGGAGTATGGTTAGCGGCGCGCCGACCGGGCGTTGGTCGCGCCCTGCACGACGATCTCGCGCACCCCGTCCAGGCGAAAATCCGAGATGTAGATCGCCACGTCAACCTGGCGCGACTGTGGCGTGTTCGTCGGCGTGACCCCCAGCGGCGGCTCGATCCGGAATTCATAGACCAGCGCGCCCCGGTCGTCGATATCCAGCGGCACAAGCACGGCCTGCCACCAGCCCTGCGTCGGCGTCTGGCCCCGCGCCCGCACGATGGCCCCCCCGGGGATCGGCTCGACCGTCATCGACAGCACTGTCTCGACCAGGGGCCGCGGATCGGCATTCTCATCCACCACGACGACCGTCTCAGTCGGCTCGGACCCGCCGAACCAGTTGGCCGGGTTCCATCCGCTGTCGCGAAAACCGCCGCATCCCGCGATAAGGACGCAGAGGCTTAGGACGGACAGGGGGCGAAGGGCGGGCATGGGCAGCGTTCCTGATGTGTCGTCCCTTGGGTAGCCGATGGGGGGCGCTTTGAAAAGCGCTTCTCTGGGCTGGACCTTTGGTCTTCCTGCGCTTACCTCAGCCCCATCCAGGAGGGGCGGACCATGGCCACCGAAGCCTTTGAAGACATCGCTGAAACCTTCGCTTTCCTCGACGATTGGGAAGACCGCTACCGCCACGTGATCGAGCTTGGCAAGGCGATGCCGCCGCTTGACGACAGCTTCAAGGTGCCCGCCCTGAAGGTGCAGGGCTGCGCGAGCCAAGTGTGGCTCCGCCCCATGATCGCGGACGGACGCTTCGACTTTCAGGGGGAAAGCGACGCGATGATCGTAAGGGGGCTGATCGCGGTCCTCCATGCCCTTTACGCCGGGCTTCCGGTGGCCGAGGTCGCCAAGGTCGATGCCCCGGCCGAGCTTGCCCGGCTTGGCCTCAACGATCACCTCAGCGCCCAGCGGTCGAACGGGCTTCGCGCGATGGTCGACCGTATCCGCGAGGTGGCTAGCCGCGGGTGACTGTGACGCGGTCGGTGTAGAAGGCAAGGTGCCCTGTGATGATCTCCATCTCGGGCTTCGGCGTCTCATAGGACCAGACGGCATTTGCGAACTTGGCGAAATCGCCCTTGATCGAATAATAGCTCGCCTGTCCCTTCCAGGGGCAGCTGGTCTTGTGGTTCGTCCGGACCAAGCGGCTCATGTCGATATCCTCGCGGGGGACGTAGATCACCGGCGGATAGGCACCTTCCTTCACCTCAAGGGCGCGGGTGCTCTTCCCCAGCAAGGTCGAGCCGACCGCGACCGTCACGGTCTCGGGGATCCGTGAGATGATGATGTCGCCGGCCATCGATATCTCCTCACAACGGGGCGCAGGCGCCTTCCAGCCACGCCAGCGTAGGCGCTGAAACCCGCGTGGCAAGCTTTTCCTTCACGGCCCTGTGGTAGGCGTTCAGCCAGTCGCGATCTCCGGTCGAAAGGTGATCGGCAAGGATCAACCGGCGGTCGAAAGGCACCCAGGTCAGCGTCTCGAACGCCAGTTGCGCGCGCCGGTCGCCCAGCTCTTGGGCGGTTTCCACCACGATCAGATTCTCCAGCCGGATGCCGAAGGCGCCTTCCCGGTAGTACCCGGGCTCGTTCGACAGGATCATCCCCGGCTCCAGCGGCACCTCGGACAGACGGCTGATCCGTTGCGGCCCCTCGTGGACGCTGAGGAAGGCGCCAACCCCGTGCCCGGTGCCGTGGTCATAGTCCTGCCCGGCCAGCCACAGCGGATAACGCGCCAGCGCGTCGATATCGCGACCCGAGATGCCTTTCGGAAACCGCACCCGGCTGATCGCGATCATCCCCTGCAGGACGCGGGTATAGGCCGCGCGCGCCTCATCGCCGGGATCGCCGATGGCAATCGTCCGGGTGATGTCGGTCGTCCCGTCGACATATTGCCCGCCCGAATCGACCAGAAGGAGTTCGCCCTGCCGCACGGGGCGATCCGTCTCGGTCGTCACCCGGTAATGGATGATCGCGCCGTTCGGCCCCGCGCCGCAGATCGTGTCGAAGCTGATGTCATGTAGCGCATTCGTCGCCCGACGGAACCCTTCCAGCGCCTGTACCACGGCGATCTCGGTCAGGCCGCCCTTCGGCGCCTCGCGGTCAAGCCAGCACAGGAACTCCGCCATCGCCGCCCCGTCGCGCAGATGCGCCTCGCGCGTCGCGGCGATCTCTGCCGGGTTCTTCCGCGCCTTCGGCAGGCGGCACGGGTCGTCGCCCCATTTAACCTCGACCCCGGCCCGGTTCAGAAGATCGGCGACGGCAAGGGGCGCAGACCCCTTGTCCAGCCGCACCGGCCCGGCAACTGCGCCAAGCGCCGCAACGAAGGCGTCCGGCGCCTGCAGCGACACCTCAGGCCCCAGATGCGCCAACACGGCCTCGTCGTACTTCCTGGGGTCCGAGAATAGGTCGACCTTCCCATCCGCGTGAAGGATCGCAAAACCGTGCACCACGGGGTTCTTCGGCACATCCGCGCCCCGGATGTTCAAAAGCCAGCACAAGGAGTCCGGCAGGGTCAGCACCGCCGCCCGCTGTCCCGCCGTTTTCAGCTCGCCGGCAAGCCGTGCCCGCTTCTCGGCATGTCCTTCGCCCGCAAGCGTCTCGGGATGCACGAACACCTTCCCAACCGGGGCCGGCGGCTGATTGGCCCAGATCAGGTCCACCGGATTTTCTGATGTTCGTGAAAGGTTTATGCCAGACCCTTCAAGCGCCTTCTCAAGCTTCTCGATCTCCTCTGCCGTGTGCAGCCAGGGATCGAAACCCATGGTCCCGCACTTCAGATGCTCCCGGATCCACCCCCCCGGCTTCGTCTCGGGCCAGGGCACCGGCGTGAAGGACGCAAGGTCGACCTGAGCCTTCACCTGCGTGCGGTAGCGCCCGTCGATGAAGACCCCTGCCACTTCAGGCAGCACGATGCAGAACCCGGCCGACCCGGTGAACCCCGTCAGCCACTGCAACCTTTCGTCCCGCGCCGCGACATACTCGCCCTGATGCACATCGGCGCGCGGCACAAGGAAGCCGTCCAGCCCCATCTCGCGCAGCCGGGACCGCAAGGCGGCCAGCCGCGGCGGCCCCTGCTCGGGTGAGGCTTGGCTTTCAAAGCTTTGAAACACCGGCATCATCCTTTCTGCCCAGATATCATTGGGGTAGGTCGGCGGCGTCGCCATTGGTTCAAGACGCCGACGACCTGGGAACGCAGTGACAAGGGGGGCGGAAAGCTCCCCTTACCCGGCCCGCCGCAATCCCGCCGCCGCCCGGGCACGCTTCTTCGGGTCGACCTCGAACAGGCCCGCCAGTTGCTCCGTCATTGCCCCGGCAAGCTGCTCCACATCGGTGATCGTCACCGCCCGCTGGTAATAGCGCGTCACGTCATGGCCGATGCCGATCGCGATCAGCTCCACCGCGCGGCGGCGTTCGACCATCGCGATCACGTCGCGGAGGTGCTTTTCCAGGTAGTTCGCCGGGTTGACCGAAAGCGTCGAGTCATCAACCGGCGCGCCGTCCGAAATCACCATCATGATCTTCCGCGCCTCCGGCCGCGCCAGCGCCCGGCGATGCGCCCATTCCAGCGCCTCGCCGTCGATGTTCTCCTTCAGGAGGCCCTCTTTCATCATCAGCCCAAGGTTCGGCCTTACCCGCCGCCAGGGCGCATCCGCCGCCTTGTAGACGATGTGCCGCAGGTCGTTCAGCCGCCCCGGCGCCTGCGGCCGGCCTTGCGCCAGCCACCGCTCGCGGCTCTGCCCGCCTTTCCAGGCCCGCGTGGTGAAGCCCAGAATCTCCACCTTGACGCTGCACCGCTCCAGCGTCCGCGCCAGCACATCCGCACAGATGGCCGCGATGCTGATCGGCCGCCCCCGCATCGAGCCCGAGTTGTCGAGGAGAAGCGTCACCACAGTATCGCGGAACTCGGTGTCCTTCTCCCACTTGAAGCTCAAGGGGGTCGTCGGGTTCGCCACCACCCGCGCCAGGCGCCCGGCATCAAGGATGCCTTCCTCCTTGTCGAAATCCCAACTGCGGTTCTGTTGCGCCTGCAACCGGCGCTGAAGCTTGTTGGCCAGCCGGCTGACTGCGCCCTTCAGGGGTTCAAGTTGCTGGTCAAGATAGGCCCGCAGCCGCTCCAGTTCCGCCGGTTCGGCCAGGTCCTCCGCCTTGATTTCCTCATCGAAATCAGTGGTGTAGACGGTGTAGTTCGGGTCGGCGTCGGAATGCGGGGCAGGGGGTGGCGGCTCCAGCGGCGCCTCGCCCTCGGGCAGCTCTGCCTCGTCGCCCTGCTCCATGTCGGCGCTGTCTTCCATCGTGACCTGCGCCTGGGACTGGTCCTGCTGCTCGTCCTGGCTCCGCTCGGGGCTGGCCTCGGAGTCGTCGCTCTCCTCCTGCTCCTCTCCGGCGCTTTCGGGTGCGTCCTGATCTTCCTCGGCCTGGTCGTCCCCGGCCTCATCCTCGGGCGCATCCGGGTCGTCGCCCAGCTGGTCACCATAGCCGAGATCGGCAATCACCTTCCGCGCCAGCCGCGCAAAGGCGGCCTGGTCGGCCAGCACATGATCAAGGTTCGAAAGCGTCACGCCCGCCTGTTCCTCGACAAACCCGCGCCAGAGGTCGGCGGCATGCCCGGCCGCGCGCGGCAAATCCCGCCCCGTCGCCATCTGCCGCACCAGATACCCCGCCGCCACCGGCAACGGCACCTCCGAGGCCTGCGTCACCTGGCCATATCCCTTGCGATCCGCCTCGTTGGCGATCTTGGCGTCGATGTTCCCGGCGGTGCCCGGCATGTCCCGCGCACCCACCGCCTCGCATCGCGCGTTCTCCATCGCGTCGAAGATGTCGCGCGCCAGCTGCCCGACCGGGGCATAGCGCGCCGCCACCGCATCATCATGGTATCTCCGGCGCAGCGCGAAGGCATCCGCCGTGCCCCGCGCCAGCAGAACCTCGTCCCGCGTCATCCGCCGGCTCACCTGCGGCAGCCGCACACCTTCGGCATTCATTCCCGCCGGGTCGACCGAATAGGTCACCGTCATCTCCGGGTCATCCGCCATGGTGCGGGTGGCCTCGGCCAGGGCCTTCTTGAACGGATCGGCGGGGTTGTCGCTGGGCTTGCTCATGCCCCAGATAAAGCACCGTCGGCGGCCATCGGCAAGCGGCCCCGTGCGGCGATGCACAGGTCCGGCGCGAAGGTGCGGAATTGGCGGGGGGCCGGTTGCCCGCAGATAAGGATGACCGAGCTACCAACCTCCTGCCCAAGGAATACCATCATGGCCAAACCGAAAATCGCGATCATCGTCTCCTCCACCCGCCCGACCCGCTTTGCTGACCTGCCCACCCAGTGGATCAAGGCCCAGGCCGAAGCCCGCGGCGACATGGATGTCGAGGTTGTAGACCTGCGCGACCACCCGCTCCCCTTCTTCGCTGAAGTCGCGTCCAATGCCTGGGCCCCGTCGCAAAGCGCCGCGGCTGTCGCTTGGCAAAAGAAGGTCGGCGAATTCGACGGCTACATCTTCGTTCTTGCCGAATACAACCGCTCGATCACCGCTGCCCTGAAGAACGCGCTCGACCAGGCCTATGTCGAATGGGCCCGCAAGCCCTTCGGTGCGATCTCCTATGGCTCGATGGGCGGCGCGAACGCACTTGGCCACCTGCAGAACATCGGCGTGGAGCTTCAGATGGTCCCCACCCGAAACAACGTCCGCATCGGCGGCTCGGACTTCTTCAAGGTCCATGCCGGTTTCGGCGGCTCGGGCAACCTGGCCGACATCGAAGCCGTCATCGCCCCGGCGGCGAAGGCGATGCTGGATGACGTGCTCTGGTGGGCCAACGCCACCAAGGCCGCCCGCGGCTGACCCTCTTCGGGCGGGGTTTCGCCCCGCCCCCGCCGCCGACTGCTGCCGCCTGTTGCTCCCCGGGCGGCATCGGGTAAGCTGGTCGGACGGTGCGCCCGTCGCGCCGCCCGAGCACCCGGAGCCCCCCATGCCTGCCGACACCACTCCCGACTTCTCGGCCGAAGTGACCGAGCGTCTCGTCCGCTATGCCGCGATCGACAGTCAGTCCGAAGCCGGCTCGAAGACCTCGCCCAGCACGCAGCGGCAGTTCGGGATGCTCAATCTTCTGGTCGAGGAGTTGACCGCCATCGGCGCGGCCGAGGTGCAGCTGACCGACTATGGCGTGGTGCTTGCCACCGTCCCCGCGACCGCTGGCGTTCAGGCCCCGGTGATGGGCTGGCTGGCCCATGTCGACACCGCGCCCGGCTTTCCCGCCGAAGGCGTCAAGCCCCGCGTGGTCAAAGCCTGGGACGGCAGCCCGATTACCTTCCCCGATGCACCCGACCTAGTCCTCACCCCCGCGGAATCCCCCTACCTCGCCCAGTGCACCGGTCACGACATTATCACCGCCTCCGGCAGCACGCTCCTTGGCGCCGACGACAAGGCCGGGGTCGCCATCGTCATGGCCGCTGCCCGGCATCTTCTGGCCAACCCGCAGATCCCGCATGGAAAAATCCGCATCGCCTTCACGCCTGATGAAGAGATCGGCCGCGGTGTCGATGCCCGACTGCCTACCGACCTTGGCGCCGATTTCGCCTATACGCTCGATGGTGCCGACCGGGGCGAGGTGGTGCACGAAACCTTCTCGGCCGATGCCGCCGTGATCCATATCACCGGCGTTTCGATCCATCCCGGCCAGGCCAAGGGCAAGCTTGTGAACGCGCTCAACCTTGCCGCCAAGCTCATCTCGGCCCTGCCGCAGGCCACCCGGACACCCGAGACGACCGACGGGCGCGAAGGCTTTCTCCATCTCAACGAACTGACCGGCAACGCCGCTGAGGCCGAGGTGAAGATCTTCCTCCGCGACTTCGAACGCGACGGACTCGCCGCACATGGCCAGCTTTTGCAAAAGCTCTGCGACGCCCTTCAGGCCGGTGAGCCGCGCGCGAAGATTACCTGCACGATCACCGAGCAGTATCGCAACATGCGCTACTGGCTCGAGGATGACATGACACCCGTCGACCTCGCCCATGCCGCCTGCAAGGCTGCCGGGATCGAACCCTTCGCCCTGCCGATCCGCGGCGGCACCGACGGGTCCCGCCTGACCGAGAAGGGCGTGCCCTGTCCCAACATCTTTACGGGCATGCAGATGATCCATGGCCCCCTGGAATGGATTTCGGCCCAGGACATGGCGGCAGCGGTCCGCGTGCTTCTGGAACTGGCCACGCTTGCCGCGAAACCTGCGAAAGCCTGAGCCACCACGCCTCCTCGTGCGACTTCGTCTTCTCGTCGGTTTCTATCCCGCGAGGAGCGACGAAGTTGACGACGAGCGGTCAAAAGGCAAACTGCGTCAGGCCTGCCCGACCAGCGCCGCGCAGGCCTGCAAAAGCTCACGTGATCGCTTCTCGGCGACGGCATCCCGCGCGAAATGCGCCTGCATCAGCAACGCCTTCTGCGCCACCTTCGCTTCGATGCGCCATCCCATCACGGTCGCCGCCATTCCCGGACCTTCCACCGCCTCGACCAGCGCCAGAAGGCTGTCCCGCGTCCCCGCCGAAGCCTCCGATTGCGGGCCGTCCACCAGCCACTGATGCTCCACCAGCGCCGAATAACGCCCCGCGCAGACCGCAAACTCGCGCAGAAGGGGATCGGCCAGGGCCGGGCCGCAGCCACCAAACCCCATAGCCATCGCCGTCAGAAAAGTTTCCAAACCGCGCGCCATTTCAGCATTGGGCGCGCAGAATCGCACTTTTTCAAGGCGGAATGAAAACTCTTTACTTGGAATTCTGTTGGAGAGCGGCGTTCATGCTTCGGCTGTCCGCAAGCGGACCTGCGTTGCAGCCATTCCGGAACGGACCTCACCCTGGGCGCCCGGGCTGCCCTAGGACTGCACGCGCATCGTCGCGGTTCCGTCCACCACGACATTCGCGCCCGAAACGAACCCGGCCCTCGGGCTCGACAGAAAGACAACCACATCGGCGATCTCTTCGGGCGTGCCCATCCGGCCCATCGGGTTGAAGTCCACGTTCTCCTGGAACCCCTCGGGGTCATCCAGCCGGACCTTGTCCCAATAGCCGCCGGGAAAGAGGATCGTGCCGGGCGACACCACATTCGCCCGAATGCCCCGCGGGGCCACGTGCCGCGCAAGCGACTTCACGTAGAAGAAGAGTGCTGCCTTCATCGTGCCATAGGACACGCCGTCGAACCCGTAATCCTCGATCCCCGAAATCGAGGAGATTGCCGTGATCGCGCCGCCCGTCTCCAGAAGCGGCAAGGCCGCCTCGACCGCCGCCCGGGTATGCATCAGGTCAACGCGGTAGGCCGCATCGAAATCCGCGATCCCGCGGCCCGAGGCCATCGGGCTTGCACTGGCAACCAGCCCGTCCAGCCGCCCCATCTCGGCATGGGCATCGGTGACGAAACAGGTCAGGGCCTCGGCATCCGCCACATCAAGCGCCCGCCCAAAGACCCGCACGCCCGCGCCACGCAGGGCAGTGACGGCCCCGGCCACAGCTTCGGCATCGCGCGCGCAGATGGAAACGTCAGCACCCTCGGCGGTAAAACCTTCGGCGATTGCCCGACCTATCCCCCGGGTTGCCCCCGTGATCAGGAAGTGCCTGCCCTTCAGCCGAAGGTCCATGCCGACCCCCGCCTGTTACGAGCCGTCACTTCATCGCCATCGAGGCCGCCGACTCCGGCAGTTCCTCGGCAAAGCAGCGCTGGTAGAACTCGGCCACCGTCTGGCGCTCCAACTCGTCGCACTTGTTCAGGAACGTCAGCCGGAAGGCATAGCCCACGTTGCGGAAGATCTCGGCATTCTGCGCCCAGTTCAGCACCGTCCGGGGGCTCATCACCGTGGAGAGGTCCCCGTTCATGAAGGCCGTCCGCGTGAGGTCCGCGACCGTCACCATCTGGCTGATGGTCTTGCGGCCCTTCTCGGTGTTGTAATGCGGGCTCTTCGCCAGCACGATCGCCGCTTCGGCATCGTGGGAAAGGTAGTTCAGCGTCGCGACCAGAGACCAGCGGTCCATCTGCGCCTGGTTGATCTGCTGGACCCCGTGGTAAAGGCCCGTCGTGTCGCCAAGGCCCACCGTGTTCGAGGTCGCAAACAGCCGGAAGCTGGGATGCGGGGTAATGATCTCGTTCTGGTCCAGAAGCGTCAGCTTCCCGTCATGCTCCAGCACCCGCTGGATCACGAACATCACGTCCGGGCGGCCCGCGTCATACTCGTCGAAGACGATCGCCACCGGGTTCCTGAGCGCCCAGGGCAGGATGCCTTCATGGAACTCGGTCACCTGCTTGCCATCGCGCAGCTTGATCGCGTCCTTCCCGATCAGGTCGATCCGGCTGATGTGGCTGTCAAGGTTGACCCGCACCGTCGGCCAGTTCAGCCGTGCGCCGACCTGCTCGATATGGGTCGACTTTCCGGTCCCGTGATAGCCCTGGATCATCACCCGGCGGTTATAGGCAAACCCCGCGAGGATGGCCAAGGTCGTGTCCGGGTCGAACTTGTAGGTCGGGTCGACCTCGGGCACGCGGTCGGTGCGGTCGGCAAAGCCCTTGACGCGCATGTCGGTGTCGATCCCGAACACTTCGCGGACCGAAATCTCCTCGGTCGGTTTCATCGCCTGATCCAGCATCGCAGCACGTCCATCTTTCGCCAGCGGCGCCCCGATATGCGCCGGAGCCATCCTTGGAACATAACGCAGGGGGCTGCAAGGGGAAGGCTCCGGCCACCGCGGGTTTCCCCCCGGTCAGGACCGCACTCCTTGCTGCGGGACCGGCTTCTGCCTTCCTCAGGCCAGGTGACATTGCGTCACATGCAGCGGCAAGGATTGAAAACGGTCCACGCTCCGTCACACTCTGCCGCAGGGAGACCGGGGAAGAGGGAACACCATGCTGGGGGCAGCCGAACAGGCCATGCTGGCCGCGATGATCTTTGTCATCATGCTGGGCATGGGGGCGACGATCCACCGTACCGACATCGCCATGGCACTCCGCCGCCGCCGCGCCTTCCTTGTCGGGATGCTCTGCCAGTTCGGCCTCATGCCGCTCATCGCCTTCCTGCTGGCGCTTGCGCTGGCCCTGCCGCCGCCTGTGGCGCTGGCACTCATCATGCTGGGCGCCACGCCGGGAGGGACGACCTCGAACCTCTTCTCCTACTGGGCCAAGGGCGACGTGACGCTGTCCATCGCGATGACCGTCGCCTCGACCCTTGCCGCCATCGTCCTGATGCCGCTCGCCATCGCGATCTACGCCACCGAAGCCCTGACCGGCGATGTCGAGATCCCCTTCGCCTCCATTGCCGTCACCCTCATCCTCGTGACGCTTCCCGCCGCCATCGGCTATGTCATCCGGGCGCGGAACGTCGTGGCGGCCTCCTGGATCGAATGGATCGGCTCGCTGGTCGGAATGGTGCTGATCGCCGCGCTCATCCTCAACTTCTTCCGCGAAAACAGCGCGATGATCTTCGCCGTCCCCTTCGGCGAGCTTCTTGCGACGCTGCTGCTCTCCGTCTGCGGCTTCGCGGCGGGCTTCTGGCTGGCGCGCTTCCTCGGCCTTGACCTCACTGCTGCCAAGACCGTCAGCCTTGAAACCGGCATCCAGAACGCCCCCCTTACCATCACTGTCATCGGCCTTTCCTTCGCCGCCGGGGCCGAGCAGGACCAGATGCTCCTGACCGCCGCGCTCTATGCGGTCTTCGTGGTCATCACCTCGACCCTCACCAGCTGGTACTACGCCACCCTCAGGCCGGCGAGCTGAGCGCTAGTCGCGGAAGTACCGGCTGTCCTTCAGCTGGTCCCAGGCCCAGACGACCTCCTGCAGCCGCTCCTCGTCGCGCCGGTCGCCGCCGTTCATGTCGGGATGCAGGTCCTTGACCAGCGCCTTGTACTGCTTGCGGATTTCCGTCTTCGTCCAGGTGTCGCGGGCATCCAGGATCTCGATCGCCTTCCGCTCGGTCGGCGGCAGCTTCCGCGTCGCGGTCGACAGCGACTTGCCCGGGTTCTGCGTCGCCTTCTCGCCCAGAAGAGACATCGGGTCGTTCACCCCCAGCCGCGCCCAGGCATTGCCGTCGCCAAGCCGGCTGAAAGGCTTCGTCTCCCGCTCCCAGACCCGGTTCTTGTCCAGGAACTTCTGGAATTCCTCGTCCGTGGTGCCTTGGAAGAAGTTCCACTTCAGGTTGTACTCGCGGATGTGGTCCTTGCAGAACCAGAAGAACTCATCCAGCAGGTCCGGGGATTTCGGCGCCCGGAAGGCGCCCTTCTCCTTGCACCCCGGATAGTCGCAGGGCCGGTCGGCGGCCTCCGAGATTCCCGACATCCCGCGCCGCCCCGCCGTCTTGCGCTTCTTGGCCGCAGCCGCGCTGATGTTGAAGTCAAAGGGCGGGCGGGTGGACATGCGTGCAGGGCCTTTCCGACGGGGGTCCGATGGGGCTTTCCGACTCGGGGCCACAAGTCTAGGTGTTTTCCCGCCGGATTGAAGGGGGCTGAGGCGAAATGACCGTGAAAGACGAAATCGAGGCCCGCCTCACCGCCGCCTTTTCGCCCACGACGCTTGAGGTCGTGAACGAAAGCCACCGCCACGCCGGCCACGCGGGGGATGACGGTTCCGGCGAAAGCCACTTCCGCATCCTGATCCGGGCCGCCGCCTTCGCGCCGATGTCCCGCGTGGCAAGACACCGCGCCGTGCACCAGGCGCTAGGGGATCTGAACCAGCGGGTCCACGCAATCGCGCTGGACATTGCCTAGATCGCGGCCCCGTCATAATCGTCGCGACATGCCGGGGACTGGCCCTGCACGGTCCCCTTCCGAAACGGTCTGGCCGGAGTGAACCGCCCGGCAGATCGGAGTTTCATCGGAAAACCATCGGGCCATGTTCAGGACTGAAAGGCCTTTCGGGTCCATCCTGTGATTGATGCAATGTTCTTGAAACTCCAGCGAGGATCGCTCGGGCAATCTGGTGTTGCAGTCAGTTCAATCGAAACAGGGGACGGAGATGAAGCCCTGACCCAAAGAGTCTGTGTTGCTGGCTGCAAACTGAACACCTGATCGCCGAACGGCCGGGATCGCGCCTCAAAAGCAAAGCATCACATGGCCAAATTCTTTCAAGGAGGTTATTGACATGAAGTCTTTTCCAACCGTCCTGCCGGTTCTTGCAGCCGCCTTCCTTTACACCTCTCTGGTTTCAATTGCGAACGCCGATACGCAAGTAGGCACCTGTCCCTTTGTCGGGCCCGCACCCGATGCGACCGAGGTTTGCAAGCAGTTACGGGCAGTCTACAGCGCCGAGATCCGTGACTGCATGGCGGAACTTAAGGCCGCCGCCGATGCGCGTGCGGGAAAGGTGACGGCGGGAAGCCCGCAAGCCAACCGCTCGCGCATGTTCATTTGCGAGTCCGAGGTTCGCCGGGACCTTGGCCTCGCCTCGAACTGATTGGCCAGGCCGGGACCTGCGGTCTGCAGGTCCGGGCTGCAAGGCGCATCTGTTTCGGAACGACCGATCCTTGCCGCGGCTTCCTTGACAGGACTCGGGGGGATGTGAGACGCTTTGGGCAATTTGAACAATCAATTTGCTCCGGTTGGCATCCATGGCTGGTAGCGTTCAGATTGGTACTTCGCACCTTGATCTCCAACGGGGTCTTCTGATCCGGGACGGCCACGCTGTCCGCCTGCAGCCCAAACCCTACCAACTCCTCGTCTGCCTGGCGCGAAGCCGGGGCGCGATCGTTCCCAAGGAAGCCTTGCTCGAAGCGATGTGGCCCGGTGTCACGGTCTTGGAGGATTCCCTGACTCAGGCGGTCAGACTCCTGCGTCGCGGGCTTGGTCCGGATGCGGACATGGTCCGGACCGTCAACAGGCGCGGATACATGCTTGCCGAATGCGGGACCGAAACGCTCGTCCCTGCATCGCCCGATCTCTTCGGTCCAAGAATAGCGGTCCTGCCTTTGGCCTGGCCGGCAAACAGCCCGGAATTCGAGGAACTCGCCGTCAGACTCACCGATGAACTTGCTGCACTGCTTGCCCGGTTCGGTCACCTTTCGCTCGTCAACCCTCGGTCCGTCGCCGAAGCCATGACGTTGACCGGCCAGACAAAGGCGGCAGCCCGAGCCGTCGGCGCCGCTTATGTGGTTGATGGCTCCCTCAGCGTCGCCGGGGCAGGTCTGGCGCTTGTCGTCAGGCTTGGCACCGTCGGCGCCGACCGCCAGATCTGGGGTGAGACCCTTCTCCTTCCGGCATCGAATGTCAGGGACAGCATGGCGAGGGTGGCGATGGCTGTTGCTGGCCAGCTCCAGCTTGTCCGGGAAAGCGTCGCAGAGCAGGCCACGCGGACGAACCGCACACCTGCAACGGCCGAAAGTCTGAGCACGCGCGCCTTCGTGCATCTTCGAAGCTACGACCCGCAGGCCAACGACGAAGCCTTCGCCCTCTTCGACACGGCGCTTGATCTTGATCCCGCCCATGCACGGGCGCAGGCGGGAATGGCGATGGCCCGGATGGCAAGCCGGAACTTCTGCGGCTCGGATCCGGAAGCGCTCTTTCTGGCGCGTCAGGCTGTCCGGCTGGCACCGCATGACTCGCTCTGCCTGCGCGCTCTCGGACTGGCCGAGGCCTGCGCGGGAGAGGGTGCAGCCGCCGAGGCAAGCCTCCTTCGCGCGATCGATCTGAACCCGGCCGATGCGGACACGATGAGCATTCTGGGTTTTGTGATGACGTGCCGCGGCAAGGCGGCCGAGGCGCTGGAATGGTTCGACCGCGCCTATTCCATCAACCCGGCACCACCGGACTGGTATCGACAGGATCATGCCTGCGCGCTGCTTGCGCTTGACCGGTTTGACGAGGTCATCGCCCTGCTTCGGTTGATCCCCAATCTCCGGGAGTACGGCGAAATGCGCTATGCTGCCTGCCTTGCCCAGCGCGGCGAGGTGGCCGAGTGTTGTCGCCATCTTGCACTGGCCCGGGAAAAGCTCGGATCAGCCGATCTTCTGGCCAGGGTGGACAGTCTGACCTACTACGACGATCCCGCAGCGAAACAGCATTTCCGCGATCAGGTCGCATTCGCCCTGGCCCTTGAGGCTAGAGCTCTTGACCGTCAGCTCCCGCAATTGGGACTGTCAGGTCCGGTCGCAAACGATTCCCCCGATCCCGATCATCCGGAGCCCATTCGCAGGCCGGTTTTTCGCGTGGGGAAGCACGTTTCCGAGACCACGATCAGACCGTGGACCATGCAACCGGGATTTGGGAAAGGCAGCAAGTCGGATATGCCCGGCAAGCCACCGGGGCAATGGTTAAGGCCACCCTAACAGAAAAACTTAACCAACTGAAATCGCTTCATATTCCGATTTTGACCACTGTGGTCACTACCCCGCCTTCACCCTTAGCCGCCAGGCGTGGAGGAGGGGTTCGGTATACCCCGAAGGCTGCTCCCGCCCCTTGAAGACGAGATCACAGGCCGCCTGGAACGCCGCCCCCTGGAAGGCCGGGGCCATGGGGCGGTAAAGGGGATCGCCAGAGTTCTGCCGGTCCACCACGGCCGCCATCTTCCTCATCGCCTCCATCACCTCCCCCTCGCTGACCACCCCGTGATGAAGCCAGTTCGCGATGTGCTGGGCCGAGATCCGGCAGGTCGCGCGGTCCTCCATCAGCCCGACATCGTTCAGGTCCGGCACCTTGGAACAGCCCACCCCCTGGTCGATCCAGCGCACGACGTAGCCGAGGATTCCCTGGGCGTTGTTCTCCACCTCCCGCATGACCTGGGCGCGGTTCCAGGCCCGGAAGCTTGCCAGCGGGATATCCAGGATCCCGTCCACATGCGCCCTGCGGCCCCCCTTCGCCAGCTTCGCCTGCACCGCCATCACATCCACCCGGTGATAGTGGAGCGCATGGAGGGTGGCCGCAGTCGGGGACGGCACCCAGGCCGTGTTCGCCCCCGCGCGGGGATGGGCAATCTTTTCGTCCAGCATTGCCGCCATCATGTCAGGCATCGCCCACATCCCCTTGCCGATCTGGGCGCGGCCAGAAAGCCCGCATTCCAGCCCGATGTCGACGTTCAGGGCCTCATAAGCCGTGATCCAGGCCTTCCGCTTGATGAAGTCCTTCCGGCTGAACGGCCCGGCTTCCATCGAGGTGTGGATCTCGTCCCCGGTCCGGTCGAGGAAGCCGGTGTTGATGAAGGCCACGCGATCCTTCGCGGCCCGGATGCATTCCTTGAGGTTGACCGACGTCCGCCGCTCCTCGTCCATGATCCCGAGCTTCACCGTCGCCTTCGGCAGCCCCAGCACTTCCTCGACCCGCGCCATCACCGCGTCGGCGAAGGCCACTTCTTCCGGCCCGTGCATCTTCGGTTTCACCACGTAGACCGAGCCCAGGACGGAGTTCCGCAGCCCCTCGGCCTTCTTCAAGTCATGCAGCGCGATGGTGACGGTCAGCATCGCATCCATCAGGCCCTCGGGGACTTCGGACCCGTCAGGCAGCAGGATCGCCGGGTTGGTCATCAGGTGGCCGACGTTCCGCACCCACATCAGCGCGCGGCCCTTGAGGGTGAAGGGGCTGCCGGTGGGGTCCAGAAACTCCCGGTCCGGGTTCAGCCTCCGCTCCACCGTCCGGCCGGCCTTCTGGAAGGTCTCCGAGAGGGTGCCCTTCATCAGCCCCAGCCAGTTCCGGTAGGCGCCGACCTTGTCCTCGGCATCCACACAGGCGACCGAATCCTCGCAGTCCATGATCGCGGTCAGGGCGCTTTCCAGCTGGACGTCGGCCAAGAGGGCCTGGTCGCGAGCCCCGATGAAATGGGCGCGGTCGAAGACCAGTTCGACGTGCAACCCGTTGTTCCGCAAGAGAACCGCATCCGGCGCCCTGGGGTTGCCGCGGTAGCCGGCGAACTTCGAGGGGTCGACCAGCGGCAGGTCGTCGACCAGAAGCTGGCTGTCCTTGACGTAGTATCGCCGGACGTCGGCGTGGCTGGTGCCGGCGATCGGGAAGGCTTCGTCCAGGAAGACCCGCGCCCGGGCGACAACCCGCGCGCCACGGCCCCGCTCATATCCGCCGGGGGGAGGGGACGAGCCCATCGCGTCTGTGCCGTAGAGGCAGTCATAAAGGCTGCCCCAGCGGGCATTGGCGGCGTTCAGGGCATAGCGGGCGTTGGTGATCGGCACAACCAGCTGCGGTCCGGGAACGCGGGCGATCTCGGGGTCGACATTGGCGGTTCCGATCGTGAAATCCGGACCTTCGGGCAGAAGATATCCGATCTCGGTCAGGAAGGCCTTGTAGGCGGCATGGTCGTGTGGCTGCCCCCGTCGGGCGACGTGCCAGGCGTCGATCCGGGCCTGCAGGTCATCACGGCGGGCAAGGAGGGCACGGTTCTGGGGGGCGAAGTCGGCCAGAAGGGCCGCGAAGCCGTTCCAGAAGTGCTCTGCCCCAACGCCGGTTCCCGGCAGAGCCTCGTCCTCGACAAAGCGCGCCAGGACCGCGTCCACCTGAAGTCCGGCGCGAAGGGTCCGGTCGGTCATGGCCTCATCTCCTCTGGCGGGGGCACTTCTGTATGCTGTGGCACACAATAGGCGAGGGCGCTGGGCTGCGGCAAGGCGCGAGGCGGACGACATAACCCTGGAATCCGAAAAGGACCTGTCCGGAAGTACGGAAGATGAAACTTCGCCAGTTTGCTAAGTTTTTGCTTGTCGACTCGGTCGGGAGAGCAGATAGTTAGCGATATGGCTAAGCATGATCCCACACTGGACCTTCTCTTCCACGCCCTCTCCGATCCGACGCGGCGGATGATGTTGGCGCGTCTGGCCCGCGGCCCGGCGCCGGTGTCGGAACTTGCCGGGCCAACCGGACTTAAGCTTCCGACGGTGATGCGACACCTGTCGGTGCTGGAAGAGGCGGGACTGGTTGCCACGCAGAAGGACGGGCGCGTGCGGTCCTGTGTCCTGCAGCCCGAGGCCCTGTCGCCGATGCGCGACTGGCTGGAAGAGCAGCGGGCGATCTGGGAAGCGCGGCTCGACCGGCTGGACGATTACGTGACCAAACTGATGAAGGAGCGGCAGAATGGCAAATGAACAGACCCTCGATCCCGAGCTGGACCTCGTCCTCGAGCGTGAGGTGAATGCGCCGCGCGAGATCCTTTACATGTGCTGGACGACACCGGAGCACCTTGTGCATTGGTTCGTCCCGAAGCCGCACAAGGTCACAGCTTGTGACCTTGACGTGCGGGTGGGCGGGCGCTGCAACACGACCTTCGACGTCGATGGCAACCTGATGGAAAACAACGGCGTCTACCTGGAGGTGGTTCCGAACGAGCGGCTGGTCTTCACCGATGCCTATACCGAAGGCTGGAAGCCGGCGCCGGAGCCCTTCATGACGGCGATCCTGACCTTCGAGGATATCGGCAACGGGCGGACCAAATACACGGCAGTTGCCCGGCATCGCAACGCCGACACCGCCAAGGCCCACAAGGACATGGGCTTTTACGAAGGCTGGGGCACCGTGGTCACCCAACTGGAGGACTACGCGCAAGGGCTAATGAAAAGGGGTGCATGACATGACCGGCCGTTTCGCAACCCTGACGTTCGATCGCGAGGTCAGGGCACCGCTTGAGACACTTTGGCAGGCCTGGACAGCACCTGCCGCCCGCGCCGTCTGGGCCGCACCATCGCCCGAGGTGACGGTGGAAGTCCTTGAATCCGTGACTCAGGTCGGGGGACGCGAAGTGTCGCTTTGCAAGGCGGCGGGCTATCCCGACATCCGGGCCGAGGTGCAGTGGATGCATCTTGATCCGGGCCGTATTGCGGTGAATTCGGAGCTGATCACCTCGCCGTCCGGCACGGATGCGGCCGCGCTGGTGACGGCCGAGTTCACGGGTGACGACCGCGAAAGCAAGGTGGCGCTGACCATCCAGCTCTGCGCGCTGGCCGAGAACATGGAGGCCGGTTATCGCCACGGCTATGGCGCGGGGATCAACAACCTGGCCGGCGTGGCGGAACGGACGATGCTTCTGGAACGCGTCATAAAGGCGCCGGTCGGCGTTGTCTGGGGGGCCTGGATGAACCCCAAGACGCTGCCGCAGTGGTGGGGCCCGGACGGCTTTTCCTGCCGGACCTCACGGATCGACCTGCGCGATGGCGGCGAATGGGTGTTCGACATGATCGGGCCGGACGGCAAGGTCTGGCCGAACCATCACCGCTATGGTCGCGTGATCCCGCAGGCGCGGATCGAATACGCGCTTCATTGGGGCGATGGCGGGCCGAAGCATGCAGATGCCTGGGCCGACTTTGTCGACGAAGGAGGGGCCACGCGGGTGCGGCTGGGGATGGTCTTCCAGACCCCGGACGAATTTGCAGGGGCGAAAAGCTTTGGGGCGCCGGAGCTTGGCCAGCAGACGCTGGGCAAATTGGCGCGGTTCGTCGGGGCGGACTGACGGCGGGGTGAAGCCGGAGTCTTTGAAAACTCCGGATCGGAGCCTTCAAAGGCTCCGGTCCGATTTCTTCAAAGAAATCGTACCCTTCGCGGCCCGGCAGCGGTCGGAACAGTAGCGCACGTCGTCCCAGACCTTTTCCCACTTCTTCCGCCATGTGAATGGCTTGCCGCAGGTGGCGCAGGTCTTCTGCGGCAGGTCGGATTTCTTCACCCCGCGCGGCATTGCTTACAGATCCAGCGTCAGTTGCCCGGAGTGCGCAGGGCGCCGGGGGCTGCGGTCGTTGACAAAGCGCGGATCGGCGCGGCTGGCATGGCGGCGGACGATCCCGGCAGCCGTCTCGGCAAAGCCCGGGGCCTTCCGCGCCTGCCAGATCAGGTCCCGCGCCTCGCGGGCGGCAGCGGCGGCATCGACCACGGGCTCGGGGTAGCGGTGACCCAGAAGGCGCCGCGCTTCGGGCCATTTCCAGGGCTCATGCAGGAAGGCGTCCGGCACCCCGGCCAGTTCCGGCACCCAGGCACGGGTGAAAGCGCCGGTCGGATCCTGGTCCTGGCCCTGCTTCACCGGGTTGTAGATGCGGGGAATGTTGATGCCGGTCGTCCCCGACTGCATCTGCACCTGCGGCCAGTGGATGCCGGGTTCGTAATCGGTGAACTGCCGCGCGAGGTGCTTGCCGGTGACCCGCCAGTCAAGCCAGAGGTGGTAGGAGGCGAAGGACGTGACCATCGCCCGCATCCGGAAATTCAGCCACCCCGTCGCCCGCAGGTAGCGCAGGCAGGCGTCGAGGAAGGGCAGGCCGGTCTCGCCCGTCTCCCAGGCGTGAAGCCGCGCGGCGTCGCTGTCGCGGGGGCGGGTGACGGCCAGGGGGTGAAGGTCGCGGCTTTCGATCGCTGGCTGATCCTCAAGCTTCTGGATGAAGTGGTCGCGCCAGGCGAGGCGGGACTGAAAGCTCGTCAGCGCGCCGCCCCAGCGCCCGCCGGGCCGATCTGCCTGCCGGTTGGCGGTCGCTTGCGCCACCTCGCGGACCGAGAGTGTCCCCCAGGCAAGGTGCGGCGAGAGGCGGGAACAGGCGCGCTCCCCCGTCAGGGGCGAGGACATGGCGCTGCGATAGGTCTCACCGCGCTGGGCAAGGAAGCTGTGAAGAAGCTCAAGGCCCTGCGCCCGCCCGCCGCGCTGGCGGTTGGGGCAGGGATCGGGCGGGAGGCGCAGCGACCGGGCGGTCGGGATCGGCCCGGGCTCGACCTCGGCGACAGGGTGAAGCGGGAGGACGGGCAGCACGGCGGCGGCAACGAAGGCGTCGCGCCTTGCGGCCCAGCCATCGCGGGTGGCGAGCCGGCGGGTGACGCCGGACTGCGGCAGCTCGGTCCAGGAAATGCCCTGGTCCCGCGCCCAGGCGGCCACACGGCGGTCGCGGGCATAGGTCAGCGCGTTGCCGGTCTCTTCATGGCTGACGATGGCGCTGATCCGGTGCTGGCGGCAGAGGCGATCCAGCACATCCACCGCATCGCCGGTGCGGATGACAAGGGGCAGGCCAAGTGCCGCCATATCGCGGCGCAGGTCGGCCAGGCTTTCGGCCACGAACTCCCACTGCCGGGCCGAGGCATCGGGGCCGGACCAGACCTCGGGCTCGGCCACATAGACCGGCAGAACCGGCCCAAGCCCGGCGGCACGGGTCAGGGCAGGGTGGTCGGAAAGGCGGAGGTCGCGCTTGAACCAGACGAGAACATTCATGGAACAAGATTTAGCTGACCGGCGGGATTCGTAAAGCCGCAAAGGACTGTTGCCGGATCTTCCCTTGCAGGTTTCGCCCAAGTCCTTAGATTTCAAAGAAAAGGAAGCTTGCATGCCCGAGGCGTCCAAGGCCGTCTTTCTGGCCGACTACCAGCCGTTCACCCATCTGATCGACACGGTAGACCTGTCCTTCCGCCTGGCGCCGAAGGCGACACGGGTGCGCGCACGGATCGCCTTTCGGCCGAACCCCAAGCGTCCCGGTCGCCATCCCCTGCGCCTTGACGGCGAAGGGCTGAAGCTTCTCGGGTGCCTGGTGAACGGCAGCGAGGTCAGGCCCAAAGTCGACAAGCGCGGTCTGACGCTGGCCGCGCGGGCCTTGCCGGACGGACCCTTCACGCTGGAGACCGAGGTCGAGATCGCGCCGGAAGGCAACACCGCCCTAGAAGGGCTCTACATGTCGAAGGGCATGTACTGCACCCAGTGCGAGGCCGAGGGTTTCCGCAAGATCACCTTCTACCCGGACCGGCCGGACGTGATGGCCCGCTTCAAGGTGCGGATCGAAGGCCCGCATCCGGTGCTGCTGTCGAACGGCAACCCCGTGGCCAAGGGCAAGGGCTGGGCCGAATGGGACGACCCCTGGCCGAAGCCCGCCTATCTTTTCGCTCTGGTTGCGGGTGACCTCCGCGCGCGGTCGGGCAGTTTCCGCACCTTCTCGGGCCGCAAGGTCAAGCTCAACGTCTGGGTGCGCCCCGGCGACGAGGAGCGTTGCGATTACGCGCTCGACAGCCTGATCCGCGCGATGAAGTGGGAAGAAGAGGTCTACGGCCGCGAATATGATCTTGATGTCTTCAACATCGTGGCGGTCGACGACTTCAACATGGGCGCGATGGAGAACAAGGGGCTGAACATCTTCAATTCCCGCTACGTCCTTGCCAGCCCCGAGACGGCGACGGACGAGGACTATGCCCGGATCGAAGCCATTGTCGCGCATGAGTATTTTCACAACTGGACGGGAAACCGGATCACTTGCCGCGACTGGTTCCAGCTTTGCCTCAAGGAAGGGCTGACGGTCTTCCGCGACCACCAGTTTTCAGGCGACATGCGGTCGGCCGCCGTGCGCCGGATCGAGGACGTGAAGGTTCTGCGCGCCCGGCAGTTCCGCGAGGATGCGGGACCCCTGGCACATCCGGTGCGGCCGGAGAGCTTTGTCGAGATCAACAACTTCTACACCGCGACGGTCTATGAAAAAGGCGCCGAGCTGATCGGGATGCTGAAGTCGCTGGTGGGTGACGCGGCCTATACGCGGGCGATGAACCTTTACTTCGAACGGCATGACGGCGAGGCGGCCACGATCGAGGACTGGATCCGCGTCTTCGAGGACGAGACGGGCCGTGACCTTTCCCAGTTCACGCGCTGGTATTCCGAGGCGGGGACACCGCGCCTGAGGGTCGCCGAAGACTGGGCCGATGGGATCTATACCCTGACCTTCACACAAGACACCCCGCCCTCGCCAGGCCAGCCGAAAAAGCAGCCCCGGGTCATCCCGATCAAGCTTGGCCTTCTCAACCCGAACGGCGACGAGGTGGTACCGACCCTGATGCTGGAGATGACGGAGAAACGGCAAAGCTTCCGTTTCGAGGGGTTGGCCAGCAAGCCCATCCCGTCGATCCTGCGCGAGTTCTCAGCCCCGGTGATCCTTGACCGCAGGACATCGCCCGAAGAACGCGCCTTTCTTCTGGCGCATGACACCGACCTTTTCAACAAATGGGAGGCGGGTACCGCGCTGGCCAGAGAGGTCATGGCCGATATGGTTATGAAGGGAACCGCGCCCTCTCCGGCCTGGACCGATGCCGTCGCTGCCGTCACGCTGAACAATCGTCTTGACCCGGCCTTCCGGGCGCTTTGCCTCCAGCTGCCGGCCGAGGACGACATCGCCCAGCTGATCCATTCCACCGGCCGCGTGCCCGATCCCTTGCGCATCTATGCTGCGCGGCGCGAGATGTCGGGTGCGCTTGCGGTCCGGCTGGGAGATGGGATCGCCGGGCTGTACAACGACCTTGACGACGGTGCGCCCTATTCGCCTTCCGCAGAACAGGCCGGGCGCCGGGCGCTTCGATTGCAGCTTCTGGCCCTTCTGACCCGGCGCGATGGAGGAAAGCTTGCCGCGCGCGCCTTTGCCCTGTCGCGCAGCATGACCGAGGAGGTCGGCGCGCTATCGGCCCTTCTCGACATAGGTCAGGGCAGGGATCAGCTTGAGGTCTTCGCCGAACGGTGGGGACACGACAGCAACGTAATGGACAAGTGGTTCGCACTTCAGATCGCCCGTGCCGCTCCCGGCGAAGCCGTGGATCTGACCCGGCGGCTGACCGAGCGACCGGATTTCGATTGGAAGACCCCCAACCGGTTCCGGTCTGTCTTCGGTACGCTGGCGGCCAACCATGCCGGGTTTCATGACCGTTCGGGAAAAGGGTACCGCCTGCTAGCGGACTGGCTGATCCGGCTTGATCCGGTGAACCCGCAGACCGCCGCCCGCATCTCGGCCGCGTTCGAGACCTGGCCGCGCTACGACGCCGCCCGGCGCAAGCAGGCCAAACGCGAGCTGGAACGCATCCTTGCCACGCCCGGTCTCAGCACAGACCTGCATGAGATGGCAGCACGGCTGCTTGCCTCCGGCTAGGTCTGGCTTGCCCCGGCTCAGCCGGCCTTACAATAGGGCTGTTCGCGGGTCCAGGCGGCCATGGCCGACCGCTTCTCGCTGCTGCGAAGCGGGGCCCAATCGCGTCCGATGCCGCGGTTGCCGCCGCCGGCGACCATTCCGTCCTTCGCGACCTGTTCGGACATGATCTCGACGGCGCATTCAA
Organism: Tabrizicola sp. T46; assembly: GCF_057219895.1. Lineage (NCBI taxonomy): Bacteria > Pseudomonadati > Pseudomonadota > Alphaproteobacteria > Rhodobacterales > Paracoccaceae > Tabrizicola > Tabrizicola sp. T46. The sequence continues at coordinate 965,006 of NZ_JBXVVV010000002.1, forward strand.
GGTTGGCCTCGCCGTCCTTCAGCTCACCCACCGACGTTGCCTCGCAGCCATAGTTGGCGGCGGTGCGGGGCGAGATCTGCATCAGCCCGATCCAGCGCCCGCCGCCACCCGAAGCGATCGGGTTCCAGGTGCTTTCATATTTTGCAACCGCAGACAGAAGGCCCGCCCAGAACGCGCGACGCTCTTCCAGTTCGGCCTCTTCGTAGCCCGGGCACCAGGTGTCGATATCCGCCGGAATGCGCTGCGACAAAAGCGGGTCCTTGGTCGAGATCGCAACAAGGGTTGATTCGGTCCATTCCTCGCCTTCGGGGTGATGGTCCCACTGCATCGGCGGTGCGACGAAAGCCATTTCGTCTTCAGATTGCGACGAAATGCATCCGCTCAACGCAAGGGCGAAAAAACCCGCGCAAACCGCCGGGAAACGCTGTACGCTGGGGTCACCATAGACACCCGAAATCCACTTCAATTCCATCATTTAGCCCTGATCTCGGACAAACTTGAAACAGAGGCGTACCCCTGCACGCCGGTAGGACCGACCGCATGCTGATTACACCGTCGCTCATGCAGCTGAAAACCCGGCCCGAGGCCGGTCAGCAAGAAGCTGCCAATCTGCTGCGGTTGGTCGGGCAGGCTGCCTTCACCTTTCCCGAAAGCCTGAACCCCCAGCAGGTCCTGTCACGGCTGGATGTTCCCGTGATGCTGCGGGGGCCGGAGGCGACCGAATGGGACTGCGTGCGGGCCGATCACGCGGCCATGGCCGATGCCGGCGAATGGGCCGATCTTCTGGACGCGTTGCGCTTTGCCGATGAGGACCGGTCGATGGCATCGGGCGGGCGGCGCGTCATGCACCTGATCAGCGAAGGTGCGCGGGCCGCCCTGCGCAAGGCGCTTGACGTCACCGACCTCTCCGCTGCCGAGGCCGAGCTGCGCCGCTTCGAAGCGGTCTTCGAGATGCATCCCGACGACCATGCCGCGGCCCATCTTCTGGCACATGCGCTGATCGACATCGGCACCCTGAAGCGCGAGCTTGCTGCGAAGGGTCAGCTCTCTCGGGATCTCTGGGCCGAAAGTGCGGCACATTTCCAGGCGGCCGAGAAGATCATCGACGCCTTCGACCCGATCGAGCGCATGTCGCCGCTTCTGGCCGGGACCCGCTATCTCCTGATCCGGGGGATCGAGGATGGCGGTTCGCTCTGCCGCGACTGGTTTGAGGACTGGTGCGATCTTGATCCGCAGGACGATCTGGCCCATTCCACCCACGCCGTCTTCATGATGCCGGGCTGGTTCGGCTCGCTTGCCACCTTCGAAAAGGCCGCCCGCCGTGCCGCAAAGCTGTCTCATGAGGCGACGGGCAAGGCCGCCTACGCGATCTTCCACCTTGCGGCCTGCGAAACCCTGGGCGATATGCTGCCGACCCTGGATGTCGAGCTCTTCATCGAGGCGCTTGCCGACTACCAGTCCGCGACCGGCTGCCAGCACCGCGCGAACATCGCCGCCAATGTCCTGACCGGAATGGTGCACAGCTATCACCGCATGGGCCCGTCGGCGGGCTACCAGCTGACCAAGGCCAGGACCGCGCTGTCGGACGTGCTGTGGAACCGCCTGCACGAGGTGCATCTGGAAAGCTGGACCCATCGCGCCGACGGGCTTGCATATGCCTTGTGCGAAGTCTTCGGTCCGGCACTGCAGCGCGGGGCCCGCATCAGCCGCCGGGGCGAGGGGCTTGTCGCCCGCGTTCCGCGCAGCGTCTCGGTCACCCCGCGCTGACCGCCGGCCTGATCGCCCTTGCCCCTTTGGCGCGCGCGGCCTAAACCGGCCGGCAAAGACTGTCCGAGGTGCCTCATGCTTGACCTGACCTACACTGCGCCCGCGCCCAAGTTGATCGCCGGGGCAAAGCACGATTGGGAATTGGTCATCGGGATGGAAATCCATGCCCAGGTCTCATCCAACGCAAAGCTCTTCTCTGGCGCTTCCACCGCTTTCGGCGCCGAGCCGAACTCCAACGTCGCCTTCGTCGATGCGGCGATGCCGGGGATGCTGCCGGTCATCAACGAATTCTGCGTGGAACAGGCCGTCCGCACCGGGCTGGGCCTGAAGGCGAAGATCAACCTGGTCTCGGCCTTCGACCGCAAGAACTACTTCTACCCCGACCTGCCGCAGGGCTACCAGATCAGCCAGCTTTACCACCCCATCGTGGGCGAGGGTGAGGTGATCGTCGAAATGGGTCCCGGCGTCGCCCGCCGCGTGCGGATCGAGCGCATCCACCTTGAACAGGATGCGGGCAAGTCGATCCACGACATGGACCCGAACCTCAGCTTCGTCGATTTCAACCGCACCGGCGTCGCGCTGATGGAAATCGTCAGCCGCCCCGACATCCGGGGGCCCGAGGAAGCGGCGGCCTATGTCACGAAACTCCGCCAGATCCTGCGCTACCTCGGCACCTGCGACGGCAACATGCAGAACGGCAACCTCCGCGCCGACGTGAACGTCTCGGTCTGCCGCCCCGGCCAGTATGAGAAATACCAGGCCACGCAGGACTTCAGCCATCTCGGCACCCGCTGCGAGATCAAGAACATGAACTCGATGCGCTTCATCCAGGCAGCGATCGAGTATGAGGCCCGCCGCCAGATCGCGATCATCGAGGATGGCGGTTCCGTGGTGCAGGAAACCCGCCTCTATGACCCCGACAGGAACGAGACGCGCTCCATGCGGTCGAAGGAAGAGGCACATGACTACCGCTACTTCCCCGACCCCGACCTCCTGCCGCTCGAAATCGAGCAGGGCTGGGTCGACGACGTTGCCGCCCGGATGCCGGAACTCCCCGACGCCAAGAAGGCCCGTTTCATGGCCGATTACGGCCTGACGGACTATGACGCGAACGTCCTGACCGCCGAACTCGATTCAGCCCGCTACTTCGACGAGGTGGCCAAGGGCCGCGACGGCAAGATGGCCGCGAACTGGGTGATCAACGAGCTTTTCGGGCGGCTGAAGAAGGAAGGCCACGACATCACCGAAAGCCCGGTTTCGGCGGCACAACTCGGCGGGATAATCGACCTGATCGCCGCCGGAACCATCTCCGGCAAGATGGCGAAGGACCTGTTCGAGATCGTCTACACCGAAGGCGGCGACCCAGCGGCCATCGCTGAGGCGCGTGGCATGAAGCAGGTCACCGACACCGGCGCAATCGAGAAGGCGGTTGACGAGATCATCGCCGCCAACCCCGAACAGGTGGAGAAGGCCAAGGCCAACCCCAAGCTTGCCGGCTGGTTCACCGGCCAAGTGATCAAGGCCACGGGCGGCAAGGCGAACCCGGCCACCGTCAACGCGCTGGTTGCGGCCAAGCTGGGCCTCTAGCGCCACCTGCGCCTGTCGCATGATGAAAAAGGGCGACCCCTGCGGACCGCCCTTTGCCAATCAGAAATCCCTTCGGATCAGGCCAGCGTCTTGCGCCGCCGCAGGGCCACCAAACCACCAAGCGCCGCCAGCAACATGAAGCCAGCCGCCGGGACCGGCACGATGGCGATCCGCGCGCCGTCAAAGCCAAAGCCGTCGCCCGTGCCGTTGATCATCTCGATCCGGAACTCCTTGACCGGGTTGCTGAAGAGCAGCGTGACCAGATGCAGCGACCCGTTCGGCAGGCCGTTGTTGTTCAGCGCCACGACCGTATTCATGAACTCGCCGGTGCCGACATCGATCACCTTGAGAATGAAGTCGAGCGAACCCACGTCATCCACGTCGGTCAGCAGGAAGGCGATCTTTGTGATCATCGGAAGGCCGGCAATGCCCGGCACATCCCACTGGATGCCCTTCAGGTCGTTGCTGTCCAGCCAGTTCGCCCCACCCGTTGTGACGTTGAAGCGTCCGTAGGGGTTGGGGGCCGCCGTCCGGACGACGACCTTGTCCTTCGGGTTCACCTGCGATCCACCGTTGGTCTGGCCCGGCCCGATGCCCGAAAACTGGCCGACCGCCGTATCATGCGGCGACTTGGCACAAAGGGCCGTGTTCGTCCCGTTGCAGGCTACGAAGCCCTCGAAATCCTCGCCGATCACCGCACCGCTGCCGATGAAGCTGTCGCGCGCCGTCAAGGCGGACCCGACCGAGGCATACTTCGTCATCTCGACCGTGACAGTCGCAGCAGGTGCCAGGCCAGGCAGAAATGCCACCAGTGCGGCCAAGGCAAGACGGGCTGCCAACATGAAAGCTCTCCAGAAAATGCCGATGTGCACCAGACTACTGGTTCCAATGTAGCACACACACGTCTCATGTCGACCAGATCGGTGAAGACACAACCTGGGAGAGAAATCCTCTCGTCATTCTGCACAGATCGGCGACAATACGTGGCTGACCGACCGATTGTTGCCTTATTCGGGATAACCGCAAAAGGCAGAGCAGCCCCGAACTTCTGCCACCTGATTCTGCCCAGCCTCTGCTGCCGTCTGTTGCCGATGTGGCGCGGTCGGTCGCAAAAAACCTTTGCGTGATTTGCCGCAAGGACTTTCGTTCGCTATGTATCCGGCAGCGAAACCGGGAGAAACCCGATGCAACGGTTTGAATACAAAGTCATTCCTGCCCCGCGACGGGGCGAGAAGGCGCGGGGCGTCAAGACGACCGAGGACCGGTTTGCCTATGCGCTGACCCAATTGATGAACCAGTACGGGGCCGAGGGGTGGGACTATGTCCGCGCCGATGCCCTGCCGTGCGACGAACGGGTCGGCCTGACCGGCACGAAGACGACCTTCCAGAATGTACTCGTGTTCCGCCGGGCGATCGGTGGGGCTGACGAAGGCGACCGGCCGCAGGCCCGCCTGATGCTCAGCGATCCCGTCGCCCCCGCAGCGCCCCGTCTTGGGCCGGCCGAAACTCCACTTCCTGCCTCGGCCCCTTCCGTGGGCCCGGCCAAACTCGCCGCCGAGTGATCAGCCTGCGGCTTTCAGGGCCGCGGGGAGCATCTCGTCAAGCACATCCAGCGCCGCATCGTCGCCGAGGCTGATGCGGATGCAGCGGTCCAGGGGGGCTACCCCCGGCATCCGGATGAAGACCCCCCGCGCGCCAAGCTCGGCCAGCACCCGGCGGGCGTGGTCGCCGTCGCGGCCGCAGTCGATTGTGACGAAATTGGTGGCCGAGGGCAGGGGGTTGAGCCCGTTCGCCCTCGCGATGGCCGACAGCCGCGCCCTGGCGGTCACGGTCCGGGCCTGCACCTCGCGCAGCCAGTCCTGGTCCGCCAGCGCCGCAAGGGCGCCAGCCTGGCTGATGCGGGCCATCCCGAAGTGGTCGCGGATCTTGTCGAAGGCCTGTGCGAGGTCCGGGTTGGTCACCGCATAGCCGACCCTCGCCCCCGCCAGCCCGTAGCCCTTGGAGAAGGTCCGCAAGCGGATCACTTGCAGATGGTTCGTCGGGATCGCGGGCACCGTGCCGGGCGGTGCGAGGTCGGCGTAAGCCTCGTCGAGGAGGAGAAGGCTCGTCTCGGGCAGGTTCGCCACCATCTCCTCGATCACCGCCGCCGGGTGGTGGCTGCCCATCGGGTTGTCGGGGTTGGCGAGGTAGATCAGCCTTGCCCCAGTCGCCCGTGCGGCGGCCAGCAGCGCGTCCGGGTCCTCGTGATCGCCCTTGTAGGGCACCCGCGTTAGATCGCCCCCGTTCCCTGCCACATGGAAATTGAAGGTCGGGTAGGCCCCGAGCGAGGTCACGACCGGCGTTCCGGGATCGAGCGTCAGGCGGCAGATGAGGCCGAGGAGGCCGTCGATGCCGGGGCCGACGGCGATGTGGGCGGGGGTCACGCCGTGGTGGGCGGCGAGGGCCTGCTTCAGGTCGTGGTTTTCCGGGTCGCCATACATCCAGGCCCCGCCCGCCGCGGCCTGCATCGCGGCGACGGCCTTCGGGGAGGGGCCGAAGAGCGATTCATTCGCCCCGAGACGGGCGCGGAATGGGATGCCGGTCTGGCGTTCCAGCGCCTCGGGGCCGGTGAAGGGGACGGTGGAGGGCAGCGAGGCGGCGCGGGGGGTAAGAAAGCGGCTCATGGAATGCAGGCTGGCACGGGCGGGAGGGCCGTGCAAGAGGGTTTGACCACAGTGGTCAAAATGGGAAAATAAATCTATATCAATGGCTTGCGCGTGGGCGTTTACGAAATCTTAACCCGTGACCATAGCCTGCCGATCACCCCAGATCGGCAAGCCGCGCCAGTGCCTCCTGCATCTTCGTGGCCTCGTCCTGCCGGGCTTCGAGGTTGGACTGCGCTTCCATCACCACGTCCTCGGGGGCCGATTTAACGAAGTTCGGGTTGTCGAGCCGGCCTTTCAGCCCGCCGATTTCCTTCGTCAGCTTTTCCAGCGCCTTCTGCAGCCGCGACTTCTCTTCGCCGATGTCGATCAGGCCCTGAAGCGGGATCGCAAAGGCGGCACCTTCCGCAGCGACCGCGATGCTGCCCTTGGGGGCCGCGCCTTCGGTGACGTTGTCCACGCGGGCAAGACGCTTGATGAGGGCCTCGTTGCGGGCGAAGGCCGCGCGGGCCTCATCGGTGAGCGAGGTTGCAACGAGGTCGGCCTTCAGGCCCACCGGGACATGCACCTGCGCGCGGGCGGAGCGGATGTCGTCGATCAGCGTGGTGACGAAGGTCATCTCGCCCATCGAGCCCGCGTCGATCAGCGTCGCGGGAAGCTCTGGCCAGTCGGTATGGACCAGAAGCTTCTCGCGCTTGCCCGTCGTCCCCCACAGCTCTTCGGTGATGAAGGGCATGAAGGGGTGTAGGAGGATTATCGACTGGTCGAGAACCCAGGCCATCGTCGCCCGGGTCTCGGCCGCGTCGGGGCCGTCGAAGAGGGGCTTGGCGAATTCGACATACCAGTCGCAGACCTTGCCCCAGACGAATTTGTAAAGCGCGTCAGCGGCCTGGTCGAAGCGGTAGTTCTCCAGCGCCTCGTTGACTTCGGCGAGGGTCCTGGCCGTCTCGCCGATGATCCACTTGTTGGCCGTGGCGTTCGGGGTCGGCGCAGGGCCGGTCGCGTGGCCTTCCCAGACCCCGTTCATCTCGGCAAAGCGGCAGGCGTTCCAGAGCTTCGTCCCGAAGTTCCGGTAGCCCGCGATCCGCTGGGTGTCGAGCTTAAGGACGCCACCCAAGGAGGCCATCGCCGCATTGGCAAAGCGCAGCGCGTCGGCACCGTATTCGTCGATGATCTCCAGCGGGTCGATGACGTTGCCCAGCGACTTCGACATCTTCTTGCCCTTGGCGTCGCGGACAAGGCCGTGGAGATAGACAGTGCGGAAGGGCACATCCTCCACCACGGCAAGCTGCATCATCATCATCCGGGCGACCCAGAAGAAGAGGATGTCCTGTCCGGTCACGAGGACCGAGGTCGGGAAGTATTTCTTCAGTTCTTCCGTGGGTTCCGGCCAGCCGAGCGTGCCGATCGGCCAGAGGCCGGAGGAGAACCAGGTGTCGAGGACATCCTCATCCCGCCAGATCGGGTAGACGAGTTTCGTCGGGTCCTGTTCTGTCTCGTAGGAGGCCAGCGATGCGGCGAGCATCTCGACGGCGGTGGCGCGGTCGGCGACCTCGACCACGCGGGCGTGGTTCAAGGGATGGGGCAGGGCGGCAAGGCTGTCGCGGAAGCTTTCGGAAACCCCGGTAACGTCGGCCGCGCAATGGTAGATCGCCTCGCGCTGGACATAGCCGCCGTCGCCGAGGATGCGCAGCATCTCGACCTCGTCCAGCGCCTCGTCGCCTTCGTCGTCGCGGAAACCCGGGGCAGAGAGGTCAAGCCCATACCATACCGGAATCTGGTGACCCCACCAGAGCTGGCGGCTGATGCACCAGGGTTCGATGTTTTCCAGCCAGTGGTAATAGGTCTTCTCGCCCGACTGCGGGATGATCTTCGTTCGACCGTCCCGCACGGCGTCGAGGGCGGGGCCGACGATCTTCGCGGTATCGACGAACCATTGGTCGGTCAGCATCGGCTCGATCACCACCTTCGAACGGTCGCCGAAGGGCTGCATGATCGGCTTGGATTCGACGTAAGGAACACGCTCCAGGTGTTCAGAACCGGTTTCCTTGTCCACGGATTTCTGGAGGACCGTGACCGCCAGCCCTTCGGCCGTGATCGCCTCGACCACCCGCTTTCTCGCCTCATACCGATCAAGGCCGCGAAGATCGTCGGGGACGAGGTTCAGCGCGTCGATCTCGGTTTCGGTCAGGCTAAAGGGCTGTTCCACGAACCCCGCCGGGACATAGCCCTTTGCCACCAGCCAGGCGCGGGACAAGCGGCCGGCGATCTCGGCGGCCTCGGCATAGGGCGCGCCGTCGGCCCGCATCTGGGCGCGGGTGTCCATCAGGCGATAGCAGGGGATGCCCGCACGCTTGGCCACGGCATAGTCGTTGAAGTCATGCGCGCCGGTGATCTTCACCGCGCCCGAGCCGAAGGTCGGGTCAGGGTATTCGTCGGTGATGATCGGGATCAGGCGGCGGTGCTCTTTCGGACCCACCGGAATTTCGCATAGTTTCCCGACGATTGGCGCGTAACGTTCATCCAATGGATGAACCGCGACCGCGCCGTCGCCCAGCATCGTCTCGGGCCGCGTGGTGGCGATGGAGATATAGTCGCGCATCTCGCGGAAGGTGACGTTGCCGTCGGCGTCCTTCTCGACATACTCGTAGGTCTCGCCACCCGCGAGCGGATACTTGAAGTGCCACATGTGGCCGGGGACTTCCGTATTCTCGACCTCGAGGTCCGAGATGGCGGTCTCGAAATGCGGGTCCCAGTTCACCAGCCTCTTGCCGCGGTAGATGAGGCCCTTCTCGTAGAGGTCGACGAAGACCTTGATGACGGCATCGTGGAAGTTGCCTTCCTCACCTGCAGGCGCACCGGGGGCGCCGGACATGGTGAAGGCTTCGCGGTCCCAGTCGCAGCTTGCCCCAAGGCGCTGCAGCTGGCCGATGATCGTGCCGCGCGACTTCCGCTTCTGCTCCCAGACCTTCAGTGTGAACTTCTCGCGCCCCATTTCGCGGCGGGAAAGGTTGCCCTCTTTCGCCATCTCGCGCTCGGTCACCATCTGGGTCGCGATCCCGGCATGGTCGGTGCCGGGCTGCCAGAGCGTGTCGTCGCCCATCATCCGATGCCAGCGGGTCAGGATGTCCTGCAGCGTGTTGTTGAAGGCATGGCCCATGTGAAGGGAGCCGGTGACGTTTGGCGGCGGGATCATCACGGAAAAGGCCGGGTGTCCGGGCTTGGCATTGGCACCGGCGCGGAAGGCCTTCTGGTCAAGCCAGAGCTTCGAGATGCGGGCTTCGGCCTCGGCGGCGTTGAAGGTCTTTTCCATCGGCATGGTCGTCTTCCCCTTGATCGCGGGCGTTCTAGCCTGACCTGCGGTCAAGGGAAAGCGTCAGAAGGGCGGAAGGCCTTGCAGCGCGCGGGCAAAGCACCAGAGGGTCAGGGCGGTGAAGGCGGCGGCGGTCGCCCAGACGGCGGTGCGGCTGCCGGTCAGGCCGGCGAGGGGGACGGCGTGCATGGCGTGGGTGGCGAGGAAATGGGGCAGGCGCAGGTCGCCCACCTCCAGCGACCAGCCCATCAGGGGGAAGCGCGCGCCGGTCAGGGGCGTGCCGACAAGGTGGCCGGGCTGCGAGGCCATGTTGCCCGCGATGGGGACGGTGAGGAGGAAGGTCAGGATCAGGCCAAGCGCTATGGAAAGCATCAGGGGATCGGCGCGGTGGCGCCAGAAGACGAGGCCCATCGTCAGCGAGAGCGAGGTCAGGGTGACGGCGGCCACCCCCATCAGGCTGTAAAGCGGCGCCCAGAGGCCGGTCTGGTTGAAATGCGAGGCGGTGCCCAGGGCGGCGGCGGCGCCGATCCAGAGAAGCTCGGCGATGATGCAGAGGATCACGACGGCGATATAGACGCGCCAGAGGCGGGAGGTGAAGGTGCCCTCGGGCAGAAGCATGGCGAAAAGGGTGAGGGTGGCGGTGTAGACAGTGAGGGCGAGGTGGAACTTCACCGGCTTCAGCCAGATCGCCTCGCCCTGGAACTGCCGGGGATCAAGGCCGAGCGCGACCAGCGGGGGTAGGGCGGCAAGGGCGGTCAGAAGCGTGATGGCCAGAAGCTGGCGGTTCGGGGTCGAGGCGGCCCAGGGGCGCGGGGCGGCAAGGGTGGCGGTCATGGCAGGACCTTTCGGGTCAGGGTGAAGCGCAGGATTGCGAAGGTGAAAAGCCCGGCGGGACCGAAGAGGAAGGTCAGGACAAGGCAGGGCAGGATCATCCAGTGGGCGATCCGCTCGGCCGCTGCGGTGCGGGTGATCCAGGCCCCGACGAAAAGGTCGAAGGCGAGGTAGTGAAGCCAGCCGGCAAGGGCGATCTCGGGGTGGGTGAAGAGAGCCTGGACCTCGGCCAGCGAGGAGAACCCGCCGGGCGCTTCCCACCAGAAGGCGAGGATCAGCCCGGTATAGGCGAGCGAGAGGAGAAGCGGGATTATGGCCGCCGCGACGATCTGGGCAAGCCGCGGGGCAAGCGGCGAGACAGCGAGCGCCAGCCAGCCGAGCATGGCGAGGGGGCTGCTGTATTGAAAAAGGGCGTCGGGGGTCATTGGAGGATTTGTCCCTTGATGTGGTTTGCGTCCAGAGGCCCGCCGTGGCCGACGTGCAGCGTCGTGGCACCCCGGGAGAGGACCCGCGCGAGGCTTTCGGCGTTCCGGGTCACCGAGCGGGCGAAGTAATGCGGGCGGGGGTGGCAGGGGCGGACCTGGCCGCCGAGATAGCCCCCCATCAGAATATCGCCGACCACCGCCTGCCCGTCGCCGAAAAGCAGGCTGACCGATCCAGGGGTATGGCCGGGGGTCGGCATGAGCTTGGCATTGAGGCCTAGTGCCTCCAGCGCGGGCTGACCGTCCAGCGCCACGTCCGGCACGAAGGGTTCGAACCGGTCCGGCACCAAGAATTGCAGCGGCCATGCGCTCAGACGCACCGGACCGAGTGGTCCATTGCGGCCTGCGGCGGCCATTGGCCAGTCCTCCGGCGCAAGGCAGAGGCGCGCGCCGGTCAGTCGCCGCAACTCAGCGGCCGACCCGGCATGATCGGCATGCGCATGGGTCAGGACGATCGTGTCCGGGACAGCGACGCCAAGCGCCGCGATCCAGTGCAGGATCCGGTCGGCATCGCCGTGGCTGCCAGTGTCGATCAGCACCGGGCGCGGTGCGAGGGCGAGGTGGACGTTCGACATCCGCAGCCGCAACGTATGGATGGTGACCGGCGAAATGGGCCGGACCGTCGCGGCATGTGCGGATCGGGCGGTGTCAGGCGGTGGGGCGGGCGCGTTCATGGCCGATAAAGTCTCCGGCAAGTCAATCTTGCCAACGTCAAGATAGGGAGAGTCTTTCCATTGTCAAGATAAGTTTTGACAGGCGCGCGGCGCACTGTTATCCAATCGTCATGCAAGACCTCGCCCCGTCCGGCCCGTCACGAGAAGCTGCCGAAAAGCAGCCTTACCACCATGGCGACCTGCGCCATGCCCTGCTTGTCGCGGCTGAGGCGGAACTGGCCGAACGCGGGATGGAGGCCTTCTCTCTCCGTTCGGTCGCCAAGCGGGCCGGGGTCAGCCACGCCGCACCGGCGCATCATTTCGGCGATGCAAAGGGACTTCTGACCGCGCTGGCTGCCGAAGGGTTCCGGCAGTTCCTGGCCGCACAGGCCGCGCGTGAGGCTGCCTCGCCGCCCGATCCGGCATCTCAACTCATCGCGGCGGGACTGGGCTATGTCGACTTTGCCTTGGCGCGGCCCACGCTCTTCCGTCTGCTCTGGCAATCCGAGCGCCCGAATTTCGACGACCCGAACCTTGGGCAAGCCGCACGGGCGGCGTTTCAGCATCTGGTGGATCAGGTGGGGGCGGCCGGTGGGCGGCATACCGAAGACGAGGCCTCGGTCTGGGCACTGGCCCATGGCCTGGCCGACCTTCTGGCGGCAGGGCGGCTCAAGACGGTGGGAACCCTGCCCCCTGCTGCGCGTGACGCGATGGTCGCCTCGATCCTGCGCCGGGTTCTGCCCACGCCCTGAGGGCCGCCCGCAAGGCACGCGGCACAGCTCAGGTTATCCGGCTGAAAGTCAGTCGACCTGAAGCAGCGGCTCGAACCCGCCATAGATCATCCGCTTGCCGTCGAAGGGCATCTCGATCCCCTCCATCTGCGGGTCCTGCATCATCGCGGCATGGGCCCGGTCGCGGGTGCCCTTGTCCGGCCAGGTCATCCAGCAGAACACCATCGATTCTCCGGTTTGAAGGTCAACCGCGCGACGGAAATCGGTATGCTTGCCTTCGGGAACATCATTTCCCCAGGCGGCCACCAGGGTCTGCGCGCCCATCTCACGGAACTTCGGCCACCACTGCAACTCATGGTCGCGATAGGTGTCCTTGTCGCCGTCGCGGACGGGAATGAGAAAGCCGTCGACGTACATCGCATCCTCCTGCGTCTTGTTTCCCACGAACCCCGGAAGCCGCTGGCAGGTTCCCGGCGTCAGACGGCGCGGTCGATCTTTGTCGACAGGTGGATCAGGCTTTCCGACGCCTTGACCCCGGTCATCGCGCCGATCTGGTCCAGGACCTGGTCGAGGACGGCTGTGTTCGGGCAGGCGACCTGCAACAGGAAATCGAACCGGCCCGAGGTGGTAAAGACCTTCTCGACCTCTGAAATTGACTTCAGCCGCGTCAGCACCGCGGCCTGCGACCGGGGCTCGATCGTCAGAAGGACCGAGGCGCGCAGCCGCCCTTCGCGCGCGGCCTCGCCCAGCCGAAGCGTGTAGCCAGCGATGATCCCGGTGGTCTCCAGCCGCTCCAGCCGCGCCTGAATCGTCGACCGCGCGACCTTCAGCCGCCGCGACAGGGTTGCGACCGACATCCGCGCATCGGCCCCCAGAAGCCCCAGAATGTTGCGATCGAGATCATCCATGCATTTTGTCCGACGTTTTCGTCATTATAACGATACATCCCGCCATTAATACAGTTTTGTTCGGTGAGTTTGTCCACCATATGCGGCATCCTTCACTGCAGGAAAAGGGCGGCTCATACGCACCTGGCCTGGTTCACTTGAAACCACGCTGGTGTCCGAACCCAAAGCTGCTGCGGGGAAGGGCGAAGCGTCTTGTTGGCAAAGGGAAATACGCCGATGGGACTCTCCAAGACGATTTGGACCAATCCAACCGAATACCTCCGCAATCAGCAGCCGGAAAACCCGGTTCTGTTCTTCGCGCCCTCGGCTGCACAAGCCGCCGCGCGCCGGTTCATCGACGGTTTTCCGGGGATGGTCACCTATGCGGTGAAGTCGAACCCGGGCGAGGCGATGGTCGAGAACCTCGCGGCTGCCGGCATCCGCGGCTATGACTGCGCCTCGCCGTTCGAGATCGACCTGATCCGCCGCCTCGCCCCCGATGCGGCGATCCACTACAACAACCCGGTCCGCGCGCGGCACGAGATCGCCCATGCGGTCGCGCGTGGCGTGAAGTCCTACAGCGTCGATTCGGCCTCGGAACTGCAGAAGCTGATCGAGATGGTTCCCGCCGAGGGCACCGAGATCTCGGTCCGCTTCAAGCTGCCGGTCGCCGGGGCCGCCTACAACTTCGGTGCCAAGTTCGGCGCGACCTCGGAACTTGCGGTCGACCTTCTGAAGACGGTGGCGGCGGCGGGCTACATCCCCTCGCTCACCTTCCACCCGGGCACCCAGTGCACCGATCCGGCGGCCTGGGAGCATTACATCCGCGAGGCGGCCGTCATTGCCCGGAACGCCGGCGTGACCATTGCGCGGCTGAATGTGGGCGGCGGTTTCCCGAACCACCGGATGAAGGGGATCGTCCCGCAGATCGAGGAAACCTTCGCGCTGATCGACCGCGTCGCGACCGAGGCTTTCGGCGCCGACCGCCCGCTTCTGGTCTGCGAACCGGGCCGCGCCCTGTGCGGCGATGCCTTCGCGCTGGCCGCCCGGGTCAAGGCGCTGCGGGACGGAACGCATGTGTTCCTGAACGACGGCGTCTACGGCGCGCTGACCGAACTCCCCATGATCGGCGTGATCGACCGGATGGAGGTGCTGTCTCCCGAAGGCGCGCGCCGGACGGGCGAGGTATTGCCGCGCATCGTCTTCGGCCCGACCTGCGATTCGGTCGACCGCCTGCCGGGCGAGCTGCCGCTGCCGTCGGACATCGCCGAGGGGGATTACGTGATCTGGCAGGGTATGGGGTCCTATTCCACCGTCACCAACACCCGCTTCAACGGGTTCGGCGATCTGCAGATGGCGACGGTTCTCAGCCTGAAGCTCTGACGGCGCGAAGGCTTGACTTTCCGGCCCGGCAGGGGGGACCTTGCCGGGCCTTTCCATGCCTGCCTGAAGGGGTCAAACATGCGCCACGTGACCGTCGCCGCCACCCAGTTCGCCTGTTCCTGGGACCTCCCCGCCAACGCCGACCGTGCCGAGGCGCTGGTCCGGCAGGCGGCGGGGCAGGGGGCAAATGTCGTCCTGATCCAGGAGCTTTTCGCCGCCCCCTACTTCTGCATCGAACAGCACCCCCGCTACTTCGACCTTGCACAGCCGCTGGAGGGCAACCCCCTCGTCGCCCGCTTCGCCGCGCTGGCCAGGGAGCTGGGGGTGGTGATTCCAGTGAGCTTCTTCGAACGCGCCGGGCCCGCCTTCTTCAACTCGATCGCCATGGTCGATGCGGACGGGCGGGTCATGGGCGTCTACCGGAAAAGCCATATCCCGCAGGGGCCGGGGTATGAGGAGAAGTACTACTTCTCGCCTGGCGACACCGGTTTCCGGGTCTGGGACACCGCCTTCGGCCGGATCGGCGTGGGCATCTGCTGGGACCAGTGGTTCCCCGAATGCGCGCGGGCGATGGCCTTGCAGGGGGCGGAGATGCTGCTTTACCCCACGGCCATCGGCTCGGAACCCCCGGCCCCCGGCTACGACAGCCAGCCGCACTGGGAAATGGTGATGCGCGGCCATGCGGCGGCGAACATAATGCCGGTCGTCGCGTCGAACCGGATCGGCACCGAGGTGGCGCCGGAGGGGCGTGAGGTGACCTTTTGCGGCTCAAGCTTCATTGCCGACCACACCGGGCAACTGGTGGCCAAGGCGGGCCGCACGGGCGAGGAGGTGCTGGTTCACCGCTTCGACCTGAAGGACATCGCTGTGCTCCGGGCAAGCTGGGGGCTGTTCCGTGACCGGCGGGTAGATCTTTACGGCCGTGTCACAACGCTTGACGGCCGGGGCTGAAGCCCGGCCGTTTTCGATTTTTCGACGAAAATCGTTGGCTTGCGGCCTAGCGGTGCCGCAGGTCGACGTAGTCGCGGTGCTTCGGCCCGATGTAAAGCTGCCGCGGACGGCCGATCTTCTGCGTCGGGTCGGCGATCATTTCCTTCCACTGGCTGATCCAGCCCACGGTGCGGCTGATCGCGAAGATCGGGGTGAACATCGCGGTCGGGAAGCCCATCGCCTCGAGGATGATGCCCGAGTAGAAATCGACGTTGGGGTAGAGCTTCTTCGAGATGAAATACTCGTCTTCAAGCGCAATCCGCTCGAGTTCCTTCGCGACCTGCAGCAGCGGGTTGTTCTCGATGCCGAGAAGCCCCAGCACCTCGTCAGCGCTTTCCTTCATCACCTTCGCGCGCGGGTCGAAGTTTTTGTAGACCCGGTGGCCGAAGCCCATCAGGCGGAAGCCGGAATTCTTGTCCTTGGCCTTGGCGATGAATTCGGGAATGCGGTCGACGGTGCCGATTTCCTTCAGCATCTCGAGGCAGGCCTGGTTCGCCCCGCCATGCGCGGGCCCCCAAAGGCAGGCGATGCCGGCGGCGATGCAGGCGAAGGGGTTCGCGCCGGAAGATCCCGCAAGGCGGACGGTCGAGGTCGAGGCGTTCTGTTCGTGATCGGCGTGGAGCATCATGATGCGGTCCATCGCCTTTTCCAGGATCGGCGAGACCACATAGTCCTCGGAGGGGACGGCAAAGCACATGTGCAGGAAGTTGCCCGCGTAGCTGAGCGCGTTCTTGGGGTACACGAAGGGCTGGCCGACCGAATACTTGTAGGCCATCGCGGCGATGGTCGGGAGCTTCGCGATCATGCGGATCGCGGCGACCTCGCGCTGCCAGGGGTCATTGATGTCGGTCGAGTCGTGATAGAAAGCAGCCATCGCGCCGACCACGCCCACCATGGTCGCCATCGGATGCGCGTCGCGGCGGAAGCCGCGGAAGAAATAGTGCATCTGTTCATGCACCATCGTGTGCTTGGTCACACGCTGTATGAAGTCCGCCAGCTGCGCCGCAGTCGGGAGTTCACCGTAGAGAAGCAGGTAGCAGACCTCGAGATGCGTCGACTTGTCTGCCAGTTGCTCGATCGGGTAGCCGCGATAGAGAAGCTCGCCCTTGTCGCCGTCGATGTAGGTGATCGCACTTTCGCAGGCGGCGGTCGAGGTGAAGCCCGGATCATAGGTGAAGACGTCCGCCTCGCCGTAAAGCTTGCGGATGTCCAGCACATCGGGGCCGAGGGTGGGTTTGTGGACCGGAAGGTTATAGCTCTTCCCGTCCAGCTCAAGCTTTGCGACTTTGTCCGACATCGTTCTCCCCCGGCTCAGGCGGCGCGTCCCTGGCAGGGGCGCACCGTGGCTATCCTTGCACCCCGACGGGGCGGCTTCAAGGCCGGGGGCGGAGGGTCAGCCCGCCGCGTCCGCCAGCCTGGCAACGGTCTCGTCCCGACCGATGACCAGCATCATGTCGTAGACGCTTGGTGTAACGCTTTTGCCAGCGATGGCTGCCCGCAAGGGGGCGGCCAGCTTGCCGAAGCCCAGGCCATGTTCGGCCGCCGCTTCGGTCAGGATCGGTTCAAGCGCCTCTTTTGTCCAGCTAGCACTTTGCAGGCGCGGCGTCAACGATTTCAGTATACCACGGGATACCGTATCCAGCGCCTCGGCGGCCTTGGCATCCGGCACCACGGGGCGCGAGATCATCAGGAATGAAGCCTTTTCAAGAAGTTCCGGGAATGTCTTCGCAGATTTCTTGAGGAAGGTCAGGGCCTCCCGCATTCGCTGTTCTTGCACCGGAGTCAAGGCAGGCAGGCCCGCAGCCGTCAGGAAAGCCTGCAATTCATGCAGCAGCGCAGCATCATCGGCCATCGCCATATGATGCCCGCAGGTGTTTTCCAGCTTCTTGAAGTCCAGCCGGGCCGGGGCGCGACCGATTCCCTTCAAGTCGAACATCTGCATCGCCTCGTCCGAGGTGAAAATCTCGGCATCGCCATGCGCCCAGCCAAGACGCGTCAGGTAGTTCCGCATCCCCGCCGCCGGGTAGCCCATGGCCTGGTATTCCTCGACCCCGGTCGCCCCGTGGCGCTTGGACAGCTTCTTGCCGTCCGGCCCGTGGATCAGCGGGATATGGGCCCAGACCGGCACCTGCCAGCCCATCGCGTCATAGACCATCTGCTGGCGGGCGGCGTTGTTCAGGTGGTCGTCGCCCCGGATCACATGGGTCACGCCCATGTCGTGGTCATCGACCACCACGGCCAGCATGTAGACCGGCGTGCCGTCACTGCGTAGGACAATCATGTCGTCCAGCGTCTCGTTCCTGATGACGACGCGGCCTTGCACCTGATCCTCGATCACCGTCTCACCCGTGCGCGGGGCCTTCATGCGGATCGCATAGGGCGTGTCGGGGTAGGTGGACGGATCGGCATCGCGCCATGGGCTTTGGAAAACGGCATAACTAGCCCCCTCGGCCTCGCGCGCGGCGCGGTAGGCCTCGATTTCTTCCTTGGTGGAAAAGCACTTGTAGGCCGTTCCTCGCGCCAGCATCTCGCGCGCGACCTCGGCATGGCGGTCACGCCGTTCGAACTGGCTGACGACATCGCCATCCCAGTCAAGGCCAAGCCAGGTCAGGCCCCGCAGGATTGCCGCCGTCGCCTCGGGCGTGGAGCGCTCGCGGTCGGTATCCTCGATCCGAAGGAGGAACTTACCCCCCCGGCCCCGTGCGTAAAGCCAGTTGAAGAGTGCGGTCCTGCCGCCACCGATGTGCAGGTAGCCGGTGGGCGAGGGCGCAAAGCGGGTGACCACGGGGGCGGGCGTGGCAGATGTCATCGAAGTTAACCTTTCGGAAACCATGGCAGGTCTAGGCTTGCCCCCGCGTTTAGGCAATCGCAGGGTGGGTGACAAGGTGGCGCCCCTTCAGACCGTGGTTCCCCTGGTCCTGCGGCCCCTGCAGGTGCTGCAGGCGGCACGCGGCGGGCTTTTCCCCTGGATTGCGGTGCTGGTGGGAACCGGCGTGGGCATCTGGTTCGCCGTGGACCGTGAACCAGGCGCCGGCAGCTACGCGCTGGCCGCGCTGATCCTGATGATCGGCCTTGCTTTGGCTGCCCGGGGGCCAGAGCTTGGCCGTCCCTTGGCGCTTGCACTGGCGGCCTTGGCCGCGGGCTGGCTTGCGGCCGGAATCCGCGCCCAGTCGGTGGCGGCACCGATGCTCGACTTTCGCTACTACGGCCCGGTCGAAGGGAGGATCGTCGGCATCGACCGCTCCCACTCCGATGCCCTGCGGTTGACGCTGGACCGGGTGACCCTGCGTGAGGTGCCGCCGGACCGCACGCCCGAGAGGGTGCGCGTCTCGCTTCAGGGCGATCAACCCTGGCTGGACCCGGTGCCGGGACAGGTGGTGATCCTGACCGCCAGCCTTGCCGCGCCGGAAGGCCCGGTGGAACCCAGCGGCTTCGACTTTCGCCGCATGGCCTTTTTCGACCGGTTGGGGGCCGTCGGCTATACCCGCACCCCCGTTCTCTTGCTTGAGGAACCAGCCGAGGGTGCGCGCCCGATCGACCGGCTGCGCCGCCACCTGACCGCAGGGATGCTTTCGCATATGGAGGGGCAGGCGGGCGCTTTCGCGGCAGGGGCGATGACCGGCGACCGTTCGGCCATCACCGAAGAGACGGTGAAGGCGCTTCGCGACAGTTCGCTTGCGCATCTTCTGGCGATCTCGGGGATGAACATGGCGTTCCTGACCGCCTTCGTCTTCGCGCTTCTGCGCTATGGGCTTGCGCTGATCCCTTACGTCGCCCTGCGGGTGAACACGAAGAAGGTCGCGGCAGTGGTCAGCCTTGGCGTGGCGCTCTTCTACCTGCTTCTGTCTGGCGCGAATGTGGCGACGGAGCGGGCCTTCATCATGATCGCGGTCTTTCTGGGCGCGGTGCTTCTTGACCGGCGGGCGCTGACGCTGCGGTCGGTCGCGGTGGCGGCGCTGGTGATCCTGCTAACCAAGCCCGAAAGCCTTCTGGAGCCGGGGTTCCAGATGTCCTTTGCCGCCACGATCGCGCTGATAGCCGGGTTCGCGGCGCTGGACCGCGGGATCTACCGCGAGAAGCTGCCCCGCTGGGCGATGCCGGTCTTCACGCTGGTGGCAAGTTCCGTCATCGCGGGCTTTGCGACCGCTCCTTACGCGGCGGCGCATTTCAACCGGTTCGCGGACTATGGGCTTCTGGCGAACCTGATGACCGTGCCGGTCATGGGCGCGGTCATCATGCCGATGGGGGCGCTGGCGGCGCTGCTGGCGCCCCTTGGTCTTGCCGCGTTGCCCCTTTGGGTGATGGAGCAGGGTGCGCGCTGGATCCTTTTCGTCGCGCACTGGATTGCGGGGCTGGAAGGGTCCGTCACCGCGATCCCGGAGCCGGGGCCATGGGTGCTGCCGGTCCTGACGCTGGGGGCGGTCTGGGCGGTGCTGTGGCAGGGGCGGGTCAGGGCGCTTGGCCTTGTCCCGGTTGCTGCGGCCTTCCTGCTTTGGGCGGGGGCAGAGCGGCCGGACCTTCTGATTTCGGGCGATGGCAAGCTTCTGGGGCTCTCCGGGCCGGAGGGCAGGGTGCTGAGTGCGGCCCGCGGAGGTGGCTTTGCCGCCGAGACCTGGCTGGAGAATGACGGCGATCTTGCCGGGCAGAAGCTTGCCGCTGCCCGGGCGGGGTTCACCGGGCCGAAGGGCGAACGCTGGTTCCAGTTGAACGGCGTTTCGGCGGTGGCGCTGAGCGGGAAGGATGGCACGGCCAAGCTTGCGGCGACCTGCGCGACCGCCGGGCTGGTGATCCTGGCCGACTGGGCCGAGGACGCGCCGAAGGACTGCACGCTGATCGACCGCAAGGTGCTGGCCGGAACGGGGCCGCTGGCCGTCTGGACGGATGGCGGGCAGTTGCGGGTCGAACCGACGCGCACCGGGAGCCGTCTATGGTCACCGCCCCACCGCCGCGTTAACCTGCCGGAGATGCCTGCCGGCGTGTCGGCAAAGCAGTTGGCGGCAGGTCAGTAGCTGCGGATCAGCCCGACAAGGCGGCCCTGCACTTTCACGAGGTGATCGGGGAACACCCGCGTTTCATAGGCGGGGTTCGCGGCTTCAAGCGCGATCATGTTCCCACGGCGGCGGAAGCGCTTGAGCGTCGCCTCATGATCCTCGACCAGCGCCACGACGATATCGCCATTCTCGGCCGTCGTCTGTTCGCGGATCACCACGATGTCACCATCGTTGATCCCGGCTTCGATCATGGAATCGCCTTTGACCTCAAGGGCATAGTGCTGACCCTTGCCGGAAAGCATCGACCCCGGCACCGCCACGTGATGCGAAACCTCGGAGATCGCCTCGATCGGGACACCGGCGGCGATGCGGCCCATGACCGGCAGTTCCAGCGCATGCACGGACGAGACCGGCATCGCACCTTTCGGCGGATCGGCGCGGTCACCGGCGATGACGCGGGGGCTGAACCCGGGCTTTTCCATCGCATCGGGCAGCTTGATGATTTCCAGCGCGCGGGCGCGGTGGGCGAGGCGGCGGATGAACCCCCGTTCCTCCAGCGCGGTGATCAGCCGGTGGATCCCGGACTTGGACCGCAGGTCCAGTGCGTCCTTCATTTCGTCAAAGGACGGGGGAACGCCATCGCGGTCCATCCGGGTCTTGATGAAGTCCAGAAGTTCCAACTGCTTGCGTGTCAGCATGGACGCGTCTCCACATCGTGAGTTAACACAATGTTCTGCCCATGTTCCCGGTTTGTGTCAAGCGTTATCCACAAGGTCGGTCAAAGCGGCAGGTAGTTCACCGTGCTCCCCGCGACACGGGCGGGGTCGTTGACCGGGCGGATCAGCAGGGCGTCGGCCTGCCCAAGGATCGACAGCAGCGCCGAGTCCTGCCGGTCGAAGGGCGTGATCAGCGGCATTCCCTCGCCCGGGCCAAGGCGCGCCCGCATGTAATGCGCCCTGGGGCCGTTCGCGGTCAGGTCGACTGTCAGCTGTGCCTGCCGTGGCCGGGGGCGCGGGTCGGGGTCGCCAAGCATTGCCCGGACCATTGGCAGAAGGAAAAGATGCCCGCAGACGATGGCCGAGACCGGGTTTCCGGGCAGGCCCAGCATCGGCACGCCATTCAGCCTCCCCGCCATCAGGGGCTTGCCCGGGCGCAGCGCCAGCTTCCAGAAGCTGTGCTCCAGCCCCGCAGCCTTGCCCACAAGGTCATGGTCCCCGACCGAGGCCCCGCCGATGGTGACGATCAGGTCCACCCCTTCGGCGAGGCCAAGGACGGTGGCCAGTTCCGCCTCGGTGTCCCGGGCGATGGGCAGGAGGCGCGCCTTGCCCCCCTCGGCCTCGACCATCGCCTTCAGGGCAAAGCTGTTCGAGGCGACGATCTGGTCGGGGCGCGGGTCTTCGCCCGGCATCACGAGTTCATCCCCGGTGGCGATGATCGCTACCACGGGCTTTCGGGTACAGGGCACCTCGGCCAGGTTCATCGCGGCCAGAAGGGCAAGGTCTGCCGGGCGCAGGCGGCGCGGGCCAAGGCTGTCGCCGATCCGGAAGTCCTGTCCCTGCGGGCGGATATGCGTGGCGGCATCGATGCCGGGCTTGACGGTGATCGCGTCGCCGTCGCGCGTCACATCCTCCTGGATCACCACGCGCGTCGCCCCCTCCGGCACCGGCGCGCCGGTGAAGATGCGGACCGCCTGACCGGGGCCGAAGCGGCCCGTAAAGGCATGGCCGGCCCCTGCCTCGCCGATCACGGACAAGCGGTCACCGGGGGCGGGGTCGCCCTGCACCGCATAGCCATCCATCGCCGAGGCGGCAAAGGGCGGCTGGTCGCGCCGGGCGGTGGCGGGCTGGCACATCCACCGGCCAGCTGCGTCAGCCAGTGGCACGGGTTCGGCCGGAAGCGGAGCGGCAAGAGCAAGGCAGCGCGCCATCGCCTCTTCGACCGAGATCATCGCCCCGGGCGTCATCGCGCCTCGTACCGGCCCGACTTGCCGCCGTCCTTCAGGACAAGGCGGATGCCCTCGATCACCATCGCCTTCTCGACCGCCTTGACCATGTCATAGACCGTCAGTGCGGCGACCGAGACGGCCGTCAGCGCCTCCATCTCCACCCCGGTCTGGCCAGAGGTCTTGACGGTCGCCTCGATCCGCACGCCCGGAAGGGCAGGGTCCGGTGTCAGCTCGACCGCAACCTTGGTGACCGGCAGCGGATGGCAGAGGGGGATGAGGTCGGCGGTCTTCTTCGCCGCCATGATCCCCGCCAGACGGGCCACGGCAAGGACATCGCCCTTCTTCGCCCTGCCTTCGTTGATCAGCGCGAGCGTTTCCGCCGACATCCGCACAGAGCCCGCGGCAACCGCGACCCGGTCGGTCATGGGCTTGGCCGAGACATCGACCATATGCGCCTGGCCCTTGTCGTCGAAATGGGACAGGCCGCTCATACCCCGCCCTGCGCGGTCAGGGGGCGGGCAAGGATCGCCTTTGTCGCGGCGGTCACGTCGGGCTGGCGCATCAGGCTTTCGCCGATGAGGAAGCAGCGCGCGCCGTACTGGGCAAGGTCGGCAAGGTCGGCCGGGGTGTAAAGCCCGCTTTCCGCGACGATCAGGCGGTCCTCGGGCACCCGGCGGGCCAGCTTGCGGGTCGTGTCGAGCGACACCTCGAAGGTGTGGAGGTTCCGGTTGTTGATGCCGATCAGCCGCGACTTCAGCCGGGCCGCGCGGTCAAGTTCGGCCTCGTCATGGACCTCGATCAGCACGTCCATCCCAAGCTCGATCGCCGCATCCTCAAGCTCCACGGCTTGCGCGTCGTCCAGCGAAGCCATGATCAGAAGGATGCAGTCGGCATGGAGCGCCCGGGACTGGGTGACCTGCCAGGGATCGTAAAGGAAATCCTTCCTGAGGCAGGGCAGCGCCACGGCGGCGCGCGCTGCGACCAGAAAGCTGTTGTCGCCCTGAAAGCTGGGGCCGTCGGTCAGGACGGAAAGGCAGGTCGCGCCGCCATCCTCATAGGCCTTGGCCAGCGCCGGGGGGTCGAAGTCGGCGCGGATCAGGCCTTTCGAAGGGCTTGCCTTCTTGATCTCGGCGATGAGGCCATAGCCGGTTGCCGCATCCTCGGTCAGCGCCTTGGCAAAGCCGCGCGGAGGGGGGGCCTCTTTCGCCGCGGCGGTCAGGTCGGAAAGCTTGGTGGCGGCCTTGGCGCGCGCCACTTCCTCCAGCTTGTAGGCCTTGATGCGGTCAAGGATCGTGGACATGGGACTCTCCTGGGACCTCTCAGGCGTTCGTTAGCCGGCGCAGCGCGTCGACCTTGGCTTTCGCTTTGCCCGCATCGATCGCCTCGCGGGCCAACGCCACGCCTTCGCGCAGGGTTCCCGCCCGGTCGGCCACGACCAGCGCGGCAGCGGCGTTCAGAAGGACGGCGTCGCGGTAGGCCCCGGTCGCCCCGTCAAGAAGCGCACGGAAGGCGGCGCCGTTCTCGGCCGGCGTGCCGCCAAGGATCGCCTCGAACGGGTGGGGCGCAAGGCCCGCGTCTTCGGGATGGACGGTGAAGTCGCGCACCCGGCCGCCCTCGACCGCCGAGACTGACGTCTCGCCGCAGATCGAGATCTCGTCGGTCCCGTCCGCGCCATGCACGAGCCAGGCCTTCTCGCTGCCAAGGGCAAGCAGCGTCTCGGCCATCGGGCGGATGAGGCTTGCCGAAAAGGCCCCGGTCAGCTGGCGCTTCACCCCGGCGGGGTTGGTCAGCGGGCCCAGGATGTTGAAGATCGTCCGCGTCCCAAGCTCGGCCCGGACGGGCATCACATGGCGGATCGCGGGGTGATGCATGGGGGCCATCATGAAGCCGATCCCGGCCTCGGCCAGGCAGCGTTCCACGACCTCGGGCCCGACCATCACGTTCAGGCCCATTTCGGTCAGCGCATCGGCGGCCCCCGACCTTGACGAAAGGTTTCGGTTGCCGTGCTTGGCCACCGTGACGCCTGCTCCCGCTACGACAAAGGCGGTCGCGGTCGAGATGTTCAGCGTGCCTTTCCCGTCGCCGCCGGTGCCGACGATGTCCATCGCACCTTCGGGGGCCTTCACCGGGTTGCACTTCGCGCGCATCACCGATGCGGCGGCGGCGTATTCATCCACCGTCTCGCCACGGGTGCGCAGCGCCATCAGGAAGCCGCCCATCTGGGCCGGTGTGCCCTGGCCTTCGAAAAGCGCATCGAAGGCGGCCACTGCCTCGTCCCGCGTGAGGGGACGGGTGGCGGCGACGCCGATCAGGGGTTTCAGGACCTCGCTCATGCCGGGACCGCAGAACGGTTTGTGGCGCGGGCCTCGTCAAGGAAGTTCCGCAAAAGCTGGTGGCCGTGTTCCGAGGCGATGCTTTCCGGGTGGAACTGCACGCCCTCGATCAGGTGCTTCTTGTGCCGAAGGCCCATGATCGTGCCGTCCTCGAGCCAGGCAGTCACTTCCAGTTCCGCCGGCAGGCTTTCCTTCTCGACGACGAGGCTGTGGTAGCGCGTCGCCTGGAAGGGCGAGGGCAGGCCGCGGAAGACGCCCTTTCCGGCATGATGCATCGTGCCCATCTTGCCGTGGACGATCTCGTGGCAGCGGATGACCTTGCCGCCGAAGGCCTCGCCGATGGTCTGGTGGCCAAGGCAAACGCCCAGAAGGGGTATGCCGGCAGTCGCGGCGGCGCGGGTCAGGGGAAGGCAGATGCCGGCGGCGGCGGGGTCGCAGGGGCCGGGGGAAAGGACGATCACCTCGGGCCGCATGGCGACCACCTCCTGCACCTCAAGCGCGTCGTTGCGCTTGACGACGACCTCGGCCCCAAGCTCGCCCAGGTAGTGGACGAGGTTGTAGGTAAAGCTGTCGTAGTTGTCGATCAGAAGAAGCATGGACGTCACCCGGGGCCGCTACCGGCTGGTTATCGCCGATGCCGGGGGCGGTGTAAACCGGGGGCGTCGCGGGGTAGCCGCGGTGGCGGACGGTGCCGTCCAAGCGAAATCAAGGGGTTGCCCTCGCGCTTTAAGATTTGCCATATCGTGAAAGGTAGGACCTTTCGCCTGTCCGGGACGCACGATCCTTCTGCGGGATCGAAGTCGGGCGGCTCTCGCAGACTTCGGCCGGGTGAAGGTGACCGATCCTTCGCAGAAGGATCGTCCGCGCTGCCGGTCAGGTCCGGGCGTAGCGGTCGTCGTAGCGGATGATGTCATCCTCGCCCAGGTAGGCGCCGGTCTGAACCTCGATCAGTTCCACTGGCAGGTGGCCGGGGTTTTCCAGGCGGTGCATCTCGCCCAAGGGGACGTAGATCGACTGGTTTTCCGCTACGAGGCTGATCCGGTTGCCCACCGTCACCCGCGCGGTGCCCTGCACCACGACCCAATGCTCGGACCGGTGGAGATGCGACTGCAATGACAGTGCGGCGCCTGGATCCACATGGATGCGCTTGACCTGGAAGCGGGAGCCCGCGCCGATCGTCTCGTACCACCCCCAGGGCCGGTGGTCGCGCGCGAAGGCCGTCGCCTGCGGCGCGCCGCGCGCCTTCAGCGTCTCGACCGCAAGGCGCACCAACTGGGCCGAGCCCTTGTCCGCCACCAGCACCGCATCGCGCGTGGCGACGGCGACGATGTTGGTCAGGCCGATCCCAACCAGTTCCACCCCGTCATGGTCGGACCGCAGGAAAGTATTCCGGCAACCGATCGCCGCCGCATGGCCCATGCTTGCATTGCCCTCCGGGTCATGGTCCACCTCGTCGAAGACGGCAGCCCAGGACCCGAGGTCGGTCCACTGGCCATCGTAGCGGACGACCGACAAAAGCCCAGACCGTTCCATGATCGCATGGTCAAGCGACAGGGCCTCGGTCATCGCCCAGGCAGCGGCGGAAAGTCGGACAAAGCCAAGGTCGAGCCTCGCCCCCGCCAGCGCCTCACGCGCGGCAGCAAGCGTTGCGGGCGCATGACGGGCCGCTTCGGCAATCAGCACATCGGCCCGCGTGAGGAAGATGCCCGCGTTCCAAAGGCAGTCCGGGCTGGCGAAAAGCGTGGCCGCAACCTCGGCGTCCGGCTTTTCGATGAACCGCTCCAGCCGCTCGACCCCCGGATGGCTGGGCGCGCCGCAGTCAAGCCAGCCATAGCCGGTTTCGGCATGGGTCGGGCTTATGCCAAAGGTCACGATCCGCCCCTCACGCGCCGCCAGCGTCCCCCGGTCCACCGCCGTCCGGAAGGCGACAGGGTCGTCGATCAGCTGGTCGGTCGGCACGATCAGCATCAGTGCCTCGGGTTCGACCAGCGCGAGCATCAGCGCGGCGGCGATGGCGGCGGGCGCGGTATTCCGCGCATCGGGTTCGATCATCAGGGCCTGGGGCTGAAGCCCGGCCTTGCCCAGCTGTTCGGCAACGATGAAGCGGAAATCCTCGGCCGTGAGGACAAGGGGCGAGGCAAAGCCCGGCGCGTCGAACCGACGCGCGGCGGTCTGGAACAGGCTTTCCTCACCGAAGAGGGGTGCGAACTGCTTGGGGAACCGCGCCCGTGACACGGGCCAAAGCCGCGTGCCCGACCCGCCCGCAAGGAGCACAGGCGTGACCAGCCCTGCGCCGACCCGCCCGCACCGGATCATGCCGCTGTCTTCGTGGAGGCTGCCGTCCATGATGCCCTCACCTGACCCTGGGTCAGACTGGGGTAGAAAAGGTTACCAAAGGGTAAAGAAATCAGGGAAGGAACTGCCTGAAGGCTGGATTTTTCCCATGAGATTCAAGGCTCTGCGTGCTGTTGCCTGGCCTTCGGACACGCGGCCCGGCACTACCTACGGTGGTTGATCATGTCACAACCGCAAGTGGTTGCGCATACTCTTCAGGTCCAGTCCAGCACGACCTTGCCAGAAAGGCCCGAGCGCATGGCGGCGAAGCCGTCCTGGAACTCGTTCACCTTGAACCGGTGGGTGATCACGCGGCGGATATCGAGGCCGTTTTCCAGCATGGCGATCATCTTGTACCAGGTCTCGAAGATCTCGCGGCCGTAGACGCCCTTGATGGTGATGGCCTTGAAGACGATGCGGCTCCAGTCCACAGGCGACTTCCCCGGCGGGATGCCCAGCATCGCGATGCGGCCGCCCATCACCATATGCTCGACCATCTGGTCAAGGGCCTGCTGGGAGCCGGACATTTCCATCCCCACGTCAAAGCCCTGGGTCATCTTGAGGGTGGGGTAGACCGACCGGAGGTCGGTGGTGGCGACGTTCACGGGGACGACGTCGGCGACCTGCCCTGCGAGGTCAAGCCGCGCCTGATTGATGTCGGTGATCACGACATGCCGCGCCCCGACATGCCGGGCGACGGCGGCTGCCATGATGCCGATGGGACCGGCGCCGGTGATCAGGACGTCCTCGCCCACAAGGTCGAAACTGAGCGCGGTGTGGACGGCATTGCCAAGCGGGTCGAGGATCGCCCCGATCTCGTCATCGATCGCATCGGGCAGGGGGACCACGTTGAAGGCCGGAAGGCGCAGATACTGGGCGAAGGCGCCCGGTTCGTTGACGCCGATCCCGCGCGTCTCGGGGTCGAGGTGGAACTTCCCCGACCGGCTCTGGCGCGAGGTCTTGCCGATCAGGTGGCCCTCGCCCGAGCAGCGCTGGCCAATGCTCAGCCCCTCGACGTTGCGGCCCTTGTCGACGATGATGCCTGCGAATTCATGTCCGGTGACAAGGGGCACCGGCACCGTCTTCTGCGCCCAGTCGTCCCAGTTCCAGATGTGGATGTCGGTGCCGCAGATGCCGGTCTTGTGGATCTTGATTAGCACGTCGTCGGGGCCGATCTCGGGGACCGGGCGGGTTTCCATCCAGAGTCCGGGCGCAGGATGCGACTTGGCGAGGACCGTCATTTCGTTCGGGCGTTCGGTCATGTCAGGACTCCGGTGGCTTTTCCGGCTGCAGTAAAGGCGTCGAGGGCGAAGTCGAGGTCCGCGCGGGTCAGGGCCGCGTTCATCTGGGTGCGGATGCGGGCCTGGCCCTTGGGCACGACGGGAAAGAAGAACGGCGCGACATGGACGCCCCGGACGTAAAGGTCGGCAGCCATCGCCTGTGCGAGCTTCGCTTCGCCCAGCATGACGGGAACGATGGGGTGGGTGCCCGGCAAAAGGGTGAAGCCAGCGGCGGTCAATCCCGCGCGCCAGTGGTTCGCATTGGCGGTCAGCCGCGCGCGGAGGTCGTCGGCCGCCTCGACGATATCAAGCGCGGCCAATGCGGCGCCGACGACGGCGGGGGGCAGAGCGTTGGAGAAAAGATAGGGCCGCGCACGCTGGCGCAGAAGGTCGATCACCGGCTGAGGCCCGGCGATGTAGCCGCCCAAGGCTCCGCCCAGCGCCTTGCCGAGGGTGCCGGTCAGGATGTCGACCTGCACCCCCGCCCGCGCCGGGGTGCCTGCGCCCTTGGGGCCGGTAAAGCCCGTGGCGTGGCAATCGTCAACCATCACAAGCGCGCCGTAAGTATCTGCCAGGGCACGGATTTCCGGCAGATTCGCGTAGTAGCCGTCCATCGAGAAGACGCCGTCCGTCGCGATCATGACGAACCGTGCCCCATCGGCACGGGCCTGTTTCAGCTGCGCCTCAAGGTCGGACATGTCGGAATTCGCATAGCGGTAGCGCCGCGCCTTGCAGAGGCGGATGCCGTCGATGATGCTCGCATGGTTCAAGGCATCCGAGATCACCGCATCCTCGGGGCCGAGAAGCGGCTCGAACAGCCCGCCGTTGGCATCGAAACAGGCGGCGAAGAGGATGCTGTCGTCCTGACCCAGATAACCGGCCAGCCGGGCTTCCAGTTGGCGGTGCAGGTCCTGCGTGCCGCAGATGAAGCGGACCGAGGCCATGCCGAACCCGTGGTCGTCCATTGCGGCCTTCGCGGCCGCGATCAGGCGCGGATCGTCGGCAAGGCCAAGGTAGTTGTTGGCGCAGAGGTTCAGCATCTGCCGCCCGGCGATCTTCATATGCGCGCCTTGGGCACCCGTGATCAGGCGCTCGCGCTTCATCAGGCCGTCGGCATCGATCGCGGCTAGGGTCGCAGTGATGTGCTCCAGGAAGGCGGGGTTGGTCATGCAGACCTCATGTGGCGTCGCAGGACATTGAAGCGGAAGGTGGAAAGCGTCAATGACCGGGGCTCGTCGTCGCCTTCGGCGCTCCTCGCTGGCGACGAGATGCCGAAGGCGCACGAGGAGCGCCGGTCAGGTCCCGCAGAAGGTAACGTATTGGCCAAAGCCGGACGGGGCGGGCAGCATGTAGGCCTCGGCCTCGGCAAAGGGCTGCCGGATCGCGGCGAGAAGCGCGTCGAAGGGCGCCATGTCGCCCGTCGTCGCGGCAGTGAGCGCCTCTTCGACCTTGTGGTTGCGCGGGATCACGGCGGGGTTCGCGGCGGCGATCCTATCGGCGGCACCAGCCCCTGCGCGCGCCCGCCAGCGGGGCAGCCAGTCGGCCATCCGGCTGAAATCGTCAAAGAGCGGGCGAAGCGCGCCTTCGTCGGCGAGCCGGCGGAAGGTCAGCGTCCAGTCCGCCCCCTCCATCGCCACGAGAAGATCGTCGGCGAGAGCCGCATCTCCCTCCTCCTCGCCGACGAGTCCCAGCTTGCGGCGCATCACTGCCAGCCATTCTTCTTGGTAGCGCCCGGCGATCCCAGCAAGCCGCGCATTGGCAAGGTCCACCGCGCGGTCCGCGTCCGCGTCGAGGAGCGGCACCAGCGCTTCGGCCAGCCGGGCCAGGTTCCAGCCCAGGATCAGCGGCTGGTTGGCATAGGCATAGCGCCCCTGATGGTCGATCGAGGAAAAGACCGTGCCGGGCGCATAGCCTTCCATGAAGGCGCAGGGACCATAGTCGATCGTCTCGCCCGAAATCGCCATGTTGTCGGTGTTCATCACCCCGTGGATGAAGCCGAGCCCCATCCATTCGGCGATGAGCCGCGCCTGCCGGGCGATGACCGCGTCAAGGAAGGCAAGGTAGGGCGCCTCGGTGCCGGCGAGGGTGGGGTAATGCCGGGCAATGGCGTAATCCGCCAGCCGCCGGACCTGCGCCTGGTCGCCCCGGGCAGAGAAGAACTGGAAGGTGCCGACGCGCAGGTGACTGGCCGCGACACGGGCGAGGACGGCACCCGGCAGCTTCGTTTCGCGCCAGACCTCCTCGCCCGTGGCCACGACGGCCAGGGCGCGGGTCGTTGGCACCCCCATCGCGGCCATGAATTCCGAGATCAGCACCTCGCGCAGCATCGGGCCCACGGCGGCCTTGCCGTCGCCCCCGCGCGAAAAGGGCGTGCGGCCCGATCCTTTCAGCTGGATGTCGAAGCGTCGGCCATCCGGGGCGACGCTTTCACCCAGAAGATGCGCGCGCCCGTCGCCCAGCTGGGGCGAGAAACCGCCGAACTGGTGCCCGGCATAGGCCTGCGCGATCGGATCGGCCCCGGGCGGCAGCGCCGCGCCGGAGAACCAGTCCCGCGCCTCGTCCTCGGAGATCGCAAGGCCAAGCTCGGCGGCAAGCGCGCGGTTCAGCATCAGAAGCCGCGGGGCAGGGGCCGGGTCCGGTGCCACGCGCAGATAGGTGCCGGGCAGGTCGCGGGCATAGGAATGATCGAAGGCGATGGTCATGGGTATACCCTTTGGTCATGGATATGGGCCCGCCCGCGGCCCGAAGCAAGCGGCGGCGGG
This sequence comes from Tabrizicola sp. T46, assembly GCF_057219895.1. Taxonomy (NCBI): domain Bacteria; kingdom Pseudomonadati; phylum Pseudomonadota; class Alphaproteobacteria; order Rhodobacterales; family Paracoccaceae; genus Tabrizicola; species Tabrizicola sp. T46. Next base: position 995,917 of record NZ_JBXVVV010000002.1, read on the forward strand.
AATGTCCAACCGCAGGATCAACCAGAATGGCGACGACCGGAGGTGATGGTCGGGGCGGAGGGATTCGAACTCTCGACCTACGGTACCCAAAACCGTCGCGCTACCAGACTGCGCTACGCCCCGACTGCGCTTCCCTTACCGGTATCGCGCGGCGAAGGAAAGCCTTAGCTGTCGCAGGGCCATGCCGCCGATGCCCCCACCGCGGGGTGGCGCAGTTCGGCGCCGGGGGCGATCCCCAGCCGGGCCGCAAGACCGCCATTGATCTCAAGGACGAAGACCACGTCCTCGCCGCCGTCGATCGGGGTTGTGTCGCCCGGGACCGCGTTGGCATGCACCCTGGTCACGGTGCCTGTCGCATCCGCGAAGATCATGTCCAGAGGAATGAGGGTGTCCTTCATCCAGAAGGAGGCACGGCGCGGGCTTTCATAGACGAAGAGCATGCCTGCCGCCGGATCAAGGCTTTCGCGGAACATCAGGCCTCGCGCCCGTTCCGCACCGTCATCTGCCACTTCGACCGAAAAACTCTCTGCCCCGCCGGACCACCGCACATCGACCCGGTCTGGGGCGCAGGCGGCTTCGGCCAGCACCGGGACGGGGGCGATCGAAAGGCCCAGACAGATCAGGAAGCCGCGGGTCATGCCGTGCCGCGCGATGCGACTTCCCATGACAGGACCTGAACCGCCATCCGGCCGCGGCGTCCCTCGACAATTCGCAGGGCAATGGCCTCTCCGGCAGTCAGATCGGCAAAGCCCGAGACCCGCAGCACCTCGGCATGGATGAAGACGTCCTCGCTGCGGCTGAAGACATTGGCAAAGCCGAAGCCCTTGCTCTTGTCGAACCATTTCACGCGCGCCGGTTCCAGTTCCAGCGACTGGATATCTGCGGCGATGACCTGCGCGGCCTCTTCTGCGAGCGGGAAGGTCACACCTTCCGGCGGGTCGATCCGAAGTACTTCGGCTGCCTGCACGCCGCGCAGTGTTCGTTGGACCCGTACGACGATCCCTGCGTTGTCCGCGACCGAACTCTGGCCGAAGTTTCGCAGTACGTTGGCGTGCAACAGGATGTCAGTATCGGTCTCATCGGATACAATGAACCCGAAACCCTTTGCCGGATCGAACCACTTAACGCGACCATGCACAGTCTGCATGACCTCAGTTTCTTCCGTCATCAGCAGAGCCTTCTCCCCAGAATGAGCCCTAATCGCGGCAGATGCTGGCATTCCGAAGGCAGCCGCAAGTGCGAATCCGCAACGGCAGACAGCTTCTTGACCAACTGTGTCAAAACTAGGGATAGAGACGCTGGGAAAACCAACTAATTTTGTTGGCATCGCGCGACCAGCGAAAACGATCGTGCAACCTGAAGTTACCGTCTGCCCAAAATTCGATCTCGACCGGGCGGATGCGGATGCCGCCCCAGAACGGCGGCCGGGGCGGATTCGGGCCCTTTGTGACGCCAACCTTTGCCGCTTCGGCCATCAGATGCTCGCGAGATGAAAGGGGCTGCGACTGCTGGCTGGCCCAGGCGCCCAGCCTCGATTTCAGGCTGCGGCTGGCAAAGTAGGCATCGGCCTGCGGGCCTTCCTCGCGGCTTGTCATTCCGCGCACCCGGATCTGGCGGCGCAGCGACTTCCAGTGCAGCACGAAGGCCGCCTTGCCCGAGGCCGCGATCTCCTGCCCCTTCGTTGATCCGTAGTTGGTGTAGAAGACGAAGGCGCCGTCGCCGTTTCCGTCGCTTTCGATCTCCTTCAGAAGCACCATCCGTACATTCGGCATCCCCTCGGTATCGACCGTCGCCAGCGCGATCGCATTGGGATCGTTCGGCTCGGTCTTCTCGGCCTCTTCCAGCCAGGCGCGGGCCAGAAGGAAGGGGTCGTCACCCGCAAAAATGCCGGTCCTGTCCATGGACTCTCTCCTTGGTTCATGCGGCGGGTCCCGCCTTGAAGCAGGGGAATACATCGCCTACACGTCGTGCACGGGGTCAAAGGTGGGCGAGGGGGCGGGAATGTCAACCGGACTGATGCAGGGCAAGCGCGGCCTGATCATGGGGCTTGCGAACGACAAGTCGATCGCTTGGGGCATCGCGCAGGCAATTGCGGGGCAGGGCGCGGAACTGGCCTTTTCCTATCAGGGCGAGGCCCTGAAGAAACGGGTCGAGCCGCTTGCAGCATCGCTTGGCACCCCGCTTCTCTTTGAGTGCGACGTGGCCAGCGACGATAGCATTGACGCGCTCTTCGCCGGGCTGAAGGCGCACTGGGGCCAGATCGACTTTCTCGTCCATGCCATCGGATTTGCCGACAAGAACGAGCTTCGCGGCCGCTATGTCGACACCAGCCGCGCGGGCTTTGCGCTTGCGATGGACATCTCGGTCTACAGCTTCACTGCCGTCTGCCAGCGGGCGGCGGCGATGATGGGTCCGGGGGGCAGCCTGCTGACCCTGACCTACTACGGCGCCGAAAAGGTTATGCCGCATTACAACGTGATGGGCGTGGCCAAGGCGGGGCTTGAGGCGTCGATCAAGTACCTGGCCGAAGACCTCGGCAAGGACGGCATCCGCGTCAATGCGATCTCAGCGGGCCCGATCAAGACGCTGGCGGCCTCTGGCATCGGCGACTTCCGTTACATCATGCGCTGGAACGAGCTGAACTCGCCCCTGCGCCGCAACGTGACGCAGGAAGAGGTTGGCAAGGCCGCGCTCTACCTTCTCTCCGATCTCGGGTCGGGGACTACGGGCGAGAACCTGCATGTCGACGCGGGCTATCATGTCGTGGGCATGAAGGCGATCGACGCGCCCGACATCGACATCGTGACGGGGAAGAAAGAGGGCGGACAGTGACCCTTGCGGCGCTCGCCACCGTCTGGTTCGTGCATCTCCTGGCCGCGGCCAGCCCCGGCCCCGCGATCCTGATGGCGGCGCGCACGGGCGTCACCCAGGGCTTCGTCACCGGCATGTGGCTGTCCTTCGGGATTGGCGTCGGCGCGCTCTTCTGGGCCCTGGCGGCGCTCTTCGGGATGGCGACGCTGTTCCACGTCGCCCCCTCGCTGCTCTGGGGTTTCAAGATCGCAGGCGGCCTTTTCCTGTGCTGGATCGCCTTTCAGATGTGGCGCCATGCGCCGGAGCCTCTTGAACTGCCGACCGGGGGCGTCACGCCGCGCAGCCCCTGGTCCGCCTTCCGGCTCGGTCTTTTCACGCAGCTCTCCAACCCCAAGCCGGCGGTCTTCTTCGGCGCGGTCTTCGTCAACACGATTCCCGCCGGGACCGGGCTGCCCTGGATCGCCCTGATCCTGGTTCTCGTCATGCTGAACGAACTCGCCTGCACCCTGATCGTCGCCCGCGCCTTCAGCCTCGACCGCCCGCGCCGGGCCTATCAGCGCTTCAAGCTTTACATCGACCGCAGCTTCGGGGGCATCCTCGCGGCTCTGGGGATCAAGATCGCCACTACCTGAGGGGAGCCACCGATGTCCGCCGAACGTCTGCCGCACGAAAAAGGGTTCCATGTCAGCTGGGACCAGATCCACCGCGACGCAAGGGCGCTGGCCTGGCGGCTGGACGGCAAGGGGCCGGAAGAAGGCGGGTCCTGGCGGGCGGTCGTGGCGATCACCCGCGGTGGCCTCGTCCCGGCGATGATCGTGGCGCGCGAGCTTGACATCCGGGTGATCGACACGATCAGCGTAAAGTCCTACCACTCTGGCGGCGGCCAGGCAGACCAGCGGCGCGAGGCGCGGGTGCTGAAGGCCCCCGATGCGGCGCTGATGGGCGATGGTGCAGGGATTCTGGTGGTTGATGATCTGGTGGACAGCGGCAAGACGCTGGAACTGATCCGCAGCCTTTACCCCAAGGCGCATTGCGCCACGGTCTACGCCAAGCCGCATGGCAAGCCCCAGGTCGACAGCTACATCACCGAGGTCAGCCAGGACACCTGGATCTTCTTCCCCTGGGATATGGCGCTGCAATACGTCCAGCCGATGCGCGGGACGGACTGACGCTCTTCGTCGCATTTCATGCGCTTATCGCTTGGGCGCTCCCCTTACGACGAGAAGCGAAGCGCACGAGGAGTGCCTCATGACCCTTCCCCTGAACCCTGCCTTCGCCGCGACCGAACCGCCCCCGGTGATGGAGGCGCGGCGCTGGCTGAACGGTGTCACCTTCCCGGCCGACCGTCCGCTGATTAACGTCAGCCAGGCCGCCCCGGTCGAAAGCCCGCCGCTCGGCCTCCGCCAGGCCCTTGCCGACGCCGCGCTGAACGACCCCGCCGCGCATCTTTATGGCCCGGTCCTCGGGCTTCCCGCCCTGCGCGCCGAGATCGCGGCGCAATTCTCGGCGGCCTACGGCGGCCAGATAGGTGCTGAAGAGGTGGCGATCACGCAAGGTTGCAACCAGGCTTTCACCGCTGTCATGGCGACCCTCGCCGGGGCAGGGGACGAGGTGATCCTGCCGACGCCGTGGTACTTCAACCACAAGATGTGGCTCGACATGACCGGTGTGACCGCCGTGCCGCTGGATACCGGGCCGACGCTGATCCCCGACGCAGAGGCCGCCGCGGCGCTGATCACGCCCCGCACGCGCGCCATCGTCCTTGTCACGCCGAACAATCCCGGCGGCGTCGAATACCCGGCCGAAACCGTCGCCGCCTTCCGCGACCTTGCCCGCTCCCGAGGCCTCGCGCTCATCATCGACGAGACCTACCGCGACTTCGACAGCCGCCATTCGATCGAGCTTGGCGGCCGTCCGCACGACCTTTTCGCGGATCCCGACTGGCAGGACACCGTCATCCAGCTCTACAGCTTTTCCAAGGCCTACCGTCTGACCGGCCACCGCGTCGGGTCCATCGTCGCCGGCACCGCGCGGCTGGCCGAGGTCGAGAAATTCCTCGACACAGTGGCGATCTGCCCGTCGCAGCTGGGCCAGATCGGCGCGCTCTGGGGGATGCGGAACCTTTCGCAATGGGTCGCGGGCGAACGGGATGAAATCCTCGCCCGCCGCCGCGCGATGACCGAAGGCTTCAAGGCGCTGAAGGGCTGGAAGCTTCTGGGCTGCGGCGCCTATTTCGCCTATGTCGAACACCCCTTCGACATGGCCTCGGACAGGCTGTGCAAGCGGCTCGTCAGCGAGGCCTCGCTTCTGATGCTTCCCGGAACCATGTTCCAGCCCGAAGGCAGCCACGCAGGCCAGCAGCAGATCCGCATCGCCTTTGCCAATGTCGATGCCGCCGGCATCGCGGAAATGTTTCGTCGTCTGGCCGCTTTCCGGCCCTGAAACCCGTTTACGGTCTCGCTTCCGGTCTTGCCCCGCTGTCGGGCAGACACTATTCACCAGATCGGCAACAACCCATAGGCAGGCTGATGGCGAAGACCCCCGAGACGGACGCAAAGCGCCCGAAGAACGTGGTGAAGGAAACCGCGGTCTGGGTCATGATGGGGATGCTGATCCTGGGCCTAGGCGGCTTCGGCGTCACCAATTTCGGTGGCGGGGTCAGCACCGTCGGCACCGTGGGCGATGTCGAGATCACCGCCGACGATTATGCCCGTGCCTTCCAGTCGCAGGTCAGCGCCTTTTCGCAGCAGGTCGGCCAGCCGATCTCGTCGCAGGAAGCGCTGGCCTTCGGGCTTGACCGTCAGGTCCTGCAAAGCCTCGTGACACAGGCTGCACTGGACAATGAAGCTGCGCGGGTCGGCATATCCGTGGGCGACGAGGTGGTTGCAGCCGAGATAACCAATCTCGACGCCTTCAAGGGCATCTCCGGTACCTTCGACCGCGAGGCCTACCGCTTCGCCCTGGACCGCACGAACCAGACCGAGGCCGAATTTGAATCCGGCCTGCGCCGGGACATCACCCGTTCGCTCTTGCAGGGCATGGTTGCGGGCGGATTTGCTGCCCCTGATACGCTGACCGAAACGCTGTACGCCTGGATCGCCGAACGCCGCGGCTTCTCGATGATCCGGCTGGGCGAGGCGGATCTTGTCACGCCGGTCCCTGATCCGACCGAGGACGAGCTGAAGGCGTTCCACAGCGACAACATCGACCGCTTCACCGCGCCCGAAGCGAAGCGCATCACCTATGCGGCGCTGCTGCCCGAGGCCATCGCCGCCGATCAGCCGGTCGACGACGCGGTCCTGCGCGACCTTTACCAGTCCCGGATCGACGAATTCGTGATCCCCGAACGCCGGATCGTGGAACGGCTTGTCTATCCTGACCAGGTCGCCGCCGATGCCGCGCGGGCTGAGCTGGACGCGGGCACCACCTTCGAAGACCTCGTCGCCGCGCGTGGACTGACGCTGGATGCAATCGACCTCGGCGATGTCACGCGCGAGGATCTGGGCGCTGCGGCTGACACCGTGTTCGCAGGGGCCGAAGGCGACGTGATCGGCCCGGTCGCATCGGACCTCGGTCCTGCGCTCTACCGCGTGGTCACCGCCCTCGACGGCGAGGAGACCAGCTTCGAAGACGCCCGCGCGACCCTGGCCATCGAGATCCAGACCGATGCCGCGCGCCGCGCGATCTCGGACAAGGTGGAACTGGTCGACGATCTGCTGGCCGGCGGGGCCACACTCGAAGACCTTGCGAAAGAGGCGGGCATGACGCTTGGTACCGTCGACCACGTCGTCGGCCAGCAGGGCAGCGCCGCCATCGAAGGCTATCCGGCCTTCCGCGAGGCCGCCGATGCCGTCCTTGCCGATGACTTCCCGCAGGCGATCTTGCTTGAGGACGGGGGGCTTGTCGCGCTCCGTCTTGACGAAATCGTGCCCGCCGCACCCATCCCGTTCGAAGAGGCGCGCGAGGCGGTCGATGCCGGCTGGCGGGCTGATGCGCTGGCCAAGGCACTCTCAGCCCGGGCGATCGAGATCAAGGCCGCGATCGAGGGCGGGGCCGCCATCGGCAGCTTCGGCATCGTGGATGTGACCCCCGAAATAGCCCGCGACGGCTTTGTCTCCGGTGCGCCCGAGACGTTGCTGCCCTCCGTCTTTTCTATGTCCGAGGGGGATGTGCAGGTGATCGAGGCCGAGGGCTTCATCGCGGTCGTTCAGCTTGACCGCATCCAGCCCGCCGAAACCGAAGGCGAGGATGCCGAGGCCCTGCGCGAGGCGATCGCGACCCAGGCCCGCCAGGCGATCACCGCCGATGCCTTTGCCGCCTTTACCGCAGCCCTCAGCGCCGAGGCCGGGATCACCCTGGACCAGACCGTGATCAACGCGGTCAACACGAGCCTGCCCTGATGCAGCTTTCGCCAGACTTCGCCGCCTTCGAGGCGGCCTGGAACCGTGGTGAGAACCAGATCGTCTGGGCCCGCCTTGCAGCCGATCTCGACACGCCGGTCAGCCTGATGCTGAAGCTTGGCGATGCCCGGGCCGATACCTTCATGCTGGAATCAGTGACCGGCGGCGAGGTGCGCGGGCGCTACTCCATCGTCGGGATGAAACCCGACCTCATCTGGCGCTGCCGCGGCACGGAAAGCGAGATCAACCGTGAGGCGCGCTTTGATGCCGGGGCGTTCCGGCCGCTGGAAGGTCACCCGCTCGACACGCTGCGCGCGCTGATCGCGGAATGCCGGATCACCATGCCCGAAGGTCTGCCCGCCGTGTCTGCGGGGCTCTTCGGCTATCTCGGCTATGACATGATCCGGCTGGTGGAACACCTCCCGGACGTGAACCCCGACCCTCTCGGCGTTCCTGATGCGGTTCTGATGCGCCCGTCGGTGATCGCGGTCCTCGACGGCGTCAAGGGCGACGTCACCCTTGTTGCGCCCGCCTGGGTGGCCTCGGGGCTGACCGCCCGCGCCGCCTATGCCCAGGCGGCCGAACGGGTGATGGACGCGCTCCGCGACCTCGACCGCGCGCCCTCGGCGGCCCGTGACCTGGGCGAGGTCGCCCCGGTCGGCGCGCCGAAATCCAACTTCACGCATGCGGGCTACAAGGCCGCGGTCGAAAAGGCGAAGGAATACATCCGCGCCGGCGACATCTTCCAGGTCGTGCCCAGCCAGCGCTGGGCGCAGCGCTTCGAACTCCCGCCCTTCGCCCTCTACCGCAGCTTGCGCCGGACCAACCCGTCGCCCTTCATGTTCTTCTTCAACTTCGGCGGCTTCCAGGTCGTCGGTGCCAGCCCCGAAATCCTCGTCCGCCTGCGCGATGGCGAGGTGACGGTCCGCCCCATCGCCGGCACCCGCAAGCGCGGTGCGACGCCGGACGAGGACAAGGCGCTCGAGGCGGACCTGCTGGCCGATCCCAAGGAACGGGCCGAGCACCTGATGCTCCTCGACCTCGGCCGCAATGACGTGGGCCGGGTGACCAAGGTCGGCACCGTGCGCCCGACCGAACAGTTCATCATCGAACGCTACAGCCACGTGATGCACATCGTCAGTAACGTGGTGGGCGAGATTGCCGACGGCGAGGACGCGCTCTCTGCGCTGCTTGCAGGCCTGCCGGCCGGGACCGTCTCCGGCGCACCCAAGGTCCGGGCGATGGAGATCATCGACGAACTTGAACCCGAAAAGCGCGGGATCTACGGCGGCGGCGTCGGCTACTTCGCGGCGAGTGGCGAGATGGACTTCTGCATTGCGCTGCGGACGGCGGTCCTGAAGGACGAAACCCTGTACATCCAGGCCGGGGGCGGGGTGGTCTATGACAGTGACCCCGAGGCTGAGTATCAGGAAACCGTCAACAAATCCAACGCCCTGCGCCGCGCGGCCGAGGACGCGGGCCTCTTCGTCCGACAGGGCAACCGCTAGGAGTCCTTCTGCGAAGGATCAGAAGCAGGCCGCAGCCCGATCCTTCGCAGAAGGATCGTGACCTGTCTCCGGCCCCGCTATTCGACCGTCATCACCGCTGTCACCGGCCCCAGCGCGACCGTGGCGGCCTTGCCTTCGACGGTCCATTCCAGAAGCGCCGCGACCGTTTCAGGCGTGGCGGTGCCCGCAACGGCGGCACGGCCGTCCTGCCCGGCCTTGAAGACCGCCCGGTCCAGAACCCTGCGGATCGCCGTGCTGCCCGTCCCCGCCTGGTCAAGATCGCGGAAGAGAACCGCAGCCGGTACATCGTCGCGCCGGGCAACCTGGTCGGCAGCGTTCAGACCCCGGTCCCAGGTCAGGAGGCCCCGGCCCTGCGCGCCGACGACGGGAACAACCACGCTTGCAACCGGACGCCGGTCCTGGAACTGCGGCTCGGCCAGGTCCATCACCGCCACCGCTTCGGGCAGCCCCTGCGCCATCGACTGGAAGGCGACCTCGATGTCTGATGGCTGGGCGCCCTCGGCGATGCCGGTGGCGAGCATCACCACCTCCTTGCCCGCCGCCCGGTAGATCGCCGCACGCTCGGGCGTGGCGGGGTCCATCGGGTCAAGCGCAAAGCTGACCGGGAAGGGCAGGGCGGCCAGACCCGCGCGGTCCAGACCGGCGGTGCCGGGGTCAATCAGCACAAGGGCGAGAACCGGCTTCTGGTCGGGGTTCTCGAAGTCCGCGGCAAACGCCGTGATGGGCAATTCCGGCGCTCCTGTCCCGGCTCCGGGAAGGGCTTCGGCAGCCTCGGTCTCGCCCGTCGCCGGGGCCGCCTCGGCCGGCGCGTCACCGATCCGGGGGAGGCGACCGACAATCACGCCCTCGGCAGTGTCGCCAAGGCTCGGCGTCGGCGTGAAGGTCGAGTCGGACGTGTCCGGCGCGGCATCCTCGGCAAGCTGGCCCGCCTCCGGCTCTCCGGCTTCCCCTTCGGGCATGACCGGCTCGTCCGCATCCGGCGTCATCCCCTCGACCTGGGGCAAGGGTTCGTCCGCCGGCAGCCCGGGCTGCGGTGCGGACGGCGCCTCCGTCGCAGGTGCTGCGTCCTGGGGGGCCTCGGCGGGAGAGGCCTCGGGCACCGGCGTCGGTTCAGGTGCCGCCTCCGCAAGCTCCAACTCCGGCGCGGACTCCTCGACTGTTGCCGGCGCAGGCTCAGTGGCCTCGGCAATCACGGGGGGCGCCTCCGCCGCAACGTCCGGAGCGGCATTCGCATCCGCCGCCGGCGGCTCCAGTGCGGCCGGCGCCTCGGGCGGTGTCGCCGCTTCGGCAAGAACGGGCGTCTCGGGAGTGACCTCTGCCGCAGGCGCAGTCGCTGCTGGTGCCTCGGGGAGCTCCGCCTCTTTCGTTGCCGGCTCTGGCGCCGGGTCCAGCTCGGCGGTTGCTTCCGGGCTGGCCCCGGCCTCAGCAGCTACCGCGGCATCAGCTTCCGCAGCCGCGTCGGAAGAGGGTTCGTCTACTGTAGCAGACTGCGCGTCCGGTGCCGTTGCTTCCACCGCCCTCGGCGCGGGAGCGGCTTCTGGGGCGGCTTCGGGTTCGGGCGCGGCTTGGGGGGCAGGCGCAGGTTCGGCAGCTGCCTGTGGCGCGGCTTCGGCCTCCGGAACGGCAGGCTTAGGCGCAGGCTCGGGTGCAGGCGTCGCGGCCGGTTCTGCTGCGGCCTCGGGCTCAGGCGCGGGCGCAGGAGCGGGCTCGGGGGTCGGCGCAGGCGCAGGTTCGGGCGCGGGTTCTGGTGCAGGTTCAGGCGCGGGTTCTGGCGCTGGGGCTGGCCCTGCCTCCGGCTCCGCAGCCGGTTGCGGTGCCTCGGGCGCATTGGCGACCTCGACGGGCGCGACCGCCCTTTCAACCGGGATCACCATCGACCCGACGACAAAGGCACCCGTAACCAGCACCGCACCGGAGAGCACGCCGTATAAGAACCTGCCGTTCACTGCCGCCTCCGCGTTCTTTTCTTGCACGGCTGGCGCAAGGGCGCTCTCGCCGCCGCCTTGCCCGATTGATCCCTCGGGCCGAGGCACTCTGTCCCAACGCAAACGAGTATAGCGCGCGGCAGGGCTGCCATCACCCCCAATTCATCGCATGAGTCAACAAGTTGCCGGTCAGTGTTCCCGTTGCCATAGGGCAAGCCCGGCGCTGCGGACCGGACGGCATGGCTCAAGCGCCCGTCTGGCTGAACCTGGGACCACGTTCCGGGCGTGCCTGCCGTTCACCATGATGAACGGAAGATGAATGGCATCTTTGCGGCGTGTTTAACTCCGGTAGTGCAATCTTGACGAGAATCGTGGCTTGGACGGAATCCCATGTGTCGTCCTGATGGGGAATGCAAGATGCCTCGAGTTGGATTTGATCAAGCAAGGCTGTTGTTGACGGCAGAGTTCCTGACACGGGATGCGTTGCACAGCTTGTTGCCTTCGCCCCAGGGCCAGAAGACCGGCAGGAAGTGGGAACACCGTTTCGAACCGGTCGAGGATCTGGTGATATCGCTCGATTCGCACGCAGCGGCAGCAGTCGCGGTCTGATCCGCGGCGCCTCCGCAAGCAGGCAAAGCCAGGGGCCGTCCTTCCGCGGGGCGGCCTTTTGCGTGGCCTGACTGTCTTCAATCGGAAAGAGGCGGCGGAACATCCGCCGCCCCGACCCCTTCCGCCAGCGGTCAAAGGCCCAGGAGTTTCTTCACCGCCGCTTCGACATCGTCGGTCACCGGCTTGTTTGCCGCAGCTTCCAGGAGCGAGCGCTCGAGGTCCGGCTGGTTCTCCACCAGTTCTTCCAACTCGGCGATCCTAGCGCTCAGGGTTTCGTACTCTTCGGCGGCAGCCAGTTCGGCCTTCAGTGCCGTCACTGTGCCCTCGGCCACCACCACCGCTTCGCGGGCGAGTACAAGCTCGGCTTCGATCTGCGCGGGATCTCCGACGCCGTCACGGAGGTCCTGCTCAAGCTTGGTCACCGTTGCCCTGGCTTCCGCAGCGACAAGCTCTGCGGCATCAACCTCATTCTGGATCTCCGCGCTGCTGCTGTCCGGCGGTGTCAGGTCATCCAGCTCGGCCTGCTTGTCCTCAAGCTCTTCCGCCAGCGCCTCCCCTTCCAGGACAGCCGCCTTGTAGGCCGCGATCCTGCCGACGCGCGAGTTGGGCGAGGCATTCGCCAGTGCGTTCGGCGACGCATGGGCCGCGTTCAGGGCGCCAAGTTCGGAAGGGCTCAGTCCCAGTTCCTCGGCCGGGGGCTTCTTCTTGGTCTTTTTCGCCTTCTCGGATTTCACCGCCTTGGTGGCGGCCTTCTCGCTCTTGGACTTGGTCGAGCTCTCGGCTTTCTCCGACTTGGCGCTGTTGCCGTTACCCCCGCCGCCGTTGCCGCCGCCCCCGTTGCCCCCACCGTTGCCGCCGCCGCCCCCGTTGCCCCCGCCGCCGTTGCCGCCGCCGTTGCCGCCACCGTTCCCCTTGCCGTTGTCGGCATATGCCGGAAGCGGAAGGGCGGTCGACAGCACGAGCGCCGCCGAACCAGCCAGAGCCAGCGATAGCGAGCAGGCCCGCAGGACTTTCACCGTTGTGTCTTTCATGGTCAGCCTCGTTGCAATGCAGCCGGACAAGCCGCATGGTTTCGTCAGATCAGCGGCGTTTCCCGCGGAACCGCGAGCCCCGCTGCCGGATGCCGAAACAGTAAACAACAGATGGGTTTAACTCAGCGGGAACCACCTATTCATCTTGGGTTCACCTCGCAGGTGATAGACAAAAGGCATGATACCCAGAGCCTCCATTCTGCTCTCCGCCCTTCTGGTCCTTGCGGGCTCAATGGCCGGGGCGACGGTCCGCGAAATCGGCGCATCGGAATTGCGCCGAATGGTCGGTTCGGGCGAGACGCTCAGTCTGAAGTCGGTCGTCGCCTCGGTTGCCGCGTCGACAGGGGCCGAGCCGATCGAGGCGCGCGCTTTCGACGTTGAGGGGATCTATTACCGCATCGTCCTGAAGCGGCCCGACGGCTCGCTTATCAGTGTCATCATCGACGCCGGAAGCGGCCAGCAGGTGAAGTCGAACTCTGCGGTCGGCAAGCAGGTCAGAGAGGCCGCCACCTCTTCGGAAGGCACGTCGAACCGGGGCAAGAGCGCGACGGCCGGCGAAAAGGCGAAAGGCAGTGCCGGCGCCGACAAGAAATCCGGGGGCAACGGCAATTCCGGCGGCAATGGCAAGGGGGGCGGCAACGGAAACAGCGGCGGTGGCGGCAGCAACGGCAATGGTGGCGGCAACGGTGGCGGCAACGGCGGTGGCGGTAATGGCGGTGGCGGCGGAAAGGGATGAAATCCGCCGCAAAGAATGTCAGTGTTAGGCAAACGTGGAACTGACATGCGCATCCTGCTTGCCGAAGACGAACCGGTCCTCTGCGACCAGATCAGGAAACTTCTTGCCGCCGAAGGCCGGATCGTCGACGTCGTGCATGACGGCGAAGAGGCCGGTTTCCTTGGGGCCACCGAACCCTATGACATGATCATCCTAGACATCGGCTTGCCGATCCGGGACGGCACGTCGATCCTCAAGGAATGGCGCAGCAAAGGTATCGACACGCCGGTTCTCATCCTGACGGCGCGGGACGGGTGGTCCGACCGGGTGGACGGGCTTGATGCAGGTGCCGACGATTACATGACCAAACCGTTCCATCTCCAGGAACTTGCCGCCCGCGTCCGCGCGACGCTGCGGCGCAGATCCGGACGGACAAGCCCGATTTTCGAGCGCAATGGCGTCGTCTTCGACACACGCTCGGGCCGGGTCACGGTGGCCGGGATGCCGGTTGACCTGACCGGGCAGGAAGTCGCGGTCCTGTCCTACCTTGTGCACAATACCGGCCGCATGGTTTCGCGTACGGAACTGTCGGAACATATCTACAGCTATGACAACGACCGCGATTCAAATACGATTGCCGTCTTCATCAACCGGCTGCGGAACAAGTTGGGCCCTGACCTGATCCAGACGATGCGCGGTCGGGGATACACCATCGACCCCTCCTGATGCCGTCCCTCCGCAAGCGAGCCTGGATCAGCGGCGGCCTGTCGGCCCTGGCGGCGGTGACGGTCGGAACGCTACTGCTCTACTCCTACCTTGACCGCAGGACACAAGAGCGTTTCGACCGCGCGCTGGCGGACCGGCACACGCAGATCGTCGTGGCGCTCAGCAATGTCGCTGACGACCCGGACCGGCTGGGCGAGCTGATCTTCGATCCCGCCTTCAACATGGCCGCCTCCGGCCGCTACTGGCAGGTTGTCGGACCGGACGGGGGAATCTACACCTCGGGTTCGCTGTTCGACGGAACGCTTCCGCCTTTGCCGCAGGGCGGTGATCTGACCATCAGCGACGCCATCAGCGCGGATGGCGAAAGACTGCGCATCGCTCAGCAGCTCATCACCCTCGAGGATGGCAGTGCCTGGACCGTGGCCGTTGCCGAAAGCCTCGCCGGGCTGGACGCGGACCGCGCCGAGACCCGCCGCAGTCTCGTTCTGGCTTTCGCCCTCGTCGCGGCCATGGGCCTTGCGGGAACGCTTTTCCAGACGGCCGTGATCCTGAGACCGCTGGAAAGGCTTCGCAAGGATGTGACGCGCCGGTGGGAACAGGACGAGGTCCTGAATGCGGACGACTATCCCGAAGAGGTCGCCCCCCTTGTCGTCGACATCAACATCCTTCTGCAGCGCAACCGCGACATTGTCGGCCGGTCACGTCGTCAGGCGGCCGACCTCGCCCATGCGCTGAAGACCCCGAGCGCCATCCTGCGCAACGAGCTGTCGCAGTTGTCAGAGGACGGCCACGACATCCAGAGGGCCCAAGACGCGCTTGACCGGCTGGACGCACAACTCGCCCGATCGCTTGCGCGGATCCGCATGTCGAACACCGGGGAATCCAGTTATTCGCGGACTGATCTCACCGCGACGGTGTCCCGTTTTGCCCGTTCCTTCGGCAAGCTGGCCGAGCGCGACGGATTGCAGATCAGCCTGCGCTGCGACCCCGATCTCATCGTCCGCATGGATCCGCAGGATCTGGAAGAGGTCATCGGCAACCTTCTCGACAACGCACTGAAGTGGTGCCGCAAGCAGGTGCTGCTTTCGGCTCGTCGCCTGCCGGACGGGATCGAACTCATGATCGAGGATGACGGGCCCGGCATCCGGACCGAAGATCGCGAGGCAGCCGTCGAGGCCGGAAGACGGCTGGACACATCGAAACCCGGGACCGGACTTGGCCTGTCGATCGCAACCGATCTGGCGGCAGCCTATGGCGGGCGTCTGGAACTCGGCGTCGGGCCCAAGCTCGGCGGCCTTCTGGTCACCATCGTGCTGCCCCGCCTGCCGGAAGCGCCTGCTGCCGGCTCCGGCGCCTGATCCCGCAGCGGCGCATTTCGTCGGTGCGCAGCGGGGACACCGCGCATGGCCTGCGGCAGGGAAGCCACCCGTCGCCAGCCGCCGGGCAGGACAAGGCGCAAAGGTCGACCGAACGGATGGAGGCGGGTACCGGAATCGAACCGGTCTACACGGATTTGCAATCCGCTGCGTAACCTCTCCGCCAACCCGCCGGAAGAGTGAAGCGGGGATAACGGATCGGCCGGGGGGCCGCAAGGGCCTCGTGTGGGGTCAGTAGCCCGTCATCTCCAGATAGCCGCGCCCCGCATGGCTGCCCATGATGCTGACGGGGCCTTCCCAGTAGGGCACGCTGGTGGTCATCCAGGCGTTCGGGTTCAGGGCCGAAAGCGTCACGTCAAGGCCGCGTTCGGGCAGGGTCAGTCGCCAGCCGACCGGCACCTCGCGCCCGGCAACGCTGGCGAACTCCAGGGGTTCGGCCTGCAATTCGCCCGGTGCCAGCGGCGCGGGCGTCCCGTCTGCCGCGATCCAGGTGCCCGATGTGAACCCCGGCCCCCTGTCGCGCAGCACGAAGCCCATCAGCTTTTCGCCCGTGTTGAACGACAGCGAAAACCAGTCCCAGCCCGTCTGGTCGGGTGCCAGCGGCTGGGACGACCACTCGCGGTCCAGCCAGGCCTGTCCGGTCACCTCGACCGGGCCGCCGGGCAGCTCAAGCGTCCCGGTCAACTGGTAGAAGGGCTGCGAATAGTAGTGGCTTGCCTGGCCGCTTTCGGACTTGACCGAATACCCCGCCTCTCCCTGCAGAACGAGCGGCCCTTCGGCCTCAAGCCACATCTCGTAGCCGAAGTTCGCCCCGTGCGCCGTGAGGCGCAGCGCCGACAGGGGATCGCTGCCGTCCGGGGCCAGCGAAAGCATCTCCCAGTCGTCGATCCAGGCGCGGAAGGGCGCGCCGGTGCCCTCGGGACCGGACAGTTCCACCCCCGCCTGCCCGGTGCCACCGCGGGCAAGACGCTCGGCGACGAAATGCTCGGCTTCCGTCGTGACAGCGGCATGTCCCATCCAGAGCTGCGGGCTCTTCCAGCCTTCGGCCTCGCCAGGGGCCATCGCCGTGCGGAAAAGCGTCCATTGCAGGCCATAGGGCGTTCCGTCCGGCCCTTCGAGGTTCGCCGTCAGATACCACCACTCGATGCGGAACTCGGGATGCGCACCGTGGTCTTCCGGGAAGGTCAGGACCGTCTCGCGCGAGGGCAGGGCAAAGCCGTCTGCCGGGGCGCCCATGTCGGCAAAACCCTGTGGCAGGGCTGGAGTGGCAAGCGAGGCCAGCAGCGTGGCCAGTCCCGCGATCCAACGCCGCGTGCGCCCGCCCCGCATCTTTAGAAGGTCAGCGTTCATTGGCAAAGACCCGCAACAACTCGGCCGGCTGCCGCCGCATCAGCCGCAGGGCCGGAACCAGGCCTGCCAGGAGCGCCGCGGCCAGCGCCGCCAGGAACAGCGTCAGCCAGTCCGCCGGAAAGACCTGCATCGGCAGCCGCCAGCCGAAGGCGGCCACATTGACCACCGCCAGAAGCACCCAGGCCAGCGCCAGACCAAGGGGCAGCGCGGCAATCGCCGTCAGGATTGCCAGCACCACCGTCCGCCCCAGATCAAGGCCCGCAAGCCGCCCTTGCGTCAGTCCCGTCGCCCAGACCGGGGCCAGCTGCGGCAGGCGGCGGTCGGCGAGCGTCAGAAGGCTGGTGAGGATCGCGATGGCGGCCACCCCCAGGGTCAGCACGTTCAGCGCCCCGGTGACGGCGAAGGTTCGCTCGAAGATCTGCAGGGAAAAGGCCTTGATCCCCGCCTGGTCGATCAGGGCCCCCTCGGGCAAGGCAAACTCCCTTCGCAGCGCGGTCGCAACCTCGTCCACCCGGTCCGCCGGCAGCCGCAGGGCAAGGCGTGTCACCTCCACCCCGGGGAACCGCGCCATCAGGCTGTCAAAGCTGATAATCGCCTGTGGCGATGGGTTGCCGTAGTCGGAGTAGACTCCGACCACCGACAGCGCCCCGCCCGGTAGATCGATCTCGCTCCCAAGGTCCAGCTCCGCGCGGCGGAAAAGCTGCTCATTGACCAGCACGCCTTCGCCCGCAGCGATGCGGTCCCAGACATCGGGGAGGGCGGCGAGCAGCGGCCAGTAATCGCGGTAGGTCGCGTGGTCGGCAACCCCGTAGATCTCGCCCGGCTGCCCCAGAAGCCCGGTCTCGGCGGCGGCGATGGGCAGGATCGCGTCGACCCTCGGCTCCAGCCAGTCGCGGATCGCCTCGGCCTCGGCCGGGCTCTCGGCGGTCAGGTAAAGCTCGGAGGCCAGCCGCTGGTCCAGCCAGCCGGTGAAGGTCGCGCGGAAGCTCGCCACCATCGTCCCCACGCCCACGTTCGCGGCAAGGGCAAGCAGCAGCGCCATCATCGCCAGCGAAAGGCCGGGCAGCTGAAGTCGGGCATCGGCCCAGAACCACTGTGACACGACACCCGCCGCCCGCGCCTCGCCCATCCTCAGCCCCGCCGCCAGTACCAGCGGCAGCAGAAGCGCCGCCCCAAGCAAGAGGCCGGCCAACCCCGCGAACCCGGCCCAAAGCCCGTCCCCCAGTGCCAAAGCCAGCCCCGCCCCGGCCAGAAGGGCCACTCCCGCCACTGCCTGCCAAAGCCTGGCTCTGGCCGCCGTCCTTGCCCAGGCCTGCGGTGCCGCAGATGCCAGCGGCGGCAGCCGCAGAAGCTGCCAGATGCCCTGCGCCCCCGCCGCCAGCGTGCCCCCCACGGCCATCGCGAGACCCGCCAGCGCCCAGCCGGGCCGCAACTCCAGCGTCCCCGGCACCGCCGCACCGTAAAGCCCGCCCAGCGTCGCCGCCACATCCGGCAGAAGCGCCGCAGCAAGGACATATCCCAGCCCAACCCCGACCAGCCCCGCAACCAGCGCCAGCGTCACCAGTTCCGCCATGACCAGGACGGCCAGCAATCGCCCCGGAACCCCCAGCGCCCGCAGCGTCCGCATCGCGCCGCGGCGGCTTTCGAAGGCAAGCCCGATCGCGGCATGGACGATGAAGATGCCCACCGCAAAGGCCAGCACACCGAAGGCGGTCAGGTTCAGGTGGAAGCTGTCGGTCAACCGCGCCAGCCCGTCATCCGCCGCCGGGGCGCGCAGGGTCAGCCCCTCCGGCACCGGCCCCGGGATCGGACGCGCCGGATCAAGGAGCAGCGCCGAGATCTGGCCCGGCCGGTCCAGCAGCCGCTCTGCCAGCCCGATGTCGACCAGAAGCGTCATCGGCGGCAGGTCCGGGGCTGGGCTGGTCGCCATGCCTTCAAGGGACCCCACGACCTCCGCCCGCGCCAGCGTTTCCGGCGCGCCAAGGGCCAGCTCACCCCGCAGGAACGCGCCCAGATCTCCTGCCCCCACAGCCGGAGCTCCCGGTGTCGCAGCCGCCTCGGGCAGGGTCAGAGGCTCGATACCAAGGATCCGCAGCCTCGCCTCCGTTCGCCCCTCCAGGACCGGCGAGACCGGCCACCCCGCCTGCCGCAGCGCCGCGAAGTCGGCCAGCGTCAGGCCTTTCCCCGCCGCAGGCACCAAACGGTCCAGACGGTCCTGCCCCAGCGTCGCCGCCGCCCGGGCATAGGCCGCGCGCGCTTCGGCATTGATCGCCTGCACCCCGGACCAAAGTGCGGTGGCCAGCGCGAGGCCCAGGACCAGCATCGCCAGCTGCAACGGATGCCGCCGCCAATGCGACAGAAGGGCGGTGAGGACCGTGCCGATCATGCCTGCACCCGCCCGCCCGCCAGGTGCAGCCGCCGGTCCAGCCGCGCCGCCAGCCGCCCGGAATGGGTGACCATCAACAGCGCCGCTCCCGTCTCGGCCACGAGGCCCAGCATCAGGTCCAGGACCGCATCGCCCGTGGCCTCATCAAGGTTCCCCGTCGGCTCATCCGCAAGGATCAGGTCGGGCCGCACCGCCAGCGCCCGGCCGATCGCCACGCGCTGCTGCTGGCCGCCGGAAAGCTCTTCGGGATAACGGTGCAGCAGCGCCGCCAGCCCCAGCGTCGCCGCCAGGTGGTCGCACCAGCCCGCGTCATGCCGCCCCGCCAGTCGCGCCTGGAACGCAAGGTTCGCCCCCGCCGTCAGCGAGGGGATCAGGTTGAACTGCTGGAAGACCAGCCCGATCCGATCGCGCCGCAGCCGCGCACGCCCCGCATCGTCCAGGCTTTCCACCGCCACGCCGCCAATTTCGACCCGCCCGCTGTCGGGCCGGTCCAGCCCCGCGATCAGGTGCAGAAGCGTCGACTTCCCGCTGCCGGATTCCCCCGTCAACGCCAGGCTTTCGCCGGCCGCAAGCGACAGGCTGACATCGGCCAGCACCGCGACCCGCCCCTCGGCCGAGGCATAGGACTTTGAAACCCCGCTGACGTTCAGAACCACTGTCGACCTGCTCACCTTTTTCTGCGTTGATCATCTAGCGCCGGTCCGGCAGTCTCAACCCGCAATCGATGTCGCAGCCAGCGGTTCTGGACCTATCGGGCCCTAGGCTCTGGACATAAGCCAGAGACCCGGTTTCGCCGATACTGCAAGGTGACATTTTCCAAGAAGGACAGCCCATGGAAGACTATGCAGGCATGAACGACATCGGCGCCGTGGTCGAGGCCGACCGCGCCCATGTCTGGCACCACCTCTCCCAGCACAAGCAGTACGAAACCGTAGATCCCCGCGTGATCGTCGAAGGCAAGGGGATGCGCGTCTGGGATGCCAAGGGCAAGGAACATATCGACGCCGTCTCGGGCGGCGTCTGGACCGTGAACGTGGGCTATGGCCGCGAAAGCATCGCCAACGCCGTCCGCGACCAGCTGATCAAGATGAACTATTTCGCCGGCGCCGCCGGGTCGATCCCCGGCTCGATGTTCGCCAAGCGCCTGATCGAGAAGATGCCAGGCATGACCCGCGTCTATTACTCGAACTCGGGGTCCGAAGCGAACGAGAAGGTCTACAAGATGGTCCGCCAGATCGCCCATCGGCATCACGGCGGCAAGAAGTGGAAGATCCTCTACCGCGACCGCGACTACCACGGCACCACCATCGCCGCGCTTGCCTCCGCAGGCCAGGACCAGCGCGCGATGCAGTACGGGCCCTTCCCCGACGGCTTCGTTCGCGTCCCGCATTGCCTTGAATATCGCAAGCAGTGGGACGTGGAAAACTACGGCCAGCGCGCTGCTGACGCGATCGAGGAAGTGATCCTGCGCGAAGGCCCCGACACCGTCGGCTGCCTGATCCTGGAACCCGTCACCGCCGGCGGCGGCGTGATCGTCCCGCCCCAAGGCTACTGGGACCGCGTCCAGGAAATCTGCAAGAAATACAACATCCTCCTCGCGATCGACGAGGTCGTCTGCGGGGTGGGGCGCACCGGCACCTGGTTCGGCTACCAGCACTACGGGATCAAGCCGGACTTCGTGACCATGGCCAAGGGCGTCGCCTCCGGTTACGCCGCGATCTCCTGCACCGTGACCACCGAAGCCGTCTTCGAAATGTTCAAGGACGACCCCTCGGACCCGATGAGCTACTTCCGCGACATCTCCACCTTCGGTGGCTGCACCTCCGGCCCGGCGGCGGCGCTTGAGAACATGGCGATCATCGAACGCGAAGGCCTTCTCGCCAACACCGTGGCGATGGGCGACTATTGCCTTGGGAACCTCGCCGCGCTGATGGACAAGCACAAGGTCATCGGCGACGTCCGTGGCAAGGGCCTCTTCCTCGGGGCCGAGCTGGTTGCGGACCGTTCGACCAAAGAGCCGGTGGACGAGAAGAAGGTCCAGGCCGTCGTCGCCGACTGCATGGCGCAGGGGGTGATCATCGGGGCGACGAACCGTTCGCTGCCGGGGCTGAACAACACCCTGTGCCTATCGCCTGCGCTGATCGCGACGAAGGACGATATCGACGAGATCACCACGGCAATCGACGGCGCACTGACCCGGGTGTTCGGGTAAGGACTGAAGTCCGTTGCGGGCAAGGAGGGTGTCCGGAAACGGGCACTCTTTTTCGTGACCGGCGTCAAGGCGCTCTTGCACCGCCGTGCAGGCGCTGCTTTCGGCGACGGGATCGGTGCGCTGTAGCGCAGGCTGCTCCGCAGCGTTGGGCGCGATACAGCGCACCGTCCTCTGCGATTCCCCTACATGGTTAACACTTTCCCATCTCCACGCGCGTAGAGACGGAAGGAAGACGCATGGAAGACGGAACGAAGACGGCAAAATCGTCTTGACTCAAGGCGTTAAGCGACCGCTCATCTGGACTCATGCCTGCGATCCCCGTCGAAGCCTTCTACCTCACTCCAGGAGCCACCGGATCGCTGCAACAGCAGATCCGGACCATGGTCACGCAAGGTATCCTCGGCGGCCGTTTCCGGCCCGGTAGCCGGATGCCCTCGTCGCGCGGCCTTGCCGAACACCTCGGGGTCAGCCGGATCACCGTCACGCTGGCTTATGCTGATCTTGTCTCATCGGATTACCTCACCTCGTCGGGCCGGTCGGGCTATTTCGTCTCGGACACTGCCCCCTTGGCACCAGAATTCCCGCAATCCGAACCCCGCGCAGAGGCCATAGATTTCAAGGGCTTGACCGGCGGTCGCTTCACCCTGACCCCGCGCGTCGAACGGCCGGAGGATTGGGATCGCTACCCATATCCCTTTATCTACGGCCAGGCCGACCCCACGCTTTTCGACCATCAGAACTGGCGGCAATGCGCGTTGCGCGCGCTTGGCAAGCGCGACTTCGCGGCGCTGACGACCGACTACTACGAACGCGACGATCCCCTTTTGATTCAAGAGCTTCTCCGCACCATCCTTCCCCGTCGGGGCATCGCCGCGCGGGAAGATGAGGTTCTGCTCACTCTGGGCGCGCAGAACGCACTTTGGATCGCGGCCACCACGCTTCTGGGCCCCGGCCGCCGGGCCGTGGTCGAAAACCCCGGCTACCCGGCCTGGCGCGCCATCGTCGCAGCCACCGGCGCCACCGCCATCCCGGTTGACGTCGATGCCCAGGGCCTTCCCCCGCAAGTGCTTGACGCAGATGTGGTTTTCACCACCCCCTCGCACCAGTGCCCGACCAATGCCACCATGCCCGTCGACCGCCGCGTTGCCCTGTTGGAGGCTGCGGAGGCGCAAGGCGCGATCATCATCGAGGATGACTACGAATTCGAGATGTCCTTCCTGAAGCCCGTCGCCCCGGCGCTGAAATCGCTCGACCGGAACGGCAGGGTGATCTACGCCGGCAGCTTCTCGAAATCGGTCTTTCCCGGCCTCCGCCTCGGCTATCTCGTCGGCCCGCCCGGTTTCATCGCCGAGGCACGTGCGTTGCGGGGCCTGATGCTGAAGCATCCCCCCGGCCATATCCAGCGGACGATGGCCTATTTCCTGGGCCTCGGCCACTACGACGCCCTCGTCAACCGGATGAAGAACGCCTACCGCCGACGCCGCCAGCTGATGTCCGAGGCCATCGCTGCAGAAAGGCTGACCGTGGCAGGGCAGGGCGGTTTCGGCGGTTCCAGCTTCTGGATGCGCGCGCCGGACGGCGTCGACACTGAGCATCTGGCTCTATCCCTGCGGCAAGAGGGCGTCCTCATCGAACCCGGCCGCGCCTTCTTTGCCGGCGACGGCCCGCGGAACTTCTACCGCCTCGCCTATTCCTCCATCGCCCCGCAGAAGATCGCCGAAGGCATCCAGCGGATCGCCAAGGCTCTGGCGATAGCGGGCCGCTGAAACTGGCCCTAAGCTTGGACTCATCGCGGCGCTAATGTGCCACGCAAACCAGGGAGACGCGCCATGAAGATGACGACCGAAGAAGCCTTCGTGAAAGTCCTGCAGATGCACGGCATCGAACACGCCTTCGGGATCATCGGGTCCGCCTTCATGCCGATCTCCGACCTCTTTCCCAAGGCCGGCATCACCTTCTGGGACTGCGCCCATGAAGGGTCTGGCGGCATGATGGCCGATGGGTTCACCCGCGCTTCGGGCAAGATGTCGATGATGATCGCCCAGAACGGGCCGGGCATCACCAACTTCGTCACGGCGGTCAAAACCGCATACTGGAATCACACGCCCTTACTTCTGGTTACCCCCCAGGCCGCCAACAAGACCATCGGGATGGGCGGCTTCCAGGAAGTGGAGCAGATGGCACTTTTCAAGGACATGGTCTGCTACCAGGAGGAGGTCCGCGATCCCGGCCGCGTGGCCGAGGTGCTCAATCGCGTCATCCTGCAGGCGAAACGCCAGTCGGCCCCGGCGCAGATCAACATGCCGCGGGACTACTTCACCCATGTCATTGATATTGCACTGCCCGCAGTGGTGGAGTTCGAGCGCCCCTCGGGCGGCGAGGAGGCAATCGCTCAGGCGGCGCAGCTTCTGTCCAGCGCCAAGTTCCCGGTGATCCTGAACGGCGCGGGCGTGGTGATCGGCGGCGCGATCCCGGCCTCGATGGCCTTGGCGGAACGCCTGACCGCCCCGGTCTGCGTGGGCTACCAGCACAACGATGCCTTTCCGGGAAGCCACCCGCTGTTCGCGGGGCCGCTCGGCTACAACGGGTCAAAGGCGGGGATGGAGCTGATCGCTCAGGCCGACGTCGTGCTGGCACTGGGCACGCGGCTCAACCCGTTCTCGACCCTGCCGGGCTACGGGATCGACTACTGGCCGAAGGCGGCCAAGGTGATCCAGGTCGACATCAACCCTAACCGGATTGGCCTCACGAAGCCCGTGACGGTGGGCATCGTCGGTGACGCGAAGAAGGTGGCCGAGGCGATCCTGGCGCGGCTGTCGAAGACTGCCGGCGATACAGGGCGGGCCGAGCGGAAGGCGCTGATCGCGCAGAAGAAATCGGCCTGGGCGCAGGAGCTGTCCTCGATGGACCACGAACAGGACGATCCCGGCACCACCTGGAACGAACGGGCGCGCAACGCGAAGCCCGACTGGATGAGCCCCCGAATGGCCTGGCGCGCGATCCAGGCGGCACTGCCGAAAGAGGCGATCATCTCGTCCGACATCGGCAACAACTGCGCCATCGGCAACGCTTACCCTTCGTTCGAGGCTGGGCGGAAATACCTCGCCCCGGGTCTCTTCGGCCCCTGCGGCTATGGCTTGCCGTCGATCATCGGCGCCAAGATCGGCTGCCCGGACACGCCCGTGGTGGGCTTTGCCGGGGATGGCGCCTTCGGGATCGCGGTGACCGAACTGACAGCCATCGGTCGCAAGGAATGGCCGGCGATCACCATGGTCGTTTTCCGCAACTACCAGTGGGGGGCGGAGAAGCGGAACTCGACGCTTTGGTATGACGACAACTTTGTGGGGACCGAGCTGGATACCGACGTGAGCTACGCCGGGATTGCCAAGGCCTGCGGGTTGCAGGGCGTGCAGGCCCGGACGATGGAGGAACTGACGGCGGCGCTGCGGAAGGCCATCGACGACCAGATGAACCACGGCAAGACCACGCTGATCGAGGCGCTGATCAACCAGGAACTGGGCGAGCCCTTCCGCCGTGACGCGATGAAGAAGCCGGTCGAGGTGGCAGGGATTTCCAAAGCCGACATGCGGCCGCAGGTGGTTGGGTGAAACACGGGTTTTCTGCGAAAGCCCGGGGGCCCGACGGTGCCCTTTGACCTTGGACCCGGGGCGCTGGTCTGGCTGGCCCTGGCCTGCCTGGTCGCCGGCTTCGTGCGTGGCTATTCGGGTTTCGGCTTTTCGGCGCTGCTGATCGCAGCCTCGAGTCTTGTGACCAATCCGCTGAATTTCGTCGCAGTTGTCGTCATTCTGGAAACGGTGATGTCGCTTCAGGCTGCCAAGGGGGCAGGGCCCGACGTGGACTGGCGGCGGGTTGGCTGGCTCCTGGGCGGGGCGGCAATCGGGCTGCCTTTGGGCCTTTGGGTCCTGACCGGCGTCAGCGAAGACGCCGCGCGGGCGGTGATCTCGGGCTACGTGCTCGTCATGTGCCTGGTGCTGATGTCCGGCTGGCGATTGGCGACAGAGGTGCGGGGGGCTCCGAACGGTGTGGCCGGAGTGATCTCGGGCCTTGCCAACGCACCCGGCATGGGGGGGCTGCCGGTCGCGGCCTTCTTCGCGGCCCAGCCGATGCCTGCAAGCGTGTTTCGGGCGACGCTGATCGCCTATTTCCCGCTGCTCGACCTTTACTCTGCGCCACTCTACTGGCTCGCGGGGCTGGTCACGTGGGACACGCTCTGGGCCAGTCTCATGGCGCTGCCGGTGACACTTCTGGGCAACTGGCTGGGAGGGCGGCATTTCTCCGGCACCGATCCGCAGGACTTCCGGCGGTTCGCGATCGTCCTCCTTGCCGTGCTTGCCGCCTTGGGTCTGGGAAAGGCCATCCTCTGATGTGGCTGATTGTGAACGCCGGTTCATCTTCGCTGAAGTTGAAGGTTTTCGACGGACTTCGGGAGGTCGCCAAGGCTTCAGTGAGCGAGATCGGACCGGACGGCCACAAGGCCACGATGGCTGCCGCACTGGCCGAGGCGGGGGTTCCGATTGACCGTCTGATGGCCGTTGCGCATCGCGTTGTGCATGGCGGGGCCGAATTGACCGCGACATGCCGGGTAACCCCCGACGTCCTGCGCCAGATCGAGGCCTGCGTGCCCCTGGCACCACTGCACAATCCGGCGAATCTTGTGGGAATTCAGGCGATTGCTGCGCTGGCACCGCGCCTGCCCCAATATGCTGCCTTCGACACCGCCTTCCACGCCACGAATCCCGAGGTTGCCGTGACATATGCGCTGCCCAAGGCCGAACGTGCCCGGGGCCTCAGGCGCTATGGCTTTCACGGGATCAGCTATGCAGCCGTCGTGCGCATCTTGCGGGACAGGGGAGACTTGCCCACGCGCCTTCTGGCTTGCCATCTCGGCAATGGCTGTTCCCTCGCAGCCATTGTGAACGGGCGTTCGGTTGGGACAACGATGGGCTATTCTCCGCTCGACGGGCTGACGATGGGCACTCGGACCGGGGGAATAGACGGCAACGCGGTCCTGCGGCTGGCGGAGTTGCACGGAGTAGAAGGGGCAGGCCGGATCCTGAACCGGGAAAGCGGGCTTCTTGGCCTTGGCGGAATGAGTGACGTGCGCGCGTTGCATGCAGCCGGGACGCCCGAGGCACGGTTCGCTCTGCACCATTTCGCTTATTGGGCGGTCCGTCACGCCGGGTCGATGGTCGCCGCTATGGGGGGCCTCGACGCCGTGGTCTTCACCGGCGGCATCGGCGAGAACGATCCCTGGATGCGGAAGGAAATCCTCTTTGGCCTTGCCTATTTGGGAGTATCTTCCAGCGAAGAGGCGAACAACCGGAACGAAAGCGTGCTACATGATGCGACAAGCCGTGTCGCGATCTGGACAGTTCCGGCCGACGAGGAACGCCAGATTGCGATGGAGGCGCAGGCCGTGCTGGCCAGGGAGGGCTGAGTGAACCAGCCGAGGGTGGAGACGCAGCGCGAGGTTGGCGACGAGGTCCGCCAGACCACCTGCTACATGTGCGCCTGCCGCTGCGGGATCAACGTGCATCTGAAGTCCGGGAAGGTTGCTTACATCGAGGGGAACCGCGACCACCCGATCAACAAGGGCGTCCTCTGCGCCAAGGGCGCGAGTGGGATCATGCAGGTCACTGCGCCGTCCCGCCTGAAGGCGCCTTTGCGACGCGTCGGGCCGCGCGGGTCCGGGGCCTTCGAGGAGATTTCCTGGGAGGAGGCGCTCTCCACCGCCGTCTCCTGGATGAAGCCCCTGCGCGAGACCGCACCGGAAAAGCTCGCCTTTTTCACTGGCCGCGACCAGAGCCAGAGCCTGACCGGCTGGTGGGCGCAGAACTTCGGCACCCCGAACTATGCCGCGCATGGCGGCTTCTGTTCGGTGAACATGGCCGCGGGCGGTATCTACACCATCGGGGGCGCCTTCTGGGAATTCGGCCAGCCGGATTGGGAGCGGACGAAGCTTTTCGTCATGTTCGGGGTGGCCGAGGATCATGATTCGAACCCGATCAAGATCGGTATCGGGAAGCTGAAGGCCCGCGGCGCGCGGGTCATCAGCGTGAACCCCGTGCGTACCGGCTATTCGGCAGTGGCCGATGACTGGATCGGGATCACGCCGGGGACCGACGGCCTTCTGATCCTGTCGCTGATCCACTGCCTCTTGGAGGCGGGAAGGCTTGACCTCGACTATCTTGCGCAATGGACCAACGCCGCCCTTCTGGTGACCGAAGCCGACGGCCCGGAGAAGGGCCTTTTCGTCCGGAACGCCGAAAGCCAGCCCTTCGTGATCGACCGCCGCACCGGCCACCCTGCACCTTGGGATGGGAAGGGGGTGGAGCCCGACCTCGGGGCCGAATGGCAGGGGAACCGGACGGTCTTCCGCCACATGGTCGAGGAATACCTGAAACCGGACTATGCGCCCGAGGCCGTGGCCGCCCGCTGCGGGGTGACGGCCACGCGCATCCGCCAGCTTGCCGCCGAACTCGCCGAGGTCGCGTTCAATCAGGCCATCTCGCTCGACCGCCCATGGACCGACTTTCGCGGCAACGAACATGCCGACATGCCCGGCCGCCCGGTCAGCTTCCATGCGATGCGGGGTCTTTCCGCCCATTCCAACGGCTTCCAAACGGCGCGGGCGCTGCATCTCCTTCAGATCCTCCTCGGCGCGGTCGAGACCCCCGGTGGCTACCGGCTGAAGCCGCCGTACCCCAAGCCCATCGAGGCGCATCCGACGCCCCATTTCGTGACTACACCGGGCAAGCCCCTGACCGGGCCGCACTTGGGCTATGTCCGCTCGCCCGACGACCTCTGCCTTCTCCCCGACGGCCAGCCGGCCCGGATCGACAAGGCTTTCAGCTGGGAAAATCCGTTCTCGGCGCATGGGTTGATGCACATGGTCATCCCCAATGCCCATGCCGGGGACCCGTACCGGATCGACACGCTCTTCCTCTACATGGCGAACATGTCGTGGAATTCCAGCATGAACTCAGCCCGCGTGATGGAGATGCTGACCGAAGAGCGCGACGGCGAATACGTCATCCCCCGGATCATCTACTCCGACGCCTATGCCTCCGAGATGGTTGCCTATGCCGACCTGATCCTGCCCGACACGACCTACCTGGAACGCCACGACTGCATCAGCCTTCTCGACCGCCCGATCTCTGAGCCCGACGCGGCGGGGGATGCGATCCGCTGGCCGGTGATCGAGCCCGACCGGGAGGTTCGCTGCTTCCAGTCGGTGCTTCTGGAGCTTGGTGCGCGGCTGGGTCTGCCTGGGATGGTCAACGAGGACGGGACGGCCAAGTTCAAGGACTACGCCGACTACATCGCCAACCACCAGCGCCGGCCGGACGTTGGGCCGTTGATGGGCTTCCGGGGGAATGGCGAGGCGGAGGGGCGCGGCACGCCGAACCCGGATCAGCTCAACCGCTACATCCAGAACGGGGCCTTCTACCAGGCGCATGTCCCCGAGGAAGCCGCCTTCTACAAGCCCTGGAACGCGGCCTATCAGGACTGGGCGGTGAAGCTTGGCCTTTACGAAACCCCGCAGCCCTATCTTTTCAGCATCTGGTCCGAACCGATGCGCCGTTTCCAACTGGCCGCCGAGGGGCACGGCCCGCGCCAGCCGCCCGAACACCTGCGCGCCCGCCTGAAACAGGCGATGCACCCGCTTCCCATCTGGTATGCGCCGTATGGAGACGAGGACGCGGCCTTTGGCTACCCGGTCCATGCCCTGACCCAGCGACCGATGGACATGTACCATTCCTGGGGCAGCCAGAACGCCTGGCTGCGGCAAATCAAGGGGCACAACTATCTGTATCTGCCCACGAAAATCTGGGAGGCGCAGGGCTTTGCGGAGGGCGACTGGGCGCGGGTGTCCAGCCGCGCGGGGACTATAGTGGTGCCCGTCGCGCACATGGCCGCGCTGAACGCGTGCACTGTCTGGACCTGGAACGCCATCGGCAAACGCAAAGGCGCCTGGGCCTTGGACGAAAACGCGCCTGAGGCGACGACCGGCTTTCTTCTGAACCACCTCATCTCGGAACTCCTGCCGGACCGGGAGGGCGTGCGCCTCTCGAACTCCGATCCCGTAACCGGCCAGGCGGCCTGGTTCGACCAGCGGGTCCGGGTAGAGCGGGTCGCGGCCGAGGATCACCCGCGCGGCACAGTGGAGCCGATGTTCGAGCGCCTGCCCGACCCACCGCGTGCCGGTGGCGGCCGGGGACACAATTCTTCTGCGAAGAATTGGGCTGCGAATTTTCGCAGAAAATTCGTGGCTCCAGTGGGGGCCAAGCAATGACCACACTCCCTGGAGCCACCGAAAAGCGCCTCGGCCTTGTGATCGACCTCGACACCTGCGTCGGCTGCCAGGCCTGCGTCACCGCCTGCAAGGGCTGGAACGATGCCGGGATCGGCCTTTCCGACCAGGACCCCTACGGCGCCGACCCCTCGGGCACCTTCCTGAACCGGGTCCATTCCTATCAGGTCACCGTGCCAGAAGGCCCCGCCCAGGTCGTCACCTTCCCGCGCTCCTGCCTCCATTGCGACAACGCGCCATGTGTCACCGTCTGCCCGACCGGGGCCAGCTACAAGCGGGCCGAGGACGGGATCGTGCTCGTCAACGAGGACGCCTGCATTGGCTGCGGCCTTTGTGCCTGGGCCTGCCCCTATGGCGCGCGGGAAATGGATGCGGCGCAGGGGGTGATGAAGAAATGCACCCTTTGCGTCGACCGGATCTACAACGAGACGCTTCCGGAACAGGACCGCGAACCTGCATGTGTCCGAACCTGCCCGACAAATGCCCGCCATTTCGGCGACTTTGCGGATCCGGAGAGCGCTGTCTCCCAACTGGTGGCGAGCAGAGGCGGCTATGACCTGATGCCCGACATGGGAACAAGGCCCACGAACAAGTACCTGCCGCCGCGCAAGAAGGGTCCGGGAAAGGCCAGCCCGCTTGCCCCGCTTCTGGACATCAAGGCAACCGGTGTCGCCGGTTGGCTGGACCGGATGCTTGGAAAGCTTTGAATGCATCCCGCGCCGTCCGTCATCCTCTTCTCGACCCTTTCCGGCCTCGGCTTCGGCTTTCTGGCCTTTCTCGGCTTTGGCGCGCTGCAGCCATCGGGCTGGACGGCGTTCTTTCTTTGGGGGCTGGGCTACGGGTTGGCGGTGGCTGGGCTTCTGGCCGCGACTTTCCACCTTGGCAACCCGAAGAACGGCCTCAAGGCCTTCACTCAGTGGCGCACCAGCTGGCTGAGCCGCGAGGCCTGGGCCTCGGTTTCGGCCCTGGTCCTTCTGGCCCCCGTTGCGCTGTCGGACTGGCTGGGCCTTGGACTGCCGCGAGGTTTCGGATGGATCGGGGCGACGCTGGCGGTGGTAACGGTCCTGACGACAGGGATGATCTATGCCCAGATCAAGGCGGTGCCGCGCTGGCACCATTGGCTGACACCGGTCATGTTCCTTACCTTCGCCCTGAGCGGAGGGTCGTTGCTTGCAGACATGCCATGGGCGCCACTGGCATTGCTGGCGACCGGCCTTGTCCTGCTGGCAGTCTGGCGGGTGGGTGACGGCGCCTTCGCCCGTGCGGGTCAAACCATCGGATCGGCGACGGGCCTGGACCGGCTTGGGGAAGCGGCAGTTCTTGACCCGGCGCACACGGCCGGGAACTATCTCAAGCGCGAGATGATCTTCGTCGTCGGCCGCAAGCATGCGCGGAAGCTGCGCCAGATCGCGCTTATACTGGCTTCGCCCGGTCCGGCCCTTGTTCTTCTTCTGCCCTTCGGCGTCTCGGGCATCGCGCTGGCCGCCCTTCTGCACCTGACCGGAGCCATTGCCGCCCGTTGGCTGTTCTTTGCCGAGGCCGAGCATGTCGTCGGCCTTTACTACGGCGCGCGGGCGTGATCCGCTGCTGTAATGAACCCGTTCAAGCGTTATGATATTCGCGGTCGTCTTGGAGTGGACATCGACGCGGGGTTTGCCAGCCGCATCGGCAGCGCCTTCGCCATGGTCACTGGCGCGGATAGCGTGGTCATCGCGCGCGACAGCAGGGAAAGCTCGGCCGAACTTGCCGATGCGACGGCGGCCGGGCTGATCGCCCAGGGTGTCAGGGTGCTCGACCTTGCGCTTGCCGGGACAGAGGAGATGTACTTTGCTACGGCCCATCTGGGGGCGGGTGGCGGGATCATGGTCACGGCCTCGCATAATCCCAGGGATTACAACGGGATGAAGCTTGTCGGCCCAGGCGCGATGCCACTGTCTGACGCCGAATTCGCGCAGGTGCGGACGCTTTGCGACGCCAGGCCCGATCGCCTTTCGCGCGGCTCTTACGAGGCAGTGCCGGGCGTCCGCGCTGACTATGTCGCCCATGTCGCCGGGCTGGTCGGGTCGGTCGGGCCGCTCCGGGTGCTGGCAAACTCGGGCAACGGGGCGGCGGGGCCTACACTTGACGCGCTCGCCGAGGGGTTGGCGGCGCGCGGCTCGCGCCTGGACCTGGTGCGGATGCATCACCAGCCCGACGGCAGCTTTCCGAACGGAATTCCCAACCCCCTGCTGCCGGAGAACCGGCCGCAGACGGAAGCGGCGGTCCGTGCTGCCGGAGTGGACATGGGCGTGGCCTTCGACGGCGATTTCGACCGCTGCTTCCTCTTCGATGCCGATGGCCGCTTTGTCGACGGCGAGCATGTGGTCGCGCTTCTGGCGCGCGCCGCGCTGTCGCAGCATCCCGGGGCGGCGATCGTGCATGACCCGCGCGTGCTCTGGGCGGTGCGCGACACGGTAACGAGGGCCGGTGGTCGCTCGGTCCTCGCCCCGACCGGACATGTGTTCCTGAAGGCTGCCATGCGGCGCGAGAATGCCGTCTATGGTGGCGAGATGTCCGCACATCACTATTTCCGCGACTTCATGGCCTGTGATTCCGGGATGATCCCGTGGCTCATGGTGGCGGGCCTTCTCTCGCGGTCCGGCGAAAGCCTTGCCGACATGGCCGCGGCCCTGCGGCGCGATCACCCGTCCTCTGGCGAGATCAACTTCACCGTGGCGGATACCGCAGCCGTGATCGGGCGGGTCCACAGGGCGCTTGCCCCGAAGGCGCGGGGGGAAGACCGGATCGACGGGCTCAGCCTCGATTTCGGGGACTGGCGCATGAACCTGCGCGCCTCGAACACCGAACCGCTCCTGCGGCTGAATGTTGAAGCGCGGGGCGACAGCGCCCTTGTGGCCGAAGGGGTTGTCCTGGTTCGGGACCTCATCCTCGGCTGACTTTGCGATCTGCCCGTTTTTTCATCGGCTGGATGGAATAGCAGGCGATCGTGCCGCGCCTTCGGGTCAGGCGGTTCCGGTCCGGGCGCGGGGCGTTGTCACGGCCCCGTGCGGGGCTGACAGTCAGGTCTCAAGGGGGACCGGATGACCGTATTCCAGCCGATGGAGACGCCAGAGAGCGGCGCCATGCAAAGGGCGCGGGGCGAGGCGCTTGTCCGCCTTGGCCCTGCACGGCTGGAGCGGCTGCGGACCGAAGGCTCGGCCAAGGCGATCCTGCCGGGCGGGGCCACGGGGCGCGAAGTCGTGTTCCTGAACACCTCGGGCGGGCTGACCTCGGGCGACCATCTGCGGTTCGGCCTCGACCTGCAGGGCGAGGCCGTTGCGACCACCCAGACTGCCGAGCGCGCCTACAAGGCGACGGGCACACCCGCGCGGATGGATGTGCGGCTGACGGTCGGCCCTGGCGGCTGGCTCGACTGGCTGCCGCAAGAGACGATCCTTTTCGACCGGGCAGCACTTGACCGCCGCACGCTGATCGATCTGGCCCCGGGTGCCGGCTGCCTTGCACTGGAGGCCGTGGTC
Organism: Tabrizicola sp. T46; assembly: GCF_057219895.1. NCBI lineage: Bacteria > Pseudomonadati > Pseudomonadota > Alphaproteobacteria > Rhodobacterales > Paracoccaceae > Tabrizicola > Tabrizicola sp. T46. The sequence continues at coordinate 1,028,840 of NZ_JBXVVV010000002.1, forward strand.
CTTGGCCGCGCCGCGATGGGCGAGACGGTGCGTGATATCCGCTTTCGCGACCGGCGAGAGATCCGGCGGGAGGGCGCGCCGGTCTGGATCGACCCGTTGGCGCTGGATGCTTCTGCCCTTTCGGGCAGCGCCACCCTGCGGGACGCACGGGCCTTCGCGACAATCATCGTCACGGCCGAGGCGCATCTCCCACCATTGCGCGCCGTCCTGGACGAGCCCGGCGTCGCGGCCAGCGCCACTGCCTTTGACGGACGGACGGTCGTGCGGATGCTTGCCCCCGATGGCTGGCCGCTCCGCCGCCAGATCGTCCGCGCACTTCATGTTCTGCGGCAGGGCCGTCCCCTGCCGCGTGTCTGGCAGGTCTGAGGAAGAAATGAACCTTACCCCCCGCGAAAAGGACAAGCTTCTGGTCAGCCTGGCCGCCATGGTCGCCCGCGGGCGGCTGGCGCGCGGTGTCAAGCTGAACCACCCCGAAGCCATTGCCCTGATTACCGATTTCGTCGTCGAAGGCGCGCGCGACGGGCGTTCTGTCGCTGACCTGATGGAGGCGGGCGCCCATGTGATCACCGCCGACCAGTGCATGGACGGCATCCCGTCGATGATCCACTCCGTCCAGGTCGAAGCGACCTTCCCGGACGGCACCAAGCTTGTCACCGTTCACCACCCGATCCGCTGAGGCACCCCATGTCCCGCCTGACCTGTCTGATCCTGCCCCTCCTCGCCACCCCGGCCCTGGCGCATGAAGGGTTTCACCACCACCCGCACGGAATCGAGTTCGGCTGGATCGCCGCCGCTCTGATCGGCTCTGCCCTGGGTGGCGGAGCGGTCTATGCATATCTGCGGCGGCGCAAATGATCCCGGGCGAGATCATCCCCGCACCCGGTGACCTGATCCTCAACGCAGGTGCCGAGGTCACGGTCCTGACCGTCGCCAACACCGGCGACCGTCCCGTGCAAGTCGGCAGCCACTACCATTTTGCCGAGACGAACCCCGGCCTCGCCTTCGACCGCGCCGCCGCCCATGGCAAGCGGCTCGACATCCCCGCCGGCACCGCCGTCCGGTTCGAACCCGGCCAGACCCGCGAGGTGCGGCTGGTGCCACTCTCCGGGGCGCGGGTCGTCTACGGCTTCAACCAGAAGGTCATGGGCCCCTTGTAGGCCGCGAAGGACATACGATGCCCGCCACCATTTCCCGCAAGACCTATGCCGACATGTATGGCCCGACTGTGGGCGACAAGGTGCGGCTGGGCGATACTGACCTGATCATCGAGGTCGAGCGTGACCTGATCGCCGAACGCTCCAGCGCCCGCGCGAATGCGCTGAGGTACGGGGACGAGGTCAAGTTCGGCGGCGGCAAGGTGATCCGCGACGGAATGGGGCAGTCGCAGCTAACCCGGGCGCAAGGGGCGATGGACACGGTCATCACGAACGCGCTGATCGTCGACTGGACCGGGATCGTGAAGGCCGACGTCGGCCTGCGCGATGGCCGCATCGCGAAGATCGGCAAGGCCGGGAACCCCGATACCCAGCCCGGCGTCGATGTCATCATCGGCCCGGGGACCGAGATCATCGCGGGTGAGGGGCGCATCCTGACCGCCGGTGGCATGGACGCCCACATCCACTTCATCGCTCCGCAGCAGATCGACGACGCGCTCCATTCCGGGATCACCACAATGCTTGGTGGCGGCACCGGACCCGCACATGGCACGCTCGCCACGACCTGCACGCCGGGGCCGTGGCACATCATGCGGATGCTGCAGGCGGCGGATGCCTTTCCGATGAACCTGGCCTTTGCGGGGAAGGGCAACGCCTCTCTCCCCGCCGCGCTGGAGGAACAGATCAGGGCCGGCGCCTCCTGCATGAAGCTGCACGAAGACTGGGGGACGACGCCGGGAGCCATCGACTGCTGCCTGACGGTCGCCGATCAGATGGACGTGCAGGTGATGATCCACACCGACACGCTGAACGAGAGCGGCTTTGTCGAGAATACGCTGAAGGCCATCGCGGGCCGTACGATCCACGCCTTCCACACCGAAGGCGCGGGGGGCGGCCACGCGCCCGACATCATCAGGGTCGTGGGGTCGCAGAACATCCTGCCCTCCTCCACCAACCCGACGATGCCCTACACCGTGAACACGATCGAGGAACACCTCGACATGCTGATGGTCTGCCATCACCTCGACCGCCGCGTGCCCGAGGATGTGGCCTTCGCCGAATCCCGCATCCGGCGCGAAACCATCGCCGCCGAGGATATCTTGCACGACCTCGGGGCCTTCTCGGTGATCAGTTCCGACAGCCAGGCGATGGGCCGGGTGGGCGAGGTCATCACCCGCACCTGGCAGACCGCGCACAAGATGAAGGTCCAGCGCGGGCGGCTGGAGGGCGAGGCAGGCGAGAACGACAACCTGCGCGTCAAGCGCTACGTCGCGAAATACACGATCAACCCCGCCATCGCGCATGGGCTTTCTACCCACATCGGGTCGGTGGAGGAGGGCAAGCGTGCCGACCTTGTGCTCTGGTCCCCCGCCTTCTTCGGCGCGAAGCCCGAGATGGTGCTGATCGGCGGTTGCATCGTCGTGGCCCAGATGGGCGACCCGAACGCCAGTATCCCCACACCGCAGCCGGTGCATACACGGCCGATGTTCGGCGCCTTTGGCGGCAGCCTGACGCGGAACGCCGTGACCTTCGTCAGCCAGGCCGCGCAGGACGCGGACATCCGCGCGGCCTACGGGCTGGCAAAAGAGACGCTTGCCGTCCACCATACGCGTGGGATCGGAAAGCGGGACATGAAGTTGAACGATGCGACCCCGACCATCGAGGTTGACCCGGAGACCTATGAGGTGCGGGCCGACGGTGTCCTTCTCATCTGCGAACCCGCGCGGGAGTTGCCGCTTGCGCAGCGCTATTTCCTTTACTGATCGGTCAGGCAGAGGCGCTGGTCATGGCCCCGGTTGTCCCCGTTCCGGCCCTGTCGGCTTGGGACTGCATCTGGTGGCTGCGGCGGAAGACCGGCACCTTCGGGAAGTTGTGCTCCATCGAGGCAAGGGCATTTTCGCGCGACCTGAGGCGGGCGATTTCGGCCCGGATCGCGGCCAGTTCGTCGGCGAGTGCAAGCTGGGGCCTGGTCATCTTGATCCTCATTGGTTGTCTCGTATCCATCCTCGACTCAATCCCTCAAGGAATCGCTAAAGGCTGACCCATGCTGCCCCTTGCCCAGACCCTGCACCGTTCCGGCCAGTGGCCGCGGCTCGCCACCGGGCGTGTCGTCCTTGGCTATGATGAGCGTTTCCTCCGCCGGAAGCGGCTGACCATGGCTTCGGGCGAGGCCTTCCTTGTCGATCTGCCCGAGACGACGAACCTTCTCGCTGGCGACGCCTTCGAACTGGACGATGGCCGGGTGGTCGAGATCGCGGCAGCGGAAGAGCCGCTTTTGGTCGTCACCGGAGACCTCGTCCGCCTTGCCTGGCATATCGGGAACCGCCACACCCCCTGCCAGATCGAGGCGGACCGGCTGGTGATCCGGGCGGACCACGTTCTGGCCGACATGCTGCGCGGGCTGGGGGCCACGGTGACTCCAGTCGCAGGCCCCTTCACCCCGGAAGGCGGCGCCTACGGGCTGGGGCGCACGATGGGCCATGCGCACTGAGCTTCTGTCCCTCCTGCAATGGCTGTCCCCCGCCTTTCCGACCGGGGGGTACGCCTATTCGCACGGGCTGGAGACGGTGATCGCCGAGGGGGAACGGACGGCGGAAGGGATACGGGGCTGGATCGCAGGGGTGCTGCGCCACGGATCGGGGCAGGCCGACGCTGTGCTTCTCGCGGCGGTCCTTCGGGGTGAGGACGCCGCAGAGGTGGACGGTATCGCCCGGGCGATGGCCGGAACGAGGGAACGGCTGAGCGAGACCCTGGAACAGGGGGCTGCCTTTGCGCGGACCGTGCAGTCCCTGACCGGGCGCGAGCTACCGCCCCGTGCCCTGCCGGTGGCGGTGGGCGAGGCGGCGCGGGAGTTGAACCTGCCGGTCGAGGAGGTGGTGGCGGTCTACCTCCACGCCTTCACAGCAAACCTTGTCGCCGCGGCGACCCGCTTTGCACCGCTGGGCCAGACCGAGGGGCAGGGGTTGCTGGCGGCGCTCCACCCGCTGATCGGCGAGATGGCGGCCTGGGCCGCGACGGCGGAGGTTGACGAGATCGGCACGGTGGCCCTTGCGGCCGAGATGGCGTCGATGCGGCACGAGACGATGGATGTGAGGATCTTCAAGACATGAAGCACGGACCCTTGAAGGTGGGGATCGGCGGGCCGGTCGGGGTGGGCAAGACCAGCCTGACCGAGGCGCTCTGCCGGGCGCTGGCGGGGCGCTGTTCGATGGCGGTCATCACGAACGATATCTATACCCGGGAGGATGCCGAGTATCTGATGCGGGCGCAGGTGCTGCCATTGGACCGCATCCGAGGGGTGGAGACGGGGGGATGCCCGCATACGGCGATCCGCGAGGATGCCTCGATCAACCTGGCTGCCGTCGCGGACCTGCGCGCGGCCCATCCCGACCTTGACCTGATCCTGATCGAAAGCGGGGGCGACAACCTGGCCGCCACCTTCAGCCCGGAACTTGCGGACCTCTCGATCTACGTGATCGACACCGCCGCCGGGCAGGACATCCCGCGGAAGCGGGGGCCGGGGGTGACGCGATCCGACCTTCTGGTCGTCAACAAGACCGACCTCGCCCCGCATGTCGGCGTTGACCTCGACCTGCTGGAAGCAGACACCCGCCGGGCGCGGGGCGAGCGGCCCTACGTGATGGCCCGCGTCCGGCAAGGAGTGGGGATCGACCAAGTGGTCGACTTCCTGCAAACCGAGGGCGGACTGGTGCTTCAAGGGTAGAATCCACGAAGTGACCACGGTGGTCAATTTCTGAAAGTCAATTAGAAACAATAATTTGGCTGAGTCCGTTAAGGATTTGGCAAGCTTTCCCACGGCCGCTTTCGGAGAAGAGTTCCGCGAGTTCCACTCATATCTTGACAGTGAAAACATGCTCTGAGCATATGTTGTCACTGTAAAGATCGGAGGATGCGATGACGGATGCAAAAGCCCCGAAGACACGGGTGGTGCTGATCACCGGGGGCACGCGCGGGGTCGGGGCGGCGATCGCTGCGCGACTGCGGCGGGACGGGGACCGTGTCTTTGTTACCAGCCGCACCGGCCATGCCTCCGACGGCTTACCTCAGGGAGTGGAGTGCCTTCAGCTTGACGTCCGCGACGCGGCCAGCGTGAATGGATGCATCGGTGAGGTCGTTGCCCGTGCCGGGCGGATCGACGCCGTGGTGAACAACGCGGGCTACGACCTGATCGGTTCGCTGGAAGACACTAGCGAGGCGCAGTTCCTGGATCAGATGAACACCAACTTTGCCGGTGTGATGCGTGTCACCCGCGCCGCGCTGCCGGTGATGCGGGCGCAAGGGTCGGGGCGGATCGTGCAGATCGGCTCGCTTGGCGGCAGGCTTGCCCTGCCGATGAACAGCGCCTATGCGGCCAGCAAGTTCGCCGTCGAGGGCTTTACCGAGGCCCTGCGGTTTGAGGCGCTGCCCTTCGGCGTCTTCCTTTCGGTCGTGGCGCCGGGTGCAGTCGCCACCGATACGCTGGACACGTCGATCGTGGATGTCGCGGGTGGCGTGCCGGCCTATGCCGGGAGACAGCGCAAAATGCGCGCCTTCATGCAGGAGGACAGCGGGAAAAGCAGCCGGACGCGGCCCGAGGACGTGGCGGATACTGTTGCGCGCGTGCTGGCCGCCCCGCGCCCGGCCCTGCGCTATGCGGTGGGCGGGCAGGCAAAGATGCTGCCCTTCCTCAAGGCGGTGATGCCGCAGCGCCCGTTCGAGGCGATGCTGTCACGCATCCTGCCCTGACCGGAAAAGAAACGCCCCCGGGCCTGCAGGACCGGGGGCGCATGAAATGAGCGGCGACGGATCAGTTCGTCGCGGCGGGCGACAGCGAGGTGATGAAGGCCCAGACGTTGGCCGCATCTTCGGGCTTTCTCAACTTGAAGGCCATCTTCGACTTGGCCTTGTCGTCACCCAGCTTGGCTTTCAGGAACTTTGCCGGGTCCTGGACATATTCCACAAAGCTCGCCTCGTCCCAGACAAAGCCGCCTGCGCCAAGTGCTACCAGCGACTCGCCATATCCCTTGAACTCGGGATAAGCACCGGCCGCACGACCGGCGAGGCCGTAAAGGTTAGGTCCAGTCTTGGCATTCTTGCCGGCCAGCACTTCACCCGCCTCGTTCTGGACGACGTGGCAGGTCTGGCACTGGTTGAAGGTCTTGGCCCCGGCCTCGATGTCCTGTGCCACGGCTGGCACGGCAAGGCTGGCGAAGGCAAGGGCAGTCAGGGTCAGTCGCATGGGATCCTCCCGGGGGTTTCTTCGCGGTGTATACTGTCGCGCACGAAACCTTTGGCAAGGGGTTTCACGCGCAATTTCACGCGACTGCGTGGGAAATTGCGCAACGGCTCCAAAGCGTGGTGAGGGCGGCGATCAGCCGGTCGATGTCGGCGTCGCTGTGGTGGGGTCCGGGGGTGATGCGCAGACGCTCGGTGCCTTTCGGGACGGTCGGATAGTTGATCGGCTGGACGTAGATGCCCCAGTCGGCCATCAGGATGTCCGAGATCATCCGGCACTTCACCGGGTCGCCGATCATCACGGGGATGATGTGGCTTTCGTTGGCCATGTGCGGGATGCCGGCGCGGTCAAGCCGGGCGCGGACCTTGGCGACGTTCGCCTTCTGACGCGCGCGTTCCTCCTGGCTGGCTTTGAGGTGGCGGATCGAAGTGGTGGCAGCGGCGGCGACGGCCGGGGGCAGGGCCGTGGTGAAGATGAAGCCCGAGGAAAAGCTGCGGACGAAGTCGACCAGTGCCGTCGTGCCGGTGATGTAACCGCCGACGCAGCCGAAAGCCTTGCCGAGCGTGCCCTCGATCACGTCGATCCGGTGAGCCAGGCCCTCGCGTTCCGTCACCCCGCCGCCGTGATCGCCATACATGCCGACGGCATGGACCTCATCGATATAGCTCAGCGCCCCATGCGCCTCGCAGACCTCGACGATCTCGCGGATCGGCGCGATGTCGCCGTCCATCGAATAGACGCTCTCGAAGGCCACGATCTTCGGCCGGTCACCGACGGCGTGGAGCTTGCGGTCAAGGTCGCGCCAGTCGTTGTGCTTCCAGAGTACCTTGTCGGCGCGGGAATGGCGGATGCCCTCGATCATCGAGGCATGGTTCTTTTCGTCCGACAGGATGACCGCATTCGGGATGCGCGCGCCAAGCGTGCTAAGCGCGGCCCAGTTCGAGACGTAGCCGGAGGTGAAGAGAAGGGCTGCCTCCTTGCCGTGAAGATCGGCGAGTTCGGCCTCAAGCGCGCGGTGCTGGATCGAGTTGCCGCCGATGTTTCGCGTGCCGCCCGCCCCGGTGCCGCAGGTGCGGACGGTGTCGATCATCGCGGCGACGACCTCGGGGTGCTGGCCCATGCCGAGGTAGTCGTTCGAGCACCAGACGGTGACCTCTTCCACGCTGTTGCCGTGGCGGTTCGCTTTCGGAAAGGCGCCGCAGCGGCGTTCCAGATCGGCGAAGGTGCGGTAGTTGCCTTCGGCTTTCAGGGCGTCGAGCTGGCTTTGGAAGTGGCGAGCGAAGTCCATCGGGGTCACTTTCTTGACATCAATGTGGGGTCGGTGGCGGCGGGTCCGGCAGGCAGCATCCAGCGCCAGAGTTTCTGGTCGGGAAGGGGAAGCACCATGAACCAGTGCTCAAGAAGCGCGAGCGCGGTCAGGGCGGCTAGAAGAATATGGCCGATCAGTGCGGTCTCGGTTGGGGCCGATACGGCGCGTTCCAGCCAGCAGGCGGTGGCGAAGGTCAGAAGCGTGACCGACACCGGGAAGAGCCAGTTCATCCTTGCGTGGCGGAAGTGGCTGGCGAGGTGCGCAAGCGGGCGGGGCAGGAATTCCACGTTGATCCGCGGCACCCCGAGGAAGAGGTTCAGCTTGGCCGAGGCGCGGGCGAAGAAGAGGAGCGCGAAGGTGTAAAGGCCGAAGGGGTTGGCGGCATTCCACGCGGCATAGGCCAGCAGCGACAGGGCCGCCACAAGAAGTGCCTCATGCCAGAGGAGCGTGAGGATGGCGCGCCGGAACCTGTCCCAGCCACGGGCGAAGGGTGGGCAGGGGGCGGTGTTGGGGCCGGTAATCACGCCGGAGAGGAAGGCAAGCTCGATCCAGCCCCAGACGGCAAGGGCAGAGAGGAAGGCGATGTAGGTGCCGTTCGCCGTCGCCTCATCGAGCGAGGTGCCGAGGCCCCAGATCCCTGCGGCGAGAAGTGGCAGGCCGAGAAGGACCGAGGCGGAATGGGCAGTGCCGCCCCGGCGGTCGGCATGGCGGACGCGCCAGAGGATCGCGCCGGTGGAGAACCACCAGACGAAAAGCGTGATCAGTGCGGCGGCCCAGGGGCTGGTCATGCACGGCCCCTCCCGGAGGAGGGGCCGCACAGGCCTGCGAACCGCGCCCAGTCCGCAAGGCCACCCGCTGCCGGAACAGCGGTATGGGGTTTACCGGTCAATAGGACGGCTCCAGCCGGACAGAGGCAGGGAGCGCATGGCGCTTGACCGGGATCGTGTAGAGCGCCGCAAAGGCCAGCGCCGCGCGGGCTGCGGCGGCCTTGCCTTTCAGCCAGCCGCCGACCCCTCCCTGACGTTTTGCGGCGTCCATGGCGACGAAGGCCTTTTCCATCCGGCGGAGCGCCGGTTTCCAGCGCGGGTGGTCGATGTCGATCTCGATCGGGAAGATCTGGCGGCTGATGGTCGAGGTCTTGCGGAAGACCTCCTGGTCATACCATTCGATATCGACGCCCAGGGCCTCGTGGAACTTCGGCCGGGCATGGTCGCGCACCCACATGGTGGAATAGACGGCGGTCAGGAAGAACTTGATCCAGAGCTTGTTGACGGTGCTTTCCGTCAGCTTCGGGTCGGTCTTCATCAGAAGCGCGAAGGCCTCGCCATGGCTGAACTCGTCGTTGCACCATTCCTTGAACCATTTGAAGATCGGGTGGAATCGATGCTCGGGGTTCGCTTCGAGATGGCGGTAGATGGTGATGTAGCGGGCGTAGCCGATCTTTTCCGACAGGTAGGTGGCGTAGTAGATGAACTTCGGCCGGAAGTAGGTGTACTTCTTGGCCTTGGTCAGGAAGCCGAGGTTCACCGCCACCCCCGCCTCGCGGAGCGCGTCGTTGATGAAGCCGGCATGGCGCGCCTCATCGCGCGACATGTAGCTGAAAAGCTCACAGATGTCGGCGTTGGTGCCCCGGCGCTTCATTTCCTTGTAAAGGACGCAGCCCGAGAACTCGGCGGTGCAGGACGAGACGAGGAAGTCGATGAATTCGGCCCTGAGGCCCGGCTCCATTCCCTCCCAGTCGATTTCGTCCCAGTCGGCGTTCTTCTTGAAGTGGCCCTTGTTCGGGTCTGACTTCATCTGGGCCAGAAGCTTGTCCCATTCCTTGCGGACCGGTGTCACGTCGATCCGGTCCATCTCGTCGAAGTCGGTGGTGTAGAAGCGCGGGTTGAGAAGCGTGGTCTCGGTCGCCATCGCGGTCGTGTCGAACTGACCCGCGATTTCGCCGTGCAGCTCTTCATGCGCAGTGCCTTGGGTGTCTTTCATAGCCGGATCTCCTCGGAGAAGGAAAACTCGCAAAGCTCCATGAAGCCGAAATCGCCGGTCATCCTGGTCCAGAGCCGCTCGATCGGGGTGGCGCGGGTGATGGTGGCGGTGCGGTCCTCGACGATGACCTCGCCGAAGGCCGCCATGATCGGCGCCCCGTGCACCAGCACCTCGTCGCCCGGATAGACGACAGCGCCGTTGTTGAAGCGGACGTGGGCGTGCAGGCTTTCGAAACGGTGGCTGACCTCGACGGTGCAGGGCACCCTTTCCTTGGTTCGCGTGAAAAGTCCCATGATCGTGGTTCCCTATTTCTGATCCAGAAGCCGTTCGAATGCGGCCTTGTTTTCCCCGCCGAAGGCATAGAGCTCGACGCTCCAGCCGGTGTCGGGGTCTTCTACGGCAAGCCTGCCGTTCGCGTATTCGACGATCCGCACCGGACGGAGCGGGTCGACGCCATGCTTCTTGCGTTCTGTCGCAAGTCCGTTCTGGATGACGGTGACAAAGCCGCCATGCGCCAGGTCCTCGATCACCGTCCCGTCCGGGTCGCGGACGGTCACTGCCTTGGCATCGCGGCCCTCAAGCACGATCCAGCGGTCACGCAGGACCTCGGCCGCCTGCGGCTGCGCTTCGAGCGGGCGGTCGGTCGCCACCGCGAAGGTGGTGATCGCAAGGGCTGACAGCGCGAGGGCGAACATCGCCCAGAGAAGGGTCCGGGGAACCATCTCCTTTTCGCGGCTCTTGTAGGTGGGGCTGGGAGGATGTGCCATCGCGCGCCCCCTATTCCGCCGCGACCGGCGCCAGCGACGCGGTGCGCGACACCCGCGGCAGGGTCAGCCGTGCCTCGGCCGCTTCGGCCAGCATCCGGGCGACCCGTGCGGCATCGGGGATCGAGCGCAGGGCGGGCTGGGTCTTGGCCCAGTATCCGGGGCGAAGGTGCGGCCATGCAACGAGGACGGAGATCCGCGTCTCGCCCAACGTTTCCAGTGCGATGGTGCCGGTGCCATCCCGGCGCAGGTCCAATGCGGCCGATCCAACCTGCGCGAAGGGCAGGTTGAAGGTCACAGGCAGCGCCGCGCCGATCCGCATCACGACCCGGGCAGTCGTCAGGGTGTATACCGTGGCCCGGGCCTGTGCCCAGGCAAGGCCATAGATGATCGCAAGGCCGAGAAGGCCGAGAACAAGGTAGGGAAGCCCCATCGCAAGGGCCAGCGCCGGTCCGCCATCGGCCCAGGCCGACCCCGCGCGCCAGATGACGATCAGGGCGAAATAGGCGGCGAACAAGCGGATCTTGTAGGCATCCCGCGCCAGGGCCCAGGCGTCCGGGCGTCCCTGCCAGAGGATGTGTTCACCCTGCGGGGGCCGTTCCGGCAGCCCTGGCAGCGCGTCGAAGGCAAAATCGTCATGGCCTGACATCGCAGACCCTCCATTCTGAGGTTGAAAGGCGGGGGCCCGGGCGCGGGCCCCCGCCTGTCAGTCGTTCAGAACCCGTGCTTGCGCTTGGGCGCGTCGTACATCCACCCGGAGGCGACGTAGGACGAGATCTTGTCCTCCTCGAGCTTGGTCACTTCCGTCGCCGACTTCGTGGCGGGGATGTTCTCGAAGCTGTCCGAGGCAAGGAAGTTCACGCGCACCCGGTCATCCCAGATCCGGGCCAGGGTCATCGGCACCAGCCGCCGCTTGCCCGAGTTCAGTTCGATCTCGAGGTAGCGGACCAGTTGTTCGGGCGCGTCGACCCAGAGGTCGGCGACGCGGCCGACAACCTCCAGATCGCCCGCCTGGACCGGCAGGCCGCGCGGGTCGCGCCCGGCGCTGACCGTCAGCCCTTCGGCCCGCGACATCGGGAGGATCTTGTTGTGACCATGGCCGTCCAGCTCCGGTTCATCCCGGCGCGGCACCCAGGAGGCGGGACCGACGCCATCGAGCATCGGGTTGCCCGTCGGCGCATGGGGGAAGCCCTCGGACGCGGCGGTTCGGGCAAGGGCAAGGTTCGTGCGGCGATGCGCGGCCTCATTCGCGGCGGACGGAACCGTCACTTCGCCCTTGCCATGCGGCAGGCGGAAGGTCTTGGGCTTCGGCACCGGGAAGGGGCCCTGGTTCGGGGCGGTCTGGCCGTCCTCGGTCTCAAGCGGGTAGCCCTCGCGCATGTTCTCGGTCTGCAGGTAGTAGATCAGTAGCGCGAAGAAGAGCCAGAAGCTCCAGATCGCGGCCGAGGCGAGGTCGAAATCGCCGAAAAACTCGACACCTAACATGGTGGTATCCTCCGTGGGTCAGGTCGGAAACTCGGCGATGCCGAAGCGGTCGCCAGGGTCTTTGGTTGAGACAAGCGGGGTGAGGCGGACCAGGGGTCCAAGGGCGATGAGGGTCAGGAAAAGTAGCCCGATCTCAAGGTGGTAGACGAAGCTGTAGCCAAGGTTGGGGTCGGTCAGCGCCGGGCCGAGCGCGCCAGAGCCGGCAAGGTGGCCGACGATGTCGCGCAGGGCTCCGGCAAGGAAGATCGACAGGCCTGCGGCCGTGGCCTGTGCGGCACCCCAAGCCCCGAGGGCAAGACCCGCACCCGTGCCCGACGACTTAAGCGCCATCGCAGCGGTCAGGGTCGAGACGGCGAAGAGGCCAGCGCCGAAGCCGACCAGCCCGGCACCGGCGTAGAAGAGCGCCACGCTGTCCAGTGGCCCGGCGAAGATGATGGACGGAAAAGCCACGAGTCCCACCAGGATGCCGCGCGCGGCGGTGCGGTAGGGGTCGGCGTTCCGGGCCAGCCAGCGGGCGGCCATTAGAAAGCCAGCCAAGGCGCCCATCGCGTAAAGGGCGGTCAGAAGCGTGGTATGCGAGACGGAAAGCCCCAAGACCTCGCCGCCATAGGGTTCAAGAAGCACGTCCTGCATGTTGAACCCAAGGGTCCCGATCACCACGACCGCCAGCAGCCTCCCCGCGCTGCCGCCAGCCATCAGGTCGGCCCAGGCATCGCGGAAGCGCGGGCGCGGTGCCTCACGCTCGGCGCGGGTCATCGGGGTGACCTTCTCCTGCTTCCAGAGCGCGATCAGGTTCAGGATCAGCGTGGCGGCACCGCAGCCCTGAACCACGCGGACAAGGGTGATGGGGTCGAAGTCGCGCAGAAGCCAGCCGACCAGGACCGCCGAAAGCCCCATGCCCAGCAGGAACATGACGTAAAGAAGCGCCACCACCCGCGGCCGGGTTTCGTCATCGGCGCGGTCGCTGGCCAGGGCAAGGCCCGCGGTCTGGGTCATGTGAAGGCCAATCCCGGTCATCAGGAAGGCAAGGGCGGCCAGCACCTCGCCTGCCCAGGCGGGGCCGTGGACCTGATCGCCCGACAGCACGATGAGCGCGAAGGGCATCACCGCAAGGCCACCCATCTGCCAGAGGCTGCCGAACCAGAGATAGGGGATGCGCTTCCAGCCGATGGCCGAGCGGTGCGTGTCCGACCGGTGGCCGAGAAGTGCGCGGAACGGGGCCACCAGAACCGGGATCGCGATCATCGCGGCCACGATCATGGCGGGGACCGAAAGCTCGACGATCATCACGCGGTTCAGCGTGCCCAGAAGAAGCACCGTGGCCATCCCGACCGAGATCTGGAACAGCGACAGACGCAGAAGCTGGCGCAAGGGCAGCCCTTCGGAGGCCGCCTCGGCAAAGGGCATCCAGGCGGGGGAGAGGGCCTTGATGTGCTTCTGCCGCAGGATCATGCGCGATACTCCAGGCAGTCCGAGATGTAGAAGCCGCGCGCGACGCGGCCGACGCGCGAAAGGCCCGGCCCGGTTGCGCGGGAGAGGTCTTTCAGACCATGCGGGATCATCACGGGCGAGCGGTCGGAGCGTGGGAAAAGCTTGCCGGCATGCCACATGGCCATCAGCAGCGCCGTGCGCGGGGCGACGGTGAAGACGATATGCCCGGAGCGGGTGCCAAGGGCCTTGAGCGTCCGGCCGATGTCTTCGGCGGAATAGTAGATCAGGCTGTCCATCGCCACGACGGCATCGAAGGTGCCAAGTGCCGGGTCGGTCATGTCGCCGGCGTGGAAGGTCACCTGCTGGCGCAGGGCCGGGGGAAGGCGGTCGTGCGCGATCTCGACCAGCTTCGGCGAGATGTCGGCGGCGGTGACGGTCGCGCCGCGCCGGGCGAGTTCCTCGGTCATCATCCCCGTGCCGCAGCCTGCATCCAGAACGCGCGCCCCGCGCAAGTCCTGCGGCAGCTGCGTCAGCATCAACGCGCGCATCCGGTCACGCCCCTCGCGCACCGTCTGGCGGATACGGGAAACCGGCGCGTCCGAGGTCAGCCGCTCCCACGTCTTGGTGGCGGTGCGGTCGAAGTAGGTTTCAACCCGGTCGCGCGTGGTGGCGTAATCGGCCATCAGTCGAACCCCAGAAGTTCGAAGATCTCCCGATCGGGCAGGGGCTCGGGGAAGCTTTCAGGCAGGTTGACCGAAGCCCAGAGCGTTTCGGCCAGGGCAAGGTAACCGGCGCGGGCCATCAGGATGTCGTCCTCGTCCGGCATCTCGAAGAGGGTCTTCTTCTTCAGGCGGCTCCGGCGGATCGCGTCGATGTCGGGCATGTGGGCGAGGCGGTTGAAGCCGACCTTGGCGCAGTAGCGGTCGACCTCGTCGGTCGCCTTGCTGCGGTTTGCGACACAGCCCGCGAGCCGCACCTTGTAGTTCGACGATTTCGCCTGCACCGCCGCGATGATCCGGTTCATCGCGTAGATCGAGTCAAAGTCGTTCGCGGTCACGATCACCGCGCGGTCGGCGTGCTGAAGGGGTGCTGCAAACCCGCCGCAGACGACGTCGCCGAGGACGTCGAAGATCACCACGTCGGTATCGTCCAGAAGGTGGTGCTGCTTCAGAAGCTTCACCGTCTGCCCGACGACATAGCCGCCGCAGCCGGTGCCGGCGGGCGGGCCCCCGGCTTCGACGCATTTCACGCCGCCGAAGCCTTCGGTCACGAAATCCTCGGGGCGCAGTTCCTCGGCGTGGAAGTCGACTTCCTTTAGGATGTCGATCACCGTGGGCTGCAGGCGCCCCGTGAGGGTGAAGGTGCTGTCATGCTTCGGGTCGCAGCCGATCTGCAGGACACGCTTGCCTAGCATGGCAAAGGCGGCCGACAGATTCGACGAGGTGGTGGATTTGCCGATCCCTCCCTTCCCGTAGACCGAGAATACCTTGGCGCCCTCGATCCGTTGCGTGGGGTCAAGATGCACCTGCACCGAGCCTTCGCCGTCCAACCCCCGAAGCGAGGGAATGTCGTCTCTCGGGCTCATGTCTGATCCCCTTTCCTGGTCCATGCGGTCATTCCGCTGCAATTCCTTCCATCCGGTCCTCAAGCTCGTCCGCGGCGCGTTGCAGCGCGGCGAGCGTATCGGGCGAGGGTTGCCAGTAGTTCCGGTCCGACGCCTCGAGAAGCTTCGAGGCCATGCGGACCGAGGCTTCCGGGTTCAGCGCGGCCAGTCGCTGGCGCATGTCGTCATCGAGGACGAAGGTCTCCGACAGGCGCTGGTAGACCCAGGGCTCAACATGGCCAGTGGTGGCCGACCAGCCCATGGTGTTCGTGACATGCGCCTCTATCTGCCGGACACCTTCGGCACCGTGGCGCAGAAGGCCTTCGTAGAACTTCGGGTTCAGCGTGCGCGACCGGCTTTCCAGCGCGATCTGGTCGGCCAGCGTACGCACTTTGCCGCCGCCCCGGGTCTGGTCGCCGATGTAGACCGGCGTCGCCTCGCCGCCCCGGGCCCGTTTCACGGCGCGGGCGATCCCGCCCAGCGTGTCGAAGTAGTGGTCGACGGACGTAACGCCGAGTTCGACCGATTCCAGGTTCTGGTAGGCAAGGTCCACATCGCGCAGGGCCTTCTGCAGAAGCGCGGGCTGCTTCACCGGCTTGCCGTTCAGGCCGTAGGCAAAGCTCTTCCGCGCCTCGTAGGCATCGGCAAGCTCGTCCTCTTCGCCGAAGGCCGAGGAGCCGACCAGCACGTTGACGTTCGCCCCATAGGCCCCTTCCGCGTTCGAAAACACCCGCAGGGCTGCGGTTTCCAGCTCCACGCCCATTTCCTCGGCATAGGCAAGCGCATGGGCTCGGATGAAGTTCTGCTGCAGCGGCTCATCGGCAGATGCGGCCTTCCACGCGGCTTCGGCCAGCATCCGGGTCTGCAGGGGCAGAAGGTCGCGGAAGATGCCCGACAGGGTCATCACCACGTCGATCCGGGGGCGCCCAAGCTCGGCCAGCGGAACAAGGTCGGCGCCCGACAGCCGCCCGTAGTGATCAAACCGGGGCTTTGCGCCCATCAGCGCCAGCGCCTGGGCGATGGGTCCGCCGTCCGACTTGATGTTGTCCGACCCCCAGAGGACAAGCGCCACGGTCTGAGGCAGCCGGTCGTGCGCGTCCAGGAGCCGCTGCGCCTGTGCCGCCCCATCGGCCAGCGCAAAGGCGGTGGGCATGCGGAACGGATCGAAGGCATGGATGTTCCGGCCCGTGGGCAGGATCGCGGGCGAGCGGATCAGATCGCCCCCCGGGACCGGCGGGATGTAGCGGCCGCCAAGCGCGCGGAGGAGGGCCGGGATTTCTGTATCCTCGCTCAGGTGCCGCGCCGCTTCGGCCCGGGCCTCCTCTGGCACCAGCGACAGAAGCTCTTCCAGCGCTGCCGGGTCGGGCCTCTTGCCAAGCACATGCAGACCGTCGGTGATCAGCGCGCCTTCGGTTTCTAGCACCTTCAGCCAAAGCGTCTCGGGGTCGCCCGCCAGATCGACGGCCTTCGCCTGCTCTGCCACCAGAAGCAGCATTTCCTCACGTTCCGGTGCATCGGGCGGCAGGGCGCGGAGGCGGGTCAACGTGTCCTTGAGGTCCGCGAGCCCTTTGTAAAGCCCAGCGCGGGCGAGGGGCGGGGTCAGGTGCGTGACGGTGATCGCGTTCGACCGGCGTTTCGCCAGCGTCGCCTCGGAGGGGTTGTTCGCGGCGTAAAGATAGACGTTCGGCAGGTTGCCGATCAGCCTGTCCGGCCAGCAGGCCCCGCCGACTCCGGCCTGCTTGCCTGGCATGAACTCCAGCGCCCCGTGCATCCCGAAGTGCAGGAGTGCATCGGCCCCGAAATCCTCGCGCAGCCAGCGATAGAAGGTGGTGAAGGCGTGGGTCGGCGCGAAGCCTTTTTCGAAGAGAAGGCGCATCGGGTCGCCTTCGTAACCGAAGAGCGGCTGAAGGCCGACGAAGACTTTGCCGAACTGGCAGCCGAGGACATGGACGCCGCGCCCGTCGGTCTGCACCCGGCCGGGGGCGGGGCCCCAGGCGGCCTCGGTATCCTTCAGCCAGCGGCTGCGGGCGACGATCTCGGCCGCCGGAATGGTGACATGGACGTTGGCAGGCTGGCCGTGGCGGGCGGCATTGCCGGTCAGGACCGCGGCGCGCAGGGCATCAACGCTTTCGGGCGGGGTCAGGTCATAGCCTTCAGCTTTCAGCGCGTGCAAGGTGTTGAAAAGGCTTTCGAAGACACCAAGGTAGGCGGCGGTCCCGGCAGCCCCGGCGTTCGGCGGGAAGCCGTAAAGCACGATGGCAAGCTTGCGCTCAGACGGGGTGGAGGCGCGCAGGCGGGCCAGCCGCGCGACCTTGTCGGCCAAGGCCTCGACCCGTTCGGGGCAAGCGGCCATGGCGCGGGTCTGCAGGGCATCGGGCGAGGCGGCCTGGCAGCTGCGCCCGCAGCCGGTGCAGCCTTCCGCGCCGTGGCGTCCGGCGAAGACCGTGGGGTTCGACGCCCCGTCAATCTCCGGCAGCGCAATCAGCATCGTCGTCTCGACCGGGCCCAGCCCGCCCGAGGAGGCCTGCCACTGGCCAAGGGTCTGGAATTCCAGCGGATGCGCAGCGACGTAAGGCACGTCAAGCGCGGTCAGCGCGGCGACGGCGGCGGGGCTGTCGTTATAAGCCGGGCCGCCGACAAGGCTGAACCCGGTCAGCGACACCAGTGCATCCACTCGGCCCTGCAGGTAGGCGTCGATCGCGGGCCGGCCATCAAGGCCACCGGCAAAGGCGGGAAGGACGGCGATCCCCTTGGCTTCAAAGGCCCGGATCACGGCGTCATAATGCGCGGTGTCGGCTGACAGGATGTAGGACCGCAGCATCAAGAGGCCGACGGTCGCCGTCGCACCCTTCGGGCGTGGCAGGTCGCGCGGGTCCGTGGTCATCCGGTCCTTCAGCGACGGATGGTAAAGGCCGACTTCAGGGTAATCGACCGGGTCCGCCGCCTTGACCTTGCGCCACTCGGGATTGGTCGAATAGCGGGCGACAAGGAAGCGGATCATCGCCTCGAGGTTGTCGTCCGATCCGCCAAGCCAGTATTGCATCGACAGGAACCAGGCGCGCATGTCCTGGGCCTTGCCGGGGATCCAGCGCAGGATCTTCGGCAGGCGGCGGAGCAGCGCCATCTGCTTCTGGCCCGAGGAGGCTGACGGCTCCTTCGATCCCCGCAGCTTCTTCAAAAAGGCCATCGCGCCCGAAGCGGGCTTCGACATGTCCAGATCGCCCATCTTCGTGAGTTTCACGATCTGCGGGTCCGCAATGACACCCACCATCGCGTCAAGGCGCGGGCGGGCCGCGGTCAGCTCTGGCAGGATGGCGGTGATGTGCTCTTCGATGAATAGAAGGTTCGCGACGATGATGTTCGCCTCGGCCACCGCTGCCCGGGCGCGGGCGAGCGCGGCGGGGTTCTCGGCCCATTCGGCGGCGGCGTGGACGGAAACCTCGATCCCCGGGAAATCGCGCGCCAGCCGCGGGGCGATCCGTGCGGCGGGCCCGGCGGCATGGGCGTCGAGCGTAAGGATGACGAAGCGATAGCTCGCCTTCATGCGCGCCCTCTCGGCCTGCATATGGCGATCATCGCGCATAATGGGCCTTTGCCTCGTAGAGGGTGTCGATCGAGATCGCGGTCACGCCCCGGTCGGCGGCGAACTTCTCGGTGTTGCGCTTGGCCTTGCCGCGCACGAAGAAGGGGATCTTCTTCAACTCGCGTTCCGCATCGGCCAGCCAGATGACCTCGCCCGTCTGGGCGGTCTCGGGAGCTGCCTCCGCCTCCTCCTCGCGGGCCACCGCCTTGGCGCCGTGGTGGCTGGGGCCGGCGGCATCGTGGAACTCGAAATCCTCGCGGAACATGGTCAGAAGGTGTTCCTCCAGCCCCATGACCAGCGGATGCACCCAGGTGTCGAAGATCACGTTCGCGCCTTCGAAGCCCATCTGGGGGCTGTAGCGGGCCGGGAAGTCCTGCACATGGACCGGCGCGCTGATCACGGCGCAGGGGATGCCCAGCCGCTTGGCGATGTGGCGCTCCATCTGCGTGCCAAGGATCAGCTCGGGCTGAAGCCGGGCGATCTCTGCCTCCACCTCCAGATAATCGTCGGTGATCAGCGCCTCGAGCCCGTAGGTCTTGGCGGCGGCGCGGACAGGGCGGGCCTGTTCGCGGTTATAGCAGCCCAGGCCCACGACCTCGAACCCGATCTCCTTCGCGGCGATCCGGGCCGCAGCAATGGCATGGGTGCCGTCGCCGAAGATGAAGACGCGTTTGCCGGTCAGGTAGGTCGAGTCGACCGAGGCCGCATACCAGGGCTGACGCAGGCCACTTTCCGGCGGCAGGGGCAGGCCGGTGATCGTGGCGACCTCGGCCAGGAAATCACGGGTAGCGTGGGTGCCGATCGGGACGACACGGGTGAAGGGCTGGTTGAGTGCCTTTTCCAGGTGCCGGGCAGCGGTCTCGGCCGTTTCGGGATACATCAGCACATTGAAATGCGCCGCGCCAAGGCGGGCGATGTCGGCCGGTGTCGCGTCCAAGGGCGCACAGACGTTGACGCTAATGCCCATCCCGGCAAGCAGCCGGGTGATCTCGGTCACGTCGTCGCGGTGGCGGAAGCCAAGCGCGGTAGGGCCAAGAAGGTTGCAGGCCACAGCCTCGGTGCGGGGCAGGGGCTTGGCCAGCGCCTTGACGATCTGGAAGAAGGTCTCATCAGCGCCGAAGTTTTCCTTGCGGCTGTAGGACGGCAGTTCCAACGGGATGACCGGGACCGGCAGCGCCAGCGCCTCGGCAAGGCCTCCGGGGTCGTCCTGGATCAGTTCTGCGGTGCAGGAGGCGCCGACGATCATCGCCTGCGGCTGGAACCGCGCGAAGGCATCCCGCGCCGCGTCCTTGAAGAGGTTGGCGGTGTCCGCCCCCAGGTCGCGGGCCTGGAACGTGGTGTAGGTGACCGGCGGGCGGTGATTGCGCCGCTCGATCATCGTGAAAAGAAGGTCGGCATAGGTATCGCCCTGCGGCGCATGAAGGACGTAATGCAAGCCCTTCATCGCGGTGGCGATCCGCATCGCGCCCACATGGGGCGGGCCTTCATATGTCCAGAGTGTCAGCTTCATTCCGCTGCCTCCGGGGCAAGAAGCGCATGGCGGCGGAGGGGTCGGGCGAAAAGACCCGCAAGATCAGCGGCTTGCTCGTAGAAATGGACCGGGGTGAAGACAAGCTCGATGGCCCATTTGGTGGCCATCCCCTCGGCCTCCAGCGGGTTCGCAAGGCCTAGACCACAAACCGTCAGGTCCGGCTGCGCGGCGCGGACACGGTCAAGCTGGCGCTCGACGTCCTGGCCTTCCGACAGGGTCGGGCCCTCGGGCAAGAGGTCAAGTTCCGGCCCCATCAGCTCGCGGTGGAGGTAGGGCGTGCCCACTTCGACCGGGACCATGCCGCATTCGCGGGCCAGGAACCGCGCCAGCGGGATTTCCAGCTGGCTGTCGGGGAAGAAGAAGATCCGCTTGCCGCGGAGGGTCTCAGAGACCGTGGCCAGTGCGCGTTCGGCCCGGGCGCGGGGGGCAGCGATCACCGCCTCTACCCGGTCGCGCGGGATCCCGAAGGCGGCAGCGACCGCATGCAGCCAAAGCGTGGTGCCTTCCGCGCCGAAGGGGAAGGGGGCGCTGACGGGCCTTGCCCCGAGCTTGACAAGCGCGGCATGGGTTGCGCCGAGGAAAGGCTGCACCAAGGCCACCTGGGTCCGGGGCCCGACCGCGGGCAGGTCAGACGAGCGGCGCGCAGGCAGGCAGCGCACGTTCGGCACCCCGATGGCCGACAGAAGGCCCAGCATCTGGTCCTCGACCACATCGGGCAAGGCGCCCACAACCAGCAGGCCTTCGTCTTGCGTCGCAGGAAGGCCCGGCACCATGGCCTCGAGACAGGCATCCTCACCTTCGGTGAAGGTCGTTTCGATCCCCGATCCGGAATAGTTCAGCACCCGCACATGCGGGGCATGCACCTGGTTCAACCGCTCGGCGGCGCGGGCAAGGTCAAGCTTGATGACTTCGGAGGGGCATGACCCGACAAGGAAGAGCTGCCTAATGTCAGGACGGCGAGACAGAAGGCGTGCAACTTCCCGGTCAAGCTCGGCATTCGCATCAGCTAGACCCGCCAGATCCTTCTCTTCGAGAATCGCCGTGCCGAAGCGCGGCTCGGCGAAGATCATCACCCCGGCCGCCGCCTGAAGAAGATGCGCGCAGGTGCGCGACCCCACCACGAGGAAGAACGCGTCCTGCATCTTGCGGTGCAGCCAGACGATGCCGGTCAGGCCGCAGAACACCTCGCGCTGCCCGCGCTCCTTCAGGACGGGCGTGTCGCGGCAGCCACGCGGGGGGGTGTCAACGCTCATGCCGCGACCCCCTGGTCAAGCCGCGCCCGGCGCAGTTTCAGGATGAACTGGCCCGCGTTGATGACATAGGCGGTGTAGGCCGCGAGCGCGATAACCATCAGCCCGTGCGGGCTGAACGCACCCGTCCACAATCCGTAAATGTACAGCGTATGCAAGGCGATGACGGCAAAACTGAAGACGTCTTCCCAGAAGAAGGCAGGGGCGAAGAGGTACTGTCCGAAGACCTCTTTCTCCCAGATCGCGCCGGTCACCATGATGACATAGAGAAAGCCGGTCTTGACCAGGATCGATACCGTCGCGGCCCCGTAGCCGTCGCCCGTCCAAAGGAAACGCAGGACCAGCACAAGCGACACGGCAAAGGCCAGGAATTGCGCCGGCGCCAGGACACCCTGAACGATTGTCCAGGGCGACGCATCGCGACGTGCGCGTTCTTCGGCCGTGTAGAGCTTGGAGTTGTGCCCCTGTGCACCGCTCGTCTGCATCGACGAAAAGCCCTTCCCCTGGTGCTTCTGCTGGGCCAAGGGTATCCGGACGGCGGGGACTGTCAATCAAAACTTACATCATTGGCGCTGACACTTCCTGCGGCGAATTGCTCCATTCCTTCGGCCACGGTGCCGATTTCTTCTGAAAAAACAGGGAAAACCGACGCTGTTGGTCTCGGCCGGCAGCTCGGTTACCCCGTGGTGTCAATTTGCTTTGACAATGCATCGTCCATCGCGGAAAATGTCGTTCAATGGACCCGTACTGGTTCCGCCTTCTCGTTCGCTTGCGGACGCGGCGCGGTGCAGCACCAAATGGAGGTGGAATGCGCGACAGCCAGCATGGCGGGCGGGAGAGCCGAGCCGGTGGTGCCCTGGCTTCCTTGGCGCGTTCGGTCGTTCAGCGGCTGGCCGTGCGCGACGTCACGCCTGACCGGGCAGCGGACGATGTCATCGTCGCATCCATCGCGCGCGCGCTCATCGGACCCAATCCGGATGGCATGAATGCCTTGCGTCAGGACCTTCGCCGCGCCCGGATCAGCGACACGGATCTGGCCGATCTCTACTTTCCCGAAGTGGCACGTTATCTCGGCTGTGCCTGGGCGGATGACGAGGCCGCCTTTACGGATGTTTCGATCGCAGTCGCGCGGATGCAGGCGATGCTGCGCGACCTTGGTCGTAGCTGGACCAGCAACGCCAGCGCACAGCATAGCAGCGCTACCGTGCTTGCCGTCCTCCCCCAGGGCGAGCAGCACAGCCTCGGCGTCATGTTGATGACTGGGCAGCTTCGCCGCCAGGGGGTCTCGGTCCGGCTGGAGATCGGGCCGACTGAAGAAGACCTGCGTCGCCTCGCTGAAGGGTGCCATTTCGACTGTGCGATGATCTCTGTCGCCTGCAACGAGCAGATTGCCGGATGCAGGCGGGCTGTCGATGCGCTCCGGACCGGCTCGGACGGGCGGCTGTGGATTGCAGTCGGCGGCCCTCTTGTTCAGGGGCCGATCGATTTAAGCGCACGCACAGGTGCAGATATCGTGACCTCTGATCCGCTTCAGGCTCTGCAGGGGGCGCTCTCCCGGCGGGCAAGGCAGCATGAAAAGATTACAATGGGTTGACTCTTGCGGTTACACGGGTAGCTGACAACGAACATAAACAGGCCTGACTTGACAACCGACGGACGCCATCTCCTGAACGCGGGCAAGCTGCCCATGATCGCCCCGGATCACCTGACCGAGATTCTGGCGTCGACGGCGGACATCTGCCTGCTCGTCAGCCCGACGCTTCGTATCGTGTCGGTCATGGTCAATCAGGCGCATCGGTCCCATGGGCAGCTCTCCGACTGGGAAGGGATGCAGCTGACCGACGTGCTGACCGAGGAAAGCCGCAAGAAGCTTGAGGCGCGCATCGCTGACCTCGCCTCCCGCGGGTCGGTGGTGGCCGAGCTGAACCACGGCACGCTGCAAACCTGGGATTTCCCGGTGCGCTATGCCATGCACCGCATCGGCCCGGATGGCTCGATCCTGATGCTGGGGCGGGACCTCAGGCCTTTGGCCGAAGTGCAGCAGCAGCTTGTCGCGGCGCAGCTTGCGCTGGAACGTGATTACGAGGCGCAGCGCGAGATGGACACCCGCTACCGGGTGCTCATGGAGATGTCCCGCGATCCGATCATGCTGGTCTCGATGTCCTCCGGGCGGATTGCCGACCTCAACCCCGCCGCAGCGTTGCTGCTGGGCGGCAGCCGGGCCGAGCTTGTGGGGGCCGCTGTCGCGCAGGAATTCGACGGCCGCCGCCGGGGTGAGTTCATCGAGGCCCTGGCCTCGGTCGCCGCGGCCGATGCCGCTGCGCCGCTGGAGGTGACGGCACGCCGGTCGCAGCGTAGGGTTCTGGTCGCCCCGCGTCTTTTCCGTGCGGCTGGCGAACGCATTCTTCTCTGCCTGATCGACCCTGCGGACCGCAAGTCGGGCGCCGGGGATGAACTCGCGGAAAACCTGAACCGTCTGTATCACGAAGGCTCGGACGGCATCGTCTTTGCCGATGGCGAAGGCGTGATCCGTGCCGCGAACGAGGCTTTTCTGAACCTGACCGACGCCAGCGGCATTGCCGCGGTGCGGGGCCGTTCCATCGCAGATTTCCTCGTGCGCGGGCAGGTCGACCTGCGGGTGCTCCTCGACAACGTCAAGCGCACCGGCCAGCTTCGGCTTTATGCGACGCGGCTGACGACCGATTTCTCCGGCCAGATCGCAGTTGAACTTTCGGCCAGCTGGCTGAATGACCGCCCGAACCCGGTCCTCGTGATGGTGGTGCGCGACGCCAGCCGTGCCGATGCCCTGCGCCGCGCTGGCCCCGGGATGCCCGACGAAGGGTCGCGATCGGTGATGGAACTTGTGGGCTCCTCGACCCTGAAGGACATCGTGGCAGAGACCACCGATGTGATCGAGAAGATGTGCATCGAGACGGCACTGGAGCTGACACGCAACAACCGCGTGGCCGCCGCCGACATGCTGGGCCTCAGCCGCCAGTCGCTCTACGTCAAGCTCCGGAAGTTCGGCCTGCTGAACAAGGACGGCGACTGATCCCGCCGGTCCGGTTGATCCATGTCAATGCAAATGGAACAGTCACGGTGTCAACATAGGTTGACACAGCGGGGGGCTGATCCATGCGCATCGTCTTCGTCCATCCCAACTATCATTCCGGTGGGGCCGAGATTGCCGGAAACTGGCCCCCGGCCTGGGTGGCCTATCTTGCCGGAAGCCTGAAGGCGAAGGGCTTCGACGACATCCACTTCATCGACGCGATGACCATGCATGTCGGCCCTGAGGACCTGCGCGCGCGGCTGGTCGAGCTTCAGCCCGACATCGTCGGCGTCACCTCGATCACCCC
Organism: Tabrizicola sp. T46; assembly: GCF_057219895.1. Lineage (NCBI taxonomy): Bacteria > Pseudomonadati > Pseudomonadota > Alphaproteobacteria > Rhodobacterales > Paracoccaceae > Tabrizicola > Tabrizicola sp. T46. Next base: position 1,053,528 of record NZ_JBXVVV010000002.1, read on the forward strand.
GTCGATCTATGCCGCCGAGGACGTCCTCCAGCTTGCGGCAGACTGCGTGCCGAATGCCCTCCGCGTTCTTGGCGGTGTCCATGCCACCTTCATGTTCCGCCAGGTCCTGTCCGAAGCACCCTGGGTCGACGTGATCGTGCGCGGCGAAGGCGAAGAGATCATGGTCGCCCTCGCCGAAGCCGTCCGTGACGGGCGCTGGCCGGCCGACGCCCGGAAGATCAAGGGCCTGGCCTTCAAGGACGGGGACGAAATCGTCGCGACCCAGGCCGCAAGTACGGTGAAGGACCTCGCCTCGATCAAGCCCGACTGGACGCTGATCGACTGGCCCCACTACATCTACATCCCGCTTGGCGTCCGCGTCGCGATCCCGAACATGGCGCGGGGCTGCCCCTTCACCTGTTCCTTCTGCAGTCAGTGGAAGTTCTGGCGCGACTACCGCGTGCGCGACCCCAAGGCCGTCGCCGACGAGATCGAGGATCTGGTCACCAACCACAAGGTCGGCTTCTTCATCCTTGCCGACGAGGAACCGACGATCAACAAGAAGAAGTTCGTCGAATTCTGCCAGGAGCTGATCGACCGCGGCCTGAACGAGCGGGTGAAATGGGGCATCAACACCCGGGTCACCGACATCTACCGCGACCGCGACCTTCTGAAGTTCTACCGCAAGGCGGGCCTCGTCCACGTCTCCCTCGGCACCGAGGCGGCAGCCCAGCTGAAGCTTGACCTCTTCAACAAGGAAACCACCGTCGCCGAGAACAAGGAGGCGATCCGCCTTCTGCGCGAGGCCGATATCTTCACCGAGGCGCAGTTCATCGTCGGCCTCGACAACGAAACGCCCGAGACGCTGGAAGAAACCTACCGCATGGCGTGGGACTGGCAGCCCGACCTTGCCAACTGGTCGATGTATACCCCATGGCCCTTCACGCCCCTTTTCCAGGAGATCAAGGACCAGGTCGAGGTCTTCGACTTCTCGAAATACAACTTCGTCACCCCGATAATGAAGCCTGCTGCCATGACGCGCGGCGCGCTGCTGGAAGGCGTCCTCAAGAACTACCGCCGCTTCTACATGAAGAAGGCGCTCTTCCATTACCCCTGGCGCGGCACCGGCTTCCGCCGCCGCTACCTCCTTGGCTGCCTCAAGGCCTTCCTCAAGGCGGGCGTCCAGCGCAGTTTCTATGACCTTGGAAAGCACGGCTATTTCAAGCCGGTCAAGCGCGACAACCTCGAATTCCACTTCGACGAGACGCGCACCATCGCCGAGGCGCAGATGGCCGACTGGGAGGCTTCCGCCGACAAGGCCGCCCGCGCCGCCGAACGCCGCGCGGCGGTGAAGGCGCAGATGCAGGACCGCGCCAAGGACCGCGCCGGCGTTCCGGACCTTTCGCCCATGGCCTGCGGCGGCGGCAAGGAACAGATGCAGGAACCGGCGGAATAGATGGACGGGGGGTTCCGGGCAGAAGCAGGCGCGCGGATCGGCCCGAACGCGATCCTGCAACTGCTGCCGGTCCTTGACCGCACCCTTGGGCGCAGCGGGCGCGACCAGCTTCTGGCGGGCATCGACCTGCCCGGCCCCGACGCCGCCATGTGGCCCGAGGCAGCCTGCCGCGCCGCGCATCTTGCGGTCTGGCAGGGCTGTGGCGACAAGGCCCCAGCGATCCTGGCCGCGGCAGGGCAGGGCACTGCCGACTACATTCTTGCCAACCGGATTCCCGGTCCGGCGAAGACGCTGATCCGCGCCCTTCCGTCAGTCCTTGGCGCGCGGCTTCTGGCCGATGCAATCACCCGGAACGCTTGGACCTTCACCGGATCGGGCAGGTTCCGTCTCGCCTCCCGCGCGCCCCTGACCTTCGAGATCACCGACAACCCGCTCGACTTCGGCGGGCACTGGCACGCCGCCGTCTTTGACCGCCTCTTTCGCACGCTCGTATGGCCCGCAGCGCGGGTCGAGGCGGCGCAGGACGGCCGCATCAGCCGCTTCACCCTGCATCGCTGCTAGGCCCAACCCCGGGAAGCGGAATGCCCTGTCAACGACCTCCCCGCGACAGAATGGCGCTTGTCAGACTCTCGACTGTCATGTTTACTTGACACATGACTGTCAGCGCCACCTTCCAGTCCCGCCAGTATCCCGAACCGCGCGCCATGCTGCGGCTGATCAAGCCGATCACCTGGTTCCCGCCGGTCTGGGCCTTCCTCTGCGGTGCCGTCTCCTCCGGCATCCCGCTTGGCGCGAACTGGCCGACGGTGATCCTCGGCATGATCCTGGCCGGTCCCATCGTCTGCGGGATGAGCCAGGCCGCCAACGACTGGTGCGACCGCCATGTCGACGCGGTGAACGAACCCGACCGTCCGATCCCCTCGGGCCGCATCCCCGGCCGATGGGGCCTCTGGATTGCCCTTGCCATGACCGCCCTCAGCCTTGCCGTCGGCTGGCTTCTCGGCCCCTGGGGCTTTGCGGCCACGGTCGTCGGCGTGATCGCGGCCTGGGCCTACAGCGCCGAGCCCATCCGCCTGAAGCGTTCAGGCTGGTGGGGGCCGGGCCTTGTCGCCCTGAGCTACGAGGGGCTCCCCTGGTTCACCGGCGCCGCCGTCCTGCTGGCCGCCGCCCCAAGGTTCGAGATCGTGATGATGGCGGCGCTGTACGCCTTCGGCGCGCATGGGATCATGACCCTGAACGATTTCAAGGCCTTGGAGGGTGACCGCCAACATGGCGTCCGCTCGCTTCCCGTTGTCCTCGGCCCCGAGGTCGCGGCCAAGATCGCCTGCACGGTGATGGGCCTCGCGCAGGCGCTGGTAATCGCTTTCCTCCTCGTCCTCGGCAAACCCTGGCACGCCTTGGCCGTGACCGCGCTCCTTCTGGCCCAGATCGCCGCGATGCGCGTCCTCTTCCGCGACCCGAAGGGCAAGGCACCGTGGTACAACGGCACCGGTGTCGTCCTTTACGTCACCGGCATGATGGTCACCGCCTTCGCGCTCCGGGGGCTGGCATGACGCTGACCTGGCTTCAGATCGTCCGCCTTGGCCTTGTGCAGCTCTGCCTTGGCGCGGTCGTGGTGCTGACGACATCGACGCTCAACCGCCTGATGGTCGTGGAACTGGCGCTGCCCGCCATGCTTTCGGGTGCGCTGGTCGCGCTCCACTCCTTCGTCCAGATCACAAGGCCCAGCTGGGGCTTCTGGTCGGACGCGCAAGGCAACCGCACGCGCTTCATCATCGGAGGGATGGCGGTCCTCTCGTTCGGGGCGGCGCTCGCTTCGCTGATGGTCGCACTTGAGGTAGCGGGGCAGGGCTGGGGGTTGGCCGTCTCGGTTGCGGCCTATGTCCTCATCGGCATCGGGGCAGGGGCCTCGGGCACGTCGCTCCTCGCCCTTCTCGCAAGCGGCTGCGCCCCGCAGCGCCGCGCCGCTGCCGCCACGATCACCTGGCTGATGATGATCTTCGGCATCGCCGTCTCCTCGGGCACCATCGGTGCCTTGCTCGACCCCTATTCACCGCAGCGCCTGATGGTCATCGTGGCCGCGGTCACTGTCGGCGCGGTCCTTCTGACGACCGCCGCCATCTGGGGGATCGAGCGCAAGGTCATCCCCGCCCGCCTACCGGATGAAACGCCCCTCCGCCGCGGCCTGGCCGAGGTCTGGTCGGAACGCCGGACGCGGGTCTTCACCCTCTTCATTTTCCTCTCGATGACCGCCTTCTTCCTGCAGGAACTGATCCTAGAACCCTACGCCGGCCTCGTCTTCGCCTATTCGCCTGGCCAGTCGACCAGCCTTTCCGGCGCGCAGCATGGGGGCATGTTCGTGGGCATGCTTGCCGTGGGCATTGCAGTCTCCGGCCTTCGTCTTGGAACACTGAAGCTATGGGTCACGGCGGGCTGTCTTGGCTCGGCCGTGTCACTCGCGGTGATCGCGGCGCTGGGGCAAATGCAGATCGGCCTTCTGACCCCGGCGGTCACCGTCCTTGGCGTCTTCAACGGCATGTTCGCCATCGCCTCGATCGGCGCGATGATGCAGCTTGCCGGGCAGGGACGCGAAGGGCGCGAAGGCACGCGGATGGGCGTCTGGGGCGCCTCTCAGGCCATCGCCCAAGGCCTTGGCGGCTTTGCGGGCGCGGCGCTCGTCGATGTCCTGCGCCTGTCCGGTGATACCGCCGACGCCTTCAGCCTCGTCTTCGCGGCCGAGGCCGCCCTCTTCCTTGCTGCCGGCCTCATGGCCTGGCGGATCATCGACGGCGGGCGCCTTCGCGCCCAAGCCCCGCAACTCGTCCCGGGAGAATGACATGAGCTATGACGTCTTCGTCGTGGGGGGCGGGCCCTCGGGGGCGACCGCGGCCGAGGATCTGGCGCGCGCCGGAAAGAAGGTCGCGATGCTTGACCGCGCGGGCCGGATCAAGCCCTGCGGCGGCGCGATCCCGCCGCGCCTCATCCGCGACTTCGCGATCCCCGACGACCAGATCGTCGCCCGCATCGAATGCGCCCGCATGATCTCGCCCACCGGGCGGTCGGTCGATATCCACATCGAGAACGGCTTCGTCGGCATGGTCGACCGTGAGCATTTCGACGAATTCCTCCGCGTCCGCGCCGCCAAGGCCGGGGCCGAGCGGCTGACCGGCACCTATCTTCGGATCGAGCGTGACGCCGAAGGCACCCATGTCGTCTGGCGCGAAAAGGCGACGGGCGAGGAACGCCGCAGCCTCACGAAACTTATCATTGGCGCGGACGGCGCGCGGTCCGACGTCGCCCGCGACGTGGTGCCGGGCGGCGACAAGATCCCTTACGTCATCGCCTACCACGAGATCATCAAGGCCCCCGAAGCGACGCAGGCCGCCAATGCCGACTATGACCCGAAACGCTGCGACGTGGTCTACGACGGCCGCATCTCGCCCGACTTCTACGGCTGGGTCTTCCCGCATGGCGCGCAGGCCAGCGTGGGAATGGGCACCGGCAAGGACGGGGTGGACCTCAAGCGCGCCACCGCCGACCTCCGCGCCGCCTCGGGCCTCGCGGGCTGCGAGACGATCCGCAAGGAAGGCGCGCCGATCCCGCTCCAGCCCTTGGACCGCTGGGACAATGGCCGCGACGTGGTGCTGGCCGGCGACGCCGCCGGGGTCGTCGCGCCCAGTTCGGGCGAGGGGATCTACTACGCCATGCTCGGCGGCCGCGTCGCCGCAACGGCAGCGCAGGCGGCCCTCGCCTCGGGCAAGGCGTCGGACCTGAAACTCGCGCGGAAGCTTTTCATGCGCGACAACAAGACCGTCTTCAAGGTCTTGCGGTCGATGCAGGACGCCTACTACAAGTCCGACGACCGGCGGGAACGCTTTGTGTCCCTCTGCCACGACATCGACGTGCAGCGGCTGACTTTCGAGGCCTACATGAACAAGAAACTCGTCGCCGCCCGGCCGCTCGCGCATCTCAAGATCGGCGTGAAGAATGTGGCGCATCTTCTTGGCATCGTGAAACCCGGGTGGGTCTGATGGACGGAAGCCTTGAAGAATTGATCCCGGCATGGGTCGACGGGCGCCTCCAGCCCGTCGGCAAGCTGGAGGTCCACCAGCGTGGCCTCCGGCACAAGGCTGTGTCGGTCTTCGTGATGGAAGGCCCCCGTGTTCTGATCCAGAAGCGCGCGGCGGGCAAGTATCACACCCCCGGCCTCTGGGCCAACACCTGCTGCACCCACCCCCGCTGGGACGAAGAGGCCGCCACCTGCGCCGTCCGCCGCCTGCGCGAGGAGCTGGGGATCACCGGCCTTTACCCCCATTACGCCGGACGCGTCGAATACCGCGCCGATGTCGGCCAGGGCCTGATCGAACATGAACTGGTCGACATCTTCGTCGGCGAGGCCGGGCCGGACCTCCCCATCGCCCCGAACCCCTCGGAGGTCGAGGAGGTGCGCTGGGTCGATCTTTACGACCTGAAGGCCGAGGTGCTCCGTTCGCCCGACCGCTTCACCCCCTGGCTTCGGGTCTATCTCAACGACCACATGGACCGCATCTTCGGCGCGCGGATGATGAGCGTCCGCTAGGCGGCAGGCGGAAAACGATTTTTCGTCGAAAGATCGGGCGCCTGCCTACCGTTCCAGCCAGTCGGAAACTGTCGCGAGGACGGCCCCCGCATCTTCCTCATGCGCCAGATGCCCCAGCGACGGCATCTCGCGCAGCTCGGCCCGGGGCAGCATCCGCGCCGCCTCGCGGCTGACCTTCGGCGGCACCAGCCGGTCCGCGGCATTCGTCACGAGAAGCACCGGCACCGTCAGCGAGGCCGCCCGTGCCATCAGCCGGTCGACCCGCCAGGCCGCCATCATCCCAAGCGTGCCGTCGACATGCGACGCGCGACGGACCAGCGCCAGGTACTGCCCGATCCCCGCCGCGTCGAGATGCGACCCCGTCCCCTCGATCAGCTCGCGCACCCGCGCCTCGTTGCCCCACATCCTGCTGACGAGCGACGGGATGAAGGGTGTCGCCGCCAGCGCCCGGGCGAAAAGCGGGAACAGGAACCCCGCCGCCCCGTCGAACTGCCCCAGCGCCGCGTTCAGCCCGATGACCGCGCGCACCGGCACCAGCGTCGACAGCTGCAAGGCCAGCGGCACCCCGGCGGAATGGCCTATCACCACCCTCGGCTGCCAGCCCGCAGCGCCAATTAGCGCCGCCAGATCCTCGGCCATCGGCTCGATGCCAAAGCGTCCGCGCGATCCTGGGCGGGTAAAGCCCTGCCCAGGCAGGTCCGGCATCAGCGCCCGGTATCCCGTCAGCGCGGGGACGAGGGCCCGGAAGGAATGCCCCGACCCGCCCGCACCATGCAGGAGCAGCACTTCCGGCCCGAGCCCGTGCTCCACCACCCACCAATCATGCCGGGCGCGGATACGGCGCGCATGGGCGCGCAGCGGCCAGTCGCGGGGCGGGTCATTGGCAGGGTCGTCAACCATTCAGCCAGACTGCACCGGACCCAGGGCCGCCTCAAGGGCAGAGGACAACCGCGCGGCATCGGCACGCGGCAGCGCAAGGTAGGTGCCGCCCAGCGACTGGCTCAGCCGCTTCAGCCCGGCCTCCGGGCGGCTTGCGGTATCGATCACCACCGAAGCCGCCCCGTTCCCCCGCCAGGCCCTAGCCATCCGGGCCGCATCCGCCTCGGCCCGCTCGCGCCCTGGTGCACCGTCCAGCGCGACATTCGCCCGCCCGTCGGTCAGCATCACAAGCACCGGCGTCAGCCCGCGCGACCGGGCCCGGATCGCTGTCTCGCCCGCCAGCTTCAGGGCCGCAGCAAGCGGCGTGCCGCCACCCCCCGGCAACCCGGAAAGCCGCCGCTTCGTCTGCACCAGCGACCGCGTCGGTGGCAACATCAGCTCGGCCCCGGCACCGCGAAAGGCAATCAGCGCCACATGGTCGCGCCGGGCATAGGCCCGGGCCAGCAGCAGTTCCACCGCCCCCTTCGCTTCCGCCAGCCGCGCCAGTGCCGCCGAACCCGAGGCGTCAACGGCAAAGACGATGACCCGTTCGGTCCGTTCCTGATGCCGCCGGATGCGCAGGTCCGCGGGGCGGATGTGCAGGCGCTTTTCTGACAAAGCCACCCCACCCCATGCCTCCCCCACGCGGGGGGAGGGGGGCGCGAGTTGTGCCGTTGCGATCCTGCCCGATGCTGCGGGACCAGCGTTGCCAGGCGCCTCCCCTCCCCCTCGTGGGGAGGGGATGGGGGTGGGGGGCACGGCTGAAGATGCAGCGCGCCGTTCCGCCTCGGCCCGACGCACAGCCTGCCACGGCGCCGCCGCCCGCAGCGTGGCGATCAGGTCCAGCCTGTGCCCGGCCGAAGGCTTCCCAGGCCGCGGGGGCAGGGGCCGGCCCCGGCGATGGCCGGTCCGCGCCTCGCCCGATCCGGTGCCGCCCTGCAGGGCCCGCGCCGCCCGGGCGGCGGCCAGCCGGTCCAGAAGATCGGCCGGAAGCGCCGCCCGCACCGCCTCAAGGATCAACTCCTCGGGCAGGTCCAGCGCATCCGACGACGCCTCATCCGGCGGGCGGTTCTCTGGCGCGTCGGGCGGCGCGGCAGCCTCCGGAGACGCAGGCTCGGGCAGGATCGTCGCCCGATGGGCAAAGGCCAGCTCTGCCGCGGTCAGGATATCTTCCCGCCGCACCCCGGCATGCCCGCGCAAGGCCGCGATCACCCGGGCCAGCCGCAGCGCCAGAAGCGGCGCGCGCAGGCCCGGGATGCCTAAGCGAAAGGCCACACCGGCCAGCCGTTCCGCAGCCCGGGCGGGCTGGCGGATGCCGCCCAGCTGCGCCCGCGCGGCCGCCAGATGGGCCGGGTCAAGCGTGATCGTCGGCGCGTCTGCATCGGCGATTCCGTCAAGGCCCAGGAAAAGCGCCAGCCGGTCGGCAAGGGCAGGGGGGAGGGCCTCCTCTGCCTCGGCCCCTTCATCCAGCGCGATCAGGCATGGCCCGGGCGCGTCCAGGGCCTGCCCGAGGCGGGCGGCCAGCCCGGCCGGGCAGCGTTCCGCCATGGTCAGGACCAGCGCCGCGGGCCGGGCAAGCAGGCCTTCGGACCGCACCGGACGCCCTGCCGCCAGCGTGGCGGTCAGATCGAGGCCGCCATAAAGCGCCTCGTCCCCCATCGCGGGGTGCAATTTCTGCAACGGAAGGGGCAGGGCGGCCAGCGCAGCGATCACCCGGTCGCGCACCGGGCCGGTCCGGGCGCGCAGCCACAGCCCCTTCAACCCCTCGGGATCGACAGCCAGCGCGTGCACCGCAAGGGTCGCCCGCTCCCAGGTTGCCATGGGTATGCGCGCCTGCGCCTCGCGCCTCCCCTCCCCCTTGCGGGCAGCGGGCGAGGCAACAAGGCCCGCCGGACCTGATCCGTTTGGCTTCGTATCCTCTGGCTCGCCCGCCCGTCCCAACCCTTCCCCGCGCGGGGGAAGCGGGGTTCCTGCCTCCGACGCCGTATCCGTGGCGGCGAAAGGCGCGTCTGCAAGGGTCTCGGTCAGGGCAGGACCTCCGCCAGCGTCCGGTCGACGCGCGCACCCGATCCGGCCTCATCCAGCGGATCGCGGCGCAGCCGGTGCGACAGGGCCATCGGCGCAACCCGGCGCAGGTGGCTGCGCTTCAAGGTGGTATCGCCCTCGAAGGCCGCAAGTGCCCGGCCGGCGCGCAACAGGGTCAACTCGCCCCGCAACCCGTCCGACCCCAGCGCAAGGCACAGGGCCGCGCAGTCGTGCAGGGCCGTGCCGGGCGTCTTGATCGCCGCCAGCGCCGCGCGGGCGGCCAGGATCTGGTTGCGAAGGCCCGCGTCCATCGGCGTCCAGGTCTTCATGAACCGGTCGTAATGCGTCTCATAGGCATCGCGCCGCTTCACCACCTCGACCCGTGTCGCGATGTCCTTGGGGGAGGTCACCTCGACCGACAGGCCGAAACGGTCCAGAAGCTGCGGGCGAAGCTCGCCTTCCTCGGGGTTGCCGGAGCCTACTAGCACGAACCGCGCCGGGTGGCGGATCGACAGACCCTCACGCTCGACCACGTTCTCGCCGGACTGCGCGACGTCCAGAAGAAGATCGACGATGTGATCCTCAAGAAGGTTCACCTCGTCGATGTAAAGATAGCCCCGGTTCGCCCGCGCCAGAAGCCCGGGCTCAAAGGCCTTTTCCCCCCGCGTCAGCGCGCGCTCGATGTCCAGCGCCCCCACCACACGGTCCTCGGTCACCCCCAGCGGCAGGTCGATGACGGGCGTGGGGCGGGTCACGATCCGGTCGCCGGTTATCTCGGCCCAAGGCGGGCAAAGGTCGCGCCGGGGTGAGTTCACCGGGCAGCCCTCCACCGCCTCGATCGGGGGCAGAAGAGCCGCCAGCGCGCGGACGGCGGTCGATTTGCCCGTGCCACGGTCGCCGAAGACAAGGACGCCGCCAATTCCCGGGTCGATCGCGGTGAGGATCATCGCGGTTTTCATGTCCTCCTGCCCGACAATGGCCGAGAAGGGGAAGGGCTGGCGCGGGATGGGGCGTTTCGACATCGGGGGCCTCAGGCGGCGGGAAAGGGAGGGTGGCCCTGCCCGGCAGGGGGCAGGATGCGGGAAAGGCCCGAAGGCCCCACCTCGGTCAGGGGTTCGGCTTCGGCCCGGCTGGCCGCGATCGCCTCGGGTGCGGCGGGCTGCCGGGGCCGGCGCGACAGCAGCTCCGCTGCGTTCCAGCGCCCTTCGACGCCCAGCACGCGGAAGCGGGCGTAAAGCTCGTCGGTGAACCAGCCCTCTTCCCGAACCGCCTTGATCGCACGCCCATGCGGGCCGTCGCCCCGGGCAAAGCGGGTCATGCTGGCCCCGTCAGGCCAGATCGAGAAGGTGATCTGGTGCAGAAGCGGCACCTCGCCGATGCCGATCTTGAACATCACGTTCGGATCCGCCCCGATCACCGCCGAGATATCCGGCACCCGCTTCCAGAAGCGCATCGCCCGGCCTGGCTTCACGCTTGCCCGCGTCAGGACGGCAAGCGGCCCCTCCGGATCGGCGGGATGCGTCTCGGGGACAAAGGGGTTGACCCCCGCCCACGATCCCCGCGCCGAGAGGGGCGACAGGAACACCGTGGCATTTTCCGCGGCCATCTTCCGCCAGCGCGTCCAGACCGCGCCCTTCCGTGTGCCGTCCCGCGCCGCCGCCTCGTCCGGCCAGACCGCCAGAATCGCCCAGACGCCCCAGTTCGGCTTCGGCGTGAACCCCTCGCCCGTGCCTGACCCGCAGAGCTTCCAGAACATCAGGTGCGGTTCGCGCCGCAAGGCGATCCGCGCGGTGGCCATCTGCCCGATGATCCACAGCCGTGGCCAAAGGCCATGAAAGCGGAACAGGCTCAGGCTGGCGGTGGGCATGATCCGCTCCGATGTAAATCAATACTGACACTCTACCGGAATTCTCGCGCGCGAGAAGGGGCTGTTTTGCCGCAGCATATGGCTAGTTGTAAATCTGACTGGACACTTTATCATCCTTCCCATGAGCCAGGATCAATCCCCCGCCCAAGGCCGGGCCCTCGTCATCGGCGCAGGCCTTGGCGGGCTTGCAACCGCGATGCGGCTTGGCGCCAAGGGCTGGCGCGTCACGGTCATCGACCGGCTCGACCGGCCCGGTGGCCGCGGTTCCTCGATCACCGACCAGGGCCACCGCTTCGACCTTGGCCCCACCATCGTCACCGTCCCGCAGATCCTGCGCGACCTCTGGGCCGCCACGGGGCGCGACTTCGACCGCGACGTGACCTTGCGCCCGATGGACCCGTTCTACGAGATCCGCTTTCAGGACGGCCGCAGCTTCACGATGCGCCCCGGGGTCGAAGCGATGCGGGCCGAGGTCGCGCGCCTTTCGCCCGCCGATCTTCCCGGCTTCGACCGGTTCCTGACCGACGCCCGCAAGCGCTATGTCTTCGGGTTCGAGGATCTCGGCCGCCGCCCGATGCACCGCCTCACGGACCTCATCAAGGTCCTGCCGAAATTCGCCTGGTACCGGGCCGACCGTTCCGTCCACGCCCATGCCGCCCGCCGCGTCACCGACCCCGCACTCCGCTTTGCGCTTTCGTTCCACCCGCTCTTCATCGGCGGTGATCCCTTCCGCGTCACCTCGATGTATGCGCTTGTCAGCCACCTCGAATCCGAATTCGGCGTGCACTACGCCATGGGCGGGGTGCAGGCGATCGCCGATGCCATGGTCGCGGTGATCCGGGCGCAGGGCGGCACCGTCCGTCTTCAGACCGAGGCCGACGAGATCCTCACTTCCAATGGCCGCGCCGCCGGAGCCCGCCTGAAAACCGGTGAGACCATCCCCGCCGAGGTCACTGTCTCGAACGCCGATCCCGGCTTCACCTATAGCACGCTCCTGCGCAACCATCCCAAACGCCGCTGGACCGACCGGAAGCTTGCCCGCTCGCGCTGGTCGATGGGCCTTTTCGTCTGGTATTTCGGCACGAAGGGCACCCGCGCCATGTGGCGCGATGCCGGCCACCACACGATTATGGTCGGCCCCCGCTACCGCGAACACATCCGCGACCTTTTCCGCACCGGCAGGATCGACGATGACATGAGCCTTTATGTCCACCGTCCCACGGTAACCGATCCCTCCGCCGCCCCGCCGGGCGACGATACGTTCTACGCCCTCTCGCCGGTCCCGCACCTCGGCCATGACGCCGCCGACTGGTCCAACTTCACCGAGACCTACAAGGACCGCGTCGCCACGATGCTGGAAGGGCTGATTCCCGGCTTCCGCAACAGGATCACCGCCGAACGCATCTTCACGCCCGAAACCTTCAAATCGCGCTACCTTTCGCCCTATGGCGCAGGCTTCTCACTGGAACCGCGCATCTTCCAGTCCGCATGGTTCCGCCCACACAACGTGTCCGAGGAACTGCCCGGCCTCTACCTCTGCGGGGCGGGCACCCATCCTGGCGCGGGCGTCCCCGGCGTGATCGGCACGGCGGAAATCCTTGACCAGCTGATCTCGGCCCCGACAGTCCCCGCAAGGACGGCCGTTCTGCCGCTGGCGGCAGAATGACGGCCCGTATCGATCCCCGCGACCTCGCGGCCTGCCGCGCCGCCATCCGCACCGGCAGCCTGTCGTTCCACGCCGCCTCTCGCCTCCTCCCGCCCGCCGTGCGCGATCCCGCGCTCGCGCTTTACGCCTTCTGCCGGCTGGCCGATGACGCGGTGGACGAAGGCCGGGACAAGACCGCCGCCGTCCTGCGCCTGCGCGACCGGCTGGACCGCGTCTATGCCGGGCGGCCCGTGGATGCCGCCGCCGACCGCGCCTTCGCGGCGGTGGTGGAGCAGTTCGAGATGCCGCGCGCGCTTCCCGATGCGCTTCTCGAAGGCATGGCCTGGGATGCGGTCGGCCGCCGCTATGACGACCTCTCCGGCGTCCTCGCCTATTCCGCCCGGGTCGCCGCAGCGGTGGGTGCGATGATGTGCGTCCTGATGCGGGTGCGCGAGGCGGATGCCCTGGCCCGGGCCTGCGACCTCGGCCTTGCGATGCAGCTGACGAATATCGCCCGGGACGTTGGCGAGGATGCCCGCGCCGGCCGCCTCTACCTGCCGCTCGACTGGCTTTCGGCGGAAGGCATCGCCCCGGAAGCTTTCCTTGCCCATCCCGCGCCCAGCCCCGCGCTGGCCCGCGTGACAGCGCGGCTTCTCTCCCGCGCCGACCGGCTTTACCACCGGTCGATGGCGGGCGTTCCCGCGCTGCCCATCGGCTGCCGCCCCGGCATCTATGCCGCCGGTTCCATCTATGCCGGCATCGGTGGCGCGGTTGCCCGGAACGGCCATGATGCCGTGTCTGTCCGCGCGCATACCTCCGGCACGCAAAAGCTTGGCTTGCTGATGCTTGCCACGCTCCGCTCGGCAGGCTCGCTGGTGCTGCCTTGCCCCGCGACGCTGCATGCCCCGCCGGAGCCCGAGGTTGCCTTCCTCGTCCAGGCGGCTGCCCGCGCGGTCCCCGAACGGGCTCGCAGCGACGCGCTGATCGGCATCCTCGCCCAGCTTGAAGCGCAGGATCGCGGCCTTTCTGCCTGACGGAAAGCACGGGGGAGCACGATTTCTCGCCGAAAAATCGTCAGTCGGCAGGGAACGGAGCGCGCCTTGACGGTTTGCCTTGTGCGACTGCCGTTCCCGGCCTATCTCCCCTGCAAAGGAGCCCATCCATGGATCTCGCGCTCTTCGGCACATTTCTTCTGGCCTGCGGGGCCGCAGCGACGACCGGCGCGATGTTCTCGCCCGGTCCCTGGTATGAGGCGCTGAAGAAACCCAGCTGGACCCCGCCGAACTGGCTCTTCCCCGTCGCCTGGACCACGCTCTACCTTCTGATGTCCGCTTCCGCCGCCCGCGTCGCCGTGCTGGAAGGATCCGCTTACGCCATGGCCTTCTGGTCGGTGCAGATCGCCTTCAACACGCTCTGGACTCCGGTCTTCTTCGGCCTCCGGCGGATGCGCGCGGCGCTGGTGATCATCGGCTTTCTCTGGCTCTCGGTTGCGGCCACAACGGTCGCCTTCTTCCAGCTCGATGTCTGGGCGGGCCTGATGTTCCTGCCCTACCTCGCCTGGGTCACCGTCGCAGGGGCGCTGAACCTTTCGGTCGTGCGCTTGAACCCCGGCATGGCCCAGCCCGCCTGATCCCGCAGCAGTGTCTCCGGTGCCTGTCCGGTGCCGTGGACAAATGTTTCCAAAAGGTTAATGTCAACGCGCAAGTATCTGTTGTAAAAAGAAAAAGCAATTTTGACCACTGTGGTCACTTCTTCAGTCGAAGGTCCATCCCCGCCGCCGCGGCACCCGGACCGCGATCATCGGTTTCAGCCAGGGCTGCCGGTAGCGGACCAGGTCGAGGGCTTCGTGGACCCCGACCGAGGTCTCGCCGCCGATCCGGGTTTCAACGAGGCTGCGGGAATAGAAGGGTGCATCCAGAAGGCTCATTTTCTGCCGGGGCTGGAACCCCGGATCAGCCCTGGTTTCCCTGCGGACGCCCCAGAGGCTGCGGCGGAACCGGGTCAGGGGCGGCGGGTCGATCTCGCGGACCTCGCCCCGCCGGTGGACCTCCACCCCGAGGGCCAGGGTCGAGCCGTCGGCCCGGGTCGCATCATAGAAGCAGACCGTCCGGTCCTTCAGCGGAAACCGGCCCCAGGTCCAGAACCGGAAGTCCGCCTCCAGCGCTGCGGTCCCGAAATTCGCATCCCAGTAGCCATGCCCCTCCCACCGGTGGCCCTGTGTCAGGTCCACCTTCACCCGCGCGATCGGGGCAAAGGGCCGCCAGGTGTGGGCCCCATCCGGCGTCAGCCGCGCCTCGACCCCGGTCATCGCCACGGGGGTCAGGGTGATCGTGCCCCGGACCCGGCTGATGATTGGCGGCGCGGAAATCTCGTCCACCTCGACGACCAGCTCCCGCCCGGTCCAGACCATCGCCGACGGCCCGATCTGCAGCCGGTCGCTCGACTGCCGCAGCGCCGCCTCTCCCCGGTCGGTCATCGTGAACCGCCCCCCCGGCCCATAGGTCGCGACGTTCAGGCAGACATGGTCCTGCGGGTTCCTGCGCCCCGACCAGCGATACCAGGGCGAAAAGACCGACCCGATGAACCCGATCACCGAGAGGGCGCGCGTCCCGTCATCCGAAACCGCGTCCAGATACCACCAGGCATAGCCGTCCGGCCTGACGTGGATGCCGAAGTCAGGTCCGCCATCACCGCCTTGGCCGCGTGCCTGCCGGAGAGCGCCGCCATCGGCACTCCAGCCCCCGGATGGGCCCCCCCTCCCGCGAGGTAGAGGCCCGGCACCTTCGTCCGCGCCCCCGGCCGCTGGAAGGCCGCGAAACTCCCCTCGGGGCTCCGCCCATAGATGGCCCCGCCCGACCCCGGAAACATCCGGTCCAGCGCTGCGGGCGTGGTCAGCGCCTCCGCCCCCGGCTCCGGCGTGAACCAGAGCCCGCGGCGGCGCAAGGTTTGGAAGGTCCGGGCGTGGCATCGGGCAAAGTCCTCCGGATGGTCAGCACGCCCGGCAGGCGCGTTGACGATGATCTCGAAACGCTCGGGCCCGGCGGGGCGTTCCGGCCCGGCGCGGTCCTCGGCGCAGATGTAAAGGGTGGGCGTCTCGGGCATCTCGCCCCGTCCCAGCGGGGCGAATTCGCGGGCCGTTTCGTCCGGAAAGAAGACGTTGTGATGGATCAGGTCGCGGGCGACCGGACCCTCGGGAACAGCAGCGAAAGACCAGACCCAGGCCGACAGGCTGCGGGGTTCGGACGCTGTTCGGGGCAGGGCAGTTCCCAGCCCTTCTCCCAGAAGCCCGCGCGACAAGGCCGCCGGGTCCCCGGCAAAGACGCAGGCATTGCAGGGGAGGGCGGTGCCGTTCAGAAGCTCGACACTCTGGACCCGCCCGCCCTGCCGGACGATCCGCCGAACTGGGGTGTTCAGCCGAAGATCGACCCCCAGCCGCTGGGCGAGTCCTGCCAGCGCAAGGGCCAGCCGGTGCATTCCCCCTTCGACGGCCCAGACCCCCGCCGCCTCGGCCCGCCAGATCAGCGCCAGCACGCCGGGGGAATGCGAGGGCCTTCCGCCGACATAGGTCGCATAGCGTGCGAAAAGCTGGGCGAGCCGCGGGTCGCGGAACTGGCCCTGCAGAAGGCCCGCCAGCGTCCGCCCCGGCAGAAGCGCCGGCCAGAGCGCAGGGGTCCTGATCGCCGCGGCAAGGATCGCCCCCACCTGCGGCCGGGGTGCCTGCATCACCGGCGCCTCGAAGGCCCGGTGCAGCGCTGCCGCCATCCGGTCGAACCGTTCGAACGCCGCGCCTTCGGTCGCACCGGCAAAGGCCGCGATGGCTGCCCGGTCGGTCCCGTTGTCGCCGGTGAGGTCAAGGGACCCGCCCTCCGGCCACCAATGCCGGGCAAGGATGGGCTGCGGGAGAACGGTCAGGTGATCCTCCAGCCGCTCGCCCGCCAGCGCGAAAAGGTCGTCGAAGACCTGCCGCATGGTCAGGACCGTCGGCCCCGCGTCGATCGGGCCCGCCGCCGAGGGAACCGCGCGCATCTTGCCGCCGGGGTGGCCCATCGCCTCGACCAGCGTGACGGCCTTGCCCTGCGCGGCCAGCCGGATCGCGGCCGCCAGCCCGCCCATGCCGGCGCCGATCACGACGATCCGCTCTTTGGTTCCCGTCTGGGCCTTCATGTCCCCACTCTAGTCCGAGACACCAATATGTAAACCGAAAGAGAGCCCAAGGTGTAAGTTTTGATTTACATCCTGCCGCCCGGGTGCCAAGCTTTCCGCAGGATGCCGACCAGGGCAAGCCGCAAACCGCTGCAGGTGAGTGATGGATCTTTCCGCCCGAATCGAAGCCGCCGTGGCCGAGGCCGTCCTTCTGGGCCAGCGCCTTCCGGGCGGGTCGGATGCGGTTCCCGGGCGGCTGGCATCGGCCCTGGATCACGCCACGATGTCCGGCGGGGCGCGGATCAGGCCGACGATCCTTCTGTCGGTTGCCCTTGCCTGCGGCGACGACCAGCCGGCGCTGGCAAACGCTGCCGCCTCGGCGCTGGAGCTGATCCATTGCGCCAGCCTTGTCCATGATGACCTGCCCGCCTTCGACAATGCAGACACAAGGCGCGGCAAGCCTTCGGTCCACCGCGCCTATGGCGAGCCCTTGGCGGTTCTTGCCGGTGACAGCCTGATCGTGCTGGCCTTTGAGGTCCTCGCCCGGGCTGGTCACGCCACCCCTGACCGTGCCCTGCGGCTGGTCATGTCCCTGGCCCAGCGGACGGGAATGCCCGGCGGGATCTGTGCGGGGCAGGCCTGGGAATCGGAGCCCGTGGTCAACCTTGGCGCCTATCACCGCGCCAAGACCGGTTCGCTTTTCGTGGCGGCCACCCAGATGGGGGCGATCGCAGCGGGGCAGGAGCCTGACCCCTGGGAAGAGCTTGGTGCCCGGATCGGCGAGGCATTCCAGGTGGCCGATGACCTGAAGGATGCGCTGCTGACTGAAGCCGAGACCGGAAAGCCGTCCGGCCAGGATGCCGCGCATGGCCGGCCGAATGCGGTGGCGCTGATGGGGGTGCAGGGCGCGGTCCGGCATCTGAAGGATATTCTTGGCGGGGCGATCGCCTCGATCCCCTCCTGCCCGGGCGAGGCGGCGCTGGCCGGCATGGTCCGCGCCTATGCCGAACGTATGACCCCGGTCGATCTTGGCGCCCGCCGCGTTCGGGCCACGGGCGCGAAATGACCGAGGCCGGGCTTGGCGCGGGTGTTCCGCGCAAGGCCCCGCGGCCGGGCTGGGCCGCCCAACTGGCGCTGCAGCCCTGGTTTCACCATCTTTGCGCCCGCGTTCCGGCCCTGCGCCGCATTGCCCGGGCCGAAGGTGATGCGCTTTTCGAGGTCGTCTCGGGCTTCGTGCGCAGCCAGGCCCTCTTGGCGCTGGTCGAGCTTCGCATCCTGCACCGGCTGGCCGATGCACCGGAAACAACAGCGCGGTTGGCGCAACTGGCCAGTGTTCCGGGGGACCGGATGGCGGTGCTGTGTCAGGCCGGGGCGGCGCTGGGACTGATGCGGCAGCGGCGCGGCGCCTGGCATCTGACGATGCGCGGCGCGGCCTTCCTGACTGTTCCGGGGCTGGAGGCGATGGTGCTCCACCACCCGGTGCTCTACCGTGATCTCTCTGATCCTGCAGCATTTTTCCGGGGCGAGACCGAGACCGAACTGGCAAGGTTCTGGCCCTATGTCTTCGGTGCCGGCGGGGCCGCCGATCCCGGACTTGCCGCGCGGTATTCGGCGCTGATGTCCGACAGCCAGGGGCTGGTGGCCGAGGATACGTTGCAGCTCGTCAGCCTGCGGTCGGTGCGGCACCTGATGGATGTCGGCGGCGGGACAGGGGCCTTTCTTTCCGCCGTGGGCGCGGCCTATCCCGGCCTGCAGCGCACGCTTTTCGATCTTCCGGCGGTCGTTGTCGGGGCAGGGGCGCGGCTTGGACCGGGCGTGACGATCCATCCGGGAAGTTTCCGCGACGATCCTTTGCCCGTCGGGGCCGATGCGATCAGCCTGGTGCGGGTGCTTTACGACCATGCCGATGGCACGGTCGCGGCCCTGCTGTCCAAGGTGCGGCAGGCGCTGCCGCCGGGTGGCCGCCTGATCATTTCCGAACCGATGTCGGGCGGGAAGCGCCCCGATCCGGCAACCGATGTCTATTTCGCGGTCTACACGCTGGCGATGGGCACCGGCCGCACAAGGTCGGCCGAAACCATCGCCGCGCTTTGCCGGTCGGCGGGCTTTGATTGCCCGGACCGCGCCCGAAGCCTGCGGCCCTTCGTGACCTCGGTCATCGAAGCCCGCGTCCCGGCGTGAGATTCCTGTTTCAAACTGTCCATTTAAATTGACAGTGCAGAATGTAAGTCTAAACTTACACGCAGGGAGTCACCCCGAGAATGCAAGGGGTGGCAAGGCCGTAGGGGACGAAACGGTGCAGACGACTGCCGTAATCCTTCATGGGGCGCGGAATCTGGGGCTTGAAAGCCTCGGGCTTGTTGCGCCCGGTGCGGATGACCTTGTGGTCGCAGTCCGGCATTCCGGCATTTCGACCGGCACAGAAAAGCTCTTCTGGTCCGGCACGATGCCGCCCTTTCCCGGCATGGGCTATCCCTTGGTCCCGGGCTACGAGGCCGCGGGCGAGGTGGTCGAGGCTGGCGCGGCAACCGGTTTCCGCGTTGGCGAGACAGTCTTCGTGCCGGGGGCTAACTGCTTTGCGGGGAATGTGAAGGGCCTTTTTGGCGGGGCCTCGCATCACCTGGTCACCAAGGCCGCCCGCGTGGCGCGGATCGACGCCGGGATGGGCGCGGAAGGGGCACTGCTGGCGCTGGCCGCGACGGCGCGGCATGCCCTGGCCGGCTTCAACACCGCTCTTCCCGACCTGATCGTGGGCCATGGGACGCTGGGCAGGCTTCTGGCGCGCCTGACGATTGCCGCCGGGGGCAAGCCTCCGACCGTCTGGGAAATTGACCCGGAACGCCGTTCCGGGGCAACGGGTTACGCCGTCGTCGCGCCCGAGGATGATCCCCGCCGCGACTATCGCGCGATCTATGACGCATCGGGCGCCAAGGGGCTGCTCGACCAACTGGTCATGCGGTTGGCCAAGGGGGGTGAGGTCGTGCTTGCCGGGTTCTACACTGAACCCGTGGCATTCGCTTTCCCGCCTG
The DNA here is from genome assembly GCF_057219895.1 of Tabrizicola sp. T46. Lineage (NCBI taxonomy): Bacteria > Pseudomonadati > Pseudomonadota > Alphaproteobacteria > Rhodobacterales > Paracoccaceae > Tabrizicola > Tabrizicola sp. T46. The sequence continues at coordinate 1,073,169 of NZ_JBXVVV010000002.1, forward strand.
CCTTCATGAAGGAAGCGCGGATCCGCATTGCCAGCGAATGGGCGCCCGAAGACCTCGTGGCCACCCGCGCGCTGATCGAAAGCGGGGCGCTGTCGTTGGGCGGGCTGATCACCCATGCGCGCCCGGCCGCGGATGCGCCGTCGGCTTACGCGACCGCATTCACCGACCCTGCTTGTCTCAAGATGATCCTCGACTGGAAAGGTCAGGCATGAAGGACGTACCGAACCTCAAGGACTTCGATGACCGCCTGCGGGCGGAGGCGCATGAAGAGCCGACGCTGGAGGTGCCGCTGGACCCCCCGTCGAAGAAGACCCAGATCATCGCGATCTACGGCAAGGGTGGGATCGGCAAGTCGTTCACGCTGGCGAACCTTTCCCACATGATGGCCGAGATGGGTAAACGGGTTCTTCTGATCGGGTGCGATCCGAAGTCGGACACCACAAGCCTCCTCTTCGGCGGCAAGGCCTGCCCAACGATCATCGAAACCTCGACCCGCAAGAAGCTGGCGGGCGAAGAGGTGAAGATAGGCGATGTCTGCTTCAAGCGCGGCGGCGTCTTCGCGATGGAGCTGGGCGGGCCCGAGGTGGGCCGTGGCTGTGGGGGCAGGGGGATCATCCACGGCTTTGAACTCCTTGAAAAGCTTGGGTTCCATGACTGGGACTTCGACTATGTGCTCCTCGATTTCCTCGGCGACGTGGTCTGCGGCGGCTTCGGCCTGCCGATCGCGCGCGACATGGCGCAGAAGGTGATCCTGGTCGGGTCGAACGACCTGCAATCGCTTTACGTGGCGAACAACGTCTGCTCGGCGGTGGAATACTTCCGCAAGCTGGGCGGCAATGTCGGAATCGCCGGGCTGGTCATCAACAAAGATGACGGGTCGGGCGAGGCGGCTGCCTTTGCCGATGCCGTGGGCATCCCGGTTCTGGCGGCGATCCCGCAGGACGATGATCTGCGGAAGAAATCCGCGAATTACCAGATCGTCGGCAGCTACGAATCGCAGTGGGGCTCGCTGTTCGCCGCCCTGGGCGAGGCGGTGGCCGAGGCGCCGCCGGTCCGGCCGAAACCCCTTTCGCAGGACGGGCTGCTGGGTCTGTTCAGCGCCGAGACGACGGGTGCCGACTTCGTCCTGATGCCGGCGTCGGATGAGGACATGCGCGGCAAGAATGCCGAGCCGAAGAAATCGCTGGAAGTGGTCTACGACAATGCTTGATCTTGATCGACTTCAAGAACTGGACCGGGCCCTGCAGGCGCTTTCGGCCCGGAAATCCAGCGAAAAGAAACTCTTGCAGCGCGAGGTTGAAGCGGCATGAGCGAGCTGCGGCAGGACGGCGCGACGGCGGCGGCGGGTGTTCCCGCTGACGGCCTTGGCTGTCATGCCGGGTCCGAGATGGAAGCGGCGGCGCGGGCTGCCGGGAACTCGGAGTTGCTCGACGGCTTTGCCCGCGACTATCCGAAAGGGCCGCATGACAAGCCGCAGTCGATGTGCCCGGCCTTCGGGTCCTTGCGCGTCGGTCTGCGGATGCGGCGGGTGGCGACGGTCCTTTCGGGCAGCGCCTGCTGCGTCTATGGCCTGACCTTCGTCAGCCATTTCTACGGCGCGCGCCGGTCGGTCGGCTATGTGCCCTTCAACTCCGAAACGCTGGTCACCGGCAAGCTTTTCGAGGACATCCGCGACGCGGTGCACGAACTTGCCGACCCCGATCGTTACGATGCCGTTGTCGTGACAAATCTATGCGTTCCAACGGCTTCCGGCGTGCCGTTGCAGTTGCTGCCCTCCGAAATCAACGGCGTCCGCATCGTCGGGATCGATGTGCCGGGCTTTGGCGTGCCGACCCATGCCGAGGCGAAGGACGTGCTGGCCGGGGCGATGCTGAAGTATGCCCGTGAAGAAATCCTTGCCGGCCCGGTCGCTGCACCGGCGCAAGGAAGGTCGGACCGCCCGACCGTGGCGCTTCTGGGCGAGATGTTCCCTGCCGACCCGATGATGATCGGCGCGATGCTGGCCCCGATGGGTCTGGCCGCCGGGCCGGTCGTGCCCTGCCGCGAATGGCGCGAGCTTTATGCAGCACTCGACTGCGGTGTCGCGGCGGCGATCCATCCCTTCTACACCGCCGCGATCCGCGAGTTCGAGGCGGCTGGTCGGAAGGTCGTGGGCAGCGCGCCGGTGGGGCTGGACGGTACGATGGACTGGTTGAAGTCCATCGGCGAAGCCTTTGGAATTCCGGCGCTTCAGGTCAATGCGGCGCAGAACGCCTTTGGCCCTGCGATTCGGGGGGCGCTGGCGGCCAATCCGGTCAAGGGGCGGATCACGCTTTCGGGCTATGAAGGCTCCGAGCTTCTGGTTGCGCGCCTTCTGATCGAAAGCGGGGCCGAGGTTCCTTATGTGGGCACGGCTTGCGCCCGGACCGAATGGTCGGCGGCGGACCGCGCGTGGCTGGAAGCGAAAGGCTGTGTGGTAAAGTTCCGCGCGAGCCTGGAGGACGACCTTGCCGCGATGGAGGCCTTCCGGCCGGACCTCGCCATCGGCACGACGCCTGTTGTTCAGAAGGCGAAAGCAGCTGGAATTCCAGGGCTTTACTTCACGAACCTCATATCTGCCCGTCCGCTGATGGGGCCTGCTGGGGCGGGATCGCTGGCGCAGGTCGTCAACGCGGCGATTGCTGGCCGCGAGAAGATGGCCGGGATGAAGGCCTTCTTCGAAGGGGTCGGCGAAGGCGATACCGCAGGCATCTGGGAAGGTGCTCCGAACCTTCGGCCGGACTTCCGGGCGATCCATCAGAAGAAGCTCGACAAGGCCGCGAAGGCGGCTAAGGCGGAGGAGATGATATGATCTTCCCCGCGTCTTCTTTCCGTCTTCCTTCCGTCTCTACGCGCGCTGCGTTTACCGGTGCGAAAGGCGGGCGGCCATGCTGATCCAGGATCATGACCGGGCGGGCGGTTACTGGGGGGCGGTCTACGCCTTCTGCGCGGTGAAAGGCCTGCAGGTCGTCATCGACGGGCCGGTCGGCTGCGAGAACCTGCCGGTCACGTCGGTCCTTCACTACACCGACGCGCTGCCGCCGCATGAGCTGCCGATTGTTGTCACCGGCCTTGGTGAGGGCGAGATGTCCTCGGGCACCGAAGAGTCGATGGCGCGGGCCTGGAAGGTGCTTGATCCGGCGCTGCCGGCGGTGGTGGTCACGGGCAGCATCGCCGAGATGATCGGCGGGGGCGTCACCCCGCAGGGCACGAACATCCAGCGCTTCCTGCCGCGCACCATCGACGAGGACCAGTGGCAGGCCGCCGACCGGGCGATGACCTGGATCTTCACCGAATTCGGGATGACCAAGGGCCGGATGCCGCCCGAGACCGCCCGCGAGCCGGGTGCGAAGCCGCGCGTCAACATCCTGGGGCCGATGTACGGCACCTTCAACATGCCCTCGGACATGCACGAGATCCGGCGCCTGGTCGAAGGGATCGGGGCCGAGGTCAACATGGTGATGCCGCTGGGCGCGCACCTGGCCGAGATGCGGAACCTGGTGAACGCCGACGCGAACATCGTGATGTACCGCGAGTTCGGGCGGGGTCTGGCAGAGTGCCTGGGCAAGCCATACCTGCAGGCCCCGATCGGGCTGGAATCCACAACTCTTTTCCTGCGCAAGCTGGGCGAGATGCTGGGGCTGGACCCCGAGCCGTTCATTGCCCGCGAAAAGCATTCGACGCTGAAGCCCCTATGGGACCTCTGGCGGTCTGTCACGCAGGATTTCTTCGCGACGGCAAGCTTCGCCATCGTCTCGAATGAGACCTATACGCGGGGGGTCCGGAACTTCCTGGAAGGCGATCTCGGCCTGCCTTGCGCCTTTGCCACCCCGCGGATCGCCGGACAGAAGACGAACAATGAGGCGGTGCGGGCCGCCCTGCGCCAGCATCGGCCGCTGATCGTCATGGGGTCGATCAACGAGAAGATCTACATGGCCGAACTCAAGGCCGGCCACGGGCCGCAGCCGGTGTTCATCCCGGCGGGCTTCCCGGGTGCCGCCATCCGCCGGGCCACGGGCACGCCCTTCATGGGCTATGCGGGCGCGGTCTACCTGTTGCAGGAGGTCTGCAACGGCCTTTTCGACGCGCTGTTCCATATCCTGCCCCTGGGGTCGGAAATGGATAGCGCCGCCGCCACGCCCACGACGCTGCGCCGTGACTTCCCGTGGGATGCGGATGCGCAGGCCGAACTGGACCGGATTGTCAGCGAACATCCTGTTCTGACGCGTATTTCCGCCGCGCGCACATTGCGCGATGCGGCCGAGAAGGCCGCGCTCGATCATGGGGCCGAGCGCGTGGTGCTTGAATTCGTCGAGGCCCTGCGGGGCGCGACACAGGGAACACGAGGGAGGGACGCATGAGTGACCAAACCGCCGGCCACGAGGTCGACCACGGCACGGCCCACGGCCACCGCACGCCGAAGGCCGAGTTCTACGTGTACTTCACGCTGATCTTCCTGATCGCGATCCCCTTTGCCGTCGCAGCCTGGGCCTGGGCCCTGCTGCGCGACCGTCACCTGCCGGTACACGGGCCCATGGCCCGTGCCTGGCGCGAAGCCGGGGCCATCACCCCGGCGATCTTCCGGCCGTAAGGGCCGCCAATCTTCACGCTTCGCGCCCGCAAGGCGCGGGGAGTGCACTCTGCCGGGACCGGAAACCCTGGCAGCTCGATACCCCGGTGGGTGTGCGCCCATTTCCGCCGGACATGCCATTCACCGTAGCCCGGAAGGGCTGCGGAGAAACTCGGGGAGGCATCCAGCCGAACCGTGAACCCAGCCGCAGGGTATGCGGCGTCAGTCTGACCATCCGGAGGATCGAATGGCTGATAAATCCGACCTGAGTTTCACAGGTCTCACCGACGAGCAGGCGCAAGAGCTGCACTCCGTCTACATGAGCGGGCTTTGGTTGTTCGTGACCGTCGCCGTCGTCGCTCATCTGGCGGTGTTCATCTGGCGTCCGTGGTTCTGAGGAGGAATGAAAGATGTCCAAGTTCTACAAGATCTGGCTGATTTTCGACCCTCGTCGCGTCTTCGTGGCGCAAGGGGTGTTCCTCTTCCTCTTGGCAGCGATGATTCACCTCGTCCTGTTGAGCACGCCTTCCTACAACTGGTTTGCTGTCGCGGACGCTAAGTACCAGCGCGCCGCACCGGCGACCGAGTAGCGGGCCTGTCCCTGTTGCGGGCGGCGACCCCTGCGCCGCCGCCCGCAACAAACCAAGGAACACACACTCCGGGGCCCATCGCGTCCCCGCGCCAGAGATCGCGCGCCCCCGGACCAAGCGGAGAGTGAAGCATGGCATTGCTCAGCTTCGAACGGAAATATCGCGTGCCGGGCGGCACGCTGGTCGGGGGCAATCTCTTCGACTTCTGGGTCGGACCCTTCTACGTCGGCTTCTTCGGCGTCACGACCTTCTTCTTCGCCGCCCTCGGCACGATCCTGATCTTCTACGGCACGGCGCTGGAAGGGGTGTGGAACCCCTGGCTGATCTCGATCGACCCGCCCCCCGTATCATACGGACTGGCCTTTGCCCCCCTCAATGAAGGCGGGCTATGGCAACTGGTCACGATGTGCGCGACCTGCGCCTTCGTCAGCTGGGCGCTGCGCGAGGTGGAAATCTGCCGCAAGCTGGGCATGGGCTATCACGTCCCCTTCGCCTTTGGCGTGGCGATCTTCGCCTACCTGACGCTGGTCGTGATCCGGCCGGTGCTGATGGGCGCCTGGGGCTATGCCTTCCCCTACGGGATCTGGACGCACCTCGACTGGGTGTCGAACACAGGGTACCAGTACGGCAATTTCCACTACAACCCGGCGCATATGATTGCGGTGACGTTCTTCTTCACCAACGCGCTGGCGCTTGCGCTGCACGGGGGGCTGATCCTGTCCGCCGCGAACCCCGAAAAGGGCAAGGAGATGCGGACGCCCGACCATGAGGACACCTTCTTCCGTGACTTCATCGGTTACTCCGTCGGCACGCTGGGCATCCACCGCCTGGGTCTCCTGCTGGCCTTGAACGCCGGGTTCTGGAGCGCGGTCTGCATCGTGATCTCCGGCACCATCTGGTTCGACCAATGGGTCGTCTGGTGGGATTGGTGGCTGCAGCTGCCGTGGTGGGCCGACATTCCGGGAGGCGTAAATGGCTGAGTATCAGAACATCTTCAACCAGGTTCAGGTTCAGGGCGCCCCGGAGATGGGGATGGTCGAGGGCGTGGACCTGGCGAACCGGACCAATGGCGCCACCTTCTCGACGCTGGCGGGCTGGTTCGGAAACGCCCAGCTTGGCCCGGTCTACCTTGGCACGATGGGGGTGATCTCGCTCTTCTCGGGGCTGGTGTGGTTCACAATGGTGGGCGGCTGGTTCTGGTATCAGGCGGGGTTCAATCCGGCCGTGTTCCTGCGGGATCTGTTCTGGCTGTCGCTTGACCCTCCGGCACCGGAATACGGGCTGGGCTTCCCGCCGATTGCCGAAGGCGGCTACTGGCTGATCGCCTCGTTCTTCCTTCTGGTGTCGGTGCTCGCGTGGTGGGTGCGCAGCTATCTTCGCGCCGAAGCCCTGGGCATGGGCAAGCATATCTGCTGGGCCTTCGCCTCCGCGATCTGGCTGTTCCTGGTCCTCGGCCTCTTCCGTCCGATCCTGATGGGGTCGTGGAGCGAGGCGGTGCCCTACGGCATCTTCACGCACCTCGACTGGACGAACACCTTCAGCCTGACCTACGGCAACCTGTTCTATAACCCCTTCCATGCGCTGAGCATCGTCTTCCTCTACGGATCGGCGCTTCTCTTTGCGATGCACGGGGCGACGATCCTGGCCGTCAGCCGCTTTGGCGGCGACCGGGAACTGGAACAGATCGCCGACCGGGGAACCGCCTCGGAACGCGCCGCCCTCTTCTGGCGCTGGACGATGGGGTTCAACGCCACGATGGAAGGAATTCACCGCTGGGCCTGGTGGTTCGCGATCCTGGTCACGCTGACCGGGGGCATCGGGATCCTGCTGACGGGCACGGTTGTCGACAACTGGTATGTCTGGGCGCAGGAACACGGCTACGCCCCGCTGAACTGAGGAGAAGGCGATGTCTGACGACAATATGTTCTCGATCTCGCGGCGGGCGCAGCTGACCACCTGGATCGCCGGCGAGATGCTGCGCGGTGCGGGATATGCGGCGGCGCTGGTGGTGGGCTTCGGCCTGACGCTGACGGTGATCTGGTACGTGGGCACCTGGCTGCCTTCGGAAAGCCGCGATACCCCTGACCCGAACACATGGGACACCGTCGACCCCGGTGAACCCTGATGACCTTCCGGGGGGCGGAACCAACCGCCCCCCGACTTTCCATCCGGGCAATTGCCAGCCCGGATTCTGGGCGAAACCACGAGCCCGGTTCCCTTCCTGTTGGCGACAGGGACCTGGTGCCGTGCGGGGTCACTTCCACACGGCACCTTTTTTGTACACAGGAGGCCCAAGATGGACAGCCAAAGCCGCACCCCGACGCTGGACCGCGTGGCCGGTCCGATGGACCTCAAGGCGTTGAGCGATACCGAGCTTGCGGCACTTGCGGGCGAGCTGCGGGCCGAGACGATCGAGACGGTCAGCCGCACCGGCGGGCACCTTGGATCGTCGTTGGGCGTGGTGGAACTGACGGTGGCGATCCATTCGGTCTTCAACACGCCGATGGACAAGCTGATCTGGGATGTGGGCCACCAGTGCTATCCGCACAAGATCATCACCGGGCGCCGCGACCGGATGGGCACGCTGCGCCAGAAGGGAGGCCTCAGCGGCTTTACCAAGCGCAGCGAAAGCGAATACGACCCCTTCGGTGCCGCGCACAGTTCAACCTCGATCTCGGCGGCACTCGGCTTTGCGGTCGGGCGGCAGATGGGGATGCCGGTTGGCGACACGATCGCGGTGATCGGCGACGGGGCGATCACGGCGGGCATGGCCTATGAGGCGATGAACCATGCCGGGCACCTGAAAGAGCGGCTCTTCGTCATCCTGAACGACAACGACATGTCGATCGCGCCGCCGGTCGGGGCGATGTCGTCCTATCTCAATGCCATAGCCGAGAAAGGCCCCTTCGCCATGCTGAAGGCGGCGGCCGAGGGGATCGAAGCATCGCTTCCCGGCCCGGTCCGGGATGGCGCGCGGCGGGCGCGGTCCCTGGTCACCGGGCTGCCGGGGGGCGGCACGCTTTTCGAGGAGTTCGGCTTTGAATACATCGGCCCGATCGACGGGCATGACATGGGGCAGCTTCTGACCACCCTTCGGGCCGCGAAGGCGCGGGCCTCGGGGCCTGTGCTGATCCATTGCGTGACGGTCAAGGGCAAGGGATATGCGCCTGCCGAAGGGGCGGATGACAAGTATCACGGGGTGGCGAAGTTCGACGTGGCGACCGGCGTCCAGGTCAAGGGCAAGTCGAACGCCCCGAGCTATACGCAGGTTTTCGGCGAGCACCTGACCGCGATGGCCGCGCGCGACCCGCGGATCGTCGCGATCACGGCGGCCATGCCAGGCGGCACGGGACTGGACATCATGGCCCGGCGCTTTCCGGCGCGGGTCTTCGACGTGGGCATTGCCGAACAGCACGGGGTGACCTTTGCCGCCGGGCTTGCGGCAAGCGGGATGCGGCCCTTCTGCGCGATCTATTCAAGCTTCCTGCAGCGCGGCTATGACCAGATCGTGCATGACGTCGCGCTGCAGAACCTGCCCGTCCGCTTTGCGATCGACCGCGCGGGCCTTGTGGGGCAGGACGGGGCGACCCATGCCGGGGCCTTCGACATCGGGTTCCTCGCCAGCCTGCCCAACATGACTGTGATGGCCGCCGGCGACGAGGCGGACCTGGTGCGGATGATGGCCACCGCCGCCGCGCATGACGCAGGCCCCATCGCCTTCCGCTATCCGCGGGGCGAAGGCGTCGGGGTGGAACTGCCGGCAACCGACGAAGTGCTGGAGATCGGCCGGGGCCGAGTGATGCGGGAAGGGGAGGGGCTGGCGATCCTGTCCTTCGGCGCGCATCTGTCCGAAGCGCTGACGGCGGCCGACATGCTGGCTGAGGAGGGGCTCATGGTCACGGTAGCCGACGCGCGCTTTGCCAAGCCCCTGGATACCGCCCTGATCGACCGGCTGATCGAAGGCCACGGGGCGCTGGTTACGCTGGAGCAGGGGGCATCCGGCGGCTTCGGGGCGCAGGTCCTACACTATCTTGCGGCCTCGGGCGGGCTTGACCGGGGGCGGCTTGTGCGGACGCTGATGCTGCCGGACCGGTTCATCGATCAGGCGAGCCCGGCCGAGATGTATGCCGAGGCGGGTTTGCGGGCGGCCGACATTGCCGAGACCCTGCGCGGTCTGTCCGCGAAACTGAAGCCCAATGTTGTGTCAATGGCGCGTCCAAAGCCGATCTGATGCTTGCGTTTTGCCAGGTGGCAGGCCCACGCGGCGAGACTCCCGTCGGCCCGACCGGGCCGGACTGAACGCCGGCAGGCGCGTGCAGTCCGGCCACGTCCGTGAAGTCGCGAACGATCTGCGGTTGCGACCCCCCGGCTTCTGTGGCAAGACTTTTCCAGAGAAAACAGGACTGACGGACTTCGAATGACCGATTTTGCCAGCCGCCGCGTGATGATGGTGGATACCCAGGTTCGGCCTTCGGACGTGACGAAGTTCCCGATCATCGACGCGATGCTTTCCGTCCCGCGCGAGGTTTATGTGCCCGATGACCGCCGCGAGGCGGCCTATGTCGGGGAAAATCTGCCGCTAGGCGGGGGACGCGTGCTGCTGGAGCCGCGCACGCTGGCGAAGCTTCTTGACGCGCTTGATCTGCGTCCGGGGGAAATGGTGCTCGACCTCGGCTGCGGCCTTGGCTACTCGGCGGCCGTGCTTGCCCGCCTGGTCGGGACCGTGGTTGCCGTCGAAGAAGACCAGCGGCTTGCCGCCGATGCGCAGCGTCTTCTGTCCGAAGAAGGTGTGGACAACGCCCTTGTCGTCCACGGGCCCCTGGCGAACGGCGCGGCAAAACACGCGCCCTATGACGCCGTCGTCATCCAGGGCGGCGTGGAGGTCGTTCCTGTGGCGCTAATCGAACAGCTGCGGGACGGCGGCCGGATCGGCGCGATTTTTGTTGACGGTGCACTTGGCACTGCCAAGATTGGGCACAAGTCTGGCGGACACGTGAGCTGGCGCCCGGTGTTCAATGCTGCCGCGCCAGTTCTGGACGGTTTTCGCGTGGCCCGCGCTTTCGCGCTGTAAGTTTGGGGTCGAGGCCCCGTCGGGCCCTTTCCGATCCGGGTGTCCACCCCGTGCGGAACAATGTCGGATCGCCGGCATCCCTGCTGGCCAACAAGAGAGGCAGAACGTGATGCGGGCTTGGGCAAGGGCAATGGTTCTGGCAGCGGCAGGGGCCCTTGCGGCACCGATGGCCGCGGCAGAGACGCTGACGGATGCGCTGATCGCCGCCTATCGCAACTCGAACCTTCTGG